>NZ_JBVJHV010000001.1:48382-1834208 GCF_055586645.1 Nocardia sp. NPDC049935 | reverse complement strand
TCGGTGATCGGTTTCCTGCGTGGTGAACTCGGTACCCCGGCGGGTGGCTGGCCCGAACCGTTCCGGGAGAAGGCGCTCGCCGGCCGCAGCGCCGCATCTCCCGAGGTGCCGCTCAGTGCCGAGGACGAGAAGGCTCTCGACGGCGGGCCGGCGCAACGACGCGCCACCCTGAACCGGCTGCTGTTCCCCGGACCGACCGGTGAATTCCTCGCCCACCGCGACACCTACGGCGATACCACCGGCCTCTCGGCGAACCAGTTCTTCTACGGCCTGCGGTATGGCGAGGAGCATCGCGTTCAGCTGGAGAAGGGCGTCACGCTGCTCATCGGGCTCGAGGCGATCTCCGAACCGGACGAACGCGGGATGCGCACGGTCATGTGCATCCTCAACGGCCAGTTGCGGCCGATCGCCGTTCGCGACCGCTCCATCGCCGGCGAGGTGAAACAGGCGGAGAAGGCCGACCGGAACGATTCCCGCCAGGTCGCGGCACCGTTCGCCGGCGTCGTCACCCTGACGGTGGGCGAGGGCGATACCGTCGAGGCCGGAGACCCCCTGGGTACCATCGAGGCCATGAAAATGGAGGCCGCCATCACCGCGCCGCGGGCGGGCACCGTCGCCCGTATCGCCATCGGATCCGTTCAGCAGGTCGACGGAGGAGATCTTCTCGTCGTCCTGGCCTCGCCGGAAGCCGCCGAATGACACTGCCCGCTGCCGGGTCGGTCGTGCGGAACCTGCAGGACCGATCCGGCGGGGCGGTGCCGTTCTCGGTGGAGTTCAACCCGCCCCGCGACGCGGCAGGCGAAGCACGATTGTGGCGCGCGGTCCGGGAGCTGGAACGGATGCGCCCGGCGTTCGCCTCCATGACCTACGGGGCGGGCGGTTCCACCCGGGACCGCACCGTCCGGCTGGTCGCCGATCTGGCCCGGGAGACCACCCTGCTCCCGGTCGCGCACCTCACCGCGGTCGGGCACAGCATCGCGGAGATCCGCTCGCTGATCGGCAGCTACGCCGATGCGGGAATCCGTGACCTGCTGGTGTTGCGTGGCGACCCGCCCGGCGACCCGCTGGGCGAATGGCGCAAACACCCGGATGGGGTGGAGTACGCGGAGGAACTGGTCCGCCTAGTCCGTGGGCTGGGCGGTTTCCATACCGGGGTGGCCTCTTTCCCGCAGGGGCATCACCGTTCGCCGGATCTGGACACCGACACCGCGTTCCTGGCCGCGAAACTCCGCGCCGGAGCCGAGTATTCGATTACCCAGATGTTCTTCGACGTCGAACACTATCTGCGGCTGCGGGACCGGATGATCGCGCTGGACCCGGTGGAGGGTGCGAAACCGATCATCCCCGAGTTGATGCCCATCACCTCGCTGCGGACGGTCGCCCGCGCCGAGGCGTTGTGCGGACGGCCGCTGCCGCGCCGGGTAGCCGACCGGCTGGCGGCAGCCGCGGGTAGCGGTGCCGAAGAGGACCGTGGCGCGGTCCGGGCGGCCGGCATCGAGATCGCCATCGAACTGGCTCAGCGCCTGGTCGTCGAGGGCGCACCGTGCCTGCATTTCGTCACCTTGAACTACGCCGCCGCGACCAAGGAGGTGCTGGCGGCTCTGGGGCATCCCGCCGTGAGCCCGGCGCGGGCGGTGGTCTCGGCCCCGGCCACGGCCTGAGCGGCCGGTCCGGTCCCTCGGGTGGCCGGTGTGCGCCGCGGCGGGTAGCGGCCGGGTAACCTCGTCCGAGGCGCAGGGAACACCGGTGGGAATCCGGGGCTGTCCCGCAACTGTCACCGAGGAGCAATCCGCCATGCGTGGCCACGACCTACCCGGGTCGGAAGGCCGGCGGAGAGGCGTCGATCCGGGAGCCAGGACACCTGCGCCGACGTTTTCGGGCAGATCCACGAGGTATGGCGATGAACAACTCCACAACAGGCCGGCCCGCTATCGGCCGCCGGCGGCTGCTGGCCGGCACCGCCGGACTGGCCGGGCTCGCGGCATTGGGCGCAATCCCGGTGCTGACCGGGTGCGGCACCGATACCGGCGGCGCCACCGGGCCGGACGGGCCGCCGCAGCGCGGGGGCCGATTGCGGTCGGTGATCGCCGGCCGCTCCGCGGCCGCGGACGTCCTCGACCCGCACGAAGCGGGTAGTTCCGCGGGCGGCGCGGTATCGAAGAACGTCTGGGACAAACTGGTCGCCTACAACAACGACCTCACCCCACGCTATCGGCTCGCCGAATCGATGACACCGAACGCCGACGGCAGCGAATGGCGGATCAGGTTGCGTTCTGGCGTGCTGTTCAGCGACGGCAGCCCGCTGACCTCCCGCGATGTGCTGTGGAGTTTCGAGCGGATGCTGGACCCGGCCAAACCGTCCTCCGGCGATCTGGCGATGGTCGATATGGGCCGCACCCGCGCCGACGGCGACCTCGGTGTCGTGGTCGCGATGAAGACCCCGATCGCCGATTTCGCGTCCGTGCTGGCCGGCTGGTACTGCTACATCGTCAAGGCCGGGTCCACCACCTTCGATGAGAAGACGCTGCCGGTGGGAACCGGGCCGTTCGCGCTGGTGAAGTGGTCGCCGGGTGATCGCACCCTGCTGCGGCGCAACGATCGGCACTGGGACGGGCCGCCCCTACTGGACGAGGTGGAGATCATCCAGATCGCCGAAACCGAGGCCCGGATGAACGCCTTCCTTTCCGGAGAGGCGGATGTGGTGCACGAGATGAGCTATCTGCAGGCCCGCAATCTGGAAAGCGATCCCACCGCGAGGGTGATCGTGCCGCCCGCCGGGTTGATGGGCGCCTTCCAGATGCGGGTCGATATGGCGCCGTTCGACGATCCGCGCGTCCGGCAGGCCATGCGGCTGGCCGTGGATCGGCAGGCGATGGTCGACGCGGTGTACTACGGGTACGGCGAGATCGGCAACGATATCTACGGTAAGGGCGCGCCGTACTACAACGACACCCTGCCCCAGCGCGCCTACGACCCCCAGCGGGCACGGGACCTGCTGCGCGCGGCCGGTAAAGAGAATCTCGTCGTCACACTGCCCACCGCCGACGGTATGCCCGGCATGGTCGAAGCGGCGACGCTCTATGCCGAACAGGCCAAGGCCGCCGGCATCACCATCGAACTCGGCTCGGCCCCGGCGGACACCTACTTCAAAGAAGTGAGCGGCAAAGTCCCGTTGAGCCAGGTGGGCTGGTGGAACTACAGCCTGGACTACTTCTACGGCCAGACCATGACCAGCGCGTCGCCGAGTAACGGCACCGGCTGGCGGCGCCCGGCCTGGGACGCGGAATTCGCGGCGGCGCGTTCCGCGATGGACCCGGAGCGGCGCCGGGATCTGTACAACGCACTGCAGGAAGACCTCTGGAACGAAGGCGGCTACATCCTGTACGCCTTCGCGAAACGTCCCGACGCCGCCCGCGCCCATATCGGCGGCATGCGCGACGGTGTTCCCGGGACCGACGACTGGGCCAACTACACCACCACCTGGCTGGCAGCCCGGACGTGAACAGGGGCCTGCCCCGCTATGTGCTCGGGCGCGTGGTCGCAGGTTTCGGCGTTCTCGCCGCTGTCGCGCTGGTGGTTTTCGGGCTGTTCGAGGCTCTGGATTCGGATGCGGCGGTGGTGATCCTGTCCAGGCGCGGCGGCGGCGATCCGTCGCCTGAGCAATTGGCGGCCCTGCGGGCCGAATTGGGATTGGACCGTCCCGCCCCGGTCCGTTTCCTGGAATGGGCCACCGATTTCCTGCACGGCGACCTCGGCCGTTCCCTGATCTCGGGCCGTCCGGTCGACGATGTGCTGCTGGGCCGCCTCGAGAACAGCGCGGTGCTGGCGGTGGTCACCGCAGCGCTGCTGATCCCGCTGGCGATCGTCTTGGGCCTGCTCGCCGGTTCGCGGCCCGGTTCGCGGACCGACCGGGGGATCAGTGTCGCGGCACTGACCATCGAATCGGTACCACCGTTCGTGAGCGGGGTGCTGCTGGTGGCGATCGTCTCGCTGTCGCTGCGGCTACTGCCCGCGATATCGCTGGTACCCAGCGGAAGTAGTGTGTGGAGCCGGCCCGAGGTACTGGTGCTGCCAGTGAGCTGTCTGCTGCTGGGATTGTCCCCGCACCCCATCCGCATGGTGCGGGCCCAGACCGCCGATGTGATGGGGTCGGAGTACATCCGGACCGCGCGGTTCAACGGCGTCGGCGGGCCGCGGCTGCTGCTCCGGCATATCGCGCCCAACGCAGTGTCGGCCTCGATCCATCCGCTCGCCGGATCGGTGGTGGGGCTGGTCGGCGGGATCGCGGTGGTCGAAACGCTGTTCGTCTATCCCGGGTTGACCCAGGAGATGCTGAGCGCCATCGCCTCCCGCGACTACCCGTTCGTCCAGTCCGCCGCGGTGCTGCTGGCCGCGTTCGGGGTCGGCGCGTATCTGATGGCCGATCTGGTCGCCCTGGTGATCAGTCCGCGGGCGCGGGCACTGGTCACCGAGGTGCGGCGATGACGCGACCCCGATGGGCCCGAGCAGGCTGGACGACGGTACTGGCCCTCGTGCTGGCCATCGTCGTGGTGGGTCCGGTGGTGGCTCCGTACGCGCCGACGGCCGCTGTCGGCGGACCGTTCCTGGATCCCGGCCCCGATCATCTGCTCGGTACCGATGTCGTCGGCCGCGATGTGCTGTCGCGGGTGTTGCACGGCGGGCTGCCACTCGTTTCGCTCGCGGTGCTGGCACTGCTCGTGGCCTACACAACAGGTCTCGGGCTGGGACTGGTCGCGGGCCTGCGCCGGCGGGCGGATCCGTGGATCATGCGGCCGGTCGACGTCGTGGTCGTCATCCCGTGGTTCCTGCTGCTCGCGGTGATCGCCACCGCGCTCGGGACCGGCCCGGTGGCCATTGTGGTCACCGCCTCGCTGGCGACGGTTCCGTGGATCGTGCGGATCGTCCGTACCACCGTGCACGACATCGCCGCTACGGGATACGTCGAATCCGCGCGGGCGCGCGGCGAATCACTGTGGCGGCTGGCACTGGTCGAGGTTCTGCCCAACCTGAGGTCGGTCGTGGTCGCCGATGCGGGGGTGCGGTTCTCGTGGGTGATCTCGATCGTGGCGGTGGGTGGGTTCCTCGGACTCGGGCTGCGGCCGCCCTCACCCGACTGGGCGTTGATGATCACCGAGAACCGTCCTGGTTTCGGTATCCAGCCCTGGTCGGTGCTGGCCCCGGCTTTGCTGGTCATGGCGCTGGTGGTCTCGGTCAATCTGATCAGTGACCAGGCACTGGGCAGACACGGCATACCGGTGCGGGTGCCTGTTTCGGGTACCGAGGACGACGCGGTGCGGGTCGAGCACCTGACCGTCCACGCCCCCGGCGGTGCGAGGATCCTCGACGATGTGAGCGTCCGCCTGGCACCGGGGCGGGGACTGGCGCTCGTCGGTGCCTCGGGAACCGGTAAGACGACGCTGGTGTCGGCGATACTCGGGACCCTGCCCGCCGGGTTCCGCGCCGCGGGCACCGTCGCCGTCGGTGGTGCGGACGGGCGGCGACGGACGGTGGGATTCGTTCCGCAGGATCCGGCCACCGGCCTCAATCCGGTGTTGCGGATCGGCACCGCGATCGGTGAGATCGCCCGACTGTGCGAAGGATACGCCGGCGAGGAGACCGTCGCCGCGGCGCTACGCCGAGTCGGTTTGCCCGGGGACCGCGGCTTCCGGCGACGATATCCCCACGAGTTGTCGGGCGGGCAACAGCAGCGGGTGCTTCTCGCGATGGCGTTGGCCGGTGATCCCGCGCTGGTCGTCTTGGACGAACCGACCACCGGGCTCGATACCCGCACCCGCGCGGAGCTGCTCGAAACTCTGGCGGGGATACGCAGAGAGTCCACCGTCGCACTCATGATGATCACGCACGATCTTCCGAGTGTGGCGCCACTGATCGACGATGTGCTCGAACTACCCGGCGGGCGGATCACGTCGTACGCGGCGCCGGCGCCGCGGAGAACAGCGGCCGGACCGCTCCGGGCGCGGACGTCGGAAACCGCGGAGGTGCCGGTGCTGCGGGTGGACGCGCTCACGGTCGGACACGATCGGACTCCGGTTGTCGACGGCCTGTCCTTCACTGTCGGCCGTGGTGGCTGCCTGGCGTTGACCGGCAGGTCGGGTTCCGGTAAAACGACCGTCGCACGTGCCCTCGCAGGCCTGCACCGGCCCGCGAACGGACGGCTGGCACTCGACGGTATCCCACTGCACCATCACGTCGACCGCCGTTCTCGCGAGCACCTGCGGGCTGTCGGGCTGGTGTTCCAGAATCCGGCGTCTTCGCTCAACCCCGCCCATCGCGTCGGCGGCCAGATCGCCCGGCCACTGCGCCTGCTGCGGGGCATGGATACACCGGAGGCCGCGCGGGAAGTGGACCGATTGTTGGAGGCCGTGCGTCTGGACCCGGGGCTGGCGGCCCGGCGGCCCGGCGAATTGTCGGGTGGCCAGCAGCAGCGGGTCGCGATCGCCCGAGCTCTCGCCGCGGATCCGCGGGTCCTGATCTGTGACGAGATCACCGCGTCACTGGACGCCGAATCCCGCGACGTCGTGATCGATCTCCTCGCGGGATTGCGCCGGGACGGGCTGTCGCTCCTGGTGATCAGTCACCAGGACATGGTGATCGAACGCCTCGCCGACGAAGTACTCGACCTCGATGATCCGGGCAGGGGAGCGCACGCGGTCGCCGCCGCGCCGCGGTGACTACGGCACGACCGGATGATCGGCGACCACCCGGCCGCCCAGTCGGACCCAGCCGTCGGGGTCGTATTCGGTGAACAGCTGCGAGCCCTGGCCCTGGGTGATCTCCAGTCCGCGCTCGAGACGGCCGGTGAGGGCGATGGCGGCGGCGCCGGTGGCCTCGTCCTCGGCGATACCCATGGCGGGGGCGAACATCCGGGCCCGCACCGCGCCACGTTCACGGTCGGTCCAGGCCCAGAGGTAGTGGTGGCCGCTGTCGAATTCGGCGGGGTCCACGGTGGCCAGCAGTTCGAGGTCGTCGAACTCGTGGAAGGTGAAGTCGGGGGCCCAGGCCGGGAGCGCGCGAATCCGGACCAGGCCGCCGCTCTCCGCGACGGAGACCGGTCCGGCGGGCACCTCCAGGGTGGTGACCGGCGTGCCCTGATCGGCCAGCCACCAGGCCGCGCCGACCGTGGGATGTCCGGCGAAAGGGAGTTCGACGGTGGGGGTGTAGATACGCATCCGGGCGCTGCCGCCGCGGGGATCGTCGACGATCACCGTCTCGCTGTAACCGAGCCGGGCGGCCAGGGCCTGATGGTCGGCGCCGATCACATCACCGGCGCGGGCGATACCCAGCGCGTTGCCGAATCCCCCGGTGGCATCGGTGAAGACCCGGACCACCTCGACCTGGATACCGTCCGATTCCGGAGTGCTCACCCGGGTGAGCCTACTCGGCGGGCGGGCCGGGGCGCGGATACCCGGCTCCGCGCGTATTCGACGATATCGTTCGCGTAGCCCGAGGGCTCGCGCCCGGCGAAGCCCTCCCGGATCCGGTCTATCGCATTGTCGAGCTCCGGTCCCGGACCGCGGCCGGTCAGCAATACCGCGATCGTCTCCCAGGTGCCGAGGCGCGGATCCGGTTGGTTCAGCAGTTCGTCGAGGTACCGGTCGGAATCCAGGAGTTGCAGGGCGCGGCGGGCATGGGCGTGCACGCGCCGGGGCAGTTCCGCGCGGATGGTGTCGATATCGGCCTGCGACGCGTGACCACCGGGGCGGTCGGGGTCGATACGCAGGCTCCACATCGGGGCGGGTTCTCCGGCGTCGATCAGATCCGGCCCCGCGGCCTCGGCGAGCGGTACGGTCGGCAGGCCCAGCCGGATATTGCGCCAATTACCGAATTCCCACCAGGCGGTGGGTGTGGCACTCGCCTGCAGGCCGAACCCGATGACCTGCTGTCCGTCGTGCCAGGTGCGCGAGACCCGGGTGCGTCCCACGGCCGCGACACCGCCCGGTTCGATCCGCACCCAGCGCGGCTCGCCACCATGAAAGCCGTACGGCTCGAGCAACTTTCCGGTATCGCGCATCAGGCGCCGCAGAGCGGGATCGGGTCTGACCATCCCCGCAGACTATCGGCGCGGCCCGACAACCTTCCCGGGTTCCCTCCCCGGCCGCGGCGGCTACAGCTTCACGATCATCTCCAGACCGCCCCGGAACGGGAGGGTCTGGGTGAGCAGGCCGTTGGCCGGATCGTCGATGTAGTCGAAGGCGTCGCGGTAGCTGTCGGGACGGTTCTCGGTGTTGTCGACCAGCAGCACGCCGCCGGGCCGGAGTTTCGGTGTGAGCAGTTCCAGCGCGGGTCGTGCCATGGCGGGCCAGATGTCGATCAGCGCCATATCCACCGGTTCGTCCAGATCGTGGAGGGTTTCGCGGAGGTCGCCTTCCCGCAGGTCGATCACATCCGCCAGGCCCGCGGCGTGGAAATTCTCGCGGGCGGCCGCGGCCTTGGCGGGCTCGTGCTCGGTGCCGATCACCACGCCCGAACCGCCGTCCGCGTCCACCACCATCCGGACCGCCCGGGCGAGGTAGAGCGTCGAAACTCCGTACGAGGTGCCGATCTCCACGATCCGGCGGGCCCGCATCGCCAGGCACAGGCGATGGCAGAGCAGCGCCTTGTCGTGCTCGAGGGCGACGAGTTTATCGGCCAGGAATCCGGTGGCCCGCGGATCCAGCTCGACGAGATCCGCGGCGTCGCCGCGTTCGGCGCGTTCGGCGAAATAGGACGTGATCGCGGGAACCTGCTCCGCACTACGCCGCTGGAGATCGGTGATCAGGGTGTCGAGCACGGGGTCACGGAGATCGCCGGTGTTCATCGGTACCGCCTTTCGTTCGGAATACCGGCGCGACGGGAGCGGCGGCCTCACCAGTGTGTGAAGCCGGACGCTTGATGTCAATGCATTGTGAACGTCAAGAACTGTGGGTAGGGTGCGGTGATGTCCCAACCGCTACCGCCGGGGCGGCGGCGTCGTAGCCCCGCGACCCGGGCCGGCCGCGCGACGCTCAACGCCGAATCCGTCGCCACCGCGATGCTCGAACTGGCGGGCAGATCCGGGTTCGCGGCCGTCACGATGCAGGACCTCGCCGCCCATCTCGGCGTGACGGTTCGTGCGGTGTACCGGCATGTCCGCGACCGGCAGGAGGTCGTGGACCGGGCGGTGGAACTGTGGCTGTCCGGATTACCCGATCCGGAGCTGGATCCCGGGGAGTGGCGCGCGAGTCTGCGCGAATTCTGCGACCTGCACCGGGCGGTCGGGCGGCGTCATCCCCGGGCACTGCTGGTCGCGCTCGACGAGCGGGTGAGCGATGCGCGGATCCCCGACCGGCGGCTCACCGCGCCCGAGGCCTTTCTCGAATTCCTGACCGCCGTCGGTCTGGACCTGCGCGATGCGCTCCTGGTGCACAGCGATCTGATGTTGCGGCTCTACGCTTTCGCGCTCTTCGTGGACTACCGGGCCGATAGCGGCGCTCCGCTGGGCGAGCAGTACCCGGTGCCCCGGGCCTGGCTCGACGATCGGCCGGAACTCGCGTTGCCCCTGCTGCGCCGGGCGCGGGCCGAAACCCGCTTCGACGCCGACGCGTTGTTCGACCATCTCGTCGCGGACGTGACCCGCGCCGTGGAGAGCCGCGCGTCCCGGCCGGTCCCGTAACCGGTGCGGCGTATCCGGCGGCCGGAAACCGCCCGCCACCGCCGGTGACGGGCGGGTCCGGGGGAACTAGGCCTTGGGTTCGACAGCGGTCGCGGCCTCGGACTTGCGATCGGCCTTGGCCTTCTTGTCCGCTCGCTTTTCCTTCAGCGTTTTGCCGGATTTCTTGGAATTGGTATTGCGCGGAGATTTATCGGACATCGGCGTCCTCCTGATGGGGAGACCCGTGCGGCCCCGTTGGCCAGACGGTACGCCACTCCGGTCGGTAACCTGCGGAAATACGGTGTTCCACCGGTGTCGTGTCGACCCGGTATGGCCTCATCGGACTCGGACCGGCGCGGCGTCGGCGGCGAACCGCCGGGCGCCGAAGACGAACAGCAGCGCGAGCAGTCCCAGCACACCCAGGGCCGCGTCGAGCCCCAGCGCGGCGGTCAGCGCGGCGATCAGGACACCCTCCAGTGCGATCCCCGTATAGGCCACCCGGTTCAGCCTGCCCAGCGCCGTTTCCTCGGTGCCGGCCGTGGCGGTGTGGCCGACCGTGGCCGTGCAGAACGGATGGAGATTCGACAGCCCGAGCCCCGCCGCGGCCGCACACAGCAGGGTGAACGCGGCGGACCCGTGCCACAGCGGCTGGACGATCCCGGCGATGCCGGCGAACAGGAGTACGCCGCTGAACCGGGCGAAACGTACCCGGTCCAACCATCGGCTCAGCGGTCCGTAGGCGAGCCGCCCCGCGCACAGCGCGCCGATGAACACGGTGAGCGCCGTACTGGCCGCCGTCGGCGAACCGCCCGCGTTCACGACCACCACGGTGAGCCAGTTCATCAGCGCGCCCTCCAGCAGCAGCGCGGCGAAACTCATGGCGGTGAGACGGCGCAACCGCGGCGGGTACGCCGCCGCCAGGCGGGAGGTGAGCGTGGGGCGCCGGGCGCCGGCGGTGTGCTCGGCCGTCGTGTCGGGACGGGTGTGGTCGTCCGCCGGCGGCTCGAACCCGCGGAGCAGGACGAAGACGAGGACGGCGCCCAGTGCGCCCACGCCGGCGAGTACCGCGAAGGAGGCGGTGAGCCCGACCCGTCCGGCGGTGGCCGCGCCGAACGCGGCGCCCAGTACCCCGCCCACGGCCTGGAAACCCTCCAGCGGCGAGAGCAGGCTGTTGGCCCGCGCGCCCACGCCGGCTGCCGTGCGGATCTTCTCGAGCCGCACGGCGATGACGTTCTGGCCGATATCGAGCAGTGCGTTCGCCGCGCCGGCCACCAGTAGCCAGCCCACCATCGACCACAATCCCAGGCCCGCCCCCGCGACGCCGATACCGAGCAGATAGATCCCGGCCGCGATCGGCGCGGCCCGGCGGGCCCGGGCCCGCCGCACCAGTTGCGGGGCGACGAACATGCTCGCGGTCAGGCCGACCACGAACCCCGTCCGCGCGAAACCGAGCTGGGAGTCGCTCAGCCCGTAGGTATCGCGTAACTCCGGCAACCGCGAGGCCAGTGCCGCGTAACCCAGGCCGTTGAGCAGGAACAGGCCCAACGCCGCCACGTACCAGCGATATCGTTCGGCCGGTGCGGCCCGCTGCGCCATGGTCGGTCTCCTGTCGGCACATCGGACTTCGCGGGTCGAGTGCCACGAAGTAGTACGCGGATCAGCGGTGGGGATACCTGATTCCCAGGAGGTCCACCCCAGGTTCGCACGGCGGCCGTGCGCAAAATGGAAACCCGATATGAACATCTCCGGTAGCGACGCCGAACGAGCGGCCGCCCCGCTGCTGACGGAAGACGCTGTGCGGGAGACGGTTTCGACGCCGCGCGGCGCTGCCCGATAGCCGGCCGGAGGTTCCCGGTTAGCATCGGCGTCCGTGGTTACCGAGTCAGCGCGGCCGGCGGCGGACCCTCCGATCCTGGTGATCGGCGCCGGGCAGGCGGGCCTGTCCGCGGGCTATCACCTGCGCCGCCGCGGCCTGGTGCCCGGAACCGATTTCCTGATCGTCGACCACGCCCCCGGACCGGGCGGCGCCTGGCAGTTCCGGTGGCCGTCGCTGACCCTGAGCACGGTGAACCGGGTGCACGATCTGCCCGGGATGTCGTTCGCGGAGAACCTGCCGCCCACCGCGACCCCGGCCGCCGAGGTTCCCGCGGCGACCGCGGTGCCCTACTACTACGGGCGTTACGAGGAACGGTTCGAGTTGCGGGTGCGCCGGCCGGTGACGGTCCGGGTCGTCTGCGACCGGGCCGACCGCGACGGACTGCTGCACGCCGAAACCGATACCGTGGGCACGATCCGGGTCCGCGGCCTCATCAACGCCACCGGGACCTGGGAGCATCCGTTCATCCCGCACTATCCCGGCGCGGAGACCTTCGCCGGGCGCCGGATGCATACGCGCGATTACCGCGGGCCGGAGGAGTTCGCCGGGCAGCACGTGGTGGTGGTCGGCGGCGGTATCTCGGCGGTGCAACTGCTCGACGAGATCTCCCGGTTCACCACCACGACGTGGGTCACCCGCTCGGAGCCCGTCTTCCGGGAGACCCCTTTCGGCGAGGACGCCGGGCGGCGCGCGGTGGCGATGGTGGAGGACCGGGTGCGGCGGGGGCTGCCTCCGGGTTCGGTGGTCTCGGTGACCGGGCTCCCGCTCGACGACCGCCTGCGCGCGGCCCGGGACCGCGGGGTGCTGCGGCGCCTGCCGATGTTCGAGCGTATCGAACCCGACGGGGTGCGCTGGGCCGACGGGAGTTTCCGGTCCGCGCAGGTGATTCTGTGGGCGACCGGGTTCCGCAGCGCGCTGGACCATCTGGCGCCGCTGCGGTTACGCGGCCCGGGCGGTGGGATCACCATGGACGGCCGTCTCGCGACCCGGGTGGCCGCGGATCCGCGCATCCACCTCATCGGTTACGGGCCCTCGGCCAGTACCGTCGGCGCGAACCGCGCGGGCCGGGCGGCCGTGACGGAGCTCACGGAGTATCTCGAATCCGCCTGAACCGGGGCCCCCGTCACGCGGCGGCCGGGAACGCGCGGCGCCGCCGGAGCGGGGGAGTGGATCGGCCGGACGTGTTCTCGGTAAGCCCCCTGAGCGGGAAATCTGTTGCCGCAGGGCGTGTTTCTCGCGACACGCGAACGGGTACCCGGTTCCGGCCCCCATTCGTCCGGCGTCCATCGGCACCTATGTGTAGTGTCTCTGAAATCTGAAACACTCATGGGACGAGTAGAGGCGCAGTGATCGGAATCGATGGATGTCTGGAACGCATCATGGACATCCCGGGGGCTCGAAGTGTGACACTGGTGGACGGCGCGAGCGGTCTGGCCGTGGCCGGCGCGGGGCGGCACGAACTGGTCGACCAGCACGAGGACGCCGCGGCCACCACCGATGTGGTGCGAGCGGTCCTGGCCTGTCCGGCGCTCGCCACCGGGGACAGCGATGACGACATCACCGAGATCATCGTGTGCGGGACCGGCGGTTATCACCTACTGAACCTCGTCGACGGCGATTTCGACGGCCGCCTCTTCGTGCACGTGCTGTTCGACGAGGACAACGGCAATCTCGCGATGGCGCGATTCCGGCTGCGCGGCATCCTCACCGAACTGACCGAGGGCGACCATGAGCGTTGAGCTCGCCGCGGAACTGCGGCGGCTGGAGGACGAGGGACGCACCGGCATCCTGCAGGTGGGCGACGGGGAGTTCCACCTGGCCGGCGGCGCCATCGCCTCCGCCGCCTGCCGCCGGACCACCGGTCTCGATCGCCTGGTCGTCGAGGCGGGTGTGGCGAGCGCCGAGGACTGGCGGCGCGCCGGTGAGGGTGATCCGAGTCCGGTCCTGGGACGGCCGCTGCTGGAGACCCTGGCGCTGCTGTCGGTGTTCGACGCCGCGTATTTCCTGCTGGGGACGCCGGTGGTGCCCGAATTCCGGCCCGCGCCCGCGCATTGGCTGTCGAAGGTCTGCCATATCCGGCCCCGGGCGCTGGTCCACGAATGCGCCCGGCGCGGCGATCCGGAATCGGGTCCGTGGCCCGCGGAACTGGTGGACCGGGCCGTGGTGGTCCCGGTCCGGCGGATCCGGCGGCGCCGGGTCGTGCTCACCGGAAGTCAGGCCGAGGTCCTGGCGGCGGCCGATGCCCGCCGCAGCGTCACCGGAATCGCCCGGGAGCTGGGACGCACGGCGTACGGCTGCCTGGAGGCGGTCCGGGAACTCACCGAGGCCGGGCTGATCGAAGCACCGCCCGGAGCGGATCCGGTCGCCGGGCCGGCCGGCGCCGGCGCGGCGGTTGCGCAGGTGGCCGCCGAACCGGTGGCGCGGCAGGCGGTTACCGGTCCGGCCGAACCGCCGTTGCGGCGGCGCGTCCGGCAGGCCACCCCGGTGCCCGACGCCGACGACTGGGAGCCCGTGGACCGTGACCTGCTCGTCCGGCTGCGGGCAGCTCTGGAGGATCTCGCGTGACAGCGCGAAAGAACTTGTTCGGAGAACTGATGGGGAGGCTGACCAAGGTGCCGATGACCGGACCCGAACCGCACGAGGTGGTGCTGACGGAACTGCAGGGTCTGCGCGAACGCGTACCCGGGCTGACCGGTTCGCTGGTCGCCTCCAGCGACGGACTACTGGTCACCCACGACCTACCCGTGCATATCGAACCCACCGGGATGGCCGCGCTGGCGGCGGCGCAGCTGTCGCTCTCGGATCGGCTGGCCGGTACCGCGCACGGAGGCGTTTTCCAGGCCGTGGTGGTGAACGGTACCGCCGGGCACGTGGTGATCTACGCGGCCGGCTGGGCGGCGCTGACGGTGCTCGCCGGTCCGGAGGTCAACATCGGCAGATTGCATCTGGAATGCCGGCCGGTGGCGCGCGCGATCGCAGAGCATCTGGCGGCGAGTTCCCGGCAGTCCGGGACGAACTCGAGGAACTAGGCCCGCGGGGCCGGAAGAGAAAAAGCGAGAGGAATGACCTATGTCCGATCTGGATTTGGCGCTCAAGGACATGATGTCGATCGACGGTTCGATCGGCGCCGCCGTCGTCGACTGGAACAGTGGAATGGCACTGGGAATGGCGGGGAGCTCCAAGGCGCTCGATCTGCATGTCGCGGCGGCCGGTAACACCGAGGTGGTGCGGGCGAAGTTGCGCACCATCGAACAGCTGGGCCTGCAGGAGGATATCGAGGACATCCTCATCACGCTCAGCGCGCAGTACCACATCATCCGACCGATGACCGGCCGTAAATCCAAGGGCCTGTTCCTCTATCTGGCGCTCGATCGCGGCCGGGCCAACCTCGCGCTGGCCCGGCATCGCCTGCGCGGGATCGAAGAGGAACTCGAGGTCTAGTCCGGGGCCGGGACCGGCGAGGCGGAATTCGATCCGGACGCCGCGGTGGCGCCGGGATCGAACCGCCGCGACGGCCGGCCCGGATCAGCTCGCGGCGACGGTGGCGGCGGCGGGTTCACGCACATCCGCAGGCGGCCGGTCGCCGTACAGCCCGTCGATCCGGTCCGCGTACTTCTGCGCGATGACGGCGCGTTTGAGTTTCATGGTCAGGGTCACCTCGTCGCCGCCCGCCTCCCAGAACACCGGCAGGATCACGAACCGTTTGATCTGCTCCACCCGGGCCAGCCGGGCGTTGCCCGCGGCGACCCCGGCCGAGATCGCCGCCACCACCGACGGTTCGGCGGCCAGCGCGGCGGCGGAAGCGTCGGCGAGTCCGTGTTGCCGGGCGTAGGGCCCGGTGGATTCGGCGTCGAGCACGAGGAGCGCGGTGTTGTAGGCGCGGCCCTCACCGATCACGGCCATGGCGCCGATCAACGGGGTCGCGGCCTTGATCGTGTTCTCGATATGGGTGGGGGACATATTCTTGCCCGACGCGTTGATGATGATCTCTTTCTTGCGATCGACCACACGCAGATAACCGTCGTCGTCGGTGGTGACGATATCGCCGGTGTGCAACCAGCCGTCGCCGTCGATCGCCTCGGCGGTCTTGCCCGGCCGACCCCGATACCCTTTCATCACCAGCGGACCCCGGACCTGGAGTTCGCCGTCCGGGCCGAACCGGGATTCCATACCGGGCAGCAGCCGTCCGACCGTGCCCAGCCGTACATCCCGCGGATGGCTCACACTGCAGATACAGGACAGTTCCGACATCCCCCAGATCTCGGTGATCGGCACCCCGAGGCCGGCGAAGAAACCGAGCGTCGCGGGCGGAATGGGGGCCGCGCCCGACATGGCCCAGCGCACCCGGTCCAGGCCGAGCGCCGCCCGCAGCCCGCGCAGTACGAGTTCGTCGGCGCGCTGCCATTCGGCGTCGAGCTCGGCGGGCATCGGCTCACCGGACAGCAGGCGTTCACCGCGTGCGGTGGCGATCGACAGTGCCCACCGCAGGGCGCCGCGTCGCTGCTCGTCGGGTTCGGCGGCGACCTTGAATTCGATACCCGCCCGCAGTTTCTCCCAGACCCGCGGTACCGCGCCCCAGATGGTGGGGCGCAGATCGGCCAGCGCCGCCCCGATGTTCTTGGGGTCGTCCACGCAGGTCACCTGTGTGCCCAGCACTTCCTGGACGTAGAGGGCGGTGAGGCGGTCGGCGATATGGGCGCTCGGCATGAACGAGGTGATGGTGTCACCGAATTCGATACCCAGCACGTCGGCGATCCCGTAGATCTGGAAGAGCAGGTTGGCGTGACTGGTTTCCACACCTTTGGGCGCGCCGGTGGTGCCGGAGGTGTAGATGAGGGTGGCGATATCGTCGGCCCGCACCGCGCGCCAGGCCGCGTCGAAATCGAAATCGATGCGGGCCGAGGCGAGCAGCTCCTCGGTCGACCAGGTGCCGTCCGGTGCGTCGTCCACGCAGACGAGATGATCGATATCCGCGCCGCACGCGCGCAGCCGGTCGACGTACTGGGCTTCGCAGATCACCACCCGGGGCCCGGCGTTGCCGAGAACATGACCGAGCTGGTCGTCGGCGAGGGTGTTGTACACCGAGAACGAGGTCGCTCCCAGATGCTGCGCGGCCACCTCCAGCGGATAGAACTCGATCCGGTTGGCCATCATCAGCGCGACGGTGTCGCCGCGGCGCACCCCCAGGCCGGCGAGCCCGGCCGCGTATTCGCGTACCTGCTCGGCGTATTCGCCCCAGGTGAGGGTGTGCGCGCTACCCGGGGTGCGCAGGGCGATCGCGTCGGGGGCCAGGGCGGAGATGTGCTGGAACGCGGCGGGCAGGGTGGTGAAACGGGCTGTGCGCACGAGAGATTTCTTCCGGATCAGACCGCGGCTGCGGTGGGGTCGAGGACCGAGGAGACGAAACGGGCGGTGGCCCGGTAGGAGAATCGCGATTCGGGCACGAGTGCGGGCATGACCTGGAACGCGTGCATCTGGTCGCGCCAGACGCGCAGTTCGCAGTGGGCGCCCGCGGCGGACCAGCGCTCGGCGAGGGCCACCGCGTCGCCGCCGAAGAATTCGGTATCGGAGGCGTGGATGAGGGCCGGCGGCAACGGCATTCCGCGGACCGGTCGCAGGTCGAGGGGATCGGTGGTGAAATGCGCGACGGCGCGGCGGGACAGCCGCGCCGACAGCAGTCCGTCGGTGGCGGCGTGCTCGTAGGTGCGGGCCAGGGCGAGGCTCAGATCGGTGAGCGGCGAGAACAGTACGAGGGCCGCCGGCGCCGGTGCGCCCTCCCCGGCACGGGTGATGGCGAAATCCGCGGCGAGAAAGCCGCCGGCCGAATCGCCCGCGACGATCACCCGGTCGTGGCCGTGCTCGGTGAGCCATCGATAGGCGCCGGCGACGTCCCGCGGCGCCGCCGGGAACGGATGTTCGGGAGCGAGCCGGTAGTCGAGGGTGAACACCGGCAGCCGGGTCGCCGTCGACAGCCGGGACGCCACCCCGCGGTATCCGGCCGCCGACCCGGCGACGAAACCGCCGCCGTGGACGTAGAGAACGACCGCGTCGCCGCGGCCGGCCCGAGGTCCGCGGATCCATTCCCCCCGCACCGCGCCGGCGCGCACCGAATCGATCGTGGTACCGCGCAGAGTGGGGG
This sequence comes from Nocardia sp. NPDC049935, assembly GCF_055586645.1. Classification (NCBI taxonomy): domain Bacteria; kingdom Bacillati; phylum Actinomycetota; class Actinomycetes; order Mycobacteriales; family Nocardiaceae; genus Nocardia; species Nocardia sp. NPDC049935. The sequence goes on along the minus strand of NZ_JBVJHV010000001.1, from coordinate 1,816,541 downwards.
CGGCGGCGCGCAGGGCGTGGTCGAGTACGGCGCGCGCGGCGGGCAGGGTGTGGGCATTCACGGGGGCGAGCGCGGCCAGCCGCCGGGCGGTGAGGGCGGAGATCTGCCGTACGGTGCGCGACTGCCACGAGCCGCGCACCGGCCCGCCGGTCATCGCCGCTTCTCGATCGCCCGGACCAGTTCCTGCACGGTCGCGTCGGCGGCGAGGCGGCTGTCCAGCACCGTGTTGACCATGCCGCGCAGCAGTGCGTAGGGCCGCCATCCGCTCGGTGCGATGGTGCGGGGCGCCCGCCGGCCGATCCCGTCGGCGATGGTGCGCGCCGCCTCGGCCGCGGAGATCCGGACGTTCAGCGGCCACGGCAGCAGTCCGTTGATCCGGCGGCCGAGATCGTCGGCGTCGAGCATATCGTGGGTCATCGGGGTCTCCACCAGACCGAAGTAGGCGATGCCCGCGGTGGCGCCGGAAGCCGCCAGTTCCACCCGCAGCGCCCGGCCGAACTGTTCCACAGCGGCCTTGCTCACCATGTACGGCGAACCGCCCATACCGGGGGCGAAGGCGGCGCAGGAGGAGACCACGACCACATGCCCCCTGCTGCGCACGATCTGGTCCAGCGCGGGATGCACGGTATTGAAGACGCCGGTCAGGTTGATCCGCAGCACCCGGTCGAAATCGTCGGGTTCCATGGTGCGGATCGTCGCGGGCACCGGTGTCACCCCGGCGTTGGCGACGACGATATCCAGCCCGCCGAACCGCTCGTCCACCTCGGCCATCACCTGTTCCATCCGCGCGCGATCGGCGACGTCGGCGCCGATCCCGTGCGCGCGGGCGCCGAGGCTTTCGGCGGTGCGCAGGGCCGCGGTCTCGTCGATATCGACGACCACCACCACGGCGCCGCGCCGGTGCAGCAGGGTGACGAGCTCGAGTCCGATGCCCTGGCCGGCGCCGGTCACCAGCGCGACCTTGTCCTTCACGTCGTAGGTGACCGGTGCGAGCAGGCCCAGGGGGTCGGGCAGTTTCGGCTTCATCGGGTCACCTCGTAGGAATCGGCGTCGAACCGCCTGGTGCGGCGGCGGTATTCGAAACTCCAGTTCGGGTACAGCCCGGCGTTGCCGCCGTCGGGAGTGGTGTAGTAGCTCTGGCAGCCGCCGGTGAGCCAGACCGTATCGGCGCTGCGGCGCGCCATTTCGTCGACGAAGGCGTCCTGGGTGTCGCGGCGGACCTCGACCCGGCGGGCGCCCTCGTCGCGGAGGGTGGTCAGGGCGTCCACGATGTAGGTGATCTGTGATTCCAGCATGAAGATCGCCGACTGGTTCCCGGCCGCGCCGAAGGGGCCGAGGGTGCAGAAGAAGTTCGGGAATCCCGCGATCGCGGTACCCAGATACGTCTGCGGATGGTCGTGGTAGAGATCGGCGATGGTCGTCTCGTCGCGGCCGACGATCCGCTCGAAGGCGCTCGGAATCGGGGTGAATCCGGTGCCGTAGATGAGGGTGTCGACCGGGATCTCGGCGCCGGCGCGGGTGACGATGGACCGGGCCCGGACCTCGGCGATCCCGTCGGTGACCACGTCGACATTGTCGCGGTCCAGGGCCGGCAGATAGGCGTCGGAGAAGATCGCGCGCTTACAGCCGATGATGTAGTCGGGAGTCGCCTTGCGCCGTACCTGCGGATCCCGGATCTGGCGCCGCAGCTGGAACCGGCCGAGCAGTTCATAGGGATGCCGGAACCGGTTGTCCACGAAACCGACCAGGCCGAATCCCTCGATCAGCGTGTACCAGGTCCCGCGGATCGCTTTCTGCGCCAGCGGCAACCGGCGCAGCAGACTGCGTTCGAGTCCGAGGGTCTCGCGGTCCATCCGCGGCACGATCCACGGCGCCGAACGCTGGAAAACGGTGAGTGCGGCGACCCGCGGCGCGATCTCGGGAACGAACTGCACCGCCGACGCGCCGGTGCCGATCACCGCGACCCGCTCACCGGTGAGATCGTGCTCGTGGTCCCAGTGCAGGGAATGGAACGCGGTGCCCTCGAAATCGGCGAGACCGGGCAGTTCGGGATATTTCGCCTCGGCGAACACGCCGGCCGCGGAGATGAAATAGTCCGCGGTGAGCACACCCTGCGAGGTATCGATCCGCCACCGCGCGCTGTCCTCGTCCCAGCGGGCCTCGAGCAGTTCGGTGTTCAACCGGATATGACGCACGACATCGTGCGCCACGGCGACCCCGCGCAGGTATTCGAGGATCTCCCCCTGTTTGCCGTACATCCGCGACCAGTCGGGATTGGGCGCGAAGGAATAGCTGTACAGATGCGACGGCACATCGCAGGCGGCGCCGGGATAGGTGTTCGCCTGCCAGGTGCCACCCAGGTCGGCGGCGCGTTCGATCACCACCAGATCGTCGAATCCGGCCTTGCGCAGGGCGATCGCCAGTCCGATTCCGCCGAATCCGGCGCCGAGCACGACGATGCGGTGATGTTCCGCGGCGGGGGCGCTCATCGGCGGGCTCCGGTGGACGCGGCGCGCACGCCCCGGGTGGTGCCCCGGGCGATGGATTGCGTGACGAACCGGTTGACCGGGCTCGCCGCGAGCAGCAGCGGGCGCAGGGCCGGCTTTCCTTCGAGCGCGAAGGTCCAGACCAGCCGGGTGCCGGTGGCGAGGGGGAGCAGGGTGAGATCCTCGGCGAAGCGGCGCAGGCCGGGTACCGAGGCGGCATCGACCGTGAATGTCATCCGCGACCCTTCGTCCCAGCGGTAGAACCGTTCGTCCAGCCGCAGGACGCCGCCGAGGGTGACCTCGCGGGTGGTCCCGACTCCGAAGGGCCGGGCCGAGGTCCAGCGGGCGGCGGTGATCACCGGCGACCACGAGACCAGCGCGTCGTCGGCGGTCAGGGTGTCCCAGACCCGCTCGGCGGGAGCCGGGATATCGACGACGTGGGTGTAGCGGTGTGCGGCGGTGTCGAGGAAGGTGTCGTCGGCGGTGCCGAGCGCGAAACGTGTGCCCATGAGGCGGTGTGCCTTTCGCTTCAGAGATCGAGAACCAGCGACTCGCCCGCGGCGCGGGATACGCAGGTGAGCATGTGGTCGGGACGTTCACCGGCGGTGAGGGTGCGGTCGCGGTGGTCGATATCCCCGGACAGGACCCGGGTCTTACAGGTGCCGCAGAAACCCTGGCGGCAGGAGAACACCACGTCCGGGAGCTCCCGCTGCACGGCCCGCAGGGTGGTCTCGGTGGCGCCCACCCGCACCCGGCGGCCGGATCTGGCCAGCGTGACGTCGAATTCCCGGCCGTCGAGGACCGGCGGCGCCGAGAAGCGCTCGGTGTGCAGCGATCCCGCCGGATTCAGGGCGAACATCGACCGCTGGGCGGCCTCGAGCACGGGCGGCGGCCCGCAGACATAGACCGCCGCGCCGGGCGCCGCGGTGGCCAGGATGGCGGGGATATCGGGGGTCCCGGCCTCGTCGTCGGGCCGGATCTCGGCGCTCTCGGGGAGTTCGCCGAGGAACGGCATGGTCGCACGGGACCGGCCCAGATAGACCAGACGTCCGCGCTCACCCGCCGCGCGCGCCATCGGCAGGATCGGGGTGATCCCGATTCCCGCCGCCACGAACAGGTACGAGGGGGCGGAATCGACGTAGGTGAAGGCGTTGCGGGGGCCCCGCACCCGCAGGGTCGTCCCGGGCCGCAGCCCGTGGACCTCCAGCGATCCGCCCTCGCCGTCCGCGATCCGGCGCACCGCGATGCGGTAGCGGAAACGCTCCCGGGGGTCACCGCACAGGGAGTACTGCCGCTGCCGTCCGGAAGGCAGGAAGACATCGAGGTGGGAGCCCGGTTTCCAGGACGGGAGCTGCCCGCCGTCCGGGCGCACCAGGGCGAGGGAGACGACGTCGGCGGCCTCCTCGCGCACCGATTCGATCCGGACCTCGAAATCGAAACCGCTGCGCCGCACGGGACGCGGCGGCGACAGGGCCGGATTGGTGAACACCATCTTGTAGGCGTCCATGGCGAGACCGAGCAGGCGCAGGCCCGCGGTCGCGGCGGGGTCGCGGGTGGTCATGCGCGGGTCGCGGGTGAGTGCGCGAGATAGCGCAGCGCGTTGTCCATCGACCCCAGCTGGGAGGGGTGGAATCCGGGCCGCAGGTAGCGCGGCATCTCGGTGAAGAACGTGGTGAAACTGGGGATGACGCCACGCAGCGTGGCGCTGACGAACTGCTGACCCCAGAACCGGCCCTTGGCCGGGCTCGGGTCCTTGCGGTACATGTACGCCGTCGAGAGCACGAACAGCGGCAGCAACAGCCCGCTGGCCAGCAGCCCGGTGCGCATCCGCCGGGCGTAGCCGCCGTCGACGTGCATATAGGCGTCGAAGACCACACTGCGGTGTTCGACCTCCTCGGCGCCGTGCCAGCGCACCAGGTCCAGCATGGTCGGATGCATCCCGAGTTCCTCGAGGACATCGGATTCGAGCAGCCATTCGCCGATGACGGCGGTGAAGTGCTCCATACCGGCGAAGAGCCCGAGGCGCTCCTTGAGCCATTCCTCCTCGGCCCGGCCGCTGAGGCCGTGATCACCGAGGACCCGGTCCACGAGCCAGGAGACCTTCTCGACGTAGGACTTCACATCCAGGCCGATCGACTGCAGGTGCTCGCGGGCACCCTCGTGACTGCCGGCGTGCATGGACTCCTGCCCGATGAAGCCGGTGACCTCCTCGCGGAGCCGCTCGTCGTCGATATACGGCAGGGCTTCGGCGAGGCAGGTTGCCATGGCGCGCTCGCCTTCGGGGAGCACCAGATGCATCACATTCGTGACATGAGTGGCGAGTACTTCCCCGGGGATGTAGTGCATAGGAACGGTCGAGAAGTCGAAATGCACATCGCGGGCGTGGATGGCGTGGGCTTCGTCCCGGTAGGAGCGCGGCGCTGCACTGTCATCAGACATACCGAGAACCGTACAATGCAACAGATTGCATGGCAATGTTGTCGCAACGATTTCTTTCAATTTGTTGCAGAAGGCCCGATCGCTGCTAGCGTGGTGCCGTGTCCGCGCCCGCCCCCACCTCGAAAGACCGACCCATCGCCGACGGAATCGATACCCGCATCCTCGACGCCGCCCGCACCCAGTTCGAAGAGTTCGGCGTGAAGAAGACGACGATCGGCGATATCGCCCGGCGGGCATCGGTCGACCGCGGCACCATCTACCGCCGGATCGGATCCCGCGACGATCTCGTCCGCGCGGTCACCGCCCGGGAAGTGGGAGATCTGCTCGGTGAACTGCAGTCCATCCCGGCGCGGCACGAGGACATCGGCGCCGTGGTCGCCGATCTCTTCGTCACCGTCATCACCCGATGGCGCAACCACCGGCTGGTCAACCGGGTGCTGACCCTCGAACCGGGCCGTTTGCTGCCGCAGATCACCACCGAGGGCGGCGCCTTCTTCACCATGGCCATCAGCACGACCTCGGCGCTGCTGGACAGCGCGCTGCGGCAACGGCGGCTCGCGGAGATTCCCGACCTGACCACCCGGGTGGAGATCGCCGCGCGACTGGTGCACTCCCTGATCCTGCAGCCGGTGGGGGCGCTGGATCTCGACTCCGAGACCCAGCTGGCGGGGTTCGCGCGCACCCGGATCGTGCCCCTGATCCTGGGCTGACCGGTCGCTGGCGGGGGAGCCGTACGCGGCGGCGAACCGACACGGCAGGCGATTGCGCGGCGGCGTCCGGCCGCGGCCGTAGTCTCGGCGAGGACACCGGTCCACGAGAGGGAGTCGTGATGCGCTCCGATCCACGGAAATCGCCGCCACGGGCCGTGATCCGCACGGTGGAACGGATTCGTGATGCCCTGCCGGCCCTGCACCGCCGGCTGGCGCCCGGTCATCTGGCGTTACTGGAAATGGTGGCCGCGGGGTGGCTGTCCCAGGCGATCCACGCGGCCGCGGCCCTCGATATCGCAGGTGCGCTGGCCGAAGGACCGCGCGACGGGGCGGATCTGGCCCGCGCCGTCGGAGCCGACGAGGACGCCTTGCACCGGCTGCTGCGGTTGCTGACCGGGCACGGGATCTTCGCGCGGCGGCGTGACGGGCGCTACGCGCTCACTCCGATGGCGCGGGCGCTGCGGGCGGACGCGCCCGTGTCGCTGCGCGACGCGGTGCTGTTCTACGGGTCGGCCGAACACCGGGACCGGTGGACCCACCTGGTGGACGCCGTGCGCACCGGCCGCCCGACGGTACCCGCCGATACCTTCTTCGCCCGGATCCGCGGCGACCGCGCGCTCGGCGATATGTTCGAGCGGGCCATGGTCAGCATCGACGGTCTCGGGCAGGAACCGGTGCTGGCCGCTCATGATTTCACCCGCTATCGCAGCATCGTCGATATCGGCGGCGGCCGGGGTGCGCTGCTGTCGGCGATCCTGCGGCACGCGCCCGGCTGCCGCGGTGTGCTGTTCGATCTGCCGGAGGTCGTCGCCGGCGCACCGGAATGGCTACCCGAGGCGCGGCCCGGCGGGCGGTGCACGGTGGTAGCGGGGTCGTTCTTCGACAGTGTGCCCGGGGGTGCCGACGCCTACCTGCTCAAGCACATCCTGCACGATTGGCCCGCCGACCGGGCCGTCCACATTCTGCGGACGGTGCGGTCGGCGATGTCCCCGGCGGCCCGGCTGCTGCTGATCGAACTGGTGCTGCCCGGGCACGACCGTCCGCATCCCGGTAACTACATCGATCTCGAGATGCTGGTCAACACCGGCGGCCGGGAGCGGACCGAATCCGAGTACCGGGCGCTGCTGGCCGAGGCGGGGTTCACGCTCCGCTCGTGCACGCCGACCCTGTCGCCCGAGAACGTCCTGGAGGCGGTCCCGGTGCCCTGAGGTTCCCGGATCGCGGGGTTCCGGTCAGGACGGATGCGCGGCCTTGGCGCGATGGCGGGCGACGTTCACCCGGTTGGCGCAGCGGTCGGAGCAGAAGCGCCGCCGCCCGTTACGTGAGGTGTCCACGAAAACCCGCGGGCATTGTTCGCGGCCGCATCGCCCGATCCGGTGTGGCGCTTCGCAGTACAGTTCGGCCAGCCCGGCGGCGGTATAGGCCTTGACCCGTTCGTCGATCGGCGCGTCCTCGGCGGCGTAGTGCAGGTGCGGGGCCCTGCCGTCGTGGGTCGAGATATAGGGGCGACTGGTGGTTTCCGCCAGCAGCGTGTTGATCGGCTCGACCCCCGGAGCGCGGAACACCTCGTCGAGGCGGGCCGCCCAGCGCCGCAGTTCGGCGGCCTGCCTGGCGGTTACGGTGCCGACCGGTTTGTAGCCGGATTCGATCAGGAGCGCGGCCGGATCGTGGTCCGGGGAGGCATTGACCAGCCGGGCCGCCAATTCCGCCGCGGCGCCACCGTAAGGGTTGAAATGCATAGAACCATTACACCAGACTCGAGGGTATGACCATCGTCTGCCTGTCCTGTTCCTGGCCCGCACCCGGACTGGTGTCCGTACACGGCGCGGTGCGCTACTGGCGCTGCGTCTGCGGGCAGTGGCTGGTGACGGAGGGCGGCCGGGTCACGGCATCCGCGGGACACAGCGATCTGGCCGGTGATCGTGTGGCCGAATCGGACGGCGGGCCGGTACGGTCGGGGTAGGAGAGGGAGGTCCGATGAGAGTGCTCGTCCTGGGCGGATACGGGGCGGTGGGGCAGTATCTGGTCGATCTGCTCCGGGCCGACGGGATAGCGGTGCGCGGCGCGGGGCGTGACCCGCGTCGCGCCGACGTGGCCGTCGACCTGCGCGAGCCGGGATTACGCTCCTACCGGGCCGCGCTGGACGACGCCGATATCGTCGTCAATGCCTCCGGAGCCGAGGACCCGGACCTGGCGCGATCGGCCGCCGAGCGCGGTCGCGCGTTCGTGGACATCACCGCGTCCACCGAATACACCGCCCTGCTGGAGGCCTCGGCGTTCGAGGCCCCGGTACTCCTGAGCGTGGGGCTGGCGCCCGGACTCACCACGCTGCTCGCCGCGGCGGTCCACGAGCGGTCGCCGGGCCCGATCGATATCGCGGTCCTGCTGGGGGCGGGGGAGCACCACGGTGCGGCCGCCACGGAGTGGACCTACGGACTGCTGGGCCGGCGATTCCGCGCCGGGAACGAGACCGTCCGCAATTTCACGCGCCCGCGGAAATTCGAGCTACCCGGCCTCCGGCGCCGCCGGATGTTCCGGGCCGATTTCGCCGATCAGCACATCCTGACGCGCGGGCTGGGCGTGGACGTCCGTACCTACTTCGCACTCGACTCGCGTGCGGCGACGGCGGCGCTGGCGCTGGCGACGTGGGTCCCGGGTGCGGCCCGGATGCCACGGGGGCTGCCGCTGCCCGGTAGCGACGGATGGATCGTGCTGGCCCGCTCGGTATCCGGGCACGAGGCCTGGGCGCGCGGCCGCGGCCAGTCACGGGCGACCGCGCTGCTCGCCGCCGCGGCCGTACGCGCCACGGCGGGTCTGGCGCCCGGAGTGCATCATCTGCACGACGTCGTGACACTGGCCGACCTGCCCGGCGCGTCGGGGATCGAGACCGGAACCCGCGACGGTTCCGCGCCCGGATAGCCGGATCAGGCCTCGGGCGGGAGTATGGGGGAGGCGAAGACGTCTTCCAGCGGCGTCGGGCCGGTGTAGCGGCGGCAGTGGCACGGCACCCATTCCCGCAGCCCGTGCATACCCCGCCGGGAGGTTTCCGCGTGGCAGGTTCCGGATTCCCGGTCGTGCAAGGCCAAATCGTGTCCGCATCCGCACCGGGCGACCAGTTTCTTGTTCGTCCGGCGCCCGCGATGGCCGAATCGACCGCACGCCCAGCCGATGCCGAGCAGGCCGGCGCCGACGGCGAGGCTCAAGGGATCCACCATAAGAGCAGTGTAGGTATCCCCGCGGCCGGCGGCGTCCGGATCGGGCGGCCGGTGATCTGCCCTCCTGTCCCGATCTGTTTGCGGGAGAGCGGGATCGGCGTCAGGGAGGCCATCACCGAGGTAATCAGATCACGATACTCGGATATGCGCATCAGACTATGAGTGCGACCCACGAAGACCGGCGGCCCTCTGGCAAGGAAGGCCGGCCAGCGCCTCGGACCGTCGTCGGCGGACGGTGTGAAGTGTGGGGTCAGGCGGTTTCGAGGGTGGTGTGGACGGGGGTCGCGCCGGTGGTGAGATCCAGGACGGGGCAGTGGGCGTCCACCGCGGCCTGCAACTCGGCGTAGCGCTGCGGGGTTTCCGGGCCGGTGATCCGGACCCGCACCCGGACCGCCTGGAATCCGGCGCGGACCCGATCGTCGAGACCGAAGAAGCCCCGGACATCCAGATCGCCTTCCGCTTCGACGGACAGATCGTCGACCGTGATCCCCAGGCGCTGCGCCCAGAAGCGGTAGGTGACGATCTGGCAGGAGATCAGCGCGCCGAGATAGACCTCTACCGGGTTGGGCGCGGTGTCCTCGCCGCCCAGGGCGGGAGGTTCGTCGACCGCGAGGCGGTGCAGGCCCGCGGTGACGGTGCTGCCCACCGTGCCGTGCGGAGTTCCGGCGGCCCGGAAGACCACGGCGGCGCCGGCCGGGTTCTCGCGCACCGCTTTCGCGGTGGCCTCGGTGATGTCGTTGAGTGAGGTGGTGCCGCTGGTCATGGCGCGACAGTAGGGCCGGGATACCCGGGCAGCGAGGATTGCGCTCACGGGGAAGCGAATTGCCCGGGTGTCCCGGCGCCGCGAATTTTCAGAGCAGAGCCAGCAGCAGGCTGATGAGAGCGACCGATACCACCCAGAAGCCGATCAGTAATTGCCCGGAAACGGGTGCGGCGGGCGGATTGGCGGAGCGGGTTCGCGTGGCATGGTCGAACATCGCGGTGAGCGCGGGCATGGTGCACCTCCAGAGAAGTGTGGCTGCCTGACGAGAACCGGGTACCCGATCTCACGCGAATATTCCTCTGGACCGGAAAGAATCCGGCCGGACGTCCGTGCGGGACAGGAGAAGCGAACGGGCGGGGCAGCGGTGATCACCGCTGCCCCGCCCGTGGCGGCCCTTTCGACGAAGCCGGCCCCGGCGTTATTTCGCCAGATTGGCCTCGATCGCCTCGATGATGCGCGGCCGCAGTTCGGCGGCGCGGATCACCGCGTCGACCGAACCGACCTCGACCGCACGATGGATATCGTGCACGCGGTCGAATTCCGCGGCGACCTCACCGAGTTTCTCGGTGCGGACCGAGGACCGGAGCTCGTCGAGTTCCGCGGTGAGGGTCGCGCGATCGGTACCGGACGCGTTCGCGGCACGGACCTCCAGATCGCGGACCCGCGGATCGGTCGCGGTGCGCTTGTCGACCTCACCTGCGAACACCACCGCGGCCGCCGGTGCGCCACCGAGCACCGAGGCGAACGAACCCTCCAGCGCGAGCACGGTCATATTCGGGTTGAGCGTCTTGGAGAACACCACGAACGCGCCGCCGTGGTACCGCGAGATCACGGTGAACACGATGGGGCCCTCGAAGTTCACGATCGCGCGGCCGATCTCGGCGCCGTACTCCAGCTGCAGTTTGCGCATCGACTCCGGCGACCCGTCGAAGCCGGACAGGTTGGCCAGCACCACCAGCGGCCGGTTACCGCTGGCCGCGTTGATCGCCCGCGCGGCCTTCTTCGACGACCGCGGGAACAGGGTGCCCGCGGTGTAGGTGTCCGGGCCGTCGGTGGACGGGAAACCGCGGCGCGGCACACCCCGGGATTCGATACCCAGCAGGCATACCGGGATACCGCCGAGGTGCACGTCCTGGACCACCGAGGTCTCGGCGTCGGCCATCCCCGCCCAGCGTTCCAGCACCTCGTGGTCCTGGTCGGCGACCGCGCGCATCACCGTGCGGATATCGAACGGCTTCTTGCGGTCCGGATTCGCCGTGGCGGAGAAGATCTCGCCGACGGTGGTGAAACCGCTGTCCGCCATGACATGCGGGAAATCGGAGATATCGCGGTCCACCGGGTCGGTGGTCCGCGCCCGGCGCGGTCCCTGCTCGCCGGGGACCACATAAGTGTGGTCGTAGTGCGACATCAGCACGGCGCGGGCCGCCTGGAGATTCGGCGCCCAGTACTGCGCCTGGCCGTTGGGTCCCATCACCCGGTCGTAACCGCCGATACCGAAGTTGTCCTCGGCCGAGACACCGCCGGAGAAGTCCAGCGCCTGCTTGCCGGTGAGGACCATCGCCGAATCGGGGGTCATGACCAGGATGCCCTTGGTGTGCATGAGCATCGTCGCCTCGGCGTTCCAGTACGGCTGCGCCCCGACATTGATCCCCGAGACCACGATATTGATCTCGTTGCCGTCCTGGGTGAATTCGACGATGCGCTTGAGCGCGGCCGCCACCCAGTCCATGTTCTCGGTACCCGACGACATCGAGATCCGGGCGCCGGAGGACAGCGCGTACCACTCGAGCGGTACCTGCATCCGGTCGGCCAGATCCAGGGCCGCGATCACCCGGCGGCATTCCGGCTCCGACAGCGCGCCCAGCGATTTCGTCGGATCGCCGAGCAGTACCACGCGGGTGACGCCTTCGGGATGGCGTTCGGTCGGCGTGGTCACCACGCCCGCCACCATCGCCGCGGTATTGCGGCCCCTGGGCCGGTCCACCGGGACCAGCGCGTGGTCGGCGTCGAGGTCGTGTTCGACGAATTCGCCGAGCTGGCCGGTCAATTCGTAGGGGTAGACCGTATTGCGGCTACCGGCGCGCAGCACCTTCTGCCGGTATTCGTCGAGCGGTTCGACCGGATCGTCGGTGCGGTCGCCGACGGTGACCTCGGTGCCGCCGGTGGCATCGAAGGTGATCCGCAGCGCGAGCTTCATGAGCTCACCGGACTGCTCGTCGCGCTGGCGCGCGATGAGCAGGATCTCCTCCAGCCCTGACCCCGCCGTCGTCGGCCGGACGCGTTCGACGATCGCCTCCAGTTCGGCGCGGGTGATATCGATCGGCGGCCAGATGTACATGACGATGCGGTTGGTCTGGAACCGCTTGGCCGACGGCCGGCCCGCCTGCGCCCGGCGGATGGAGTCCAGGCAGGTGGCGATGGTGCTCTCCGCCGTGGGCAGCGCGACCAGCCGCCCGTCGTTCTCGCGCAGCGCGGTCAGGTCGCGGACCTGCGCGAAGGCGATGAGGCGCTCGTCGGCCTTGTTCTCCTTCGCCACACACCGGAACAGGTAGACCTCGTCGTCGTCGGAGGAGGGCAGGCGGGTGAGGTCGAACTTGTGCAGCCGCTTCATCTGCATCCGCTGCGCGATATACGGGTGCAGACCGCGGATCAGCCGCTCCTCGACCATGCCGGTCGCGGTGGGGCGGAAGGTGAAGTGGTGGTGCATAACGGCGCTGCCGCTGCCCGCGACGGTGGCGGTGATGCGATGGACCTGGTTGGGCAGCGGATGCGCGGCGAGCACATCCTGCAGCGCGGCCGCCATCGCGTCGAAATCCTCGGGCTGCTTCTCCCAGCCGAGGTAGATATCGGCCTCGATGGTCGCGGTGCCCGTGGCCAGTTCCGCGAGCCCGCGCAGCGTGGTGCCCAGGGCGTCGAACTTCACGGCGGCCGAAACCAGGCTCAGTCCACGGCGTTCGGCGACGACGAACGAGGCGCCGCCGGCTTCCTGGGTGCGGACATCGGACAGGTCCTTGTTGCCGTAGTAACGCCGGGTCAGCACCTCGAGCATCACCGTGTTGTCGGCGCTGCCGCGCGAGAGCCGCTGGCCGAGCAGGCGCACCAGCGGTTCGGTGCTGCGCACCATCTCCGAGATGCGGTCGGCGCGATCGGCGCTGGCGGGGTTCGCGTCCAGATGGCTGAGATTCTTGCGGACGTTGGTGTACACGCGGGCGCGGTTGCGCCGCAGCAGCGGCTGGCCGTACCAGGCGTAGACCAGGCCGCGGGCCAGGTCGGCGATGACGGGGAAGCGCACCTGGGTGGCCGCCACCAGCCGCTCGAGCGTGAGGCCGACCGGCTCGCGCAGAACCCGGTCCGGGACCGGCTCCCGCAGCCATTCGCGCAGCAGCGTGGTGATCACCGTGACGGTATCGGCCGGCCGCTGCTGGGCCAGGAAGATGCGGAACACCGCGGCTTCGAGATCGGGGGTGCGATCCAGCTCGCCGACACCGTAGTGACCCAGCGCCGAGGCGAGCTCGGCCCGGTAGGACTCCGGCAGTCCGGCCCGCTCCACATCGAGACTCTGCAGGTAGGTGTGGAAGTACTCGCGGGCGCTGTGCACATGCCCGGGCCCGCCGTCCTCGTCCCAGGACCGGTTGTGGCTGAGTTCGGCGAGGTCGGCGAAGACGCGGACCAGCTCGATCTCCTCGGCCAGCGGCCGGCGGTTGTCGGCGACGGCCGCGCGGCGCGCGACGAGGTAGTCCTCCACCACCCGGCGGTCGTCGTGCGGATCGACGTCGAAGCCCAGCAGCAGGCTGCGCAGATCCTGCTGGCCGCGCAGCAACTTCTCGTGCGGCCGGGCCTGCGTGGGATCGGCGGGCAGATCCAGTTCGACCGTCTCGGTGGCGGCGGTCTCCGCCTCCTCGTCGCCGTCGGCCAGCGGTTCCAGCCGCAGCAGGGGCGCACCGGTCTCGACCTGGGTGCCGACGGATACCGCGCATTCCTTGAGGCGGGCGCGGAACGGTGCGCGCAGCACCGTTTCCATCTTCATGCTCTCCAGTACCAGCACCGGAGCCCCGGCCTCCACCTCGGCGCCGACCTCCAGCGGGGTCGCGACGACCAGGGCGGGGGCGGGGGAGCGGACGACGCCGCCCTCGTCCCGGCTGACCCGGTGGGTGACACCCTCGACGTCCACCAGGTGGATCGGTCCGTGGGTGCCGGTGACCAGGCGGTACCGGATGCCGTTGACCACGATCTGCCCGGTGTGGCGGTCGAACCGTTCCAGGTCGACATCGGCGGTGCGGATATCGCCGGCGGCTTCGATGCCGATCCGGAAGCGGTGCGCGCCGATCCGCGCGACCCGCACCCGGTAGCTCGCACCGCGCAACTTGAGGTCGAGCGGACGGCCGCTCTCGTGCTGCACCTGCGGCCGGCCGCCGGAGGCGGTGGACAGCAGCCGCTGACGTTCGACGTGCTCCTCTTCCTCGTAGGCGTCGATGGCGGCGGCGGCCAGGGCGATGGCGGTGTGCTGATGGGAGACCAGGCGGCCTTCGCCGCGCACCCGGTCGATCCAGCCGGTATCGGCGCTGGCGTCGATGACCTCGGGCTGGTTCAGCAGGTCGAGGACGAAGCTCTTGTTGGTGGCGCCGCCCTCGATGATGACGCGGGTCTGCGCGACGGCGCGGCGCAGCCGGCCCAGCGCCTCGTCACGGTCGCGGCCGTAGGCGATGATCTTGGCGATCATCGAGTCGAAATCGGCGGGGATGGTGTCGCCCTGGCTCACGCCGGTGTCGACGCGGATACCCGGCCCGGCCGGCAGGTCCAGCAGCGCGATCCGGCCCGGGGCGGGCGCGAAATCGCGATCGGGGTCCTCGGCGTTGAGGCGCGCCTCGATGGCGTGCCCGCGTTCGGCCGGGGGCTCACCCTCGAGCCGGCCGCCGGAGGCCACGTGCAGCTGGGCGCGCACCAGGTCGAATCCGGTGGTGGATTCGGTGATGGGGTGCTCGACCTGCAGGCGGGTGTTGACCTCGAGGAAGGCGAAGAGCCGATCGCCGGGGTGGTAGAGGAACTCCACCGTCGCCGCGCCGCGATAGCCCACCGCTATCGCCAATCGCTCGGCGGAGGCCTTCAGCTCGTCGGCCTGGTCGGGCGCGAGCACCGGCGACGCCGATTCCTCGATGACCTTCTGGTTGCGGCGCTGCACCGAGCAGTCGCGCACGCCCAGGGCCCACGCGGTGCCCTGACCGTCGGCGATGACCTGGACCTCGACATGGCGCGCCCCGGTGACGAGCCGCTCCAGGAAGACGATGCCGCTGCCGAACGCGCGGGCCGCCTCCTGGCTGGTGCGCTCATAGGCGTCGACCAGCTCGGACTCATTGGTGATGACCCGGATACCGCGGCCGCCGCCACCGGCGGTCGCCTTCAGCATCAGCGGGTAGCCGATCTCGGCGGCGGCGGCGACCGCCGCGTCCACGGTCTCCACGGCGCCACGGCTCCACGGCGCCACCGGTACCCCGACCTCCTCGGCGATCAGCTTCGCGCCGATCTTGTCGCCGAGTTTGCGCATCGCGTCGGCGTCGGGGCCGATGAAGGTCACCCCGATCTGCTTGCAGAGCTCGGCGAACGCCGGATCCTCCGCGACGAATCCCCAGCCGACCCAGGCGGCGTCGGCGCCGGTGGCGACGAGCGCCTTCTCCAGCGCCTTCAGGTCCAGGTAGGGACGCGCGGACGCGGGTCCGAGATCGTAGGCGATATCGGCCTCACGCACGAACGTGGCGTTGCGGTCGACATCGGTGTGCAGCGCGACGGTTTCGATGGGCCGTGCGGTCTCCGCCGCGAGATCCCGGACAGCGTGGATGAGGCGCATCGCCGCCTCACCTCGGTTCACGATGGCGATACGGCTGAACACTCGCCCGTCTCCTTCCTCTCCTATGTGCGGGCCCGGTCGACGGGCGAGCCGGTTGCGGCTCTCGCTCTGCGTAGTGTGCACCCTCACTCCGCAGAAATGCACGGCGTACGGGTGCTACTGGCGCGTATCATGCGTGGCCGGTCTCCGCCAGGGTCTCCGGAGACCCGTTCACAGCGGCGGGAACGGGGGTACCGGAGATTTCCGTCCGTAATTCGGAGCGGCTTCCGCGACGGGCTGCTCCGGCGTCGCGAGAACCAGTGATCACCTGGTCACGGTGCCGTTCAGCTTACCGGCGCCCGCGCCCGCGCGCGGGCGCCGCGGCGACGTGTCGGGCCCCGGCGCGCGGGGCGCCGGGGCTTTCCGCTGTTCCGGATGCTCATCGACCGATCCGCCGCTACGCCGGGCCCACCCGGTGGCCGCCGCTCGGATCGGCGTAGCGCGCGCCGGTGACGGCGTGCAGTGCCTGCGCCATCTCCGTCACGACCCGGTACATGGCCTCGACCGCGGCCGTCTCCTCGGGATCGTCGGTCCACTCGTGCGCTCCGGTGGTGGTCATCGGTTTCCTCCTGTGGTCGTGGTGCCCGGAGTCCGGGTGTGGTGGCCGGTTCGGCGCTGGAAGGCGTCACCGGCCCGCAGCACCGCGGCCTCGGCGAAGTACGCGCCGGAGATCGACATCGACAGCGGGGTGCCGGCGGCCGACAGCCCGATCGGGACCGCCAGCGTGGGATTGCCCAGCGGGTTCCAATAGGGCGTGTGCAGCGACGGCAGCACACCGAGCGGATCGAGCGGGTCCATCTCGGCGAGCGCGGGGGCCCCGAGATGACCGGTCGGGGTGACGACCAGATCCACGGTGCCCAGTAGTTCGGCCATCCGCTGCCGCGCGATCTGCCGGACCCGCTGTGCCTGGACGTAATCGGAACCGCCGACTCCGGCCCCGCCCGCCAGGATGATCCGGGTCGGCCGGCCGTAGTCGCTCCAGCGGGTGCGCAGGTCCTCCCGGTGGTAGGCGTGCGCCTCGGCCAGCATGACGACGATATCGATCGCCGTCAGCTCCGGGTACATGGGCAGCTCGACGGGAACGATCTTCGCCCCCGCGTCCCGCAGCGCGTCCACCGCGGCGGTGAACAGTTCCGGCTGCGCGGGGTCGATACCGCCGGTGGCGTACCGGTCGAGATCGTCCACGCCGATGGTGACGCCGCGCAGGTCACCGGTGAGCGCGCCCGGGTAGTCGTCGATCGGCGCCGGCGCGCTGTAGGGGTCGGCGGCGTCGTATCCGGCGAGGGCGGCGAGGACGACCGCGCAATCGGCGGCGGTGCGTGCCATCGGGCCGATATGGTCCAGTGTGTAGCCGAGGGGCACCACCCCGGATTTCGGGACCCGCCCGAAGGTCGGTTTCAGGCCGGTGATCCCGTTGAACGCCGCGGGGATACGGATACTGCCGGCGGTATCGGTGCCGATCGCGGCGCAGAACATCCCGGCCGCCACACCGCTTCCCGAACCCGAACTCGATCCACCGGCCCAGCGCGCCGTATCCCACGCGTTGCGCGGTACCGGGAACGGTTTGCCGGGATCGGGTGCCCCGATGGCGAATTCCATGGTGGTGGTCTTGCCGGTGATGATCGCCCCGGCCTGTTCCAGCCTGCGCACCACCGCGCAGTCGCCGGTCGCCGCGCCCCACGCGGGGTCCAGCACCAGGCTCTGGGCGGTCGTGGGGCCGCGCGAATGCGCGAGAATATCCTTGACACCCACCGGTATTCCCTCGAGCGGTCCCAGTGGCAGGCCCGCCGCGATCTTCTCGTCGGCCCGGGCGGCGGCCGCCCGGGCGTGATCGTCGAACCGGGTGAGGTAGACGCCGATCGCCTCGTCGGCGGCATCGGCCGCGGCGATCGCCTGTTCGACGAGTTCGGTGGCGGTGACCTCCCGCTCCCGCAGTGAATGTGCGGCGGCGGTGAGGGTGGGCAAGGTGGTGGCGGGTACTGCGGTGGTCATGGATCTCCTCGTTGCGGCGGGTCGGGGTGTGCGCGGCCGGTCCGGCCGGTGGTCAGGCGCGTAGCGCGGCGGTGACGTCGATACGGGGAATACCGCCGATCGCGAGCTGGATCTCGCCCCGGCAGGTGCCGAGCGCGTAGTCGACCGCGGCACCGGTGTGGTCGCGGATCGTCTGTTCGACCAGCAGCACCGGTTCGCCGGGCAGGACGTGCAGGAGAGCGGCGGCGCAGTCGTCGGCGGCACCGGCTTGGACGCCGACATCGCAGGCGCTGATATCGATACCGCCGGTATGCAGCAGGGTGTAGAAATCGTCGCGGAACGCCGACTGGTCCACACCGGCGGCCTCGGCGGCGCGCAGATAGTTGGTGAACACGGAGATCGGCCGTTCGTCGAGCAGCAGGACGTACTCGATACAGAGACAGTCGGCGCCTTCGGCGACGCCGGTGAGCCGTCCGGCGATCACCGGCGGCGCCGGTGCCCACGCCCAGTGCAACAGCCGCGGCGTGATCCGGCCGAGTGCCAGATGCTGTTCGAGCGACCGGCCGGCGGGCGGCAGCGCGCCGGCCACGACGTATTCCTCGCGTATCGGCACCGTGCCCAGGCCGCGCCTGCGTTCGATCAGGCCGTCGCGGCGCAGCAGATCCAGCGCGGCCCGGACGATATCGCGGGAGACCCGGTGCCGGGCCATGAGATCGGATTCACCGGGCAGCCGGCCGGAACCGAACGCGCCCGCGCGCAGCTCCGCGCGGAGCAGATCACGCAACCGGCGGGCCGTCAGCTGTCCCGAGGTCGGTAGCAGGCGGCGGACCTGGTCCCGGAAGACCGGACGGTCGCGGGCCGCGTCACCTGGGTCCAGGCGTTCGCGTGATTCGGCGGTGTGGCGCATATCCGAAGGGTGCGACCGCACCCGGTTACGCGACAAGGATCGTGCGTAAACGTCCGGTTACGCCCGGCGTTCGCCGGATCGCACGGCTCCGACCTGCGCTTTCCGGTACCCGCGCGACTGGTTGCGCGGCGCACACCCGAAGGCGCGCGGGCGGGGCCGGGGTCTGCGAGCGACTTACGCGGGTCGCGCGCCGGCGGGCGCGGTGGCCCGGAGCGCGGGCGGTGCGGCGCCGGTCAGGCCGGTGGTTCGTCCGGGACGCGGACCGCGATCTCGCCGCTGAGGGTGTGACCGCCGGTGAGGCGCAACCGGTCGCCGCTCCAGAAGCGGCCCGGGTCGTACCAGTCGGGGTCGCGGTTCTGCGGGAGCAATCCCATCGCCTGATAGGTCGCCGCCACGATCTCCGCGCAGTAGGCGTTCTCCACCTCCCGCGCCGCGGGCCGGCGGGAGTGGCGGCGCGGTAACCGGATCCGGCCGCGGAACCAGCGCCCGGCGAGGGTGGCGGTGGACGGGAAGGGGGTGCCGTCGAGACGTGCGACGGTGCGCAGCGCGCCGTCCTCCATCCCGGCGGTGGCCGGTGGCTCGAGCTGGCGCAACCAGGCCTGCTGACCGTATCGGTTGGCCCACACCAGAACCGCGTCGCGCAGATTGTGCAACTGCGCGCCGCGGTGCGCGGTGCCCGACCACATATCCGGCAGCGAACGTCCGAGTTCCGCGTGCCAGATCAGCGCCGGCAGATCGTCGATCACCACCGACATCCCGACATGGTTGACCGGACTGTTCGTCGTCATCCGAATCATCCGGTCGGCCGTGGAATGTCCACGGAACAGCCAGATATCGCCCGTTCTGGTGATCTCGACAGCCCGATCGAGATCGATGCCCGCACCCGCCATGGAACGTAGCCTATGCGTATGAGGTGGTGGAAGGTACTGGGATTGGCGGGTGCGGCCGGTGTGGTGGCCACCGGTGCGGTGGTGGTGCGCGCCGAGCGGCGCCGCCGCGCCTACACACCGGATCAGGTCCGCGAACAGTTGCACGCCCGGTTCGCGCAGGCGGCGGCCGAGGAGACCGCGGACGCCGGGGAGACCGAATCCCGGCTCACGCGGCTGCGGACACGGATGCGCGCGCTCTTCCGGCGCCGGATTCCGGGGCGCGGCACCCGAAACTGAAAAGGCGGCCACCGCCGCGCAATGGAATCGAGGGTCCGGTGGTTATTCGCCCGATGGCGCCCGGCGATATGGCCGCATGGGATATCGATCACTGCGCTCGGAGATGCGGACCGCCCTGATCGGAGGAATAGTCGTATTCGCGTGGAATGCGATTAGCTACCACATCACCGGGCGCGATCATTATGCCGTGATAATCCGAGTGCATTGGATTACCCAATCCGGCGTGATTTCAATCCTGCTCGCCGATTCCGGTCCGGATGGTCGCGGGTGACGTCCTGTGCGAGCTCGCGCGCCCTGGTCGCCGGCGAGGCCTGGATCTGCGAAATGCTCACGCCCCGTACGGCTTCTGTCCGAGCGCCCGGTCCGGCGAGTACCTCGCGGGCCGGGCGCGCACGGAGCCCGGACGCCGTCGCCGATTCCGGACCCCGCGCCCCCGGAAGGCCCGAAATATGCGAACCGCATGTTGTTCGCCGAATAATTGCCCGGTCCGCGTGATCGGCGGTCGAAATGCGGTATCCGCTGGCATTTCGAGCCTTCGTGGAGAATTGCCGGGGGAATAAGGGTGATCCGGTGCGCGGCCCGGCTGCCGATATCGGAATCGCACCGCCGTCCGGCGGGATTCACATCGGTCCGGCGTGGCCGCGAAATAGGCCTATCGAGTAACTATGCAGGTAGAGAGGCTGTAGGAGTATTGGACGATCCGGCCGCATCGTGAATTTCTCGCCCGAATTCTCCCGTTACAAATACGTCACGATACTATCGCCCCCCGTGACGGACACGATGGTGAGAGCGGACGAGGCGCCCGCGGGCGAGCAACCTCGGGCCGGCAGGCCCCGGCGCGGGCGATGGGCGGGGTGGGTGGCCCTGATCGGAGGCCTGTTCGCGACCCTGCTGGCCGTTGCCGTACCGCTGTTACCGGTGCACGTCGACAAGACCACGCTGACCTGGCCGCAGGAGGGTTCGACCCGCAGTATCAGCGCGCCGCTGGTGTCGTACGCGCCGCGGACCTTCGATGCCACCGTCCCGGGCCCGGCGCTGCGCACGCTGGCCGATCGCGGCGGCCAGGCCGTGGCGACCATGCCCGCGGGCGCGCCCGATCTGGAGAAGTACGGTTTCGTCGCCCGGGTGCAGCCGGGCCCGGGCCGGGAGCCGGCCCGGCTCGAAGTGGTGCTGCGCAGCCAATCGGTGTTCAGCGTGCCGGTGGACGAACTCGATGACGCGGTCCTCACCGTGCACTCCGACAACACCTCCACCACCGCCGAACTCACCGGAACGGGTATCGAACCGGTGTTCCTGGGCGGTGACTTCCGGCCGCAGGTGGTCGGGGTGTTCAGTGATCTGCGCAGTTCCGGGGGCGCATCGGCGAGCGTGGAGGTGGACAGCCGGTTCTCGGTCGAGCCGACACTGCTCAAACGCGCCGCGACCGTGCTGGCGGTCGTCCTGGCCGTGATCTCGCTCGGGGCGCTGTACCGGCTGGACCGGTCGGGCCGCGGTGGGCTGCGCTGCCTGCTGCCGCAACGCTGGCGGACCTTCTCGGTGATCGACGGTGTGGTGCTGGGGACGCTGCTGCTGTGGCATTTCATCGGATCGACCACCTCCGACGACGGCTACCAGTTCGGGATGGCCAGGACCTCGCTGGTCTCCGGGTACATGGCCAACTACTTCCGGTTCTTCGGGGTCCCGGAGAACCCGGTCGGCACGCCGCCCTACGACGTGATCGCCCATATGACCGAGATCAGTACGGCCAGCCCCTGGATGCGGCTGCCCACCCTGCTGGCGGCCGTGCTCACCTGGCTGGCCCTGAGCCGGGAGGTGATACCCCGGCTCGGAATCCGGCTGCGCCACGACAGGGTGGTGGTGGCGACGGGCGCCCTGGGCTTCCTCGCCATCTGGCTGCCCTACAACAACGGGTTGCGGCCCGAGCCGATCATCGCGGCCGCCGTCCTGCTCACCTGGGTCTTCGTCGAACGCGCCATCGCGACCGAGCGGCTGCTGCCGTATGCGGTGGCGATCCTGATCGCGGCTTTCAGCCTCACCGCGGCGCCGTCGGGGGTGATCTGTCTCGCGCCGCTGCTGGCGGGCGCGCGGTCGGTGGTCCGGTTCGGGGTCCGGCGGGCGGCGGAGATCGCGGGGAGTGGCCGCAGTTCCCGGACCGTCCGGTGGACGGTCTACGGCGCGCTGCTGGCGCCGCTGGCCGCGGCGGGCACCCTGGTGCTCGTCTTCGCGTTCGGCGTGCAGCCGCTGTCGGCGATGTTCGAGATGACGCGGGTGCACAACGCGGTCGGGCCGGCGGTGCCGTGGTACGACGACTACCTCGCCTACCAGCGGCTGTTCACGCCCACCGCCGATGGTTCGATCGGCCGCCGGTTCGGGGTGGTCGCGATGTGGCTCGGCCTGCTGGTGTGCGCGTTCGTGATCCTGCGCAAGGGCGGGCGGATGCCGTTCGTGGCGTCCGGCCCGGCGAAACGCCTGCTGGGCATCACCTTCGGGGCCATGCTGCTGATGGCGACCGTCCCCACGAAGTTCACCCATCACAACGGTGTGTTCGCGGGCCTGGCCGGTGCCGTGGCGGTGGTGACCGCGGTGGCCGTGGGTCCGAAGGTGATGCGCGCCCCGCGCTACCGGGCGCTGTTCGCCGCCATCGTCGCGATCGCCCTGGCCCAGATCTTCACCGGGGTCAACAAATGGTTCTACGCTTCCGGGCACGGTATCCCGTGGTGGAACACCCCGCCGGAGATCGCCGGGGTGGGCCTGAGCCAGATCTTCCTGACCATCGCGGTGCTGTGCCTGGCGCTGGCCGCGTGGTGGCATGTGCGGGCACCGGAACCCGGAACACCGCATCGCGTATCGGTGCGTTCCTGGCGGCTGATCAAGATTCCACCGCTGACCGTGGCCGCGGCCTTGATCGTGATCTTCCAGGTGGGATCGTTCGCCACCGCGGCGGCGACCCAGTATCCGGCGTTCTCGCTGGCCCGCTCGAATATCGACGCGTTGCGCGGTAAACCCTGTGGCCTGGCCGAGGACGTTCTGGTCGAAACCGACCCGAATGCCTCCATGCTCGCCCCGCTGACCGGAAGCCCGGCCGAGACCTTCGCCGCCGGCGCGACCGGGTTCGTGCCCGGCGGGGTCGGCAATGTCACCTCCGACGACGACAAGGAGGGGTCCGACGACGAGGACGACAGTATCGCCGCGTCGCTCAAGGATTCGTCGGCCACCGGTACCAGCACACAGACCGGCGGCGACCCGCTGCCCTTCGGTCTCGCGCCCACCACGCCGGTGCTGGGCAGTGTCGGGCAGACGGAATCGGCCGAGCTGACCACCGGCTGGTACCGCCTGCCCGCACCGGCCGACCGTGCGGGCGTTCTCGCGCTGACGGCTGCGGGCCGGTTCCGGGCCGTGACGCAGGACGGTTCGGTGATGCCGGGCCAGCCGGTGGATATCGAATACGGTGTCGCGGATTCCGCGACCACCGCGCGGTCGCTGGGAACGGTGATGCCCATCGATATCGGACCCACGCCGTCCTGGCGGAACCTGCGGGTGCCGCTGGACCAGATCCCGGACCAGGCCGATGTGGTGCGGATCGTGGCCGCGGACAAAACACTCGATCCGCAGCAGTGGATGGCGCTGACGCCGCCGCGGATCCCGCAGACCCGCACGGTCGACGAATTGATCGGGTCGGACAGTCCGGTGCTGCTGGACTGGGCGGTGGGTCTGCAGTTCCCGTGTCAGCGGCCGTTCGATCACAATCACGGGATCGCCCAGGCCCCGGGCTGGCGCATCCTGCCCGATCGCCCGCTGGCCAATGCCACCAACCTGTGGCAGAGCCATGACGGTGGCGGCCCGCTCGGATGGAGCCGGCAGCTGCTGCGTTCGCAGACGCTGGCCACCTATCTGAAGGACGACTGGAGCCACGATTGGGGCCAGCTGCAACGACTGACCCCGCTCGATACCGCCGCGCGCCCGGGGATTCCGGAGGTCGGCCGCGAAACCCACTCCGGACTGTGGAGCCCCGGGCCGATCAACGTCGACTGGTAGACGCGGTGTAGGCCCCGTGCCGCCCGGTCAGCAGTTGGACGGCGCGGGGTCGCCGCGGAATCGGCCCTCCAACCACCACAGAACCTGCGGGACTCCGAGGACGGCCGCGGACAGGTGTTCCGGGGACAGCGTGTTCTCCGCTTGGACCCGGACTCCCGCCGCGCAGTAGCGACGATTCGTCCGCAGGATGGAATCCACCGGAATCAACGGGTCGGAGGCCGAATGCCATTCGATGATGGGCATATTCGGGATTCCGTCGAAGAACTCCAGGCTGTTCTCCTCAACGACGGCCCGGGCGTCCGGATCGGTCACCATCGACATACTGCTCGCGTATTCCACGATGCTGCGGCCGGCGCCGGTGGCGAGTATCTCGTTCGTGCAGCCGTTGGCGACGGTGTTGCGGGCGGAGAGGCCCCGCACGTTCATGGATTCGCTGATCGGGAAACGGTCGGGATATTCGCGTTCCAGGCCGATACCGGCGGCCATCAAGAGACCGAATGCCGGATGCGGACCGGTGTTGACCGCCTCGAGCATGCGCACCAGATTCATCGGCACGCCACCGGTCGCGGCGCCGGCGATCTCGAGTTCGGGGGCGTAGCGCGGGGCGAGCGCGGCCGCCCAGGCCGTCGCCATCCCGCCACCGGAGTACCCGGCCATGGCGACCCGGCTGTTCTGGAGTCCGAGCCCGGCCGCCCGCACCGCGCGGATGTTGTCGAGGGTGATCTGTCCACCCAGCCGGGCCGCGCCGTAGGCGAAGGTCGGGCCGAGGTGGTCGGGGAGCGCGACGCTCCAGCCGCGGGCCAGTACCGCGTTGAGCGCGGCCGCCTCGCGAACCTGCAGGGTGGGGTCGGGCGTGTAGAGGACCCGGGAGACCGCGCACTGGGCGCCGAGGCCGTTGATGATGTGCTGATAGGACAGCAACGGTCCGTCCGGAGCGCGCCATTGCGGAGTGAGCACCGTGGTGGTGGCCGCGATCGGCAGTCCCCGGGAATTGTTCGACCGGAATTTCACCAGGGTCACGGTGGTGCCGGGAAATATGGGCAGTGGCGGCATCACCCGGGAATCGAGTAATTCGCCCGGAGATTTATCCGAGATATCCGCGGGCGCCGAATAGAACGGGTCGGGATCGGGTGCCGGATACACGGGGGCGGCGGCGGCTGGAGGCGCACCGGTCCCGGACAGTACGGTGAGACTGCCCAGGAGTAGTGCGCCGATGGTGAGTACGACTAGATTTCGATCGATCGTCGGAATCTGCACGCGATAAGTATTACGGCAGGTCCGCGCGGATTCGGGAAATGCGGTCGCTGATTGTTGTGTGTCGTGTCCACCGCGTTCAGGCCGATTCCGCGCCCGATCCCAGGCGTGGGAAAGGTTCGGTGGAGAACACGATCTCCACCGCCACTTCGAAATACGCCGCGATCCGCAGGGCCAGGTGCAGACTGGGACTGTATTCCCCGCGTTCGAGGTATCCGATCGTCTGGTAGTGCACGCTCAGCGCCTCGGCCAGTTGCCGCCGCGAGATGCCGCGCTCGGCGCGCAGCATCGCGATGCGGTTGTAGATGACCTCAGAAGGCACGCTGCATCGCCTTCTCGCGGCGCGCGGCCATTCGCGAACCGGACTCGTGTCGTGCCATGCGGCGCAACACTACCGGCGCGATGATCAGGCCGGCGACGGCCCAGGCGCCCAGTACCGCCACGGTCTCGGCATGCCGCCAGGATTCGCCGATCTCGACGTGTACCGCGTCGGGTGGGAGCAGCGCCGACCGCATCCCGAGCCCGGCCCAGTACATCGGGAACGCCTGGGCCGCGACCTGTAACCAGCCCGGCAGCGCCGTGATCGGGTAGAAGATGCCGGATATGGCGATGAGTCCCATGAGCGGCATCGACAGCAGGAAGGTGGAGCGGGCTCCGTCGAGCACGGCACCGAGGATCGCCCCCGCGGGCAGGGATGCGAGCAGGCCGAGTAGCAGGACCCAGGCGAAAGTCGCCCACGCGCCCGGTGAGTCCGGTGCCGTTCCGCCGATGAGCAGTGCACCCGCGAGCAGGATGACCAGAACCTGCACCACGACCGAACCCGCGGCGGCGACGACCTTGCCGACGAAATAGCCCGTTATCCCGTGCGGTGCGCTCTTGGCACGCAGGACGGTGCCGTCCTCGCGGTCGAGCGTCATCACCGTGGCGAGGGCATAGAGTCCGTTGAAGGCGATGATGCTGCCGAGCAGACCGGGGACGGCCAGTTCGGCGATGGAGAACCCGCTGGCGCCGTAGTCGCGATCGCGCAGCAGATACAGCGCGGCCAGGGAGATGGCGGGAGTGAGGAACTGGCCGAGCAGATCGGGTACGTGGGTGAACATCTGACGCAGTTCGATCCGGCCGCGGACCAGCCCGGCGCGGACGGCGTATGCGGTGGGATTCATCGGGTGACCTCCGCGAGCGTGTGGACCTCGGTACCGGCCTTGCCGGCTTCGTGCCGGCGGACCAGTGTCATATAGGTGTCTTCCAGAGAGGCACGGCGGACCTCGAGTTCGCCGACCTGATCGCCGTACTGCTCGAACAGTTCGTGGACGAATTTCGCCGATTCGGTGGTGGTGTGCACGAAGCGCTGATCGTCCACGGTCCAGCGCACTTCGGAATCGCCGGATACCGACCGCGACAGTTCGTCGGGTGATCCGTCGGCGATGATCCGCCCGCCCGCCAGGATGAGGATCCGGTCGGCGATCTTCTGCGCCTCGTCGAGATCATGGGTGGTGAGCAGGATCGTGGTGTTCTCGAGATCCGCGAGCCGGTGCACGAGATCGTGGAAATCGCGCCGGGCCGCGGGATCGAAGCCGGCGGTGGGCTCGTCCATGAACAGCAAGTCCGGCCGTCCGACGACGCCGATCGCGACATCGAGGCGGCGGCGCTGACCGCCGGAGAGTGTGCCGATCGCGGCGTCCGCGTGTTCGGTGAGCCCGACCAGCTCGATGAGTTCGGCGGTGTCCCAGGGTTTGCGGACCCGGTCGGTGGAGTAGGGCCGGTAGAACTCCCCGAGATGGCCCAGCAGTTCGCGGACCCGCCATTTGGCGTGATCGCGCCACGACTGCAGGACTACCCCGATGCGGGCCCGCCACTGTTCGCCGCCGTGTTCGGGGTCGGTGCCGAGCACGGTCACGCGACCGGCCGACCGCGCGCGGAACCCCTCGAGGATTTCGAGGGTGGTGGTCTTGCCCGCGCCGTTGGGGCCCAGCATCACCAGCACTTCGCCGCGGCGCGCCCGGAAGGACACATCGCGGAGTACGTCGGTGGTGTCGTAGCGCATGCGCAGGGCGTCGACCTCGAGTACCAGGTCGCCGGTCGAAGTCATGAGAACCTCCCGAGTAATCATCCTTCGATGATTTGTAGCATACCTACTACATTCGAGAGCGGCAATGCTCCGAGTTGGTCGTTCTGGACAGTTCGGGAGGGTCGCGGCCGGACGGTCAGGCGTCCGGGGACGTGGGGGAGAACACCGCCACCAGGAAGTCCGAGTTCGCGAAGAAGGGGCGCAGATCCCAGGTGGACAGCAACAGGTCCGCGGTGAGACCCGCGGCGTCGGCATCGGCGTGGAACTCGTCGAAGTCGTAGCCGCGACCCGCGCCGAACCCGGTGACCACCCGCCCGCCCGGCGCCAGATGGCGGGTGAATCCGGCCAGGACCGCGCCCCGGGTGTCCGGTGCCAGGAAGGTCATCACATTGCCCGCGCAGACGATCACATCGAAACCGGCCTCGATACCGCGGGCGGGTAGGTCGAGAACGGCGAGGTCGCCCACGAGCCACCGCGGGCCCGGATAGTCGGCCTCCGCGGCGGCGATGAGCACCGGATCGAGGTCCACGCCGACCACCGAGTGGCCCGCGTTGTGCAGATGCCCGCCCAGCCGCCCCGGGCCGCAGCCCGCGTCGAGCACTCGCCCGCGCCGCCCCAGCATCGCGTCGATCAACCGCGCCTCACCGAAGATGTCGTGGCCCTCGGCGGCCAGGGTGCGGAATCGCTGCACGTACCACTGCGAATGGGACGGATCGGCGGCGGTGAGCTCTTCCCACCGGTTGCGGACCCGGTCCTGTGGGGTGTGCGCGTTCATCGGTCTCTCCTCGCCGGGCGCCCGGGGCGGCTGCCCGGTACCGGACTGTACGGGCCGTACCCGGCCACCGCGGCGCCCCGGGCGCGATCACATCCGCTGTTCGTAGACCGTCGCGAGATCACGCAGCGCCCCGGCGGCGTCACCGGTGAAACTCGATCCGTGCATCACCGCGAGGGTGGCCGGACGCAGTGCGGCGAGCCGGTGCAGCGCGGCGGGAACCGCGGGTCCCAGTGAGGTCGCGTGGAAGACGTCCTCGGCCTGTTCCGCGGGCCCTACCGGGTCGGCGCCGGTGACGGCGGGCCCGTCGCCCAGCTGCGTCATCAGATCGCCGCAGAACAGCACGCCGGTGGTCTGCTCGTAGAGCACCCGCGATTCCCAGTTGTGCGGCGCGTGCGGGGTATCGAAGTGCTGGATCCGGCGCCCGCCGAGATCCAAGACCTCCCCGTCGTCCAGCCGGCGCGGCAGGCGGTCGGCCAGATCGTCGAGCGAGACCTGGCAGCCGAGGACGCCGTGCGCGACCGTGGCGTGCGGAGCGGCTGCCAGGAAGAGGTTCATCGCCCCGCATTCGTCGGCCTCCACGTGCCCGAAGGTGATCCAGCGCAACTGCTCGACCGGCCGGATCCGCGCGATCGCCGCCGAGACATCCGGGAACAGGGCCCGCATCCCGGTATGGAACAGCAGCGGTTCGTCGGCGTCGACGAAGAACTGGTTGAAGGTGAATCCGGTGGGTCCGAGATCGGGAACGAAGGTGGAGAAGCGGTAGATGCCGTCGGCGATCTCGTCTGTTCGGAGTGGCATGAGTGACTGTCCCGGGTAGATCCGGCCCCCGCTGCGGAATCCCCGGATCCGGGTGCGTGTACCCGGATCCGGGCGACGGAACGCGTATCGGTAACCGGTTCCGATTCTACTGCGGCACGGCGATACGCCGGGACAGGGCGCGGATCATCTCCGTCGCCACCACCGCGTGGCCGCTGGTCGTGAAATGGATGAGATCGGCGCTCATCAGATCGGGCCGGTGCCGGACGGGATGATCCCAGAAGTCCACGGTGACGGCGTCGTAGCGCAGTGCGATATCCCGGACGATCGCGTTGAGCTCGGCCATCCGGTCCCGCATGGCGCGCATGGGCGCCATCCGGTCGGTTCCCCAGACATCGGCGACGGTGAAGGTGCAGAGCTGCGCACCGGTTGTCGCCAGCGCCGCGAACAGGGCCTCGAGATTATCGCGGAGGGTCGTGACGTCACCACCCGGCCCGAACAGATCGTTGCCGCCGCAGGAGATGTGGACGAGGTCCGGGCCGAATTCCAGCACCCGGGCCAGCTGGTCTTCGATCACCTGGCCGGAGGTGGCGCCGATCCGGCCCGTGTTCAGGTATTCCGAGTCCGGCACCGCGGCCGCCAGTGTCTCCGCGACGCGCTGTGCCCAGCCGATGTCGCGGTAGCCGGGGCTGGGGTCTCCGGTGCCCCGGGCGAGGGAGTCCCCGAGCACCGCGTACCGGCGCCACGGGGCTCCGGCCAGCAGTTCGCGTGCGGTGTCCGGCGAGATCAGCATCGGATCGTCGAGTTCGGTATGGGCGAGGTGGTCGGTCATGGCTGCTCCGGTCGTGTCGTCGCCGATAAAGAAGTACGAACGTTCGTAAACAAAAATACGACCGATCGTTCGTATTCACAAGACGGGAATGTCAGAATGGGGCGCATGGTGGAGACGACCGGCGATCAGCGCCTGGCCAAGGGGGCGCGATCCCGCGCGGCGATCGCGCGCCACGCCGCGGATATGGCGTCGGTCGAAGGGCTGAACGGCGTGAGTATCGGCCGTCTGGCCGCCGATCTCGGGATCAGCAAGAGCGGTATCGCCACCCTGTTCAAGACCAAGGAGGCCCTGCAACTGGCGGCGGTCGGGGCCGGGCGGCAGGTGTTCCTCGATCGGGTGGTCACCCCGAGCCTGCGGGAACCGCGCGGCCTGCCCCGGGTCCGTGCCCTGATCGACCGCTGGCTCGACTACCTCACCGACCCGCCGTTTCCCGGTGGTTGTTTCCGGACCGCGGTCCTGGCCGAATTCGAGAGCCGGCCCGGCGCGGTGCGCGACGCCGTGGCCGCCGACCACGACGAGTGGCTCCGGTTCCTGGCCGGCGAGATCGGGAAAGCGCAGGAGGGCGGTGCGCTGTCCGGCCGCGACCCGGTCGAATTCGCCTTCGAACTCGACGCCGTGGCCGGTGCCGCGAACACCGCCCATCAGCTGGGAGACGAGGCCCGGGTGGCGTTCGCGCGGCGCATCATCGACCGGCTGCTGACGGTGCCGGACGCGGCGGCCGAGTAGGGCGGTGCCCGGCGTCGCCTAGCCTGTGGGCGGGCCGGGTGCACCGGCCCGAGACCCCGTACCCGAATCGCGGAAAGGGCCGATGTGCCGATAGAGCTGGAGTTGTCGACCGACGAACTGCTGTCCACCACCCGCGCCGTGCGCAAACGCCTCGACCTCGACCGTGAGGTCCCCCTCGAGGTCGTCCGCGAATGCCTGGAACTGGCGGTGCAGGCGCCGAGCGGCTCGAACAGTCAGGGCTGGCACTGGGTGGTCGTCACCGACGCCGGACAGCGCCGGGCTCTGGGTGAACTGTACCGGCGGGCGTTCGAGCAGTACGCGGCGTCCGCGAGTTTTCCCGGCAATCAACCCGGCGGGAACACCGCCGCCGACGTCACCCGGCAGCGGATCGCGAGTTCGGCGACGTATCTGGCGGAGAAGATGGGCGAGGTGCCCACCCTGCTGATCCCGTGCCAGGAGGGCCGGGTGGACGAGGCTTCCAGTGTGCGGAGCGCGTCGTACTGGTCGTCGTTGTTCCCGGCGGTGTGGAGTTTCTGCCTGGCGGCGCGGTCGCGTGGACTCGGAACCACGTGGACCACACTGCATCTGCAGTACGAGCGGGAGGCCGCCGAGGTGCTGGGGATTCCGTACGACAAGGTCTCCCAGGGTGCGTTGATCCCGGTCGCGTACACCCTGGGCACGGAGTTCAAACCGGCTCCCCGCAAAGACCTGGACCGTATCGTCCACGTCGGCGGCTGGTAATCGCGCGTGCGGGTGGGGGAGCGGCGCCGGTGTTGGACTCGAGGTGCGGGCAATGGCTGACCGGTCGGCGCGCGGCGGCGAGGATGACCCCATGACCCAGACCGCGCCGTCTCCGGACCTGGTGGTGGCCGAGCGCTACCGCGATCCCGCCCCTGCAGCACCCGCCGAATGGAACCGGGTGCTGCAGGTACTGCACGAGCACCGCTCCGTCCGCCGCTATCTGCCCGAACCCCTGCCCGACGGCGTGCTGGAACTGCTCGTCTCGGCGGCCCAATCGGCGCCCACCTCCTCGAATCTCCAGGTGTGGAGTGTGGTGGCGGTGCGTGATCCGCAGCGCAAGGCCCGGATCGCCGCGCTGGCCGGCGATCAGGAACAGATCCGGCAGGCGCCGCTGCTACTGGTGTGGACCGCCGACCTCGCCCGGCTGCGCGGCCTGGCCGCCGACCGCGGCGCGCCACTGGAGGGCGCCGACTATCTCGAATCGAGCTACGTGGCGTTCCTGGACGCGGCGCTGGCCGCGCAGAACGCGGTGGTGGCGGCCGAATCCCTGGGGCTGGGCACCGTGTACATCGGGGCGATCCGCAACAATCCGGAACAGGTCGCGGCCGAACTGGCGCTGCCCGCAGGAGTATTCGCCGTGGTGGGTCTGGTGGTCGGGCGCCCGGATCCGGCCGAGGGCGCCCGGGTGAAACCACGCCTGCCGCAGGCCGCGGTCCTGCACGAGGAGACCTATTCCGCGGACGGCCGGCGCGAGCATTTGAGCGAGTACGAACGCCGTATCGCGCAGTTCTACGCCGAACAGGATCTTGCGCACTCGTGGTCGGAACGGGTGCTGGCCCGGCTCGCGTCGGCGGAATCGCTCAAAGGGCGCGACCGTCTGCGTGAATCGCTGGCCGCCCGGGGTTTTCCGCTGCGCTGACCGGTCCCTTCCCCCTAGCCGGCCCGGTCGTGGCAGACCCGGCGTGGTTTCGATCAGGCTGAGCGGACCCATCGCCCGCCGGGCCGGCGGGTGGTCGACTGGTGTGATGAGCTACGGACCCCACGACCTGTCCTATACCGCCGCCGGTAACCGATACGAGAGAATCCCCTACCGGCGCACCGGGAATTCCGGTCTCGACCTCCCCGCCTTTTCCTTCGGTCTGTGGCAGAAATTCGGCAGCGACTATTCCGCCGCGACCCAGCGCGAGATCATCCTGCGGGCCTTCGATCTCGGCATCACCCATTTCGACAACGCCGACCGCTACGGTCCGCCGCATCGCGCCGCCCAGCAGAACTTCGGGCGCGTTCTGGGCGCCGATCTCGCGCGCTACCGCGACGAACTCATCCTGTCGACCAAGGCCGGGAACCCGATCGGGCCGAGCCCCTACCTGCGGGGCGGTTCGCGGAAATCGCTGCTCACCTCGCTCGAGCACAGCCTGCGTGATCTGGGCACCGACTATGTCGATATCTTCTACCACCACAGCCCGGATTCCGGTACGCCCCTGGAGGAGACCGTGGGCGCGCTGGTCTCGGCCGTCCAGCAGGGTAAAGCGCTCTACGTGGGGATCTCGAACTATCCGCCCGAACGCGCCCACGCCGCCGCCGAACTGCTCCGCGCGGCCGGTGTCCCCCTGCTCATCCACCAGGCCCGGTACTCGATCTACGACCGGCGGCCCGAGCGCAACGGCCTGCTGGAGACCGCCGACCAGGACGGGTTCGGGGTCATCGTGTACTCGCCGCTGGCCCAAGGCCTGCTCACCGATAAATACCTGGACGGTATCCCCGACGGCGCGCGGGCGCAGAACAGCACCTTCCTGTCACCGGATGTGATCGACGAGACCTACCGGGCGCGGACCGCCGAACTCGCGAAACTCGCGGCGGCCCGGGGGCAGTCGCTGGCCCAGCTCGCCCTCCAATGGGTGCTGCGACGGCCGGAGGTCACCTCTGCGCTGATCGGTGCCAGCAGTACCGCGCAGCTCGATCACAATATCGCCGCGGTGGATTTCCCGGAACTCACCGACGACGAACTCGCGCTGATCGACGAACACGGAATCCACGGCACCGGACTGAATCTCTGATCGGCCCTGTACCCGGCTCAGTCGCGGAGCAGCGGCAGGAGCCGGGTGCCCTGCCGGCGGATCTCCCGCAGGTACGGAGTATCGGACAGGACGAAATGGGTGATGCCGAGATCCTGGTAGCGGCGCAGCGATTTCGCGACATCCTCGGCGGAGCCCACCAGCCAGGTGGTGGCCGCGCCGCCGCCACCGACCGTGCCGGGGGTGGTGTAGAGGTTGTCGTCGAGGACCTCACCGCGCGCGGCGAGGTCGAGCAGGCGCTGCTGGCCCACCGCGGCGTGGCGGCGCGGCGCGGCGCCGGACGCGGCGGCCATCGCGGCGACCTTCGCTTCCGCCTCGGCCCAGGCCTGTTCGGTGGTATCGCGGACGAAGGTGGTGATCCGCAGCCCGAATCGCAGCGGCGCGTGCCGGCGGCCCAGTTCGTCGCTCAGGGCGCGCAGCCGGTCGATCCGCTCGCGGACGCCGGACAGGGGTTCGCCCCAGAACAACTGCACATCGGCTTCGGCGGCGGCGACGCGTTCGGCCGCCGCCGACGCGCCGCCGAAGTACAGCAGCGGATGCGGCCGGCCCGGTCGCGCGGCGATCCGCGGTTCGACGGTGGAATCGGTGACCCGGTAGTGGTCACCGCGATAGGTGACGTTGTCCTCGGTCCACAACCGGCGGACCAGCTGCATGAACTCGCGGGTGCGGGCATAGCGGTCCGCCTGGTCGTCCTCGCTTTCACCGTAGGCGGCGAGATCGTCCTTACCGGAGACGATATTGACGCGCACCCGGCCACCGGTGAGGTGATCGAGACTCGCGGCGGCGGAGGCGAAATGCGCGGGGCGCCAATAACCGGGCCGGACCGCGATTAGCGGCTCGAAGGTGGTGGTCCGGGCGGCGAGCGCGGTCGCGACCGTGAAGGTGTCGGGCCGGCCCCAGCCGGTGCCGAGTAGTGCACCGGTCCATCCGTGCTGTTCCAGCGCTTCGGCCTGGGTGGTCAGCGTCCCGATACTGTTGTGATCGTCGGTCACCGGTTCGCCGCGATGCCCGGGCCGGGCCTGGTTCGGGATGTACCAGAGAAATTCGGCGCTCATCGGCATATTCCTGGGGGTCGGCGGCGGATGACCAACGGCGACTCGTGGCCGCACGGGATATGGTGCGCCGCCGAAGTTTCCGGGTCCACGGACTCGATCACCGTGATCCGAAGGAGGCGACGGCCCGGTGCCGGGCGGATCGCGCGGGCACGGTGCGGCGCGGTTGACAAGCCCGCGAGGTGTCTGCAAAGGTTTCGGATCAGGTCATGAGTGCCAGCGTCAAGCCCCGGCTTGCTGGCCGGCAACCCTCCTCCGCGGTGGGGTGCCCCGGGTGACGACCGGGCCGCGGCTCGACCGAGCGCGGCAAGCGCGGACTCCGTTCTCCGATGGCTCCGGAGTCCCTCCACGAAGGGATTGCCCGATGACCGCTGTACTCGACCCCACCTGCGCCCCCGCCCGGGTGACCGGCGACGACCTGCGGGTGCCGCTGGTACAGGGCGGTGAACTCGACTACGCGAACTTCGACTACGCGGCGAGCGCGCCCGCTCTGTCCGGCGTCGCCGCGCGGGTCGCCGAACTGCTGCCCTACTACGCGAGCGTGCACCGGGGCGCCGGTTACGCCTCGCGGATCTCCACCCGGTGCTACGAGGCGTCGCGGGAGACGGTGGGCCGGTTCCTGGGCTGCGATACCGATCAGGTCGTGGTGTTCACCCGCAACACCACCGACGCGCTGAATCTGCTCGCGAGCTGTGTGCCCGGCGATACCGTGGTGCTCGATATCGAACATCACGCGAACTTCCTGCCGTGGCAGCGGCACGGCCGCCGGGTGGTGCGGGCCGCGGATACCGTCGAGGAGACCTTGCGCCGGCTGGCCGCCGAACTGTGCGCGAAACCCGCGGCGCTGCTCGCGGTGACCGGGGCCTCGAATGTGACCGGCGAGGTGCTGCCGCTGGAGCGGCTCGCCGCGCTGGCCCATCAGTGCGGGGCGCGGATCCTGGTGGACGCCGCGCAGCTGGCGCCGCACCGGCGGATCGACCTGCGGGCCGCCGGTATCGACTATCTGGCACTGTCCGGGCACAAACTGTATGCGCCGTTCGGCGCGGGCGTGCTCGCCGGCCGGCGCGACTGGCTCGACGCGGCGCCGCCGTATCTGGCCGGTGGCGGCGCGGTCACCGAGGTGACGGCCGACAGTGCGAGCTGGGCGGCCGCGCCGCACCGGCACGAGGCGGGATCACCGAACGTCCTGGGGGCCGCGGCCCTGGCCGCCGCCTGCGACGCACTGGCCGAATCCCGCGATGCGGCCGAGACCCGGGAGCGTGCGCTCACCGGACGGCTGCGGGCCGGTCTGGCCGATATCGCGGGCGTGCGCTGCCTGCGGATCTGGCCGGATACCGGCGACTGTGTCGGGATCGTGGCCTTCACGGTGGCCGGGTACGAGCCCGGCCGGGTCGCGGCGTATCTGTCGGCCGAACACGCGATCGGCGTCCGGGACGGCCGGTTCTGCGCCCACCCGCTGCTGGCGCGGTTCGGAATCGAGGCGGGTCTGCGCGCGAGTATCGGGCTGGGTACCACCGAGGCCCATGTCGACCGGCTGCTCGACGCGGTGCGCGCCCTGGTCGCCGACGGTCCGGCCTGGCATTACACGGGTGTGGGCGGACACTGGGATCCGGTGCCGGAGACCCGCCCGGGACTGACCGCCGGCGGGGCGGCGGGCGCCGCGCCCTGCGTCTGAGATCGGCGCTCATTCCGGCCAGGGACTGTTCTCGATGACCTCGACGAAATCGGTACGCCGGAAACCGGGCAGGAAGTGGGCGAGCACATCGGCGTTGACGGTGCCGAATGTGGTGTCGGGCCGGTCGGCGAAACCGTGGGTGAACGCGGCGAGGATCTGCTTCTTGAAGTCCGGCCGCGGATGCGCGGCCACCACCTCCCGGATATCGGCCGGGTCCAGATCCCGGTAGCCGATTCCGAGCACGTCGGTTTCGACTCCGGCCGTGACCAGCGCGATCTCGGCCTCCATATGTTCGGGAACGCCGGGTGTGGTGTGCAGCGCGATGGCGGTCCACACCCGCTGTGCCGACGCGGCATCGATACCGTGATCGATGAGGAAACGGCGCGCTTCTGCCGCACCGTCGATTTCGAAGCGCCGGTCGGCGGTGCGGTATCTGTCGGTCAGCCCGAGATCGTGGAACAGGGCGCCGACATACAGCAGTTCGGGGTCGGGCTCCAGGCCGCGCCGCCGGCCCTGGAGCATCCCGAACAGGTAGACCCGGCGGGAGTGGTGGAACAGCAGCGGCGGCGCGGTATCGCGGACCAGTTCGGTGGCCTCCGCGACGAGCCCGCTGTCGGGGATCGTGATTCCTGCGATGCGCTCGGTCATGACGATGCTCCTGGGTCGGGTGCCTAGAGATCGTGGGATTACCTGTACTGCGCAGACTCACCGACGCGGGCCGAGGGCCCGGCCCGAGAACCGCTTCCGAGCATACGGCCGGGTCCGGGCAGGGGAAAGCCGTGGTCCCGGGTGGTGTGAGAATCGAATTGTCGATTTACGCATATCAAGACTTCGAACTAGATAATCTGACTTTCTGAGTACGAGAGCCACGATTCGCGAGCGAGGGAATCGCCGGAGCGCCCACGCCCGTGCGCCGCGGACCGCATGAAGCGATCGAAGGAGTTCGCCAGTGCCTCAGGAAGAACCGGTCTACTGGGACCCCTTCGACCGGGATATCGCGCGGGACCCCTATCCGGTCTACCGGCGGATGCGCGCGCACTCGCCGCTGTACTACAACGATCGGCACGACTTCTACGTCCTGACCCGCTACGACGATATCGATCGCGCCCTGCTCGACTGGCAGACCTTCTCCTCGGCGCGCGGCCCGATCCTCGAGATCATCAAATCG
Source organism: Nocardia sp. NPDC049935 (assembly GCF_055586645.1). Classification (NCBI taxonomy): domain Bacteria; kingdom Bacillati; phylum Actinomycetota; class Actinomycetes; order Mycobacteriales; family Nocardiaceae; genus Nocardia; species Nocardia sp. NPDC049935. The sequence goes on along the minus strand of NZ_JBVJHV010000001.1, from coordinate 1,779,846 downwards.
GGCGTGCAGATCCCACCGGGCACTCTGCTGATGGAGGATCCGCCGGCCCACGACATCCACCGGGCACTGCTCGCGCGGGTTTTCACACCGCGCCGGGTGCTCGCCCTCGAACCGCAGATCCGGGCCCTGTGCACGCGTGCGCTCGACCGGCTGGCCGGTGCGCGCGAATTCGATCTGATGACGGCTTTCGCGAACGAGGTGCCGATGCGGGTGATCGGGATGCTGCTGGGGATTCCGGAGGCCGATCAGCAGGCGGTCCGTGACCGCGCGGACGCCAATCTGCGCACCGAACCGGGACAGCAGATGCAGATATCGGATCGGGCCATCCCGAACGCCGACTTCTTCGCCGAATACATCGATTGGCGCGCCGACCATCCCTCCGACGATCTGATGACAGAGCTGATGCGCGCGGAATTCGTCGACACCCTGGGCGTGACACGCACCCTGACGCGCGAGGAGATCCTGACCTACGTCTCGGTGGTGGCCGGCGCCGGTAACGAGACCACCGCCCGCCTCATCGGCTGGCTGGGCTGGTTGCTGGCCCGCCACCCCGCACAGCGCGCGGAGCTGGCCGAGGATCCGCGGTTGATCCCGAACGCGATCGAGGAGACCCTGCGCTTCGAACCCACCGGCCACGCCCTCGCCCGGTACGTCACCGCCGATGTCGAACTCTACGGCCGCACCGTACCCGCCGGCAGCGCCATGATGCTGCTGGTCGCCTCCGCCAATCGTGACGAGGACCGCTGGACCGATCCCGACAGTTTCGATATCCACCGCCGGATGAGCAATCTGCGGACCTTCGGTTTCGGAACCCACTACTGCCTGGGCGCGTCGCTGGCCCGGCTCGAGGCCCGGGTGGCGCTCGAGGAGTTCCTGCTCCGTTTCCCGTCCTGGCAGATCGATCCGGACGCGCCCGAACTGTCCTCGACCTCCACCATGCGCGGCTGGGAGAGCCTGCCGCTCACGGTCGGCTGACCGGCGTCGCCGGTCAGCGCACCGGGCCGGAGGCCCACCGGCCGCCGGCGTGTACCGCATATTCCGCGAGGAGAAGAAGTATGGGAAAGCTCGACGGCAAGGTCGCCTTCATCACCGGCGCCGCTCGCGGTCAGGGCCGCAGCCACGCCATCCGGCTGGCGCAGGAGGGCGCCGAGGTGATCGCGGTCGATATCTGCGAACAGCTGGGAACGGTGCGCTATCCGATGGGCACCGCCGAAGAACTCGACGAGACGGTGCGTGAGGTCGAGAAACTGGGTCGGCGGATCGTCGCCCGCAAAGCCGATGTCCGGGACTTCGCCGCACTGAAACAGGCCTTCGAGGAGGGCGTCGCCGAACTGGGACCGGTCGATATCGTGCTGGCCAACGCCGGTATCGGCGCGGGCGGCGCGGTCGCTGCCGAGGACGACGAATGGGACGAGGTCATCGGTGTCAACCTGAAGGGCGTCTGGAACACCGGCCGCGTCGCCATTCCCTCGATGCTCGAACGCGGGCAGGGCGGGTCGATCGTGCTCACCAGCTCCACCGGCGGGCTGATGGGCGTCGGTATCCCGACGGCCGGATTCCTGGGCTACACCGCCGCCAAGCACGGGGTGGTCGGGCTGATGCGGTCCTGGGCCAATTTCCTCGCCCCGCATCACATCCGGGTCAACAGTGTCGCGCCGACGGCGGTGCGCACGCCGATGGCGGCGGACGGTGATCTGCAGGCGATCATGGAACGGGCACCGGAACTGGCGCGGGCCCTGTCGAACGCGATGCCGGTCGACCTGGTGGAGCCGCTCGACGTCTCCAATGCCATCGCCTGGCTCGTCTCCGATGACGCCCGCTATATCACCGGGACGGTCGTTCCGGTCGATGCCGGTCAGCTGAACAAGCGGTAGCGATACCACCGCGGCCCGGGAGGGTGTCCGGGGCGGCGCCGGTGCGGCGCCGCCCGCGGGTTCATCCGGGCCGCTGTCCCACCAGCTGTCCGTCGCGGTCACCGTCCCGCAATCCGCGCAGGAATCGGCGCCAGACCAGGACCGCGGTGGCACCGAAACCGAGGCAGAGCCCGAGCCATACCCCGGGCGCGCCCCCTCCGAGGACGAAGCCGAACAGTCCCATCGCGGGCACCCCGATCGCGAAGTAGCCGATCAGGGTGCTCTGCATACCGGCCTTGGTGTTCCCGATACCGCGCAGCAATCCGATACACAGGTTCTGCGAACCCTTGCAGTACTGCTGGACGATCGCGAACCACAGCAGTGTGCCGGCCGCCCCGATCACCGCGGCGTCGTCGTGGTGCGATCCCAGGAACGGCAGCAGCACCAGTTCCGGCGCGAGGATGTAGACCAGCCCGATCACGGTCATGAAGGCGGCGCCCAGGGCGACCGTACGGCGGGCGACGGCGGCGACCTCCGAATGGTCGCCTTTCCCGACGGTGCGGCTCACCAGGATCGACGAGCCCTGGGACAGTCCGATATTGACCTGGTAGACGATATAGGCGAGCTGGTTGACGATATTGCTCGCGGCCAGCGCCACCGGTCCGAAACCGCCGATCAGCACCGCGGCGATCGAGGTGATCGCCGCCTCGGCGCCGTAGGTCAGCGAAATCGGTGTACCCATACCGGCGATCCGCATGACGGTGGCGCGCTCGGCCTGCCACGCCCGCAGCGACAGCAACCCACCGAGAACCGGGTCCCGGCGCAGACCGGCCAGATAGGTACCGAAGGTCCAGCACTGCACGAGTGTGGTGGCCAGGCCGATCCCCGCGAGCCCCAGTTTCGGCAACCCGAACCATCCGAAGACGAACAACGCGTTCAGCAGCGCGTTCACCCCGATCGACCAGAGGGTGACCCGCAACAGCGAACCCGCCCGGCGCATGCCCACCGCGAACTGGCGCAGCACGTTCAACCAGAGCATCGGCACCAGGCCGGGGGCCAGGGCCCAGATGATCGGCCGGGCGAGTTCCACCACCGTCTCGTCCTGGCCCAGCCAGGGCAGGGCGCCCCCGAGGGCCACGAGTGCCAGCGCCCCCACCGTGGCGGTCACGGTGGCCACGAGCAGCGCGGCCCGCAGATAGCCGCGGATCTCGGCGCGTGCCCGGTCGTCGAGATGGTCCGCGCCGGTGCGTTTCTCGCCCCGGCCCGCCGCCGCGGCGATCAGATTCCCGACCCCGGTGACCATACCGACGCACATGGTGCGCAGCTGGTTGTACAGCAGCAGCGCGAGTCCGCCCGCCGCCACGGAGGCGATACCCAGCAGCCCCATCATCGCGAGATCGACCGTGGTCAGGGCCACCTGCGCCAGCTGGATACCGGCCAGCGGCGCGGCGAGCGCGAGGATCGCCCGGTAGTTGTGCCAGTGCCGGATCATCGCCGGATCACGCTCCCCTCCGCTGGATATCGGAACCCGCCAGCCGCATCGACTCGTCGTAGGCCCGGAACAGCCGCACGACGCGCTGCCCGGCGGCCTGATCGTAGAGCCCGCGCGCCGCCAGCCACTCGTCGTCGTAGACGGTATCGAGGTACTTCTCGCCCGCGTCGCACACCAGCACCACCACCGTGCTCCCGGCCGGGAGCAGCACCAGCCGGCGCAGCGCCGCGTACACCGCCGCGCCGCCGGTGCCGCCGATCAGGATTCCGGTGCGCCGGGCGACGACCCGGGCGGTGGCGAAGGCGTCGATATCGCCGATCCGGCAGTTCTCGTCGATCGACCGGTATTTCACATTGCCGCCCACCGGGAATCCCGCCGGACTGCCCGCTCCGGTCTGCCAATAGCCGCCCGGGCCGCCGCCGAAGATGATGGAGCCCACCGGTTCCACGCCGATCGCACGGACCGCCGAACCCAGCCGGCGCAGTTCCTCCACCGTGCCGCACAGCGAGCCGCCCGTGCCGACCGCGCCGATCAGGCAGTCGATATCGGTCGCGAGATCCTTGTGGAGTTCGCCGGCGAGCTCCCGGTAGCCCGCGTTGTTGTGCGGGTTGTTGTGCTGGTCGGGACGGAACGCGCCGGTCGCGGCGGCGATCTCGGCGGCCACCTGCCGGCGCCGGACACTGCTGGGACCGCCCGCTCCCGCACTGTCCACGGTGACCAGCCGGGCGCCCATCGCCTTCATGGCGCGCAGTTTGTCCTTCGCGGCGTGATCGTCGACCACCGCGGTGAAGGTGTATCCCCGCTCCAGCGCCAGCAACGCGAGTCCGGTGCCGGTGTTACCCGAGGTGGGTTCCACGATATGGCCGCCGGGGCGCAGCTCGCCGTCCAGTTCGGCCTGCAGCACCATCTCCCGGGCCATCCGGACCTTCGCCGAACCGGTCGGATTGAACTGCTCGAGTTTCAGCAGCAGTCTGCTGCCCGAGCCGGTGCGTACCAGTTCGAGCAACGGGGTGGCGCCGATCAATTCGGAGGCGAAGCGGACGACATTCTCGCCCACGGGCCGGTGCGCGGTCATCGGTCCGGCCTCCAGCGCATCCGCCCCGCCTCCTCGGACACCACGATCTTCGGGGGCAGCGGGAGCTGATGGAACTCGCTCTCGTTCTTGTCCATCTGATATCCGGCGGTATTGGGGTAGAGCAGCAGGTCGCCGGGGCGGGGCCGCTGGGACAGCGCGACCTTGCGCCAGGTGAGCACGTCGTATTCCATACAACTGGCACCGCCCACACAGGTGACCGCGGACCGCGGCCGTTCCTCGGCGCTGCGCGGGACCAGCACCGGATCGGGGAGGAACTCGCTGCCCTTCCACTGCTCGGACACACTCATGCTGAGCCCGTGCACGGTGGTGATGCCGTAGTCGGCGTGCTGTTTGAAACCGAGCACCGGGAAGACGCTGAAACCGGAATCGATGAGCAGCGCCCGGCCGGGCTCGAGATAGAGCGCGATTCCGGCGTCGCGGAGATGACCGGCCAGTGCGCGGCCGCCGAATACCCGGGAGAGAACCGCGTCGAGCATGGCGGCCCCGGTGGGCTGCTGCGCGTACGGGTAGAACTTCTCGAAACGTTTGTTCGCGTGGAACCATTCATCGGTGTGATCGCGGGTGAATGCGGCCCAATCCCGTTCTCGCACATAACGACAGGCGAACCCGCCGCCGATGGAGATCGCCGAGACCGGCAGGCCCAGGGCCCGCGCCCGTTCGCACCGGCCGATCAGGTCGTAGGCGAGTTCGGCGCGCGGTCCGGCCTCGTAACCGTCGAGATGGAACGAGAATCCGGTGAGTTCGAGGTGGTCGCACAGGTCGGCGCAGCGGGCGACGGCGCGTTCGAGGTCCGCGTCGGCGAAACCGAAGCGGCTGTGCGGCGCGGCCGGTGGCAGCCGGCGCAGCAGGATACGCATCCGGCCGGCGGTGCGGGCGATCTCGGCGGCGCGTTCGAGTTCGTCGAGCGCGTCGATGGCGACGAGGCAGTCGTGCCGGGCCGCCAGGCGCAGCAGTCCGTCGGTTTTGGCGGCGCCGGTGACGCCGATATCGCGGCCCCGGACGCCCTGGGCCAGAGCGTGGACGAGTTCGGGTTCCGAGGCGACGTCCACGCCCGCGCCGAGATCGGCGACCACGGGCAGCCAGCACCCGGCCTTGTTGGCCTTCTTCCCGTAGAACACCCGGCCGTCCACCCGGTGCCGGATCAGCACGTCCCGGAAGGCGCGCAGGTTCTCGGCGAAACGATCGGGATACACGATATGGAACGGACCGCCCACCGCGTAGTGGATATCGAACAGCAGATGCGGATCCTCGCGCACCCGGCGCTGCCACGGCAGTTCGATGGCGGGCAGGGCCGGTCGGGTGGGGGCGGCGCTCAACTCCACAGCCGCACCCGCTGTCCGCGTCCGGCCGCGACGGCCCGGGTGGCCAGGGCGTGCGCGACCGGGATATCGGTGATCACCATCCCACTGGAGAAGGCGAACACCCGGTCGGACGCCGTCCGGCGCGCCGAGGCCCGCCCGGCCACGATATCGGGCAGTTCCGCGTCGATGACGAGTTCGCCGCCCGCTCCGGCCAGCCGCGTGCCCGTGACACCCAATTGCCCGGCGCTGGTCGCGATGGCGTAATCGGCGGTGCGCAGCGCGCCGCTCTCGACGCCCTTGCTCGCCACCGAGATCAGCAGTCCGCCCGGCGGCAGCCAGTCGGTGCGCACTTTCGGGTGGGCGGCGCGGCCGGAGGCGACGACGACGATATCGGCATCGGCGGCGGCGGTGCGCACATCGTCGACGAGTTCGAGTTCACGGTCGGGAAACCACCGGTGCAGTGCCTCCCGGCTGGCGGCGATACCGTCGGGGTGGGTGCCGAACAGCCGTAGCCGCCGCAGCCCGGGTAAGGCGGTGAGCAGATAGGGCAGCGTATTGCGGCCCTGGATGCCGGTGCCGATCATGAGCGCGGTCTCCGCGCCCTCGCGGGCGGCGTGTTTGGCCGTGATCGCGGTGGTGGCCGGGGTCCGGGCCGCGCCGACGCGCTGGCAGTCCATCAGCGCGAACGGTGCTCCCGTGGTGTCGTCGTAGAGGCTGATCGTCGTGTAGTACTTCTCCGCGCTGTCGCTGCCCTGGCGGTAGGAGGTCTTGAAGCCCAGGTGTTCGAGCGAGCCGTCGTATCCGAGCATGGAATAGGAGACGGCGTCACGTTCGGTATTCGGCAGTGGCATCATCAGTTTCACCGGGCAGGACGAACTCCCGCGGGCGAAGGCGAGATATCCCTCCTCGACGAGTTCGATGACCTCCTCCGGTGTGATCTCGATATCGGCCAGATCGGTGCGGGTGAGTATGTGTAACGCGTTGCTCATGGAACTCCGATGTCATGCGAATCATCTGCGGCAGAACAGTTTTGATCGACGTCAAGGTGGACCGGCATCGAAGTATACTGATAATGACAATCATTGCCAGTAGCTTGTGACATGGAACACCGCCTCGCCCGGGAGTCGATGCCCGGCGGGATGCCCGGGATGTGCCGGTGTCCGGGTGCCGCCGCCGGGTCCGTTGCCGGTGCGATTCGCCGGGGCACGGATAACATTCTGGGCCAATTGATTTCGCAGAATTCACGGATCGGCGGGGGTCGTTGTGCAAACTTCCGCACGGGCTCCGGGTCCGGCTCGATCGACGACTGCGCCGGCACCCGGTGAGCGGCCGTCACGATGCCCGGGACAGCGCGCCGGGCGGGGTTCCCGGGTGCCACGGGATGCGGGGAGGATGATGGGCGGCGTGACCGACCAATCCACCGCACCCGATATGAAACCCCGCAGCCGCGATGTCACCGACGGCCTGGAGAAGACCGCGGCCCGCGGCATGTTGCGCGCCGTCGGTATGGGCGACGACGACTGGGGCAAGGCCCAGATCGGGGTCGCGTCCTCGTGGAACGAGATCACCCCGTGCAACCTCTCGCTGGACCGGCTGGCCGGGGGCTGCAAGGACGGTGTCTTCGCCGCCGGCGGGTACCCCATGCAGTTCGGCACCATCTCGGTCTCCGACGGGATCTCGATGGGCCACGAGGGGATGCATTTCTCGCTGGTGTCCCGGGAGGTCATCGCCGACAGCGTGGAGACGGTGATGCAGGCCGAGCGCCTCGACGGTTCGGTACTGCTCGCCGGATGCGATAAATCGCTGCCGGGGATGCTGATGGCGGCGGCCCGGCTCGACCTGGCGAGTGTGTTCCTCTACGCCGGATCCATCCTGCCCGGCATCGCTAAACTCTCCGACGGCAGCGAACGCGAAGTGACCATCATCGACGCTTTCGAGGCGGTCGGCGCGTGCGCGCGCGGGCTGATGAGCCGGGCGGACGTCGACGCCATCGAGCGGGCCATCTGCCCCGGGGAGGGCGCCTGCGGCGGGATGTACACCGCCAATACGATGGCCAGCGCGGCCGAGGCGCTGGGGATGTCGCTGCCCGGTAGCGCGGCGCCGCCGGCCACCGACCGGCGGCGCGACGGTTTCGCCCGCAAGAGCGGTCAGGCCGTGGTCGAACTGATCCGGCGCGGAATCACCACCTCCGACATCCTCACTCTCGAGGCCTTCGAGAACGCCATCGCCGTGGTGATGGCGTTCGGCGGTTCCACCAACGCCGTGCTGCATCTGCTGGCGATCGCGCACGAAGCCGGAGTGTCACTGGATCTCGACGATTTCGCGCGGGTGGGCCGCCGGGTTCCGCATCTCGCCGATGTGAAACCGTTCGGGCGGCATGTGATGACCGATATCGATCGCGTGGGCGGTGTCCCGGTCCTGATGAAGGCCCTGCTGGACGCCGGTCTGCTGCACGGCGACTGTCTCACGGTGACCGGCCGCACGGTGGCCGAGAACCTCGCCGAGATCGCGCCGCCGGATCCGGATGGCAAAGTGGTGCGCGCGCTGTCCGCGCCGATCCACCCGACCGGCGGGATCACCATTCTGCGCGGTTCGCTGGCGCCCGGTGGGGCCGTCGTCAAATCGGCCGGGTTCGAATCCGATGTCTTCACCGGTACGGCGCGGGTCTTCGACCGGGAGCGCGCCGCGATGGACGCGCTGGAAGACGGCACCATCGCCGCGGGGGATGTGGTGGTGATCCGGTACGAGGGGCCGAAGGGCGGCCCGGGGATGCGCGAGATGCTGGCGATCACGGCCGCCATCAAGGGCGCGGGGCTCGGTAAGGACGTGCTGTTGCTGACCGACGGCCGGTTCTCCGGCGGTACCACGGGTCTGTGCGTGGGTCATGTCGCCCCGGAGGCGGTCGACGGCGGACCCGTCGCGTTCGTCCGCGACGGCGACCGGATCCGCCTCGACGTCGGCGCCGGGACATTGGACCTGCTGGTGGAACCCGAGGAACTGGACCGGCGGGCCGAGGGCTGGGCCCCGCTGCCGCCGCGCTACACCCGCGGTGTCCTCGCGAAGTACGCGCGTCTGGTCGGCTCGGCCTCCTATGGCGCGGTCTGCGACTGAACCCCGGAGGAACGCGGCGTCAGCGGACGGCGTCGATGAGGTGGCGGGTCGAATACGCGACGACCGGCTGTCCCGCCCGCATCTGCGCGTCGAGTTCGCGGAGGGTCGCGCGGTAGCGGTCCACCGAGAAGTCCGGCACCCACCAGACGCATTTGCGCAGCGTCCACACGATCGCGCCGATATCGAAGAACTCCATCCGGCAGCGCGCGGTGCGCAGCTCGAGCACGGTCAGGCCGGCCGCCTCCGCGGCGGCGGTCTCGGCCGCGGGGTCCCGGTCGCGACGCTGCCGGGGGAGCGGGCCGAGGAATCGTTCGATGAGGTCGAACGCCGATCCGGGTCCCACGTGCTGGGCGAAATAGTGTCCGCCGCCGGTCAGTACGCGGTGGATCCCGGGCCAGTCGGGGGCCACCGGATGCCGGGCGGTGACGAGCTCGAAAGCGCCCGGTGCGAACGGGAGCGGTTCTCCGGGAGCGGTCCGCACCACCTGCGCTCCGCGCGGCGCCAGCCGCCGCCGGGCCCGGTCGGCGTTGGGCGGCCACGATTCGGTGGCGAACAGGATCGGCGGGAAGGCGGCGGCCTCGGACAGGACCTCGCCACCGCCGGTATCGAGATCCAGGGCCGACCGTACCGACGCCAGGCGGTGCGCCAGCAGCCGGGCATACCCCCACGGTGGCCGGGTCTCGGTGGCTCTGCCGTCGAGGTAGTCGAAGCCCCAGCCGGTGACGTCGGCGGCCTCGGCCTCGGCGACGAGCTCGTCGAACGATCGCATCCGGGGATCATCGCAGACCCCGCGGCGGGCGGAGCGCGGCGCCGCACCGGGCGGGAAACTGGAACGTGTTCTTGCCATGTGCGGCGGGTTGGCCGATGCTGGGGCGATGGAAATCGGGATCGCGCTGCCCACCATGTGCCGGGGCTACGACCGGGCGGCAACCGTCGAATGGTGCCGTCTCGCCGACGAGGGACCGGTGTCCAGCGTCTCCTGCGGTGAACGGATGACGTTCCACAATGCCGAGATGTGGACCACGCTGGCCGCCGCCGCGGCGGTCACCGAACGGGTGCGGATCTTCGCCAACCTCTCGGTGCTCCCCGCTCATCCGGTCGCGCTGGTGGCCAAACAGGCCGCCACCATCGATGTGCTGTCCGAGGGCCGGTTCACACTCGGCGTCGGGGTCGGCGGCCGGGGCACGGACTACCGGAGCCTCGGGGCCGGGGCGGAGCGGCGGCACGAGCGGGTGGATCACGCGGTCGCCGAACTGCGCGCGCTGTGGGCCGGAGAGCCGCCCTTCGCCGGCACCGACCCGGTGGGCCCGCCCTGTGTCCAGGCCGGCGGTCCGCCGGTGCTCGCGGGTGCGCTCGGCCCGAAAGCCCTGGCCCGCGCCGCGCGCTGGGCCGACGGTGTGGTGGCCTTCAGCGTCAGTGGTTCCCCGGAGGAGATCGCCTGGTCGGCCGAGGCGGCGCGGCGGGCGTGGGCCGATGCCGGCCGCACCGCGCCGCGCCTGGTCAGCGGCTGCTTCTACACCCTGGGTGTGGCCGAACCCGATACCGTGCTGCGCGATTTCACCGCGGAGTACCTGGGCTTTCTGGGCTCCGGTAACGCCACGGCCGCCGCGGCGGCGATGAAGACCTTCGAGGCCGACGCCCTGCACCGCACCCTGGACGCGGCCGAGGCCGCGGGTCTCGACGAATTCATCCTGGTCCCCGGAGCGCCGGGAGTGCCGGTACTGGAGGAGACCCTGGCGCTGATCGGCTCCCGCTGAGCCTCAGGAACACCGGTTGCCGTGGAGGCAGTCCAGCAGCAGCCGGGTGATATCGGCGCGCGGGGGCGTGGTGGAGCGCGGCGCGGCGGCCAGCGGGATCGGCGCGAAATCGGCGGCCTGGGCCGTCCCCAGCTGGGTGGCGGAGCGGAATCCGTAGCGTTTCCAGGCGATCTCCTGGATCCGCGGATCCTGCAGCGCCGTGATCAGTGTCTCGGCGCCGGCGGTCAGGGCCAGCAGCGGATTGCTGTTGAAAATGGTCGGGTCCGGGTACAGCAGCCGGGTACCGGCCAGCAGCGCGTCGGTGGCGGTGCTGTTGCCGCGATAGGCCACCAGCTGCTGCAGTATCTGGTTCTCGTATCCGGCGTACAAGGTGGAGGCGCCCTGGATCAGCCATTCGCGGAACCCGCCGTCGGAGGTGTCGGACTGCAGGCCCTGGGCGTCGTAGAGACCGCGGACCGCCGGGAGCCCGGCCCGGGCCTCGGAGACGGTGGGAGGCTGGAACACATCGCCCGAGGCGATCACCGTCAGGGCCAGTTGCATGAGGGTGAATCCGGAATTCGAGGAGACCGGATCGGTACTGGTGAGGCGAATGGGCCCGGCGGGGTTCGCCGCGCCCAGGGCTTCCCATTTCCGGTGCGGTAGTACGTAATCCAGCAGCAGACGCTTGAAATCGACCAGGTAGTAGGTGTTGTCCCGCCGGGTCACCAGCCCCGCGGCCAGCAGGGCGTCGGTGGCGGCGGCGCCCGCGTAGAGCACCTCGGGTGTCTCCAGCACGGGTTCGGCCCGATAGCCGGGGAAATCGGCCGTGTCGTGGGTGTCCTCGAAAATGCTGCGCGCACTGGCCGAGGCCGGCCACAGGCAGTCGATCCGTTGCTCGCGCAGGCGGTCGGTGGGTATCTGCACCAGATCATACGAGCCGCGTTCGTCGAATCGCACGGTCAGCCCGTACTCGTCGCGCAGGAGCGCGGTCACCTCGGGGTCGGCCATCAGTGCCGATTTCTCCGATCCGCCCAGGCAGCTCAGGGTCCGGACGGTCGCGGTGCCGGCGGTATCACGGATCACCACCACCCCCGCGACGAGGGCGGCGACGGCGACCACGAGCGCGACGACGAGGGGCAGGCGGGATCTGTTCATCGTTCCTCGTTCGGGGGCAGCCGCGGGGGATTCATCAATTCCAGATGAGCGAGATCGCGAAAGAACGCGGTGAGGTCCGCGTCGCCGAGCCGATCGGCGCTGTGCGTGGTGAACGCCTCGAAACCGGCGAGCGTGGCGCGGCCGCGGGCCAGCAGCGCCGCGGCGTCACGGTAGGACGCCGTATCGTCCTGGATCTCGAGGTAGCGGCGCAAGGCCGATTCCACGCTCTCCAGATAGTCCAGCAGGCCGTGGGCGGTGGCGGCCAGGCTCGCCGGATCCACCGCCGCGGTCCGGTCGAGCAGCCGCGGGACCGTATCGCAGGCGCGGAGCAGGGAGGCCCGGGTACCCGGCTCGTCGACCCGGCGGGCCAGCTCCGCGACCCGTCGTGTGGTCCCGCCGACGCGCTGCGGCAGCTGCCGGCGGCGGGCGGTCGCGGACACCAGTTGCCCGCCCAGTCCCGCCAGCACGGCCGCGCCGCCCGCGACCAGCGCCGCGCCCACCGGGGAGCCGATCAGGGCGTAGAGGACGAGGAATACGGGGACCAGGACGACCAGCGCGGTGATTCCGGCGAGATTACTGGGCACCGGCGGCTACCGGTAGCCGGTGGCCTGGCGCAGTGCCCCGACCATATCGTCGGTGGTGAGGAAGGACCCGCCGGTGCGCAGGGCGATCTCCTGGAGCGCGTCGTGGTGGACCGCCGAGCCGAACCCGATCGCCACCACCGGAATACCGGTGGCGGACAGTTCGGAGAGGCCGGTGCCGCCCTCGGTATCGTCACCGTCGGTCATCAGGATCACCAGGCGTTTGCGCTGCGGGTCCGCCGGGCCCTCGAATTGGCGTGCGGCGGTGCCCAGGCAGCGATGGATCCCGGTATCGCCGCCCGGTTCCCGGTCGCGGATGGTGTCGCGTAGCGCGGCCAGCGCGGGGGCGGCGTTCCCCTCGGTCCAGGGGGTGGTCGCGGAATCCTGGTCGAACAGCAGCACCGCGGTGCGGTCCTGCGGCCCGGTACGCAACAGGTAGCGCTTGGACTGCACCGGGTCGAACAGCAGGTCCGCGGCCTGCTGGACTCCCGTCCAGCCGTTGTTTCCGGCCATACTCCGGGAGGCGTCGATGCAATACACCAGATCGGTGGGGGTGCGGTAGACCATCTGGTAGCTCTCCAGCACCGTCTCGATCACCGCGGCGGACGGGAAGGTGAGGGGCTGCCCCGACAACGTGGCCCGGATCCCCCAGGCCGGATCGAACACCTCGCGCGGCGCGTCGGGCAGGGACAGCCCGATACTGGTGATCGGGCGCCGGCCGAGGCCGACGAGGCGTTGCTGGGTATCGTCGGCCAGCAGGAAATCCTGGAGCCGGGTGAAGTTGTCCAGCTTCTGTGGATCGTCGCCGTGTGGCAGGAAGCCCAGTGGCGCGTCGGCGACGGCCATCGCGTCCTTCGGGTAGACCACCTGCAGCGGCTCCGCGCCCGCGCGCACCAGCTGCCGGTTGCGTTCGATCACCAGATCCTCGTAGGTGAACAGGGTCCGGCACCGGTGCGGCGCCGCGAGGCATTCGTCCATGAGCAGCCCGGTCGACGGCGGGGTCCGGGTGAAGGCGCGCGCGATTCTGGTGAATCCGGTACGCACCGCGTCGGAATCGAGTTGTTCACGGGTCAGGGCGACTCCGGGTCCGTTACCGGCGAAATGGTTCAGCAGGGCCAGCAACACCGTGGCGCCGGAGTTGGACTGGGTGGGGTTGGTCATCCAGGTGGTGGTGCGCCCGGCTTCGACGGCGGCCAGGATCTCCTCGGTCCCGACTTCGCGCCCGGTGAAGCCGAGCGCGTCGAGCTCGGCGCGGGGGCCGGCGAACACGAGCGGGGTGCCGAACATCGGGCGTACCCGCCGCAGCCGGCCGGCGCTGTCGCCGAACTTCTGGAATACGCCGCCGGCGAACCAGAACGCGTCGTAGGGCGCGTCGCCGGTATCGAGCAGCCGGGCCTGATCCACCGAACCGAGTTCGGTCAGTGTGCAGGTCAATTGTTGTTCCCGGCACCAGGGTTCGACGATCCGCGCGAAGACCTCCCGCTGCTCGGAACCCGCGACGATGTTCAGCACATCCGGATCGGGATCGTAGGCGGTGACAGTTCGGGAATCGTCGCCGCCCCCGCATGCCGTCGCCACCCCGCACAGCAGGACCAGCGCCGTGAACAGCACCAGCGTGCGCAGATACGGCACGGCGCCACCTCCCCTCGTTCCCGTGAGCGTAAGCGGGAGAACGGGTTTCGGTGATGAACAACCGATGACGGCCGGGCGAATCCTCGGGGGTCGGCCTTCCCGGCCCGGGGAAGCGCGCCCGGGTTACCGGCAGGACAGCCGCGACCCTCAGCCGAAATGGGCGATGGACAGCGCGCCTGCGACGAGCGAGTACACGGCGAACGGTAAGAGCGTACGGGTCTGGAAGTATCGCTCCAGGTAGCGTACGGCCAGCCAGGACGACAACCCGGAGACGAGGGCGCCGGCCAGGATCGGCCCGCGGATCGCCGCGGCCGCCGGACCGGCCAGTTCCGGCGCCTCGACCAGTCCCGCACCCAGAATCGCCGGAGTGGCCAGCAGGAAGGCGAATTTGGCGGCGTCGGGGTGTTCGAGGCCGCGCCACAGCCCGCCGACCATGGTGAGCCCGGCCCGGCTGAATCCGGTCAGCAACGCGCCGAGCTGGGTCAGGCCGATGGCCATCGCGTCGGTGCTGTCGAGGGCCGCCAGGCGCCGGTCCGACCGGCGCGGTGGATTGTCGGCGGTGGTGATCGAACTGTGGCGCGTCAGCCGGAGCGCGTGGCGGCGGCCGTATTCCGCCAGGGTGGGCTCGTTGCGCCGGCGCAGGCCTTCGCCGATCAGGAGGACCACACCGTTGAGGGTCAGGAACACCGCCGCGAAAACCGGTGCGGCGAACAGTGCGTGCAGTGGATCCACGAGTAGCGGTCCGGCCACGGCCACCGGAACGGTGGCCAGTACCAGCAGCATGCCCAGGCGATGCGGGACCGTATCGAGCCGCCCGGTGCGCAGGGTCGTGAGGAGGCCGGTGACGATGGCCCACCAGTCCCGGCGGTAGTGGCCGATCAGCGCGACCGCCGTCGCCACGTGCAGCGCGACCACGAAGGCGAGATAGGGCGTCTCGGCCTCGGATTCGTCGGCCCGCACCAGGGCCGCCCAATCGTCGCCCAGCCAGCCGGCCAGCAGCACCGAGTGCCCGAGGCTCGAGATCGGGAACAGTTCGGTGACACCCTGCACCGCGCCGATCACGGTGGCTTGCAGGTAGGTGAGCATCGCGACGATTCTCGCACGCTGCCGAAAGCGGCTGCGCAGCGCGGATACCCGATATCCGGCCGGGTGCCGCGAGGCCCGGTCGCGCGCCGCGCCCGGGGGAGCGCGACGCGCCGACTCGTCTTGCGGGCCCGCGGGCGGGTGTGCCTAGACTGTGCCGCGCAGGCTGTAATAGCTGTTTGCTCTTGAGTGGCACCGGCAGCAGGGGTGCGGGCCACATCGACCTGAACGCAGTGCATACAGGCAAATTCGGGCATGTGCAGGGGGATCGGTCTGCCGTGCTCTCGTGCCTCCGAGTCTGAGCGAGAGGTTGGAGATGGACCTGAAGTCGGCCGGAACTGTTGATCACGAACTGGATCTCATACCGCTGTCGCGTGCCCAGTACGGCATGTGGCTGGCCGACAATCTGCCCGGCAGGCCCGCCGCCAATATCGCGCACTACATCGAGATCGAAGGCCCGCTCGACGTCGACGTGTTCACGCGATCGGTGATCGCCTTCGGCGAGGAGACCGAGGCGCTCGTCGTCCGGGTCGTCGAATTCGAGGGCCGCCCCTACCAGTTCGTCGACCGCAGTATCGGCTACTCCCGGTCGGTACTGGACCTCACCGGCGAGGACGATCCGTTCGCCGCGGCCATGGAGTGGATGCGGCGCGACTACCAGACCAAGGCGGTGGATCTGAGCCGGGACCGGCTCGCCGCCACCCAGCTCTTCCGGATCGGCGCCGATCGCCATCTGTGGTACGCGCGGGCGCATCACCTGGTGGTCGACGGCTACGGCGCGTTCAACGGTGTCACCCGGATCGCCGAGCACTACAACGCGATCGTCGAGAACAGACCCCCGGCGCCCTGGACGGCCGCCGATCTGCGGGCGGTCGCCGACGCCGAACTCGCCTACCGGTCCGGCCCGCGCTTCGAGTCCGACCGGGCCTACTGGCTCGGCAAAGTGGCCGATCTGCCCGCCCCGGTGAGCCTGTCCGGCCGGACCGCGCGCTGGAGTCCGGTCGACCGTGTCGCGGGCCGGCAACTCCCGCCCCGGCTGGGCGAGCGGATCGACGCGCTCGCCGCCGATCTGCACGCCTCGCCCGCGCAGGTGGTGATCGCGGTGTTCGCCGCGTTCCTCGCCCGGATGACCGGCAGCGACGATGTGGTGCTGTCGATGCCGGTGAGCGGACGGGTCACCCGGCGACTGCGGGATTCGCTGGCGATGCTGGCCAATATGGTGCCGATCCGGTTCCCGCTCGACCCCGCGGCCACCGTGGCACAGCTCGTGCGTACCTCCGCGACCGAACTGGTATCCGCTATCCGCCACCAGCTCTACCGGTTCGAGGATCTGCGCCGCGATTCCGAGGCGATGGACTCCGACGCGAATTCGTTCGGCCCGGTGGTGAATGTGTTGTTCTTCGAATCGGAGATCCGGCTGGGGTCGGCGGTCGGGCACTATCGCGCGCTGACCTCCGGACCGCTCGACGATCTGCAGCTCAACCTGTACCGCTCGGGCGCCGACGCGCCGCTGCTGCTGGAGATGCACGGGAACGCCCACCTCTACGACCAGGACGAACTCGATTCGCACGCGGACCGGTTCCTGGATTTCCTGGCGCGGGTCACCGATTCACCGGTGGACACCCCGGTCGCCGCGATCCCGCTGCTCGACCCCGCCGAACGGCTGCGCATCGTCGGCGAACTCGCCGGGCGCGACGGTGCGGTCACCGAGGCGACGCTGGTGGATCTGCTGGCCGAACGGGCGGCCGCGGATCCGGCGGCCGTCGCGGTGACCGACGGATCGGTCGTCCTGACCTACCGCGAACTGGACGAGCGGTCCGATCGGCTGGCCCGGGTGCTGATCTCGCGGGGCGCGGGCCCGGAGCAGCTGGTGGCGATCGCGCTGCCGCGTACGGCGAACCTGATCGTCGCGGCCGTGGCGGTCCTGAAATCGGGCGCCGGCTATCTGCCGCTGGACACCGCGCATCCGGCCGAGCGGCTCGAATACGTGTGCGCGGACGCCGATCCGATCCTCGTGCTCACCGATCGCGACGGCCGGGAGCGGCTGCCGGGTGATGCCGCCCGGATCGTGCTCTTCGACGATCCGGCCATCGAGGATCCGGCCGTCGAGCCCGGGTCCGCCGCACCGATCACCGATGCCGACCGCCGCGCACCGCTGCGCGGTGACAATATCGCCTACGTTATCTACACCTCCGGTTCCACGGGGCGGCCCAAGGGGGTGGCGATCACGCACCGCGCGGTCGCCACGTACCTGCTGAATTCGTGCGCGGCGGCCGGGGCGGGTACCGGTGATGTGTGGACGCTGTTCCATTCGTTCGCGTTCGACTACTCGGTATGGGAGATATTCGGCGCGCTCGTCAGCGGCGGGCGGGTGGTCGTCGTGGACGCCGCCACCACCCGGTCGCCCGACGAGATGGTGCGGCTGGTGGCCCGGGAGCGGGTCACGGTGTTCAACCAGACACCGTCGGCGTTCCAGCAGTTCAGCGCCGCCCGGGAGCGCTACGCGCGAGCCGGTGAACCCGAGGGCGGGCTCGCGCTGCGACTGGTGATCCTGTCGGGCGAACGGCTGGACCCGGCCGGTCTGGAGCAGTGGTACCGGCGCCACCCCGATCGGCCGGTGCTGGTCAACAGCTACGGCATCACCGAGACCACCGTTTTCGTCACCTATCTCGGCCTGACCGCGCGTCACGCCGTACCGGGCGCGCCCAGCGCGATCGGGCCCGCCCTGCCCGGCCTGCGGACCTATCTCCTCGACGACCGGTTGCGGCCGGTACCGCTCGGGGCGTGGGGCGAGGTGTACGTCTCCGGGGCGCAGCTGTCGCGGGGGTATCTCGCGCGTCCGGGATTGAGCGCGTCCCGTTTCGTCGCCGATCCCTTCGGCGCCCCGGGCACCCGGCTGTACCGCAGCGGTGACGTCGCGCGGCGTAACCATCGGGGCGGGCTGGAATATCGCGGTCGCGCCGATCAGCAGGTGCAATTGCGCGGCTTCCGCATCGAACTCGACGAGGTCCGTAACGCGCTGCTCACCCACGAGACGGTGGCGGCCGCGGCGGTGGTGGTGCGCAACCGGGAATCGGACGCCGCGGCGCTGGTCGCGTATGTGGTCCCCGCCGGGGACGCCGGCTGCGCGGCCGAGGTCCTGCGCGCGCAGGTGGCGCGGGTGCTGCCGGAATACATGGTGCCGGCGGCCGTCGTCGTCCTGCCCGCGCTGCCGCTCACGGTGAACGGCAAGATCGACCACCGGGCGCTGCCCGATCCGGCCTTCGATTCGGCCGTCGCGTACCTGGCGCCGCGACCCGGTATGGAGGAGACGATCGCCGACGTCTTCGCCGAGGTGCTGGGGATCGAGCGGGTCGGGGCGCTGGACAGCTTCTTCGAACTGGGCGGCAACTCGCTGACCGCGACCGGCGCCGCGGTGCGGATCGCGGAACTCGCCGGCTGCGAGGTGTCGGTCCGGGATCTGTTCGGCACCCCGACCGTCGCCGGGCTGGCGGCCCGGATGGGCGCCGCGGGGCGCCGGGTCCGCCCGCCGCTGCGCGCACGGCCACGGACGCATCCCGTCGCCCTGGCACCGGCACAGAACCGGATGTGGCTGATCAATCAGGCCGATCCGGGTTCGGCGGTCTACAACATCCCGCTGGTGGTCCGGCTGAACGGCCGGCTCGACCGGCCGGCGCTGCGCGCGGCGCTGACGGATGTGATCGAACGGCACGAATCGCTGCGCACCGTCTATCCCGCCGTCGACGGGATGGGAACGCAGCGGGTGCTGTCCGCCGACGAGGTGGTCCGCGGGTTCGAACTCACCCCGGTGCCCGCCGACGATATCGCCGGCCGGATCGGCGAACTGGCCTCGGCCGGGCTCGATGTGAGTGCGCGGCCGCCGGTCCGGGCGACCCTGCTGGCGGCCGATCGCCGGTGCCATATCCTCGTTCTGGTCCTGCACCACATCTGCTGCGACGGTGCGTCGCTGCGCCCGCTGGCCGCCGATGTGGCCCAGGCGTACGAGGCGCGCTCGCACGGGAAATCGCCCGAGTGGACACCGCTGACGATCCAGTACCCCGATTACAGTGCGTGGCACCGCGATCTGCTGGGTACCGAGGACACACCCGATTCGGTGGCGGCGCGCCAGCTGGACTACTGGATGCGGCGGCTGGCCGGTAAACCCGCGCTGCTCGAACTTCCCGCCGACCACGCCCGGCCCGCGCACCGCTCGATGCGGGGCGATACGGCCGCTACCGTGGTGCCGGCCGAAACTTTCGCCGGAATCCGGAATCTCGCCCGTGCGGCCGGGGTCACCACCTTCATGGTCGTCCACGCCGCCCTCGCGGTACTGCTGGCGCGGCTGTCGGGCTCGGAGGACATCACCGTCGGGACACCCGTCGCGGGCCGCGGCGAACGGGCACTGGAACCGCTGATCGGGATGTTCGTCAATACGGTGCCGCTGCGCACCGAGATCCGCGCGGCGGAGACGTTCACCGAATTCCTGGCACGCGTCAAGGATATCGACGTCGATGCCTTCGCCAACAGCGATCTGCCCTACGAACGGGTGGTGGAGGCGGTCGCCCCCCGGGACTCCGGGGCCTTCGCGCCGCTGTGCCAGGTGTATCTCGCCTTCGAGAACATGGACCGGCCGAGTCTCGAACTGCCCGATCTGACGGTGGAGGTCATGGATCCCGGGCCGCAGCCGGCCAAGGTGGATCTGATCGTCACCGTCGCCGAGAACGCCGCCCGCGACGGTGCGGTGGCCCTGCGCTTCGACTACGCCACCGATCTGTTCGAACGCGCCACCGTCGACGAGTTCGGTGCGCGGTTCCTCCGTGTGCTGGCGGCGGTCGTCGCGGATCCCGGGCGTCCGGTGGCCCGGCTGGATGTGCTGTCGCCCGGCGAACGGGCGGCCCTGGCGCCCGCGTCGGGCGCCCCGGCCGAACCCGCCCGGGGGCTGGCCGATGTGCTCGCGGTCCGGGAACCGGACGCGGTGGCGGTGATCTGCGGTGATCGCACCGTGAGCTACGCGGAACTGGACGCGTGGTCGAACCGGATCGCGCGCCGGCTGCTCGCCCTGGGCGCCGGTCCCGGCGACCATATCGGGCTCGCCGCGGCGCGGTCGGTGGAGTTCGTGGTGGGGATATGGGCGGTGGCCCGCACCGGCGCGGCCTTCGTACCGCTGGACCCCCGGAACCCGGCCGAACGTATGACCCTGCTGATCTCCGACGCCGGAATCCGGATCGCGCTCACCGTCACGGCGACCCGGGATATGCTGCCCGCCGCCGTGACCACGGTGCCGCTGGACGAACCCGGCACCGCCCCGGAATCGGCGGCCCCGGTGACCGATGCCGATCGCCTCCGGCCGTCCCGCACCGCGGATACGGCGTATGTGCTCTACACCTCGGGATCCACCGGAATTCCCAAGGGCGTCGCGGTCACCCACGAAGGGCTCGCGAATTTCGCGGCCGAACAACGTGAACGCTATCGGGTCGACGACGGCGCGCGGGTCCTGCAGCTGGCGGCGCCCGGCTTCGATGCCGTGATGCTGGAACTGCTGATGGCGCATGCGAACGGCGCGGCGCTGGTGGTGTGCCCGCCGGATGTGTTCGCGGGACCCGAGCTGGCGGGCCTGATCCGGACCCAGCGGGTGACCCACGCCTTCATCACGCCCACGGTGCTGGCGACCCTCGCACCGGCCGGTCTGGAGACGTTGCGGGTGCTCGTGGCCGGCGGTGAGGCCGTACCGCCGGAGACGGTCGCGGTCTGGGCGCCGGGCCGGCGGCTCTACAACGGGTACGGCCCGACCGAGACCACGATCATGGTCGCCATCAGCGATCCGCTGGTGGCGGGGGAGCGGGTGACCCTGGGCGGGCCGATCCGCGGTATCGAGGCGATGATCCTGGACTCGAATCTGCGGCCGGTCCCGGTGGGGGTCACCGGGCAGCTCTACATCTCGGGCGTGCAACTGGCACGGGGCTACCTGGCCCGGCCGGCGGCGACCGCCACGGCGTTCGTCGCGGGAGCCTGCGGCCGCCCCGGCGCGCGGATGTACCGCACCGGAGACCTGGCCCGGTGGACCGCGGACGGCACGATCGAATACGCCGGCCGCACCGACTTCCAGGTCAAGATCCGCGGTCAGCGGATCGAACTCGGCGAGATCGACGCCGTCCTCGCGGCGCATCCGGCGGTGAAGGTCGCGGTGACGGTGGGAGCGGGGACCGGCGGCGACACCCGCCTGGCGACCTATGTGGTGCCCCACACCGTGGTCGACACCGCCGAACTGCTCGGTTATGCCGCGCAGTGGCTGCCCTCCCATATGGTCCCCGGGGCGGTGGTGGTGCTCGACGCGCTGCCGCTGTCCCCGGTCGGGAAGATCGATCGGGCGGCCCTGCCCGAACCCACATTCGGTACCACCGCCGCGGAATTCGTCGCCGCGCGCGATGCGGCGGAGGCGACGGTGGCGCGGGTGTACGCCGAAGTCCTGGGTGTCGACCGGGTCGGCGCCTTCGACAGTTTCTTCGAGCTGGGCGGGAACTCGCTGTCGGCCACCCGGGTCGTCGCGCGACTGGGCGCCGCCACCGGTGTGGGTCTGGCGTTGCGGACCCTGTTCGACGCACCGACCCCGGCCGCGCTGGCCGACCGGATCCGGGCCGGAGCGGCGACCGGCCGTACACCGCTGGGGCCGCGGCCGCGACCCGGCCGGATTCCGCTGTCCGCGGCCCAGGCCCGGATGTGGTTCCTCAACCAGATGGACACGACCTCACCGCTGTACAACATCGCGGTGGTGCTGCGGCTGACCGGGACACTGGACGTGGCGGCGCTGCGGGCCACGCTCACCGATGTGCTCGACCGTCACGAAACGCTGCGGACCCGCTACCCGGACTCCGATACCGGACCGCATCAGGTGATCGTGCCGGCCGCGGACGCGTGCACCGCGCCCGATCCGGAGGATATCGGGGCGGATCGGGTCGAAGCGCGCCTCGCCGCGGAGGTGTCGGCGGGATTCGATGTCACCCGGGAGGCCCCGGTGCGTATCACCCTGCTGCGCACCGGCCCGGCCGAACACATCCTGGCGCTGGTGGTCCACCACATCGCCTTCGACGGATCGTCGCTGGCGCCCTTGGCCGCCGACCTCACGGCGGCGTACCGGGCGCGGGTCCGTGATGACGCGCCGGCCTGGTCGCCGCTACCGGTGCAGTACGCCGATTACACGCTGTGGCAGCGCGAACTGCTGGGCACCGAGGACGATCCGCACAGCGCGGCCGCCGGGCAAACCGGTTACTGGCGGGCGACGCTCGCCGATCTGCCCGAGGTCCTGGACCTGCCCACCGACCGTCCCCGGCCCGCGGCCCAATCCTTCCGCGGCGCGACCGTCACGGCGACCCTGCCCGCCGATATCCACCGGGCCGTGCTCACCCTGGCCGCCGAACACGAGATGACCGTGTTCATGGTGCTGCACGCCGCGTACGCGGCGTTGCTGGCCCGGCTGTCCGGGAGCGACGATATCGCGGTCGGCACCCCGATCGCGGGTCGCGGTGAACCCGGGCTCGACGGGCTGGTCGGGATGTTCGTCAATACGCTGGTCCTGCGCACCCGGGTCGAATCCGGGGCATCGTTCCTGGCGATCCTGGACCGGGCGCGCGCCGCCGATCTCGGCGCCTTCGAGAACGCCGATATCCCGTTCGAGCGCCTGGTGGAGGTGCTGAACCCGCGGCGTTCCACCGCGCACGCACCGCTGACCCAGGTGGGGTTCTCCTTCCAGAACATCGAGATCCCCACCCTGGAGTTCGAGGGCCTCACCGTCGAGGCGCAGCTGGCCGATCCGAGTGTGGCCAAATACGATCTGCATCTGCAACTGGTGGACGATCTGCGGCCCGACGGCGAACCGAGCGGTCTCGGCGTGGAATTCGGTTACGCCACCGACCTGTTCGACGAATCGTCGGTCGCCGCGATCTTCGACCGCTATCTGCTGCTGTTGCGCGCGGTCCTCGCCGATCCCGGCGCCGCGGTCGGCGATATCGATCTGCTGACCGAGCGGGAGCGGCAGGAATCGCGGGCGCGTGCGGCCGGCGCGGTGGTCACCGCGGCGGACACCACGGTCGCGGCGCTGTTCGCCGAACAGGCCGCGCGCACCCCGCGGCAGACCGCGCTGATCGATACGGACACCGGCGCGCGTCTCGACTACGTGACCTTCGCCGGACGAGTGAATGCGCTGGCCCGCACCCTGATCGGACGGGGGATCGGCCCGGGCGCGGTGGTCGGCGTCGCGATGTGCCGCGGCAGCGACCTGCTGACAGCGCTGTACGCCGTGCACGCGGCCGGTGCGGCCTATCTGCCGCTGGACCCGGAGCATCCGGCCGCGCGGATCCGCACCGTCCTGGCGACCGCGCGGCCCGTCGCGGTGCTCACCCGGCCCGGTGACGGCGTGGATCTGCCGGATGGCACCGACGTCTGGTCGTTCGCGGACCTCGCCGCCGAACCGGCCGATCCGGCACCGGTCACCGACGCCGACCGGATCCGGCCGCTGGACCCCCGGGACCTCGCCTATGTGATCTTCACGTCCGGATCCACGGGTGAGCCCAAGGGGGTGGCGGTGCCGCATCGCGCGGTGGCCAACCAGCTGCGCTGGCTGCGTGCGCACTACGGACTGGGCGACAGCGATGTGATGCTGCTGCGCACCCCGGCGACCTTCGATCTGTCGGTCTGGGAGCTGTTCTCGGCGCCGACCTGCGGGGCCACCCTGGTGGTGGCCGGCCCGGACGCCCACCGTGACCCCGCACAGGTGGCACGGCTGCTGGCCGAGTACCGCGT
Source organism: Nocardia sp. NPDC049935 (assembly GCF_055586645.1). Classification (NCBI taxonomy): domain Bacteria; kingdom Bacillati; phylum Actinomycetota; class Actinomycetes; order Mycobacteriales; family Nocardiaceae; genus Nocardia; species Nocardia sp. NPDC049935. The sequence goes on along the minus strand of NZ_JBVJHV010000001.1, from coordinate 1,756,010 downwards.
GACCACCGTGGATTTCGTCCCGTCGCTGCTGGCGGCGTTCCTCGAACCGGCGGCCCGATACACCTACCCCGATCTGCGCCGGGTGCTGTGCATCGGGGAAGCCCTGCCCGCCGATACGGTGCGGCGCTTCCGCGACCTCGGCGATATCCGGATCGACAACCTCTACGGCCCCACCGAGGCGGCGGTGAGTGTGACCGCTCATCGTATCGGCGTCCTGGACGGGCCCGCGGTGCCGATCGGCCTGCCGGAAGCGAATGTGACGGTACGGGTACTGGATTCGCGCCTGCGTCCCGTTGTTCCCGGGGTGATCGGCGAACTGTATCTGGGCGGAGTCCAGCTGGCCCGGGGCTATATCGGGCGACCTGCGCCGACCTGCGCGAGCTTCGTCGCCGACCCGCTGGGCGCGCCCGGGGAGCGCCTGTACCGCACCGGCGATCTGGTGCGCTGGGATTCCGCCGGCGCGCTGCGCTATATCGGCCGCACCGATACCCAGGTCAAACTGCGCGGCCTGCGGATCGAACTGGGCGAGGTGGAGGCGGCGCTGGTCGCGCACGACGGCGTGGAAACCGCGGTCGCGCAGGTGCGCACCGAGAACGGTGAGCAGAGCCTGATCGCCCATGTGGTCGCGGACGGGCCGGTCGACGACGCCGGGTTGCGGCGTTTCCTGGCCGGCCGGCTGCCCGGATATATGGTGCCCTCGGCGGTGCAGACGGTCGAGGCCATACCGCTCACGGCCAACGGGAAGGTCGACTACCGGGCGCTGCCCGCGCCGCAGGCGCGCGCGGTGGAGTCCCGTGCCCCGCGCGGGCTCGTCGAACAGACCGTCGCCGCCGTTTTCGGCGAGCTGCTGGGGCGGCCGGATATCGGCGCCGAGGCCGATTTCTTCGATCTCGGCGGGAATTCACTGCTGGCGACCCGCGCGCTGAGCCGGGTGGGCGAAATCCTGGATGTCACCGTCGCGGTGCCGGTGATATTCGAGGCCTCCACGGTCGCCGATCTCGCCGAGCGGATCACGGATCTGCGCGCCGAGCCCGGTATCCCGGCGCCGGTCGCGCGCCCACGGCCGGACCGTGTTCCGCTGTCCCCCGCGCAGACCCGCATGTGGTTCCTCGACCAGTTCGAACCCGATTCCGCGGCCTATGTCGTGTCGCTGGCCCTGCGGCTCGAGGGTGTCCTCGAACCGGGCGCCCTGGCCGCGGCGGTCGCCGATCTCGTCGAGCGGCACGAGAGCCTGCGGACCGTCTACCCGGCCGTGGACGGCGTTCCCGGCCAGGTCGTGCTCGACACCGCGCCCGTCGTCGCACAGTGGGATCTGACCCCGGAACCGCTCGGCGAACGCGATCTCGCGCGCCGGCTGGCCCACTTCTCGGGCACCGGGTTCGATGTCACGAAAGCGGTCCCGGTCCGGGTCGCGGTGTATCAGCTCTGCGATACGGCCTGGGTCGTCGCCCTGGCCGCGCACCACATCAGCTGTGACGGATACTCGATGGCGCCGCTGGCCACCGATCTCGTCACCGCGTACCGGGCCCGCGCCGCCGGGCTGGCGCCGGACTGGGCGCCGCTGCCGCTCCAGTTCGCCGACTATGCGATCTGGCAGCGCGAAGTGCTCGGTTCCCCGCGGGACGCCGGATCCCGCGCGGCCCGCGATATCGCCTACTGGCGGGAGCGGCTGGCCGGGATGCCCGATGTCCTGGAGCTGCCCGCGGACCGGCCGCGGCCGCGGGAACGCACCCAGCGCGGCGCCGTCGTCCACGTGGCGATACCCGCGGAACTGCGGGCGCGGGTGGAGAGCGCGGCCCGGCAGGCCGGGGCGACACCGTTCATGGTGGTGCACACCGCGCTGGCGGTACTGCTGTCGGCGCTGTCGGGCAGCGAAGATATCGGTATCGGCGTACCGCACGCCGGTCGTGGCCACCGGAGCCTGGACCCCCTGATCGGGATGTTCGTCAACACCCTGGTGATGCGGACCCGGGTGAACCCCGGGCAGCGCGTGGGCGAGGTGCTCGATCAGGTGCGCCGCGCCGATATCGAGGCGTTCGATCACGCGGGCGTCCCGTTCGAACAACTGGTGGAGGAACTGCGCCCCGCCCGGTCGACCGCGCATACACCGCTGTTCCAGGTGATGCTGGCCTATCAGAACATGGCGCGGGGGCGCGTGGAACTCCCCGGGCTCACCGTCGAGAACATCGATCCCGGGGACAGCGCGGCGATCTACGACCTGCTGCTCATGGTGGCCGAGGACCAAGGCGCCGAGTACGAGCCGGCCGGGATGTCGGTGCGACTCACCTACGCCACCGATCTGTTCGACGCCGACACCGTGCGCCGCTTCGCCGACCGGTTCGTCCGGGTACTCGGCGCGGTCTCCGCCGATCCCGGGACACGGGTCGGGGAGATCGACCTGCTGGACGCCGACGAGCGCCGGCTGATCCTGGAAACGTGGAACGACACCGCGGGACCCGCCACCACCGGCCGGACCCTGGTCGACGCGTTCGACGATCAGGTGACCCGGACTCCCGGCGCACCCGCGCTGTGCGGTCCGGACGGCACCGTGCTGACCTACCGGGATTTCGACAGCCGCGTCAACCGCCTCGCCCGCCGGCTCATCACCCGCGGCGCGGGACCGGAAACCGTGGTGGCGGTGGCGATACCGCGATCGATCGAGCAGGTCACCGCGCTGTACGCCGTGCTGAAGACCGGTGCCGCGTTCCTGCCGATCGATCCGGAGCATCCGGCGGCCCGGATCGCCGCGATCGTGGCCGCGGCCCGGCCGCTGCTGGTGCTCACCGGTCCGGAGGGCGGGCCCGGACTGCCGGCCGGGTACGAGGCGGTGCGGACGGACCACCTGGATACGGGTGCGCTGTCCGAAGCGCCGGTCACCGATGCGCAGCGACGCGCGCCGCTGCGGGCCGCCAATCCGGCCTACATCCTGTTCACCTCAGGTTCCACCGGCACCCCCAAGGGCGTGACGCTCACCCATGCCGCCACGGTGGGGCAGCTGGCGTGGGCGCAACGGCAGTGGCCGCACGACGGGTCCGACGCGGTGCTGTACAAGACGCCGGTCACCTTCGATATCGCGGTCTGGGAACTGTTCTGGCCGCTGCAGACCGGGGCGCGGATCGTGATCGCCGAACCCGGCGGGCACCGCGATCCCCGCTATCTCGCCGCGGTGGCCGCCGAGAACGCCGTCACCACCATGCATTTCGTGCCGTCGATGCTCGATGTACTGCTGGAACTCACCGGGACACCGCTGCCGTCGGTGCGCCGCGTGTTCGCCGCCGGAGAGGCGCTGGCGCAGCGCACCGTCGACGCCGCGGCCGAGATCTTCACCGGCGCCGAACTGGTGAACTGGTACGGGCCCGCCGAGGCGGAGGTCGTGACGTCGCGGCGCTGCCGGACCGGCGTCACCGACCGGGCGACGGTGCCGATCGGCGCCCCGGTCTCGGATATGCGGGTCTACGTCCTGGACTCGCGGCTGCGGCCGGTGCCGCGGGGTGCGACCGGCGAACTCTACGTCTCCGGCGTGCAGCTCGCGCGTGGCTATCAGGGGCGCCCGGGCCTCACCGGCGCGGCGTTCGTGGCCCATCCGCTCGGGGCGCCCGGCGAACGGCTGTACCGCACCGGCGATCTGGTCCGCTGGACCCGCGACGGCGAGCTGGAGTACCTGGGCCGCGGTGACTTCCAGGTGAAGGTTCGTGGGCAGCGGGTCGAACCCGGGGATATCGAGGCGGCGCTGTGCGCGCAGCCGGAGGTGGTCCGGGCCGTTGTGGTCGCGACTCCGGACCGGATAACGGGCTATGCGACCGTGGCGCCGGATGCCGAGATCGACGGACGCGACCTGCGCGATCGGCTCTCGCGGTCGTTGCCGTCCTACCTCGTACCCGCCACGGTGCAGATCCTCGACACGATTCCCCTTACCCCCAACGGGAAAGTGGACCGATCCGCCCTGCCCCGTCCGGTCACGGAAGCGACGGAAACGGAATTCGTCGCGCCCCGCACCGGCCGGGAGGAGACGCTCACGCGGGTGATCGCCGAGATCACCGGCACCGAACGGGTGAGCGTGACGGCGAACCTGTTCGAAATCGGGGTGAACTCGCTGTCGGCCGCACAGATCGCGGCGCGGGGCGCGACAGCCCTGGGCATCGATATCGGGATCCGCGATATCTTCGACGAGCCGACGATCGCCGGTCTCGCCACACGTCTCGCCGCCCGGACACCGTCGGGAACGGTGCCGCTGGCACCGCGACCCCGTCTGGAGGTGATCCCGCCGGCCGCCGCGCAGCGCCGGATGTGGTTCCTGAACCAGTTCGATACCGCCTCGGCGGCGTACAACATCTGCTTCGCCGCCGCGCTGACCGGGCCGCTGGACCTCACCGCGCTGCGCGCGGCCTTCCGCGATGTCCTGGACCGGCACGAACCCCTGCGCACGGTGTACCCGGCGGTCGGCGGGGAACCGTGCCAGGTGATCCGGACCGCCGACGAGGCCTGCGCGGATCTGATCCCGGATCCGGAACCGGTATCCGGCGAGGCCGCGCTGAGCGCACGTATCCGGCAGGTCACCGGTGCCGGATTCGATGTGGCGCAGGCGGTTCCGCTGCGCATCGGGCTGTACCGACGCGGACCGGAGGAGCATGTGCTCGTCCTCGTCGCCCATCACATCGCCGTCGACGGCGCCTCGATGGCCGCGCTGGCGCGCGATGTGTTCACCGCCTACGAGGCCCGGACCCGCGGCCGGGCACCGGGCTGGGCCCCGCTGCCGGTCCAGTACGCCGACTACGCCCTGTGGCAGCGGGACCTGCTGGGCGCCGAGGACGATGCGGATTCGCTGATCGCGCGCCAGATCGACTACTGGACCGCGACGCTCGGCGATGCTCCGGAACTGCTCGAACTGCCCACCGACCGGCCACGGCCCGCGGTGGTGTCGACCGCGGGCGCGGCGGTCCGCTTCGAGATCCCGGCCCGCCTGCACGACGAGGTGGTGCGCCTGGCGCGGCGCGAAGGGGTCACCCCGTTCGTCGTCCTGCATACGGCGCTGGCGGTACTGCTCGCCCGGACCGCGCAGACCGGGGATATCTGTATCGGCACACCGGTCGCCGGACGTGGCCACCGGGCGCTGGACGATCTGGTCGGGATGTTCGTCAACACCGTGGTGCTGCGTACGCCGATCAGCGCGGCCCGGTCGTTCCAGGACCTGCTGGGCGAGGTCCGGGAGGTCGACGTCGAGGCGCTCGCGCATGCGGAACTGCCCTACGAACGGCTCGTGGACCTGCTCGAACGCCCACGGTCCACGGCCTACACCCCGCTGTTCCAGGTGATGTTCGGACTGCAGGACATGGGCGGTGCGCGGTTCGAACTGCCCGGTCTCGAGGTGGACGTGCTCGACCCCGGGTCGGCGCAGGCGAAAACCGATCTGACTGTGGTACTCGGTGAGCGGTTCGAGCACGACCGTCCGGCCGGGATCTCGGGCGAGATCGTCTACGCCACCGATCTCTTCCGGGCCGCCACGGCGGAATCGCTCGCCGACAGGTTCGTCCGGATCCTCGAGGCCGTGACCGGTGATCCGGGGACGGCGGTGGGCGATATCGATCTGCTGGGCGCGGCCGAGGCCCGGGCACTGGTCCCGGCCCGCGGCGGTACGGCCGAGCGGCCCTGCCTGCTGCCCGATCTGCTGACGGCCGCGGTGGCCGCGTATCCGGGGGCCGTCGCGCTGGTGGGGGAGAGCGGAACCCTCACCTACGCCGAACTCGACCGCCGGTCGGACGCGCTGGCCGCCCTGCTGGCCACCCGGGGTGCCGCCCCGGGCGTCTTCGCGGCCCTCGCCGTACCCCGTTCCGTCGACTACCAGATCGCCCTGTGGGCGATCGCGAAAACCGGGGCCACCTTCGTGCCCGTGGATCTGCGATATCCGGCGGACCGGATCGCGCATATGATCCGCGACTCCGGAGTCGTCCTGGGTGTCACCGTGGCCGACGCCCGCCCGGCACTGCCCGGGGAGGTCCGGTGGTCGGTGCTCGACGATCCACGGACCGCCGCCGAGCTCGAGGAATACACCGGCCGTGGCGTCCCGGTCCCGCCTCGCGCGACCCGTATCGAGGATGCCGCCTATGTGATCTACACGTCCGGGTCCACCGGTATGCCGAAGGGCGTGGTGGTCACCCATGCGGGGCTGGCGGATTTCGCGGCCGCGCAGCGGGTCCGGTACGGGGTCGACACCTCGGCGCGGATCCTGCATGTGGCGTCGCCCGCGTTCGACGCGGTACTGCTCGAGGCCCTGATGGCGTGTGCGGCCGGGGCGGCGCTGGTGGTCTCGCCGCCGGACGTCTACGCCGGCCCCGAACTGGCGCGGCTGATCCGGGCGCACGAGGTCACGCACGCGTTCCTGACGCCGAGTGTGCTGGCGACGCTGGCGCCGGCCGAGATCGAACCGGTGCGGGTGCTGGCGATCGGCGGGGAGCGGATGCCGCCGGAACTCGTGGCGACCTGGGCGCCGGACCGGCAGCTGCACAATATCTACGGTCCCACCGAGACGACCATCGTCATCACCATGAGCGAGCCGGTGCTGCCGGGCGACGATATCGATATCGGCGGGCCGATCCGGGGTGCGGGGGCGGTGGTCCTCGATACCCGGCTGCGCCCGGTGCCACCGGGGGTCCCCGGAGAGCTGTACCTGTCCGGGCCCGCGCTGGCGCGAGGATATCTGAACCGCCCGGGACAGACGGCGGCCGCGTTCGTCGCGAATCCCTACGGCGAACCGGGCGCACGGATGTATCGCACCGGCGATATCGTCCGCTGGACCGGGCGCCGCACACTGGAATACATCGGCCGCGTCGATTTCCAGATCAAGATCCGCGGGCAGCGGATCGAGCTCGGTGAGATCGACGCCGCGCTGGTCGCGCTCGCCGAAGTCGCGGCGGCGGTCACGGTGAGCCGTCCCGGTCCCGGCGGGCAATCCGTGCTCGCCGCCTATCTCGTCGCCGATCCGGGCGCCGTGATCGATCCGGCGGCGGTTCCGGGGCGGCTCGCGGGCACCCTTCCGGCGCATATGATCCCGTCGGCGATCACCGTGCTGGAGCGGATGCCGCTGTCGGCCACGGGCAAAGTGGACCGGAAGGCGCTGCCGGACCCGGTGTTCGAGGTCGCCGACGCGGATACCGTGGCGCCGGCCGGTGCGCTGGAGGATACGATCGCCGCCGCCTTCGCCGAGGTGCTCGGCGTGGATTCGGTGGGCGCCACCACGTCGTTCTTCGCGCTCGGCGGCGATTCGATCATGTCGATCCAGCTGGCGTCGCGACTGAAAGCGGCGGGGGTGCTGGTCCGGGCCCGCGATATCTTCGAACGCAAGACCGTGCGCGAACTCGCGCGGGTCGCCGAGACCGCCGGCCGGGTGGCGCTCGACGAACTGCCCGGCGGCGGGGTCGGCGAGATCGCCCCCACCCCCATCGTGTCGTGGTTCGGTGAACGGCTCGGCGCCGCCAGGCGTTTCGCCCAGTCCACACTGGTGCGGCTGCCCGCCGACGCACAGGCCGAGGAGGTCACCGCCACGGTGCGGGCACTGCTCGACCGGCACGATATGTTGCGTTCCCGCCTGCGCGGCGGACGTCTGGAGGTGCTGCCGCCCGGTGCGGTCGACGCCGGGGACGCGGTCTTCGTGCGGCGATTCGGGGCGGGCGAAGCGCCGGGTGGCGCCGGGTTCGCCGCGGTCGCGGAGGCGGCGAGTGCCGCCGCGTCCGACCGGCTCGACCCGTCCGAAGGCCGGATGCTGCAGATCGTGTGCCTGCTGCCGGAGCCGGGCGTCGATGCCGAAGGCCGGGCGCTGGTGGTGATCCACCACCTGGCGGTGGACGGTGTGTCCTGGCGGATCCTGCTGCCCGATTTCGCCACCGCCTGGCAGCGGATCCGGGACGGCCACAACTTCGAACTGCCCGCGCCGGGCACTTCCATGCGCCGGTGGGCGCAGGCCCTGCCCGCGGCGGCGGCCCGCCGCGGCGGCGAACTCGACCTGTGGCTGCGGATGAGCACCGCCGAGGATCCGCTGCTCGGGTCCGCGCCGGTGGATCCGGCTCTCGACACCCAGGCCACGGTGCGGTACCTGGCGGTCTCGGTGCCGCCGGAGGTCACCTCGGCCCTGCTCGACGAGGTCCCCGCCGCGGTGCGCGGCAGCACCGACGATGCTCTGCTGGGCGCGCTGACGATGGCGGTGACCCGGTGGCGGCGCCGTCGCGGCGGCAGCCACGCGGGCGTCACGGTGCTGCTCGAGGGGCACGGGCGCGAAGAGCAGATCGTCGCGGGCGCCGACCTCGCGCGCACCGTGGGCTGGTTCACCAGCGCCTACCCCGTCGCGCTGGACCTGACCGGTATCGGTGACGCCGACGTGCGGGCGGCGGTGAAATCGGTGAAGGACCAGTTGCGCGCGATTCCCGACAAGGGCATCGGGTACGGGCTGTTGCGCTATCTCGATCCGGAGGCCGGTCCGCGGCTCGCGACAGCGCCGGAACCGCAGATCGGGTTCAACTATCTGGGCCGGGCCGGGGTCGATCTCGCGGCGCTGTCCGGGGTCGCGTGGGTACCGACCGGGGAACAGTTCGACCGGCGTGCCGCGTTCGATCCGGAGATGCCGGCCGCGGCGGCCCTCACGATCGATGCCCATATCGAGGACATCCAGGCGGGACCGGTCCTGTCGGCCCAGATCGGCTACGCCGCACGGCTGCTCCGGCGCGAGGCGGTGGCCGAACTCGCCGGCGCCTGGACCGACGCCCTCACCGAAATCGCCGCGGCCGCCCGCGGCGGCGCGGACTGGGGTCTGTCCCGGTCCGATATCGCCTCGGTCGAGGTCACCCAGGCCGATCTGGACGCGTTCGCCGGACGGTACGGAACGCTCACCGACGTCTGGGCGCCCGCGCCGCTCCAGGCCGGACTGCTGTTCCATGCCGAATTCGCGGCGGGCGAACTGGATGTCTACACCGCGCAGTCGGTACTGGGGCTGGCCGGTACCGTCGACGCGAACCGGCTCGAACGCGCCGCGGCGGCACTGCTGCGGCGGCACCCGAATCTGCGGGCGGCCTTCACCCGGACCGCCGCGGGCGTCGCGGTACAGGTCGTCCCGGCGGTGAGCGCGCTGCGCTGGCGTACCGCCGAAACATGCCGGGACGCCGCGGAACTGGACGAAATGATCGAGGCGGAACGGTCGGCCGTCTTCGATCCGGCGGATCCGCCGCTGTTGCGGTTCCTGCTCGCCGAGGTGGAGCCCGGCGCCCACCGGCTGGTGCTGACCGCGCACCATCTGCTGCTGGACGGGTGGTCGCTGCCGCTGCTGTGCCGGGAACTGATCGCGTTGTACGCGGTCGGCGCGGATCCGGCGCTGCTGCCGCCGGTGCCGCCCTACCGTGACTATCTGGACTGGCTGGACACCCGCGACCACGAGGCGGGCCTCGGCGTATGGCGCGAGGCGCTGCGCGAGATCACCGAACCCACGCTGGTCACCGATCCCGCGATCGCCACGGTGGCCGATATCCCGGCCGATCTGCCGCTGGTCCTCGACCGGGCCGCCACGGCCGCACTGGCGGAGTTCGCCCGCGAGAACGCGGTCACCATGGCCACGATCGTGCAATTCGCTTGGGCGGTGGTACTGGGCAACCTCACCGGTTCCGAGCGCGTCGCGTTCGGGGCCACGGTATCGGGCCGGCCCGCCGAGTTGCCCGGCGTGGAATCCATGATCGGGCTGTTCATCAATACGATCCCGGTGGCGGTGGATCTCGCCCGGGACCGGTCGGTCGCCGCGGCGCTGAACCGGTTGCAGGCGGCCAACACCCGGTTGCTCGATCACCACTATCTGGAACTGTCCCGGATCCTGGGTGCGGCCGGGATGCCGAATCTGTTCGACACCCTGGTCGTGTTCGAGTCCTATCCGGTCGACAGCAGTGGTCTCGGCGACACCGACATCGACGGGATGCGGGTGGTTTCGGCCGAGGGCCGCGACGCCGCGCACTATCCGCTGATGGTGCAGGCCCATCACACCGACCGGCTGTATCTGCGGCTGCGCTATCAGCGCGCCCGCGTCGACGATACGACGGCCGCCGGGCTCGCCGCCCGGCTCGAGACGGTGCTGCGGGCGGTGATCACCGCGCCGGATACCGAACTGGCGGCGCTGGATCTGCTGTCCGGCGCCGAACGCGCCGCACTGGTCCCGGCCTCCGGCCCTCCGGTGGTCGAACGGCCCCGCACCCTGGCGGGACTGCTCGTCGCGGGAGCCGCGCTCGATCCGGGTGCGCCGGCCCTGGTCTCCGGTGACCGCACGGTCTCCTACGCCGAACTGGATACCCGGTCCTCGCGGCTCGCGCGATATCTGATCGGAGCGGGGGTGTGTACCGGCGACCATGTCGCGCTGATCCTGCCCCGGTCGGCGGAGTTCGTCACCGGTCTCTGGGCGGTGACGAAGGCCGGCGCCGGATTCGTCGCCGTGGACACCCGCAACCCCGCCGAACGGGTGGCGGTCATGGTCGCGGACGCCGGGGTGCGGGTCGCGATCACCACCACCGCGCAGCGGGCGCTGGTACCGGGCCCGGTTCATCCGGTGGTGCTGGACGATCCGGCGACCCGCGCGGCGATCGAGGCCACCGCACCGGATCCGATCGGCGCCGCCGACGGTATCCGCACCACCCATCTGCTCGACACCGCCTACGTGATCTACACCTCGGGGTCGACCGGTATCCCGAAGGGGGTCGCGCTCCCGCACGAGGGGCTGGCGAATTTCGCGGCCGAACAGCGGTACCGGTTCGCCGTCGACAGCGGATCGCGGATCGTGCACGCCTCGGCACCCGGATTCGATGTGGTGGTGCTCGAGGTCCTGCTGGCCCATACCAGCGGTGCGGCGCTGGTCCTGCCGCCGCCGGAGGTGTTCGCCGGGCCGGAGCTGTCGGAACTGCTGCGCGCGCAGCGGGTTTCGCATGCGTTCTTCACTCCGAGTGTGCTCGCCACCCTGGACCCCGCGGCCGCGCGCTCGCTGCGGGTACTGGCGGCCGGCGGCGAAGCGGTGACGGCGGACACCGTCACCACCTGGGCGCCGGGCCGGCGTCTGCTCAACGGGTACGGCCCGACCGAGACCACCGTCCTGGCCTGTATGAGCGGTGAGCTGGTTCCCGGCCGGCCCGTGACCATCGGCGCTCCGCTGCGCGGGGTCGAGGCGCTGGTACTGGACCGGTGGCTGCGCCCGGTACCGACCGGGGTGGTGGGGGAGCTGTATCTGGCCGGTCCGCAGGTCGCCCGCGGCTATGTGAACCGTCCCGTGGCCACCGCCGGCGCCTTCGTCGCGGATCCGTTCGCGGAGCCGGGGTCGCGGATGTATCGCACCGGCGATCTGGTGCGCTGGATGCCCGAGGGCACGCTGGAATACCTGGGCCGCAGCGATTTCCAGGTGAAGATCCGCGGACAGCGGATCGAACTCGGCGAGATCGAGACGGTCCTGGCCGCGCTGCCGGGAGTGGAGCAGGCGGTGGTCGTCCTGCGCCGCGACGACCGGGGTGTCGACCGGCTGGTCGGTTATCTGGCCGGTGCGCCGGACCCGGATCCGGACGCGATCCGGTCCGCCGTCCGGGACCGGTTGCCGGCGCATATGGTTCCCGATACCTTCGTCACCCTCGCGCGGCTGCCGCTGACCACCACCGGCAAACTCGATCGCCGGGCACTGCCCGCACCGGATTTCGGCGCCGGGCGGGAACGGGTGGCGCCGCGCACCGAGACCGAGCGCCGCGTCGCGGAGGTCTTCGAGGCGGTGCTCGGCACCGGCCCGGTGGGTGTCACCGACAGTTTCTTCGACCTCGGCGGCAACTCCCTGTCCGCGACCCGTGTCGCCGCCCAGCTGAGCACGGCGTTCGGCGTGCGGGTGGGTGTCCGCGATCTGTTCGAGGCCGCCACCGTCGCCGGACTCGCGGCCGCCGTGGCCGGCTTCGGGCCCGACCGGCGGGCGCCGCTGATCGCGCGGCCGCGCCCGGAGCTCGTCCCGCTCTCGCCCGCCCAGCAGCGGATGTGGTTCCTCAACCAGTTCGACACCACCGTGGGCGCCTACAACATCCCGCTGGTGATGAGGCTGCGCGGTGACCTGGATCCGAGCGCGCTGCGCCGGGCCTGCCTGCTGGTGATCGACCGCCACGAATCGTTGCGGACCAGATTCCCGATGACCGACGGGATCGCGCATCAGGTGACCGTGGCGGCGGAGCGGGTCGCGCCGGAACTCGTCCCGGTCCCGGTCGGCGCCGAGCAACTGGCCGAGCGCGCCCACGCCGCGGTCACGGCGGGCTTCGATGTGACGCAGGCGCCGCCGTTGCGGATCGAGCTGTTCGCGCTCGGCGAGCGCGAACACGTCCTGATGATCACGGTGCATCACATCTGCGCCGACGGGCAGTCCATGCTGCCGCTGGCCCGCGATGTGGCGGCGGCCTACCTGGCGAGCCGCGCGGGGACCACCCCGGATTGGCCGCCGCTGCCGGTCCAGTACGCGGACTACGCGCTGTGGCAGCACGAGGTGCTGGGCGCCGAGGACGATCCGGACTCGGTGCTGGCCCGCCAGCTCCGCTTCTGGAAGCAGACCCTGGCCGGGTTGCCGGAGCTGCTCGAACTGCCCACCGATCTGCCGCGTCCGCCGGTGGCCTCGCTGCGCGGGCGAGCGGTCGAATTCGAGATCTCCGCCGAGCTGGCGACCCGGATCGGGGCCGTCGCACGGGCCGCCGACGCGACCGTGTTCATGGTGCTGCACGCCGCGCTGTCGGTGCTGCTGGCGCGGCTGGCCGGCGTCACCGATATCGCCGTGGGCACCCCGGTGGCCGGGCGCGGGGCGCGCGAACTCGACGATCTCATCGGCATGTTCGTGAATACGCTGGTCCTGCGCACGCAGGTACCGCCGCGGCAATCGTTCGGCGCGCTGCTGGCCGCCACCCGGGAGGCGGATCTGGCCGCGCTCGGGCATTCCGAGGTGCCCTTCGAACAGGTCGTGGAGGCCCTCAACCCGCCACGCTCGACCGCGCATCTGCCGCTCTACCAGGTGACCCTCGATGTCCAGAGTCTCGCGGGGGCCGCACTGCGCCTGCCGGACCTCGTTGTGGAACCGGTGGACAGCGGTTACGAACAGGCGCAGGCGGACCTGAACGTCAAACTCGTCGAACGGTTCGACGAACACGGCGAACCCGACGGTATGGCGGGCCGGCTCACCTATGCCACGGATCTGTTCACCGAGCAGACGATGGACCGGTTCGCCGGCGCCCTCGTACGGATTCTGGAACAGGTGACCGCCCACCCGGAGATCGTCGTCGGCGATATCGAACTGGTGGACGCGGCGCAGCGGGAACTGCTGTTCGCGGTGGCCGGAACCCCCGGCACGGAGGTTCCGGAGACGACACTGGCGGACCTGTTCGCCGCCCGGGTCGCGGACAGCCCGGACGCGGTCGCGGTCTCCGACGGAGAGTCCGCCCTGACCTACGCGGAACTGGATCGGCGGGCCGGCGCCGTCGCGGCGCGGCTGGTCGCGCTCGGCGCCGGACCGGAAACCCTGGTGGCGGTGGCACTGCCGCGGTCGGTGGATCTGGTCGCCGGACTGCTGGCCGTGGTGCGGACCGGCGCCGGGTATCTGCCGCTGGACGTGGCCTACCCACCGGAGCGATTGCGGTTCGTACTGGACGACGCCCGGCCCGTGGCGGTCCTCGCGGCGCCGGAGACGGCCGGCGCCGTACCGGATTGCGCGGCGCCCGTGCTGCTGACGGCCGACTGCGCCGAACAGCCGGGGTCCGCGGATACCGTCCCGTCCCGGGCCCGGCCGGACACCGTGGCCTACGTGATCTACACATCGGGTTCCACGGGCAGGCCCAAGGGGGTGGCGGTGGCACACCGCCAGGCGGTCACCCTGTTCACCAATGCGGCCCGGCGCTTCGATACCGGCCCCGCCGACGTCTGGACGATGTTCCATTCCTACGCCTTCGATTTCGCGGTGTGGGAGATGTGGGGCGCCCTGCTCGGCGGCGGCCGGCTGGTGGTCGTGGACCACGATGTGGCCCGGACGCCGGAGGCGCTGGTCGAACTGGTCGAACGGGAGGGGGTGACGGTGCTGAGTCAGACACCGTCGGCCTTCTACGGTTTCGCGGCCGCGGAACGGGAACGCCGCGCGCGGGACCCGGAATGCGGTGACCTGCCGCTGCGCTATGTCGTATTCGGCGGCGAAGCGCTCGACGCGACCCGGCTGACCGGCTGGTTCGGCACCTACCGGCCCACCGCGCCGCGGCTGGTGAACATGTACGGCATCACCGAGACCACCGTGCATGTCACCGCCGCCGAGATCACCGCGGCGGCGGTGGCCGGGATCGGGACCCCGCTGCCCGGTATGCGGGTGTATCTGCTGGACGACCGGTTGCGGCCGGTACCCATCGGCATGCCCGGCGAGATCTATGTGGCCGGCGACCAGCTGTCCCGCGGCTATCTGGGTGCCCCCGCCCTCACCGCGGGCCGGTTCGTGGCCGATCCGTACGGCCCGGCCGGCGCCCGGCTCTACCGGTCCGGTGATATCGGCCGGTGGCGCGACGGCGTCTCCGGGCCGGAACTGGTGTACGCGGGGCGCGCCGACGCCCAGATCCAGTTGCGTGGATACCGCGTCGAACTGGGCGAGGTCGAATCGGCCCTGCTCCGCCATCCCGGGGTGACCCGGGCCGCCGCGGCCGTGCACCGCCACGAACGGGAGGTGGAACAGCTGATCGGTTATGTGGTGGCCGCCGCGGGTCAGGATCCGGATCCGGCCGCGGTGCGGCGGACCGCCGCCGAGGTTCTCACCGGCTATATGGTGCCCGCGGTGGTGATGGTGCTGCCCGGCCTGCCGCTCACGGTGAACGGCAAACTGGACCGCGCGGCGCTGCCCGTCCCGGACTTCGCGGCCGCCGGAAAGGAATTCGTCGCACCGGCGACCGCGACCGAGAAGGCCATCAGCGAGGTGTACGCGCGGATCCTGGGCGTCACGCGGGTGGGGGTGACCGACGGATTCTTCGATCTGGGCGGGAATTCGCTGCTGGCCACCATGGTGGTGACCGAATTGCGCGACCACGGTGTGACACTGGCCCTGCCCTGGATGTTCGACGACGCCACGCCCCGGGCGCTGGCGCGGCGGGCCGACGAGACATCCGGCGGTTCCGGTCTGCAGGTGCTGCTCCCGTTGCGCGCCACCGGGGACCGCGCGCCGATCTTCTGCGTGCATCCCGCGGGCGGTCTGGCCTGGTTCTACGGTGGCCTCGCCGAATATCTGCACCCGGACCGGCCGGTCTACGGGTTGCAGGACCCGCATGTGGTCGCCGGGGAACCGCTCGCGGAATCGGTGGACCACCTGGCGCGGCGCTATGCCGCCGAGATCCGCCGGGTGCGGCCCGACGGGCCTTATCACCTGCTCGGCTGGTCGCTGGGCGGGCAGATCGCGCACGCCGTCGCGGTCCTGTTGCAGCAGCAGGGTGCCCGGGTCGCGCTGCTGGCCCTGCTCGACAGCGGAACCGGCGGGGACACCCCGGAGGATGAGGCGGCCGCGCCGCGTCCGGCCGGGGCGATCGTGGCCGATCTGCTGGGGGGCTGGCGCGAACTGTTCGATCTCGGCGCCGAGGTGCGGGCCGACACCCCGGAACAGGCCTGGGCCGTCGTCCGCGAGCAGGTCGTCGGTACCGGGATGTTCGGCGCCGAACAGGTCGACCGGGTGATGGCGAGTTTCGAGACCGCCGCGGGAATCTCCGGCCGGTACCGGCCGGAGACCTTCGACGGTGACCTGCACTTCTTCACCGCCGGCCGGGACCGTTCCGATCCGGGCGCGCTGGCCCGGTCCTGGCGCGACGTGGTCACCGGAACGGTGCACAACACGGTCGTGGACGCACGCCATCTCGAGATGAGCGGTCCGGAGGCGCTCGCCGTCGTCGGATCGGCCATAGAAAGGATCGCGGATCAATGCTGAACACCGGCACGACACGAAACACCCCGCAGACCCTGCGGCTCGACGACGGGCGGACGGTGCGGTGCCCGAGTCCGGCCGAGGCCCGGTTCCTATGGGGCGAGGTGACCGCGGCCACCGGGTTCTATCGCCGGGCCGCCGCCCGGCTACGGCCCGGGGATCTCGTCCTCGACGTGGGCGCCAATATCGGGTTGAGCGCCATGCTGTTCGCCGCGGCCTGCCCGGGAGTCCGGGTGCTCGCCGCGGAACCCGTTCCGGTGACCTTCGAATGCCTGGAACACAATATGAGCGAGCACGTGCCCGAGGGCACGGCCCTGCGGACGGCGCTCGGCGCCGAACCGGGCGTGCTGCCGCTCACCTGGTATCCGCAGGCGCCGGCCAATTCGGGGTTCTACGCCGACCGGGAGCAGGACGACGACGCCACCCGGACCTTCCTGCGCAACAGCGGTCTCGACGAGGCCGCGATCGGGCTGATCACCGCCGAGCTGCACCGGGGCGAGCGCATCGAGGTGCCCGTCACCACGGTGTCGGCACTGCTCGCCGCGCACGGTGACGGCGCCGAGGTCGGGCTGCTCAAGATCGATGTCGAGCGGGCCGAACTGGATGTCCTGCGCGGTATCGCCGATTCGGACTGGCCGCGTATCCGGACCGTCGTCGCCGAGGTCCACGATACGGACGGCCGGCTCGGCCGGGTCCGGGAACTGCTGGACCGGCACGGATTGTCCGCCGATACCCGGCAGGACCCGAATCTGCGCGGTACCGATCTGCACGAGGTCTACGCCGTCCGGGCCGAGTGACCGGCCGCGGCGCATTCACGACGACAACCGACGAACACGGAAGTGGGGAGACCGATATGAGCACGAACCCTTTCGACGACGAGGACGGCCGGTTCTTCGTCCTCACCAACGATGAAGAGCAGCATTCGCTGTGGCCCGCGTTCGCGGAGGTACCGCACGGCTGGCGGGTGGTGTTCGGGGACAGCACCCGTACCGCCTGTCTCGAATACGTCGAACGGAACTGGACCGATATGCGGCCCGGCAGCCTCCGCGACGCGACGGCCGGGCGATAGCGGGCCGGGCGGCCGCGCACCGGCGATACAGTCGAGGGTGATGCGCACCGATCGGAAAGTCCTCGTCCTGTCGGCGGTCCTGCTGACCGCGCTCGGTCCGGCGCTGACGGGGTGTTCCTCGGGACCGCCCGAACCCGATACCGTCGCCCGGAGTTTCGCGGCCGCGCTGACCGCCGACGATATCCGCGCCGCCGCCGATCTCACCGACGACCCGGCTCGCGCCGCGGACAGCCTCACCGGTCTCTACGACGGTCTGGGCAAGGAGGTGACCTTCGAGGTGAGCGGCGTCGAGGACGACACCTTCACCCTCGACGCCACCTGGAAGCCGGTCGCCGGGAACACCGGGGAGTGGAAATACCGCACCACCGGCAGCGCCGCGGAGACCGATGCGGGCTGGCGGGTCCGGTGGAATCCGGCGACCGTCGCACCGGGTCTCGAGACCGGCGCGCTGTCGGCGGCGCCGGTGTATCCCGAACCCGCCCGCGTACTCGACGCGGCCGGCGGTGATCTGCTGACCCAGCAGGTGGTCACGCTGGTCCAGCTCGCGCCGGGCGCCGATACCGGCGCCGTCGCCGGACTGCTCGCACCGCTGGCCCCGGGTATCACCACCGCGTCCCTGAACGCCGATCTGGCCGCCGCCCAGGGTAAACCGGTCACCGCGATCAGCCTGCGGGAGGCCGATATCGCACCGATCCGCGACCGCCTGGCCGCGACCGCCGGCGTCACCCTGGCCCCGCAGACCCGGCTGCTCACCACGGATAAGAATCTGGCTTCACCGACCCTGTCGGGGCTGAGCGAACTCTGGCAGCAACAGGCCGACGCGGCGGCGGGCTGGACGGTGCGCGCTGGGAGCGGCGACGAGGTGCAGCGGATCGCCGGAGCGGACCCGCGGCCGACCACCGATATCCGGTCCACCATCGATATCGGCCTGCAGCGCGCCGCCGACAGCGCTCTGGACCCGGTGGCCGCACCGGCCGCGATCGTCGCCCTGCGTCCGTCGACCGGGGAGGTCCTCGCCGCGGCGCAGAACGGCGCGGCCGACGCGCAGGGCCCGATCGCGCTCACCGGCCTGTATCCGCCCGGGTCGACCTTCAAGACGATCACCACCGCCGCGGTCCTCGACGCCGGTCTCGCCACGCCCGATACGGTGCTCCCGTGCCCGGGGGTCGCGGATATCGAGGGCCGCCGCATCCCCAACGACGACAGCTTCGATCTCGGGCAGGTGCCCCTGCACACCGCCTTCGCGCGCTCCTGCAACACCACCATGGCCGGGCTCGCGGTGCGGCTGCCGCCGGACGCGTTGACGAGCACCGCCGAACGTCTCGGTCTCGGCGTGGACTATGTGACGCCCGGGCTGACCACGGTCACCGGCATGTGCCCCCCGCGGAGAATCCGGCGCAGCGGGTGGAATCGAGTATCGGCCAGGGCCGGGTGACCGCGTCCCCGTTCGGGATGGCACTGGTGGCCGCTTCGGTCGCGCACGGATCGCCGCCGGCGCCGGTCGTGGTGGCGGGCTCGCCGGGCACCCCGGATCGCACCCCGGCGCCGCTGCCCCCGGCGGTCACCGACCAGGTGAAGACGATGATGCGGGAAACCGTCACCGCCGGAACCGCCACCCAGCTGGCCGATATCCCGGGATTGCTCGGGAAGACCGGGACCGCCGAATACGGTGACAACACCTCCGCGCACGGCTGGTTCATCGGGATCCAGGACGATCTCGCGTTCGCCGTATTCGTGGCCGATGCCGGAAGTTCCGGGCCCGCGGTGGAGGCGGCGGGACGGATGCTGCGGGCGCCGCGATGATCCCGTGAGCGGCGTTATTCCCGGATCGCCGGCGGCGTGTCCGGGCCCGGCGCCGCGGCACGCAACCACTGTGCCGCCCGCGCACGGTATTTGATGATGCCCTTGTAATCGGCCATATCGTCGGGGAGCTCGGCCAGTACGGCCGCGGTGCGGCGGCGCCAGGGTTCGACCGCGGCCAGGTCGGCCAACGGCAGCAGATAGGTGCGGATCAGGAACAGCACCGCACCGGAGTCGGGTAGCCGGAGCAGGTGCTGGACCTCGACGCGCAGATGGACGAGTCGGCCGAAGGTCTCGTCGCCGGCGTGCCGGATCATCTCGCGGTCCGGGCCCCATTCGGGATAGCGCTCGGTGGAGACATCCAGTCTGCGGCCGACGGTCAGCGTCCAGTTGGTGCGCCGGTAGGGTTCGTGGGGTTGCAGGCGGAGCAGGAATTCGTGCGCCCGGGTGATCACGCCCTCGCGCCGGATCCGGGGCACCGGGCCGTGGATCTCGAGGAAGCTCATCCCCACGTCGAACCCGAAACTCCAATCCGCGGCGAAGGTCACCACGCCGGCGTCGGCGAACAGCTGCCCGGCGCGCTCGTCCAGGAGCACCACGTCCTCCTGCAGCTGCCCGCAGATATAGCGCAGCGGATCATCGGGCAGGCCGGTGTCGTCGCCGTACACGAACTCCCGGTCGATGCCGAGGAGATCGTTCTCCCAGCGCCAGGTCTGCCCGGCGCCCCGCCGCAATCGCATCGCGTGCGGGTAGGCGGCCGCCAGTTCGCGCATCAGGGTGAGCATCGCGTCCCAGGCGGCGGGCCGCATATGCGGGAGCACCGCGTGGCGGGTGGGGTCGGCCGCCAGGATCGCGGCGCGTTCGCCGATCTCCCGGTGGTATTCACCGTCGATATCGACGAGCGTGGCGCCCCAGTGCCCGGCCTCCGTCCGGACCGGGCGCCGCGCGGGTTCGACATTGGTGCTGTAGCGATAGGAATCGGCCGGGAACGGGAACGGGAACCCGGACAGCGGTGATGTACGCGACGCGGTGGTCACAGCGGTACCTCCAGAACGGTGTCTCGACGGGCCCGGGAGACACAGGGCATGATCGCCGCACCGGACTCCTTCTCCCGGTCGGTGAGATAGAGATCGCGGTGGACCGGTTCGCCGGAGCCCAGCGGTATCCGGCATTCGCCGCAGACGCCCTGCCGGCACAGGCTGGGGATCTCGAGTCCGCTCGTTTCCAGGGCATCGAGCAGGCTGGTACCGGAGGGCACCGCGACGGTACGGCCCGATCCGGTGAGCGCGACGGTGAACGGATCCCCGGTCCCGGCGGTGTCATCGCGGAACCGTTCGGCATGGATCCGTGAGCGCGGCCAGCCGGCGGCGGCCGCCGCGGCGATCACGTCGTCGATCAGGGCGGGGGGACCGCAGACGTAGAGATGCGTACCCATCGGTTGTGTGGTGAGGACCGTGCCGAGCCGCGCCGCGAACGCGGCCCGCCCGGTGAACAGTTCGGCCGCGGCTCCGCCCAGCTCCGCCACCTCGGGTACATGGGCGCCGTATCCCGCCCGGAAGGTGTAGAGCACCTGCACCTCCCGGCCCCACCGCCGGGCCGCCCGCAGATGCGACAGGATCGGGGTGATACCGATACCGCCGGCGATCAGGAGATGTTTCGCTGCCCGGGCGACCGGCGGGAAGGCGCTGCGCGGCGGCCGGGCGGCCAGCGTATCGCCGGCCCTGAGGGTGTGCAGTGTGCGGGAACCGCCACGTCCCCCGGCCACACGCAGCACCGAGATCGCGTAGTCGGCGGGGTCGAGACCGTCCGAGGTGAGGCTGTAGGCGTTGGCGCGGCCGTTCACCCGCACGGTCAGATGGCTGCCGGGGACGAAACCCGGCAGGCGGGCGCCGCCGGTGTCCGCGAGGGTGAGCACCCGGACTCCGGGGACGGGGTCGGCGATGCCGGTGACGACGAGGGTCAGCTCCCGCGCGGCGGTCACGGCGTCCACCGTTCGCCGTCGGCCGCGAAGCCGAGGAATTCTCCGGTCCGGCGGGACACGTGGTGATAGACCACGAGATCGCGCCCGCAGCCCGAACATCCGGCGATATCGCCGACACCCTGGGATACCGCGGTCACCGTCGTGCAGTGCGCGCAGAAAACATCGTGGGTGCCGGCGCCGGTGACCAGGACGCGCAGTTCGTCGTCCTCCACCCCGGCCGCGGTCGCGGCGGCGCGCAGCCGCAGACAGGCGCCGGCCGGCCCGGTGATCCACACGCGGGCGCCCACGGTGGTTTCGCGCAGTGCCGCGGCGAGGAGCCGTGCGCCGTCGCCGGGATCGTCGGTGAGCAGGGTGCGGACCGGTGCGGGCCGCAGTTCACGGGACCAGTCCCGCACCGTGGTCCGCGCGGCGGAGCCGACGCCGGCGAGCAGATACCCGGTGCCGGTGCGGTCGGGCGGCGGGTCGTCGGCGGGCACCGGGTTCCGTGCCCAGGCCGGGATACTGGAGTAGCTGATCTGGGACATCGGGGCTCACAGCAGGTCGGCGCCGCGATGCCCGGCGTAGAAGGCCAGTGCGTAACCGGGGGTGCTGAAGTAGATCTTCGAGCCCTTGGGGAAGAAGATCGCGTCGTGGGCCCGGGCGATCAGCGATTGACCCGTCTCCTTGTTCTCCAGCAGGAATTCGCCCTCGAGCACCACCTTCATCTCGTCGTACTCGTATTCGTAGTACAGGGGAGCGTCGGTATGGCGGAGTTCGAAGTATCCGCTGCACATCACACTGTTGTCGGGGTTGACGTACACATCGCCGATGAAGCCCTCGGTGCCAGGGAACTCCGCGACGGGCATTCGCGGCAGGTCTTTCCAGGCGCCGCTGGTCACGCGGAAGGGTGGGGTGGGCGCGTCCGCTGTGTTCATCGTTCTCCTACTGCCGAGATGGATCACCTGAAGAATCTGTGTTTCATTCAATGAAACTCGTGCGATATTTCCTTTCCGTAACGCGGACGTTGAGAGTCGAAATCATCGCTGTGCTGTGCGGGTTCGGCGTCGTAATGGATCGGCCGCACGACTGTGACGCGTGCCGCTGTCCACTAGCAGGAAACCTCGACTAGAGTTGGTCGATGACCGATAGCACGCCGAGAACCCAGCAGATCCACCGCGACACCGGTGATCCGGCGCCGGTGCAGCGAGAGGTGATCGGCGCCCCGCCCACCGGCGGTGATCTGGAGGCGGCGATCGCGCGGCAGGTCCGGGCCCTGCGCCGGTCCAGCGGGCTGTCGGTCGCCGATATGGCCGCCAAGGTCGGCATCTCCAAGGCGATGCTGTCGAAGATCGAGAACGCGCAGACCTCGTGCAGTCTTTCGACCCTGGCCCGGCTCGCCGCCGGCCTCGATGTGCCGGTGACCTCGTTGTTCCGTGATGCCGACACCGTCCGGGAGGCCGTCTACGTCGCGGCGGGGCAGGGGGCGGTGATCGTCGGTCGCGGCACCCGGATCGGGCACCACTACGAACTGCTCGGTTCGCTGCGCGGCCAGCACAAGCGGCTGGAACCGGTGCTGGTGACGCTCACCAGTGACAGTGAGGTGTTCCCGCGTTTCCAGCACGCGGGCACGGAGTTGATCTACATGCTCGAGGGGGTGATGGTCTACGGCCACGGGACGGCGGAGTACACGCTGCGGCCGGGGGATTCGCTGCTGCTCGACGGGGAGGGGATCCACGGCCCCAACGATCTGGTGCGGCTACCGATTCGTTTCCTCGCGGTGACCGCCTATCCGGACAATCACGAGGAGAAGTGAACGGGCCGGTCCCCGGGGAAGGAGGGGGACCGGCCCGTCACGGGCGGGGTGTCAGTCGTTCACGTGCGCGCGGGCCGCGTCGGCGGTGAGCGATTCGGCCGCGGCCACCGCCTCGGCGGGCCGGACCGGCTTCCCGGCTTCGGCCGCGGCGAGTTCCAGGACATAGGCCATCTCGCCGTGGACCGAGACGTCCAGGCCCTCGAGCTCGCTTTCGGCCGGGACCCGCAGGCCCAGCGTCATATCGATGACCTTCGCGATGACGACGGTGACCACGAAGGTGAACGCGAGGACGGCGAGCACCGCCACGACCTGACGCCAGAGCACATCGACTCCGCCGCCGTAGAAGAGCCCGGCGACGCCGTTGGGCGCCGCGGGGTCGGCGAGCAGGCCGATGAGAACGGTGCCGAGGATACCGCCGACGAGGTGGATGCCGACCACGTCGAGGGAATCGTCCACGCCGAACCGGAATTTCAGCGATACCGCCAGGCAGCACACCGCGCCGGCCGCCGCGCCGATGATCAGCGCGCCGATCGGGGAGACGGCGCCGCAGGCGGGGGTGATTCCGACGAGCGCGGCGATGAGTCCGGAGCCGGCGCCCAGCGAGGTGGCGTGCCCGGCGCGCAGTTTCTCCACGATCAGCCAGCCGCAGATACCCGCCGACGCGGCGGCGACGGTGTTCAGGACGACCACCGAGGCGCTGTTACCCGCCGCGAGAGCGGAGCCGCCGTTGAACCCGAACCAGCCGAACAGCAGCATGCCGGATCCGAGCATCGTCAGCGGAAGGTTGTGCGGCCGCGGCGGATTCGGGAACAGGCCGCGTTTACCGAGGATCAGCACCAGCGCCAGTGCCGCGACGCCCGCGTTGATGTGGACGGCGGTACCACCGGCGAAGTCGATCGCGCCCAGCGTATTGGCGATCCAGCCGCCGACCACCGATCCGTCCTCGGAGTCGAACGCGAAGACCCAGTGCGCCACCGGGAAGTACACGAGCGTCGCCCAGATTCCGGCGAACAGCATCCAGGCGCCGAATTTCATCCGGTCGGCCACCGCGCCGGAGATGAGGGCCACGGTGATCACGGCGAACAGCAACTGGAAGCCCGAGACCAGAGCCGGCGGCAGGCCGGGTTCGGCGGGCGCGGTGAGCATATCGGAGGAGCCGAAGTATTCGAACGGGTCGCCGAGCAGGCCGATGCCGCCGAGTGAGTTGCCCAGGACGGCCGAGTATCCGAAGAGGATCCACAGCACTCCGACCACGGCGAACGCGCCGAAGGTCATCATGGCCATATTGAGTGTGTTCTTGATGCCGACCATGCCGCCGTAGAACATGGCGAGGCCGGGCACCATCAGGCTGACGGCGGCGAATGCCGCGAGTATCCACGCGGTATCGGCCGCGGCGATGGCTTCTGTCATGTTTCCCTCATCTTCGTTGCGTCCGGTGCCGATCGTCTCGCGATAGTGGACCGGTTCGTCTATCAGTAGACGTCCCGTTACGTTGCGGAAATCGATCCGCGGGTGACTTTCGTGTTAACTCCCGCCCCGTTGCGCACCAGTTTTCACGTGACGCGGTACTGACCCGGACGTAACCCGGCTGTCATCTGGCGAGAGTTTCATGAGAAAGGACAGAAGATAGTCACAGGAAACTCAAGCGAGGATGCCGGTGAGGGAAACCCATAACTACGTGATCGTCGGCGGCGGGCTCGAGGGGCTGGCCATCGCGTGGTCGCTGGCCGACCGGGGGGAAACCGACGTCGTGGTGCTGGAACGGGACACCCTGTGCTCGGGGATGACCGGTAAGTCCAGCGGTGTGGTGCGCTGCCACTACGGCGTGCCCTCACTGGCGGCCATGGCCTGGTACGGGGTGGACGTCTTCACCCGGGCCGCCGAGTTGTTCGGCGACGATATGGGTTATCAGCAGTGCGGCTATGTGGTGGGCGTGGGCGCGGACAATATCGCCCCGCTGCGCGCCAATGTCGCCATGATGCAGGGGCTCGGCATCGACGTCCGGTTCATCGACCACGCGGAGATGGCCCAGTTGTGGCCCGGTCTGTACGTCGAGGATTTCGCGGCCTTCGCCTACGAACCGCTCGGCGGTCGCGGTGAGGCCTACCTCGCGGGTATGGCGTTCGGCGCCGCCGCCCGCCGGCTCGGCGTCTGTCTCCGGCAGACCACACCGGTCTGGGAGCTGATCACCGGACCGGACGGCGCGGTGGTGGGGGTCCGGCTCGGTGACGGAACCGAGATCCACGCCGGGACGGTGGTTCTGGCCGCGGGGCCGTGGACGCCCGGTCTCGCGGTGAGCGCCGGGGTGGAGGTGGACGTGCGCGCCCAGCGCGCGCAACTGATCCTGGTGGATCAGGGCGCGCCGCTGCCGCGGGTCCCGGTGCTCTCCGACCTGGCCGGGCTGTCGTATCTGTGCCGGGAACCCAACGGCGAACTGCTGGTGGGCAATTCCGATCATCGGGCCCCGGAGTACATCGACCCCGATCGCTACGTGAACCGCGCGGACGAGGGCACCGTCGACACCGTGATCGGCAAACTCGGTCACCGGCTGCCGGGGATGCCCGATCCGCGGATCACCGGGTCCTACGTCGGCGCCTACGACGTGACCCCCGACTACAACCCGATCATCGGGCCCGCGCCCGTAGACGGGCTGTTCCTGGCCACGGGTTTCTCCGGGCACGGCTACAAGATCTCGCCCGCCGTGGGGCGGCTGGCGGCCGATCTGCTCACCGCCGGAAAAACCGACCTCCCCGGCGTCGACGCCGCCGACTTCCGCTACTCCCGTTTCGCCGAGGGCGCGCCCCTGGTGAGTCCGCACCCGTACGCGGGCGCGGGGGAGATGCGCTGAGCCTCGACCACCTTTCGACCGATCGACCACCTGGAGTTCCCATGGCACTCGACACCGCACCCGCGCCGGTCTCCGGCGCCCCCGCCGCCGCGCCCGCGACACTCGGCGCGCTGGCCCGGGCCGGGGGTATCGATTACATCCTCGCGCTGTTCACGACGCTGTCGGGAAAACCGTGCGCCAAATTGGTGCCGGTCGAAGCGGTGGACCAGCTCGAGGCCGACGGCGCGGGATTCGCCGGGTACGCCGCCGGCACGATGGGTCAGCGGCCCGCCGACCCCGATCTGGTCGCGGTCCCGGATCCGGCCTCGTTCACCCCGATCCCGTTCGTCCGCCCGGGATTGGCGCTGGTGCACTGCGATCCGCATGTCGAGGGCAAGCCCTGGCCGTTCGCGCCGCGGGTCGTCCTGGCCGAGGCGCTGCGGCGTGCCGCGGCGCGCGGGCTGACCGTGAAGGTCGGCGCGGAGATCGAATACTTCCTGGTGAATCGGGACGCCGACGGCACCCTGCACACCGCGGACCGCTCCGACACCAGCCGGCAGCCGTGTTACGACGCTCGCGACGTGACCCGGATGTACGACCACCTCACCGAGATCTCGGCCGCTATGAACACCCTGGGCTGGGGCAACTACGCCAGCGATCACGAGGACGCCAACGGCCAGTTCGAACAGAACTTCGCTTACGCCGAGGCCATGACGACCGCCGACCGGGTGATCACCGCGCGATATCTGCTCTCGGTGATCGCCGAGAAACGCGGTATGCGGGCCACCTTCATGCCCAAACCTTTCGCCGACCGCACCGGCTCCGGGATGCATCTGCACCTGTCGCTGTGGGACGCGGAGAAGTCGCTGTTTCCCGACGGTGCCGATACCCGCGGCCTGGGACTGTCGCCGCTCGCCTATTCCTTCATCGGCGGGCTGCTCGAGCACGCCTGCGCCCTGCAGGCGGTGCTGGCCCCGACGGTGAACTCCTACAAACGGCTGGGCGCGGTCTCCACCAGCAGCGGCGCCACCTGGTCGCCCCGGTACGCCACCTACGGCGGAAACGACCGCACCCACTATCTCCGGGTCCCCGACGGGAACCGGGTGGAACTGCGCGGCGGAGACGGTTCGGCCAACCCGTATCTGGCCGTCGCCGCCGGGGTGGCGGCCGGGCTGGACGGGATCGCCCGCGAACTCGACCCCGGCGCCCCCGGTGCCGGGCCCGGCGGCGACATGCTGCCGATGACCCTGTTGCACGCGATGGACGCGCTCGACGCCGATCCGGTGGTGTCCGGGGCTCTCGACGGTGCGGGTGCGGGTGTCGGCGAATACTTCTCCCGGCTCAAACGGGAGGAATTCTTCGCCTGGCACAACACCGTATCCGCCTGGGAAATCGACGAATACCTGACCGCTTTCTGATATTCGCGACAGTACGAGGAGTTATCGATGTGCGGAATAGTCGGCCTGCACCTGCGCGATCCGGCGCTCTATCCCCGGCTGGGCGAACTGCTCACCGGCATGCTCGACCAGATGTGCGAGCGCGGCCCGGATTCGGCCGGTATGGCCATCTACGGTGATCCGGCGTGGTCGCCGCCGGGCGCGGTGACCGTCAGCCTGCTCGACGCGCCGGTATCCGCCGGGGAACTGGCCGCGGAGATCGGTATCGATATCGGCGCGCTGGTCACCGGTATCGACCTGGAACCGACCACCCTGCTCTACGCCGACACCGATACCCGGACCCTGGTCGAGGCGGCCCGCCGGGCGGCGCCGACGGCCCGGGTCATCGGGTCCGGTCACGACCTCGCGGTGCTCAAGGGTGTCGGTGATCCGAGTGCGCTCGCCCGCCGGTTCGGGCTGCCGTCGGCGGCGGGCTGGCAGGGCGTGGCCCACACCCGGATGGCCACCGAATCGGCTGTCACGGCGGCGGGTTCGCATCCGTTCTCGGTCGGGCCCGATCAGTGCCTGGTGCACAACGGGTCGTTCTCGAACCATATGAGCGTCGCGCACGAACTCGAACGGGCCGGGGTCGTATTCGACAGTGCGAACGACACCGAGGTGGGCGCCCGCTTCATCGCCCGGCAACTGGCCGAGGGCGCCGATCTGGACAAGGCGCTGCGCCTGCTCGCCGAACGTTTCGACGGCTTCTACACCCTGCTGGTCGCGACGAGTGAATCCTTCGCGGTGGTGCGCGATCCGATCGCCTGCAAACCCGCGGTGGTCGCCGAAACCGAGCGGTGGGTGGCCATGGCCTCGGAATTCCGGGCGCTGGCCGCGCTGCCCGGCGTGGACCGGGCCCGCCTCTTCGAACCCGAACCGGAGGAGATCTACGTATGGCACCGACAGTGAGCGCCGCGGCGCCCGTCACCCGCGCCGAACCCGAGGCGGCGGTATTCCTGGACCTGGGAATTCACACGGTCCGGGAGGTCAACGCCGTATTGCACGCCGCCGGCGCCCCGCGCCGGGTGACCCTCACGGCGCCGCGGGGCGCGCATGCCGTGGCCTGCGGGCTCGACGACGATATCGAGGTCACCGTGCAGGGCCATGTCGGCTACTACTGCGCGGGAATGAATCAGCGGGCCGATATCACGGTGCACGGCAACGCGGGGGTGGGCCTGGCGGAGAACATGATGTCGGGGACCGTCCGGGTCACCGGCGACGCCTCCCAGTCGGCCGGCGCCACCGCCCACGGCGGGCTCCTGGTGATCGAGGGGAACGCGGCCGCGCGCTGCGGTATCTCGATGAAGGGCGTGGATATCGTGGTCGGCGGCGATATCGGGCATATGAGCGCCTTCATGGGGCAGGCCGGACGCCTGGTCGTCTGCGGCGACGCCGGTGCGGCGCTGGGTGATTCGCTGTACGAGGCGCGGATCTACGTCCGCGGCACGGTCGCCTCGCTCGGCGCGGACTGTGTCGAGAAGCCGATGCGGGCCGAACATCTGGCCGAATTGCGCGAACTGCTCGCGGCAGCCGGATTCGACGCCGACCCGGGCGATTTCACCCGCTACGGCTCGGCGCGCACCCTCTACAACTTCCACGTCGACAACCTCGGCGCCTACTGAGCCGAACCAGGAGACCGCTATGACCACTCCCGCACCGCCGAATCCGGCCCTGCGTGAATCCGCAACCTTCCCGCGTCCGGTGATCGCCGAGATCCAGCGCGCGGCCGAGACGGGTATCTACGATATCCGGGGGTGGGGCGCCAAACGCCCGCTACCGCATTTCGACGATCTGCTGTTCCTGGGCGCCTCCATGTCCCGCTATCCGCTCGAGGGGTACCGGGAGCGGTGCGATACCGATGTCGTACTCGGTGACCGCTACGCCGAGAAGCCGTTGCATCTCGATATCCCGGTCACCATCGCCGGGATGAGTTTCGGGGCGCTGTCGGGTCCGGCGAAGGAGGCGCTCGGGCGGGGCGCGAGCGCGGTGGGCACCTCCACGACCACCGGTGACGGCGGTATGACCGCCGAAGAACGCGGTCAATCGGAAAAGCTCGTCTACCAGTATCTTCCATCGCGGTACGGGATGAATCCCGACGATCTGCGCAAGGCCGACGCCATCGAGATCGTGCTCGGGCAGGGTGCCAAACCCGGCGGCGGCGGGATGTTGCTGGGACAGAAGATCACCGAGCGGGTGGCCCGGATGCGCACCCTGCCGCAGGGGGTGGATCAGCGCTCGGCCTGCCGGCACCCGGACTGGACCGGGCCCGACGATCTCGCGATCAAGATCATCGAGCTGCGTGAGATCACCGGCTGGCGCACACCGGTCTATGTGAAGGTCGGGGCGACCCGGACCTACTACGACGTGAAACTCGCGGTGCAGGCCGGCGCCGATGTCGTGGTGGTCGACGGTATGCAGGGCGGTACCGCCGCGACCCAGGACGTGTTCATCGAACACGTCGGCATCCCGACGCTCGCGGCCCTGCCGCAGGCGGTACGGGCGCTGCAGGAACTCGATATGCACCGGAAGGTGCAGCTCATCGTATCGGGCGGGATCCGCAGCGGCGCCGACGTCGCCAAGGCGATGGCCCTGGGCGCGGACGCGGTGGCGATCGGGACCGCCGCACTCATCGCACTCGGGGACAACAGCCCGCGCTACGCCGAGCAGTACGCCGCCCTCGGCTCGGCCGCCGGCTGCTACGACGATTTCCAGGCGGGCCGCGACCCGGCCGGTATCACCACCCAGGACCCCGAACTCGCCCGCAACCTCGATCCGGTGGCCGCCGGGCAGCGGCTGGCGAACTATCTGCGGGTGCTCACCATGGAGGCGCAGACACTGGCCCGCGCCTGCGGCAAATCGCATCTGCGCAATCTCGAACCGGAGGATCTGGTGGCGCTGACCGTCGAGGCCGCCGCGATGGCGGGGGTGCCGCTGGCCGGTACGACCTGGATTCCGGGGCGGATATGACGGGTTCGACGGTGCGGGCCTTCGATACCCTCTGGCAGGAGATCGCCGATATCGGGCGGTCCCCGGATACCGGGGGGTACCGGCGCTACGCCTGGAACGATGCCGATCTCACCCTGCGCGAATGGTTCACCGGCTGCGCGGCGGCCCGCGGGATGACGGTGGAGGCGGATCGCAACGGCAATCTGTGGGCGTGGTGGCTGCCGCCGGGATGGACCGGTGACCCCGTCGACGCCTTCGTCACCGGCTCGCATCTGGATTCGGTGCCCGACGGCGGCGCGTTCGACGGGCCGCTGGGTATCGTGAGCGCCTTCGCCGCCGTCGACGAGATCCGGGCGCGCGGGATCGTGCCCCGGCGGCCGGTGGCGGTGGTGGCGTTCAGCGACGAGGAGGGCGCCCGGTTCGGGGTGGCCTGTGTGGGGTCGCAACTGAGCACCGGGGCACTGGCCCCGGACCGGGCGCTGGGCCTGCGTGATACCGACGGGCTCGCCCTCGCCGAGGCATTGACCCGGGCCGGGCGTGACCCGCGCAGTCTGGGTCCGGACCCGGCGCTGGCGCGCCGGGTGGGGGTGTTCGTGGAACTGCACGTCGAACAGGGCCGCGCCCTGGACGTTCTGGGCCATCCGGTGGCGGTGGCCTCCTCCATCTGGCCGCACGGGCGGTGGGTCTTCGCGTTCACCGGTGAGGCCAATCACGCGGGAGCGACCCGGTTGCCCGACCGGCGCGATCCGATGCTCACCTATGCCGGCACCGTTCTCACGGCCCGCCGCGCCGCCGAACTCCATGCGGCGGTGGCGACCTTCGGCAAGGTGCGGGTACTGCCCAACGGCGCCAACGCCATCGCCTCGGAGGTTCTGGCCTGGCTCGACGCCCGGGCCGCCGACGAGGACACACTGCGCCGCCTGGTCGCCGATATCGGCGACCAGGCGGGCCGGGACGCCGCGGCGTCCGGGATCGGCCTGCGGATCGAGGCCGAATCCGTCACCCCTGTCGTCGAATTCCCCGCTCCCACCCGCGCCCGCATAGCGCGGGCGCTGGCCCACCTCGGCGAGGTTCCGGTCCTGCCGACCGCCGCCGGGCACGATGCCGGGATCCTCTCGGAGGTGGTGCCGACGGCGATGCTGTTCGTGCGCAATCCCACCGGGGTCTCGCATTCGCCCGCCGAGTTCGCGCGGGATTCGGACTGTCACGCCGGAGTGCGGGCGCTGGCCGAGGTCATGGCCGACTGGGTGGGTCCCGACGGCGCGGCGGCCGCGGCACCGGGGTGAGACGGACGCGCGCCGGCCGGTGTCAGGTGAGGCGGTAGAAGCGCCAGAAGCCGAAATCCTGGATGGGCAGGACGTCGACGGTGGTGAAACCCGCGTCGAGAGCGTACCGGCGTAGCGTGGCGGGCCGCATCACGGTGCCGGTGCCCACACTCGGCGGGCTCGACATCCCGTCGGGCAGGCAGACGAACAGGCTGAAGCCGTACATCAGCCGTTCGAGGTCGCCGCCGTCCGGGGCGAATTCGTCGGCGACCGCCTCGTCCATCACCACCAGGGATCCGCCCGGCGCCAGTGCCCGCCGGACCGCCGCCAGCACCTCCACCGGGCGCGGCATATCGTGCACACATTCGAAGGCGAACGCGATATCGGCGTCGCCCGCGGGCAGCCGCGCGGCGTCGGATACCCGGAACTCGGCCCGCTCGCCGAGACCGGACGCGGCGGCATTGTGCCGCGCCGCCTCGACCGAGGGCGCGTCGATATCGACCCCGAGTACCCGGGCCTCCGGATAGGCGCGAGCCAGCGCGAGCGCCGACCACCCGGCGCCGCAGCCGATATCCAGGATGCGGGCACCGGGGCCGCGCAGGACGGTGTCCACTTCGGGCACGGTCGCCAGGGCCGCGGCGAGGCGGTGCTCGTACCAGGGACGGTTACCGTCGGCCTGGCCGTAGCGGGCATCGTCGCCGAGTTCGTCCCAGCCGACACCGCCGCCGGTGCGATAGGCCTCGAGCAGTTTCGGCAGCGCGGGCCCCGCCGCGCCGAACAGGCGCGCGATCGGCGCCAGGTATTCGAGGCTGTGGGGGTCGGTCAGCACCTCGGCCGTGGCCGGCGAGATGGCGAACACCCGCTCGTCGGCCGGACCGTCGCGGTGCACGGTGAGCAGACCGGTGACGGCCTGCTGTTCCAGCCATTCCCGGGCGTAACGGGGATGGGTCGCGGTGCGTGTGGCGAGTTCCCCCGCGGTCGCGGGCCCGTCGGCGGCCAGGCTGCGATACCAGCCGAGACGGTCGCCGAGATAGATCGCGAGCATATCGACGGCGCCGAGGACGGCGTGGAAGATTCGGTCGGCCACCGCCGGTGCGGTATCGCTGTCGGCGCTCATATCCCGAGACTACCGATCATCACCTGCGGTAATAGCGTATTGCTACACGCGGGTCGCGGGAGGTGCCGGGCCAGTGGGCCGCCGCCCCGTGAGTCCGGGTAAATACCCTAGGGGGTATAGTCGGCCTCAGTGCGCGGATACGCGTGGATCCGGTTGCTGCCGGGCTCGCGGGCGATATCCGCGACCGCTGCCCGTGGAGAAGTCGACGAGCCGTTGTCCGGTCCATCGCACGCCGGGAAACCTCGTACTCGGAGCCGAAGGAGGCGCACCCATGACCCTCGCCCTGTCCGCCGTGCTGCACACCTCGTTCGCGGATGCGGTCGAACGCACCCGCACCGTGCTCGCCGATCAGGGTTTCGGCGTGCTGACCGAAATCGATATGCGCGCCACCCTGCACCGCAAGATCGGTGTGGAGATGGAGGACTATCTCATCCTCGGCGCCTGTAATCCGCCGCTGGCGCATCGAGCGGTCGGTGTGGACCGGCGTATCGGCCTGCTGCTGCCGTGCAACGTGGTGGTCCGCCGGGATCCCGCGGACGCCGCGACGATCCTGGTCGAGGCCATGAACCCCGATGTGATGGTCGAGGTCACCGGCGAACCGGAACTGCGGCCCGTCGCCGCGGAGGCGGCCGCCAAACTCCGGGCGGCGCTGGCCACCCTGACCGCGGATCCGGCCACCGCCTGACGGTCCGGCGTTCCGGCGCGGCCTGGTATACACGGGCCATGCCGGACAACCGCGACCACCGCGCGTTCGACGCCTTCGTGGCCGCCGCCGACGCCCCGGTCTACGTGGTCACGCTCGACGACGGGACCCGGCGGGCCGGATGCCTGGTGGGATTCGCGTCGCAGGTCGGTATCGACCCACCTCGATTCCTGATCTGTATCTCCGAGACCAACCACACTCACCGGGTGGCGGGGGACGCCGGGTACGCCGCCGTGCACCTTCTCGATTCCGGCGCCCGCGCCCTGGCAGAACTGTTCGGCGGCCGGACCGGCGACGAGATCGACAAATTCGCCCGGTGCGCCTGGGATCCCGGCCCGCACGGGGTACCGGTGCTGCGTGACGCCCTCGCCTGGTTCTGCGGGCGTATCCTCGCGCGCCATGATTTCGGCGACCACCTCGGACTCCTGCTGGCGCCGGAGGAGGGCCACGTGCCGGAGTCCGCGCCGCCGGCCTTGCGGATGCGTCATATGGGCTCGCTGGAACCGGGCCACCCGGCCTGATCGGGGGCCCGGGCGTCAGGCCGTCCGGATCCAGTCCCGGTAGTGCGTGGGCGCCAGGTGCGCATCCGGGCCCGCGATCAGGACATCGCCCTCCACCGCGCCGAACATCCCCGCGGTCTCGTCGGTGACCACGATCCGGTCGTCGCGCTGCGCGGCCAGTGTGATCCGGCCCAGATCGTCGAGGGGGAACACATCCGGCCCGGCCACTTCCCGGATCCCCTGCAGCGGAGTCCCGGTGGCGACGCCGACCACCGCGTCGACGACATCGGCGGCGGCCATCGGCTGTAGCCGGGTCGTGGGCAGCCGGACGGTGTTCCCGTCGGTGGTCCAGCCCAGTACCGAGTCCACGAACTCGAAGAACTGCGTCGCGCGGACGATCGAATACGGCGTCGGGCCCTTCGCGACCAGTTCCTCCTGCAGGGTCTTGGCGCGGTAGTAGTCCAGCTGCGGCACCCGGTCCACGCCGACGATGGACAGGACGACCTGGTGCCCGACGCCCGCGCGCTCGCCCGCGGCGAGCAGATTTCCGGCCGAGACGCGGAAGAAGTCCAGCGACGCCTCATCGAACGTCGGTGAGTTCGCCAGGTTGACCACGACGTCGGCCCCGGCCACCGCCGCGTCGATTCCCTCGCCGGTGATCAGGTCCACGCCCGTGGACGGTGCCGCCGGAACGACCTCGTGACCGGCCGCGGTCAGTTTTCCGACGACCTGTGAGCCGATTCGCCCGGTACCGCCGATGACTGTCAGCTTCATGATTCTCAACCTTTCGCGGCCCGGCCGTGGGGTCGGGCCGGGTTCGCAGTGGTCGAAAGGAGCGCCGGCATCGGCGTACAGCTTTCCACCAGCGAACTCGCAGCGGAACGGGGTGCGCGGGAGTTGATGAATTCGAGACCTGCACAGATCCCGCGCCGGGCCGTGTGCCGCCGACGCTCGTCGTTTCACAGTGCGACGGTTGATGCCTCGCTGCCGGATTCGGTGCCGTTCGTACGGGGCCTGTTCGGCTGATCGCGCGGACCGGCCCGGACGGTCAGGCGGAGCTGCCGGTCCGCGGCGATCCGTGCGGATTCGTCAACGCCATGGTCACCCCGATGAGCAGGACCAGCGTCAGGATGCTGAGGCCGCCCAGGAGCGGGCCCAGCACCTGGAACGCCTCGGCGCCCTGCGGATCGGGGGCGCCGCTGACCGGATGCGCGTGCATCGCCGACATCCCGGTGTAGTGCATGGTCGCGATGGCGGCGGCCATCACCAGGGCCGCGCCCACCGTGGACACCACCCCCCAGGACCGCACGCTGAACCAGAGCGTGGCCGTCGCCGCGACCACGGCGATCACCAGGGAGAGCGCCACCCGCACCCCGTCGTAGTCGATATGCGCGTCGGTTTTCATGGCGTACATCCCGGTGTAGTGCATGGCGCCGATCCCCAGCCCGGTGATCACGCCACCGGCCGCCAGGGTCACGACGCCCGCCCGCGGCGAACTGGCCAGATACAGGCCGATACCCACGACCACGACCGCGATCACCGCGCTGAGCACCGTGAACGGGACGTCGAAGCGGATCTGCGCGCCGTCGATCGCAAATCCCAGCATCGCGATGAAATGCATGACCCAGATCCCGGTTCCGCCGATCGCGAAGGCGGCCAGCACCAGCCAGCCGAATCGCCGGCGGCCGAGCCGCGCCTGTTTGGTGCACTGCAGTCCGATCGCGCAGCCCGTTGCCGACAGGAAGAACGCGAGAGCCGGTGTGAGCCAGCCGAACGCGAAGTGTTCGAGGTGCAGCATGTCCATCCAGGTTGTGCCGGGCGATCCGGTTATTCGGTGTTTCGCGGGCCTCGACCGTACGACAACAGGGCCGGTGCCGTGTGCTGATCATTTGCTTGAAAGCCAGTGGTATCAATCACATTCGGCTCGGGCGTCATCGTGAATCCGCAATAGTGCGTTTCCCGGTGGGCGAGTTCCCGTCCGCCCGAACGGGTTCGGACGGCGGGCCGGGTCCGCCGAAAAGTGTGCCGGATGCCCGGTGTTCATGACCACGCGGGACGGCGCGGCGCGCTGTGCCCCGCCGGAACGGCGCTCCCTCCGGAGGTGTCGGTCCCTCTCCGCAGGCGGGTCCCGCCGTCTCGATAACCGGTTCATAACTGAGCCGTCCGCGGCCGCGGGCACCTGTGGCGCGAGCCGATGACCTGGCGCAATAGCGACGTAGACCTCGATGGGCCATCCGGCGTACACCTCCGGAAACCGCGGCGCCGGGTATCCATCCGGCCGCCGTCGGGGGATCCGTGGACCGCGTGCTCCGTATCGCTGCCGCGTCCTCGTATCCGCTACGATCATGCTGCCTCTCGGTCCAGCAACCGGCCGCTGAGTGAGTGGGCGCGGCTCGGCGCCGTTTCCTGTGTGATCGGAGGCCAAGGTGTCGGTGCCAGCCGCGGGGATCCGCGCTGTTCGTGGACGGAGACCCGGACGATATCGGTGTCTTCTCGCCCCGAGCGCGCGCACCTGCCGATATGCCGGTGGTGAGCGTGCGAGGTGATACCTTCGGCGCCGGGCTCGGGCCGGTCGAGGAGGCCGGCGGGTCGCCGCGGGAACCGGTCGTGCTGCTGGTCGAGGACGACGCCGGCGATGCCCTGCTCGTCGAGGAACTGGTCGCCGACGCGGCAGCCGATATGCGGTTGGTGTGGGTGCGCTCGGTCGCCGAGGCCGGTGATCGGCTGCGGGCGGAGGTCCCCGACTGTGTCCTGCTCGACCTCGGTCTGCCCGATGCCCAGGGTCTCGACGCGCTGGCGGGGGTCCGCGCGCACAACGATCAGGTCGCCGTGGTGGTGATGACCGGCCTCGACCAGGAACGCACGGGCCTGGCGGCACTGGCCTCCGGCGCGCAGGACTACCTGGTCAAGGGCCGGGTGGAACCGGAATTGTTC
This sequence comes from Nocardia sp. NPDC049935, assembly GCF_055586645.1. NCBI lineage: Bacteria > Bacillati > Actinomycetota > Actinomycetes > Mycobacteriales > Nocardiaceae > Nocardia > Nocardia sp. NPDC049935. The sequence goes on along the minus strand of NZ_JBVJHV010000001.1, from coordinate 1,719,688 downwards.
GCCCGCGCGGTGCGCTACGCGATCCAGCGTAAACAAGCGGAACGGACCAGCGCGGCACTGCAGGCCAGCCAGATGCGCGCCGCGGAGAACGCCCGGCTCGAACGCGGGCTGCTGCCGACTCCGCTGCTCGGCGCCGAACGAACCGTGGAGGTGGTGTCGCGGTACCGGCCCGGCCGCGCGCATTCGCTGCTGGGCGGCGATTTCTTCGATGTCGTGCAGGTCGGTGACGGATCGGTGCATGCCGTGATCGGCGATGTCTCCGGGCACGGTCCCGATGCCGCGGCCGCGGGGGTCGCGTTGCGGCTGGCCTGGCGGACCCTGGTTCTCACCGGGGTGACCGGTGAGCGCCGGTTGCGGCTGCTGGAGGAAGTGCTGCTCGCCGAGCGAACCGATCGGCAGACCTTCGCGACCGCCACCAGCCTGGTGTTCGATCCGGCGGCCGGGCGGGTCCGGATCCGGCGCGCCGGGCATCCCGGGATGCTGCACCACTCCGGCGGCGAGCTGAGCTGGCTCGAGGTCCCGGGCGGTGCGGCCCTGGGTTTCATGCCCGGCCGCGCGGAATGGCCGGCCACCGAGATGGATCTCGCCGACGATGCCGGGCTGACCCTTTTCACCGACGGTCTGTTCGAGGGCCGGGTGGGCGACCGGGGGGAGCGGCTCGGCGAAGACGGTCTGCTGAGGGTCGCCCGGACCATTCCCGGGTGTCATCCGGAGGATTTCGTGGACGAGCTGATCGGCCGGGTCGAGGCCCTGGCCGTCGACGCCGGTGGCCTGGACGATGATCTGGCCATCATGAACGTGCGCTGGAACCCGGCGCGGAAAGGGACGCGCCCATGACGGCAACCGACTCTCGGACGGTCGTCGGCAGACTGACCGCGCGCGCCTGGTTCCAGCTGGTCTTCGTGCTGATGATTCTGGTGGTCCTGCTCGGCGCTCTGGCCGGCGCACGGGTCATCGCCGATACGGTCGCCGTGACCGACCGCCTGGTCGAGGAGACGCAGCCCGCCTCCGCCGAGGCCTACCGGTTACAGAGCGCCCTGGTCAATCAGGAGACGGGGCTGCGGGGATACGCGATCGCCGCCGATCCGCAATTCCTGGAGCCCTATACCGAAGGCCGGCGCGATCAGGCCCGCGCCACCGCGCGATTGCGCGAGCTCCTGGCCGACCGGGACGATCTGCTCGCCGATGTGGACGCCATCGAACAACTGTCGCAGCAGTGGCGCACCGACTACGCCGATCCACTGGCCGCGACCGGTACCGTCAGCGGCGCCCAGGAACGCGCGGCCGCCACCGCGGTCCGCGCCAAAACCGTGTTCGACCAGCTCCGTACCGTTTTCACCGCCCAGAACGATCATCTGGTGGCGGCGGTCGAGGCCGACCGCGACGCCCTGGAACGTTCACGGACGATTCGCAACCTGGTGCTGCTGGGCATGGTGCTGGTGTTCCTGCTGACCGGCACCGTGCTGACCGTGCTGCTGCGCCGGCTCGTCGTCCGCCCGCTCGCCGAACTCACCGAATCCTCGCTGCGGGTGGGCAACGGGGAATTCGACCATCACATCGATCCCCGGGGACCCGCCGATGTCGCGCAGGTCGCCGAGGCGGTCGAGGGTATGCGGCGGCGCATCGTCGCCGAACTCGCGTCGTCACAGTCGAGCAGTGCGCAGTTACGACAGCAGAAGGCCGAACTGGATCTGCAGGCCGAGGAGCTGCGGCGTTCCAATGCCGAACTGGAGCAGTTCGCCTATGTGGCCTCCCATGATCTGCAGGAACCCCTGCGGAAGGTGGCCTCGTTCTGTCAGCTGCTGGAGAAGCGCTACGCCGACCGGCTCGACGATCGCGGCAAGCAGTACATCGACTTCGCGGTCGACGGGGCCAAACGAATGCAGGTCCTGATCAACGATCTACTGACCTTCTCCCGGGTCGGCCGGGTCGGTGACACCGCCGAGCCGGTGTGGCTGGACCGGCCGCTGGACAAGGCGCTGAACAATCTGTCGACCTCGATCGAGGACACCGGCGCCGTGGTCGAACGACCCGCCGAACTGCCCGAGATCGTCGGCGACCCCACCCTGCTCACCATGCTGTGGCAGAACCTGGTCAGCAACGCGATCAAATTCCGCACTCCGGATCTCGCGCCGGTGGTCCGCATCGAGATCGACCGGCGCGACGGTGAATCACCGGAGGAGGTCTTCTCGGTGACCGACAACGGTATCGGGATCGCACCGGAGTTCGCGGAGAAGGTCTTCGTCATCTTCCAGCGCCTGCACGCGCGCGACGAGTACAGCGGAACCGGAATCGGGCTGGCGGTCTGCAAGAAGATCGTCGAATACCACGGTGGCCGGATCTGGATCGATACCGGCCACACCGGCGGCACCAGGATCTGTTTCACTCTGCGGTCCGCCGATGCCGAACCGGTGGCCGCGGATACCGCTGCCACCGCCGAACCCGACGGCTCCGACGCCGCGACCCCACCCGCCCACGAAGGAGCGAAAGCATGACGATACCCGGACAGCCGATCGATATCCTGCTCGTCGAGGACGATCCGGGTGACGAGCTGATGACCAGGGAGGCGTTCGAGGACAACAAGATCGGCAATACGCTGCATGTCGCCCACGACGGCCAGGAAGCCCTGGATTTCCTCTACCGGAACGGCGAATACGGCGACGCGCCCCGCCCCGATCTCATCCTGCTCGATCTGAACCTGCCGAGATACGACGGCCGGCAGGTCCTCGAGAAGATCAAGGCCGATCCCGATCTCGCCCATATCCCGGTGGTCGTGCTCACCACCTCGGCCGCGGAGGAGGACATCCTGCGCAGCTACAAACTGCACGCCAACGCCTACGTCACCAAACCGGTCGATCTCGACCAGTTCGTGGCGGCGATCAAGCAGATCGACGATTTCTTCGTGCAGGTGGTGCGGCTGCCCCGCGGCCAGTAGCCGCGGGACGGAATCAGGACGCGGCGCCGGTCTCCGGGGCCAGCGCCGCGTCGAGCGAGCCGTAGACCGCCAGCAGCTTGTCCAGACCGGTGAGCTCGATGGGCCGGCGGACGGCCTCGGAGGCCACCACCCGCAGCCCGCCCTGGGCGGCGGCCTCGGAGATCACCAGGAGCACGCTCAGCCCGGCCGAACCGAGGAACCCGACCTCGGACATATCCACGATCATCGGTTTCCCGCCGCGCTGGATCTCCTCGAGCGCCGACTGCAACTGCGGGGCCGAGGCCATATCCACTTCACCGTGCACGGTGACGATCGCGATGCCGTCCTCGGTGTGCTCCCGCACATCGAGTATGCGGGACGCGCTGTCGCCGCTCACCGTCGGCCTCCCAGCTCGCAATACGCCACTTCTCACCTCTGCAGCATCGAGGCCCCGCCGCGGATCGCGGCAGGGCCGTAAGCGGTATCCGCAGTCAACTTACCCGATCCGGGCCCCGGTAGTCACCGCAGCCGTCCAGGTCAGCAGGGCTACCACCCGCCGCGGTGGTATCGGCGGGCCGGCCGGGTGACCGGGACAGTGATCACCGCCGCTCGATCGCATGCGGGGTCGCCGAATGGGTATGGCTATCGCGAGCACGCACTCGAAGCCGCGGACCGGTACCGCCTACGCCGTCCGCCGGCGAGACCTACTAGGAGGCGATGAGGTGACGAGATCACGCCCGCCCGGACTGGCCGATCCGCCGCGCAGAACGGCCCTGGAGTTCCCGGCCAGACCCGAGGAGCTGGTCCGCGTCCGGCATGCGGTGCAGGCCTGGCTGTCCGGTATCGCGCTCGACGAGCGCCTGGCCTACGACATCCTGCTGGCGGTGGGGGAGGCCTGCGCCAACGCCGTCGAACACGGCCACCGCGGCGACGGCGGCACGATCCGGCTGTCCTACTCGGCCGATCCGTCGGGGCTGCGCGTCACGGTCACCGACAGGGGCAGCTGGAAGACACCCGATCACGGCCCGAATACCGCCCGCGGGCGCGGTATGGCGATCATCCGGGCGCTGATTCCCGATGTAGAGGTCGTGTCCTCGTCGCGCGGTACGACCGTCGATATGCGGATACCGCTGGCGCGCCCGGACGGCCTGCCGATCGATTGACGCCGATTCTCGGCACGGGGGTTTCCACGGGAGGGATCCGGGCATATGCCGAATTCCGGGGGAACGGAACACGCCCGGAGGGTGTCCGCGCGGTTACCGATTATCGGTGAATCCCTCGGGTGGGCCGAAATTCGCCGCAGCGTATGGATTATCGGCGTATTCGCCCGTTATGAATTCTTTGTCCGGTATTGGGCTTCCGGTCGATTCCGCGAAGAAAAATGGAGGACAGCGGATTTCACGCGCAGGAATGCGCCGGGCGATCGGAGCCCAGATGACCGACGAGACCGACTCGCCGAAGTACACGATGCGGATCAGCCGGCTGACCATCGACAAACTCGGTATCCGGCTGTACGACCGGGTTTCCGCGGTGCTGGCCGAATTGATCGCCAATTCCTACGATGCCGACGCGACCCGGGTCGAGGTATCGCTGCCCTGGGGAGTGACGCTCGCGGGGACGGTCCGAGCCGCCGAACACGAACCGTATCGAATAATCGTCCGGGACAACGGCCACGGGATGACCGCCGCCGAGATCAACGACCACTATCTGCGGGTCGGCTCCGACCGGCGGATCCGGACCGGGAGCGATCTGTCCCGGTACCGGAGCCGTCCGGTGATGGGCCGGAAGGGGATAGGCAAACTGGCGGCCTTCGGGATCTGCCGCACCATCGAGGTGATCTCGGTCGGCGGCGCCGATCCGGAGCGGGGCGAGCAGGGGTGGCGGGTCGCGAATATCGTGATGAGCCTCGACGAGATGCTCTCCGATACCGAGCGTGACTATCACCCCCGCCCCGGGCCGCTGGACGGCACCCTGGGCACCGAGCGCGGCACCACGATCATCCTGCGGGATTTCCTGCGCAAGCGGGTGGCCTCCGGGCCCGAGCTGAGCCGTCAGCTCGCCGCCCGCTTCGGGCTCGAACGCCGGGACTGGCAGGTCGAGGTACGCAACAGCGTCGCCGCCGGCGATCAGGTCCAGCGGTTCGTGCTGCGGGATCTGCCGGTCGATGTCATGGAGGAGACCCGGATCGACCTCGGTGACCGCCCGGTGGAACTCGGGGCCCGGTTCCTGCCGGTGACGGGCTGGATCGCCTACGCGAAACAGCCCTACCGCGACGATGCGATGGCCGGGGTGCGGATCTACGCGCGCGGGAAACTGGTGGCACAGACCCGCGATTTCGCGGTCCCCGCGGGTTTCACCGGTGAGTTCAAGTTGCGTTCGTATCTGGTGGGCGCGATTCATGTCGACTGGCTCGACGACGAAGAGGATCTGGTGCGGTCCGACCGTCAGGACATCATCTGGAATTCCGAGCGTGGTGAGGCGCTGGCGTCCTGGGGCCGGAATCTGATCCGCGAACTCGGCCGGCTCGGCGAGAACTCGGTGAAAAAGCGTGTCTGGGAGGAATTCCTGCAGCGGTCGGAAATTCACAGCACCCTGCAGGCGATCGCACCGCAGGACCGTATCTTCCGGAAATCGGTCATGGACGCGGCGCGGATCCTGGTCGACAACAAGGATCGGGCCGCGCTCGAGGACGAGGACCATATCGCCGGGATCGTGCGGCTCGCACTGTCGCTGGGGCCCCAGCGCAGTCTGCTGGAAACCCTCAAAGAAGTCGCGGAGGACACCGGTAACAGGCTCGATATCGTTATCGCCCTGTTCGAAACGGCCCGGGTCGCCGAAGTGTATTCCCTGGGTCAGATCGCCTCGGAGCGGGTGGCGGTGGTGAACAGGCTGCAGTCCCTCATCGACGATCGGTACTCACTGGAGCGGCCGTTCCAGGAATTGATCGAACGCGCACCGTGGTTGCTGGCTCCCGAATGGACGCCGCTGGGTATGAACGAATCGCTGAAAAGGGTTCGCGGCGCGTTCGAACGCTGGTACCACCAGCAGACGGGTACCGCCCTGGTCACCACGGCCATCGGCAGCGAGAAGCGGGAGCCCGATTTCGTGCTGCTGCACGATTCCGGTGAATTGTGGATCGTCGAGATCAAACGGATGGACTACCGGCTCACCGACGAGGAATACAGTCGCGCCGTCAACTACCTGCATATGCTGGAGACGTTCCTGGACGAGAATCCGCGGATCGGCCGGCAGTTCCCACGGCGCCGGCTGACCTTCATCGTCGACCATATCGACCGGCTCCGGCCGGCCTCGCTGTCCTCGCTCGGCAGTGATCACCGCATCGATCGGCGCACCTGGCGTGAACTGCTCGACTCGACATTGCGCGCGCATCGCGATTTCCTCGACCGGGTCGACGCCATGCGCCTGGGTGATCAGCGCGATACCGGCGCCTCCGGCGCGACCGCGGGCTGACCGGAACCCGCCCGGATCCGGTGACCCGCGCCCGGATTCGGGTATACGGTCCGCGATACCCACTGGAGGTGGCTTGATGGCCGATAACGACGGCACCGACTACAACCCGGTGACCCCGGTCAACCCGGCGGACCCGCTCGACCCGTCGAGTCCGCTCAACCCGATGAACCCGATCGACGCCGACGATCTGGTGAACCCCGAGGGCTCGGCGGCCCCGGTGGTGCCGATCACCGAGGAGAATCCCATGCGCGGCAGCTGGTTGTGGCCCACCGTTCTGATCTTCGGCTTCGTGGTCGGTGTGGCGCTGTTGGTGATGATCCTGGTGAGCACCGCCGATTTCGGCTCCGAGCCGATCCCCGCGGGCACTCCCACTCCGGCCCCGTGCCGGCCGTCCTGTCCGGCACCCTGACGCACCGGCATCCAGTGGCCTGAACATTCCTGAAAGTAGTGGTGGTAGGCGTTTTCCGGGTTCCACGCGGCGTCCCCGACCCATCCGGGCCGGGGCGTGGATCCGAATGTGAAACGACAACATCTCTTTCAGGATGAAAGGCGATAGATGGGCACCGGCAAGCACAGAGCAGTCAGTCCGCGTCGGCGGAAGATGGGGTCCATGGTCGTGGCGGGGGCGGTCCCGGTGGTTCTCGCACTGGTCGGCAACGGTACGGCGAACGCCGAAACCGGCGCCGGGAGTCCGGTGGGCACCACCGACTACGCCGACCCCGCGGTGTTCTCCACGCCGGTCGCCGAGAGCGTTCCCGCCGCGGCCGGCGAGGAGGCGGCGGATACGGAGCAGTGGCCCTACGCCGAGGCTCCCAATGTGCGGCCCTATCTCGGGCGCCATATCCCCGATGACACCCTGAGCTCGCTGCAGTGGGCGCGCCCGGTACCGGCGGGGGAGTATCTGTCACCACTGGAAGCGCTGCACGCGCCGGGCCCGGTCGATCCGGTGCCGCCGATCGCGCCGCCGCCGGGAGCCCTGCGGTTCGGGGACGTGCAGGTGCAGTCGCCGGAGTGGCTGCCCCGTGAGCACGCTGTGCAGATCAACGACGGTGCCGCGATCACGGAGGCGAATTTCGCCACCTTCCTCGATTCGGTCGGGATGGAACGCACCCGCTCGGATCGGGTCGCGGGGCAGACGCTGGGCGCCGCCGCGCTGGGCGCCGCCGCGGGTGCGGTGGCCTCGGCTCCGTTCGCGGCGATCGGGGCCGGTGTCGGCGGTGCGATCGGGTTCGCCGTCGGCGCTCCGTTCGCGCCGATCGGGCTCGCGGCGGTCCCGGTGGGCGCGGCCTACGGCGCGGCGCTGATGTCGGTACCGCTGGCGAGCATCGGCGCGGGTATCGGCGCCGGGCTCGGCGCGGCACACGCGCTGAGCGCGCCGCCGCGGGCGCTGGCCCCGGCTCCGGAACTGGCCGCTCCCGAGCCCGGTGCGGTCCGGGGCTGAGCACCGCGTACCGCGCCGCGGCTCCGGTGCGGGTACCGGAGCGCGTCCGGCGGGAACTCCGCCGGACGGGCGCGATGCCCTCAGGCGGAGTTCGGGAGGCTGGTGAGCGCGCGGACCGCGTCCGCGAGCGGGATCATCCGCTGCGGCTGTTCGCTCATCAGGCCCATCTCCACATACTGGCGGATCAGCATGGAGGCGGTCATTCCGTGTTCGGCGGCCTTGCGCCGGACGCGGTCGCGCATCTCGGGTGACCATTTGAACGAGGTGGGCACCATGCCCTGCTCGATCCGATCGGAGGCCGGCGGCAGGGACGGCGCCGGCGCGGCATCGTCGTAGCCGAGCGAATCCAGGAAATCCCCGGCGGCCTCCGGTGTGCGCGGAAAACCGGGGACGGGGTCGTTATCGATCATCGCGGTTCGCCTCCCATGCGGTGTACTCGGCGAGTTGACGTGGTCGCATCGGCAGGGCGAACAGAATCTGCCAGCGGGAATCGGCGCGCAACCACCGCAGGACCACCACGAGCGCGCGGCCGTCGCCGGTGCGCCCCCAGACGGTCGGAATCGGTAGTCCCTCGCGGCTGGTCGCCGTGCGGGGCCATCGCTGCGGGGAGTACAGCACCTCCATCACTTCCCAGGGCTCGACTCCACTGCGGTCGAGAAGCTCGTACGCTCCAATCCACCATTCGTACTGCCCATGTGCCACGGGTGCCCACGATAATACTCCGGTATTACCCACCGGCCCAGCGCCCCGGGCCGCCGAACCCCGAACCGGGGCCGGCATACCGGGGCGATCAGGACCGTGCCGGGACCGGGGTGTTCTGCCGGGCCGCCACCCACCAGCGGCCCTCCTCGCGGACCAGCACGTACAGCGCGACCATCGCCGGTTCGAGGTCGAGGAGTGTGCCGTCGGCGGTGGTCGCCCGTGCGGACTTGTGGGCGATGGCGATATCGGGGCGGAGGAAGACGATATCGCCCACGTCGTATCGGACATAGGCGTCGCGGAGGAACCCGGCCAGGCCGCGCTGCCCGGAATCCAGGAGCGCGGGATAGCCGCGGATCACCGCGCCGACCGCATTGCCGGCGGCGGCGTTCTCGGTGAATCCGCCGACCATGAGGGCGGCGTCGTTGGTGTTGTATCCGGCCTCGACGTCGGCGACGAGGCGTTCGATCTCGGTGATATCGGGGGTGTGATCGGTGGTGGTGTCCTCGACGGTGGGCCGGGCGGTATGCGGGGTTTCGCTCATGCGGTAAGTCTCGAACCTGAATCTTTGTTCAGGTCAAGTCGGCATGAGTGCTGCCCCCCGGTATCCCGCGTCGGTCAGCGAAGCTGGACCGTGGCGGTGGCCCGGCCGAAGATCCGGCGCCCCCGGTGTTTCGCGGTAATCGCGATCGTCGCGGTACGCAGGTCCGGATCCGTACTCTTGACCTTGCCGGTGAACTCCACCTCGGCGCCCTCCCGGGTGACGAATACCGGGCTGGTGAGCCGGACCGCGTATTCGCGCATCGCACCCGGATCGCCCAGCCACGAGGTCACGAACCCGGCGCCGAGGCCGATCGTCAGCATGCCGTGCGCGACTGGTGCGTCGAGTTCGACGAGGCCGGCGACCTCCTGGCTCCAGTGGATCGGGTTGGGATCCCCGGACACCCCGGCGTAGTTCACCAGATCGCCCTGGTTCAGCCGGACGGTTCGCGGGGGCAGTTCGTCGCCCACGGCGACGGACTCGAACGGTGTGGCGAAGGGGCCGGCCGGGGCCGGGGCCGGTGATCCGCCACCGCGGCCGGCCCGAACCGGGTTCGTGGCCCGCGCCGGCGCCGGTATCGCGCTGCCCGGCCGGAAACCGTGCATGAGGACCCGCTCGCCGATATCGGCGAGGCCGGACTCGATGCCCGTGCGGCCGACAATGCTGATCTGTGAGGACAGCACGGGCTCGCCGCGGGCGTCGGTGACCAGGCTCTCGAATCCGATCAGATCGCCGCCGAAGGCCTGCCGGAACGAGTCGAGGCGGATCTCGAAATGCAGATGGTCGCCGGCCCGGATCGGTCTGTGATATCGCACGACCTGGTCGGTCTGCATGATCTGGCTGAGGTCGTAGCCGGCCATCACCGATTCGAACATCTGCGTCTGGGCCAGGAATCCGGGGACCGAGAAGAATGTCGGCGGGGCGATGAGTCCGCCGTAACCGAATTCGATACCGGCGTCCTCGGACCAGTGCACCGGGTGATGATCCTGTACCGCGCGGGCGAATTCGCGGATTTTCTCCCGCCCGACGACATAGTGGTCCCGAGCGTGATAGCTGTCGCCTACCGGCATAACGGGAGCGGATTCGACCGGGGTGAATTCCGCAGGGGGAGAAACAATTACATCATCGGGTGGCACGATGGCGCACTCTACCTCTCGAACGTCGCCGCGGCAGTGGATGCGCGCGGGCTCGGGCCGTTTGCCTACCGGGGGTTCATCCGATATTCGCGGACAGATCGGGCAGCATCCGCAACGCCTGGTCGGCCCAGTTGTTCCAGGCATGGATACCGTACGCGGGGAAGTCGTAATGCACATTGCCCGCGCCCAGCGTCGCCATCCGGACCTGGAAGGCCCGGGTGTTCACCAGGGCGAGCGCCTCGAGTGCCATACCGTTGACGGTGTTGATACTCGGAGCGTCGGTCGCGGCCGGGATCCCGCTCGCCGCCGAGACCCAGAGCCGGGTGTTGTTCGCGACCAGCCTCGGTGCCGCGACGAAGGGGTCGATCCGCAGCCATTTGGGATCCCACGGGGCGGCCATGGCGTCCACGTTGTACCCGCCGGCGTCGATCATCGCGACCCGGATCGCCTCGCGCATACCCGGCGCCGAGATGTTCAGATACCCGGAGTAGGAGCCGGCGAAGCTGAACTGGGCGGGATACTGCGCGGCCAGGGTGAGCGCGGCGCTACCGCCCATGGACAGGCCGAACACGCCGTTGCGCTGAGCGGCGAAGCCCAGGCGGTCCCGTAACGCGGTGGGCAGTTCCCGGGTGAGGAATGTCTCCCAGGTGTAGCGGGTCGACTTTCCCGGCCCGTCCGACAGCACCTGCAGACCGCCCGATCCCGACGCCGATCCCGACGAGGAGCCGTTGCCCGAGCCCGATCCGGGCGGTACGCCCAGGAAATTACTGGGTGCGTTCCAGTCGGTGTAGAAACTCGACCGCCCGCCCACGGGCATCACCACGTTGATATTCCACTTGGTGAATTCCCGGGCGATATCGGTATCGATTTCCCAGCCGCTGAGATCCTCGCGGGCCCGCATACCGTCCAGGGCGTAGACGACGCGGGAGGTGTTGCCGTCCGCGGCGCGGAAGATCCGCGATTTGACCGGGCCCATGCTCGAATCGACCCAGAAATCCGTTCCGGACGGATCGAACGCGGCCCGGGCGGCCGGTGTGCCACCGCTGAACAGCGACAGGGTCAGGATCATTGCGGCGAGGGCGGCCGTGGCCGGCCAGAAGCGGCGGCCCACGGCGGGCCGGAACGACGGGGTGGGCATGGCAGAGCAGGGCCTTTCATCCGGTTGAGCACAGGGCCGGACGAGGTGGGCGAATGCCCGGCCTCGCGGTTCCGGCCGATGCCGACGATCGCGTGGCCCTGCCACGGCCTCGGCATACGGTCCGGGTGTCGTTCCGGATGAACGCGTCGTTACCTGTTTGTGATCTTACTCGCGGCGAACCGGTCGCCGGTATGACCGGACCGTCCCGGTCCGGCGCCGGCGGGCGGGCGCGACCACGTGGCGGCGACCCATCGGCCGCCCGATCGCCACCGGCTACTGATGAGCCTTCTTGTACGCATCGACGACCTCGGCGGAGATCCGCCCGCGGCTCGACACATCGATCCCGTTCTTACGGGCCCATTCGCGGATGGCCTGGGTCTGCTGATTCCCGCCGGCCGCCGGGAGATGCCGCTTACCCTTCGGGGCCCGGCCGCCGACCTTGCGGGCATGGGTCGCCCACGCGCCGAGGATGCCGCGCAGCTTCTCGGCATTCGCGGCCGAGAGATCGATCTCGTAGGCGACACCGTCGAGAGCCAGTGTGACCGTTTCCTCGGCCTGGGAACTGCCGTCGAAGTCGTCGACCAGCTCAACGATGACCTTGCGCGCCATACAATCCTCCGGGGGTGGGCAGATGATCTCGACAATCGTAGGCGAATCGCCGCGGCCGGTCCGAATCGGAGGCACCCGGTAACCCGATTACGGTGGGTGTGCTAATGCGGTGGGCCAGTACGAGTTCGGTGCGGCGATACGGCCGGTGACGACAGACCGGGCCGGTGAACGCGGGTCTCGGGGCCGGTGCGGGAAGACGGTCGGCGGGCCCGGTGTTGGCCCGGAGATGGAGTTGTCGCTACTGGATCGGTCGCGGACCCGGACCGGTGAGCCGGAAACCGCCGCCCTCACACATACCGTCGCGCGGGCGGTCGCCGCGGAGGCATCCGGATACCGCCGGTTCTGGGTGGCCGAACATCACGCCGTACCGGGTATCGCCTCCGGCTCGCCGCCGGTGCTGATGGCCGCGCTCGGCGCGCGCACCTCCTCGATCCGTATCGGTTCCGGCGGGGTGATGCTGCCGTATCACCAGCCGCTGGTGGTCGCCGAGCAATTCCTCGTGCTCGAGGCGCTGTACCCGGGTCGTGTCGATCTCGGGCTTGGTCGTTCCCCGGCCTTCACCGCTCCGGTGCGCCGGGCCATGCGACAGGGCGCGGGGGAGCCCGACCGGTTCGAGGCCGATATCGCGGAACTGCTCGGCTATCTGGACGGGACCGCGGCGGTGACCGCCCATCCGGCGATCTCCAGCCCCCCGCCGGTCTTCGTCCTGGCCACCGCCCGGGGGCTGGAGATCGCCGCCCGGCTCGGATTACCCGCGGTACTGGGCGGCCCGATTCTGCACAGTGCCGAACTGGATGCCGCGCTGGCGCGCTACCGGCGCGAGTTCGTACCGGGCCCGCGCACGCCGCGACCCGAGATCATGGTCGCCCTGGACGTCTTCGTCGCGGAATCCGACGAACAGGCCCGGGACCTGGCGTTACCCGAGGCATGGGCGATGGCCGAATCGCGCAGGACGGGCGAATTCCCGCCACTGGAACCGGCGCCGTCGATCGGATCCCGGCGGTGGAGCGATCAGACCCGGCGCCGGGTGGAGGCGAACCTGGATGCCGCGACGGCGGGATCGCCGGCGACGGTGCGCCGCCGGCTCGAACAGCTCGCCGAGCGCACCGGGGCCACCGAACTGCTCGCCACGACCTCGACCTACGACCGTGCCGCGCTGGCCGCCTCCGACGCCGCGCTGGCCCGGATCGTCCACGGCCGGTCCACCGCGCATCCGGTCACGGAATCGCCAGCCGCCGGATCTCGGCCGCCAGCAGTCGCGGTTCGGTGATCGGGGCGTAGTGCCCGGATTCGTGCGCGACGATATGCCGCCCGGCCGGGGACTGTGCGGCCCGGTGGGCATGGGAGGCGTTCGCGACCGCGCGGATCCGGGTGTTCATCCCGTCGCCCGCGCGGCCGCCCGACACCACAGTGACCGGAATATCGCCCAGGTCGGGCGGGGTATCGCGCCAGCGCTCGAGATCGTCGAGGTAGGTCCGGCACTGCGCCGCCTGGGTGCGGATGATCCCGGGCTCGAACGCCTCGCGTTCCAGATCGGCTCGGACATCCTCCGGCACGGCTTTCCGCATCCCGCGGAAGAACGCTCCGAGCACGCCCGCCCGCGCGAGGACGCCGTTGACGGTGAGCATCACCCGTTCGGCGCGCCGGAACGCCCGGCCGAACAGCATCTGCGCTGCCTCGTCGGTGGGATCGACGAGGACCAGCCCGGTCACGGCGGCGGGCCGCCGGGCCGCCGCCGCTCGGACGATCGGTCCACCGGCGCTGTGCCCGACCAGGACGAACGGGCCCTCGCCGAAATGATCGAGAACATCGACCAGATCGGCGGCCATCCGGTCGAGGTCGCGGCCGCCGGGGTCGGCGGGGCTGAGACCCAGCCCCGACCTGTCGTAGACCACCGCGCGGGTGAAGCGCCCGACCGCGGGCTGCACCAGCCCCCACGAGGAACGCGTCGCCGCCGCGCCCGCCTCGAACACCACTGTCGCGCCGCCGCCCTCGTCCGGGCCCGGCAGGACCATGGTGTGCAGGCGCCGGCCGTCGCGGGTGGTCACCCATTCCGGTACGCCCTGGGTATGCCGGGCCGCCCCGGGCCCGTGTTGTATATCGACCACTTCCGGTGTCACCTCACTGCGGGATCGCCGCCGCGAACGCGCCCCCGCACCCCCGGCGATCGGATGGAACCTGCCCGCGACGCTAGCAGCGCCGGTGGCCTGCCGCACGCACGCGGCGCCCGGACCGGTCACGTGTTGCGGTGGTGTGCCGGAACGGCACTCGGTCAGCCCACCCGGGTGCCGTGGAACTCCTGGAACGCGCGCATGGTCTCGGCGGGGGCCTCGAGCTGCGGATAGTGCCCGACCGCGTCCAGTTCGACCACATCGGGTTCGGCCACCAGTTGCCGGTAGCGGCGCACCATGCGCGCACCGGACACCGGATCGAGGACGCCGTCGACGAACCGGACCGGGACCTGCGGCCGGGCCAGCGCGCCGACCCACCGTTCCCGCCGGGCGCGGCGTTCGGCGAGATAGTGCATCACCTTGTGGCCGTTGCGTTTTCCGTGTTTGCTGCACCAGAGCAGCCAGAAGCGGTGCATCTGCTGGTCGTCGGGCCGGCTGTCGGGCCCGAAAACCGCCGCCAGGCTGTGCGCGAAGGTCTTCTCGTTGCCGAACCGGCCGACGAGTGGTCCGAGGGGGCTCGCGAGCAGGCGCTGGATGGGCCGGGGCCGGTGGGCCTCGGGGAACAGGCCGCCGTTGAGCAGGCAGACCGATTCGACGACCAGCGAGGTGTCCCCGGCCGCCCGGCGTTCGGCATCGCGGGCCAGTAGTTCCTGGGCGACGGTATCGCCGTAGTCGTGGGCCAGGATGTGGAATCGCCCGACACCCTGCTCCCGCAGCAGTTGTTCGGACAGATCGGCCTGGTCGGCGATCGAATAGTCGTACTGCTGCGGTTTGGCCGACCAGCCGAAGCCGATCAGGTCCGGCGCCAGCACCGGGGCGAAACGTTCGCACAGATCGGGCCAGACCAGATGCCAATCCCAGGACGCGGTCGGGAACCCGTGCAGGCACAGCAGCGCGCCGCCGGAACCGGTTCCGCCCGTCTGCCAGAAGATCTGGTGCCCGCGATGGGTGAAGCGCTGCCCGTTCGACCTCCAGTTCGCGAACTCGTCCATCCCCACAGCATGCACCGCCGCGGGGCGCCGGTCGAGGACGTCGCGGGCGCGTCGGCGGGGGTGTCGGCGTGCCGCACGGGCGCCGGGGCCGCACGAGTAGGCTCGGCACCCGGAACCACGAGGTCCGGACCCATCATCCGACGATCAGGAGGCCCGCAGTGCGAATCGGAATTCTGCTCGGCGAACGTACCGGGGCCGACGCCCTGCAGCGGCTCGCCGACGATCTGCGCCGCAGCGCCGACGAGGGCTTCCGCTCCGCCTGGCTCTCCCATATCTTCGGCTTCGACGCCCTCACCGCACTCGCCGTCGCGGGCAGCCGGGTCCCGGAGATCGAACTGGGCACCGCGGTGGTGCCCACCTATCCCCGTCATCCCGGCGCCCTGGCCCAGCAGGCCCGCACCACCGCGCTCGCCGTGGGCCCGGACCGGCTGACCCTGGGGATCGGGCTGTCGCACCGGGTGGTCATCGAGAACATGTTCGGATACGACTTCGAACGGCCCGCCCGCCATATGCGGGAGTACCTGTCGGTCCTGGAACCGCTGCTGGACCACGAACCGGCCGCGTTCACCGGGGAGACCCTCACCGGCAATCTCGAGCTGGGAATACCCGACGAAGGGCGGATACCGGTCCTGCTGGCCGCCATGGGTACCCAGATGCTGCGCCTGGCCGGGCGGCGGACCGACGGCACGGTGTTGTGGATGACCGGCCCGGCCACCATCCGCGACCATATCGCCCCTACGCTCGGCGCGGCCGTGGCGGAAGCCGGACGGCCCGCCGCGCGGATCGTCTGCTCGCTGCCGGTGCTGGTGACCGACGATATCGAGGGCGCGCGCGAATCGGCCGCCCGGACCTTCGCCATGTACGGAACCCTGCCGTCCTACCGGGCGATGATGGATCGGGAAGGCGCCGCCGGCCCCGCGGACCTGGCGATCATCGGTTCGGAGGAGCAGGTCGCGGCCCGGATCCGGGATGTGTTCGACGCCGGGGCCACCGAATTCGTGGGTTCGGTATTCGCCGGCGGCGACGACGCCCGGCGGACCCGGAAGCTGCTGGCCTCGCTCAACGGCTGAGCGGACCGCCCGCGCGCGGTCAGCCCGGCCGGGTGATCATGACCGGGCAGGCGGCGTGCTGGATCAGTGATTGGCTGGTCGACCCGAGCAGCAGACCGCGGAACCCGCCGCGTCCGCGGCTGCCGACGACGACGAGCTGGGCCCGTTCGGACCACTCCCGCAGATGCTGGGCCGGAGTCGACGGATAGACCTCCCGCCGCACGGTGACCTCGGGAAACCGCTGCTGCCAGCCGGCCATCCGCTCGGCCAGGACCGCCTGCTCCGCGGTCTGCAGATCCTCGGCCGGGATCTCGATATAGCCGGTGCTGGCGAATTCGGTGAAGGTGAGATCGCTCCAGGTGTGGACCGCCACCAGTTCGGTCTCACGTTCGGCGGCTTCGGTGAAGGCCGCGGCCACCGCGGTATCGCCGACCGGGCTCCCGTCGACACCCACGACCACCGGACCCTCGGTCCGGTCCTCGCCGCCCTCGCGCACCGCCACGATGGTGCCGCGGCCGTGCGAGGCCACCGCCAGAATCGTGGATCCGAGGTGCGAGACGGCGCCCCCGCGCCGGGAACCGAGCACCACCATATGCGCCGATTTGGACAGTTCGATGAGCGTTTTCGCCGCGTTCTGCTCGGAGAGGTACGTATCGACCGTGACGTCCGGCGCCGCCTCCCGCGCCACCTGGGCTCCGGTGGTCAGGGCCTGCTCGCCGTGGGTCCGCAACATCTGGACCGCTTCGTCGACCATCGGTTTGTAGGCCATGAGCCAGGTCTTGGCCGGCGTCGAATTCATCGCGTAGGCGATCACCAGGCGCCGGCTCCTGCGAGCGGCCACGGTCGCGGCCCAGCGGATGGCCGAATGGGCGGCAGCGGTGCCGTCCGCGCCCACCACCACGGCAGCGGATACCAGCCGATGCGGGTCGTCTGCGTTATCGGTCATAGGCCCGAGTATTCACCCGGCGGTCGGCGCCGGCCGTATTGGGCGGGGCGTGTCCGCGTGATCGGGGCGCCGAATCCCGAGGGTTCACAGCATGGTCTACCAGCGAATTCGATGGACGGCGCGCCGGGGCGGGGCTTGTCGAACGCCGGGAAATATGCAGATCATGATCGCGTGCTGATATCGGATGGGGTGATCGGGTTACGGCCGATCGAGGTCGCCGACGCCGCGGCGCATCTGGCCGCCCAGGACGGAGAATCGGTGCGCCCCTCGGCGGGCCCCGGGACCCCGAATGTCGTGGCCGAATTCGAACGCTGCGCGGCGGAATGGGCGGCGGCCGGCCCGCGTAGGACATTCGGCGTGGTGGAGGTCGCGACCAGCGCGCTGGCCGGCACGCTCGATCTGGCGCTGGAACAGGAATACCTGGCGAAGCGGCAGGCCGATATCGGCTACGGGATCTACGCGAATTGGCGGGAGCGGGGCGTGGCCGGCCGGACGCTGGTGCTGGCGTGCCGGTATCTGGCCCGGCACGATCTGGCCGACGAGGCGGTACTGCGGATCGCGACCGGGAACGCGCGCGCGGTCGCGCTGGCCCGGCACCTCGGCTTCCACTACCACCACACCGAGCGCGACCCCGAGGGTGCGCTCGAGTGGTACATCCAGGCGGTGTGACCCGGGCTCACGCGCCCTTGCGGGTCCGTTTCCGGTCGGCTTTCGCGGGGGCGGCCTTCTTGGCCGGCGCCTTGGCCCGCGTGGATCTGCGGGCGGTGGTCTCGGCCGGCTTCTTCTTCCCGGAGTCCGAATCGCCGCCCCGGGCGCCACTGGCCTCCAGGCTGCGCTGGAGCGCGGCCACGAGATCGACGACCTCGGCATCGGATTCCTCCGCCGCCGCTTCGGGACGTTCGGGCGCCTTGCCGTCCCCGCGGGCGATGGCGTCCTCCAGAAGATTCTGCAGTTCACGCTGGTATTCGTCGGTGTACTGATCCGGGTCGAAATCCTCCGACATCGATTCGACCAGCGTCTCGGCCATTGTGATCTCCTGCGGCCGCGGCGCCGTCGCCTCCTCCAGGGATTCGAACGACACCGCCCGCACCTCGTCGGGCCACAGCAGCGTCTGCAGCACCAGCATGCCGTCGCGCACCCGCATGGCGGCGAGCCGGGTCTTCTGCCGCAGGGTGAAGTGCACGAGTGCGGTGCGGTCGATCCGGTCGAGGGTGGCGGCCAGCAGGACGTAGGCCTTGGGAGTGGTCGAATCCGGTTCGAGGTAGTAGGTCTTGTCGTAGAGGATCGGGTCGATCTGGTCCGACGGCACGAATTGCAGGACCGGAATCTCGTGTTTCTCGGCCACCGGTAATGTGGCGAAATCGTCGTCGGTCAGTACGACTTTATCGCCGTCCGGAGATTCGTATTGTTTATCGATATCGGCGAACTTCACGGATTGCCCGCATACCGTGCAGACGCGGTCGTATTTGATCCGGCCGCCGTCCTTGGCGTGGACCTGATGGAATTTTATATCGTGGTCCTCGGTGGCGGTGTACACCTTCACAGGGACATTCACCAGCCCGAACGCGATCGAGCCTTTCCAGATTGACCGCATCACTCCATGATGACCGAAGCCGACCCCGTGTGCGAGGCCGCCGGGAAATGGAGTGTCGCCGCGGCGAGCCGGGCCCGGGTGGAACCGGGTAGCGCGGCGAAGATCCGCGACATCGCACCGAGCATTCCGGCGAGGTCGCCGCGGTCGGAGAGATAGGCGCGTTGCAGTTCGATATCGAGATCGAAGAATGCGTCGAAGAAACCCGGCAGTTCCGCGGGCGGAAGGGCCAGCAGTGCCCGCAGCCCCGCCCGCCGCAGCCGGTTCACGGCCCGGGCCGAGGCGGTCCAGCCCGATCCGCCCGCGGCGACGGTATCGGCGGCCGACAGCACGGCCGCCACGCTGTACCCGGTGGCCGGATGCAGATATCCGCCCGCGGCCCCGAAGGCGCCGGGCCCGGGCGCGCCGCCGGATACGCGGAACCGCACCCGCTCCACCGGTTCGTCACCGCGCACCTCGATACCGCGGGCCCGCAGGCGGTGACGCAGCCGCCGGGCCAGTTCGCCCGGGTCGATCGCGGGCGCGCCGGCCAGGCAGGTTTCCTCGGCCAGCACGGTATCCGCGCCCAGCGGGACGTGGTACAGGAACGAGCGCGGTGCGTGCGGGTCGGCCCCGTTATCGGCGCGCCAATCCATGAACAGCGCGGAATCGGCGCGTTCGGTCCGGGGCAGGACCAGACCGTATGCGGTCTGCTCGGCGGCACCGCGCCGCCGGGGCAAGCCCCGGGCGTCCACCACCCGGCCGGCCCGCAGCCACTCGCCGGTATCCAATCGCACCCGGTGCCGGTCGAGGGCGACCGCGTGGGCGGCCACCACTGTCGCGCCGGTGAGGTCGAGGCCGGTCTGCAGCCGGGCCGTATCGAGGACGGCGTACGGGCGGGATATCCGGTGTTCGCGCTGTCCGTGGGCACGCGGTTCGGCGACGGTGGCCGCGACGGTGGCGGGATCGAGCCAGCCGGGGAGTTCGTCGGCCCAGGCGGCGTAGGTGGCGTGCCAGCGCCGCCCCGGGTGCGGATCCACCACGGTGACCGTCATGCCGCGGGCCAGGCAGCGGTGGGCGAGCGCGCGCCCGGCCGGGCCCAGGCCGCAGACCACGATATCGGGGCTCACCGGTGGATCGAAGCACGAACGGGCCCGAACCGGTCGGACCGGGGTGTGATCGGCGATATTCGCGGCGCCCGCCCGGAACAGCGGCGAACCCCGGGCGTGTTACGACTAGGTGAACCACCGACCGGGAAGGGATCCTGGATGACGAATCTGGAGGCGGCACGGGCCGCGCCGGCCGCGGACAGCGGCCGGCGCGGCTGGTTCGGTCTGGCCGTGCTGCTGTTACCGGTGCTGCTGGTGTCGATGGATATGTCGGTGCTGTTCCTGGCACTGCCGACCCTGACCGCCGACCTCGATCCGACCGCCGCGCAGCAGTTGTGGATTCTGGACATCTACGGATTCCTCATCGCCGGTCTGCTGATCACCATGGGCAATCTGGGTGACCGCGTCGGCCGCCGCAACGTGCTGCTGGCCGGGGCCACCGTCTTCGGTATCGCCTCCGTGCTCGCGGCCTTCGCGCCGAGCGCCGGAGTGCTCATCGCCGCGCGGGCGCTGATGGGCATCGGTGGCGCCACCCTGTTGCCGTCGAGTCTGGCCCTGATCTCGAATCTCTTCCCCGATCAGCGGCAGCGGTCCACCGCGATCGGCATCTGGACGGCGTTCTTCGCCGGTGGTTCGGCCGTGGGGCCGATCATCGGCGGCATCCTGCTGCACCACTTCTCGTGGGGTTCGGTGTTCTTGATCAATGTGCCGGTGCTGCTGGTGCTGCTGGTGTTCGCGCCGATCCTGCTACCCGAACACCGGGCCTCGGCGCTGGGCCCGCTGGATCTGCCGAGTGTCGCGCTGTCCATCGGCGGCATCCTGCCCGCGGTCTACGCGGTGAAACATATCGCCGAGTACGGGCTCGACGTGGAAGCGCTGCTGAGTGCTCTGGTCGGGGTGGGCGTGCTCACGATCTTCGTGCGGCGCCAGCGGCGGCTCGCCGAACCGCTGCTCGACCTGTCGTTGTTCGGCCGGGCCCGATTCTCGCTGGCCATCGGATCGAGTACGGCGAGCATGATGTCGCTGGCCGGGCTGAGCTATCTGAGCAGTATCTGGCTGCAATCGGTCACCGGGCGTGATCCGCTGCGGGCGGCGCTGCTGGGGATCCCGATGGCCGTCACCGTGTTCGTGTTCTCGGTGGGCGGTGCGGCGGTGGGCCGCCGGCTCGGGGTGCGCTGGGCGTTCGCCCTCGCACTGCTGGTGGCCGCGATCGGCAATCTGCTGGTGCTCGGTATCGGCGCCGACGGCGGCGCCGGCTGGTATGTCGCGGGGTCGGCGCTGGCCGGAGTCGGCTACGGGATCGTGTTCACGCTGGTCTCGGAAGTCGCGGTGGCCGCGGTGCCGGCCGAACGGGCGGGCTCCGCGGTCGGTATCTCCGAGACGAGTTTCGAGCTCGGCAACGCACTGGGTCTGGCGTTGCTGGGGTCGCTGGCCGCGCTGGTCTTCCGGTCGTCGGGCGAGTTCGCGCCCACGCTGGGCGAGACGATCCAGCGGTACGGAACCGATTCCGCGCTCCTGGACGCGGCACGGGACGCGTTCGTCACCGGCGCGCATACCGCCCTCGCGGCCGGTGCGGCGGTTCTGCTGCTGATGGCGGGGGTCGCGGTCGTCGTGGGAAAGAACGGCCGGTCGTCCGCGCGGACGACCGGCCGGTAGGGCGCCCGGCGGCTCGCTGAGCCGCCGGGTTATCACTGCGGCGGGGTTCCGTAGGGCGCCGCCGCGAAACCGTCGGCCGCGCCGATCGCGCCGCCGACCGCGGCGCCGGCCGCCATCGCGGGGCCCGCGATCACCGCGTAGCCGATGGCGGCGCCGAGCACCGGGCCGATCACCAGCCCGATGGGGAGGAAGGGGATCCCCGAGATGAATCCGGCGACGGCGCCGACCATGGCGGAGGTCGCCGCGATCGGGGAGGCCAGCGTATTGCCGACCGAGGCGCCGATCGCGGCCGAACCCATGGTCTGGGCGGCGATCCGGTCCGACCGGCTGCGTTCGACGCCCACCGAATCGAGGAACGTCGCCAGCTGGGCCTCGGTCTGCGCCGCACCGGTATTGATCTCCCGGACGTCGAACGGCGCGTCCATGATGATGTTGCCGATGCGCAGTTTGCCCGGCGGCGCCTCGATCGGTGCGACCGGTGCCACCGGCAGTGGCGCGTGCAGGTCACCCTGCGGGGCGAGATAGGCGTATTCGGGCATCGGGCGGGTCGCGGGTGCGGGCGCCGGGAGCGGGTCGGCGACCGCGGCCGGCGCGGGCGCCGGAGGCAGGAAAGGTGCGGCGGCGATCCCGAAGGTATCGGCTGCCGACCGGACGGCGACCTGCGTCGCCTCGTGTACACCGGTGGTGAGATCGCGGATGGGATCGGTGGTGGCCGGTGCCGTGAGGATCAGATCCGCCGGCAGGGCGGGGATCGGGGATGACGCGGGTGGAGCGGGGAGTGCTTCGGCATTGGCCGTACCGGCGCCGATCAGTGTCGCGATGAGCGGGATCGCGCCCGCCGCGACTACCGAGCCGGCAGCCCGCCGAGACGGACCGGTAGCTCTGTGCTTACCCATGGTCGCCTTTCTCCGGGAAATTGTCGGTATGCACGACATTCGGACCGGAGCGGGCCGCGGATGGGATCTGCCTGTCCAGACGCCTTTGCGGGCGTGGCCGGAGCCGGGCGCGAGTGGTGGCGCGGGGAGTGTGCCCGCGGATTGCCGGCCCGGCCGGGGACCGCCGGATCAGGGGGCCGAGGCGGGCGGGATACCGAAGGGCGGCGCGGTGAAGCCCTCCGTCGCCCCGATCGCGCCACCGAGCGCGGCGCCCGCGATCATGGCCGGGATCGTGACGATGCCGTACCCGATCGCCGCGCCGAGAACCGGCCCGATCACCAGACCGGTCGGCAGGAACGGGATCCCGGCGACGAATCCCGCCGCCGCGCCGAGCATCGCGAACGGGATGGCGACCGGAGCGGCGGCCGCGGTACCGATGGCCGCGCCGACGGCGGCGGTCCCGAGGGTTTGCGCGGCCATCCGGTCCGCCCGGCTGCGGTCGATTCCCACCGAATCGAGGAAGGTCGAGAGCTGGGCCTCGGCCTGGGCCGCGCCGGCATTGACCTCGCGGACGTCGACCGGCGAGGTCATCATCAGGGTGCCGATCCGCAACGTGCCGGGCGGCGCTTCGATGGGCGCGGCCGGTGCCACCGGAACGGGCGGGTGCAGTTCGCCCTGGGGTGCGAGATAGGAATTCTCCGGAACCGGCCGGGTGCCCGGTAGGTGCTGGTCGGCCGCGACCGCCGGAAGCGGAAGCGGTGCGACGGCGGGCTGGAGGAACGGCGCGGCGGCGGCCGTCACGGCGGCGGTGGCGGACGCGACCGCGTCCTGCGCCGCTATGGTGGCCTGCCGTAGCGGGTCCGGAATCGGATTCGGCGCGGGGAACGGCGCATTCGCCGGTAGCGACGGGATGGGCGGCGGCGCGGGAAACGCCTCGGCCTCGGCGGTGCCGGCCCCTATCAGGGTGACGATCAGCGGGAGGGCGCCCGCCGCGAGGACCGAACCGGCAGCGCGCCGGGTCACACCGGTAGTGCTGTGCTTACCCATAGTCGCCTCTCTCCGGAGATTATCGGTTTGCCCGATGTTAGCTCCGAGGAGGGGTTGGGTCCGGGATGTCGGCGGGGTCAGCCGACTTTTCGATTGCCCGCGGGTTTCTCGCTGTCCGGCGTGTCGGTTTCGGTGGCCGTGTCGGAGCCCGCACCCACCGGGCCCTGGGGCCGTCGGCCGGCGGCTCCGCGCACAATCTCCTCGCTCTCCTCGCTGTCGCTGTACACCGCTTCGAGGGCCAGCCGCGCGAAGATCCACTGCTCGGTGGCCGCCATCTGCCCGCGGCTGCGGCCGAGGAAGGTGACGAACCACTGGATGATCGTGATGATCCGGCTCCGGTACCCGACCAGGTAGTAGAGGTGCAGGGCCAGCCAGGCGAGCCAGGCGATGAAACCGCCGAACTCGAGCTTGCCCACCTGGCAGACCGCGCTGAATCGCGAGATCGTCGCCATACTGCCCTTGTTGAAGTACTTGAACGGCCGCCGGTCGGTGGCGGCCTGTTTGCCCGCCGTCTCGGCCTTGATCTGCTTCGCCGCGTAGGTGGCGCCCTGGATCGCACCCTGGGCCTGTCCGGGGACGCCCGGCACCGACATGAGATCGCCGACGACGAAGACGTTCGGATGGCCCTGGATGGTGAGATCCGGTTCCACCACCACGCGGCCGGCCCGGTCCACCTCGGTGCCCGCCGACCGGTCGGCCAGCATCTTGCCCAGCGGGCTGGCCTGGACCCCTGCCGACCAGACCTTGCACGCGGATTCGATCCGCCGGGTGGTGCCGTCCTGGTCCTTGACCGTCACACCGTGCGCGTCCACATCGGTGACCATGGCGTTGAGCTGGATCTCCACGCCCATCCGCTCCAGTCGCCGCTGCGCCTTACCGCCCAGTTTGGGACCCATCGGGCCGAGTACCGCGCCCGCGCCCTCTACCAGGATCACGCGCGCGTCGCGGGGATCGATATGGTCGAATGTGCCCTCCAGCGTGCGATCGGAGAGTTCGGCGATCTGCCCGGCGAGTTCGACCCCGGTGGGGCCGGCGCCGACGACCACGAAGGTGAGCAGCCGGTCGCGCTCCTCCTGCGTGCGTGCGACCTCGGCCTGTTCGAAGGAGCCGAGAATCCGGCCGCGCAACTCCAGGGCGTCGTCGATGGTCTTCATACCCGGCGCGAAGGTGGCGAACTGATCGTTACCGAAATAGGACTGCTGGGCGCCGGTCGCGACGATGAGACTGTCGTAGGGGGTGACGGTCGATTCGCCCAGGAGTACCGAGGTCACGGTGCGGTTCTCCAGATCGATATCGGTGACCTCGCCGAGTAGCACCCGGGCGTTCTTCTGTTTCCGGAGCACCAGGCGGGTGGCGGGGGCGATCTCGCCCACCGACAGGATTCCGGTCGCGACCTGGTACAGCAGCGGCTGGAACAGATGGGTGGTGCTCTTGGAGATGAGGGTGACCTCGACATCGGCCCGTTTGAGGTGTTTGGTGCCGAACAGGCCGCCGAATCCGGACCCGATCACGACGACGCGGTGCCGGCCGTTTCCAACAGGTTGCGTGCTCATGGTCGCTCCTCGCAGCGGTGGGCCGGTGCTGCCCGGGTGATCTTTTCCTGACAACGCACACGGTAGTAGCAGTAGCGGTGGAGGACACAGTTAGATGCCCGTTGTTCACTGGTCGCGGTGTGGCATCTCACCACCATAGCGATCGCGTGCCGATATCGGGGGAGCGCGGGATAGTACCGATTCGGTGGAAACGGCGCAGCTGTTGCAACAAAGACAATACGATGGGTGCTGTCTCTCAGGAGGTTTCGCCATGGTCACCGTCGACCGTGTCGCCGCGCGGCGATCGCGTGCGCGCACCGATACCGAGAACTCGGCGCTCATCGAGATACCGCACCGGCATCTCGTGGATCGCCTGTTGCTGAAGGTCCCCGATCGTCCCAGAATTCTGGCGACTCCGCCGAACGGGAGCGAGGCCGTCGCGGTGCGCGGGGACGCCGGACTCCCGTACATGGGCCGCACCTTCCACTACATGCGGTGGGGTCCGGCCGAGATGCTCGACCGGTATCGCCGCTACGGGCCGGTCAGCATCAACAGTTCCCTGGGTATGGACCGGGTGTTCGCCGCGGGCCCGGACGCCCTCGACGAGGTGGTCGGCCGCCGCCGCCGCGATTTCGGGCAGGGCTGGGACTACTTCATCGGGC
This sequence comes from Nocardia sp. NPDC049935, assembly GCF_055586645.1. NCBI lineage: Bacteria > Bacillati > Actinomycetota > Actinomycetes > Mycobacteriales > Nocardiaceae > Nocardia > Nocardia sp. NPDC049935. The sequence goes on along the minus strand of NZ_JBVJHV010000001.1, from coordinate 1,694,130 downwards.
CGTTCTTCCGGCGCGGGCTGCTGCTCCTCGAATTCGACGAGCATATGTTCCACCGCCGCATCATGCAGCAGGCGTTCACCCGCGACCGCCTGGAGGCGCATCTGGCCGAGCTGACGCCCGTGGTGCGCTCGACCATCTCCCGGTGGGTGCCCGAGGGGCGTGACGCCACCCGGACGGTCCAGCTGTTCCCGGCGATCAAGGAACTGGCCCTCGATATCGCCGGCGAGACCTTCATGGCGGTCGAGGTCGGCGCGGAACGCCGCGAACTCACCGACGCCTTCGTCGCGTGCACCCACGCCGGGCTGGCGATCGTGCGGCACAACGTTCCAGGCGGGAAATGGCGCGCGGGCCTGCGCGGCCGCAAGGTGCTGGAGGAATACTTCACCGCGATGCTCCCGGACAAGCGGCGCAGCGACGCCCCCGATTTCTTCTCCGGACTCTGCCACGCGCGGGCCGAGGACGGATCGGTGTTCAGTGACGCCGATGTGGTGAACCATATGATCTTCCTGATCATGGCCGCGCACGACACCACCACGACCACCGCCACCGCGGTGGCCTACTACCTGGGCAAACATCCGGAGTGGCAGCAGCGGGTGCGCGAGGAGGTACTGGCACTTGATTCGGCCGCCGAAGCCCCGGCCATCGCCGATCTCGACAGCCTGCACACGCTGGATCTGGTGGTCAAGGAGAGTCTGCGGCTGATGCCGCCGGTCCCGGGCATGGTGCGCCGCGCCGTTCGTGATACCGAGATCCTCGGCCGCTATATTCCGGCCGGAACACCCGTCGACCTCGGTTACCAGGTCAATCACCTGCTCGAAGAGCTCTGGACCGATCCGGAGGTCTTCGATCCGCTGCGCTTCTCCGAGGAGCGCCGCGAGGACAAGGCCCACCGGCTGGCCTGGATGCCGTTCGGGGCGGGTTCGCACAAATGCATCGGCATGCACTTCGGCACCTTCGAGGTGAAGACGATCATCTCGGCGATGGTGCGCGACTACGAATGGAGTTTCCCGCAGGACTATCGGATGCCGTGGGGTTTCACCACGATTCCGTTCCCGCGCGACGATGCGCCGATGCGGTTGCGCCGCCTGCGCTGAGCCGGCCGCTTACGACGAAGGGCTCCCGTCGCGGACGGGAGCCCTTCGTACGGAGACGGGTCCTAGCGGCCCGACAGCAGGTTCTCGGCGATGGTGGTATCGGTTTCCGAACCCTCCTGGTAACCGCCCTCGCCGTTCATGGCCGTCATGATGGCGAGCGTATAGCGTTCGCCCGGACCGGCGAATCCGACCGAGTTGACCACCCAGCCGCCCTGCTCCTCGGACCAGCCGTTCTTCAGGCCCGGCCGCATCGCGGCGCCGGCTCCCCAGACGCCCCAGTGCTGGTTGGAGTCGACGCGGCGCATCAGGTCGAGCAGGTAGTTGCGGTCGTCCGGGTGCATCCGGTCGAGCACATTCGACATCAGCCGGTCCAGATCCGCGGCGGTCGTCTTCTGGAAACCCCACTGCGGACGCCCGCCCGGCGGGGTCTGCGGGGCGAGGCTGGTCATCCCGTTGGCGCGGAAGGCGTTGTTGAACGCCTGCCCGTCGAATCCGGAATGCTTGTTCCAGAGCAGATCGGTGGCCTGATCGTTGGAGGTCGACATCATCTGCTCGATGAGCCCGCGATCCTCCGGCGGCAGCGCGATCGCGCCGACACGGGCCCGGTTGAGCAGGTCCTCGGCGATGGCGAGCTTGATGGTGGAGGCGCTCCACACCATATCCTCGGCGTGCGGGCTGGCGTAGACAGCGCCGGTCTGCCGGTCCCGGATCACATAGCCGGTGACTCCCGGCCGGGAGTCGAGATAGGCGTTGACGGATTCGATCCGGCCGGACATATCGCAGTCGAATCCGTGCGCGCAACCCTGGGTATGGGCGTGCGGGACGGCGTCGGCCGACGGTAGACCGGCGGGTGCGCCGGCGAACAGGATCGCGGCGGCGGCCAGGACAGTGGCGGGTGCGGCCACGCGGGACGCCGCACCGGTGAGCAGGGGGGAACGCACGAGGGAACACCTTGTCATATCGGCGCTCCGCGCGCACGTTTTTCCCGAACGGCTACCGCACTCGTGCGGTAGCCCGCACCGCTGCCGCCGACCGCCCGTTGAGGCGATAGCAGTGGTCGAAGGCCTCGCTGTGCTGCTCGCGCGGCCAGGAATGCAGTACGACGCTGCGACCGTAATGCCGGGTGTTGACCAGTTCCCATCGCTCGCCGCAGCGGCGGACGGTGAACCCGTCTCTCGGTATCAGGGGCACAACCAGCGCTTTCATCGAACCGACCAGCCTTTCGTGCAGTTACCCGTTCCTCCCGGGGTTTGCACTGTGACACAGCGTCTCCGCCGGATCCCGGCCATCGCACCGCGTGTCGGTGGCTTATGTGCGACAAATCACTGTGCAGATCCGGTAGTTATCCGGTAAAGGCATTCGGCGCTAGGGACATTCAGCTGATGATCAGCTGTCCCCGGGTTGTCCGGTCACCGTCACGGGGGGTTGGCGAGGGCTGTCGGAGCCGGGGCGTATAAACGGGGTTGACCAGGCGGCCGCCCAGGAGCGCGGACGCACGAAGGACGGTGCACGGGCCGAGCGGAAGGGCGGAGATGGCGCTGCGGATCCATCGCGCCGAACGCGCGGACGTGCTGGCGGGCGCCTTGGCGGAGCTGCTGGCGGAGCCGCTGCCCGACCCGTTCGCCACCGAGGTGGTCGCCGTGCCCGCGAAGGGTGTGGAACGCTGGCTGACGCAGCGGCTTTCGGGAGTTCTGGGCGTCTCCGGTGCCACCGGCGACGGGATCGCCGCGAATATCCGGTTCCCGGCCCCCGCGGCCCTGGTCGACGAGATCCTCTCGCATACCGCCGGATTCGAGCCCCACACCGATCCCTGGGCGCCCGACCGGGTGGTCTGGACGCTGCTGCGGGTGATCGACGAATCGGTGGGCGAGCCGTGGTGCGCGGTCCTGGCGCATCACCTCGGCGCCACCTCGCCGGACGAGCGGCCCGAATCCGCCGATACCCGGCCGGAATACGACGAGTCCGGGGACGCGGACGAGCTCGCCGAGTCCGGAGCGGCGCACCGCCGCGGCCGCCGCTATGCCACCGCCGCGCGCCTGGCCGCACTGTTCGACGGATACGCCACCCAGCGACCCACACTGATCACCGACTGGGCGTCCGGCGCCGATACCGACGGCGCCGGGAACCCGCTGCCGGCCGATCTGTGCTGGCAGCCCGCACTGTGGCGCCGGTTGCGCGCGGTGGTGGGTGCCCCGGGGCCCGCCGAGCGGCTGGAAACGGCCTGCGCACGGCTGCGCGCCGACCCCGCGGCCGTACCGTTGCCCGATCGGTTGTCGGTGTTCGGCGCCACCCGGTTGCCCGCGGCCCAGCTGGCGGTCCTCGCCGCCATGGCCGAACACCGTGAGCTGCACCTGTGGCTCGCCCATCCGAGTCCGGTGATGTGGGACGCCCTGGCGGCCCGCCGCTCCGCCGCGGGGGCGAGCGGAACGGGGCCGGGTCTGTTCGTCCCGGAGCGGGCCCGGGCCCACGACGATTCCGCCACACTGGTCCGGCATCCACTGCTGGCCGGGCTGAGCCGCGATATCCGGGAACTGCAGTCGCGGCTGCCCGCCACGATATCCGATATCCACCACGAGGATCCGCGCGATACCGCGCCGCCGAGCCTGTTGCGGAATCTGCAGGCGCATATCCGCGACGACCGCCGGCCGGACCCGGAGCAGGCCTGCGCCGGTGACGGCAGCGTCCAGGTGCATGCCTGCCACGGCCCGGTGCGGCAGGTCGAGGTCCTGCGGGAATGCCTACTGGGACTGTTCGCCGCCGATCCCGCTCTCGAACCGCGCGATGTCCTGATCATGTGCCCGGAGGTCGAGGCGTTCGCCCCGCTGGTACGGGCGGCGTTCGGTCATCCGGGGCCGGGCGCCGCCGACGTGCGCGACGACGCGGCCCATCCCGGTCACCGGTTACGGGTCCGGCTGGCCGACCGCGGGCGGGCGATCACCAATCCACTGCTCGGGGTGGTCGCGACACTGCTGGAGCTGGCCCGGGGCCGGGTCACCGTGACCGAGGTCCTGGACCTGGCCGCGTCCGAACCGGTGCGCCGTGCCTGCGGATTCGACGACGACGATATCGAGCGGATGCGGGAATGGGCGGTGGAGGCCGGCGCCCGGTGGGGTATCGGGCGCCGGCAGCGCCGGGCCTTCGGTCTCGGGGATTTCGAGCAGAACACGCTCAACGCGGCGATCGACCGGATCCTGCTGGGGGTCACCGCGGACGAGAGTTCGCAGGACTGGCTGGACCGGGTGCTGCCGCTCGACGATGTGGACAGCAACGATATCGACCTGGCCGGCCGGTTCGCCGAATACATCGACCGGCTCGCGTCGATTCTGCGCGACCTGCGCGGACCCGCCCCGGCGGCACAGTGGTCGGCGGTGCTGGGGCGGGCGCTGGACCTGCTGACCGATATCCCCGAATCCCAGGCCTGGATCCGCACCGAGGCCCGCCGGGAGCTCGCCGCGGCCACGGCGCACGCTGCGGATGTGCCGCTGCGGCATCACGATGTCACCGTGCTGCTGCAGGAACGGCTCGCCGCGGCGCCCACTCGCGCGAACTTCCGCACCGGTGAACTCACCGTCTGCACCATGACTCCGATGCGCTCGGTGCCCCACCGGGTGGTGGTGCTGCTGGGAGTGGACGACGAGGTGTTCCCCCGCGCGGGCGGCGCCGACGGCGACGAGGTGCCGGCCCGCGATCCGCTGCCGGGCGAACGCGATCCGCGCTCGGAGGACCGGCAGTTGCTGCTGGACGCGATCATGGCCGCCCGCGACACCCTGGTCGTCGTGCACACCGGCGCCGACCCGGTCACCGGCGCCTATCGGCCGCCCGCGGTCCCGATCGCCGAACTCCTCGACACCCTGCGTGCCCATGTGGGACCCGCCGGGATGTCCGCGGTTCTGACCCGCCATCCGCTGCAACCCCACGATCGGCGTAATTTCGCCGCCGCCCGGCCGTTCTCCTTCGACGCGGTGGCGTTCGCCGCGGCGCAGGCGGTGACCGCGTCTCCGATCGCGCCGCCCGGTCCGCTCATCCGTACACTGCCCGCCGCCGAGATCACCGAGGTCGGGCTCGCCGAACTCATCGCGTTCCTGGAGCATCCGGTCCGGGGTTTCCTGTGGCAGCGGCTGGGACTGCGGGTGCCGGACCAGGAGGAGGACCCGGCCGACCGGCTGCCCATCGAATTCGGCGGGCTCGACCGCTGGGCGCTGGGCGAACGGATGCTCGGCGCACGGCTGGCCGGCGCCGATCCGGCGGATCTGCGTGCCGCGGAATGGCGCCGCGGCACGCTGCCCCCGGCCGAGCTGGGCCGGGCGGTACTCGACGAGGTGGAACGCACGGTCGAGACCCTGGTCCGCGCCGCCGCGCCGGACTACGAACACACACCGCGCGATATCGATATCGCGGTGGACCTGGGCGGTGACCGCCGGTTGACCGGTACCGTCGCCGAGGTGCGCGGTGATCTGCTCGTCCGGACCACCTTCTCCCGGGTCGCGCCGAAACACCGTCTGTCGGCGTGGGTTTCCCTGCTGGCGCTGGCCGCCGGCGAGGAGGGGGCGTGGCGGGCCGCGGTGACCGGCCGCGGCCGGTTTCCCACCCCGGCGTGGCGAGCCGAACTCACCGCGCCCGGCGCCGCCGACGCGACGTCGATCCTGCGCACGCTGGTCGCCCTGCGCGACGCCGGTCTGGCCGAGCCGCTGCCCATTTCGACCGCGGCCACCGCCGCCTATGCCGAGGCCCGGTACCGCCGGCTGCCTCCCGAGGAGGCCCTGGTCGCCGCCGACCGGGAGTTCGGCGGCGGCGACAAACGCCGCGAGTTCGCCGAGCACACCGACCGGAATCTGCGCTACATCTGGGGGCCGGCCCCGGAACTGCGCGATCTCACCGAAGCCGCCGCGCCGGCCGGGGAACCCGTGGAGACCACCCGGTTCGGTTCCATCGCCCGCCGGCTGTGGGTACCGCTGCTGCGTGCCGAACGACAGGGGGAGCCGTGACCGCCGGGCCGACGGGGCATCGGGCGGGAGGCTGCCGATGACCACGACCACTGTCTCGCCGCCGTCCTCGGGTAACGCGTTCGATCTCTGCGGGGACCTGCCCGAGGGCACCACCGTGCTGGAGGCCAGTGCCGGTACCGGTAAGACGTATGCGATCGTCGGGCTGGCCGTGCGCTATGTCGCCGAGGCGGGAATCGATATCGCACGCCTGTTGCTGGTGACCTTCAGCCGGGCGGCGACGCAGGAACTGCGCGAACGGACCCGCGACCGGTTCGTCGCCGTGGCGGCCGCGCTGGCCGATCCCGACACCGCGCGGACCGGAACCGATGATCTGGTACGCCATCTGGCCACCGCCGATCCGGCCGAGGTGCGCGCCCGGCGCGCCCGGCTGCTCGCCGCGCTCTCCGATTTCGACGCCGGCGTGATCGCCACCACGCACAGCTTCTGCCAGCGGATGCTCGGCGAACTCGGGCTCGCGGGGGATCTCGATCCCGGCGCGCGGCTGGTGGAGGAGGCCGACGACATCATCGACGCGGTGGTCGAGGACCTGTACCTGGGCCGCTACGCGCGCACCCCCGCCCCGTTCACCGTGAAGCAGGCCCACCGGTTCGCGCTCGCCGCGGTGCGCGACCGGCAGGCGCTCCTGGCGCCGGACAGCGACGAGTCCTCCGCGCAGCGGGTCGATTTCGCCGAGGCCGTGCGGGCCGAGACCGAACGCCGCAAACGGCTCGCCGGGGTGCGTGATTTCGACGATCTCCTGGTGCTGCTGCGCGATATCCTGGCCGATCCGCAGCGCGGTGAGGCCGCCTGCCGCCGGATCCGCGACCGGTATCGCGTGGTGCTGGTCGACGAATTCCAGGACACCGACCCGCTGCAGTGGGAGATTCTGCGCCGCGCCTTCCACGGGCACCGGCCGATGATCCTGGTGGGTGACCCGAAACAGGCGATCTACGCGTTCCGCGGCGCGGAAGTACTGAGCTATCTCGACGCGGTGGGCCACGCGACCGCCCGCCGGGAGCTCACCACGAATCGGCGCAGTGACGCCGGATTGCTCCGGGCGCTGGAGCATCTGCTCGGCGGCGCGGCGCTGGGCCACGACGATATCGTGGTGGCCCCGGTCGCGCCGACCCAGCCGTGGTCCCGGCTGACCGGACCGGAGGAGCTGATCACCCCGCTGCGGTTGCGCTGTCTGCCGCGTACCGGCGCCGGCCCGCGCGGTATATCGGGTTTCCCGAATATCCACCGGCAGCGGGCCCGGGTCGCCGCGGATCTGGCCGCCGATATCGTGGCGCTGCTGGAATCGGGGGCGGAGCTGTCGGGACGGGCCGCCCGGCGGTCCGATGCCGCCGATGTCCCGGATACCGGCGGCGGAGCGCGGCCGATCGGACCCGGTGATATCGCGGTGCTGGTGCGTACCCACACCCAGCTCGATGTGGTGCGCGCGGCGCTGGAACAGGCGGGCGTCCCCGCGGTGCTCACCAGCGGCAGCAGTATCTTCGCCACCCGCAGCGCCACCGACTGGTTGTGGGTGCTGTACGCGCTCGAGCAGCCGCATCGCGCGGACCGGGTACGGCTGGCCGCGCTGACCCCGCTGTTCGGATACACCGGCGCCGAGATCGATACCGGTGGCGCGGACCTGGTGGGCCGGGTGAGCGCCGAACTGCGCGATGCCGCACGGCTGTTCGGCCGTAGCGGATTCGCCGCGCTCTTCGAGCGGATCTCGGCGGCGACCCGGCTCGCGCCCCGGTTGCTCGCGGTGGAACAGGGTGAGCGCCGGTTGACCGATCTGCGTCATCTCGCGCAGCTGCTGGACGAGGTATCGGCCACCGAGGGCCTGGGGCTCACCGCGCTCACCCGCTGGCTGGCCGACCGGGTACGCGATCCGGTGTCGGGTTCGGTACCGGGCCGGGGCCGCCGCCTCGATCGCGATATCGCCGCGGTGCAGCTGGCGACCGTTCACGCCAGCAAGGGACTGGAATTCCCCCTCGTGTATCTCCCGTTCGCGTGGGACAGTTCCGCCGATCCGAAACCGGCCACCCTGCTCATGCACCGGGACGGGTCGCGGGTCCTCGATATCGGCGGACCCGACGCGCCGGGCTACTCGCTGCGCAAGGAACACGCCGACGGCGAATCCGCCGGGGAGGAACTGCGCCTGGCCTATGTGGCGCTCACCCGGGCGTGCTATCAGGTGGTGGCGTGGTGGGCGCCGTCGTTCGGGACCGGGGTCGCGCCGCTGCACCGGCTGCTGTTCGGCCGCGCGGCGGATGCGGCACAGCCGAAATCGCGAGCCCCGGTCCCCGAGGACGCGGTGGCGATCGAGCGGATCCGGGACCGGGCGGCGGGGGCGGAGGGTGCGATCTCGGTGACCGCGGCGGACCCCGGTCCGGAGATCCCCGTCCTGCGGCCCCGCGCGGAGCCCGCACCCGGCAGCCTGTCGGTCGCGACGTTCGACCGGACTCTCGACGACCAGTGGCGGCGCACGTCCTATTCGGCCCTGACCGCCACCGCCCACAACCCCGCCGCCGAGACCGAACCGGAGGAAGCGCCGGGCCCCGGTGACGAGCCCGAGGTTCCCGCAGCCGCGGCCGAACCCGCTCCCGGCGCGGCGTCGCTGATGAACACGCTGCCCTACGGCGCCGAATTCGGCACGCTGGTGCACGCGGTGCTGGAACGCGTGGATACCGACGCCGCGGATCTGGACGGTGAGGTACGCGCCCGGTGCCTCGACGCGATCGCCGAGATGCTCTCGGGCGCCGACCCGGAAACACTGGCGACCGCGTTGCTGGCGGTGCTGCGCACCCCGATCGGTTTCGGATCGCTCGCCGATGTATCCGGCCGGGACCGGCTGTGCGAACTCGAGTTCGAACTCCCGCTCGCCGGCGGGGACGCGCCGTCGGGAACGGGCGCCGGGCTCGGCCGGATCGCCGCGGCGGTCCGCGCGCATCTGGCGCCCGGCGATATCTTCTACGCCTACGCCGACGAACTCGACACCCTCGACGATGTACCGCTGCGCGGATACCTCACCGGCAGTATCGATGCGGTGCTGCGGACTCCCGACCAGCGCTATATCGTCGTCGACTACAAGACCAACCGGCTCGGCACCGGCGATCTCACCGTCGCGCACTACACCCGGGACCGGATGGCGGCCGAGATGATCCGCTCCCACTACCCGCTGCAGGCCCTGCTGTACTCGGTGGCGTTGCACCGCTATCTCCGGTGGCGGTTGCCGGACTACGATCCGGCCGTCCACCTGGGCGGTATCCGCTATCTGTTCGTTCGCGCGATGATCGGGCCCGAGACCCCGGACGGCGCCGGGGTATTCGACTGGACGCCGCCGCCGGATCTGATCCGCGCGCTGTCGGATCTGCTCGCGGGAGGTGCGCCGTGATCCCGATCAGGGTGGCCCAGCGGGGCACCGGGATGCTGCGCGAGTTCAACGAGGCCGGGGTGCTCGCGGCGGCGGACGTACATGTCGCCGAGCGGCTCGGCAGGCTCGGCGGCGAGGACGCGGAACTGGTGCTGTTCGCCGCGGCGCTGGCGGTGCGCGCGGTGCGCTCGGGATCGGTCTGCCTGGACCTGAGCCGGATCCGCGAAATCGGCGTGGACGCCGAGGACGAGCGGGCCGAAGCCGTGGATCCGGCGGATCTGCCCTGGCCGGACGAGAGCTCGGTGGTGGCCGCGCTCCGTGACAGCGTGCTGGTGCGCGGCGGTCCGGCCGGTCCGCTGCGCCCACTGCGGCTGGTGGATCCGGCGCGGGAAGGCAGCGGTCCGCTGCTGTATCTGGATCGCTACTACCGGCAGGAACAGATCATCCGCCGGGTGCTCACCGAACGCGCCTCCGGCCGTCCGGTCGTCGAGGCGGCGGTCGTGGGCCGCGAACTCGACCGGCTGTTCGGGCCGGCCGGCCCGGTGCCGGACCGGCAGCGGGTGGCCGCGGCGCTGGCGGCCACGCACTGGACCACCGTGGTCGCGGGTGGACCGGGCACCGGGAAAACGCACACCATCGCACGGATCCTGGCGCTGCTGGTGGCGCACGCGGGGTCCGGTGCGGCCCCGCTGCGGATCGCGCTGGCCGCACCCACCGGCAAGGCGGCCGCCCGGTTGCAGGAGGCCGTGCGCGACCAGGCCGCGGCGCTGGGGCTGCCGGAGTTGTCGGCCGCCACCCTGCACCGGCTGCTGGGCTGGCAGCGCGGCCGTACCACCCGGTTCCGCTATCACGAGCACAACCGGCTGCCCTACGACGTGGTGGTCGTCGACGAGACCTCCATGGTGTCGCTCACCATGATGAGCCGGCTGCTGGCCGCGCTCCGTCCCGATACCCGGCTGATCCTGGCCGGTGATCCCGACCAGCTGGCGTCGGTGGACGCGGGCGCGGTGCTCGCGGATCTGGTGGCCTCCCCGTTCGAATCGGGCGACGCTCCGGAATTCGCGGGCCTCGCGGGAACCGAGGCCCCGGATCCGGCCGGCGCGGACGCCGCCGGTCCGGAGGCGCTCACCGCCGGGGAGCGAATCCGGTTGCGCGGCGGGATCGTCCGGCTCACTCGCGGCCGCCGGTTCGGCGGCCGGATCGCCGAACTCGCGGTCGCGGTGCGGGCGGGCGATACCGAGACCGCGCTGGAATTGCTTCGCGCCGGTGGGGATATGCTCGAACTGCTCGGCCCGGACGAAATCGCCGCCGTCCGGGCCGATGTCGTCTCCACCGCGCACCGGGTCACCGCGGCGGCGCTGGACGGTGACGCCACCGCCGCCCTGGAGGCCTTCGAATCCCATCGGCTGCTGTGTGCCCACCGCCGGGGCCCCTACGGTGTGGAGCAGTGGGACCGGACGGCGGCCGAATGGGCGGCGACGGCGGGCGCGGGGCCCGAGAACCGCACGGGCACCTGGTATCCGGGGCAGCCACTGCTGGTGACGGCCAACGATCACGAGGCCCGCATCTACAACGGCGATACCGGGGTGGTGCTGCGCCGCCCCGACGGATCGCTGCGGGTGGCGCTGCAGCGCGGCGACGAACCGTATCTCGTACATCCCACCCGGTTCCCCTCGGTGGTCACGGTCTTCGCCATGACGATCCACCGCAGCCAGGGCAGCCAGTACGACGCGGTGACCGTGGTCCTCCCGGAGCCGGGCTCGACCCTGCTCACCCGGGAACTGCTGTACACGGCGATTACCCGGGCCCGCCGGCATGTGCGGATCCTGGGGACCGAGGAGGCCATCCGGGCCGCCATCGACCGGCATGTCCTGCGCGCCAGCGGGCTGAGTCTCGATACCGCCGCGGACGCGGATCCGCGGGGGTGACGGCGCGAGCGGATCAGTCCGCGGCCGGGCCCGCCGCGGGAAAGATCCCCGGTAGCGCCATCGCGTAGAGCACGTCGTCGGTATTGCCGAGCGTGGCCAGGACCACGCGGATCATGGTCAGCCGGGCGGCCGCCACCGTCTCCGGGTCGGGTTCGCGGCCGGGCGCGGAGGCGTCCGATATCCGGTAGACCACGTATTCGCAGACGTGCAGCGCCGCGTCGAGGTCCAGCGGGGCCGGGACCGGCCGGCCGAGTTCGCCGAATTTGGCGCGGACGGTCGCGCGGATGCCGTCGAGGGCGTCGTTGCGGAACCCCGAGACCGGCGACCCGGGATCGTGGAGTTCGGCGAACAGCGGCCGCAACATCGCACCGTGCCCGCGAGCCCAGTCGAGGTAGGCGTCGATGAGGCGGATCCCCAGTTCCACGCCCTCCGCGCTCGCTTCCAGGGCCGCGGCGATTCCGCCCACCAGTCCGGCGTTGGACACCTCGAGTACCGCGTTGAGGGGTTCGGTGGCATTGGCGAAATAGCGGTAGAAGGTCGGGCGCGACAGTCCGGCCTGATCGATGATCTGCGCGACGCTCAGTCCGCGGGAGCCGCCGCGGGTGAACACCTCGGCGGTCGCTGCCACGATCCGGGCCCGTACCTGGTCGGCCTGCTCCCGTGTCTGCGGTGGGCGGCCGCGCCTGGGCGGATCGGCGGTTCCGGGCCGGCTGTCGCCGGTGGTCACGGGACGCGTCCCGGTCCGGATGTGACATCCCACAGTGCGCGGTGGGTTCGGGCTGTTGCGGGAAACGGAGCCCTTGACACGGCAGGCGGCACGGGGATTACTCTAACACCACTGTTCAATTAATCTCTGCGTCGTGCGGATCACACGGCGCGCACTCGCCCAGGAGACGCCGACCCATGACAACCGCCCAGCGTCCCGCCACCGGCGCACTGACCCCGGACCTGGTGAAACCGCTGCTCGACCGGGCCGCGGCGGGCGGGGCGCCCGCGGTCACGGTCGTCGCGCCCGCCACCGGGGAGCGGATCGCCGAACTGCCGCAGTCCTCGGTCGCCGATATCGAGGCCGCGTTCGAGCGGGCCCGCGCGGCGCAGCGGGAGTGGGCCCGGGTACCGGTGCGGGAGCGCGCCGCGGTACTGCGCCGCTTCCACGATCTGGTCCTGGCCGAACAGGACACCATCCTCGATATCGTGCAGACCGAAACGGGTAAATCGCGGGCGCACGCCTTCGACGAGGTCGGCGATGTAGCGGTGAATTCCCGGTACTACGCCGCCACGGCCCCCAGGCTGCTCGCCCGGCGCAACCCCCGGGGCGTGCTGCCGGTCCTCACCGATGTGCAGGTGCGGCAGCGGCCCAAGGGTGTCGTGGCCGTGATCTCGCCGTGGAACTACCCCCTCGCCCTCGCCGTATCGGACGCGCTGCCCGCGCTGGTCGCCGGAAATGCGGTGGTCGGCCGCCCCGATAATCAGACCGCGCTCACCGCGCTGTGGGCCGTCGACGCCGCCGTGCGCGCCGGGCTGCCGAAGGATCTCTGGCAGATCGTGCTCGGCCGCGGGTCGGTGATCGGCGGTGAGATCATCGACCGGGCCGACTATGTCGACTACACCGGGTCGAGCGCCACCGGCCGCACCATCGGCCGTCAGGCGGGGGAGCGGCTGATCGGCTGTTCGCTGGAACTGGGCGGGAAGAACCCGCTGCTCGTGCTCTCCGACGCCGATCCGGTGGCCGCCGCGAAAACGGCGGTGCGGGCCAGTTTCGCCTCGGCCGGCCAGCTGTGCGAATCGATGGAACGCATCTATGTGCACGAGAACGTCTACGACCGGTTCACCGCCGAATTCGTGGCCGCGGTCCGGGCGCTGAAGCTCGGTTCACCCCTGGACTACTCCACCGATATGGGGTCGCTGACGTTCCCGCGCCAGCTCGACACGGTGCGCGCGCATGTCGACGACGCGGTCGCCAAGGGCGCCACCGTGCTGGCCGGCGGGACCCACCGGCCCGATCTCGGCCCCTACTTCTACGAACCCACGGTGCTCGCCGGTGTCACCTCGGATATGACCGTCTACCGCGAGGAGACCTTCGGCCCGGTCGTCTCGCTCTACAAGGTGCACAGCGACGACGAGGCCGTCGAGCAGGCCAACGACACCCCCTACGGACTCAACGCCAGCGTATGGACCCGCAGCGCCGCGCGCGGCCGGGAATTCGCCGCGCGCATCAACGCGGGCTCGGTGAACGTGAACGAGGGTTTCATCGCCGCGTGGGGCAGCGCCGACGCCCCCTCGGGTGGTGTGGGGATCTCCGGCACCGGTCGCCGGCACGGGCCCGAAGGGCTGCTGAAGTATGTCGACACCCAGACCATCGCGGTGCAGCGGCTCCTGCCGATCGCGCCGCTGCCGGGTATGTCGGAGGCGGCCTGGGCCAAAACCATGACACTCTACTTCCGGGTGATGAAGACGCTGCGGCAGAAGTAGGCCACTGCCGGATCGGTTTCCGTAGGACGACAAGGAATACAAGCGATGAAACTGGATACAGTGGCCGGTAAGAAGGTGCTGATCACCGGCGCGGCCATGGGTCTGGGCAAACTGTTCGCCGAACAGGCGGTGCGCGAAGGCGCCGCCGCGGTGGTGCTCTGGGATATCAACGAGACCGCGCTCGCCGAAACCGCCGCCGAGCTCACCGCCGCCGGCGGCGCCGTGCACACCTACCGGGTCGATATCTCCGACCGGACCGCGGTCTCCGCCGCCGCCGACGCGGTGCGGCTGGAGGTCGGCGATATCGACGTACTGGTCAACAATGCCGGTATCGTCCGCGGCAACACCTACTTCTGGGAGACGAAGGATCGCGACGATATCGACCGGACCATGGCGATCAACGCGCTCGCGCCCATGTACGTGACGCTGGAGTTCCTGCCCGCCATGGTGTCCGGTACCGGCGAGGCGCGGGTACTCACCGTCGCCTCCTCGGCCGGTCTGGTGCACAATCCGCGGATGAGCGTGTACGCCGCCTCGAAATGGGCGGCGCTGGGCTGGTCGGATTCGGTACGCATCGAACTGCAGCAGGCGGGTCACGCCCATGTCCGGGTCACCACCGTCTGCCCGACCTATATCGACACCGGAATGTTCGAGGGCGCCAAGGGATTCTGGCTCACCCCGATCCTGGACCGGCACAAGGTCGTGGACACCTCCTGGACGGAGATGAAGAAGGGCACCCCGGTGGTGATCCTGCCGTGGACCTCCCGGTTGAACAAGGTGCTGTCGGGTCTGCTGCCCATCAAACTGCGGGATCTGTTCCTGAACACGGTCGGCGTCTATCACTCCATGGACGAATTCACCGGCCGGAAATAGTGCCGACCGCCACCGTGGCCGCCGGATCGCCGGCGGTCGCGATGCGCGGGGACAGTCCGGCCGCGGCGAGCAGTGCGGTGGCGGCGGGTATCTGATCGGCGCCGATCTCGATGAGCAGGCAGCCGCCCGGAGCCAGCCACGCGGGCGCCGCGGCGGCGGTGCGGCGGGCCGGGTCGAGCCCGTCCGGGCCGCCGTCGAGCGCGGCGGCCGGTTCGTGCTCACGGGCCTCGGGCGGTAGTCGCGCGATATGCCCCGTCGGTACGTACGGGGTGTTGGCGAGCAGGATGTCGACGCGCCCACGCAGGGTCGCGGGCAGCGCGTCGAAGAGATCGCC
Organism: Nocardia sp. NPDC049935; assembly: GCF_055586645.1. NCBI lineage: Bacteria > Bacillati > Actinomycetota > Actinomycetes > Mycobacteriales > Nocardiaceae > Nocardia > Nocardia sp. NPDC049935. Next base: position 1,679,077 of record NZ_JBVJHV010000001.1, on the reverse strand, counting down.
CTGGTAGACCCGGCCTCCCACCGCCGCGAGGTTCTCGCGGGCGCAGCCGACCGCCACCGGATCGATATCGGCGGCGTACAGGTCCGGTAGCGGCGCGGGTCCGGCGGCCAATTCGGTGAGCAGCGCCAGCCCCAGCGCACCCGAACCGCAACACAGATCCACGACGGTGCGGGCGCCGCGCCGGGCGGCCAGCGTGACCGCCTCGTCGACCAGTAACGCAGACCGTTGTCTCGGGACGAACACCCCGGCGCGGACACCCACCCGGATCCCGCGGAACTCGGCCCAGCCCAGGACGTACTCGAGCGGGGTTCCGGCGACGCGCTGTGCGACGAGCCGGGTCAGTTCGGCTTCGGTGCGCGCGGCCGCCACCAGTAGTCGCGCCTCTTCCTCGGCGAAGACGCAGCCGGCCGCGCGGAGCCGGCCGGTGACGGCCTCGGTATCGAACGCGGTCATTCGGTCAGTCTGTCGAGTGGGCGGGCGCGGCGCACGGAAATAACGCCGGTGTTTCCGGCCGGCGGTCAGGGGGCGAACGCGCGCAGGGTGATATCGACGAGAGCGTCGGCGTAGTCCGCGGTGAGCGGGCCGGTGCGCAGCAGCCAGCGCTGGAACAGCGGCGCGTAGAGCGTTTCGAGGACGAGATCGAGATCGGCGCCGGCGGCGAGCTGGCCCGCGCGCTGCGCGCTGCGCAATCGCGCCTTCTTGGCCTCGTCCATGGGCGCGGCGAGTTTCTCCCGGTAGAGCGCGGCCAGCTCCGGGTCGTGGACGAGCTCGCTGTTGAGCGCGCGGATCGGGCGTTCGAAATCGGGGTCGGCGAATTCGGCCGCGGTCGCCCGCATGACGAGTTTCAGATCGGTCTCGAGGTCGCCCGAATCCGGGAGCTCGATCCCGGCCCCCTCCTCGGATTCCCCCAGTGCCAGAAAGGAATCGAAGATGACGGCCCCTTTGGACGGCCACCAGCGGTAGATCGTCTGCTTGCCGACGCCCGCCCGGGCCGCGATCGCCTCGATGGAGACCTTGGCGTAGCCGGATTCGGAGAGGAGCTCGCGGGTCGCGGCGAGGATCGCCTGCCGGGAGCGTTCGCTGCGCCGGGAGCGGTCCGGACTGTGGGTGGTGCTCACGCCCGGCAGCCTACCGATTCGCGAGACGCAACGGTTCGGTTGACAAGAGCGTAGGGCGGGCCGCATACTCGTTCTCATCGAAACGAGACGTATCGTCTCGTAGGAAGGAGAACAACTGTGACGACTGCGAGAGTCTGGTTCATCACGGGTGCGTCGCGAGGTCTGGGCCGGGCCTTCGCCGAGGCCGCGCTTGCCCTGGGGGACCGGGTGGTGGCGGTCGCGCGTGCCATCGGTCCGCTCGACGATCTGGCGGCCGCTCACCCGGACACGCTGGTCCGGTTCTCCCTCGACGTCGCCGATCGGGACGCCGTATTCGACGGTGTGGAACGAGCTTTCGCCGCGTTCGGCCGGGTGGATGTGGTGGTCAACAATGCGGGCACCATGCTGTACGGCATGGCGGAGGAGGCCACCGAAGAGCAGATCCGGGCCCACCTCGACGTCAACTTCTTCGGCGCCGTCTGGGTCTCCCAGGCGGTGGTGCCGCGGCTCCGGGAGCAGGGCTCCGGCCGTATCCTGCAGATCACCTCGATGGGCGCGGGCGGCGGGATGGCGTCGGTGGGTTTCTACGGCGCCGGGAAAGCGGCCCTCGGATCGTTCAGCGAGGCGCTGGCCATGGAGGTCGCGAGTTTCGGCATCAAGGTCACCGCGGTGCAGATGGGTGGGTACGACACCGGTCTCTTCACCGCCGGCACCACCGCGACCGAGCCGGGGGCACCCTACGCCGGCCTGCGCGACGAATTGGCGCGGATGTGGGGCGACGATGCCGGACCCGACCCGGCCACCGCGGTTCCGGCGATCATGGAACTGGTCGCGCTCGCGGACCCGCCGCCGTACCTGATCGTCGGCGGCGGATCCTTCGACCAGGTGCGGGAACTGGAGGAGGCGCGCGCCGGGGTGCGCCGGAAGTGGGAGCACCTCAGCCGGATGGCTCCGGGCTGAGGGAGGCTATTCACCCGGGGCGAATGCCCACACCGCGGCCGGCCGCCCGGTGGCCTTGGTGCGCCGCCGTTCCTCGGTTTTCCGCAGCCCCGGGATACCGGCCAGAGTCCGGTTGAGGTTGGCCGCGTCGGGCCGCGCGCCCTGCAGGGAGGCGGTGAGATCCACGGCCCGGGTCGCCGGGAACTGCCCGCCCAGCAGTGCCCGGGTGAGGGGGAGATCCTTCCACAGCAGGCCGGAGAGCAGGCCGCGGGCGGCGGCCACGATGCTGTTGTGATCGAACGCGAGCGCCGGGGGACCGTCGAAGGAGACCCATTCGGCGGGTCCCTCGTGCGGGCCGGTCACCGCCCACATGACGATCGAGAGCGTGGGACCGCGCGGATCGCGGTGCGGTTCGTCGAAGGTGACCAGTTGCCCGACCGGCCCGACGGCGCCGGCGGGCACACCCAGTTTGGTGCGCACCGCCCGGATCGCGGCGTCGGCCAGGCGTTCACCCCGGCCGAGTAGCACCCCGGGCAACGCGACCTGCCCGGTGAAGGGCTCGTGGTCGCGGGCCGCGATCCCGAACGTCACCGCGGCGTCGTCGGCCCAGAACCGCAACGCCACGACATCCACCGATACCGCCGATTGGTCCACGAGCCCCATACTGCCGTATCCGGCCGCGCCGGCGCTGTTCTCGGCGTCGGCCCACCGGGTTCGCCCGGGCATCCGGGACCCGCGCGTCTAGGCCGGTACGGGCCGGGCCGGCGCCGTCACCGGCCGGGTATCCGCAGGTGCTGCCACGATCTCGGCGAGGGGTTCGCGCGGGGTGCGGTCCGCCCGGTGCGGGCCGTCGGCGGTCAGCGCCACCGGTATGCCGAGGTGGTGTTCCAGCCACGGGACCGGATCGGCGGGCAGGTCGGCGAATACCGGGGTCGCCGATCCGAGACCGGCGGTGAGCGCGGTCTGGTGTGCCAGGTCCTGCCACTGTCCGGGCTCGGGCGACCACGGTGTGCCGTCCGCGGCGGTGTAGCCGGTGGCGACGAGTCCGTGATGGCCGGCGTCCAGATGGTTGACGACCATGCCGTCGATCCCCCCGCAGACGTCGGCGGCGTAGCGGAGCAGCACCGCGTCGAGGTGGCCACGGCGGAATCCACCCTGGTAGCGGCCGTGGCCGTTATGGGCTTCCGGTATCCGCAGGCGCGGGTCCTCGGTGGGGAAGGGGCCGGCGCCGTGGCGGGTGGCGTAGGTCCGGGTGACACCGAGGACCGCGGCGGTCGCGCCGAGGCCGGCCACCATCGCCCGGGCATTGCGCGGCTCGACGGTGGACCAGGTGGTGTGCGGATGGAACCCACGCCACTCGTCCAGGAGAACTCCCTGGGCGCCCTCGAAGACCAGGCGTCCGCGCCGCGCCAGCCGGGCGGGTTCGCCGGGGCCGGAAAGGCGTACCGCCCGGCCGAATTCGCGGTAGACGTCGACGAGCGTATCGATGTCCTCGTGACGGTGCCCGCCGGTGTCCAGCAGCGGCCGGTAGTGCGCGGCGAGTGCCCGGAGTTTCTCCCGCAGCACGGTGGGGCGCAGGCAGTCCGCTACCCGGGGCGCGTCGTAGTGGAGGGCGTACGCGGCGGTTTCGCCGATGCCCATCCCGCACGACCCGTGCCGTGCCGTGCCGCGGGCATCCTCCCGGACCCGGTTGGCCGCGCCGTGGATCGGCGTCGTGAGCAGCGCGCGCCGATCCACCGACAGCAGCGACAGCGGATCGGCGACACCCGCGGCCACCAGTTGCCGCGCCTCGGTGGCCAGGGCGATCGGATCGACCAGGGCGTATTCCGACAGCAGCGTCGGCACCCCCGAGAACGTCCCGGACCCGAATTGGGCGAAAGTGTGCCGCTCTCGGCCGGTCACCACGGTGTGTGCGGCCTGGGCGCCGCCGTTGAAGCGGATCACCGCGCCCACATCCAGTCCCGCCTCCGGCGAGCACAGCCAGTCCACGGTGGCGCCCTTCCCGGCGTCACCGAAACCGAGGTCGACCACGATCAGATGATGCCCGGGCGGCGCGGTCCCGCTCATCGGCCCGCCTCGGGCAGCGCCTTCGGTGCGCGGGCCCGCAGCGCCCTCGGGGCTCGGGGACGCGGCGGCTCCGGTGTTTCGGCACGCAGCGCGCGGCCCACCGCCTCGGCCTCGGCCGCCGAGCCGACGTCGCGCAGGTCGGCGAGACCGGTGTGCACGTCCACCCGGCCTTCGGCCAGGCCGATCGTCAGCGCGATCAGTTCGCACACCGCGCCCGGATCGTCGAGTCGCAGGAAATTCTGGCCCAGCAGGCCGTGCCAGTGCGCCGCGATCTCCGGATCGCGGTAGTACGACGACTGATTCGGCAGGATGTAGTGGATATGCCAGCGGTCGGCGAGCTCGCGGTAGATGGATTCCACCGAGATATCGGTACGGATATGATCGCCGAGGACCGACCGGATATGGCGGGAGGCCAGCCGGGGTTTGTTGAGTTCGTCGCCGATCAGGAACAGATAGCCCTTCGTGCCGCGCTTCTCCCAGGCGTCGGTGACGACGTGTTCGGCCATGAAATACGCCGCGAGTTCGTAGCTTTCGGATTTCTGCCCGCCGCCTCCGCCCTCGAGCAGGATCGTGCGCAGTTGTTCGTCCATGCGGTTGTCGGATTCGAACTGGCCCACCTGCAGGGGCGCGCGGTCGGTATCGGCGTCGCCGATCGCCCCGAAGAGAATCTGCGGATCGTCGGCGTAGCCCTTGTCCCGCAGCAGTCCGTGCAGTTTCCCGAGTTTGCGCTGCATGATGGTCGGTACCCGGCCCATGGATCCGGTGACGTCGAAGAGCACCGCGATCGGCAGCGAGTTCCCGTGTTCGGCCGAATCCCGGCATTCGCGGGCCCGGACGCCGAAGGGGTCGAGATCCGGATGCACCGTCCAGGTGTCGTACGGCTTGCTCCGTAGGTCCGCGGTGTAGCCGAAATCATCGATTCCGTGACTGGCGCGGTAGTCCTCGGCGGCGCGGTACGCACTGTGGTCCCAATTGCCGTATCCCATCGGGGATCACCTCCGGTTTTTGTTTTGGTCTTTACGACCATAACGTGAGGCGGGTGGGATCGCAAGGCCGGAACCGCCGGGCGGGCGGACCGATCCGCGCACCCGGACCCGCCGCCGTCGATTGGGCCGATGCGGAGCGCGGCCTGGCTATCGTGAGGGCGTGCCCACTCGTATCGTGAAGCGCACCGCCACGCTCGCCGACGGCCGCGACCTGATCTATTACGACGATGCCGATACCCGGCTGGGGCCGGAACGCCGGATCGACACCCGGCGGCTCGAGCCTCGTCCGCCCACCGCCGTGATGCGCCAGGATGTGCTCACCGGGGAGTGGATCTCCATCGCGGCCGCGCGACAGAGCCGGGTGGTGCTCCCACCGGCCGATCTCGACCCGCTCGCCCCGCAGACCCCGGGAAATCCGTCGGAGATCCCCGATCTCTACGACGTCGCCGTCTTCGAGAACCGGTCACCGTCGTTCGGCCCCGCCCTGCCGCCCGAGGTGCGTGGCGCACCGCCCGCGCCGGACGGTCTCGACGATATGACCGCGCTCGGCTTCGGACGCGAACGCGTGGCCGTCGGGCGCTGCGAGGTGGTGTGTTTCAGCCCGGAACACGAGGGGTCCTTCGGCGACCTCACCCCGAGCCGTGCCCGCACGGTCATCGAGGCCTGGGCCGACCGCACCGCCGAGTTGTCGGCGCTGCCGGGCGTGCAACAGGTCTTCCCGTTCGAGAACCGGGGCCGGGCGATCGGCGTCACGCTGCCGCACCCGCACGGCCAGATCTACGCCTACCCGTATGTGACACCCCGGACCGCCCGGCTGCTCGACTCCGTACGCCGTCTGGGGCCCGATCTGTTCGAGCGCATTCTGGAGAACGAACGCGGAGGTGGCCGGGTGGTGCTCGAGGGCCGCCACTGGACCGCGTTCGTACCGTTCGCCGCGCGCTGGCCGGTCGAGGTGCATCTGCTGCCGCATCGGCAGATCCCCGACCTCGCCGCCACCGGCGACGCCGAACGCGACGAGCTGTCCACGCTGTACCTGCGACTGCTACGCGGGATCGACGCGCTCTACGACGACCCCACGCCCTATATCGCGGCCTGGCATCAGGCGCCGGTCCGCACCGGACGCGATACCGTGCGCCTGCATCTGCAGCTGACCTCGATCAGGCGGGGGGCCGACAAGATCAAATATCTGGCCGGGTCCGAATCGGCGATGGGAGCGTTCATCGCCGATATCCCGCCCGACGAAGCCGCCGCCCGGATCCGGGCGGCGCTGGCCTCGGTGTGACGCGCGCGGCGCCGCGGCGCCACGCGCGCCGTCAGCGGCTGGTGCTCAGCTGGAAGGTCCGCGTGGCGTCGAGATAGATGCTGTACTGGGCCTGCTTACTCGGCGGCGGCAGCTGGGAGACCAGCTGGTTCAGCGAGGTCGTGGCGCCCACCACCGGAATCCCGGCGACGAAGAGATCCGCGACGGCCCGCCGGATATGGTTCGGCGAGGTCACGGCGACCGCGCTGTTCATCCCCAGACCGTGCAGGATCTGGGCGCTGAGCAGGGCGTTCGCGACCGTGGAACCGGCCCGGTTCTCCACATGGATACGTCCGGCCGGAATACCCCTCCCGACCAGCCAGTTGCGCATCGCCTCGGCTTCGGTGATGCCGTTGCTGGGGTTGTTGCCGCTGACCACGATCGGAGAGAAGGGGGAGGCCAGCGCCTGCAACCAGGCGGCCTGCAGGCGCTCGACCAGTTCGGGCCGGGGAGTGCCGTCGGGCAGCAGCCCGAATCCGAAGACCACGATTCCCGTCTGCGGGCCCACCAGAGCCGGCAGCGGGTTGGGCAGGGTGGCGATACCGGCGCCGACCGCGTGCAGAACGCGGTCGGTGCCGGCGGCCATCGACCCGTCGACGGCGCGGAGCCGGCCCATCGCGTCGTGCATGGCCGGGATATCGCCGGCGTAATGCGACCAGATGGCCTGCAGGGACAGTGCCTCGGCATCGGTGGGGTCGCGGCCGATGAGATCGTTGAGCGCCGCCCGGCCGGCCACGGAATCACCGTCGGTGAAGTGGCGCTGGGCGGTGTTGTACAGGGCGTCCGTCTCGGGACTGGCGGATGCGGGAGAGCCGAGGAAACCGGCCAGGGAAACGCTTGCGGCGGCGGTGACCGCCACCAGATACTGCAAGCCTCTGCGATTGTGCACTACGGCGACACCTTTCCACGGGGGAGCTGGGTTTTCGTAGGTTGATCGGGGATGAACTGACAGTTGCGGGTATGTGGCCACCCACCCTAGATCCCGGTGCAAGCGGAACACGGGATTTGCCGCTGTCCGATTCGTGACATGTCCCGAACTCCGGGCGACGCCGGTGGCGGGCCCCGGGGCCCGGCGGGGCTAGGCTGAACGCCCGTGGATACCGCAACGTTGACCGGGAAAGACCTCGCCGCCTCCCTGAACGCCGAGACCACGGCGCGGGCGAAGACGCTCACCGAGCAGGCCGGCCGCGCACCGCGGCTGGCGCTGGTCGTCGCGAACGACGACCCGGCCAGCGCCTGGTACGTGAACTCGTTGAAGAAATCGGCCGCCAACCGTGGAATCGACTGCGAGATCATCGATCTCGGCGCCGATGCGACGGCCGAGGCGCTGCGCACCGAACTGTCGGTACGCAGCGCCGACCCGGACACCGACGCGATCATGCTGCAGACTCCACTGCCCGCGGGAGTGGCCCTGGACGAGGTGTCCCCGGCGATCGCGGCCCCGAAGGATGTGGACGGGGTGAGCCCGCTGTCCCTGGGACTGCTCACGGCCGGCTCGCCCGGTTTCGCGCCCGCCACCGCCGAGGCGGTGGTGGAGTTGCTGAAATATCACGATATCGAGCTGGAGGGGCGGCACGTGGCCGTGGTCGGGCGCTCGAACGTGGTCGGCAAACCGCTGGCGCATCTGTTGCTGGCCGAGAACGCCACCGTGACCGTCTGCCATTCGCGGACCGCCGATCTGCCCGCGGTGACGTCCGCGGCCGATGTGGTGGTGGCCGCCGCGGGCCGGATCGGGCTGGTGACCGGCGCGAATGTGCGCTCCGGTGCGGTGGTGATCGATGTGGGTACCAATGAATCCGCCGAGGGCAAGATCGTCGGCGATGTGGATGCCGGATCGGTCGACGGCACTGCCGGGGCCCTGAGCCCGGTCCCCGGTGGCGTGGGCCCGGTGACCACGGCGTTGCTGATGCGCCATGTCGTGATGGCCGCCGAACAGGCCGAGCGGATGCGCGGCCTGACCGGGGCCTGAGGGCCGGGCCGCGGAGGTGACCGCCGGTGTTTCGGAACCGCCGGTCACCGGGTAGCGCTAGGGTGTGTGCGGCTATCGGCCCACACTCACAGTCGAGTTAAGGTGACATCGTGAACGTCGAAGTGACACCCCTGCCGGGTATAGGCGTACGCAAGGATTTTCCGCTCACCGCGGTGCGCCGGCGGATCGGGGTCGTCGATCACAAGGACGGGACCATCGATCTGATCTTCACCAAGATCGGTGATCCCGATGCGACCACGCAGATCCCGATGACCGAGGCCGAGGCCGGCACGCTGGCGAACCTGCTCGGCGCGCCCCAGTTGGTGGGTCAGCTGCGGAACGACCACCGCGATATGGCCGGTGTGAACACGCGGCAGTTGCCGGTGAGCGAGAATTCGCCCTACGACGGGCGGACCCTGGGCGAGACCAGGATGCGGACCCGGACCAAGACATCCATTGTGGCGGTGATGCGGGCCGGGCAGGCAATGCCCGCGCCGGGCCCGGATTTCGTGTTCACCGGCGGCGATGTGCTCATCGTGGTGGGGACCGCGGACGGGCTCGACAGTGCCGCCGATATTCTGAAAGACGGCTGATACCAAGGCGATGCATGCGGATGCGCTGGCACTGATCCAGCTGGGGGCGGTGTTCTTCGGGCTCGGGGTGCTCGGGAGGATCGCGGCTCGGATCGGGATGTCCCCCATTCCTCTCTACCTGCTGGGCGGGCTGGTATTCGGGGAAGGAGGTTTTCTCCAACTCCACGAGACCGGCGAGTTCATCGCACTCGCCAGCGAGATCGGTGTCGTACTGCTGCTGCTGTTGCTCGGTCTCGAGTACAGCGCGGCGGAACTGTTCACCGGTATGCGCCGCTCCTGGATGGCCGGCCTGCTCGACCTCGTGCTCAACGCCACGCCGGGCGTGGTCGTCGCCCTGCTACTGGGGCTGGGGCCCACCGGCGCGCTCGCCATGGCCGGCGTCACCTACATCTCGTCGTCGGGCATCATCGCGAAGGTCCTCAACGATCTCGGGCGTCTCGGCAACCGCGAAACACCGGTGATCCTGTCGATCCTGGTCTTCGAGGATCTGGCGATGGCGGCCTATCTGCCGGTTCTCACCGCGGTGCTGTCCGGTCTGGGATTCGTCGCGGGCCTGCAGTCCCTCGGTATCGCGCTGCTGGCGGTGACCGTCGTGCTCGTGGTGGCGTTCCGGTACGGCAAATACGTCTCGGCGATCGTGGCCAGCGAGGACAACGAGATCTTCCTGCTGAAGCTGCTCGGTTCGGCGCTGCTGGTGGCCGGAGTGGCATCCTCCCTGCAGGTTTCGGCCGCGGTCGGGGCATTCCTGCTCGGTATCGCGATATCGGACACCACCGCGCACAGCGCGACGAAGATCCTGGAACCGCTGCGCGATCTGTTCGCGGCGATGTTCTTCGTCCTGTTCGGGCTGACCACCGATCCCCGCAGTATCCCGCCGGTGCTGGGATGGGCGATTCTGCTGGCGGTGATCACCACGGTCACCAAGATCGCGACCGGTTGGTGGGCGGCCGCGCACGCGGGATCGGCGCGTCTGGGCCGGGCGCGCGCGGGTGCGGCGCTGGTGGCCCGCGGCGAGTTCTCGATCGTCATCGCCGGTCTCGCGGTGGCCGCGGGCGCGGTGCCGGACGAGTTCGCGGCGCTGGCCACCACCTATGTGCTGCTGATGGCGGTCATCGGGCCGATCGCCGCCCGTATCGTCGAACCCACGGTGCGGTTCGTCACCCGGCAGCCCAAACCCGAACCCGATACCGTCGGCGAGTAGGCGTTTCGTTTCCGGTGCGGCACCGGCCCCGGTCCGGGGTGCCCGCGCGCGTCGTCCGCCGAGGACCCGCCGATCGGCCCCGCGGCGAAGGAGGCCGATCGGCGGATCGTACGCCGCTCGGGCGCGGCGGATTCGGCGCCGCTCAGGCGGCGGCGGTGCGGTGCAGCGAGTGCAGCACCGTGTCGATATCGTCCACGTCGACGACGAGACGGGTGTAGTCGGTTCCGTGGAGGTCGATCCGGACGGCCTTACCGCCGAACAGGGTGTCCCAGAACTCCTTGCGGCCCTTGCCACGGAAGGTGCCGGCCGCGATCGCACCGGGAAAGAACGCGCCGGGCGCGCGCACCCAGGGCGGGCGCAGATCGATTTCGGCCGGCGCCACGGTGGCGATATTCGCCAGATCGAAGGTGATCCGTTCGCACAGCGACAGCACCCGATGGGTGCCACGCACGTGAACGGTGACGGTAGTACCGGTGATCTCGATGTCCACCATGGGTTCCTCCCTGATGCCGAGTTCCGCTCGTCCTCTTCCAGAGTGCCGCCGGGTGCTGTCGTCCGGCTGAGCGGAGGCTGTGAAAATCCTCAGGATCCGGCGCTGCCCGGCGGTATCGCGGGTGGTGCCCTCCGATTCGCATCACCGCAGGTGGCGAGGCCCGGTGACAGCCGGTCCGGGCGCTCGGTGGCGCGGGTCGGCCGGTATCGGTCAGACTCGTCGGTGTGGATCAGAAAATCGAACGGATATCCGGCCGGGGGCCGGGTATCCGGCGGACCGCACGAGGCGCGCGGTGCGCGCGGGGTCGGGGTGATTCGAGGTGAGCACACTCGCTCCCGGGGAGAACCGCCCCGCGCCGGGCGACCGGTTGACCGTCACGGTGACGTGTTCGGCGCCGGTCGACGTCTCGGCGCTGCTGCTGGCGGCCAACGGCAAGGTTCGCTCCGACGGTGATTTCGTCTTCTTCAACCAGCCGGTCGGCCCGGGTGTCACCTATCGGCACGGTCGCGGCGCCGGGGACGCGGTCGATGTGCAGACCCCGGTGGTGCCCGCCGAGATCGACAAGGTGGTGGTGACCGCCAGTCTCGACGGCAGCGGCCCGCCCGCGTTCGGGTCGGTGGGCTCGCTCACGGCCACGGTGACCGGTCCGCAGGGCACCCTGACCTTTCCGATTTCGGGATTGAGCACGGAAACGGCCCTGGTCTGCGTCGAGATCTACCGTCGGGCCGGAGCGTGGAAGGTCCGCGCCGTCGGACAGGGTTACGACAACGGCCTGGCCGGTATCGCCACCGATTTCGGGGTCAACGTCGACGATGAGCCCGTGGCGCCCGCCCCTGTTCCGGCGTCACCACCGCCGCCCTCGCGCACCGATCCCACCATGGTCGCCAATCCGGTGGCGGCGCCGCAGTATCCGGCGCCACCCACCGCGCCCGCCGCGCCACCCGGCGGTGGCTATCCGCCGCCGGGGCCCGGCGCCCCCTATCCGGGGCAACCGCAGGCGCCGGGCTTCCCGCCGCAGCCCTATCCGCCCGCCCACGGCTTCCCGCCGCAGCCCGCGCAGGGTTATCCGGCCCAGCAGCCGGCCCCCGCACCGCAGCACACCCCCGCCTTTTCTTCTCAGCAAGGAGCCCCGCCGATGCACAGCGAGTTGTTCGACCCGCGCCATGCCGAAGTGTCCGGTATGGGCATCCAGAAGCAGGGCGGCAAGATGATCAAGGTCGGGGTGAACGGCGAAACGCTGGTCCGCTCCGGTTCGATGGTCGCCTATCAGGGCGAACTGCATTTCCAGGCGCTGGGATCCGGGGGGATCGGCCGGGCCATCCAGCAGCGGCTCACCGGCGAGGGCGTACCGCTGATGAAGGTATCCGGCCGGGGCGATCTGTTCGTCGCCAACGGCGCCGCCGATGTGCACATCATCGACCTGGACGGCACCGACGGGCTCACCATCAACGGATCCAATGTGCTGGCGTTCGACCCCACGCTGGGCTACGACATCCGGATGGTCCAGGGCGCCGCGGGTTACGCCAGTAACGCCGGCCTGTTCAACTGCGTGTTCAGCGGGCGCGGGCGGATCGCGATCACCAGTCACGGCACCCCGGTGGTGCTGAACGTCGACCAGCCCACCTACGCCGATCCGCAGGCGGCGATCGCCTGGTCGTCCAGCCTGCAGACCGGAGTGAAACGTAACGACTCCTTCGGCCTGGGCCGGTTGATGGGCCGCAGCACCGGGGAGGGGATCACGCTGGCGTTCTCGGGCCGGGGGTTCGTCATCGTGCAGCCGTCGGAGCTGCCGCCCGGCGGGATGCTCGGCGGCACCGGCGGCGGGCAGGAAGCGGGACAGAGCGGTGGTCTGCTGGGCGGTCTGCTCGGCTGATGCCGCGCCGCCGGTGCGGATGAGCGTATCCGGGGCGCCGGTGTGGTATCGACGACCTCATGGTGATGCGCTCTCGGTACGACGTGGTGATCGTCGGCGCCGGGCACAACGGACTGGTGGCGGCGGCCTACCTGGCCGGTGCCGGCCGGTCGGTGCTGGTGCTGGAACAGGCGGCCGTGCCCGGCGGCGCGGCCGTTTCGGCGCGGGTGTTCGACGGGGTCGATATCCGGCTGTCGCGGTACTCGTACCTGGTCAGCCTGCTACCCGACCGGATCGTCCGCGATCTCGGGCTGCGCTTCCGGACGCGGAAGCGCCGGATCTCGTCCTACACCCCGGCCGGTGACTCCGGACTCCTGGTCCACAACGGGTCGCCGGCCGCCACCCGGGACAGCTTCGCCCGGATCACCGGCTCCGATCGCGAATACGACGCCTGGCAGCGCTTCTACGCGATGACCGCGCAGGTCGCCGCCGCGGTGTTCCCGACGCTCACCGAACCGTTGCCCACCGCCGCGCAGCTGCGGCGGCGGGTGGGCGAGCCGGCGTGGCGGGCGTTGTTCGACGAGCCGCTGGGCGCGGTGATCGAACGGTACTTCGCCGACGATCTGGTGCGGGGTGTGGTGTTCACCGACGCCCTGATCGGGACCTTCACCCACGCCCACGACCCTTCGCTGGCGCAGAACAGATGCTTCCTCTACCACGTGATCGGCGGCGGCACCGGCGACTGGGATGTGCCGGTGGGCGGAATGGGGGCGCTGACCGAGGCATTGGCCGGCGCCGGGCGTTCGGCCGGGGCCGAGCTGCTGACCGGCGCCGAGGTCACCGGTATCTCCTCCGACGGCGTGACCGCGGAGGTCCGGTTCACCGCGGGGGCCGCGGAGACGGCAGTCGGAGCGCGTTATGTGCTGGTGAACGCCGCACCCGGTGAGCTGGCGCGACTGCTGGGCGAACCGGCGGGCCCGAAACCCGAAGGCGCGCAGCTGAAGATCAATATGGTGCTCTCCCGGCTGCCGCGATTGCGTGACACCGCGGTGGATCCCCGCGACGCGTTCGCCGGCACCTTTCATATCGGTGAGACCTACGAGCGGCTCGGCACCGCCTACCGTGAGGCGGCGGCGGGCCGGATCCCGGCGCGGCCGCCGTCGGAGATCTACTGTCATACGCTCACCGATCCGGGTATCGTCGGCGCCGCCGAACCACCGGGACGCCATACCCTCACCCTGTTCGGATTGCATATGCCGGCACGGCTTTTCGCCGATGACCCGGCCGCCGCCCGCGACAGCGCGGCCGCGGCGACGCTCGCCGAACTGGACGCCGTTCTCGCCGAACCGCTCGCGGACTGCCTGGCCCGTGACGCGCACGGCGCGCCGTGCCTCGATATCGCCACCCCGGTGGATCTGGAGCGGTCGCTGCGGATGCCCGGCGGGCATATCTTCCACGGCGATCTCTCGTTCCCCTACCGGGACGAACCCGCGGAGACCCTCGCGCAGCGGTGGGGGGTCGACACCGCCTATCGCAATATCTTTCGCTGCGGCGCGGGCACGGTCCGCGGTGGCGGTGTGAGCGGGATCGGCGGGCACAACGCGGCCATGGCCGTCCTCGGGGAAACCGGTGCCCAGCGGCCGGGAAATGCCGGATGAATTCTGGTCGGAGAATCGGCTGCGGGCCTCATAGCTGGGAGTATCCGAATACTTTGTGCCGGTAGGGTTGTCGGCTGTGGATCGGCCCGGCGGGTCGTTCGATTTCGCTGTCCGGCGCCGAGGAGAGATACGTGGCACTCGATACCACCCCGAAGGGCGTGGCCCCCGAAGACAAGGCCGCGCGTGAGCGGAAAGCGATACGCGAACTGGAGGGCCGGCTGGCGGACGCGTACGCGGAGAACCGCTCCGCCGACGAGGTGGGCGACGCCGTCCGTACGGCCCACGACCGGTTCTCCGGAAGCAGCGTACGGGATTTCGTGCCGATCCTCGTCGAGCGTGTGGTCCGCCGGGAACTCGATTCCGGTGCGGAGTCCGCGATCGTCCCGCAGTCGGTGGCCATTGCCGAAGCGCCGACCGAGAAGATCGTCACCGCAGGTCCGGTATCCGCCGATCCGGCGGCGCCGGACCCGGTCCGATCGCGGGCAACCGACCGCCGCGGGCTGTTCGCGCTGGCCGGCGCCGGGGTGGTCGCGGTGGGCGCGACCGCGTGGGCGGTGACCAGGCCCGGTGCGGATCCGGCGCCGGCCGCACCGGTGGCGGGCGCCGCGCTCACCGCCGTCACCGGCGTGGTCGGATCGGAGAAGATGGCGTTCTTCGCCGACGAGCGGGTCGCCGAAGTCTTCGCCGCGCACGGATACGAGGTGACCGTGCAGCCGGCCGGGTCCCGGGAGATCTCCACCTCGGTGGATCTCAGCGGACAGGCGTTCGTGTTCCCGTCCAGTGTGCCCGCGGCCGAACGCATCATCCGCGAGGTCGGGGTCCGGACCCGGTACACGCCGTTCTATTCGCCGATGGCGATCGCCACCTTCGCGCCCATCGTGGCACTGCTCGATGCGGCCGGGGCGGTGAAATTCGACGGCCCGGTCCCGGCTCTCGACTTCGGCGCCTATCTCGATCTGGTGCAGCGCGGCGTCCAGTGGGACGAACTGGCCGGCAACACCTCCTACCGGGTCGGCAAGAACATCCTGGTCAGCACCACCGACGCCCGGACCTCGAATTCGGCGGCCATGTACCTGGCGGTGGCCAGTTATGTGGCCAACGACGACGCCGTGGTGCGTGGCGCGACCGCCGAGCAGCATGTGCTGCCGACCCTGCAGCGGCTGTTCCTGGCCCAGGGCTACACCGAAGGGTCCAGCGCGGGGCCCTTCGAGGAGTACCTGACCGCCGGTATGGGCGCGACACCGATGACCTGGATCTACGAGGCCCAATTCGTGGCCGCCGCGGTCGAGGGCCGGCTCCGGCCCGAGATGGTGCTCCTCTACCCGTCGCCCACCGTCGTCTCCCGCCACACCCTGGTGCCCCTGACTCCGGAGGGCGAGGAGGTCGGCGCGCTACTGCACAACGACGCCGATCTGCAGTCGCTGGCGGCCGAACACGGCTTCCGGACCGGCGATACGGCGCGTTTCGACGAGGTGGTCACCGAGCACGGGGTGGAGGTGGCGCCGGACGTCGTGGATGTGGTGGACGTTCCCGCCTACGAAACACTCGAGCACCTGCTTGACGGAGTCGCCGGCGCGTACTGATCCCTCGCGGCAGGGTTCGCCCCGGGTGCGACCGGGGCGGGACGGGGGACCCGCCCGCCGCGGTATCACAGCCGGGTGGCGACCTCGCCGGCGATCAGCGCCAGGTGATCCAGATCGGTGAGATCGAGAATCTGCAGGTAGAGGCGCTCGGTGCCGATCTCGCGGTAGCGGGCGATCTTATCGGCCACCTCCGCCGGCGTCCCGGCCAGGCCGTTGGCGCGCAATTCGTCGACCTCCCGGCCGATCGCGGCGGCGCGACGGGCGATCTCCGCCTCGTCGGCGCCCACGCAGGCGACCAGAGCGTTGGAGTAGGCCATGCTCGCGGCGTCCCGGCCGGCGGCCAGTACCGCGGCGCGTACACGGTCGAATTGCGCGGAGCTGTCCTCCACCGACGCGAAGGGGATATTGAACTCGGTGGCGTACCGGGCGGCGAGCCGGGGCGTCCGGGTGGGACCCAGACCGCCGACGATCACCGGGACCGGCCGCTGCAACGGTTTGGGCAGGGCGGGGGAGCGCACCAGTTCGTAGTGTTTTCCTGTGAAGTCGAAGGTGTCGCCGGGTGCGGTCTCCCACAGCCCGGTGATCACCGCCAGCTGCTCTTCGAGGCGGTCGAACTTGTGGTCCGGGAACGGGATGCCGTAGGCGGTGTGTTCCTCGGCGAACCAGCCGGTGCCCAATCCGAGTTCCACCCGCCCGCCCGACATCTGGTCCACCTGGGCGACCTGGATCGCCAGCGGCCCGGGCAGCCGGAAGGTGGCCGCTGTGACGAGGGTGCCCAGCCGGATCCGGCTGGTCTCGCGCGCCAGGCCGGCCAGGGTGATCCACGCGTCGGTGGGACCGGGCAGCCCGTCCACCGAGCCCATGTGCAGGTAGTGGTCGGACCGGAAGAATCCGTCGAATCCGAGTTCCTCGGCAGTCCGTGCCACCCGCAGCAGGGTCGTGTAGTCGGCGCCCTGCTGGGGTTCGGTGAAGATGCGCAGTTCCATACGCTCATCGTGCCGGACGGTCCCGGCGCCGCCGGAGCCGGTGGTGGGTGCGTGGCGTGGCCGGGCTCAGACCGATGCCGCGCCCGGGCCGGTCATCGTCGTCGGCAGCACCCGGTCGGTCCAGCCGCACGGTAAACCGCAGCTGGCGACGACCAGGGTTTCGATCTCGCCGTTGTCGAATACCCGCCGCGTGGATTCGGCGCGGGCCGGGTAGCCGCAGGACCCGCATTTGCCGAAATAGTTGAGGATCTCCTCGGAGTGGGTGATGGCCACCCTGGGCCGGGTCTGGTACATGGTCGCCCTCCGGGCGTCGGAGCGTGTGGGATGGGGCGAATGTAATTCGCGCACAGGGGATCCGTGGGCGGAGTGAGACGGCGCTGGGATCTCTCACACCCCGGACGCCGACGGTGCTGGGCAACCTACAACGGCGAGGTAGAACCGGTTTCGGTACGGAGAGTGAACCCCGGGCAACGAGGTTTCGTGACCTGTCACAGACCGTTTCCTAACCTGGGTTACTCGCTGGTAATAACCGCGGAGCCGGGCTATTGTGAGCGAGGTTACAGATGGGTTACCCGCCGGCCCAGTTGTTCGTTGCGGGCCGACGAGAAGATGCGCGAGTTGGTTACCGACGTCATCGATGCGGTCGCGGAACTGCCCGCGGCCCGTGCCGCTGTCTGGGATCTGCTACTCGATCCGCAGACCTACCCCAGGGTTTTCACCGGTATCGGGGCCTGTTTCAGGCTGGACCTGCCCGGTGAACACCCGGTATTCGAATTCCGGATCGGTACGCCGCAGTCCGGTATCCGGATCATGCGGGTCCGGGTGGTCACCGGCCGCTGGTACGAGAGCCTGGAACTGCACGCGCCGGAGGTCGGCAGCTTCGCCGCGGTGCGGTTGTACGGGGAGGGCGAGCGGTGCACGGTCTCGGTGACCTTCTTCGCCGCGGGCCGGACCCACCACCATCTCACCCAGGCGTCGAACTCGGTGGTCCAGGAGTGGACCTCGAAGGGGCTGCGCCGCATGGCCGATATCGTGCGCGGCGCCCGGACCTCCACGGTCGCCAACGGCGAGGGCTCGCTGGTGCGACGGCAACTCGAGGTGCTCCGGCAGGTCGCGGTGAGCGGTGTGGTGCGCACCCGTCCGGAGGTGGCGCTGAAACAGCTGCTCTCCCTGAACAAATGGGGGTTCAACCTGGCGGGCGGATACGCGGCGGGCGCCGCGTACTCACCGGACCGGGTCGCGGTGATCGACGATCAGGGCCGGCGCACGTTCGCGGAGATGCACGAACGCACGACCGCGCTGGCCGGGGCGATGGCCGCGGCGGGCCTCGGCGCGGGCGACGCGATCGGCCTGCTGTCGCGTAATCACGCGGGAATGGTCGAAACGATGGTCGCCGCCGGAAAACTCGGTGTCGACGTCGCCCTGCTCAATGCGGGACTGGCGGCGCGCACCGTGGAACAGATCGTGCAGCGGCACCGGCTCTCCGCCCTTTTCGTCGACGGGGATCTCGAAGAGCTCGTGCAGTATCTGCACGACGATCTGCCCCGGTATAACACCGACGAGCGGCCGCCGAATCCCGAGCGCTGGACCGTCGGCGAGCTGATCGACGAGGCCGCGGCCGACTTCCGGCAACCCACCCACCCCGGCCGGCTGATCGTGCTCACCTCGGGTACCAGCGGTATCCCGAAGGGCGCGCGCCGGCCGCATCCCAAAGGTTTCGCGACCATCGCCGCGCTGCTCTCACGGATACCGCTGGAGATGGAGGCGGCGATGCTGATTCCCGCCCCGCTCTTCCACACCTGGGGCCTGGCGGGGCTGCAGTTGAGTACCGCGCTGCGGTCCACGGTGGTGCTGCCGGAGCGGTTCGACGCCGAGGACTGTCTGCGCCTGGTCGCCGAACACCGGGTGGCCACCATGATCGTGGTCCCGACCATGGTGAATCGCATCCTGGATCTGCCGCCCGCCGTGCGCGCCCGCTACGACACCTCCGCCCTGCGCCACGTCATCAGCTGCGGGGCGCCGCTGGCCGGGGCCACCGTACTGCGGTTCATGGACACCTACGGCGATATCCTCTACAACGTCTACGGATCCACCGAGGTCTCCTGGGCGACCATCGCCACACCGGAGGACCTGCGCTTCGCGCCGACCACGGCCGGCCGCCCGCCGCTGGGCACCAGGGTCTCGGTGCTCGGTCCCGACCACAAACCCGTGCCCATCGGCGCGACGGGTCATATCTTCGTGGGCAATCACATGCTGTTCGACGGCTACGTCAACGCCGCGCCCCCGGACGAGGCGCACGGCATGCTCGATACCGGCGATGTCGGCTATTTCGATGTCAACGGAAGGCTTTTCATCGCCGGCCGCGACGACGAGATGATCATCTCCGGCGGCGAGAACGTCTTCCCCCGGCCGGTGGAGGAGGCCCTCGCGCATCTGCCCCAGGTGAGCGAGGTCGCGGTCGTCGGGGTGCCGGACCCCGAATTCGGCCAGCGGCTGGCGGCATTCGTGGTGAAGCACGAAGGGTCGGGGCTGGATTCCGATATGGTGCGCACCTACGTCCGGCATCGGCTGAGCCGGTTCTCGGTACCGCGGGACGTGACCTTCCTGCCCGCCCTGCCGCGGGGGGAGACCGGGAAGATCTTGAAATGGCTACTCGCCGGCGGGCACAACGGTCAGGTGCCCCCGCCCGGTATGGGCGGACTCGGCGCGATCGGCTAGACCGGATCCGCGCCCGCCGCGCCCGCCGGCGAGGGTGAGCGCGAATGCCGATGTGATGCCGCGTATCCGGGCCGCGCTCCCGGCCTCCCGGGAGAGCCCGCGCACGGGTGAAGGGGTGCCGGGCCGACGGTGGGCCGGGCGGCTGCGGGTAGATTCAGCATCCGCAGAGGCAATCGGTCAGGGAGAGGCGTCCTCCGTGGTAGTAGTTTCCGTGCTCGCAGGGCTGGCCGCGGTGGTGGTGGTAGCCGGGCTCCACTGGTACCTGTGGCGGCGGTTGGTCCGCGATGCCACCCGGGCCGGGTCGGTCTGGCGGCCGATCGGCGCCGGTGTACTGATGGTGGGCGCGGCCCTCATGCTCGGCGCCTTCGCCGCGGTCTTCGTCGGCGTGCCGTGGGACGGGTGGCGGTGGCTGTCCTGGCCGGGATTCCTGTGGGCGGCGCTGTTCGTCTACCTTCTGATCGGCGTACTGGCCGGAGAGATCGTGCGGCCGCTGCTACTGCGCGGACTGATCCGCCGGGACGCGGGCACCGCCGCGCCCCCGCCCGCCGCGCCGGAACCGGCCGCGCGGACGCCGGAACCGGTGGGTGCGGCACTCGGTGAGGGTCCCGGGGCCGCGGCCGGCGGCGGACATTCCGGACCCGGCGGGTCTCCGCCCCCGGTCGCCCCGGAACCGGAGCGGGATCCGGCGAGCCCCCTGTCGCGTCGGCTGCTGATCTCGCGGCTGGCCGCCGGGGCCACCGTGGTGACCGCGGGCGCACTGGTGGGTACCGGCACCTACGGAGTGCTCGACGGCCCGATGGTGCGCCGGGTGACGGTACCGCTGGCGAAACTCCCCGCCGCCGCCCACGGCCTGCGCATCGCGCTGGTGAGCGATCTGCACCTGGGCCCGGCCCTCGGCCGCGGATTCTGCGAGCGGGTCGTGCGAACCGTGAACGATGCCCGGCCGGATCTGATCGCGGTGGTCGGCGATCTCGCCGACGGCACGGTCGGCGATCTGCGCGCGGAGACCGAACCGCTGGCCGGTCTGAGTGCCCGGCTGGGGGTCTTCTTCGTCCCGGGTAACCACGAGTACTACTCCGATGCGGACGCCTGGATCGCGAGGGTACGAGAGCTCGGGATGACCGTACTGCTCAACGAACGCGTGGGACTCCCCGATTTCGATCTGGCCGGAGTCGACGATCCCGCCGGAACCGAGGCCGGGCGCGGCCCCGATTTCGCCGCCGCGCTGGACGGCCGCGATACCGCGCGCGCCTGCGTGCTGCTCGCCCATCAGCCGGTGGTGGTGAATCAGGCGGTGGAGCACGGGGTGGATCTGCAACTGTCGGGTCACACCCACGGCGGGCAGCTGTGGCCGGGCAACCTCATCGCCCGGCTGGCCAATCCCACCGTGGCCGGTCTGGAGTTGTACGGCAGCACCGCGCTGTACGTGACCCGGGGCGCCGGCGCGTGGGGGCCGCCGGTCCGGGTGGCCGCGCCCTCCGATATCACGGTGCTCGAGCTGGCCTCGCTCCAGCAGGGGGTATGACGCCGCCGCGGTTCAGAGACGGGTCAGCAGCGTACGCAGCCGCTCGATACGCGGTAACTGCACCGGTGTGAACTCGGGCGGGTGATGGATCTCGATACTCAACCGGCCGGCGTAGGTGCTGATGATGCTGGTACCGCCACCGGCCTGCGGGGGGCGGCGGCCGGTGGGATCGGGTTTGGCGATCATGGTGGTCCGGAAATCGTGGACCCGCAGGCCCGCCGCCGGGCGGGGTATCCGGCCCCAGTTGGTGGTCATCACCGTATGGAACGGGTTGGCCGGGGGTACGGCGAGCGTATCGGGTAGTTGTAGCGGGGTCTGCTGGATGAATCCGGAGGCCAGGCCGGAGCGTAAGGCGTGGAAGGCCCCCTGGGCGAGGGCGTCGAGGGTGGTCTCGGTGCTCGGCGCCGGCCGGTATCCGGCGAAACCCAGCACGTTGGTGCCCTCGGTGGGGCCGATGAGCGGGCGGACACGGCGCCGCAGGTCCACCGAATAGGAGCACTGCAGCCGGTCCACGGGTAATCGCCGGGCCTCGGACTCGGTGAGCAGCAGCGCGGCGGCCACCAGGCTGTGGACCGTGACCCCGGTGCGGTGCCCCCGGTCCACCAGCGCCCCGGTCTGCTCCCGGCTGAGCCGGCAGCGGGTGGTGATCAGCGGCGGATACTCGTGATCGTTGGCGTCGAGCGCCGCCATCGGCGGTAACGGCGGCTCGTCCCGGGGTGCGGCCCCGCCCGGGATCGGGCGGCGGCGGACCCCGCGGGCGCCGAGCAGATCCTCCACCGGCAGCGGCTGGCGGGTCGCGGGCAGTGCGGGAACACGGCCCGCGGCGGCGATCTCGTAACACTCCCACAACTGCTGGAACAACCGGAGCGAATGGGTCGCGTCGGCGATGCTGTGATGGATCAGCAGGGTCACCGCGATATCGGTGCCCGAACGGACCACATGCAGACTGCCCAGGGCCCGGCGCTGATCCGGCTCGGCGCCGGTGAGCAGCAGTTCGGGATCGCCCTCGGCCACCGTGACCACGATTTCCGGGGGGCCGGCGGTGACCAGGGTGTGCCCCGCCGGTTCGGTCGGCGTCAACTGCGCACCGAGTATGGGATGGGCCGTGACCAGCGCCTCGAAGGCCGCGTTCAGGGCGCTGAGATCGACGGGTCCCGCGATCCGCGCGCAGTATCCGACGAACACCTCGCTGAAGGCGAAGATCTGTTCGCTGGGCGCCAGCGGACGAATGACGGTAGCCGCGGTCATGGTGGTGCCTTTGGTCCGGAAGTTTGTGTGAGATTAACCCAAAAACGCTCTATTGCCTCATATTTCGCCGAGGCCGAGACGGATGCTACACAGCGGCTCCGACAGGGCTGGTACGTTTGCTTAGGTAAACCTAATTCGTAAAGGAGAACGGATGGCCAGGAAGCGTACGACCATGACGGTCGCCCGGACCGAGTGGTTGAGCCCACATATCGTGCGGGTGTATCTGGGCGACCCCGGTTTCGGTGATTTCGATGCCGTCCAGTTCACCGACGCCTACGTGAAGCTGCTCTTCGACCGGCCCGACGGTGAGGTCATGCGCACCTACACGGTCCGCTCGGTGGATACCGCGGCCCGCGAGATCGCGATCGATTTCGTGGTGCACGGCGACGAGGGGATCGCCGGGCCGTGGGCCGCGTCGGTGCAGGCGGGCGAGCAGGTCACGTTCTACGGACCCAACGGCGCCTACGCACCCCGCGCCGACGCCGATTGGCATCT
Organism: Nocardia sp. NPDC049935; assembly: GCF_055586645.1. Taxonomy (NCBI): domain Bacteria; kingdom Bacillati; phylum Actinomycetota; class Actinomycetes; order Mycobacteriales; family Nocardiaceae; genus Nocardia; species Nocardia sp. NPDC049935. The sequence continues at coordinate 1,656,367 of NZ_JBVJHV010000001.1, read as the reverse complement.
GCTGGCGGGCGACGAGGCCGCGCTGCCCGCGATCTCCGCCGCCGTGGAAGCGCTTCCGGAGGGCGCGCCCGCGAAGGTGTTCATCGAGGTCGCCGATGCCGCGGACGAGATCGTTTTCACCTCGAAGGCCCTGGTCGAGGTCACCTGGATTCATCGCGGCGGCGCCGCGCACGAGGTCGGCGCCGAGCGGGCCGGCGACAACGCCCCACTCATCGGCGCGGTGAAGTCCGCACCCTGGCTGCCCGGTCGCGCCCAGGTCTTCATCCACGGTGAGGCGCAGGCGGTGATGCACAATCTGCGGCCCTATATCCGCCGGGAGCGCGGTGTCGCGGCCGAATTCGCCTCGATCTCCGGGTACTGGCGCCGGGGCCGCACCGAGGAGGGCTTCCGGGTCTGGAAGAAGGAACTCGCCGAGGCCGAGAGCGCCTGAGACCGGTCCGGCCGCCGCGGTGGCGGCCGGGTCAGGCCGGGCAGTCGGCGCCGTTGGGCACCGGCAGGCAGATCCCGGCCGTCGCCGAGAGCAGCAGCGCCGCGCCGGCGGCCAGCGCACCCAGTGCGATCGCCAGGAACACGCCCACCCACAGCAGTCCGGGGAGCCGGGTCAGCCGGGCCAGCTGATCGGCGTCGGTGGTGCCGTCGCGCATCCGCGACCGGGTGCGCTGCAATTCCAGGACCGGCCGGCTGCCGGCCAGGAGCAGCAGCCAGGTGGCCAGATAGGCGAAACCGGCCTGCAGGGCATCGGATCCGAACCAGGACACCACGAAAACCAGTGCGCCCGTGGACACCACGGACACCACCCCGTACACATTGCGGATCATCACCAGCATCACGGCCAGCGCGGCGATGGCGATCCACAGCATCAACGTGATCCGGCCGGCGCCCAGCAGCGCGGCGAAGCCGAGCCCGACCAGTGGCGGCGCCGGGTATCCGGCGAGCGCGGTGAGAATCATCCCGAGCCCGTAGGGCTTACCGCGGGAGACGGTGAGTCCGGAGGTGTCGGAGTGCAGCGTGATCGCGGTGAGCCGGCGCCCGCTCAGCAGGGCGATCAGCGCGTGGCCGCCCTCGTGCGCGATGGTGACGACATGGCGGGTGAGGCGCCACAGGGGGCGATATGACACCAGTATCAGGGCGGCCACCGCGGTGGCGAGCACCAGCCACGAGGGCGGTGCCGCCTGGGTCGTCGTCAGCCGCTCCGCGATGGAACTGCTGCGGTCTATCAGATCACCGGTATCCACCGCCGCACCATAACCGGGGGCGCGGTCCGGGCGCGCGTCGTGCCACTCACCGGCGCCCGGAGCGCGCGACGGTGGGCGCGGCCACCATCCCCAGTATCTGTTGATGGGACGTCTCACTATCTTTGCCGACCGCCGTTCCGAGCTGGACCGAAGTCCGGCGCTGTGTTCTACCGGTGAGGGCGGGCAATTGTACGTTTGTCCATATCGCTGTCGGTCCTTGGTGGAAGGAGCACGTATGTGCACGAGTGGGCAGTTCGACCCCGAATCCGGAGACCAGGCCGAACCCTTCGATGTTCCGGATCCGGCCGAGTTGCTGCGTATCTGGTCTTCGGGCCCGGCCGGGGCACCGGAACCGCCGGGCGCCGACTTCGGGACCGCGTTCCGGGTGGGACTGGGCCTGGCGCTGGCGTTGCTCGACGATTCCGATCCGTCCGGGCAGCAGGTGCTGGCCCGGCTCGAGGTCGCCGCGGCCCGCTGGGCGCGCGAGGATGTGCCGCTCGAGGTCATCCAGCACGCGTTACACGAGAGTGTGAAGAACGGGCTGGGATTGCGGCCCGATCCGGGCCGCGCCGAAGGGGTGGACGGCTGCTTCGTCGCCGATGTTCTCGATACGCTGACCGCCGCCGTCTCGCGGGCGTACGTGGCCCAGGTGCGCGCGGACCGGGGCCCGGCGTGAGCCTCAGCTCGCCCGGTAGCTGCGCGCCACCAGCGCGGAGCGCAGATACCACAGGCCCGAGGGCTGGGTGGGGTCGAATCCGGTGAGCTGGGCGACCCGCTTGAGCCGGTAGTCGATGGTGTTGGTGTGGATATGCATGAGCCGCGCGGTGCGCTGGCGGTTGAGATTGTTGCTGATATGGCGCTGCAGGGTTTCCAGCAGCTCCGGATGGTCGTCGAGGGGGTCGAGCAGCGAGCCCAGATACTCCCGGCCCGGGCCGGGGCGGGTCAGCTGGTATTCCAGCGCCATATCGTCGAACCGGTACAGCCCCGGCACACAGTCCAGGCGCTGGACCATATCCAGCAGTTCGTGCGCCTGATCGGCGGCCGAGGGCACTTCGGCGGTCGGCGCCTCCACGACCGCCGCGCTGATCGGCACCTGCGCGGCCCGGGACAACTGCGCCAGCAGTTCGTCGAGTTCGGCGACGGCGACGACCCCGGCGGGCAGCAGCACCGTGCCGCCGTCCACGCTCAGCAGCGACAGCGCCGCGTCCTCGCAGCGGGTCGCCAATTCGGCCTGCACCCGGCGCAGTTTGCGCCGCGCGACCACTTTGCCGTCCAGCGCGGCGATGGATTCGTCGGGGTGGGCCGGGATGGCCACCGCGAGCACGGAATAGGCGGGCGCGATCTCGATCCCGCATTCCCGCGCCATGGTCGAGGTGCTGTGCCCGCCCAGCAGCGCCGAGGTGAGGGTATGCACCGCGGTGTGGTGTTCGCTCACCACCGACCGCAGTTCGCGCACATAGGCCATGGAGATGCAGACGGTCATCTTGTCCAGCATCTCCACCACGAGTTTGGCCCCGTCGACCAGCGCGGAATAGTCGGTGACGGTCGCGTTCGACACCACCAGGTCCAGCCCGAGCCGGAACCCCTCGTGGACGGCGTGGTGGATGGTGTCGATGGGCACACCCTCGCGCGCCCATCCGGCGGCGGCGTTCTCCAGCCTGCGGGTCTTCTCGGGGATGTCCTTACCGTCGAGCATGCTGACGGCCAGTTCCAGGCAGGTGCGGGTGATGGTGGTGACATCCCCGTAGATGGCGTCACCGGGCAGGGTGCCGCACGGGACGACGTTCTCGACGAAATGGCCGACCATCCGCCGCGACAGTTTGCGCACGTCCTGCAGCGGGGCGGACATCGGCTGGCCGGATAGCGTCAGCTTGGTTCTGGTCGCATCGGCGGTCATGCTGACTCCTTCTACCCCCGGGTGGCGAACTGGGCTCCACAGTAACGATCAGGTTTCGGGCTGTGGGCCGGTTTACGAACTCGGTTGGATGACCCTGAAGTGCGGCCGATTCGCGTTGTGACTGGTCACAGTGGTGCGCCCTACGGTCGGGAAAGTCCCCCGTCACCGGGGCAGTGCCGGTGCGAGTGCGGTCGCCGTCCGCTCGGCCCGGGTGCAGGCGTCCGGGCCGGCGCCCGCCGGTGAGTTGTCGACCCGGACGCGGATCACCCCACCGTCGGCGGTCGGCAGAACGACAGTGCAGGTCGGCGCGGTGTCGGCGGCGCCGGTCGACAGACGCCGGCCGGCCCGGTCGCCGATCGTGACAGCGGTGGCGGTGTCCTGTCCGCCGCCCACGTCGCCGGGTGAACCCTCGGCCGCGAACCAGACCCGAAGCGCGGCGGTGTCGCTGCTCCATCCGCAGCCCGCCCAGCCCGCCTCGGCCGCGACATCGCGCCGCCCCGATCCGGCGAGGAACCCCGCGTCGGTGATCAACCCGGCGGGCAGGCCGCACGGATCCCAGGCGGCCGCGGGCTCGGTGCGGCTGCCGGGTCCGCATCCGGTCGTGGTGACGGCGATCGCGCACAGCACGGTGGCCGACAGGATCGCGGACAGGACGGCGCGGTGGTGCCCGGGAGATTTCATGCGGCGCATGCTAATCCCGGATTCCGCTGTGCCACAGGCGCTCTGTGCGTGCTCACAGCGGCCGCGCGGGCTCTCTGACCCCGGCCACAACACCGGAGCGCGGGGGAGATCATCCGGACAACTGTCTCACCATGTGGAAAATCGGCAGTCCGTACGGGCCGGGCGGGAATAGCGTGGCCCGGCGGGCAGGTTGGTCTGTCCGGTTCGAGGAAAGGGGTTCGCAGGTGGTGGCGGAAACAACGAAGGCCGCCGTCGGGCTCCGCTCCGAACGCGGCGCGGTCCTCGGTTCGCTGATGCTGGCCACCGCGCTGGTGGCGCTGGACTCGACGATCATCGCCACCGCGGTGTTGTCGATCACCGACAGTCTCGGCGGGTTCGCCCAGTTTCCGTGGCTGTTCAGCATTTATCTGCTCGCCCAGGCGGTGACCGTGCCGATCTACGGGAAGGTCGCCGATATGGTCGGACGCAAACCCGTGATCCTCTTCGGTATCGCGGTCTTCGCCGTCGGTTCGCTGCTATGCGGGCTCGCGGGCAGCATGCTCGCCCTCATCGTGTTCCGGGCGATCCAGGGGATCGGCGCGGGCGCCATCCAGCCGATGACCATGACCATCGCCGGTGACCTCTACACCCTGACCGAACGCGCCAAGGTGCAGGGCTACCTCGCCGGTGTCTGGGCGGTCTCCTCGGTCGCCGGCCCGCTGCTGGGTGGTGTATTCGCCGACTATCTGGGCTGGCGCTGGATCTTCCTGATCAATCTGCCGCTGGCGGCCTGGGCCGGCTGGATGGTGTGGCGGCATTTCACCGAGACCGCGCCCCGGCACCGGCAGCGTATCGATGTGCTCGGCGCGATCCTGCTGACCGTCGGGGCGGGGGCGCTGATCCTCGGGCTGCTGGAGGGCGGCCGGGCCTGGGCCTGGAACTCACCGGCCGGTATCGCGATCTTCGCCGGCGGCGGTGCCCTGTTGCTGCTGTTCGTCGTCGTGGAACGCCGGGCGGCCGATCCGATTCTGCCGTTGTGGCTGTTCACCCGGCGCGTGGTGGTCGCCAGTTCGGCGATATCGCTGCTGGTCGGAGCGCTGCTACTCGGTCTGACCTCGTATGTCCCGACCTTCACCCAGGGGGTCCTCGGCGCCAGTGCCCTGGTCGGCGGGCTCACGGTGGGCGCCCTCACCCTCGGGTGGCCGATTTCGGCCTCGCAGTCCGGCCGGGTGTACCTGCGGATCGGGTTCCGCCGGACGGCGGTCCTGGGCAGCGGTATCGCGGTGCTCGGGACCACGGCCGCGCTGTTCATCGGACCGGATTCGACGATCGCGCAGGTCGCGGCCACCTGTTTCGCGGTGGGTCTGGGTATGGGCCTGGTGGCGAGCCCGACTCTGATCGCGGCGCAGACCGAGGCGACCTGGAGCGAACGCGGCGTGGTGACCTCGGCCAATATGTTCGCCCGGTCCATCGGCAGCGCGGTGGGGGTGGCGATCTTCGGCGCCCTGGTGAATTCCCGGATCGGCGCCACCGGGACACCGTCGCCCGAAGCGCTGGCCGACGGTGTGCATCTGGTGTTCGTGGCGGTGGCCGCTATGACGGTGGTGATGGTGGTGGCGAGCGCGCTCATGCCGGGCCGTACCGAGAGCGGCCGGTAGCGGCCCGGCGGCGCGTTCGGCTACCGGGCCCCGCGCAGCACTTCCACCCGCTCCGCGGCCTCGAATTCGATCACCTGGTGGACCCGGGATTCCCCGACCGGGCCGAGATCGGCCACCACGATCTCATCGCGGCAGTCGACCGATTCGACCAGCGCTTCGAGCGGTGTGCCGTCGGATCCGGCGATCCGGATCCGGTCGCCGACGGCGAGTTCGTCGGCCCGCACGCCGCTTTCGACGAGCGGCGCCGGGCCGTCGACGCCGCAGTAGGTGCGGCCCGCGGTATCGCCGACCCCGCGCTGGGCGATGGTCCACCAGACCGGGGCCGAACTGTCGCCCGCGGTGCGATGATGCCAGCGCAGGACCCGGTCTCTGCCGGCCTCGGCGGCGGCCCGGCTCTCGTGCACCGAGACATGCCGCGGCACCGGGGCGCGCCGCGGGCGCACGGTACCCGCGGCGCCGTCGACCACGAGCACCCAGTGAGCGGAGGCATCCTGGTCGCGCGCCGCGTTGACCCGCTTGGCGAGGGCCTGGCCGGGCGTCGCGCCCAACCGGTCGGCGACATCGGCCAGGCTCTCCGCCAGGCCGAGTGCGCGCAGGAACCCGGCGACCTCGATTTCCGCGGTGCCCAGCCGCTGCGCCAGGACGGGCATCGGCGTCCGCTCGCGCCAGGCGTCGCGCGCGATATGTTCGTGCTCGGTGAGCCAGAGAATGGACGGGCCGTGCAGATGCCGGTCCAGCACCACCGCCCACCAGTCCCATTCCGGATCCGCCGCCAGCCGGTCCCGGATCCACCCGGCCCGATCGCCGGCCCGTACCTTCTCCTCCGGTGGGATGAAATTGCGCAGCGCCGCCTGCAGAGCCGACGGTGTGCGGCCGAGTTCCGCGGCGATAGCGTCCGGCCGGACGCCGGAGCGCAGTTCCGAGGCGATGGCCCGGTATTCCGATTCGCGCCACGACGTGCCGTGCCGGCGCGGCGGCAGCAGTCGTTCGTTTCCGAATTCACTCATCACAGAACCCCCGGTTCCGAAGCGCCGGAGAGCCTGTGCCGCGACCGGTCCGCCCCGGCCGCGACCTACCCTCCGACTGTGTCCTACCTGCATGATTCTACGGTGGGGGTCCGACAGAAAACCGCTCCGCGGCGGTGCCGCGAAGCGGTTGCGTGAGGCGTGGATCCACACTGCCGCAAGCGAATCGGAACGGCCGCCGGATGCACGAGATGGATCCGGCGCGCGCGGTGACTTCCCGCGCGCGCCGGATCCGGTTGTCACGGAGTGGAATAGCCGATGAGCGCGCCCACACCCGCGCCGATCGGAATGGTGATCAGCGCGCCGACACCGCCCAGGAAGAAGCCCAGTACCGCGCCGATTCCGCCGCCGATCAGGGCGCCGATTCCGGCATTGTGCATCTTGCGCGCCTCGGTGCCCGGATCGGCCACCAGTTGGGCCACATGGTGACTCGCCGGGGTGGCCGCGCCGGGCGTCAGGGTCAGGGTGCGGCCGTCGGCGGAGATATCGGCGGCCAGCGGCGCGGTCTGCCCCGCCGCGGCGAGTCCCAGCGGCAGCGTGGTCAGCGTCCGGCCGGACGCGTCGGCCAGGGTGACCGCCGCACCGTCGGCCGTGAGCCGGAAGCTGCCGGCGTCCAGGGTGGTGGCGATCGCGGTGCCGCTCTCGTCCGGCGCGACGACGTAGCCTACCGCCTGCTCGGTGCCGCGGACGGCGATATCCGCCGCGGTCCGCGCATCGGCCGCCGCGGTACCCGTGGCCACGCCGAGGGCGCCGATGGAGATCAGCGCGGTGGCCGCGATGTGCTCGATTCTCATGATGTTCCCCACTCGATCTGCCGGCGCCCGGGCGCCGGCGGTTCCCCAGGAAGCCGGATTTCGGCCCGGAACCCATTCTCACGGAACATAATCGGACCGACAATGCTTTCGGCGGATTCCGGGATATCCGCCGATTCGCTTCCGGGGGCCACCGGAGTGCCGCTAGATATCGAGAATATGGGGGAGCCCGGCCCGGTAGCGGTCCGCGTCGAGTTTTTTCGCGGCGTCGAACGCGGGCAGTGCCACCAGCGGGAACACGGGCGCGTGCGGCGCCGGATCGCCGGCGGCGTCGATGATGGCGTTGGCGGCCGATCGGCCCGATTCGTTGGCGCTCTCCATCGTGGCGAGGTCGATATGGCTGCGGACGTGGTCGCCACCGAAGAACAGATTCGGAATGGCGCAGCGGGCCTCGGGCCGATTGTCGTAGGACCCCACGGTATTGACCAGCAGCGGGGTCGCGTTGTGGGTGGTCCCGCCCGACCAGGTGACGCCCGGATCGAGATGCCAGGAGTGGATGTCCTCGTCGCGCAGCCATCCGGTGTTGGTGTTGAGCCAGAGTTTGAGCTGCGCCCACACCTCGGCCGCGATTTCCGCTGCGCTGCACTGTTTGGCCGGCCGCTGATGAACGATTCCGGGAGTATCCCAGTCCGAGATATCGACCGAGAAGCATTCCTGGACCGAACCGTCGCCGTACTGGGCCGGGAAATCCCCCACCCACATGGGTGCCTGGCGCAGGGCGGTGAGTGCCCAGGGGGAACCCAGCGCGGCGATATGCCCCTCCGGGATATCGGTGGGCCGCCGCAGGTAGTACTGGATGCCGACCATCCAATCGGTCATCAGTTCACGCATTCCGGCGAGTCGGGGATCCGCGGCGAGGATCGCGTCGTCGAGCAGCGGCACGGTCTTCTCGACCGGCATCGCGCAGATGTAGTGGTCGGCGACCACGGTGTTCGTGCTGCCCTGGCCGTCGGTGACGGTGACCGAATCGATCCGCCCGCCGGAGTAGGACAGCCGGCTCGCGGCCGATCCCATCACGAATTGCACGCCGCGCGCCCGCAAATAGGCGACCCACGGTTCGATCCAGGCGGCGTTGGTGGGCCTGTTGAGGATCCGGTCCACACCGCCGGAGAATTCGGGAACCACGCCCGATCCGGCCAGGACCAGTGCCTCGCCGATGGTGCCGATGGTGCGGGCCGAACTGAGATGCGGTTTGGCGGCGACGGTGATCCGGGTGAGGGCGTTGACGAGGTAGGAACGGTAGGCCTGCGATTTGCCGTCGGCCCGCATGATCTGTTCCCAGGTCAGGTACTCCCACTGACCGAACCGGCGTTCGGTGCTCGAGGTGAACCACATGACCATCTGTTTGGCGAAGAACGCCAGTTCGTGCGGCGGCAGTTCCGGGATGAAGCCGAAGGCCCCGATAATGCTGTTCTGCAGGCGATCCGGAGTGAGCTGATCGATCGCGCCGAGTTCCACCGGAGCGAAGATGGGCGGCCGGTCGCGGAAACCCGCGACCGTGCCCTCCACCCGGATCAGATTGTCGAGGACCCCGTTGGGGTTGCCCGGGAAGGGAATCCGGCGCATCGTATCGGGAATATTCTGGTAGCAGCCGGGGAAGAATCGGAACCCGTGCTCGCCCGGCAGATCCGCCCGGCCGCCGGCGCCGGTCCCGGGCACGCCCATACTGCGCGCCTTACCGCCGAGGTAGGCCGGTTCGTAGACGGTGACCCGGAATCCGCGCTCGGACAGTTCGTGCGCCGCCGACAGGCCCGCCATCCCGCCGCCGAAGATCGCCACATCCTTACCGCCGGTGCGTAGGCCGGGCGTGCGGTGCCGGGGCGGGGCCGCGGCGGCGGGACCGCCGGTGGCCGCGCCTGCCGCGAGGACCGCGGCGCCGGCGAGGGCGCCGCGCAACGCGGTCCGGCGGTCGATCGAGGCTGACGTCTTCGGCAGCTGATCCGACATGGTGATCTCCTGGTCAAACGGTGGTGGACGGTGGAACGGCGAGGGGGGTTCTGCTCAGGGCGGTGCAGGAGGTGTGGAATTCCCGGGCGGTGGTGGCGATCTCGTGGGCGATATCGCGTAGGACCGGCCGCGGGTCGGCGCGGTGGTGCCAGAGGGCGCCGGCGGTGAGCCGCGCCATCCGGGCCGGGCTGTAGAGCTCGGCGGGGCGGTGGGTCCGGGAGAAGATTCCGGTGGTGATCGCGGCGAGATCGGGATCGGCGGTCGCGGCGCGGTACAGCTCCACCTCGAGGGGACTCATCGCGGTACCCCGGGCGAGCCGGTTGGTCCAGTGGTAGATCTCGCGGCATTCCAGGACGCGCCGGGTATCCCAGGCCGTGAGGGCGTTGTCCAGCGCATCGGGGTCGTGCAGCACGGGGGAGACGGATTCGGCGAGGTGGCGGCCGTAGCGCAGGGCGTCGCGGATGCCCTGGGCGGTCACCGGATCCTTGAAATGACCGGCATCGCCGGGCAGCGCCCAGCCGGGCCCGCAGGCACGGCGGAAATAGGAGACGATGCCGGTGGCCGACCGGACCCGAGTGGCCTGTTCGCAGCCGCGCAGCCGCGCGCGCAAGGCCGGTATGCGGTCGATGGCCGCGGTGTACCGGCGCTCGGCCTCCCCGGGACGTAGTGCGCCGGCTTCGGCCGGCGGCTGGACCAGACACAGCAGCAGGCCGTCGTCGCACGGGAACGCGGTACCGAGATCCGGTCCCTCCCGCCACTGGGCGGCGGTCGCGCGCCAGTCCGGGTGGGCGTCCCGCCAGTACGCGAAGTAGCAGTCGCGACCGCTGGGCTCGGATTCGTAGGGGGTTTCCGCGCCCACCAGTTTCGCCACGGTGCTGCGGCGGCCGTCCGCCCCGATCACCAGTGCGGCCCGGATCTCGGCGGTCTCGCCGTCGGTGTCGCGGTAGCGGACCCCGGCGCAGCGGTCACCGTCCCAGACGAGTTCGGTCACCCGGCTCTGCTCGCGCACCTCGGCACCGGCCGCCCGGGCGGTGCGGACCAGGGCGTGGTCGAGCCCGGTCCGGCGGACACAGAGTGTGTAGTCGATACCGTCCACCTCGGGAAACGCGGTGGCGATCGTATGCCCGGCCCCGGAGGCCAACGCGTGGGTGAGGGCGGGCGCGCCCAATTCCGTCACGGCGTCGAGTGCACCCAGCCGGGACAGTTCGGCGACCCCGGCGGGCCAGAGCAGATGAGTGGACAGCGTGTCGGAGGGGAACCGGGCGGAGTCCAGTGCGACGACCCGGTGCCCCGCGCGGGCGAGCGTCGTGGCCGCGGCCGATCCGGCGCAGCGGGCGCCGACCACGACGGCGTCCGCCTGCTCGACCGTGCGGGGGGAGTCAGTCATGCGAACCGCCTCGGTCATCGAGTCTCGGACACTGTGTCCGATCGATGGTGCGGCGCGGAGGGCGGATTGTCAACCATCCGAGCCGCACTGTCCCGCACAGTTTTCCGATCGGGCCGTTACCGGCGACGGTTGCGGTGGGTGTGCCCGCGGCCGGGGCCCGGACGGCGCCCGTGGCAGGCGACCCCGACGGTCCGGCGGGCACAATGGCGGCATGGACCTAGTGAGCCGATACCTGCCACCGCGGCCCGGCGATCCGGTGAGTGCCCGATGCCCTCGCTGACGCGGGCCCCGAAACCGGCCCGGAAACCGGACGACGACCGGCGGGCCGAATTCGAGCGCCGGGTGCTGCGCGCGGTGGAGGACCTCCTGGCCGACGGCACTCCCTTCACCGAGATCGCGGTACAGAAGATCGCTTCCGCCGCCCAGGTGGCCCGCTCGACCTTCTATCGGTATTTCCCCGATAAGAGCCGGCTGCTGATCCGGATGGCCGAACTCGCCACCGCGGACCTCTTCGCCGCCGCGGAACGCTGGTGGGGCGCCGAGCACACCGATCGCGAGGCCGGGGTACGCCGGGCGATGAGTGCGATGATCGAGGGCTTTCGCCGGCATCGCTACCTACTGCTGGCCCTGAGTGAGGTCGCCGCCTACGACCGGGATGTCGGCGCCTACTGGCGGGGCCGCGTGGCCACATTCGTGGATCTGGTGCGTATCCGGCTCGAGGCCGACCGCGCGGCGGGCCGGATCGCCGCGGACCTGGATCCGGCGGCCACCGCGCTGGTCCTCGCGGCGATGGTCGAGCGGTCCATCACCACGGCGTTCGCGGTACCCACGGGAATCGGTGACGACGAACTGGCGGTCGCGCTGGGCCGGTCGATCTGGCTGATCGTCTACGGCGACGCGCCCACCGGCGCGGGGCCCGCTCCGGCGGCCTGACCGGCGCGGATCATCGGTTCGGCGCCGGCGTGACCGGTGCGTCGGCCTCGGCGCGTTCCGCCAGCCGGCGCGCGGCGAGCACCACCGCGGCGCGTTGACCGGGGATCCGCCGGTCCGGCCCCTGCGCGGCGTGTACGGCGGTGGTCCGGGCCAGTTCGGTGAGCATGCGCAGCAGTGTCGGCGCCGCGATATCGGCGGTCACGATCCCGTCGCGCTGGCCCCGGCGGATCTCGGCGAGTTTCGGGTCGATGGTGCGGCGCAGCACCTGCTCGATATGTTCGTCGGCCGGTTCCAGATCGGCCCACGCCTGCAGCCGGGCGTTCTCCGGGTGTTCGAGGAAATGGTCGAAGAGCCGCCCGACGTAGCCCGGCAGATCGTCGGCTCGCAGTGCTGTCTCCGCGGTCGTCTGGGCGGTCCACTGTTCGGTGACCGCGGCGTACAGTTCGGATTTTCCCGGGAAGTAGGCGTAGAGCCGGTCTTTGCTGGCGTGCGCGGCCGCGGCGATGCGGTTGATCCGGGCGCCCGCTGTGCCGTACTCGGCGAATTCCGCCTTGGCCGCCGCGAGAATTCGCTCCCGGGTCGCCTGGCCTGCCGCACGCATGCCGCGATCCTATCTTGCCGAACCATCTGGTTCGGAACTATGGTCGTTGCCGAACCAGATGGTTCGCCGAATTCGTCGAGGGGATGAACATGAGCGCGGACACACCACGGTGGCAGCAGCTGCGGGAGCAGACCGAGGGCGTCTCGGTCGACGAACTGGACGATCTCTGGGCCCGGCTGCGACCGGCCCGCGCCGAGGAGATCCTCGGCGAATGGCGCGGCGATGCCTTCCAGACCGGCCATCCGCTGTGCCGGGCCCTGCCCAGGAGTCGCTGGTACGGCAAGACCTTCCACGCGCTGAACGACGCCAAACCGCTGATCTGCCGGGCCGAGGACGGCACGCTGTTCTCCAACGTCGAACTCGGGCAGGGCGAGGCCACGCTGTGGAATATCGAGTTCCGCGGCGAGGTGACCGCCACGATGGTCTACGACGGCCGCGCCGTATTCGACCATTTCAAATGGCTGGGCGACACCACGCTCATGGGCATCATGAACGGGCGGCCGGAACTCGTTCTGGCCGACGGGCAGTATTTCTACTTCCTGCTGGAACGGGTCTGACGATGCGGACCACCGCGGTACTTTCCCGCGATCCGGCCGCGCCGTTCTCGGTCGAACCGATCGAACTGGACGCGCCACGCGACGACGAGATCCTGGTGCGGATCCTCGCCGCCGGTATCTGCCACACCGACCTGGTCAACCGGGTGCTGGGCAAGGCGGACCGCCCGATCCTGCTCGGGCACGAAGGCGCGGGGGTCGTGACGGCCGTCGGGTCCGCGGTCACCTCGGTCGGGCCCGGGGATCATGTGGTCCTGACCTTCCGGCGCTGCGGTGCCTGCCCCAACTGCGCGGCCGGGCGCCCGGCGTACTGCCGGAACTCCACGGCGCTCAACCATTTCGGCCGGCGGGCCGACAAATCCGTGCGGATCACGGCCGGCGGCGCCCCGGTGCGGGACGGGTTCTTCGGACAGTCCAGTTTCGCGGGCTACGCGCTGGCGACCGAAGACAACACGGTGGTGATCGATCCGGCCGTGGACCCGGCCGTCGCGGCCGCCTTCGGCTGCGGCTTCCAGACCGGTGCGGGGGCCGTGCTGAACGCGTTGCGCCCGGCCGCCGGTTCCTGGCTGGCGATCTACGGGGCCGGTGCGGTGGGGTCGGCGGCGCTGCTGGCCGCCCGGACGATTCCGGGCGTGCGCACGGTGGTCGTGGAAACCGCGGGGGCGCGCCGCGATCTCGCCCGGGAACTGGGGGCCGACGCGGTGGTGGATCCGGACGACGGCGACACCGTGACCGCGATCCGCGATATCACGGGCGGCGGCGCCGCCCACGCCGTGGACACGACCGGTGTGCCGGCGGTGCTGGGTGCGGCGTTCGCCGCGCTGGATATCGGTGCGACGGTGGTCGCGGTGGGCCTGGGCGCCGGAGTCCCGCCCATCGATGTGCGGGATATGGTGTTGCAGGGCAAAACGATTCGCGGCTGCCTGGAGGGCGATGCGGAGCCGAAGACCTTCATCCCGCGGCTGCTGGATCTGCACGGCCGGGGCCTGCTCCCGGTGGATCGGCTGGTGGCGCGTTTCCCCCATACCGATATCGCTGCCGCCCTGGCGGCCCAGCGGGCGGGTACGGTGATCAAGCCGGTGCTGACCTGGTAGCCGGCGCGCTACCGGTTTCCGGTGGCGGAACCCCGGCCGCGTCGCCGCCGCGGGCGGAAAGCCGTTCACGTGGAGATCATCCCGGTGCAACCGCGCCGGAGTACGGTACTCGGCACCGCTACCGTGGTCCGGGGCCGCGTGCGGCTCCGGAATGCCGGAGAGAGGCCGATTGCCATGTCCGATATCCCGATTCGCGAGTACATCGCGGAGTTCCTGCGCACCCACAGCGGGCTGGAGCTGGACGAGATCCCGGCCGAGGCCACCCTCGGCGATCTCGAGGTGGATTCCCTGACGGTGTTGTCGCTCATCGTGCTGGCGGAGAAGAAGTACGGCGTCGACGTGCCGGAACGGGAGGCGGCCGCCGCCCGGACGTTCGGCGAGTTGATGAATGTACTGGGCGTGCCCGTGGCGCCGACCGGGCCCGCGCGGTGAGGCGGCGCGGGCGGACTGCCGTCACGGCACCCGGCCGGTGGTCGCTGCTCCCGGCCCCGCGGTGAGGATTCCGCCGGTGGCCGGGAACAGCGGTTAGTGGGTCAGAAGACGTCCACCCCGGTGTGCTGTCCGCCGGAGGAGTCGCCCGCGCCCGGGGTTCCGGTTCCGTCCTCGCCGGGTTCGGCGGGGGTGCCGCCGGGGGGCTGGCTGCTGTCACCGGTGGCGCCCGGTGTCCCGTCGGATTCGCCGGTGCCCGGTACACCCGGATCCTGATCGCTGTCGCCGGTGGTGCCCGGGGCCGGGTCGCTGTCGCCGGCGTCCTGCCGGCCGGGGCTGTCCGTGCCGGAGCCCTCGGATGCCGACCCCTCGGGGACGGTGCCGGACGGTGCGTCGGATTCCGGGTTGTCGGGGCTCGGCCCGAAATGCAGGACGAGCCAGGGCATCGGCAATTGCGGCTGGGCGATCGCCGTCGCCGGGGCCAGCAGAATGGCCGGCGTCGCGAGACCGGCCAGAGCGGCGGTCGCGACCGAGATGCGTCGTGCTGTTCGTGATCCCACGCAAAACCTCCCAGATGAGTGATCGGTTTTCGCCGGTGCAGAAACAGTCGGGCACCACGACGCTAGCGCGGCACGGGTGCGGCGCCGGCGGGACGTGCCCGGCGTGACGGAGCCGTCGGTGTGTTGTGACGGAGAGGTGATCCGCTCATCCGCCCCGGCGCGTACGGTCCGGACCGATTATCGGGATGCCGGACGGATGCCGGAAATTCCGGACCGGCGCGTGTCGCGTTCGCGACACGCCGCCATTTTCGGCCGCGAACAGAACTTTTCGGTGAGTCGCGCACCATTGCGCCCGCGTTTGCGCTTCAATAACCGGTCGGGTTCGGCTTTACGGAAATGGCATCCGCCGCCACCGCGTATACCGGCATCCGAGAGGGGCACGACCACAATGAGCATGATCCTCACCGCACTGCACGACGGCCTTCCGGCGCTGCACGAGTACCGGGTGCTCGCCCAGGTCGGTAATCCCAGCCCGGAAGCACCGCCGTTGTCGGACAAGATCACTCAGATGACCAGCTATCTCACCTGGTTCGTCCTGTTGTCCGGCGTCACCTCGATCGTGTTCGGCGGCGGTAAGTTCGCCTGGGAGAAGTGGAACGGCGGGACGCTGACCGCCCCGAAGCAGATCGCCGGCGCGATGCTCGGCGGGGCGGTGGCGACCAGTGCGGGCACGATCATGAACGCCATCATGGGTGGGTGACGGACGCCGGTCGGGTGGCCGGCGGCGGTGATGGTCGCGTGTGGCGCGTACGACACCGTCCGGGCCGCCCGGCCGGGGGTTGCCGGGGGTGATGCTAGATTCGGCGGCGTGCGGTCCGTTTCCTCGGGAGCGTGGTTGCGCTCGCTGCTACCGGCCATCCTGGTGATGGCCGTCCTGGGCATGCACCATCTGGCCGGTGGGCCCGATCACGCCGAGTCCGCCGCGGCGTCCGGCCACCACGGCGCGCTCGACGTCGCGGCGATCCAGGCGGCGGACCCGATGCGATCCGGAGCCGATGAGCCGTGCTGTTCCGGATCGTCGCTCCTGTCGCCGGCCGAGGCCGTGCCCGCGGTGCCGGCGCAGCCACCCCGCGACACCGCCCCGGCCGATCACGGTGCCGGACACGATCTCCTGCATCTGTGCCTGGCGATTCTCACCGCGCTGGCCGCACTGGCCTTGGCGCTGTACCAGGTTGCCCGGTGGTGGCCCGACGGAACCGCCGGGATGCGCCCGGGCGCTCGTCACCCCGCGACCTTCGCGCGACCGCCGCCGCCCGCCACGTCTGTACGCCTGGCCGCTCTGGGTGTCCTGCGGTTGTGATCGACGGCCGCCGGGCCCGGTTTTCCGGGTCGCGGTGCTGCCTCGACATTCGCGGATAATCCCACTCCCAGGAGTACACACATGATGAAGAAGAAGCCGACCGCCGCTGTCCTCGCCCTTTTCGCCTCGGCCGCCGTACTGGCCGGTTGTGGTGACGACGCCGACCACGGTGACCACGCGTCGTCTCCGGCCGTGAGCGCCCCGGCGGCGCCGGGGTCCGCGACGGCGGATGCCACCGGCGAGCACAATCAGGCCGATATCCGTTTCGCGCAGGAGATGATTCCGCATCATCGGCAGGCCGTGGAGATGGCGGCGCTGGTGCCCGGCCGCTCCACCGACCCTGCCGTGATCGATCTGGCGGCGCGGGTGCAGCAGGCGCAGGATCCGGAGATCACCGCGATGACCGGGTGGTTGCAGGCCTGGGGCGCCGCGGTGCCCGATTCGGGCGGGCACGCGGGTATGGACCACGGCGAGATGCCCGGAATGATGACCGGGGATCAGATGGCGCAGCTCGAATCCGCCACCGGCGCCGAATTCGACCGGATGTGGCTCGAGATGATGATCGCGCACCACGAGGGTGCGGTGCAGATGGCGCGGACCGAACTGGCCGAGGGTGAATTCGGTGAGGCCCGGGCGATGGCGCAGGAGATCATCGATACCCAGCAGGCCGAGATCCAGCAGATGCAGGGGATGCTGCAGGGCTGATTCCCGGGGAGCCCGGGTCGCGTCGTCGCGCGGCCCGGGCCCTGTTCCCGATTGATACCCCTGAGGGGTATATAATCCGGGTATGTCCACCGATCACGCACACGGAGCCGGGCACGGTGCGGCTCCCGGGCACGCGCAACACCCCGCGATGCCGGGACCTGCCGGTCGCTCCGAGGCGCACGCCGGGCATTCCGGCCACGGCGACCATGCGGCGGTTTTCCGCCGGCTGTTCTGGGTGATGCTGATCCTCGCGGTCCCGGTGGTGGCGGCCGATATGATGTTCGCCGACCTGGTCGGCTATACGGTGCCGGATGCGCTGGCCTGGGTCTCGCCCGTGCTCGGGACCGTGATGTACGGCTGGGGCGGGCGCCCGTTCCTCACCGGGGCGGTCGCCGAGATCCGTGACCGCCGCCCCGGCATGATGTTGCTCATCGCCCTGGCGATCACGGTGGCATTCCTGTCCTCCTGGGGTGCCGCGCTCGGAATCCTGGCCCACGATCTCGATTTCTGGTGGGAACTGGCGCTGCTCATCGTGATCATGCTGCTCGGGCACTGGCTCGAGATGCGTTCGCTCGGACAGGCCTCGAACGCGCTGGAATCGCTGGCGGCGCTGCTGCCGGACGAGGCAGAACGGATAACCGGCGGGCAGCCGGAGACCGTCGCCGCGGGTGATCTGGCCGCCGGTGATCTGGTGATCGTGCGCCCCGGCGGCCGGGTCCCCGCGGACGGGACGGTGGAGTCCGGAACCGCGGATGTGGACGAATCGATGATCACCGGGGAATCGCGGGCGGTTCGCCGGTCGCCGGGCGACCGGGTGGTCGCGGGAACCGTGAGTACCGATTCGGCGCTCCGAGTGCGGATCACGGCGGTCGGCGCCGATACCGCGCTGGCCGGTATCCAGCGGCTGGTGCGGGAGGCGCAGAATTCCTCCTCCCGGGCCCAGGTGCTCGCCGACCGCGCGGCGGGACTGCTGTTCTGGTTCGCCTCCGGCGCGGCCGTGCTGACCGCCGTCGCGTGGCTGCTGCTGGGGCAGCCGGAATCGGCGGTCACCCGTACCATCACGGTGCTCGTGATCGCCTGCCCCCATGCTCTCGGCCTGGCGATCCCGCTCGTCGTGGCGCTGGCGACCGAACGGGCGGCGCGGGCCGGGGTGCTGATCACCGACCGCCGGGCGCTGGAGGCGATGCGCACGGTCGACGCGGTCCTGTTCGACAAGACCGGCACCCTCACCAAGGGCGAACCGGCCGTGGTCGCGGTGGCGGCTACCGGGGCGTTGGGCGCGGACGAGGTGGTGGCCCTGGCCGCCGCGGTCGAAGGTGACAGCGAGCATCCGCTGGGCCGGGCCGTCGTCGAGGCGGCGGCCCGGCGCGGGCTCGAGGTTCCCGCCGCCGTCGATTTCGCCGCCCGCAACGGAATCGGTGTGACCGCGGTCGTGGATTCGGCGACGGTCGGGGTGGGCGGGCCCGGAATGCTCGCGGAATACGGGCCGGCCCCGCTACCCGAGAGCGAACAGTGGGCGGCGGAGGGGTCGACCGTGCTGCATATCGTCCGCGACGGCGCCGTCGTGGGTGCGCTGGCCGCGGCCGACGAGATCAGGCCGGAATCGGCCGAGGCGGTCGCGGCCCTGCACGCGCGCGGTGTGCACGTCGCGATGATCACCGGCGACGCCGAGCCCGTGGCGCGCGCGGTCGCCGCCCGGCTGGGGATCGACGAGGTGTTCGCCGGGGTCCTCCCGGGGGACAAGGGCGCGAAGGTGGCGGAGTTGCAGTCGGCCGGCCGCACCGTGGCGATGGTCGGAGACGGCGTGAACGACGCACCCGCGCTGGCCCGCGCCGATGTGGGCATCGCCATCGGCGCCGGTACCGATGTCGCGATCGCGTCGGCGGGGGTGGTGCTGGCCGGTGACGATCCGCGGTCGGTGCTGTCGGTCATGGCGCTGTCGCGGGCCACGTACCGCAAGATGATCCAGAATCTGGTCTGGGCGGCGGGCTACAACATCATCGCGGTGCCCTTGGCCGCGGGGGTGCTCGCGCCGTGGCACATCACGCTGCCGATGGAGGTCGGCGCGCTGTTGATGTCGGCATCGACCGTGGTGGTGGCGCTCAATGCCCAATTGCTGCGCGGACTCGATCTTCGTCCCGGCGCGGTCCTCGGGCGGCGGGGCGCGCCCGCCCCCGCGACCGCCCGGTGAGGGGCCGCGCGGTCACAGCCGGGCCAGGGCGGTGAGGGGAGCGGTGAGTTCCCCGGCGTCGAGAGCGGAATCGCCCGACAGGGCGTGCAGCAGGGTCCCGTCGAGGAATATCGCGACCGCGCGGGCCGCGTCGGGTCCGATATGCGGGGTGAGGATATCCACCAGCCCGTCGAACCAGACCCGTGCCAGCGGCCGGAGTTCGGGGTGGCGGGTGGCGGCGAGGTAGAGCTCGTTGACGGTGAGGGTCTGCTCCGGTTCGGCGTAACACCCGGCGGTGAGCGCGGCCAGGGTGGCGGGCAGATCGTCGGTGTGCGCCAGTGCCGCTGCCCAGTCGGCGAGGGCGGCGCGGGTGGCCGCCGCGCTGTCGGCCAGGGCCGCCTCGACGAGTTCGGTGAGGTCGGCGAAGTAGTAGGTCGTGGATCCGACCGGCACACCGGCGGCGGCCGCGACCGCGCGGTGGGTCAGCCCGGCCAGACCGTGCCGGGGTATGAGCTCGCGGGCGGCGTCGAGGATGCGCTGGCGGCGATGCGGGTCCCGGGGCGTCAATGCGCGCCCGCCAGATTGAGGGTGACCACTCCGGCCACCACCAGTACCACACCCAGGATCTTGACGGGCCCGAGCGACTCGCCGAGGAACAGCGCGCCGATGAGCACGATCAGCGTAGTGCCCAGACCGGACCACAACGCGTACGCGAAGCCGACGTTCATACCGCGTGAGATCGCCTGGGCCAGGGCGACGAACGCCACCGCGTAGGCCGACAGCGAGGCCACCGTGGGCCAGAGCCGGGTGAAGCCCTCCGTGGACTTGAGCAGGCTCGTGCCGATGATCTCGGCGACGATCGCCACGCCGAGTAGTACCAGTGACATGCGGTTCCTCCGAGTGTGTACGTTTGTACATGGACAAAAGTACACAGCCGGGGGTGCGGTGAGCGAGCCGGAGCGGCGATCGCCGCGCGGGCGTCGTAGGGTGGGGCCACATCCCAGGGCAGGAGGCCGGAGTGGCCGGAACCGACGTGGCCGAGGTGATGGCCGAACTGGCCGCGCTCGAGGACCCGAAGATCCGCGCGGTGAACGAGAAACACGGTGACGATCACGGTGTGAATCTCGGCGCCCTGCGTGCCCTCGCCAAACGCCTGAGAACCCAGCAGGACCTGGCACACGGGCTCTGGGACACCGAGGACACCGCGGCCAGACTGCTGGCGCTGCTGATCTGCCGGCCCAAGGCGTTCGATCGCGACGAGCTCGACGCCATGCTGCGCGCCGCCCGCACCCCCAAGGTGCACGACTGGCTGGTGAACTACGTGGTGAAGAAGAATCCGCATGCCGAGGAACTGCGCGCGGCCTGGTTCGCCGATCCGGATCCGGTGGTGGCGAGCGCGGGCTGGGCGCTCACCACCGAGCGGGTGGCCGGGAACCCCGGCGGTCTCGACCTCACAGGCCTGCTGGACACGATCGAAGGGGAGATGGCCCGCGCCCCGGACCGGTTGCAATGGGCGATGAACCACACCCTGGCCCAGATCGGCATCGAGCACGCCTCCCACCGCGACCGCGCCATCGCGATCGGCGAGCGCCTCGGGGTACTCGAGGACTATCCGACCGCCAAGGGCTGTACATCCCCGTACGCGCCGATCTGGATCACCGAGATGGTGCGCCGCCGCGAGGGCGCGTAGCGCCCGGGCCGGGACCGCTCCCCGGCGGGTAGCCTTCGTGATCCCGCCGGGTCGCGGAGCTATCCCTCGGTGCCGCGCCGGCGGCCGAGCAGTACCAGGATCACCAGTACCGCCGCGCCGAGCGCGAGTACCAGTTGCCGATTGGCCGACAGACCCGCCGCGGCCATCAGATCGATGGGTTCGGCGGCTTTGCGCGGTGTGAGGGGGGTCACGGTCGAGGCGGCCGGTTCGGGCGTCTCGGATTCGGTGGACTCCGCCGGTGTCGCGGCGGCCGACGAGGTGATCTCGGCGGCCAGATTGTCGGCGAAGGTACCGATCAGGCTGCCCGCCACATCGGCGAGCGCACCGCGGCCGAACTGGGCCGGTTTACCGGTGATGGCCAGGTCGGTATCGACGAAGACATCGGTGATACCGCCGGATTCGACGAGCCGGCAGGTGATCACGGCCTTGGCGGTGCCGTTGCCACGGGTCTCCCGGCCGCCGCCCTCCAGCACGGCCACTCCGGCCTCCTCGTCCTGCGAGAGGACTTTGATGATGCCGTTGTAGGTCAGCCCCACCGGGCCCAGTTTGACCTTGATCTTGCCGTGGAAATCGTCGCCGTCGCGGGAGGTGAGCACGGCGCCGGGCACACACGGCGCGATACGCTCCAGGTCCAGCAGGACGGGCCACGCCTCTTTGGCGGGAACGGGTATCTGGAAGGTGTTCTCTAGTTTCATTCGCGGTCCTAGGCTTCGGTGCCGGTCAGGTCTGCGGGGTCGCGGAGGTCTCGGCGCCGATGGTGGTGGCGGCGTCGCGCACAGCGCGGATGATCCCCTGGTATCCGGTGCAGCGGCAGATGTTGCCGGACAGCCCTTCCCGGATCTCGTCGTCGCTGGGGTCGGGGTTGTCGGCGAGCAGCGCGGTCGCCGACACCACGAATCCCGGGGTGCAGAAACCGCATTGCAGACCGTGGTGGTCGCGGAACGCCTGCTGGACGGGGGAGAGGGTGCCGTCGGCGTCGGCCAGGCCCTCGACGGTGTCGACCTCGGCGCCGTCGGATTGCACGGCGAAGATCAGGCAGGCGCGTACGGCGGCCCCGTCCAGCAGGACCGAGCAGGCGCCGCAGACACCGTGTTCGCAGCCCAGGTGGGTGCCGGTGAGACCGCAGGTCTCCCGGAGGTAGTCCGCCAGGGTCAGCCGCGGGGGTACGCGGTCGCGCCGCTTCACCCCGTTCACGACCACCGAGATCTCGACGTCAGTCATTGCTCGCCTCCTCTACCGCCCGCGTCCAGGCCCGCGCCACCATGACCGCTCCGACCCGGCGCCGGTACTCGGCGGAGCCGTGGATATCCGCGGGAATCGAGTCGAGCGCCGCGGTCGCGGATCGGCCGATCTCGGCCGCGTCGAGTTCGGCCGCCGGGCGGCCGATCAGTTCCGATTCGGTGCTCGTGGCCCGCAGCGGGGTGGGGGCCAGGCCGAACAGGCCCACCGCGACCTTCTCGATCCGCGAGTCGGCGTCCAGCCGCACCGCGATCGACGTTCCGGCCATCGCGAAATCCCCGGCCCGGCGGGCGAATTCCTCGACGGCGAAACCGCTGCGTCCGGGCCACACCGGGAAGGTGACCCCGGTGAGCAGTTCGTCGGGTTCCATCGCGGTGGTCCACATCCCGGTGAAATATTCCGCCGCCGCGATGGTCCGCTGTCCGCGCGGCGACAGGGTGTGCATCTGCGCGTCGAGCGTCAAGGCCACGACCGGGTATTCACCGGCCGCGTCGGCGTGCGCGATCGCGCCACCGAGGGTGCCCCGGTTGCGGATCTGGAAGTGACCGATCAGCGGGGTGGCGCGGTGCAGCAGCGGTACGTCGCGGCGGATCTCGGGGGAGCGGCCGACCGTGGCGTGCGTCGTGCCCGCGCCGACCCATACCGAATCGCCGCGGCTTTCGATCCCGCGCAGATCGTCGAGCCGGCGCAGATCGATCAGATGGTCGAAGACCGCGAGCCGCAGGGCCAGTATGGGGACCAGGCTCTGACCGCCGGCCAGGATCTTGGCCTCCTCGCCCAGATCGGCGAGCAGCGCCACGGCCTCGTCCGCGGTGCCGGGGGCGTGATAGTCGAACGCGGCGGGTTTCATGCGGTCACCTCCGGGTTGCCGCTCGCACGGGCCGCCTCGATCATGTCGACGATGCGGGCGGGGGACAGGGGGAGCCGGTCGATCCGGACGCCGAACGGCGCCAGCGCATCGGCGACCGCGTTCAGGACCGCGGGAGTCGCGCCGATCGCGCCGCCCTCGCCGACACCCTTGAAACCGCCCGGACCGGTGCTCGGCGTCTCGATATGGCCGAGCTCGATCTCCGGGACCTCGGTCGCGGTCGGCATCAGATAATCCAGGAAGGTGGTGGTCACCGGGTTGCCGTCCTCGTCGTAGGCGAGGTGCTCGTAGAGCGCGCCGCCGATGCCCTGGACGGTGCCGCCGTAGATCTGGCCCTCCACCACATTCGGGTTGATCATCGGCCCGACGTCCTCGCTGACGACGAACCGGAGCAGTGTCACGTGGCCGGTGTCGATATCCACCTCGCAGGTGCACACATGGGTGGCGTTGGCCCAGATCATCATCTGGTCGGCGCGGTGGCGGCCGGACGCCTCCAGCCCCGGCGGCACCCCGGGCGGCAGCAATTCGGTCTGGTAGTAGGCGATCTGCGCGATCTCGGCCAGCGACAGCGAGGCGTCGGTACCGGTGACCCGGGCCCGCCCGTGCGCGAAATCGACGTCCTCGACGGTGGCGCCGAGTTGCTTGGCCGCGATCGCCACGATCCGCTCGCGCAGGATCGCCGCGGTCTGCCGGATGGCGCCGGCGGCCATCGAACCCGACCGGCTGCCGTTGGTTCCGCCGCCCTGCGGCGCGACCGCGGTATCACCCTGGATCGTCTGCACATCCTCGATCTCGACACCGAGCGCGTCGGCGGTGAGCTGGATCGCGGTGGTCTCCAGGCTGTTACCCGCCGATCCACCGGACAGATACACGCTCACCTTGCCGGTCGCCGCGATCCGGATGGTCGCGCCCTCGGTGCTGAGGAACGGGGTGCTGCCCGTGGTCGGTTCCACATAGGTGCAGGTGCCGACGCCCAGATAGCGTCCCTCGGCGCGGGCCCGCTGCTGTTCGGCGCGGAAGGCGTCGTAGTCGAGGATTTGCAGTGCCTGTTCGAAGGTCTCGCGCGGCGAGCAGTCCGAGTACGGCATTCCGTTCGGGTTCGCGACGGGCATATCGCCGTGGCCGAGCATATTGCGGCGCCGCAACTCGACCGGGTCCAGGCCCAGTTCCCGGGCCGCGGTATCGAGAAGCAGTTCCCGCGAGACCGATTCGAACTGCCAGGGTCCGCGATAGGCCACCCGGCCCACGGTGTTCGAGTAGAAGGAGGCGGTGCTGAATCCGGCCTCGGGAATCCGGTAGGGGCCGGGGAACAGCATCCCGACCGCGATCGAGGAGGTCAGCGGCGACGGGATCGGATAGGCGCCGACATTCTGGACGTGTTCGATGGTGGCCGCGAGGATATGCCCGTCGTCGTCGAAGGCCATGGCGACCTCACCGTGCTCGTGCCGGGCCATACCGGCCGACATCAGGCTCTCCTGCCGGTCCTCGATCCATTTCACGGCATGCCGCAGTGTGCGCGCGGCCAGCATCACGCAGGTATCTTCGCGCTGCGGGGCCACCTTCTGCCCGAAACCGCCGCCGGTATCACGAACGATCACCCGGACGCGGTGTTCGTCGACACCGAGCAGCCGGGAGCAGAATCCGCGTACCTCGTGTGGCGACTGGGTGGAGGTCCAGATGGTCATCTCCCCGGTGGGGGCGGTCCATTCCGCCACGATTCCGCGGGTCTCCAGCGGCACCGGCGCGTAGGCCTGCTGGTGGATGGTCTGGCGCACCACATGCGGTGCGGCCTCGAGGACCGGCGCGAGATCGGCGGGTGCCCGCCCGGCCAGGCCGCCGGCGGAATTGCCGGGGTGCTCGGCGTGGACGAGTTCGGTGGCGGTCCCCGCGGTCTCGTAGTCGACGACCGGGTCGAGCGGGTCGTAGTCGACCAGCACGAGTTCGGCGGCGTCCTCGGCGATATAGCGGTTCGTCGCCACCACCAGGGCCACCGGGTCGCCGACGAAGCGCACCTCGCCCTCGGCGAGCGGCGGCCGCGGCACCTCCGGGAATCCGGGAGTGTCGAGAGCGTAGGAGATCTCGGTGACCAGCGGGTTGAGTTCGGCGGCGGTGTACACGGCGACGACCCCGTCGAGGGCCACGGCCTCGGTGTAGTCGATACCGGTGATCCGGGCCCGCGCCAGGGGGCTGCGGACGAAGCAGGCGTGCACCATTCCGGGCCGCGTGATGTCGTCCACGAAGGTGCCGGCGCCGGTCACCAGGCGCAGATCCTCGACGCGCGGTACCCGCGCGCCGACGGCGGTGGTCTTCTCGGTGGTGCTCATGGTCGGCTCCGTCGCGTCGGGACGTGATGTGTGGCGCTGCGAGACAGCCTGATTCGACCCATCCGGCCGTTCCTCCGTTCGCGGGGTATCGCGGGCGCCGGGCGGCGCACCCTGGTCTGCCCACCGATGCTGAGCACTTGTTTAGCATCGGCATCAGCGCGGTGTCAATACAGGATATGTCGACTTCAAGAATTAGAATGTCGATTTGCGGAAGTGATATTCTCGCATGTTGTACCGGGTTTTCGGCGATCGCCGCAGCGAGGAGGTGGAGGATGCGCGACCTGGCCCCGCACCTGGCCCGATGGCACGCCGAGGGGATCGGCTGCGCGGTCGCGACCGTGGTGGGTATCCGGGGAAGCGCGCCGCTGGCCCTCGGCGCGAGTATGGCCGTGGACGCCTCCGGGACGGTCCGCGGCAGCCTCTCCGGCGGCTGCGTGGAAGGTGCGGTATACGACCTGTGTACGGCGGTGCTGGACTCCGGCGAACCGGTGCGCCAGACCTTCGGCTACAGCGAATCCGATGCCTTCGCGGTGGGCCTCACCTGCGGTGGCGAACTGGATGTGTTCGTCGAGCGGATCGACGACGCCCGGTACCGGGTGCTCGCGGCGGCCCTCGATGCCTCCGAACCCGCCGCGCTGGTGCGGGATCTGCGGACCGGGGAGATGCTGGCGCTCACCGCCGGAACCCTCACCGCCTCCGGCGGAGCGTGGCCGGATGCCGTGATCGGCCGGGCCCGGTCGCAGCTGGCGGCGGGGGCCGATGCGCTGTGCGTGATCGGCTGCGAGGACGAGGTGCGGGAGATCTTCGTGGCCGCCTTCGCCGCTCCGCCCCGCATGATCGTGTTCGGTGCGAATGTCTTCGCGGCGGCGCTGTGCCGGGTCGGGCGGATGCTGGGGTATCACGTCACCGTCTGCGAGGCCCGGCCCGCGTTCGCCGACAGCACCCGGCTGCCCGATGCCGACGAGGTGGTGGCCGACTGGCCGCATCGCTATCTGCGCGCCACCGCGGTGGACTCCCGGACCGTGTTGTGCGTACTCACCCACGACCCGAAGTTCGATATCCCGGTGCTGATCGAGGCGTTGCGCTCACCGGCCGGCTATATCGGTGCGATGGGATCGCGCCGGGCCGATGCCGAGCGCCGGGCCCGGTTACGCGAGGCGGGCGTCACCGAGACCGAACTCGCCGCGCTGCGTTCCCCGATCGGCCTCGAACTGGGCGGCCGCACACCGGAGGAGACGGCGATCGCCATCGGGGCCGAGATCGTGGCGGCGCGCAACGGCGGCTCGGCGCGTTCGCTGTCGGCCACCCGGCGTCCGATCCACGCGCCGGTCCCGCCGCGGCCCGCCGGTCCGGATCTCGCGGGCGGTCAGCCCGGAAGATCCTGGGGCGTATCGATATCGGCCGGCGACCCGGTCCCGTCGCACGGGATCCGCTGAACCAGATCCGGATGGGCGGCCAGGAAGCGCCGCGCGCCGATATCGCCGACCGCCTCGGCGGCGACGGCCGCGAAATAGCGTGACCCCAGCAGCACCGGATGGCCCGGTTGTCCGTCGTAGGTGGCCACCGCGAGGTCCGCGCCGCTGGTCAGCAGCCGCCGGACCGCGCCGGCGCCGAGCCAGGGCATATCCACCGGCACCACCACCGCCGCCTGTTCGTGTACCGCGGCCAGCCCGGTCGTCAGCGACGAACCCATCCCCGTCGCCCACGCGGGATTGTGCACCACCTCGGCGCCGTCCACCTCGAGGGCGACCGCGCCCGATACCACGACCACCCGCTCGCATCCGCCGTCGCGCAGCAGCCGTACCGCCCGGTCGACCAGGCGCTCGCCCTCGAACCGCACATCCGCCTTGGGCCGGCCGAACCGGCGTCCCGCGCCGGCGGCCAGGACCACTCCCGCGGCGGGTATCCGCGCTGCTCCCGAATCCATGGGTCGGTCTCGGCGGACGGCCGGGATCATCCGGCGGGGAGGTCGAGGCCCAGGAGCGCCGCCTGTACCTGGTACAGGCGGTCGACGTCGCCGCGCAGCCCGGTGACGTTGTCGTGGTACAGGAACGCCTCGCCCAGCCGGACCAGCGAATACGCCAGCAGTGACCGTTCCAGGTGCGGGACGTAGCCGTCCTGTTCCTCGGCGCGGGTGATGAGACGTTCCACGGCCACCAGGATGCGCGGCTGGACCGGGCCGTCGCTGGAGGTGAGGATCCGCAGACCCGCGAGCGGCTCGTTCTCGAAGTACTGCCGGAACGGTTCGTTTCCGGCCATCCAGCGGTTCACCCGGTCGAGGACGCTGAGGATGCGCCGGGCGCCGGTCGCGCGCCGCCGGGCGTCCGCGCGTTCGATCAGTGATTCGAACTCCCCGGCCAGTACGGCGCCCAGGACGCCGTCGCGGGATCCGAACCAGCGGTAGATGGAGGCGCGGCTGAGTTTGAGTTGCGCGGCGATGGCCTGGACGTCGACCCGCTCGCCCGCCAGGAACGCCTGCCGCGCAAGGGCGACGACTTCTTCGCGGGTGGCCGAGGCGGGACGTCCCGGCGGTCTGGAGGTGCGGCTGGCGGTGGTCACGCCCGTTATGATACACGCAGATACAAGTGTATCTAAAACCGCCGACCTGCCGTTCAGCGTACCGAGTGCAGGACAGCGGCCGGCGGCGGGGTCAGTGGCGACCGCGCCGACCAGCGGCCGCCGACGCGGCCGACCTCTACCGGATGATCGAATGCCGCGGAAATGGCTGCCGTGGTGATGGTTTCGGCCGCGGGCCCGGCGACCACCGTCCGGCCGCCGGCGATGAGCAGCGCGTGGGTGGTGGAGGTCGGCAGTTCCTCGAGGTGATGGGTCACCAGGACCGAGGCGAGGCCGGGATGGGTGTGGTCCAGGGCGTCCACGGTGGCCAGCAGCTGTTCCCGTGCCGCCACATCCAGGCCGGTGGTCGGTTCGTCCAGCAGCAGCAGTCGCGGCGCGGTGATCAAGGCCCGGGCGATGAGCACCCGGCCGCGCTCACCTTGGGAAAGGGTCGGCCACACGCGGGTGGCCTTGGTCGCCATCCCGACCGCGTCCAGGGCGGCCGTCGCGGCCGCGTTCTGGTCGGCCGACGGCGTCCATCGCAGGGGCGTATCCACCGTCGCGGTGAGGCCGGTGAGGGCCACCTCGTGCACCGTGAGCGGGGAGCGCAGCGGGTGGCGCGGATCGACGTGCCCGATCGAGCGCCGCAGCGCCTGCAGTTCCACCCGGCCCAGCTGTTCGCCGAGAACCCGGACCGTGCCGGTGGTGGGATGGGTGCGGGCGCCGCAGAAACCGAGCAGGGTGCTCTTCCCCGCGCCGTTGGGCCCGAGCAGCGCCCAGTGCTCGCCGGCCCGTACGGTCAGCGAGATACCGTCGATGATCCGGTTGCCGTCGCGCCGGAAGGTGACATCCGTCAGCTCCAGGACCGGTGTGCTCACGTGAAGGCCTCCTTGATGGCGAGCAGATGGGTGCGGCTGTGCCGGGCCGCGGCGCCGGAGTCGCGGGCGGCGATCGCCTCGGCCAGCCGCTCGTGCGCGGCGTGGTCCTCGGTGGAGGAGGGCAGGGGGCGGAGCTCGAGCATATCGATCATCGCGATCCGCAGCCGCGGCAGGAAAGTATCGAACAGCTGCGTGAGGACGTCGTTGTGCGCCGCCACGATCACCGTGCGGTGGAACTCGGTATCGGTGTCCACGAGATCGGCGACCGAATCGCCCGCGCCCGCCCGGGCGGTCAGCGCGCGGCGGATGGAACGCAGATCGGCAGGGGTGCGCCGGTGCGCCGCCAGGGCCGCCGCCTCGGCCTCGATGGCGATACGCGCCTCGAGCACCGAGGCGATGGTGGCGCGGCGCAGCACGATATCCCACTCCTCGGGGACATCACACGCGGTGACGAAGACCCCGGCGCCCTGACGGCTGGCGAGCACGCCTTTTCCCGCGAGGATGCGCACGGCCTCGCGCAGGGTGGAGCGACCCACACCCAATTGCACGGCCAGCGTCGTCTCGCCGGGAAGCCGGTGCCCGAGCGGCCATTCGCCGGCGCGGATCCGATCCAGCAGCAGTTCGGCCGCCTGCTCGGCGAGCGGATGCCTCCGTACCTGGGAAACCATGGTGAACCTCGCTACTTGTCTGAGGAGTGTGTACAGTCTGCCATATGTCGCATCCGGAGCTTCTCCTCGACCGCCACGGCGGGGCCTGAACGATCGGCCACCCCGCCGTGGGGTTGTCGTCGGCCGGTCACCGTCACGAGACGGCCGCACGATCCGGAAAGGTCCGGAAAACCCCATGACCGAACAGAACTCCGCCACACTCACCACCGACCCCCCGCCGTGGTACCGGCAGCGCCCGTCCCCGCTGCCCTCGCACCGCTACCGCGATATCTTCGATCGCGTCGACGTTCCCGTCACCGAGCGCCGGTGGCCGGGCGCCCGGATCCGGCAGGCGCCGCTGTGGGTGCCGGTGGACCTGCGCGACGGCAACCAGGCCTTGGCCGAGCCGATGGATCCCGAGCGCAAGCGCCGCTTCTTCACCCTGCTCGTCGCGATGGGGTACAAGGAGATCGAGGTGGGCTACCCCTCCGCCTCGCGGACCGATTTCGATTTCGTCCGGCTCCTGGCCGATACCGGGATGGCGCCACCCGATGTGACGGTGGTCG
Organism: Nocardia sp. NPDC049935; assembly: GCF_055586645.1. Classification (NCBI taxonomy): domain Bacteria; kingdom Bacillati; phylum Actinomycetota; class Actinomycetes; order Mycobacteriales; family Nocardiaceae; genus Nocardia; species Nocardia sp. NPDC049935. Next base: position 1,626,611 of record NZ_JBVJHV010000001.1, on the reverse strand, counting down.
TGTTCACCCCGGCCCGGCGTGATCTCATCGCCCGGACGGTCGAATCGGTGCGCGGCCTGCACAACGAGGTGGTGATCCACCTCTACACCGCGACCGCGCCCGTATGGCGGGATACGGTGCTGGGCAAGGACGCCGGCGCGGTGAAGGAGCTGATCCTCGCCGGTGCGCGCGATGTCCTCGACGCCGCCGGTGACCTGCCCCGGGTGCGATTCCAGTTCTCCCCGGAGGTGTTCAACCAGACCGAACCCGGCTACGTCCTCGATATCTGCGACAGCGTCACCGACCTGTGGCAGGCCACGCCGGAGCGGCCGGTGACGCTCAATCTGCCGGCCACGGTGGAGATCGCCACCCCGAACGTCTACGCCGACCAGATCGAATACATGCACCGCACGCTGGCCCGGCGCGACAGCGTCATCCTGTCGGTACATCCGCACAACGACCGCGGCACCGGCGTGGCATGTGCCGAACTGGCGCTACTGGCCGGTGCGCAGCGCGTGGAGGGCTGCGTCTTCGGCAACGGCGAGCGCACCGGCAATGTGGATATCGCCACCCTCGCACTCAATCTGCACGCGCAGGGCGTGGATCCGATGATCGATTTCTCCGATATCGACGAGGTCCGGCGCACGGTCGAATACTGCACCCGGCTGCCGGTGCACGAACGCCATCCCTATGTGGGAGACCTCGTGCACACCGCCTTCTCCGGAACCCATCAGGACGCGATCAAGAAGGGCTTCGCCGAGCACCGGGCCCGGGCCGCCGCCGCCGGGCGCGACGAGCGGGATATCGACTGGCGAGTGCCCTACCTGCCCATCGACCCGGCCGATATCGGCCGCACCTACGACGCCGTCATCCGGGTGAATTCCCAATCCGGTAAAGGCGGGATCGCCTACCTGCTGGCCACCGGGCACGGACTGGATCTGCCGCGGCGCCTGCAGATCGATTTCGCCCGCCGGGTGCAGGAGCACACCGACGGCAGCGGGGGCGAGGTGAGCGCCGACGAACTGCGGGCCCTGTTCGACGCGCTCTACGTGGATTCGGTGGCGCCGCCGGAGATCGGATTGAAGGATCTGCGGACCACCGGCTCCGAATCGGCCCCGGTGATCGAGGTCGGTCTCACGGTCGGGGGCCGTGCCCACCACAGCACCCATCGGGACCGGGACCCGCTCGCCGCCGTCGTCGCGGCGCTCACGCGGGCCGGCCGGCCGATCGAGGTACTGGGGACCAGCGGTCACACCGTCGGCGGCCATACGATCGCCTACCTGGAGTACCGGCGCGACGGGCGGACCGGATGGTCGTGCGCCCGTGCGGATTCGGTCCCCGAGGCCGCGGTGCGCGCGGCCGTCCGGGCGGCCGGGATACCGGTACGCTGACCGGCCGGTTGCTCAGCGTCCGGTCCGGCCGTCGATCCGCTCGCGCAGCAGGTCGGCGTGGCCGTTGTGCCGGGCGTACTCCTCGATGAGGTGCAGGTAGACCCAGCGGAGGCTGTATTCGGTGCCGTTGGGGTGGCGGCAGCGGTGGTCGAGCGGCAATTCGGCCACCGCGGCGTCGGCCTGCCGGATCTCGCGCTCATAGGTCGCGAAATCAGCGGCGGGATCGGCGGATCCGGCGTCGTCGAAATCGCCGTCGGGATTGTCGAGGGAACAGAAGAGATATCCGAGCCGCTCACCGGCGGCCGCCATCCGCAACCACCCGCGTTCCACCTCGGCCAGATGCCGGACCAGACCGTGCAGCGATATCGGCGACGGCGGGGCGCTGCGCCGCGCGAGTTGTTCGGGGCCGAGGCCGGAACAGCGGTCGAGCAGAGTCCGCCGGTGATGGTCCAGCCAGGACTGCAGTATCGGTCGTTCCGGGCCCGTGGGTACGGTCTCGATGCGTTCGACATCCGGTGCGATCCAGCTCATTCCCCGAATGTAGCGTCGTTCGGCCGGTGGAGAACGGATGCGCTCAGAACCAGGCGTCGTGCATATCGAGGGTGGTGGTGTCGAGTTCGGCCAGCAGATCCAGCTGGGGGCCGGTGCGGGGCAGTTCGTGGCGGAAGAAATAGCGCGCGGCGTGGCGCTTCCCGTCGTAGAAATCGCCGGTGCGGCCGTGGGCGGCCACCACCTGCTCCAGCCAGATCCACGCCACCACATGGTGCCCGAACGCTTCCAGGTACACCGAACTGTTGGCCAGCGCGACCTCGATATCACCGGCCGCGAACAGACTTCCGGTGACGGCGACCAGGCGGGTCCAGGACTTCTCCAGCCGATACGCGAGGTCGGCGGTGTCGTCGCCGAGGCCCTCGGCGGCGGCGAGGGTGGCGCGGATCCGGCTGTCGAGTTCGCGCAGGCTCGCACCCGACTGCTGGGTCACCTTGCGGCCGAGCAAATCCAGGCCCTGGATACCGTGGGTGCCCTCGTGGATCGGGTTGAGGCGGTTGTCGCGGTAGTGCTGTTCGACGTTGTACTCGCGGGTGTAGCCGTAACCGCCCAGTACCTGGATGGCGAGGTCGTTGGCGGCCAGGCACCACTGCGAGGGCCAGCTCTTGGCGATCGGGGTGAGGATGTCCAGCAGCAGGGTCAGGGCGCGGCGCTGCTCGTCGGATTCGGCGGTTCGCTGTTCGTCGATGAGCCGCGCGCAGTAGAGCACGAGAGCCAGACCGCCCTCCGCATAGCTCTTCTGCGCCAGCAACATCCGCTTGACATCGGCGTGTTCGATGATGGGGCGCTGCGGCGCGGCGGGATCGGCGGCGCCCTTGGTGCGGCCCTGGGGCCGGGCGCGGGCGTAGTCCAGTGATTCCAGATAGCCGGTGTAGCCCAGTGCCGCGGCGACGAGCCCGACACCGGCGCGGGCCTCGTTCATCATATGGAACATGTATTTGAGGCCCTGGTGCGGTTCGCCCACGAGATAGCCGATCGCGCCGGCCGATCCCTCGGGGGTCCACCGGCCTTCGCCGAAGTTGAGCACGGTGTTGACGGTGCCGCGGAAACCCATCTTGTGGTTGAGCCCGGCCAGTGCGACATCGTTGCGCTCACCGAGCGTGCCGTCGGCGTTCACCAGGTAGCGCGGCACCACGAACAGTGAGATCCCCTTGGTGCCCGCCGGGCCGCCGGGGATCTTGGCCAGCACCAGGTGCACGATGTTCTCGCCCAGTTCGTGATCGCCGCCGGAGATCCACATCTTGGTGCCGAAGAGGCGGTAGGCGCCGTCCTCGCGGGGTTCGGCGCGGGTCACGATATCGGCCAGCGACGATCCGGCCTGGGGTTCGGACAGGCACATCGTCCCGAAGTAGCGGCCCTCCAGCATGGGCGGGACGAACCGCCGCACCAGCTCCTCGCCGGCATGCGCGACCAGCAGATTGGCATTGCCGATGGTGAGCAGCGGATAGGCGCTGGTGCCGGGGTTGGCGGCATGGAACCAGGCGAATCCGGCCTGGGCCACAGTGGCCGGCAGCTGGGAGCCGCCGAGTTCGGCGTCCATACTCGCCCCGATCATCCCGGCGTCGGCGAAGGCGGCGAGCGCCTCGCCGACCTCGGGGATGAGGGTGACCACCGAGCCGTCGAAGGACGGCTCGTGGGCGTCGTTGAGTTTGTTGTGGGTGGCGAAGTACCGGGTGGCCAGCTGCTCGCTGAGGTCGAGGACGGCGTCGAAGGTCTCCCGCGAATGCTCGCCGTAGCGCGGACGCCGGGTCAGCGCCTCGGCGTCCAGCCAGTCGTAGAGCAGGAACTCGAGGTCACGCCGGGACAGCAGTGTAGACCGCATAACCACCCTTTCGGTACATGGAGTCGAAACCGTATCAAATACCGAAACGTCCGCGAGGCGCGGTGGCGGAACTATTCCTCGGCTGCCAGCCGGCCCAGGATCGCGGCCGCCATCGCGGCCGGATCGCCGTCCTCCGGGCGCAACACCAGCGTAGGCGTCCGCGGCGCCTCGTAGGGGTCGTCGATACCGGTGAAACCACGGACCTCACCCGCCCGGGCCTTGGCGTACAGACCCTTGGGATCGCGGGCCTCACAGACCTCGAGCGGGGTGTCCACGAAGATCTCCAGGAAGGTGATCCCGGCGGCCTCGTGCGCGGCGCGCGCGCGTTCGCGATCCGCGCGATAGGGGCTGATCAGCGAGACGATGGCGACGGTCCCGGATTCGGCGAACAGCCGGGCCACCTCGCCCACCCGGCGGATGTTCTCGGTGCGGTCGGCCGCGGAGAAGCCGAGATCGGCGTTGAGGCCGTGCCGCAGATTGTCGCCGTCGAGCAGGAAGGCGGGCCGCCCGGCCGCCACCAGCCGGCGTTCGAGTTCCACGGCCACCGATGATTTTCCGGAACCGGAGAGTCCGGTCAGCCAGACGGTGAGCCCACGCGTGGCGCGCTCGGCCCGCTCCACCGCGCTGGAATGCCAGACCACCCGTGAGGACGGCAGGCTGGGACCGGTGATCATTCCGGCGCCGACGGTATCGCCGGTCGTATCGTCGACCAGCAGGAAGCTGCCGGTGGCGCGATTGCGGCGGTAGGAGTCGAACTGCAGGGCCTGCCGGGTGCGCAGTTGCACCCGGCCGATCTCGTTCAGCGCGAGTGCGGTCGCCTTGTCGTCGCGGTGCAGGGTGTTCACATCGAGGCGGTAGTCCAGGGACCGGATCTGCGCCGCGACGCTGCGGGTGGTGTGCCGGACGGTGTAGGACGCCCCGGGCCGCATCTCGGCCTCGTCGCTGAACCAGCACACCATCGCGTCCAGGTCGCGTCCGGTATGCGGGCGGTTGGCCGGGCGGCAGAGCATATCGCCGCGGCCGATATCGAGCTGATCGGCCAGCGTGACGGTCACCGCCTGCGGGGGGAACGCTTCGGTGAGCGGAACCCCGCCCGGGCCCCAGATACCGGTGACGGTGGAGGTGAGCCCCGAGGGCAGCACGGTGATCTCGTCCCCGGGCGACCACACACCGCTGGCGACGGTACCGGCGTAACCGCGGAAATCCGGTGTGTGGCTGCGGATCACGTACTGCACCGGCAGCCGGGCATCGATGAGATTGCGGTCGGAGGCGATATGCACCTCTTCGAGATGGTGCAGCAGCGGGGTGCCCTCGTACCAGTCCATGGTGGCGCTGCGATGCACGATATTGTCGCCGTTGAGCGCGGACATCGGGATGAAGGTGAGGTCCGCGATGTTCAGCCGCGACGCGAAACCCGCGAATTCCTCCCGGATCTCGGCGAACCGGTCGGCCGACCAGCCGACCAGGTCCATCTTGTTCACGCACAGCACGAGATGTGGCACGCCGAGCAGCGAGGCCAGGAAGGCGTGGCGGCGGGTCTGTTCCACCACACCGTGCCGGGCATCCACCAGGATGAGCGCCAGGTCGGCGGTGGAGGCCCCGGTGACCATATTGCGGGTGTACTGCACATGGCCCGGGGTGTCGGCGATGATGAATTTGCGGCGCGGGGTGGCGAAATACCGGTGCGCGACATCGATGGTGATGCCCTGTTCCCGTTCGGCGCGTAATCCGTCGGTGAGCAACGCCAGATTCGGATAGTCCTCGCCGCGGTCGCGGCTGGTGCGCTCCACGGCGTCGAGCTGATCGGTGAACAGGGTTTTGGAATCGAACAGCAACCGGCCGATGAGGGTGGATTTCCCGTCGTCGACGCTGCCCGCGGTGGCCAGGCGCAGCAGGGTGCCCATCAGAAGTAACCCTCTCGTTTGCGGTCTTCCATCCCGGCCTCGGAGATCCGGTCGTCGGCGCGGGTCGCGCCTCGTTCGGTGACCCGCGCGGTCGCGACCTCGGTCACGACATCGGCGGGGGTGGCGGCGGTGGATTCCACGCAGCCGGTGCAGGTGGCATCGCCCACGGTGCGGAACCGCACCAGGGCCTCGCGGGGTTCCTCGCCGTCGAGCAGGGTGAGGAACCGGGTATGTGCCAGCAGCATGCCGTCGCGCTGGACCACGGGGCGGCGGTGGGCGTAGTACAGCGCGGGCAGTTCGATACCTTCGGCGGCGATATAGGTCCAGATATCGAGCTCGGTCCAGTTGGACAGCGGGAAGACCCGGATATGTTCGCCCGGACGGTGTTTGCCGTTGTACAGGTTCCACAGTTCCGGGCGCTGGCGCCGCGGATCCCACTGGCCGTACTCGTCGCGGAAGCTGAAGACGCGTTCCTTGGCGCGTGCCTTCTCCTCGTCGCGCCGCGCGCCGCCGAACACCGCGTCGAAGCGGCCTTCGCGCAGGGCCCGCAACAGGGTGGCGGTCTGCAACCGGTTGCGGCTGGCGCGGGGGCCGGTGTCCTCGGTGACCCGTCCGGCGTCGATATCGTCCTGGACCCGGCCGACCAGCAGGCGTAATCCGTATTTCGTGACCGCCGCGTCGCGGTACTCGATCACCTCGTCGAAATTGTGCCCCGTATCGATGTGCAGGATCGGGAACGGCACCGGCGCCGGCCAGAAGGCCTTGGTGGCCAGATGCAACATCACCACCGAATCCTTGCCGCCGGAGAACAGCAGGACGGGGCGTTCGAATGTGGCGGCCACCTCCCGCAGGATATGGACCGATTCGGCCTCGAGTGCGGCCTGATGCGAGAGCTCGTAGGTGCTCGCCGCCGACTTCGTGTGCTGGCTCACGCTTAAAAACTAGAACACGTTCCGGTCAACGGTCAACGGTCGGTCGGTGTCGTTCCGGCTTCCGGCCGCCGGCGGCCGCGGTGACCGAATCCGCCGCGGCGACCAGGGCCGCGCCGCGGCGGGCGATCTCGGCGCCGGTGATCGAGGCGCCCACGTACATGGTGAGCACGAGCTGCTGGCGGCCGTCGGAGTCGTAGGTCGGGGCGGCGAGCAGGCTGACCGGATGCTCCTTGCGGGGTCGCAGGTCCGCGCCGAGATAGACCCGTTCGCCGAGGGTGGTGACCAGTTCGGCCACCGCCGTACGCAAGTGTTCGGGCAGTTCGTGCCCGCCGACCCCGGCCAGCATCGAGTAGAGCCGCCGGCCCGCGCCGGTCATGCTCTCCACCAGGTAGCCGTGTTCGCGGCATTCGGCGACCAGGCGCCGCAGCCGGGCCTCGTCCTGGCGCAGCGGGACCGTGGGCGTGGTACCCAGCCAGGCGTCGAAGGCCGCCTCGGTATCCCACAGCACGTACATCAGCCCCACCGGCGGCGCGAAGCGGTAGGTCGCCCCGACCCGCGCCATTCCCGGGCCCACGCTGTCCAGGACGCTGATCCGCTCGCCCACCACGGCCGATGCCGTGCAGGTGGTGGCGTACCGGGTGCTCAGGCGCTCCAGTTCGGGGTGGGCGAGCGTCGCGATCGCGAAACTGTCCTGGGCGACCCGTCCGGCCGCGATCAGCGCCGGGCCGGGGCCGTAGTCGCGGGTGCGGGGGTCACGGGTGAGGTAGCCCGCGGCGGTCAGTTCGGTGACGATCCCCAGGCAGGTGGGTTTGGCGATACCCAGGTCGCGGGCCATTTCGGAGAGTCCCGCGCGCCGGCCGCGACGGGCGGTGACGTAGTCGATCACCTGAACCACCCGCTGGGTGGGCGCCGAACGCCGGCCCACCTCCGAGGCGCCCGAAATCCCTGGCGTCATTGACCACTCCTAGAACAAGTTCTAATCTTCTCGGTATCGAAATGTACCAGAGCGGTACATATATGGAACACCGGGAGTGTCGTGCTGACCCAGCCGTTCGCGGACGCGATAGCCGCCGCCGAGGAAATCATCAAGGGTGCCCCCCATATCCGCACCGAGCAGGATCTCGCCGAGGGCTACGACTATCTGGCGGGCAGTATCCGCGCCGCCGTCCAGATGTCGTGGGCCTTCGAGAAGGATTTCCCGTTCTTCGTCACCTCCACCGGGCCGTACACGAAGATGGGCCTGGACAACCCGGACACCCTCTACTGGCACGCCAACCTGCGCCCCGACGCCGACTACGTCGTCACCGGCACCCGGGGCACCACCCGGGACCTGAGCTTCCAGGTGCTCAACGGCAACTATTCGCCCACCGAGGTACCGGGCGGCGAGACGGCCTTCGACGATCGCTCCATCGATATCGCCGCCGACGGCAGTTACGAGCTCACCCTCGGCCCCGGCGCGGGCGGGCGCAACCACATCCGGTTGGCGGCCGATTCCACGATGCTGGCCGTCCGCGAGGTGTTCGGCGACTGGGCGAACGAGAAGGCGGGCACCGTCCGGATCCGCAAGGTCGACACCGCCGGTACCGCCCCGCCCGCGATCACGAACGATCTGATGGCCAAGCGGTTCGAGATCGCCGGCAAGATGCTGGTCTCGCGGTTGAAGACCTTCCTGGCCTTCCCGGAGTGGTTCTACCTGAACCTCCCGGTCAACACCATGACCGAACCGCGGCGCACCCCCGGCGGGCTGTCCACCCAGTTCTCCTCGGTCGGCCACTACGAGCTCACCGACGACCAGGTGATGATCCTGACCGTGCCGAAATCCGACGCCCCCTACCAGGGCTTCCAGCTCGGCAGCATGTGGTACCTGTCGCTGGACTACATCAACCACCAGACCAGCCTCAACGCCGACCAGGCGAACGTCGATCCCGACGGCATGATCCGCCTGGTGATCAGCGAACGCGACCCCGGCCTGGTCAACTGGATCGAGCGCACCGGCCACGATCGCGCCTACCTGCAGTTCCGCTGGCAGCGGCTGTCCCGGGAGATGACACCCGAGGACGGCCCGGTGGTGGAACTGGTGTCCTTCGACGAACTGCCCGACCGGCTGCCCTACTACAAGGAATCGCGGATCACCCCCGAGGACTGGCAGGCCCGGATCGCCGGCCGCCAGGCCGCGGTGGCGGAAAGGATGCTGGGCTGATGGCGCAGGTGCTGGAGGGCAAGGTCGTCGTCGTCTCGGGTATCGGGCCCGGGCTCGGTCAGGCCATCGCGGTGCAGAGCGCGAAGGCGGGGGCCGATGTGGTGCTGGCGTCGCGGACCGAGAAGCGGCTGCGCAAGGTGGCCGCCGAGATCGAGGAACTGGGCCGGCGCGCCCTGGTGGTACCCACCGATATCACCGACGACGCGGCCGCCGCGAATCTGGTGACCGCCACCCAGGAGGAGTTCGGACGGGTCGACGCGCTGGTGAACAACGCCTTCGCCATGCCGCCGATGGTCGACCTCGCCGAGGTCGCCTTCGATGATCTGCGCATCAGCCTGGAAACCAACGTTTTCGCCGCACTGCGGCTGACCCGCCTGTTCGCCCCCGCGCTCGCCGAGAACACGGGGTCGGTGGTGATGATCAATTCCGCGGTGCTGCGGCATTCGCGGCAGCCCTACGGCCCGTACAAGATGACCAAGACCACGCTGCTGGCACTGGCGCAGAGCCTGGCGACCGAACTGGGTCCGCGCGGTATCCGGGTGAATTCGGTGGCCCCGGGCTGGATCTGGGCCGACACCCTGAAATGGTATTTCGACTATCTGGCCAACGAGCGCGGTGTCACCGCCGCCGACGTCTATACCGAGACCGCCGCCGATATCGATCTGCGCCGGCTGCCCGAACCCGACGAGATCGCCGATGCCGTCGTCTTCTTCGCCTCTGAGATGTCCCGAGCGATCACCGGAACCTGTCTCGACGTGAACTGCGGCGAATTCCACCACTGAGGAGTAACGAGAAATGATCGGCAGGGAAGACGTCGGCACGATCGACGATCTGCACGCCTCCGCCACCAAGGTGGTCGGCCTCGACGATTTCGGCGACGACGAGTATCGCGCCGGACTGTCGGTACTGCTGGAATCCTACGAACACGATGCCGAACTCACCCCGTTCGGTAACAAGGTCAACCGCGCGTTCCTGCGCGGTGCCCTCATCGCGCGCGCGTTGAGCGAAGCCGGTTGGAAGCAGTATCCGCAGCATGCCGAGGTACCGATCGAACGTCCGATCTTCGTCACCGGACTGCCCCGGTCGGGCACCACGGCCGTGCACCGCCTGCTCACCGCCGACCCCGGGCATCAGGGCCTGGAGATGTGGCTGACCGAGATGCCGCAGCCCCGCCCGCCCCGGGAGACCTGGGAACAGGACCCGGTCTTCCAGCGTCTGCAGGCCGGCTACGAACAGCATCACGTCGACCACCCGGAATTCATGGGTGTGCACCACATCTCGGCCGATCAGGTGGAGGAGTGCTGGCAGCTGCTGCGGCAGTCGGCCATGTCGATCTCCTACGAATGCCTGGGCTATCTGCCGCGGTACTCGGAATGGCTGCGGGACCAGGACTGGACCCCGGCCTACACCCGCCACCGCAAGAACCTGCAGCTGATCGGGCTCAACGATCCGGACCGGCGGTGGGTGCTCAAGAATCCGAGCCACCTGTTCGCGCTCGACGCGCTGCTGGAGGTGTACCCGGACGCCCTGGTGATCCAGATGCACCGCCTGCCCCGCACCATCGTCGCCTCGGTCTGCAGTCTCAACGAACAGGCCACCGCGGGTTGGTCGGAGAAGTTCCGCGGCCCGGTGGTCGGGTCGGCGCAGCTCGAACTGTGGTCGCGCGGAGCGAACACTTTTCTGCAGGACCGGAAGAAGCATCCGGCGGCGCAGTTCTGCGATGTCTACTACGAGGATTTCGTCACCGACCCGATCGGCACCGTGGACAAGATCTACACGCAGTTCGGGATCGAATTCACCGAGGCGGCCCGGACCCGGATGAGCTCGCTGCACGGTGAATCGACATCGGGCGCCGCGCGGCCCGCGCACAAGTACTCACTGGCCGATTTCGGGCTGGACCCCGGCGAGGTGGATACCGCGTTCGCGCCCTACCTCGACGCGCACTATCCGGGCCGCGCAGAGAGCTGACCGCGGCCCGGAGCCGGGGCTCAGGGCTGGCCGGGCTTCAAGACGATGAACAGCCCGTGGGCCTCGGCGCAGAGCCGCTCCCCGTCGTGCAGCGTGGCCTCGATCCACACCTTGCGGCCCTCCTGGCGTTCGGCCCAGGCGCGCAGGGTCAGTTCCCGGTTCAGCGGGGTGATCGAGCGGTAGTCGACGGTCAGCGACGCGGTCCGGGTGACCGACCCGGAATGCGCCGACCCGGCCAGGCCCATCAGATCGTCGAATCCCAGCGAGATATAGCCGCCGTGCGCGGCCGCGTTGCCGCCGAGGTGGAAGGTCCGGTAGGTGATCCGGGCCTCCACGCCGTCGCGGCCGACCTTGTCGACCCAGTACGGCGGCAGCGTCACATTGCCCCGCGAGGGCAGATCGAACCGGGTCCAGCCCGGCGCGTCCCATTCGTCGCCGACATAGGCGGTGAGCCGGTCGTTGAGCTTCTCGAGAATGCCGGTGGCCTCGAGGACGAACTCGTCCGGGGGAGTGGCCAGCCGGGCCCGGTCCATGAGCGTGCGGACCTGTTCGACGAACTCACCGTAGTGCGGGCCGCCCCGGCTGGTGTCGACCGAGCGCACCGCGTCCATCAGCTCCGACATCGGCCGGAATCCGCCCTCGTGGTGCTCGGCACTGGGGAGTGCGTTCCCGGCCTCGTTTTCGCTCATGAGAACACGTTATAGGTCGTGGTGCGCGCCGTTGCCCGCCGGGGCGCGGTATCCACCCGCCGACCGGCCGGGAGCGCGCCGTATCCGGCCGCGTAGGCTGCCCGGTTATCGGTGGTCCGGGAGTATCGTTTTCGACCGGCGGCCGGTACCCGTTCGTGCGACGATTCTCCGGACGGGGTGTATGGACGTGGGGCGGTCGGCTCGGGCCGCCGGGAGGACGGGAATGTCGACGACGCCACTGACCCAGCAGAATTTCCAGACGGTCGTGGCCACCAATCACATCGTGCTGGTGGATTTCTGGGCGACCTGGTGCGGGTGGTGCACCCGGTTCGCCCCCGTCTACGAGGCCTCGTCGGAGACCCACCGCGATATCGTGCACGCCACCGTGGAGGCCGAGGCCGAACCGGCCCTCGCCGCGGCCGGTCAGGTCGACCGCTACCCCTGGGTGATGGCCTTCCGCGAGGGCACGATGGTCTACTCGCAGGCCGGTTTCCTGCCCGCCGAGCAACTCGAGGAACTGGTGCAGCAGGTGCGGTGGATGGATATGGAGGCCTTCCGCCGCGAACACGGGCAGCCACAGCCCCAGCAGGCGGTGCGGGGGCCGGAGGTCCCGGAGATCGGGCGGGCCGGCATCGCACCCGGACCCCAGCCCTACGGCTGGCCCGGACTGCCCGCGGCGTGAAGGGCGTACTCGAACCGGGCGGGGTCTTCGCCGGATATCGCATCGAACGGTTGCTGGGGGCCGGGGGCATGGGGGAGGTGTACCTCGCCCGCGACCGGGATCTCCCACGACCGGTGGCACTCAAACTGCTGACCCCGGTCGGCGGGGACGATCGCGATACCCGGGCCCGCTTCCTGCACGAGGCCGATACCGCCGCCCGCCTGTCGCATCCGAATATCGTCGCCGTCTACGCCCGGGGCGAGGAGCGGGGCCGGCTCTGGATGGCCATCCAGTACATCGAGGGCACCGATGTCGCGGCCGTGCTGCGGCACGGTCCGGTACGCCCCGACCACGCGGTGCGGATCCTCGAGGAGACGGCCCGGGCCCTCGACCACGCCCACGCGGCCGGGGTGCTGCACCGCGACGTCAAACCCGCGAACATCCTGCTGGCCTGGGGCAGCCAGCAGCAGGTGTTCCTCTCCGATTTCGGGATCGCGAAGGCCCTCGACCGCAACGACGGACTCACCCGCACCGGTGAGCTGTACGCGAGCTTCCACTACGCGGCGCCGGAACAGTTCGAAATGCGCGCCGATATCGATCGTCGCGCCGATGTGTACTCGCTGGGCTGCACCCTCTACTACATGCTGACCGGCCGGCTGCCGTATCCGGCCGCGACGACGGGCGCCCTGATCAACGCCCATCTCAACGCGCCGGTGCCGCGCCCCTCCGATATCGATCCCGGTGTCCCGTCCGGCTTCGACGCGGTGATCGCCCGCGCCATGGCCAAGAACCGCGACGATCGGTTCGCCGAGTGCGGCGAACTCGCCCGGGCGGCGCGGCGCGCCCTGACCGAACCCGCCGTGACCGTGCCGGCGATTCCGGCGGCGCCGGTGCCGCGCCCGGAACCCGGCCCGCGGCGTACCCGCCGGTGGTGGCCGGCCGGGGTGGCCGGGGCGCTGGCGCTCGTCGTCTTCGGAGTCACCGTATGGCTCACCGGGGTCTTCCGATTCGGTGGAGCCGACGCCGGTGACACCCCCGGCCCGCCGGCCGACGCGAAGACCGCGGCCGAACAGGCCGCCTGCGAATACACCGCACTGGTCGCCACCTACGACTACGACGATCCGGCGGGCTGGGAACAGCAGGTGCAGGCGGGCGCGACGGGGCAGTGGAAGACCCAGGCGGATACGGTGCTGCCGATGGCCCGGATGCTGATCTCCTCGGATCCGGAACGCTCCCGGGCCGGTGACGCCACCTGCGTGGCCACGATGGGTGACAACGACACCCGGGCCGACGTCCAGGTGCAGATCACCACCCTCAACGCCGAACCCGGTGCGGAGGAGACGCCGCGCGAGCTCTCGGTGTCCACCGTGATGGAACTGGTGGACGGCCGCTGGCTGTGCAGTGTCTTCAACGCCCCGTTCCTGCCGGGCTGAATATGCCGGTGAGGGTTTGCGCAAGGCCGGAACGGGGCACCGTGGTAGAGGTCCGGTTCGCTGCGCATATGCTGGCCGGGCTGCACGATGGAGGTAAGTCTTGACGGTCGAGGTGCTGGCCGACCCGGATCCGGGCGGGTCGTGGCAGGGCGCGGGGCAGCAGGCCCGTCCGGCGCCGCCGGTGGCGATGATCGAGCGGATGACGCTGATCCTGGACGCGTTCGCGCCCGCGACACCCGTACTCACGCTGCACGATCTGGTGGAGCGCACCGGGCTCCCGCGATCGACGGTGCACCGGATCCTGGACCAGATGATCCGATTGCGCTGGCTCGCGCATTCACCGGGTGGGTACCGGCTGGGCCTGCGCACGCTGGAACTCGGCGGGCTCGCCGCCGGGCACAACGAACTGCGCACCGTGATCGGCCCGCTGCTGCACGAGCTGTGCCAGCGCATCGGGTCGGTCGGACATCTGGGCGTGCTCGACGGCCGCGATATCGTCTACCTCGACAAAACCGGCGGCCGGCAGAGCGCGACGGTACCGACGCGCATCGGCGGCCGGTTACCGGCGCACAGCACCGCCCTCGGTAAGGCACTGCTGGCCGGTCTCGATCCGGGGGTCGTGGAAACCTCGCTGCGCGAACAACTTCCGCGGCTCACCCCGCGCACCATCGGCGACCGCCTGGAACTGCACCGCGAACTGGCGCGGATCCGCAGCCGCCAGGGCGTCGCGGTGGACAACGAGGAAGCGGTCACCGGGATCGGTTGTGTCGCGGTGGCGGTCCGGCGGCGCGGTATCGCGGTCGCGGCGCTCTCGCTGTCCACGCGGATCGGCGCCGGACGCCCCGGAATCGATACCGCGCGCCAAGCGCGGCAGCTCGCCGCGCTGGCCGCCGAGGCCGGGCGGCTGCTCTCGCGGGACTGACCCGCGGCGGTCCCGGTGGGACCGCCGCGGGTCAGGCCTTGCCGAGCGCGGCCGCGAGCGCGCGTCCCGCGGCCCGGCCCGAGAAGATACAGCCGCCCAGGAAGGTCCCCTCCAGCGCGTTGTAGCCGTGTACCCCGCCGCCCCCGAATCCGGCGACCTCACCGGCGGCGTACAGCCCCGGCAGCGCGGTTCCGTCCGCCCGCATCACCTGCGAATCCAGGTTGGTCTGCAATCCGCCCAGGGTCTTGCGGGTCAGCACGTTCAGCCGCACCGCGATGAGAGGCCCGGCGGCGGGATCCAGGATGCGGTGCGGTTTCGCCACCCGGGCGGTTTTGTCGCCGAAGAAGGTGCGGGCGTTGTGGATCGCGGTGACCTGCGCGTCCTTGCTGAACTTGTTGGTGATCTCGCGGTCGCGGGCCACGATCTGCCGTTCCATATCGGCGTGGTCCAGCATCGGGCCGCGACTCAGTTCGTTCATCCCGTCGACGAGTTCACGCAGGGTGTCGGCGACCACGAAATCGACGCCGTGCTCCTTGAAGGCCTCCACCGGCGCGGGCGCGCCCTTGGTGAAGCGGCTGCGGACCGTGGCGAGCTTGTCCTTGCTGGTGATGTCGGGGTTCTGCTCGGACCCCGACAGCGCGAACTCCTTTTCGATGATCGACTGGGTCAGCACGAACCACGAGTAGTCGTGCCCGGTCGCCAGAATGGCCTTCATCGTGGAATTGGTGTCGAATCCGGGGAAGCACGGCGCCGGCAGCCGGGTGCCGTTCGCGTCGAACCACAGCGACGACGGTCCGGGGATGATCCGGATCGCGTGATCGGGCCAGATCGGGTCCCAGTTGTTGATGCCCTCGGTGTAGTGCCACATCCGATCCCGGTTCACCAGCGCCGCACCGGCCTCTTCGGAGATACCGAGCATCCGGCCGTCCACATGCGCGGGGACGCCCGAGATCATGGTGCGGGGCGCCGGCCCGAGCCGGTCGACCGGCCAGTTCCGGCGGATCATCTCGTGGTTGTGGCCGATCCCCCCGGAGGTCACCACCACCGCCTCCGCGCGGAGGTCGAACTCGCCGGTCACGGTGCGCGAGGACGCGACGCCACGGGCCAGTTCGGTCGGTTCCAGGATGCTGCCGCGCACCCCGGTGACGGTGCCGTCGTCGAGTACCAGTTCGTCCACGCGGTGCCGGAACGCGAATCGCACCAGGCCGTCGCGCTCGGCCTCCAGCACCGGGTTCAGGAAGGCCTCGAGCACTCCCGGGCCGGTTCCCCAGGAGATATGGAAGCGCGGTACCGAATTACCGTGCCCGTCGGCGAGTCCGCCGCCGCGTTCGGCCCAGCCGACCAGCGGGGTCACCCGCAGACCGAGGTCGTAGAGGTAGTCCCGTTTCTCCGTGGCCGCGAACCGGACGTACGCCTCGGCCCACTGCCGGGCCCAGTGGTCCTCGTCGTCACGGTCGAACCCGGCCGAGCCCAGCCAGTCCTGCAGTGCCAGTTCGTAGGAATCGTGGATGCCCAGGCGCCGCTGTTCCGGACTGTTCACGAAGAACAGGCCGCCCAGCGACCAGAACGCCTGCCCGCCGAGGTTGTTGCGGTTCTCCTGGTCGAGGACGAGTACCCGGTGTCCGGCCCTGGTCAGCTCGTAGGTGGCGACGAGGCCCGCCAGACCGGCGCCGACGACGATCACCGGGAAGTCCCCGGCGGATTCCTGCCCGGCAGGAGAGGTTTCGGACACGGTTCACCCTTCGTTTCGCGGTGGCTACCGGCGGGAATGTATCAGACTGGACGAACGCCCAATACGGATTCAGCTATGGCGACGGGTCGGGAATTCGGCACCCAGCTCGGTGAACAGCGCGCGGTTGAGGACGAAGGCGCGCTTTCCCTCGTCCAGGATGCGGCGCTGCTCGAGTTCGTCGACGTCGATCCGATCGAGCAGGGCGCGATACTCCCGTTTGAACGCCGCGGGATTGCCGATCCGCTCGAAAACATAGAACCGGACGCCGTCACCGCGGTGCGGCAGATCCCAGAGTTTCTCGGCACTACCGCGAATGACCTGCCCGCCGGAGAGGTCACCGAGATAGCGGGTGTAGTGGTGGGCGACGAAGCCGCCGGGCCACTCCCGGGCGCATTCGTCGATGCGGGCCGCGTAGGCGGCGGTCGCGGGCAGCGGAGTCAGATCGTCGCGCCAGCCCGGGCCGGCGAGAGCGGTCAGATCGCGTTCCAATTCGGCGGTGCGGGCCAATTCCGGTTTGATGAACGGCCCCGCCACCGGATCGGCGGCGAGGGCCTCGCTATGGGCCTCGAGGGCCCGGTAGATGAACCAGAGCTGTCCGGTGTAGCACCGGAAGGATTCGATCCCGAGCGAACCGTCGAGCATTTCGCCGATGAACGTCGAGTTCTCGGCCTCTTCGTGTTCGCGGGCGGTGGCCTCCCGCATCCGGGTGGAGAACGGGGCCGCGGCCGGATCGAGGGTCTCTGTGGTATCCGGCATCGAACGAACCTTCCTACGAACGGTGCGGGTCACGCCCGTGACCGCATTCGGGACCCGGTGGTCGCACGACACCGGCGGTCGCCAATCCGACCATACCGGCAGGGACCCCGTCGATGGGGTCCCTGCCGCGGTGTCACTCTGCGTCGGGACGCGGTGTCACTGTGCGTCGGGACGCGGTGTCACTGTGCGTCGGGACGCGGTGCCGCGGGCAGCGGCTCGGTGGGGGCCAGGCGCGACTCGACGGCGCCCACCCCCACCGGCTCGGGGGTGAGCGCGAGCGGCATCGCCTGGGTGGGCGCGATGTCCTCGCCGATCCCGATCGGCTCCACCGGATGCGGTGGCAGCACCGGGATCACCGGTATCTCCGTGGGCGTCGCCACCGGTGCCGCGTCGAGCTGCGCCGGCGGTTCCGCCGACACCACCGCGCTGAGCGGTGCCGGGTCCAGCTCGCGGGTCCAGACACCGCGATCGAACGCGGGCACCGGCGCGGTACCCCGCGCCACCGGACGGGACACCTGTGGCAGCTGCCCGGCGGCCGGGAAACCTACCGGCAGATCCAGCGGGGCCTCGCTCGCCGCCACCCGGGTGAGCGCGGGCACCGGGGCGTGGCGCGGCAGCGCGATCGGGCGGCGCTTGCCCAGATTCACTCGTTTGCCCAGGTTCACCGTGGGCAGGCGTTTGCGCTGGACCACCGGACGGCGCAGCGCGCCGAACTTGCGCAGGATCGGGGGGCGGCGCACCGTCCGGTCGAACCATTCACCGAGGGTGACACCTCCGGCCAGCGCGCAGCCGATACCGAAGGCCGCCAGCAGCTGATCCGCGCCGCGGGTCAGATCGTCGTTGAGCATGCCGTAGAGACCGCGGTAGACGCTGAGGCCGGGGAGCAGCGGGGTGATACCGGCCAGCGCCACGACCAGCGGCGGGGTCATCGTGCGCCGGGCGAACAAACCGCCGACCGAACCGATCACCACAGCGGCCGCGCCGGCGGCGATCACCGGGCCGAAACCGGCCTGCATGACCATCAGATAGCAGATGGCGCCCATCGCGCCGCTCGCGGCGGCGGCGGCCAGCGCGCGCTTCTCCGCGTAGCAGGCCAGGCAGAAGGCCATGGCCGCCACCGCGCCGGCCAGCACCTGCACCGGCAGGTTGGACAGCGCGTGCCCGGGACCGAGATCCAGCGGGACGGTCGCGTCGAACATCTCGCCCACCCGCAGGGTCAGGGCGATACCGGCGATGATCCCGCCGGTCATCATGAGCAGTTCGAGCATGCGGGCGGCCGCGGTGATCGGCGCGCCGGTGATGGCGTCCTGTACCGAACCCACCAGGCTCAGCCCGCTGAGCAGCACCGTGATACCCGCCGCGATGATCAGCGTCGGACTGACCGAGATACCCAGCGGTTCGGAGACCACCGCCAGGACGACCGCCGGTATCGCCGCGATCGCGCCACCCACCAGATGCTGGAAGAAGAACGGCAGACCGTGGCGGTTGAGGGCGCGGTTGGTCCGGTCGATCACCGCCGTGGTGATGAAACTGAGTGCCGTCACGAGGATTCCGCCACCGAGCAGCAGGGCGATGGCCGCGGCCATCAGCGACCAGGCGAAGGTGGCGGTCCAGCGGTTGTAGGGGTGCGGAGCGGTGGTGATCGCGTCCAGCGCGGTCCGCGCCTCCTGTGGCGGCACCACCTCGAGCCGGATCCGGCGGGTGAGCCGGTCCACCGCCGCCAGCCGCGTGAAGTCCAGCGAGCGGTACTGGACCACTCGCATCGAACTCGCCGGTGGCAGCCGCGGACCGCGATGCACGTAGATACGAATCGAGTTGTAGGTGACCTCGACATCGCACGCGGACAACCCGTAGGTGGCGGCGATGAACCGCACCGTCGTCTGGGTGTCGGTGACGGCCGAGCCCGATGCCAGGACCACTTCGCCCATGCGCACCGCCAGGTCGAGCACCTCGGCCACCGCGGCGTCGTCGGACAGATCGATGGGCTGCAGCGGCGTCGGTGCGGAGACGATCGTGTCGGCGGTAGCGGGGCGGTCGGCCACCAGTTTGCTGATGGCGCCGGTGATGACGGGGAGGCGGAGCGGGGTACGCCGGCGTTCGGCGTAACTCGACGAGTCCGCGGAGATCGGGGGTGTGGAGGTCACTCCTTCCAAGGTTCCTTGCGCAGCCATAGCCGCGAAGGTAGTGGCCGTGAGGCCCTCTTGCCCACCGGAAACCGGGTGTTGGAATTGTGATGTTTGTTACGTACGTGTTTATTTGACATTTCGAATGGAGAAAGCGGCCCGATCGGTGTGCTGACCTGGGCCGTCATCGGAGGCGTCGGATCCGCCGCGGTGTGTGTTACACCTCGCGTGTTCATGGACCCCCGAGGCCGGAACCCGCGGTTAGGGTCGGAGGTATGAGCACCGGTAGCACTGCGACAGCGCAACAGTTACGGCAGGCACTCGACGGGCCGTGGGGCGATGTCCGGGAGAAGGCCCGCAACGATCTGGCCGACGACCGGTTCCTGGGCGATCCCGACCTGGACCTCCCCGCCGCCCGCGCCCGGGTGCTGGACCAGATGCAGGCCATCGCCGACCTCGGGCTGGCCGAAACCGGGTTCCGCCGCGAGCACGGTGGCACGGGGGAGCCGGGCGCGGCCGTGGTGGGCCTGGAGATGCTGGCCTACGCGGATCTGTCGCTGTGGGTGAAGGCGGGCGTGCAGTGGGGCCTGTTCGGCGGCGCCGTGGAGAACCTCGGCACCGAGCGCCATGCCGACTACATCCGTCGCCTCATCGGGCTGGATCTGCTCGGCTGTTTCGCCATGACCGAATCCGGGCACGGCAGCGATGTCGCCAATCTGGAGACCACTGCCACCTACGATCCGGCGACCGAGGAGTTCGTCGTCCACACGCCCACGCCGTCGGCGCGCAAGGACTACATCGGCGGCGCGGCCGAACACGCCCGGATGGCGGCGGTGTTCGCGCAGCTGCACACCCCCGCGGGCGAACACGGCGTGCACTGCCTGCTGGTGCCGATCCGCGACGACGCCGGTAACGATCTGCCCGGCGTCACCACCTCCGACTGCGGTCGTAAGGGCGGACTCCCGGGCGTGGACAACGGCCGGATCGTGTTCGACCACGTCCGGATACCGCGAGAGAACCTGCTCAACCGCTACGCCGATGTAGACCCGGACGGCACCTACCACTCCGAGATCGACAATCCGAGCCGGCGGTTCTTCACCACTCTCGGGACCCTGGTCCGCGGCCGCGTCAGCGTGGGCGGCGCGGCGGCCGCCGGGGCCCGCGTCGCGCTCGCCATCGCACTGCGGTACTCGCTGAAACGCCGCCAGTTCGGTAATCCGGACGACGGCGGCGAAACCCTGCTGCTCGACTACCGGATGCACCAGCGGCGGCTGCTGCCCCTGCTGGCCCGCTCCTACGCGCTGGCCTTCGCGCAGAACGACCTGGTCCGCCGGATGCACCTGGTGCAGACCGGTCAGGACCTCGACCCGAACGCCCAGCGCGCGCTGGAGAAACGCGCCGCGGGCCTGAAGGTGGCTCAGACCCGGCACGCCACCCGTGCCATCCAGGAATGCCGCGAGGCCTGCGGCGGCGCCGGGTATCTGACGGAGAACCGGCTGGTCACGTTGAAGGCCGATACCGATGTGTTCACCACCTTCGAGGGCGACAACGTCGTGCTCACCCAGCTGGTGGCGAAGGAGATCCTCACCGCCTACGCCGACGAGGTGCGCGATCTCGACGCGCTGGGCTGGGTGCGTTTCGCGGCCACCATGGCCGGGGACGTGGTGCGCAAACGTTCGGGTGTGCGCCAGCTGATCCAGACCCTGCGTGATCGCAGCGGGGAAACGGTCGACGAGGGCGATCTCGGCAAACGGGCCACCCAGCTGCAGTTGTTCGCCGACCGCGAGGACTACCTGACCCGTACCGCCGCGCACCGGTTGCGGGCGCGGGCCGAGGAGACCGGCCCGTTCGAGGCGTTCAACAACGCGCAGGACCATATCCTGGCCGCCGGTGCGGCCCATATCGACCGGCTGGTGCTGGAGGCGTTCATCGAGGGGATCGCCGATATCGAGGACGAGCAGGCGCGCACGCTCGCGGAAACGGTCTGCGATCTGTTCGTGTACTCGCTGCTGGAGGAGAATTCCGCCTGGTACATCATGCACCGGTTCATCTCGGTGGAGCGCGCCAAGGCGGTGCGCCGCGGAGTGAACGAGCTGGTCGACCGGCTCCGCCCGGAGGCGCCCACCCTGATCGAGGCGCTGGGGGTGCCCGAATCGTTGCTGAACGCGGCGATGCTCGACGACGCCAGCGTGTACGAGCGGCAGTAGGGGCATCCCGGCGGGCCGGGGCCGGGGCCGGCGCCGGTCAGCGGGGGCGGTCTCCGATGGCCCGGCGGGCGCGGACCGTGGCCCAGAACAGCGCGGCGGCGAGTGCGACGCCCGCCGCCGCGCCGCCGGCGATATCGGTGGCCTCGTGGTAGTCGAGGGCGATCATGCCCACCGCGCCCACTCCCAGGGCGAGGCTGGCGAGCGCCACGGTCACCAGGCGCGCCCGGACCGAACGCAACAGCAGCACCACGGTCGTCACCAGCGACACCAGATGCACGGTATGGCCGCTGGGATAGGCCAGATAGTCGTGCAGTGGCCGGCTCCACCCGGGTTTCAGGGCCCAGGTGTTGATCGCCACCGCGATCTCGGGCACCAGCACCACGGTCGCCGCCTCCCACCACTTGCGCTGCCAGGCGAACAGGGCGACCGCCGCGCACAGCAGCGCGAGCACCACCCCGGTACTGCTCGCCAGCGCCAGGACCTCGGCCAGCCAGGGCCGGGAGTCCAGGCGGGGGTGGATGCGCCCGCTGACCGCCAGGTCGAACGTGGTCGGGCCGCCACCGGGCGGGAAGGTCAGCGGAATCGCCGCCGTCGCGGCAGCGCCGGCCGCCGTCACCGCGACGGTTGCCGGGGTGCCCGGTGACCCGCCCGTGTGGCCGCGCGGATGAGCTCGCGGTGGATCGGCCGGGCGTCCGGCCGATCCGGAGTGCTGCGCACGGGAGCGGTGCCGCGGATCCGGGCGGCCGCCGCCCGGGCAGCGGGAAGGTCCGGTGGACCGGTCCGCGGGCAGCGGATCCGGCGTACCGGGTGCGATGCTCACCGGCCGACCCCAACCATCGCCCACGCGCGGTGGACAGGTCGTGTGACCGATCCGGCGCGACCGGGCTCAGCCGGGACCATAGGAGAGGAAGGCGGCGAGTACGAACCAGATCATCCAGGCCACCGCGACGAACATGCCGAGCGCGAAGGCCGCCCGCATGACCGCCCGGCCGAAATCGATATCGCCGACTTCCCGGGGGTAGAGCCGCCACGGGCTGTACCACGGTGCGCGGAAGCGCCGCCCCGCCAGATCGCGTTCGGCGAGGGCCAGGTCCTCGGCGTACTGCTCGGCCTCGGCCTGGGCGGGGCCACCGTGCCACAGGGTCACATCGATGGGTCCCAGGAACCCTTCCTCGAGCAGCCGCTGCGGTGCGGGTAGATACGGCAGCATTCCCATGCCGCGGAACGCCACCGCCACATCGTTGGCGGTCCACCGGTGTGATTCACGTTCGGCGAGCACCCCGAAGTAGTGGCGCAGGCGATCGCCGTCGTCGCCGAGGATCACATCGAAGCTCGGATCGTGCACCTTCTGATCGATGTGGATCGGCGCGCGCTGCAGCGGCACGATCAGCGCGACACCGTGCACGGCGCGCTGGCCGAGTCCGCGTGCGGCCAGCCAGCTCTGCAGGGCGAAGGTGTGTTCACGGGACCGTTCGAGCAGGGACCGGTCGTCCTCGGCCACCAGTTCGGCCCGGACCCCGTTCAGCGTCCACTCCCCGGTGAGCGGCACCTGCAGGGTGCCGCCGCGTTCGGAACGCAGCCCGGCGACATCGATGACCACGCAGCTGGTGGGCGTCCAGACCACCGCGTCGAACCGATACGTCCCGTCGTGATGGACCAGGGCGCAGTTGACCGTCGCCACCCCGTGCGGGCTGGACTCGCTGTCCCAGCCGGTGAGCCAATCGACCAGGGCCCGTTCGGCAACGCTGTCGGTGCTGTTCTGAATCTGCACGAGCATGGTGACCGCCCTTCGCATCCGATCCGAGGCCGCGTCCGACCCGAGGTGATGGCGGCGCCGGTCGCGCGGCGCACCCTGTCGAAACTACCGGTCCGGGTCCTCGCTCGGAAGTTTCCCGGCACGAACCGCCGCGACGAGTTCGTCGTGATCGGCCTCGGTGCGGTCGGCGTAGCGTACGGCGAATTCGGTGACCGCCTCGTCGAAATCCTCGTTGTCACCGAGATATCCGCTGATCAGCCGCGGGTCCAGGGACCGGGCGTGGGCGCGGGCGAGCAGCGCGCCGGCGAGGCGGCCGTAGTCGTCGAGGTCGTGGGGATCCAGCTCCTCGGGCGCGATCCCGCCTTTGAGATTGCGGAACTGGCGCACGATGAACGGCAGTTCCCGGCTGCCGCCGCCGGGTTGCGGCACGGCCATCGTCGTCCAGCCGAGCAGGATATCGGTCTCGGTCTGGACCAGCCTGGCGCCCTGCACGATTCGCCGGCCCTCGTGCTCGGCCGGTGCGATCCCGAGGACGGGCGCCAGCGCCGAGGGCGCCGCCTGTTTGAGTTGCAGAACCAGGACCTCACCCGAATTGCCGTGGAGCAGTGCGACATAGCTGTGGAATCCGACACTTCCGGTTCCCACGACCCGGAAGGCGATATCGCCCACGGCGAACCGTGCCAGCAAACCCTGCCGGGATTCGCGCAGGGTTTCGCCGTAGCGTTCCAGGGCGTCGATCGCGGCGTCCTCGACCTCAGGGGTCACCGTGGTGAGGATCGGCGGATCACTCACGAAATGATGACTCTCGATACCGGTTTCGTGGTCGTCGAGATGGGTCCACTTCTTGACGACCTTCTCGCTGTCATTCTTGCGGGCCTTCTTGGCGGCCTTCTTGAAGTTGTCCAGCAGATCATCGGCCTCGACGCGGTCGAGGATGGATTCGTCGGCCAGCGCCGACCAGGATTTCAGGAACGGCCGTTCGGCGAGTACCCCGACGGCGCGGCGATAGGTGCGGACGGCGTCGGCCGCGGCGGTCCGGCATTCCTCCTCGTCCGCGCCGCCCACGCGGCCCGCCAGCACCAGGCTGGCCGCGAGCCGTTCCAGATCCCATTCCCAGGGCCCGGCCACGGTCTCGTCGAAATCGTTGATATCCATCACGATCTCGCCGCGCGAGGTGCCGTACAGGCCGAAATTGGCGGCGTGGGCGTCACCGCAGAGCTGAGCGAGGAAACCGGTATCCGGGCTACCCGCCAGATCGTGTGCCATCAATCCGGCGGCGCCCCGGTAGAACGCGAACGGTGAGGCGGCCATCCGGGCGATGCGCAGGGGTATCAGGTGCTCGAGCCGGCCGCGGCCGGAGGACTCGATGAACTCGAGCACCGACGGCCGGCCCTCGGTCCGCACCGGCCGGTCGCGGGCCGAATGCGGAATACGCGCGCGGACCGACTCGCCCCGGGCGAGGATCTCCTCGGCAGGAGTGTACGAGCGCAGGGTGATACGACTGTTCGGCACCTGATAACGGTACCGAGGTTCCCAGGTAACGGCGCGCTTCCGTGTACCCGTGGACCACCGGCGGCCGTAGGCGTCAGCGCGTCGGCGCCGGTTCGATGGGCAGGCGCAGCGCCCCGGGGGCCGTGCCCGGTACCGCCGGATGAGCGGGCGCGACCGGTGCGATGCGGCGATAGGACGTACCGAGCGGGGGTCGCGGATCCCGCTGATTCCGGTTCGGCCAGAAGGCCATCGCGCGCTCGGCCTGGGCGGTGATCGTCAGCGAGGGATTGACGCCCAGATTCGCGGTCACCGCCGAGCCGTCGGCGATATGCAGGCCCGGATGGCCGAAGACGCGCTGGTAGGGGTCCACGACGCCGGTATCGGCGGACTCGCCGATCACACAACCGCCGATGTAGTGCGCGGTGGCCGGGATATCGAAGACGTCGGTGTAGAGCCCGTGGGTGTCGCCGTCGATCTTGTCCGCGAACCGGCGGCCCACCTCGTGCGCCAGCGGTATCCAGGCCGGGTTGGGTTCGCCCGTACCCTGCCGGGTCCGCAGGCCGCCCCGTCGCAGGAACGAGGTGAGGGAATTGTCCAGCGATTGCATCACCAGCAGGATCACCGAGCGTTCGGAGGCCCGGCGGGCATCGAAACTGCGCAGGAAGACCACGGGGTGCGTGAGCGCGGCCAGCAGGAAGCGCAGGAACCGGAACGCCCCACCGTCGACCACCGGCGCCGACAGCGGGAACAGGGCGTTCTGTCCCTTCCCGTAGTGACACACCTCTATATGGGTGTTCGGTTCCGGATGGATCGAGGAGGTGATGGCGATGCCCTCGGCGAGATCGCGCCGGGCGCGGCTCACCACCGCGAGGATGGCCTCGGAATTACTGCGGGTCAGCTCGCCCAGGCGCGGCGACAGGGCGGGCAGCACGCCCCGGTCGCGCATCCGGTGCAGCAGCTTCTGGGTGCCCAGGGCCGCACCGGCGAACACCACCTGTTCGGCGGTGAAAGTGCGCCGGTTCCGGCGCAGCAGGCGATCGGGACGCTCGGTGTCCACGGCGTAGCCCCCGCCGGGGAGTGGCCGGACCGCGGTGGCGGCGGTGAGCGGGTGTACGGCTGCGCCGGCCTGTTCGGCGAGATGGAGGTAGTTGGTGGTGGTCGTGTTCTTGGCGTTGTGCGGGCATCCGGTGAGGCAGCGGGCGCAGTGCACGCAGCCGCGGCGGCGGGGCCCGGCGCCGCCGAAGTACGGATCCGGGACCTCCGCGCCGGGATCGTCCTCGTTGAAGAACACCCCGACCTCGGTCGGGTGGAAGGTCGCGGCCACGTCCATATCGGCGGCCACCTCCCGGATCACCTCGTCGGCCGGGGTGATCCGGGGATTGGCCGCCACCCCGAGCATCCGCCGGGCCTGGTCGTAGTAGGGAGCCAGTTCGGCCCGCCAGTCGGTGATATGGGCCCACTGGCGGTCGGTGTAGAAGTCGGCGAGGGGTTCGTAGAGGGTGTTGCCGTAGATCAGGGACCCGCCGCCGACACCGGCGCCGGAGAACACCGCGCAGGTGCCGAGCAGGCTGATCTGCTGCGGTCCGGTGCAGCCGAGTTTCGGAGCCCAGATGGAACGCCGGAGGTTCCAGTTGGTCCGGGGCAGCGATTCGGGATCCCAGCGCCTGCCCGCTTCCAGCACTCCGACCCGGTATCCCTTCTCGGTCAGCCGCAGCGCGCTCACACTGCCGCCGAATCCCGAACCGATGACCACGACGTCGTAGTCGAACTCCGGCATGCTGTTCCTCTCACCCGAACCAACGATGAGATACTTTCACACTCATTCATTCATCGAATGACACGCGGGGTGCGCTGGCGCGGGCGGGCCGCCATACGGTAAGCACTTGCTCTGTGATGAGCGATTCGGGAACCGGCGGTTCCGATACCGCGGCATCGGAACCGGATCGCGCGGGCGCGGCCGGGCCGGTGCTGTCGGACCGCCTGCTCACCGTGCCCAACGTCCTGAGCGTGCTGCGGCTGGCCGGTATTCCCGTCTTCCTGTGGCTACTGCTCGTCGAGCACGCCGACGGCTGGGCCTTCACCCTGCTGATCCTCAGCGGGGTCACCGACTTCCTGGACGGCAAACTCGCGCGGCTGCTGGACCAATCCTCGCGGCTCGGCGCGCTCCTGGACCCGCTCGTCGACCGGCTCTACCTCGTGACCACGCTGGCCGCCTTCGTGGTCCGGGGTCTGATCCCCTGGTGGGTGGCGGCGCTGCTGATCGGCCGCGATCTGGTGCTGAGTCTCACGCTGCGGGTCTACCGCCGCCGCGATCTCGACCCCCCCGAGGTCATCTACCTCGGAAAGGCCGCCACCTTCGCCCTGATGTCGGCGCTGCCGTGGCTGCTGGCCGGAGAGATGGACTGGGTGGGAGACGGTTTCGGCCGGGCCTTCGGTGGGGCACTGCTGATCTGGGGCACGGCGGTCTACATCTGGACCGGGCTGCTGTATCTCGGCCGGGCCGTCGCGGTCGCGCGGGCGATACCCCCTACCGGGGGAGATTCGCACGGTTCCCCGGGCCGGGAGACCGGCGCGGCGGATCACGACGGGCTCGCATAGAGTTGCGGGCATCGTGCACGACGACACGAGGAAAGGACACCACGTGAACCGGGCTCCGGAGGATCTGCGTTACACCGCGGAACACGAATGGGTGCGTCGTATCGAGCCCACCCGGGTCCGGGTCGGGATCACCGATTACGCCCAGTCGCAACTCGGTGACGTCGTGTTCGTGCAGCTGCCCGAAACCGGCGCCGATGTCGCCGCCGGGGACAGCATCGCAGAGGTCGAATCGACCAAGAGCGTTTCCGATATCTACGCTCCACTGCGCGCGAAAATCGTTGCGGTGAATCAGGAATTGGAGGCGACGCCGGAAACGCTGAATACCGATCCCTACGGTGACGGGTGGTTGTTCGAACTCGAGGTGGACGACGCGTCCGCACTGGAATCGAGTCTGGGTGAACTACTCGACGCCGCAGGTTATCAAGGAGTTATCGGGGGCTGATCCAGCCTTCCCGGTTCTACCTGCACGGGCGAGGCCCGGCAGGGTACGGTCAATGCCAACGGATGTGCCGCCCGGAGTCGGGGCCACCGAGCCACGTCGCACGCGGCACCTGCCTGCATGGTTTATGAGGTTCGAGGAGGAGAGAAACGGTGAGCGAGAACAAAGACCCGGGTTACGGGGAGACCGCGGCCGAGACGACGTCGGTCTTCCGCGCGGATTTCCTGAACGAGGTCGACGCATCGCGCTCCGGCGAGCCGACCGGCGAACAGCCGGTGCAGGGTGTTGAGGGTCTTCCGGTCGGCGCGGCGCTGCTGGTCGTCAAGCGCGGTCCGAACGCGGGTTCGCGGTTCCTGCTGGATCAGCCCACCACGTCGGCGGGCCGCCATCCCGACAGCGATATCTTTCTCGACGATGTCACCGTCAGCCGCCGCCATGCCGAATTCCGGCAGGACGAGGATTCGTTCCAGGTCGTCGATGTGGGCAGCCTCAACGGCACCTACGTCAACCGGGAGCCGGTGGACTCCTCGGAACTGCAGAACGGCGACGAGGTCCAGATCGGCAAGTTCCGGCTGGTCTTCCTCACCGGCCCGCGCACCCAGGAGGCCGGTTCCGCGGCCGGTGCGGGCAGTCTGTGAACAGGTGATGATCGGTGCGCCGGTCCGGGTGATCGGCGCTTCGGCGTGAAAGACTCGAGGTCATGACAGGCGCGGCGCAGCAGTGGGCGCACGGAGGTATGTCGATCGGCTCCGTGCTCGATCTGCTGCGACCGGATTTTCCTGATATCACCATTTCCAAGATCCGTTTCCTCGAAGCGGAGGGCCTGATCCGGCCCGAACGCACTCCTTCCGGTTATCGCCGGTTCTCGGTCGCCGACTGTGAACGTCTGCGGTTCGTCCTCACCGCCCAGCGCGACCAGTACCTGCCGCTGAAGGTGATCAAGGAGCAACTCGAGGCGATCGACAGCGGAGCGGCCACGCTCGGGGTGCGCGAAGCCCGCGCCCGGGCCCGGGCGGTACCGCCGGAACCGGAGCCCGCCGGGGGCGGTGCGGATACCGGGCCGCGCCCGCCGCGCCGGCTCGGGGTGCCGCCGGGCCGTGTCTCCGCGGACGAGTTCGAATTCGATCACGAGATCCGGGTGACGCGTGCGGATCTGCTCGACCGGGCCGGGATCGACGAGAAGTTCCTCACCGATCTGATCCGTGCGAATCTGATCACACCCGGGCCCGCGGGATTCTTCGACGCCGACGCCGTCACCTTGGCGACCACGGCGAAGGCGATGGCCGAATTCGGTTTGGAGGCCCGGCATCTGCGAGCCTTCAAACTCGCCGCCGACCGGGAGGCGGCGCTGGTGGCCCAGATCGCCGCACCGATAGCCAAGAGCCGCGATGCCGGGGCCCGGGCGCGGGCGGAGGAGACGGTGCGTGAACTCGCTGCGCTGTCGCTCACCCTGCACGCGAGCCTGGTGAAGGCCTCGGTGCGCAATTCCCTCGGCGGCTGACCGGCGGGCCGCCGCCCCGTCGGTGATCGCGCCGGATCGGCGCTGACCTGGGGTGGAGGCATCGCATGCTACGTCCGTGGCAACACACCGATTCCGGTGTTCCGCAGCGATCGCGGCGGCGCCGGAAGTTCGCCTAGACTCGTAGTACGGCGGGTCCAGTATCGGCGAGGGCGGACGGCCGGGGAGTATGGGAGGCAGTGCGATGAGCGAAATGCGCGTGATCGGCATCCGGGTCGAGCAGCCACAGAACCAGCCCGTCCTGCTGCTGCGGGAGGCGGAAGGGGAGCGTTATCTGCCCATCTGGATCGGGCAGGCCGAGGCCACGGCGATCGTGCTCGAACAGGAGGGCGTCACACCGATCCGGCCCCTCACCCACGACCTGATAAAGATCTTGATCACAGATCTGGGTCATACCCTCGAGGAGGTCCATATCGTGGACCTGAAAGAGGGCACGTTCTACGCCGACCTGGTCTTCGAGAACGAGGTCCGGGTATCGGCCCGGCCGTCGGATTCGGTGGCCATCGCGCTGCGTGTCGGCTGCCCCATCTACGCCGCGGAATCGGTTCTCGAGGAGGCCGGCCTGGTGATGCCGGACGAACGCGAGGACGAGGTCGAAAAGTTCAAGGAGTTCCTCGAGTCGGTATCTCCCGACGATTTCAAAGCGACCGATAGTTGAGCAACCCGACTTTTTTCTAGACCTCAACTACAGGTCGAGACTATTACCGCGCGTCGCGTTTGGACGGCACTGCTGCGGCCGAGAGAATGGGAAGAGTAGCCTCATAGTCGACGCCGGGCCGTCGGCTACGAGGCACAGATCGGCGGAGCAAGGGAGTAGTTCAGTGGCAGAGCATATGCGGGATATGCAATCGGAAGTGGGCCCGCCTCGGCGCTACGAAATACAACCCGGATTGTTCCCCGACGATTCGGTTCCCGACGATCTGGTCGGATACCGGGTGCCCACGGCATGTCAGGTGGCGGGGATCACTTATCGGCAACTGGACTACTGGGCGCGCACCGGGCTGGTCGTGCCGTCCATTCGTAGCGCGGCCGGTTCCGGAAGCCAGCGGCTGTATTCCTTCAAGGACATCCTGGTCCTGAAAATCGTCAAACGTCTGCTCGACGCGGGTATTTCGTTGCAGAACATCCGCATCGCGGTCGATCATCTGCGTAGTCGCGGTGTGGAGGATCTGGCGAATATCACGCTGTTCTCCGACGGCACCTCGGTATACGAATGCACCTCCCCGGAAGAAGTCGTCGATTTACTGCAGGGCGGGCAGGGCGTTTTCGGAATAGCCGTGAACAGTGCCATGCGCGAACTCACCGGGGATATCGCCGCGTTTCCCGCCGAGCGGGCTTCGGAGACCAGCGAGCGACCCGAGGACGAACTCTCCTACCGGCGCAAGGCCCGGCTGACCCGTAAGACCGGGTAGCCCGACGTTCGATACCCGCCCCGGTGCGATGAGGCCGAGGACACACCCGGGGGAGTGCGCGTTGGTCCAGGCCAGCGGGCTAAAATAGCCGGGCGTCGTAGCCGTGCGGGAGAGTCCCGGATCCGAGCGGATTCCGGGCGCCGAAGGAGCAGCACCTCCCCGTCAATCTCTCAGGCACCAGGACCGTGCGGGAACCGGCGCCTCTGGAAAGTGGTGGCTGCGGGCCACCCGCCCAAGGTGAAAGGCGGCCGGGCCGCCGAAGCTCTCAGGCGCCGCGACAGAGGGGGAGGGCCCTGCGTCGGCCGTACGGCCGGCCATCCGTAACCAGGGAGCCGTGGTGACCCAGAGCTTCGCAGACCGGCACGTAGGACCCGACGGCGACGAGTTCGCGCGCATACTCGCCGCGATCGGTATCGGCTCGGCCGAGGAATTGGCGGCCGCCGCACTGCCCGCCGGAATCCGCGACGAGGATCCGCCGGCAGGACTGCCCGCCCCGGGCAGCGAACACGAGGTGCTGGCCGAACTGGCCGCGCTCGCCGCCTCCGATACGGTCGCGACCTCCATGATCGGGCTCGGCTACTACGACACCCTCACTCCGCCCGTGCTGGTCCGCAATCTGCTGGAGAATCCGGCCTGGTACACCGCCTACACGCCGTACCAGCCGGAGATCAGCCAGGGCCGGCTCGAAGCGCTGCTGAACTTCCAGACCATGGTCACCGATCTGACCGCGATGGATGTCGCCAACGCCTCGATGCTGGACGAGGCCACCGCGGCCGCGGAAGCGATGACCCTGATGCGCCGCGTCGACCGCGGCGGCAGTCCGCGGCTGGTGGTCGACACCGATCTGTTCCCGCAGACGCGAACCGTCCTGGAAACCCGTGCGGAACCGCTCGGTATCGAGATCGTGGAGGCGGATCTGGCGGGTGCGGGCCTGCCCGACGGCGATTTCTTCGGCGTCCTGCTCCAGGTGCCCGGCGCGTCGGGGCGCGTCGTGGACTGGTCCGGGATCATCTCGCGGGCCCACGATCGGGGTGCGCTGGTCGCGGCCGGCGCCGATCTGCTCGCACTCACGCTCGTCACCCCGCCCGGTGAGCAGGGCGCCGACGTGTGCTTCGGCACCACCCAGCGCTTCGGGGTGCCGATGGGCTTCGGCGGACCGCACGCCGGCTACCTCGCGGTCCGCACCGCGTACGCCCGTCAGCTGCCGGGCCGCCTGGTGGGCGTCTCCAAGGACGCCGACGGGGCCCCGGCCTACCGGCTGGCGCTGCAGACCCGGGAGCAGCACATCCGCCGGGAGAAGGCGACCTCCAATATCTGCACCGCGCAGGTGCTGCTGGCGATCGTCGCCGGGATGTACGCCTGCTACCACGGCGCGGACGGGCTGCGGGCGATCGCGCGCCGGGTCCACGGTCATGCCGAACAGGTGGCCGCCGCCCTCGGTGAGGCGCTGGTACACGACACCTATTTCGATACCGTGCTGGCCCGGGTCCCGGGCCAGGCGGAGAACGTCGTCGCGAAAGCCGCGGCCCGCGGCGTCAACCTGCGGCTGGTGGACGCGGATCAGGTGGCCGTGGCCTGTGACGAGGCCACCACCGACGAGCATGTGGCGGCGGTACTGGACGCGTTCGGCGTCGCCCCGGCCGAGCCGGTGTGCGCGGGAATCGTGAACCGGACCTCGGAGTTCCTGACCCATCCGGCGTTCACCCGCTACCGGACCGAAACCGCGATGCTGCGTTACCTGCGGGCGCTGTCGGACAAGGACATCGCCCTGGACCGCAGTATGATACCGCTCGGCTCCTGCACCATGAAACTCAATGCCACCGCCGAGATGGAACCCATCACCTGGCCCGGTTTCGCCCGGTTGCACCCGTATGCGCCGGCGGCCGATACACCAGGCCTGCGGCAGATCGTCGCCGACCTCGAGCGCTGGCTCGCCGAGATCACCGGCTACGACTCGGTGAGCCTGCAGCCGAACGCCGGCAGCCAGGGCGAGTACGCGGGCCTGCTGGCCATCCGGCGCTACCATCTGGATCGCGGTGATACGAACCGTGACACCTGCCTGATCCCGTCCAGCGCGCACGGCACCAACGCCGCCTCGGCCGCGATGGCCGGTCTGCGCGTGGAAGTGGTGAAATGCCGCGCCAACGGTGATGTCGATCTCGACGATCTGCGCGCCAAGATCGCCGATCACGCCGAACGGCTGGCGTGCATCATGATCACCTATCCGTCCACGCACGGCGTGTACGAGCACGAGGTCGCCGAACTGTGCGCCCTGGTGCACGATGCGGGCGGTCAGGTCTACGTCGACGGCGCGAACCTCAACGCACTGGTCGGGCTGGCCCGGCCGGGCCGGTTCGGCGGCGACGTCAGCCACCTGAACCTGCACAAGACCTTCTGCATCCCGCACGGCGGCGGTGGTCCGGGGGTGGGTCCGGTGGCGGTGCGCGCGCACCTGACGCCGTATCTTCCCGGCGATCCGCTCCAGCGCGGATCGCACGCGGTTTCCGCGGCGAACTACGGATCGGCCTCGATCCTGCCGATCACCTGGGCCTATATCCGGATGATGGGAGCCGGGGGGCTGCGCCGCGCGACGCTCACCGCGATCGCCTCGGCGAACTACCTGGCCCGCCGCCTCGGCGAGCACTATCCGGTGCTGTACACCGGCGAGAACGAGATGGTCGCCCACGAATGCATCCTCGACCTGCGCGGGATCACCAGGGATACCGGTGTGACCGTCGACGATGTGGCCAAGCGCCTCGCCGATTACGGGTTCCACGCGCCCACGATGAGTTTCCCGGTGGCGGGCACCCTGATGGTGGAGCCGACCGAAAGCGAGAATCTCGCCGAACTGGACGATTTCGTGGAGGCCATGATCGCCATCCGCCGCGAGATCGACCGGGTGGGGTCGGGGGAGTGGCCGGTGGCGGACAGCCCGCTGCGCAACGCCCCGCATACCGCCGCGAGCCTGGTCGCCGACTGGAATCATCCGTACAGCCGTGAGGTGGCGGTGTATCCGCGCGGGTCGGCCCATCCGCGCCCGAAGGTGTGGCCGGCGGTGCGGCGGATCGACGGTGCGTTCGGTGACCGCAATCTGGTGTGCACCTGCCCGCCGCCGGAGGCCTTCGCCGACTAGGGCCACTGCGCGGGAAACGCCCGGCCCGCGGGCCGGGCGACCGCGTCAGGGTGTGGTGAGCGCTCCCACCATCGCGGTACCGAAGGCGAGATCGTTACTACTCGGCAGCACCGTGTAACTGCCGCCGGTCCGCTCGGTGAGGGTGCGCAGGCCCTCGGTCCCGGATCCGCCGACGACGATGACGTCGACCCGGATCGGTTTCGCGGGATCGCCCGCGTTCTCGATACCGGCCAGCAGATCGGCGTCACCGGTCCCCGAATCGTCCTCGGGCCCGTCGGTGACCAGCAGGATCGAATTGGTGCGGTCGGCCGCGTACCCCTCGACGGCGCTCCGATAGGCCGCCAGCAGTGCCGGATAGCATTCGTCGGTCTCGGCCGCCGTGGTCTCGATCGAACCCAGCGATCCCATGAGTGTGCTGCGCTGGGCGTCGCCGAGCTCGGCGGTATCGGCGATCACCTCGTACGGATTCGAGCCGTCGACATCTTTGCCGAAAGTCCAGATACCCAGACCGAATTCGGGCGGCATGACGTTGAGCGTGGAGGCCAGCGCGCCGACGGTGTTGTTCAGCCGGGTCAGATCCCCTTCTGTGGTGTTCATCGAGGCGGAGACATCGAGCAGGGCCGTCGCGTGCACGCCCAGGACCGGCGAGTGCAGCACCTGCCGGAGCCGGTCCAGTGCGGCGCGGGGAGGTACCGGGGCGGGATCGGCCGGTGGCGCGGCGAAGCCCGCCGCGACCAGGTCGCGCTGCTGTTCCGGTTTACGCAGATAGTCGGCGAACAGTCCGGCCATCAGGTTCTGGGTCTTGTCGACCCACGGACCGGACATGAGTGCCGCCGGATAATCCGCGACCGGTGCCGCGCCGGCGGGAACGTAGAAGGTGGTGCTGCCGTTGGCGGCGAGCCGGCGCTGGGTCACCGGTACGGCGTGTACCGCGGCCTCGGCCGGCGCGGCGCCGGTCAGGGAGGTCAGGGCGGCCGAGGCGTCCACGGCCTCCGGTGCGGCGGAGGCCAGGCCGGAAACCGCCGACAGGGTCTGGCCGGCCGCGGTGGCCTCCTCGGTCAGCGGTTCGGTTCCCGAGACGGCGCCCGCGACCGCGGCGGCGACCGCGAGGGTCGTATCGCCGGGCGGCATCGCGAGTTTCAGGCCGTCCCAGCCGGGCAGGCCGATCTGTTCGAGTGAACCCTGTTGCAGCCGGGGGAGGTCCACCCAGGAGGTCTGGGTCGCGGCGAGCGCGTGCCGCAGCACCTCGGGAACGGCCAGCACGATCGGGCTGGAGGCGATCGATCGTGGAGCGCCCTCGATGAGGCCCGGCACCCGCATGGACTCGACCTGGCGGCCGGACTCCGGAATCCACAGGGCCGGGCGCGGTCCGAGAGCCGGATCCCAGGTGGCGGTGGACCGGAAGGCGGCCACCATATCGGTGGCCGGGCGTTCGGTGATGACGACCTTCGCGCAGTGATCGCGCACCACCGGCCGGGTCTCGTTGTACCGGGCGGCGATGGTGCGCACCGGATCGGCGATCTCCGGATCGACCGTGACATCCAGGACGGCCTCGCCTTCGACGCAGGCACCCGAGGCCGCGGCGCCGGACGAACCGGCCGATTGCGGGCGCAATTGCGTCCAGCCGACGACGAGGACGATCAGGACCACAACCACCACCGCGGCGATCACCGGTCCCTTGCTGATTTCCCGGGAGGAGCCGGTGCTGCGATGGGTACCCACGAGCAGTCAGTCTAGGGAGCGGTACCCGGTCGCGCCGCCTCACGGTCACGACTGTGGGGCCGTGCGTATCCACACGGCCCCACGGCATCGCGGCGGGTCTCCCGCCCGTTATTCCCGGATCATCTTTCCCCGGTCGAATTCGTGCCCGCCCCACACACCGGACTGACCGGTCCGTTCGGCGAACCCACGGCAATCCGGCCGGATCGGGCACCGGCCGCACACCTGACGCGCGTACTCGAAGTCCTGCGACGGGTAGGGAAACCACGCCTCGTGGTTCGGGTCACCGCGGCAGGCGGCGCGATGCCAGCCACGGCTGTCGGACATCGGCAGCAGATCTGCCAGAATTTCGACGGTCATCTCGATCCCTCCTCTCGCGGATCGCCTTGGTGGTCGCGGCCAGGTGCTTCCACACCCGCCGCTGTTCACGTACCAGGGGTTCGGGCGCACGCGGCTCCCAGAGCAGTCGCATCCCCGCCTCCTCGGGGGTGCGGTCGGCCTTGGCGGTATTACAGGGCGCACAGCACGCGACGAGGTTGTCCCAGGTGTTGGGTCCGCCGCGGCTGCGCGGGCGGATATGGTCCACCGTCGGGGCCCATTCGCCGCAGTAGCCGCACCGGTTGCCGTCCCGTCGCAGGATCGCGGCGTGGGTGGCCCGGCCGCCCGGGGCGCGGACGGTGATATGGGCCAGGTACCGGTAGCGGACCAGCCGGATCGTCTCCGGCAGCATGATCTCGGCATGCTGCGAGCGGATCGGGAAATACGGCCGGCGGATCACCACCGATTCGGCGGCACCGCTCGTCACCAGCACGACCGCCCGGTCGGCGGCGACCCGGTCCAGCGCCTCGTAGGCGGCGTTGAGCACCAGGACGCGGCTGCGTATCCAATTGTCGGGAGTGAGAGTCGCCGGTTCGGCGACAGCGGATATCGACATGGGTATCACCAGGTTTCGACGGCCGGGGACAGCCCGGAACTCCGGGAAGGAAGAGGGAGGCGAACGGTCAGCGGCGCCGCGGGAGGAGCAGGTCGATCACGGGATCGCTGCCGCTTTTCGGCTGCCGCGCCGATTCGGTACCGGTGTTCATCGACCGGTTCGTGCGTAGGCACTGTCGCGATATGGTGCCGGGCTCGACGGCATCGGCCGGTGCGACTGGATACAAGACCACTCCTCCCTTCTGGATATCGGCGGCCCGCCCTGACGGCCGGCCGGCTGGAATCCATGGTGGCACAGCCGGGTAGCGCTTGTCGGCCCATTTTTCCGCGCCCGGCGGCGGGTGGGGTCGCCGCCGGGCGCGTAGCCCGCCGCCGGGTGGCCCGCGGCGACGGTCCGGACGTGCGGACCGGTGGGCGCGGAATCGGCGTAGAGTCCGGTGCCGGCACCGGCACCCCACCGGCGCGCTCACCCGGCGACCGGCGTACCGCTACCGGTCGGTAACATAAACATCGACTTTCCACCAGGCATTCGCGGAAGTGAGGCAAGTAGATGACAGAGCGGAAACAGGTCGGCGGGCTCCAGGTTGCCACCGTTCTCCACGACTTCGTAGAGAACGAGGCTTTGCCCGGTACCGGCGTCGATTCCGCCGCGTTCTGGGCCGGCGCCGAGCGGATCATCACCGAGTTCGCCCCGCGCAACCGGGCCCTGCTGGCCGAACGCGACGAAATCCAGGGCAAGCTCGACGCCTGGCACGGCGAACACGCGGGCGCGGGCTACGACAAGGCGGCGTACAAGCAGCTACTCGTCGATATCGGCTATCTGCGGCCCGAACCGGCCGATTTCTCCATCGGCACCACCGGCGTCGACGCGGAGATCAGCAGCACCGCCGGACCGCAGCTCGTGGTGCCGGTGAGCAATGCCCGTTTCGCCATCAACGCCGCGAACGCGCGCTGGGGTTCGCTCTACGACGCGCTCTACGGCACGGACGCCGTTCCGGAGACCGGCGGTGCCGAGAAGGGGACCGGATACAACAAGGTCCGCGGTGACAAGGTCATCGAATGGGCCCGCAACTTCCTCGACGATTCGGTCACCCTGATCACGGGCTCGCATATCGGTTCGACGTCGTACGCGATCGTCGACGGTGAACTCGAGGTCGGCCTCGAGGACGGCACCGCCATCGGACTGGCCGACGCCGGGCAGCTGATCGGCTATATCGGCGACCCCGCCTCGCCCAGCGCGATCCTGCTGAAGAACAACGGGCTGCATATCGAGATCCAGATCGACCCGGAATCGCCGATCGGCAGCACCGACTCCGCCGGAATCAAGGATGTGGTGCTCGAATCCGCCGTCACCACCATCATGGACTTCGAGGACTCGGTGGCCGCGGTCGACGCCGAGGACAAGACGCTGTGCTACCGCAACTGGCTGGGCCTGATGAAGGGTGACCTCGCCGAAGAGGTCACCAAGAACGGCAAATCGTTCACCCGCACCATGAACCCGGACCGCGTGTACACCGCGCTGGACGGGTCGGAGCTGGCGGTCCACGGCCGGTCCCTGCTGTTCGTGCGCAATGTCGGTCATCTGATGACCAGCGACGCGATCCTCGACGCCGAGGGCAACGAGGTGCCCGAGGGCATCCTGGACGGCATCCTCACCTCGCTGATCGCCAAGCATTCGCTGCGCCCGGATGTGGCGCTGACCAACAGCCGCACCGGCTCGGTCTACATCGTTAAGCCCAAGATGCACGGTCCCGACGAGGTCGCGTTCGCCAACGATCTGTTCGCGGCGGTGGAGGATGTTCTCGACCTGCCGCGCAACACCCTCAAGGTCGGCATCATGGACGAGGAGCGCCGCACCACCGTCAACCTGAAGGCGTGCATCAACGCCGCCGCCGACCGCGTGGTGTTCATCAACACCGGGTTCCTGGACCGCACCGGCGACGAGATCCACACGTCGATGGAAGCGGGTCCGATGATCCGCAAGGCGGAGATGAAGACCCAGCGCTGGATCCTCGCCTACGAGGACTGGAACGTCGATACCGGTATCGCGGCCGGACTGCCGCACAAGGCCCAGATCGGCAAGGGTATGTGGGCCATGCCCGATCTGATGGCCGGGATGCTCGAGCAGAAGATCGGCCATCCGAAGGCCGGCGCCACCACCGCGTGGGTTCCCTCGCCGACCGCCGCCACGCTGCACGCCACCCACTACCACCTGGTGGATGTGTTCAAGCGGCAGGCCGAGATCGCCAAGGGCGGCGCCCGCGCGAGTGTCGACGATATCCTGCAGATCCCGCTGGCCGCCGACCCGGACTGGAGCGACGCGGACAAACAGCAGGAGCTGGACAACAATTCGCAGTCCATCCTCGGCTATGTGGTGCGCTGGATCGACCAGGGCGTCGGATGCTCCAAGGTTCCCGATATCTCCGATATCGCGCTGATGGAGGATCGCGCCACCCTGCGGATCTCCAGCCAGCTCATGGCCAACTGGCTGCGCCACGGTGTGGTCACGGCCGATGAGGTGGTGGCCAGCCTGGAGCGGATGGCTCCGGTGGTGGACCGGCAGAACGCCGGGGACGCCGCCTACCGCCCGATGGCGCCCGATTTCGCCGGGAGCGTGGCCTTCCAGGCGGCCAAGGAGCTGATCCTGGAGGGCACCGCGCAGCCGAACGGCTACACCGAGCCGATCCTGCACCGCCGTCGCCGGGAGGCCAAGGCCCTGGCGGCCAAGAACGGTTCCTGACCCGCCGATACCCGATGCTGCCCCCGGCTCCCGCGAGCCGGGGGCAGCGCCGTTTCCGGGGCGCGGGGGTCCACCGTGGAATGCCCGGGACCCCCGGTGTGGTTGCCCGGAGTATGAAGGTTTTGATCGTGTACGCGCACCCGGAACCCGATTCGCTCACCGGGGCACTGAAAGACGTGGCCGTCGAGCAGTTGCGGGCCGACGGTCACCAGGTCCGGGTCAGCGACCTCTACGCCATGGGCTGGAAAGCGCAGGCCGACGCGGCGGATTTCGGTGACGTGGCGGAAACGAACTTCATGCTCGCCTCCGGCGAGGCCTACGACAGCGGGACCCTGGGCGCCGATATCCGGGCCGAACAGGAGAAACTGCTGTGGGCGGATACCGTGCTGCTGCACTTCCCGCTGTGGTGGTTCTCCATGCCCGCCATCCTGAAGGGCTGGGTGGATCGGGTGTTCACCTGCGGATTCGCCTACGGCGCGGGCGGAATCGCGATTCCGCGCTACGGTGACGGCATCCTGGCGGGCCGGCGGGCGATGCTCGTGGTGGCGATCGGCGGACGGGAGCCGGCCTACTCCGAGCGCGGAATCAACGGGCCCCTCGACGATCTGCTGTTCCCCATCCACCACGGGATCCTCTACTACCCGGGAATGGATGTCCTCGAACCCTTCGTGGTGCACGGTGCGATCGGCGTGGACGACGAACGATTCGCGGAGATCAGCACCGATTTCCGGAAGCGGATCGGGGCATTGGAGCAGCTCGCGCCAATCGCCTACCGGCGGCAGGCCGGCGGCGACTACGATCGCCGGCTGCGGCTCGAACCCGGGCGCGAAAGCGCCGGATCGACCGGTTTCGGATTGCATATCGCGTCCTGAACCGCCCGCGCGCCCGCATACGCTGATGTGTTGTGCCACTTCGCCACCGGCGGGTGGTCTCCGCGGGTTGCCGGAGTGTTGCGACCCCGGGTGGTGATAGGTCGTGGCACCGCGCTGTCGGTGCCGTCACTCGCGGCGGCCGGAACGGGTCCTCGGGCTGCGTGCGATACAGCGTGGGGCTAGCTTGGTCGGGAAGCGACACCCGTACTTGGGGTTCGAGACATTCGGCCCCGCCCGATGGAGGAAATCTTGCGCGTCCTGCTGGTCGCCAGTGCTTTCAACAGCCTCACCCAGCGCGTCCACACCGAACTGCGCCGCCGCGGACATACGGTCGGGGTGGAGTTGGCGCTCGGCGACGATCTGCTGCGGGCCCGGGTGGCCCGGTTCCGGCCGGAGCTGATCCTGGCGCCGATGCTCACCAGCGCGATTCCGGAAGACATCTGGACCGAATACCCGGTGCTGATCGTGCATCCCGGACCGATGGGCGACCGGGGGCCGTCCTCGCTCGACTGGGCGATCGCCACCGGTGCGCGGGAATGGGGCGTCACCGTCCTGCAGGCTGTCGAGGAGATGGACGCCGGGCCGATCTGGGCCTCGGTGCCCTTCCCCGTCGCGGCGTGCGGGAAGAGCGAGCTCTACCGCAACGAGGTCTCCGATGCCGCGGTCGCGGCCGTACTGCTGGCGGTCCAGCGATTCGCCGACGGCACATTCGAACCCGAACCGCTGGACTACGAACGCCCGGACGTGCGGGGCCGGTTGCGGCCCTACCACTCCCAGGAGAACCGGCGGATCGACTGGGCCTCCGAGAACACCGAGGACGTGCTCCGGAAACTCCGCGCGGCCGATTCCCAGCCGGGCGTGCTCGACCAGTTGTTCGGCCGGGAGTACTTCGTGCACGGCGGGCACCGGGAAGACCGGCTGCGCGGCACTCCGGGCGCGGTGATCGCGACCCGCGACGGCGCCATCTGCCGGGCGACGGTGGACGGGGCGGTCTGGTTGCCGCAGCTGCGTGCCCGTCGCACGCCCGGCGGCCCGAAAACCTTCAAACGCCCCGCCGTGGACGCACTGGGCGCCGATCTGCCACCCGAGGTCCCCGAGGCGCCGGTGACACCGGCCGAGGCGGCGGTGCGCGACACCTGGTCGGAACTGCGCTACCACGAACAGGGTTCGGTGGGATACCTCGAATTCGCTTTCGCCGGTGGCGCGATGAGCACCGCCCAGTGCCGGCGCCTGCTCGCGGCGTACCGGCAGGCCTGCGCTCGCCCGATCCGGGCGCTGGTGCTGGGCCCGGATCGGGATTTCTTCTCCAACGGGATCCATCTGAACGTCATCGAGGCGGCCGAGGATCCCGCCGAAGAGTCCTGGCAGAACATCAACGCCATGAACGATCTGGTCGAAGCGATCCTGACCACGACCGACATCCTGGTGATCTCGGCGCTCGCGGGTAACGCCGCCGCCGGGGGTGTGATGCTGGCCCTGGCCGCCGACGAGGTGTGGTGCCGGGAATCGGTGGTGCTCAACCCGCACTACCGGCTGATGGGTCTGTACGGCTCGGAGTACTGGACCTACTCGCTGCCGCGCCGGGTGGGCACGGCCGAAGCCGCCCGGCTCACCCGGGAGCCGCTGCCGGTCGGGGCGGCCGACGCCGGTGCGATGGGTCTCGTGGACCGGGTCGTGCCGGGCGCGACCCAGCGATTCCGAGACTGGGTCCGGCGGGAGGCGGCCGCACTGGCCGATTCGCCCGAGCTGGCCGAACGGCTGACCGCCAAGAAACAGCGGCGCGAGGCGGACGAATCGGTCAAACCGCTGGCGCGGTACCGGGCCGAGGAGCTGGCGCAGATGCGACGGAATTTCTTCGACGAGGGCGAGGCGTACCACGGGCTGCGGCGGAACTTCGTCTACAACGTGGCACCACCGGCCACTCCGGCCTACCTGCTCGGGTGACCCGGACATTCCGGCCAGTAGCCCAGTTGTGACATCAAGTGGCGACCGCGGGGCCCCGTGGGGTGAAATTTTTACTCTGCAGCCCGGTGTGGGCGCGTCGAACTACTGTCCACGAGGCCGTAGTTCGGAAATCGACGATTACAGCGGAGTAGAGACGTGCTACACCTCGAGCACTTCAGCAACGGCTGGGTGACTCCTGTCCTTGCGTTTTGCATCTCGTTCATCGGATCGGTGCTGGGCCTGCGGTGTGCCGTGCGCGCCCGGACCGCCCAGCCCGCCATCGGCTGGCTCGTCGCGGCGGCCGTCGCGCTGGGCGGCGCCGGTATCTGGGTCATGCATTTCACCGCGATGCTCGGTTTCACGATCGACGGGACGAGCATCCGCTACGACATGCCCATGACGCTGCTGAGCGCGGCCATCGCGATCGTGGTGGTGCTGGCCGGACTGGCCATCGTCGTACGCGGGCACCGGGAGACGATCGCCCTGCCGCTGGGCGGCGCGGTCACCGGTCTCGGCGTCGCGGCCATGCATTATCTGGGCATGGCCGCGATGAACAGCGGGGCCTCGATGCACTACGGCGTCGGCCTGGTCCTGCTGTCGCTGGTGATC
This sequence comes from Nocardia sp. NPDC049935, assembly GCF_055586645.1. NCBI lineage: Bacteria > Bacillati > Actinomycetota > Actinomycetes > Mycobacteriales > Nocardiaceae > Nocardia > Nocardia sp. NPDC049935. The sequence goes on along the minus strand of NZ_JBVJHV010000001.1, from coordinate 1,584,178 downwards.
GCGGTGGTGGCCGCGACGGCCGCGCTGTGGTTCATGCTGCACGTCCAGGGCTGGGGTAACACCATCGGCGCGGGCCTGATCATGGCCGTCGCGGTCTGCGGGATGCACTACACCGGTATAGCGGCCATGAGCGCGCATCACGGTGACCACCTCGGAACTCCGGAGGGTGCCGCCCCCGTCGAGCTGCTCACGCCGCTGCTCACCACGGTCGCGCTGGTCGTGGTCGGGCTGGTGGTCCTGGTCGGCGTCGCCGAGCTCGAGGTTCGCAGTATCGCCGTCGCCGGGCCCGCTCCCGATGCCGAGGACGTCGGCACCCTGACCACCGATCCGGCGACGCTGGCACTGAGCGGGCGCCAGTGGCCCCGCCAGCCGCTGGACTAAGCGCGGGCCGGTTGTCGCAGTCGTGACAGCGACCCCCGGCCCCGGTTGTCGGATCCGGGGACGACGTCCTAGTCTGGGCGGCCGTATCTGCAAGCCGAAGTGAAGGACTAGCTCGAATGGGTAGTACCGCGCTCGATATCGCCGCGCTGATCGTGCAGCGAGCCGGGGAATTCTGGAATTGGGTGGCCACCGGGTCGGCGGGATTCCCGCCGCTGTGAGCCGCTGAGCGACAGCTGTCCGGAGCCCGGGCGCCCCGTGGGCGCCCGGGCTCCGTCCTGTCCGCGACAGGACGCCTCAGGAGCCCACCACCGACTGCTGGTCCGCCGGCGGCGTATAGGCGGACTCGTCGACACGCAGGACCATGAACCCGTTGTCCGAACAGGTGACGTAGAGGTCGTTACCGCGCCACTCCGGCGGCGACATACACCAGTCGGTGGACACATCGCCGAAGGCGAGTTTCCCGGTGCGCGAGGTGAGCGCCTGGGATGGGTCGAACTGTCCCTCCAGCACCGCGCGGGCCGCGCTGGGCGCCGTCATGGCCGGTATCCCGAGCAGGGAGGCCAGCGCGTGCGGTGAATTCACCAACTCCAGGTTGCGGCCGGTCCGGGCGGGTGGGTTGAAGTACGCGATCTCCCGGATGGCCCCCGGATCCCGGATATCGAACACCCGGATCCCCGAGGACACCCAGCCACAGGCCAGCGCGGTGGGGTTCGCGGGCCGGTCCGCGGTGCAGTAGTGGGATTCGTAGGCGAAGATCGATCCACCCATGGACGAGCCGATATTGCTGTCCAGATTCTGGGGCACATTGATCTCGAGCTTGATCTTCGACACCACCCGGGGATCGGCGTCGTCGGAGACGTCGATGAGTTTCACACCGCCGGATCCGCCCTCGTCGACGGTGTAGATATGGGGCCTGCCGTTGTAGGTGACCGGGATGCTGTGCTGGGTGGCCCAGCCGTCGGACCAGAACATCCGCCCGAGATGATGGACCTGCGGGTTGGGTTCACGCCGCTGCACCGCGCCGATATCGAGAACGGTGACCCCGCTGAGCGCCGACAGGTACAGGCGCGTCCCGTCCGGGCTCACGCCGAACCCGTGCGCGGTGAGCCCGGTGAGACCCTGCCAGATCACCCGCGGATTCGCGGGATCGGTGAGATCGACGGCGCTGAGGAATCCGGGTGTGATCCCGGAGGCCCAGTAGGTGTTGCCGTCGGGGGAGAAGCCGCCCTCGTGGGTGGTGATCGGTAGCGGCATCCCGAGATTCGTGCCGGGGCCGGGATTGAGCAGGCGGGGATGGGCGCAATCGGAGACATCGTAGACCGAGAGATATCCCGCGCCGACGAGCAGCGGAACGCCGGTGCCCACCAGTAGTTTGCGCCGCGTGTTGACCTTCAGGCTCTCCCAGGTACCCGCGACCATCGCGGGTTCGTTGAGGGTCGCCGTCGGGCGGGGATGCGCCGGATCGGAGACGTCGAGGACCTGGACGCCCCCGTTCTGGTGCAGGAGATTCCCGGGAAAGAACGTCCCCATATAGGCGCAGTGGTCGAAGCTGGTCGACGTGATCCCCGCCCCGCGTCCCGGGAACTGCCCGACCATCGACATATTGCAGCGGTAGCCCTGGGTACTGCGCCCGCTGTCGCGATCGGCCGCCGGAACGTCGCCCTGCAACCCGGTTTCCGGAAGTGAACCGGGACCACATTCGGCGCGGGGGACCGAGGTTCGCCCGACGTCGAGGAATTCCCGGACCTGATCGTGGATATCGGATTGCAGATCCGCCTTGGCGCTGCCCGGCAGCAGGACGGCGACAACCGCGATCACCGCGCCGAGAACCGATGCCCTGGTCCGGCGCAGTGTTCCGAAGGGACGCCCCATTGCATCCTCACGCTTCCCGGGCTACCTCGCCCGACCCGGCCGGGACGAATACGGTACACGGTCCCGGAATTGTCCAGTGATGGTAGCGATCCGGGCACCGTCCGGTCCGGGTTTTCGCCGAAGGCGCGAGGTCAGTCGTGGGCCGCCGAGAGTTCCTCACAGGCTCGGAGCAGCCGCTGTCGCAGGACCGCGGCCCGCTCGGCGATATCGGCCTGGGCGCGCACGTATTCGGCCCGGCCGGCCGGGGTCTCGATCCGTACCGGCTCGTAGCCGTAATCCCGCAGATCGTACGGGCTGGCCCGCATATCGAGTTCACGGGCGGCGTGGGCCAGACCGAAACAGTCCAGCACCAGATCCGAGCACACCAGCGGGGTCAGTTTGAAACTCCACTTGTACAGGTCCATATTCGCGTGCAGGCAGCCCGGTTGTTCGGTGTCGCGCTGCCCGTCGCGGGTGAGCGGCCGGTGGTTGCGCGGTACGGCCGGTTCGGTGAAGAAGCGGAAGGCGTCGAAATGGGTGCAGCGCACCGGCATGGATTCGACGACGGCGTCGGTGCCGTCGGCGCCGAGGCGCAGCGGCACCGCGTCGTGGCGGATCTCCCGGGCGCGGTACACCATCGCCCATTCGTGCAATCCGAAACACGAGAGCGAGGCCGGGCGGCTCGCGGTCGCGCGCAGCAGTCCGGCGATATAGGCGACGGTGTCCGCGCGGGCACGCAGGAACCCGGGGTCGGCGGTGACCGCGATATCCCGGTCACCGCCGCCGGTCTCGGCCCGGCGGTAACCGCGCAGTCCCAGATAGTCGGACGCGCCGGGCAGGACCACCCCGTAGCCGGGATGCCAGCGGCGCAGCTGTGCGGGTTTGTGGCCGTAGTAGGTGAACAGGAAGTCCAGTACGGGATGTTTGGTGCCGGCGGCCCGCCGCCGCAGATGGTCACCGGCCAGAGCGTCGACCCGGGCGCGATGGGCGGCGGCCCGGCTCCGCCAGTCCGCTTCGGTGAGTACCGTGCCCGCGACCGTGGCCGTCATTCGGCCACCCGGTGGGTGGTATCGCGGACGGTGCCCACGAACTCCTCGACCAGATCCTCGAGCGCGACGATCCCGGCGGTGTTACCGCGGGCGTCCACGACCCGGCCCAGATGGCTGCTGGTGCGGCGGAGCCGGGCCAGGGCCTCGTAGAGGGTGGTGCCGAGCAGCACGGTGGGCAGCGGCCGGATATCGCTGCGCGGGATCTCGGTGTTCGGTCCGGCGGTCTCATCGGAGACCTTGTCCAGCACATCCTTGACGTGCAGGTACCCCACCAGCGACCCGTCCTCGGCGCGGACCGGATACCGGGAGAAGCCGGTTTCGGCGACCGCGGTCTCCATATCGCCGAGAGTGGTGCCGCCGGCCCGCAGGGGCACCGTGCGGGCACGGCTCAACGGCACCATGACCTCGGCGACGAACCGTTCCCCGGTGCCCAGGGCCTGGGTGAGCCGGCGATGCTCCTCCGCGTCCAGCAGTCCCTCCGAGCGCGATTCGCCGATCATCTCGGCGAGTTCGTCGCTGGAGACGGTGGCCTCGAGTTCGTCCTTTGGTTCGATACGCAGCATGCGCAGGGTGAGGTTGGCGGCGAAGTTGTAGATCGCGATCAGCGGCCGGGCGATCCGCAGCCACATCAGGTGCAGCGGTACCAGCAGCAGTGCGCTGCGTTCCGGTCCGGCCAGCGCGATGTTCTTCGGGATCATCTCACCCAGCAGGATGTGCAGGATCACCACGATCGTCAGGGCCAGTACGAACGACACCGGATGCAGCAGCGCCTCGGGCAGTCCGGCCAGCTCGAACGGGCGCTCCAGCAGATGGGCGACCGCCGGTTCGCCGACCCGGCCCAGCAGGATCGAGCAGATGGTGATACCCAGCTGGGCGGCGGCCAGCATCATCGACAGGTTCTGACCGGCCCGGATCACGGTGTCGGCATTGCGTTTGCCCTGGGCGGCCAGCGCTTCGAGCCGGTCGCGGCGCGCCGAGATGAGCGCGAACTCCGCGGCGACGAAGAAGGCGTTACCGGCCAGCAGCAGCACGGTGAACGCGACGGCGAGCAGATCACCCATGGTGGGACTCCCGTCCGGCGGGCTGGTGTTCGCGCCGGCCCACGGTCTCGGATTCGACCGGTACCAGGCGGACCCGGTCCACCCGGCGCCCGTCCATCCGTTCGACGCGGGCCAGCCAGCCGCCCGGGCCGTCGAGCCGGTTGCGGTCGTGGCCGCGGCGCTGGGGCAGCACCACGATATCGCCGGTCACCGGGATTCGGCCGAGCCGGGCGAGAACCAGGCCGCCGAGCGTCTCGTATTCGCCCTCCGGCGCGAGATAACCGGTGGCGCGGTAGATCTCGTCGATTCGCAGCAGGCCGGAGCAGTCCCAGCCGTCGGATACCCGGCGGACGTCACGTTCCTCCTCGTCGTGTTCGTCGCGGACATCGCCGAGGATCTCCTCGATGATGTCCTCCATCGTGACGAGCCCGGCGGTGCCGCCGTACTCGTCGACGACCAGGGCGACCTGCATCCCGTCGGCGCGGACCCGTTCGAGCACTTCGTCGCCGTCGAGGCTGGCCGGAACCACCGGGACCGGTTGCGCGATGCGGTCGAGCACGACCCCGCCGCGGGTCGGGGCGGGATGGGTGAAGGCCTGTTTGACGTGCACCACCCCGAGGGTGTTGTCGAGGTCGCCGTCGATCACCGGGAACCGGGAGAACCCGGTGCGGGCGGCGGCCGCGAGCAGATCGGCGATGGTGGCGGTCCGGTCCAGTGATTCGATCTTGACCCGCGGTGTCATGAGTTCCTCGGCGCTGCGCGCGCCGAACTGCAGTGAGCGGTCCAGGATCTGGGCGGTGCGCTGGTCGAGCGCGCCGTGCCGGGCCGAGGTGCGGACCAGTGAACCCAGCTCCTGCGGCGAACGCGCGGAGCGCAGTTCCTCGGCCGGCTCCACACCGAACCGGCGTACCGCCCAGTTGGCCGAGCCGTTGAGGAATTGGATCATCGGTTTGAACACCGTCGAGAACGCCACCATCGGTCCCGCGGTCGCGCGGGCGGTGGCCATCGGTGCCGCGATGGCGATGTTCTTGGGGACCAGTTCGCCGTAGATCATCGACAGTGAGGTCGCCAGGATCAGTGCCAGGACCAGGGCGATACCGATGGCCGCCGATTCCGGGATCCCGACCAGCGTGAACAGCGGGTTCAGCAGCCGGGCCAGCACCGGTTCGGCGATATAGCCGGTGATCAGGGTGGTGATGGTGATACCGAGCTGCGCGCCGGAGAGCTGGAACGACAGTGTGCGATGGGCTTGGCGGACCGCGCGCGCCCTGACGTCGCCGTCGCGGGCCTGGGCTTCGACGGTGCTGCGCTCCAGCGCGGTCAGGGAGAACTCGGCGGCCACGAAGAGGGCGGTGCCGGCGGTGAGCGCCACGAAACCGACGAGACTGAGGACGGTGAGCAGGACGGCCATTTCACCACCACCCGGCGGTGATCACGGCGGGACGTGCTCGAACGGCCGGAGGTGCGGGCAGGGCCGCGGAAGGAGGGACGCCGGGTCTGTCACCCGGCTCGATAGATGAGCCCTCCTGAGTGGCGCCCTCGGACGCGGGTGACAACTGGTTCCTTTCGTCCTGATCGATTCGACAGTCGACGGGGTCGACGACCCTCATGGTACCGGCCCATGCACCCGGGTGCATGGGCCGGTGGCCGGTGGCGGGTGGAAACTACGGGCGCCGCGCCGGGCCGGCCGCGTTCACCAGCCGCCGGGCAGCGGGCGGCCCTCGGCGAAACCGGCCGCCGATTGGACACCCAGCACGGCGCGTTCGCGGAAATCCGCGAGTGTGCGCGCACCCGCGTAGGTGCAGGCACTGCGGACGCCGGAACAGATGTGGTCGATCAGATCCTCGACACCGGGCCGTTCCGGATCCAGCAGCATCCGGGAGCTGGAGATGCCCTCTTCGAACAGCGCCTTGCGGGCCCGGTCGTAGCCGCGGTCGGCGGCCGTGCGCGCGGCGACCGCGCGCTTGGAGGCCATCCCGAAACTCTCCTTGTAGGCGTTGCCGTCGCGGTCCACCCGCAGATCGCCCGGCGATTCGTAGGTGCCGGCGAACCAGGATCCGATCATCACGTTGGCGGCGCCCGCGGCGAGGGCCAGCGCGACATCGCGTGGATGCCGGACACCGCCGTCGGCCCAGACGTGGGCGCCCAGTTCGGCGGCCGCGGCCGCGCATTCGGCCACCGCGGAGAACTGGGGGCGGCCGACGCCGGTCATCATCCGGGTGGTGCACATCGCGCCCGGTCCCACCCCGACCTTGACGATATCGGCGCCGGCGGCGATCAGATCGCGGGTGCCCTCGGCGGAGACGGTGTTCCCGGCCACCAGGGGGACGCCCAGACCCAGATCGCGGATCGCGCGCAGCGTGTCCAGCATCTTCACCTGGTGCCCGTGCGCGGTGTCCACGACCAGCACATCGGCCCCGGCGTCCACGAGGGCCTTGGCCTTGGCCGGGACGTCACCGTTGATCCCGACGGCGGCCGCGATCCGCAACTGCCCGTCCGCGTCGACGGCCGGGGTGTAGATACCGTGGCGGACGGCGCCGGTGCGGGTCAGGACCCCGGCGAGCGAGCCGTCGGGATTCAGCAGTACGGCGAGCCCGGAATGGGCGGCTTCGAGCCGGTCGAAGATCTCGGAGGGCGCCGCGGTCGCCGGGGCGGTGACGAAATCGGTATCGGCGACCTCGTGCAGGCGGGCGAAACGGTCCACATCGGCGCAGGCGTGCTCGGTCACCACCGCGATCGGGCGGCCGTCGTCCACCACCACGACCGCGCCGTGCGCGCGTTTGTGGATGAGCGCCAGGGCCTCGGAGACCGAATGCTCCATCGTGAGCGTGACCGGGGTATCGGCGACCAGCGAGCGGCTCTTGACGAACGCGATGGTCTCGGCGGCGGCGTTGTCGGGCAGATCCTGCGGTAGCACCACGAGCCCGCCGCGGCGGGCGACCGTTTCGGCCATCCGCTTACCGGCCACCGCGGTCATATTGGCGACGACCAGGGGGATCGTGGTGCCGGAACCGTCGGACGTGGTGAGGTCGACATCGAACCTGGACGCGATATCGGTGCGGTTGGGCACCAGGAAGACATCGTTGTAGGTCAGGTCGTACGGCGGGATCTGTCCGGGAAGAAACTGCACTGCGCCCATGGTAATCGTGATCCCCACCGGCCGCGCCCGGCCGCGGAATTCACTCGGCGCGGCGGCGCCGGTGCCCGCGGGCGGGGGCCGGTTTCGCGCCGCGGCGGGACCGGGCGCGCGGATCGGGACGCCGGGGCCGGGCGGTGGGTGCGGGTTCCGGGCGGTCCGGTCCGGGCGGGGTGCGGGCCCCGGTCAGGCGCCGCAGCTCGGGGTCCCCGGGGCGTACCTCGTGCTCCACCACCGGCACCCCGGCGGTGCGCGCGAGCGCGCTCACCTCGGCACGTTCGGCAGGGGTGACCACGGTGACCACGGTGCCCGTCGCGCCCGCCCGGGCCGTGCGGCCGGCCCGGTGCAGATAGTCCTTCGGGTCGGCCGGTGGGTCGGCGTGCACCACCAGCGAGACCGCGTCGACATGGATACCGCGCGCGGCGATATCGGTGGCCACCAGGGCGGAAACGGCGCCGTCGGCGAAGGCGGCCAGGGTCCGGATACGGCGGGCCTGGGCCCGCCCGCCGTGCAGTGCCGCGGTCGCGATGCCCTGGTCACGCAGCCGGCGGGTGAGTTTCTCGGCGCCGAACTGGGTCCGCACGAACAGCAGGGTGCGGCCTTCGCGGGCGGCGATCTGCGCCAAGACCGCGGGCTTGTCGCCCGGTTCGACACAGAGCAGGTGATGGGTTGCGACCGCGGCGCTCGGTTCCGGGCCCACACTGTGGGTGACGGGGTCGCGGAGGTAGTCGCGCACCAGCTCCCGGACGGATTCGTCGTCGAGAGTGGCCGAGAAAAGCAATCGCTGGCCGTCACCCGGGATACGGTCCAGCAGATCCCGGACCTGGGGCAGGAAGCCGAAATCGGCCATATGGTCGGCTTCGTCGATGGCCACCACCCGCACGGCGTCGAGGACGGCGGCCCGCTGGCCGACCAGATCGGCGAGCCGCCCCGGGGTGGCGATCAGCAGGTCCACGCCGCGCTGGAGCCGGTCGGCCTGCTTGGTCACGGGTATACCGCCGACCGCGGTGCCCAGCCGGAGCCCGAGGGCGAACGGGGCCAGCGCCTGTTCGATCTGCAGGGCCAGCTCCCGGGTGGGAGCCAGGATCAGGCCGCGCGGGGCGCGCGCGATGGCGGGCGCCCCGGCCAGCCGGGCGAGGATCGGCAGGCCGAAGGCGAGGGTCTTACCCGATCCGGTGGGTGCGCGGCCGAGCACATCCCGCCCGGCGAGCGCGTCGGGAATGGCGGCCGTCTGCACCGGTAGCGGTTCGGTGAGGCCTTCGCGGTGCAGTGCCTGGACGGTGAGTACCGGCAGGCCCAGGCGGGCGAAGGGTGGCCGGGGCCGGGAGACGGCGGTATCGCGGTCCGGGCGGTCAGGCACGGAACAACCGGCTCAGCTCGACCAGCCACGGGATGGCGACCGCCAGGGTCGGCACCACGAGAATGGCCATCGAGGCGAGATAGGCCGCGCCGGCGATGCGCAGATCGCCGAGCGGTCCGGCCAGTCGCTGGATGCGGATCAGGGTGCTGGGCCCGCCCACGGCCAGCGCGCCCTGCGGTGCCGTCGACTTCGAGCAGGCGACGAGCGCCCGGGCCAGTGGTTTCGGGCCGGTCACCTTGACCGCCGAATCGTCGGCCAGCAGCTCGATGAGGAGTTTCACCGAGTCCAGCGCGGATTTGCTGCGCACGAATCGGGGGAAGGCCTCGTGGGCGGCGGTGAACGCCTCCAGGACCAGATCGTGGCGGGCCCGCAGATGCGACCGTTCATGGCTGAGAATGGCGGTGAGTTCCTGCTCGTCGAGGTTGTCGAGGGTGCCCGCGCTGACCACGACGCGCCGCCGCAGGCCGGGCAGGCAGTAGGCGATGGGTTCGGTGGCCGAGAGCACCCGGATATCGGCGGCCCGGCGGATCGGGCCGCCCTGGTCGAGCAGGTCCACCAGCATGCGGTGGCGGGCGCGTCGGCGCCGGGTGTGCACCCCGACCCGGACGGAGGCATAGACCAGTCGCGCGCCGATCAGCAGGGTGAGCATGAAAACCGAGACGTAGGCCAGCCACAGGGGCAGGCCCAGCGCGTCGATCTCATCGGTGGGCTTGGTGGTGGGACGGCCGTCCGGGCCCGGAACCAGCAGTTCGGCGGCGATGGCGAGGCCGGAACTGAAGGCGCTGAGCACTGCGGCCAGGGCGATCGCCTGCCAGAGCACCAGGGCGGCTCGGGGTACGCGATAAGTCCAGGTCGCCCGGCTGAGTGCCTCCGGAACGGGACCGGCGAGAAGCAAGGCGAGTACGGCGAATGCCGGTGCTGCTGCGTCCATCGACTCTGCTCACTGCGTTGTGGGGCCAGGGTCCGAGATCACTGGGGTGGTGTGGTGTCCTCGGTTGCTTCGAGCTTAGCGAGCGCGTCCCGCAGGGCCGCGGCCTCGTCCTTGCCGACCTGCTCCACGAAATGCACCAGGGCCGCGGCCCGGCTGCCGGCCTCGTCCGCCTGTTGCAGAGCGTCCATCATGAGTCCGGCGACCAGCTCGTCGCGGGTGTGTACCGGAGCGTACCGGTGCGCGCGATCGTCGCGACGCTGCACCACGAGGTTTTTCTTCGCCAGTCGCTGCAGCACCGTCATCACCGTGGTGTACGCGAGTTCGCGGTGTGCCGACAGGGCCTCGTGGACCTGCCGGACGGTTTGTGGTTCATCGGCGGACCACAACTGGTCCATAACCGCTTTCTCGAGTTCACCAAGTCCAGCCATCTCTCGATTTTACGACCTCAACGACGCTGTGGCGTACTACAGGGTGTCGTAACTCCGTGGGATTGGTCATAGGTGCTCGTCGGGTGGGCCGGCGATACCCCGGGGCCGTTCCGGGCTCAGTGCGCGGGCGCGGCCGATCCCGGCCCGCCCACGGTGCCGCGGACGTGGCGGGCGCCGATGGGCACGATCATGGGCCGCTCGGAGACCGGGTCGGTGAGCACCTGCGCTTCGAGCCCGAACACCCGGGCCAGGAGTTCGGCGGTGACCACGGCCGTGGGCTCGCCCTGGGCCACGATCCGGCCGTCGTGCATCACCACCAGCCGGTCGCTGTAGCGGATCGCCAGGTTGAGGTCGTGCAGCACCATCACCACGGTGCGGCCGAGATCGGTGTGCAGCCGGTCGACCAGGTCCAGGACGTCGAGTGCGTGGGCCAGGTCGAGATAGGTGGTCGGTTCGTCGAGCAGCAGGATATCGGTGCCCTGCGCGAGCGCCATCGAGATCCAGGCCCGCTGCCGCTGGCCGCCGGACAGTTCGTCGAGCCGGCGATCGGCGAGGTCGGCGATACCCGTGCGCGCCAGCGCGGCGCGCACCTCGTCCTCGTCCGCCGCCGCCCACTGCCGGATCCACGACTGGTGCGGGTGCCGCCCGCGGGCCACCAGATCGCCGACCGTCAGGCCCTCCGGCGCGACCGGGGTCTGCGGAAGCATGCCGAGCATGCGCGCGACCTCCTTGGTCTTCATGGTGGCGATCGCCTTCCCGTCCAGCAGCACCTGACCGGTGTGCGGCCGCAGCAGGCGGGCCAGGGCCCGGAGCACCGTCGACTTCCCGCAGCCGTTGGGACCGATCACCGTGGTGACCACGCCGGGTTCGATCTCCAGGTCCAGTCCGTCCACGACGAGACGGTCGCCGTACCCGAGGGTGAGTCCGTGGGCGGCGAGCCGGTGCCCGGCCGGGTCCGCGGGATGTCCGGTCACAGGGTCGCCTTCCGGTTGACCAGTACGAGCATCAGCAAGAGGAACGGCCCGCCGAGGGCCGCGGTGACGATTCCGGCGGGCAGGTCGACCGGAAGCAGGACCCGGGCGAGGATATCGGCGGCCAGAACCAGCGCACCGCCGGTGAGGGCGGACCCGATGAGCGGTTCACCCGGGGCGCGCAGTAGCCGCCGGGCGAGCTGCGGGGCGATCAGTCCCACGAAGGCGATGGGCCCGGCGGCCGCGGTGGCGGCCGACGCGGCGACCACGGCGGCGCCGATGAGCAATATCTGCCGGGAGCGCAATCGCACGCCCAGCACCCGGGTGGTGTCCGGGTCCAGGCGCAGCGCCGCCAGATCGTGTGCCGAGACCAGCGAGACGGCGGCGACCGAAGCCAATGCCACGGTGGCCGGGATCAGGGTCGCGGTGGTGGCGTCGTTCAGCGAGCCCGTCAGCCAGCGCTGGGCGCGGGCGGCGTCGGCGAGGTCGGCGCGGGTGAGCAGCCAGTTGATCCCGGCCAGCAGTGCCGCGTTCACGCCGATGCCGATGAGTACCAACCGTATTCCGGTGGTATCGGGCCCGCCGGTCAGAGCGCGCCGCCAGGCGAGCGCGGCGATGAATGCGGCGGTGCCCAGACCGCCGAGGGCCGCGGCGGCGGGCACCCCCACGGTGGCCGCGATGCCGGTGGTGGCGCCGCCGGTCGCGGTCAGCACGGTCACCGCGCCCAGGCCGGCCCCGCTGGTGATACCGATCACGTCCGGCGCGGCGAGCGGATTGCGCAGGATGGACTGGGTGAGGGCACCGGCGATGCCGAGCGCCATACCCACCACGACACCGGTCAGCGCGCGCGGCAGCCGGGAGTCCAGCACGATGAACCGCTGGGACCGGGTGCCGCCGCCCGCCAGGACCTCCAGTACCCGCCCGAGCGGAAGGGTGGTGCTGCCGGTGGCGATATCGAGGCAGAACAGCGCGAACATCAGCACCAGCAGGACGGCGACGACCGCGGCCGTGAACGGTCGGCGCATCACGGACAGCGTCCCGACCCGGACGGCGCGCGGCAGCGTCGCGGTCGGTGCGGGGGCGGGGTTCGAAACGGTCATGCGGCCAGCGGTTTCCTTCGGCGCACCAGCAGGACGAACACCGGCGCGCCCAGCAGTGACAGCATCACCCCGGCCTGGAGTTCTCCGGGGCGCGCCACCACCCGTCCGGCGATATCGGCGGCCAGCAGCACCACCGCGCCCAGCAATGCCGAGAACGGCAGCAACCGGCGCTGGTCGGGGCCGGTGAAGATACGGGCCAGATGGGGCACCATCAGGCCCACGAACGCGAGGGGACCCACTGCCGCCGTGGCGCCGCCGCACAGGAGCACCACGGCGGTCAGCCCGAGCGCGCGGTTGGCCCCGACCCGCACACCCAGCCCGCGGGCGATATCGTCGCCGAGCCCGAGGAGGTTCAACCCCGGCGCGGCCAGCAGCGCCACCACGGTTCCGGCGATCAAGAACGGCAGTACCTGCCAGAACACCGAGGCGTCGCGCCCGGCGATCTCTCCCACCACCCAGAAGCGGTAGGTGTCGAGCGCGGAGCCGTCGAGGGTCACGATGGCGTTGGTGAGCGCCTGCAGCAGGGCGGTCATCGCGGCCCCGGCCAGTACCAGGCCCAGTGGCCCGGATCCGGTTCCGCCGGCGCGCGCGACCGCGAAGACCACCACGCCGGCGAGCAGGGTTCCGGCGAAGGAGAACCAGATGTACTGCTCCGGCGCGCTCAGTGCGAACAGGTAGATGCTCAGGGCGGTCAGGAATCCGGCGCCGGCGGTGAGCCCGAGCAGTCCGGCATCGGCGAGTGGATTGCGCGTATAGCCCTGGATGAGGGCCCCGGCCAGTCCCAGCGCGAAACCGGTGACCAGCGCGAGGGCGGTGCGCGGGAGGCGGAGTCCGCGGACGATCTCCTCGTCGGTGGACAGCGCGGGGCAGGTGAACGGGCCGTCGGGGCAGGACAGCGCGTGCGTGACGGCGCTCTGGACGGTATCGGGCGGGATGTTCCGGCTGCCGATCGCGATCCCCGGAACCAGCAGTACCGCGAGGGCGAGGGCGAGCAGGCCGAGACCGAGGAGCCGCCGGCGGCGTGGAGGGCCGAGATTCGTCACAGGCCCGTAACTCCTCTGTTCGCGCGAAACACTTGCTAGGTCTGGTAAGGCTAACCTATCTTTCGATCAAGTCGTTGCCGCGACGCCGATCTCGAGGAGGTTCGAATGTCCGAACTGGCCACTATGCGTATCCACCGTCCCTATGAGGCGGCGTTCGGGTCGGCCTGTACCCGTCTGCGGGCCCTGCAGCCCGAGCATCCGCGGGTCTATGCCGCCGCGGCCATGGCCGATCAGGGCAAACGGCGCTGGTGGGCGTTGTCCACCGGACTGCGTGAAGGTCGGATCGACCTGATGTACCGACGCCACGCCGCCGAGATGATCAGTGCCACCGCCGCCGGCGAAGTGGTCGCCACCGCCCTCATCCATGCCGTCGTCGGCCGGGTCGCCGCGCTGTGGATCGCCGACGGGCGGGCCTGGGATCCGGGTCTGGAGAATGTGTGGATCCACACCGACAACGACGGCGGAATCGACTGGGCGGGCCTGGCCGATACGACGATCCGGGTGGTGGACGGGGATCCGATGGCCGGTTCACCGGGCGTGGTGACGCTGCCGTGCGAACGGGCCATGTGGGTGTGGCTGGCCTATCGCTGTGAGCCCTCGCTGCTGCTGGTCCAGGGCGCGCTGGCCCGCAGTGCCGGGCTGAGCCCGCGCCGGTTCCGGGCGCTGGTCGCCGAATCCGTCTCCGGGGCCACGACCTACGTGCCCGACCTCGCGCGCACCGATCCGGTGGCCGGCGCGCGGCGCGGGCAGGGCCTGCTGATGGCGCTGGAGGATCGGAGTCTGGCACTCCGGCGCGCCCGAGCTGTTGCCTAGTTAGGTAAGCCTGCCCTATACTCAGAAGCGGCGTACGGATCGCGCGAGAGTCCCGAGGGCTGCGGTGACCCCCGATCCAATGCGCGCGGCGGGTCCCACCTCCGGGTGGGGCCCGCCGCTTCATTTCCCGGACCGCAGAGCCGGTACCGGGTCTCGTCGTGCGATTGTGGAGCCATGACCGAACAGCAAACCCGCACCCCGCAGTCGATGGCCGATCTCACCGCCGAACAGCTGAACGAGATCAGCAAGGGAACCTTCGCCGATCTGATCGGCCTGCGGGTGACGGAACTCGGTCCGGACCGGGTGCGCGGCGAATGGACCGTTACCCCCCGCCACCACCAGCCGGCCGGGATCCAGAACGGCGGCGTGCTGTGCACCGTGGTGGAAACCCTGGCCAGCACCGGCGGCGCCGCCTGGTACGGCGACCGCGGCGTGGTGGTGGGTGTCAACAACTCCACCGATTTCCTGCGTGCGGTCCGCGAGGGGAAGCTGACCGCCGAGGCGACACCGCTGCATCGCGGCGGATTGCAGCAGTTGTGGCTGGTCGTCGTCACCGACGACGACGGGCGCCTGATCGCCCGTGGCCAGGTCCGGTTGCAGAATCTGCCGCACCGCTCCTGAACCGGTCGCGCGGATCGGAGACGCCGCGGGCCCGGGACGATCACGTCCCGGGCCCGCGGTCGTCGAATACGCGGTCAGATACCGCCCGTGGACAGCAGGCCGCCGTCGACGCGCACCGTTTCGCCGGTGATCCAGGCGGCCTGATCGGAGGCCAGGAAGGCGATGAGCCGGGCGATATCCTCCGGCGATCCCAGCCGCTTCATCGGATAGACCTGCGCGGCGGCCTCCTCGTCGGCGGAGTACAGCGCATCCGCGAAGCTGGTCTTCACCACACCGGGCGCGACGGCGTTGACGCGGATCTTCGGCCCGAGCTGCCAGGCGAGTTCATCGGTGAGCCGGATCAGGGCCGCCTTGGAGGCGCCGTAGGCGGCGATGACACCGGTGGACCGGATCCCGGCGACACTGGCCACGTTGACCACCGCGCCGCCGTGTTCGCCCATCCATGCCTTGTACGCCTCCTGGACGTAGCCGAGGGCGGCGACGACGTTCACGTCGAAGATCTTGCGCACCGCGTCCAGATCGGCCTCCATCAGCGCGCCGTAGACCGGATTGATCCCGGTGTTGTTGATCAGGATGTCCAGCGATCCGAATTCGGTCACCGCCCGCTGGACCGCGGCCGTGCGGGCCTCGGCGTCACCGGAATTGCCGGCCACCGCGACGACCTGGCCCTGATGTCCCAGCCCGCGCAGTTCGGCGGCCGCCTTCTCCAGCGGTTCGGGTTTACGCGCCGTGATCACCACGTTCGCGCCCCGGCTCAGCAGCTCGGCGGCCACCGCGTGGCCGATACCCCGGCTGGCCCCGGAGACCAGCGCGCTCTTGCCCAACAGATCGGTGCTCATATCCGGGCACGTTACCGTGCCCGCCGAGGACAACTGCGGGCAGCGGACCGCAATGTCCCCGGCGGGAACGGCCACTGCCGGGCGCCGGGTAAAATCGGTGGTTCGTTGTCCGGACACAGCCGATCATGGGTGGATATACCCGCCCGGTGCGGAGCCGGACCCCTGTCCACGACCCAGTTCCGAGGAGATATCTGTGATCACCGCGACCGACCTCGAGGTCCGGGCCGGCGTACGTACCCTGCTGTCCGCGCCGGGCCCGGCGCTGCGGGTGCAGGGCGGTGACCGGATCGGCCTGGTCGGGCGTAACGGCGCCGGGAAGACCACCACGCTGCGCATCCTGGCCGGGGAGGGTGAGCCGTATGCCGGGACGATCGTACGGTCCAGCGATATCGGCTATCTCCCGCAGGACCCGCGTGAGGGCAACCTCGATGTGCTGGCCCGCGACCGGGTGCTCTCCGCCCGGGGCCTGGACGCGCTGATCCGGGATATGGAGAAGCAGCAGGCGCTCATGGCCGAATTGGCCGACGAGACCGAACGCGAGCGGGCGGTCCGCAAGTACGGACGGCTCGAGGATCGTTTCTCGGCACTGGGCGGGTACGTCGCCGAGAGCGAGGCGGCCCGGATCTGCAACAGCCTCGGCCTGCCGGACCGCGTCCTGGATCAGTCGCTGCGCACGCTCTCGGGCGGTCAGCGCCGGCGAATCGAACTGGCGCGCATCCTGTTCGCCGCCTCCGACGGCAGCGGCGGGCGCTCCGACACCACCCTGCTGCTGGACGAGCCCACCAACCACCTGGACGCCGATTCCATCACCTGGTTGCGCGGCTTCCTGCAGAACCACGACGGTGGCCTGATCGTGATCAGCCACGATGTGGATCTGCTGGCCGATGTGGTCAACAAGGTGTGGTTCCTCGACGCGGTCCGCGGCGAGGCCGATGTCTACAACATGGGATGGACCAAATACGTCGATGCCCGCGCCACCGACGAGCAGCGGCGCCGCCGGGAACGGGCGAACGCGGAGAAGAAGGCCTCGGCCCTGCGTGCCCAGGCCGCCAAACTGGGTGCCAAGGCCACCAAAGCCGTTGCCGCGCAGAATATGGCCAAACGGGCCGACCGGCTGATGTCGGAGCTCGACGAGGTGCGGGTGGCCGACAAGGTCGCGCGGATCAAATTCCCCGAACCGGCCGCCTGCGGGAAAACCCCGCTGATGGCGGAGAACCTCACCAAGGCCTACGGATCGCTGGAGATCTTCACCGGGGTCGATCTGGCCATCGACCGGGGCAGCCGGGTGGTCGTCCTGGGCCTCAACGGCGCCGGTAAGACCACGCTGCTGCGGTTGCTGGCCGGGGCCGAGGAAGCCACGGCGGGGTCGCTCGTGCCCGGTCACGGGCTGAAGGTCGGGTATTTCGCCCAGGAGCACGACACCCTCGACGATTCGGCCTCGGTCTGGGAGAACATCCGGCACGCCGCCCCGGATGCCGGTGAACAGGAGCTGCGCGGGCTGCTGGGCGCGTTCATGTTCAGCGGCCCGCAGCTCGAACAGCCCGCCGGGACGCTGTCGGGCGGTGAGAAGACCCGGCTCGCGCTGGCCGGGCTGGTGTCCTCGGCCGCCAACGTCCTGTTGCTGGACGAACCCACCAACAACCTGGACCCGATATCGCGCGAACAGGTCCTCGACGCGCTGCGCACCTATGCGGGCGCGGTGGTGCTGGTGACCCACGATCCGGGGGCCGCCGAAGCCCTGAATCCGGAGCGGGTGATCCTGCTTCCGGACGGCACCGAGGACCACTGGTCGGCCGAGTATCTGGAATTGATTCAGCTCGCGTGAGTTTCATCACACGAACTCATTGCCGGATGCTCGCCGAATGCTTAGCCTGAGAGTGACGCTGCTCGGCGACTCGGAGGAAGCCATGGGCGACAGGCCGGTACAGAGCAAGAGCACATTGGGTAAGGGCACGCGCGTCACGGGTAAGTCGCGTGACCGCCTGCAATCCCAGTTGAAGAAGCAATACGAAGCGGGGGCGAGTATCAGGTCGCTGGCACGGGCGACCGGGCGTTCCTACGGGTTCATCCACAACGTGCTGACGGAGTCGCATGTGCAACTCCGCAGCCGTGGTGGCGCGAACCGCCGTAAATCCCGCTAGCCGCACCGTATTCGCAGGCACGCCGCCGGGAACGGCACCCGGCGGCGTGATCGGCGGCGCGCCCGCGGACCCACCGCCGGGCGTCCCGGTGCCATGATCACCATCCGGCAACGGCGCCGTCGCCGTGGATCAGGAGATTGGCGAGGCTGGCGAAGATCGGCAGCCCGGTCTTGATCTCCAGATAGGCGAACTGACCCTGCGGGTTGACCTCGAGGAAATAGTGTTCCCCGTCGATCCCCACCCGCAGATCCACCACGCCGAAGCTCAGCCCGAGCGCTCCCATGAGCGTCGCCAGTGATTTGCTGACGGCGGCGGGCAGCCGGCCGGGCGCGAAGCCGACCGAGGTGTCCAGCCGGGAATCCACCCGGCCCGCACCGGCGCGCGAGTCGATGCGCACCACCCACTCGTGCCCTTCCACCCACACCACGCGCAGATCGCATTCCGGTTCGATGAAGCGCTGGAAGATAGTCGGTGACCAGCGGATCCCGCTGAGCCGGTCCCATTCGGCGGAATCGAGCAGCCGGGTCTCGGAGAATTCCGCGCGTGAGGTGCCCGTCCGTTTGAAAACGACAGGCGCCCCGCAGGATTCGGCGAAGGCGCGGGCCTCCCCGGGATCGTTGGTGATCACCGTATCCGGGACCGCGCAACCGGCCCGCAGGGCCGTATCCAGCTGGACGATCTTGCGGTGGGCGATCCGGTCGTGACCGGGTTCGTTGATCCACCGGGCCGGGAGCGACCACAGCAGCCCCTGGACGAAACCGTCGCATTCGGCCTGGCGATACGCGTCGTCGTCGGCTCGTACGCTCACGGGGACGTCGCTGGGATGGGGGCGCCGCCACCATACGGCCGTGACCTCGTCGAGCCCGGCGATACCCGCCAGCGACCTGGTGGCGCCCGACCGGTCGATCCGGACGGTCCCCGATTCCCGGGGGAAGTCGCGCAGATCCAGCCGTAGCGGCGCGGCGGCGTGGTGTTCGCGCAGTGTCGCCTCCATGGCGGCCGCGTGGAGATCGTCGGCCTCGGAGACGATGAGAACCCGTCCCGGATACCGGGCGCCCACCGGGTGCCCGCTCAGTCGAGGCTGTCGTAGTGGGTATCGTGCCGGCCGCCGTGGCGTGCCCTGGTGTGGGCACGGGTGAAGGCGGCGGGATGCGCGGGGTCGGCGTCCACGTCGAGCCCGGTGACCCAGGCCTGGGCCAGCCGGTGTAGCTGGGCGTCGCCGAACGTCCGCGACGGCGCGGGTGTCAGCGTCATCGGCCGCTCGGCGATATCGATACGCAACCGGCGCGTGAAATCGGCGGTCGCACCGGCCCGGATATCGACCAGTACCGCGCCGGGCGGTGCTTCCGTACGGCGGCCGCAATCGCGGATCGCGACCACATCCCGGCGCTCGAAGGTCCACGTCCCGTCGGCGACGCGTACCCGGATATCGTGGTCGGATTCGCCGACCAGAAAACCGGTGACCGTCGTGACCGCAAGGGCTTCCGGTGCGCCGAGGAGGTGGATCGCATCGGTCATCGAGATTCTCCGATCTTGCTCACAGTGTGCCGGGACCCGATCGCGTCCGGATCATAACGCCGTATGGATTGCGCGGCATCCGATATCGCCGAATTATGGCCGGTGAAATCATTGATCTTGTTCAACTATTGGAACGGATATCGGATAATTTCCGGCCGACGGGGATCTTTTCCCGATAGGAAAATATTTGCCGGCCGCATGCACCGGAAGATCAGAGTCCCAGCAGGGCCGGCTGCGTCGCCAGGTCCCGCAAGCGGCCGGCGGGGTCGGGCAGCAGGCGCCGGGCGTCGAGATCGAGTAGTCCGCCGATCACCTCGACCTCGGCCGAGAGGGTGCCGTCCAGGCGGATCATCTCCTGCCGGATTCGATAGGTTTTTCCGCTACCCCAGACGAATTCGCAGGTAACCCGGAACGCGTCTCCACCGCGCAGCTCGCGCCGGTATTTGATGGTCGTCTCCAGGACCACCGGTCCCACCCGGGCGGCCTGGAGTTTATCCGGCTGCAGCCCCGCGGCCAGCAGGAATTCCCAGCGCCCGTGTTCGGCGTATTGCATATACACCGCTTGATTCACATGGCCCAGGGCGTCGAGTTCGTAGCCGCGCACGGTGACGGGCACAGAGAAGGTCATGCCCGGTCGAACTCGCCGGGCCGACGGGTTGTTCCCGGGTGTTCCGCTGACCGGCCGCCGTCTCGGGCACGGACCGGGCCGTCAGCTGCGGCGGCGGACCGAGGCTTCCACCAGATCCAGTACCGCGGTGAGGTTCTCGTTGGTGTGGCCGGAGGCGATCCGGGCGATGAGGCCGTCCAGCACCAGATCGAGATAGCCCAGCAGCACATCGGTGGGTACATCGTCGCGGAGCGCGCCGGCCGCCTTCCGGCGCTCCAGGCGGGCCAGCGTCGCGGCGGTGAGTTCGGCCGACCGCTGGGTCCAGCCGGCCCGGAATTCGGGATCGGTGCGCAGCCGCCGGGCGATTTCGAGCCGGGTGCCCAGCCAGTTGTATTCCTGCGGGTCGGCGAGCATATCCCGCATCACCTGCACCAGACCCTGGTTCGCCGCGACCTCGGCCATCCGCTCGGCGTCGTCCTGGGCCAGCGCGAAGAACAGCGCGTCCTTGTCCCGGAAATGGTGGAAGATCGCCCCGCGCGACAGCCCGATGGCCTCCTCGAGCCGGCGGACGGTGGCGCCGTCGTAGCCGAATTCGGCGAAACACCGGCGCGCGCCGTCGAGGATCTGGGAACGCCGGGCGGCCAGATGATCGTCGCTGACCTTGGGCATCGGACTCCTTCAACGGAATATGCGAACCCCACGCGGTAAGCCGGCCGCGCGGGTTGTCACGATTCGAGCGAGCGAACAAGTGGTGCCATTCGTACTCCCGCAACCCCACCGGAAGCGAATCACCGCACCCTCACATGGGGTGGTTCCCCGGAGAGCGAGTCCCGTAGCCCACCGGGAGCGAGTGCCACGCCCGCAAAGGACGACTCCGTACGGAGCGAGCACTCGCAACCCCGTGGGAGCGAGTCTTACGAGCGACGTTCGCGCCCGTCTCGTCGTTGCGTACCCGAAGCGATGCGCCGCAGGCGCGAGTCTCGGGTGCGCAACGACGAGACCTCAGGGGCGCGAACCCGCGCCGCCGGAGGCGGAGCAATTCAACACAGCATCAGGCCCTAATCATGTTGCGCAGGACGAACTGCAGGATGCCGCCGTTGCGGTAGTAGTCCGCCTCACCGGGGGTGTCGATGCGGACCACCGCGTCGAACTCGATCTTCGAGCCGTCGTCCTTGGTCGCGGTGACGTGCACCGTGGACGGCGTGCTGCCGGAGTTGAGTTCCTCGATACCCGTGATATCGAAGACCTCGGTACCGGTCAGGCCCAGCGATCCGGCCGATTCGCCCTCGGGGAACTGCAGCGGGATCACGCCCATGCCGATCAGGTTCGAGCGGTGGATGCGCTCGAACGATTCGACGATCACGGCCTTGACGCCCAGCAGCCGGGTGCCCTTGGCCGCCCAGTCGCGCGACGAGCCGGACCCGTATTCCTTGCCGCCCAGCACGACCAGCGGGATACCGGCCTCCTGGTAGTTCTGCGAGGCGTCGTAGATGAACGCCTGCGGAGCGCCGTCCTGGGTGAAGTCGCGGGTGTAGCCGCCCGAGACGTCGTCGAGGAGCTGGTTGCGCAGCCGGATGTTGGCGAAGGTGCCGCGGATCATCACCTCGTGGTTACCGCGCCGGGAACCCAGGGAGTTGTAGTCCTTGCGGGCCACGCCGTGCGAGTCCAGGTACTGCGCGGCGGGCGTGCCGGGCTTGATCGGACCGGCCGGGCTGATGTGGTCGGTGGTGACCGAGTCGCCCAGCAGCGCCAGCACCCGTGCGCCGGTGATATCGGCGACCGGGGCGGGCTCCATTTCCATGCCGTCGAAGTACGGGGCCTTGCGCACGTAGGTCGAATTCTCGTCCCACGCGAAGGTGTCGCCCTCGGGGGTGTCGAGGCCCTGCCAGCGTTCGTCGCCCTGGAAGACGGTGGCGTAGGACTTGGTGAACATGTCCCGGCTGATCGCGGACTTGATGGTGTCGTCGATCTCCTGCGGGGACGGCCAGATGTCCTTCAGGAAGACGTCGTTGCCGTCGGTGTCCTTGCCGAGAGCGTCGGTCTCGAAGTCGAAATCCATGGTGCCCGCGAGCGCGTAGGCGATGACCAGCGGCGGGGAGGCCAGGTAGTTCATCTTGACGTCGGGGGAGATACGGCCTTCGAAGTTGCGGTTGCCGGAGAGCACCGCGGTGACCGAGAGGTCGTTGTCGTTGATCGCCTTGGAGATCTCTTCCGGCAGCGGACCGGTGTTGCCGATGCAGGTGGTGCAGCCGTAACCGCCGACGAAGAAGCCCAGCTTCTCCAGGTACGGCCACAGGCCGGCCTTCTCGTAGTAGTCGGAGACGACCTGCGAGCCCGGCGCCATATTGGTCTTGACCCACGGCTTGGAGGACAGGCCCTTCTCGACCGCGTTCCGGGCCAGCAGCGCCGCACCGAGCATGACCGACGGGTTGGAGGTGTTGGTGCAGGAGGTGATGCCCGCGACCACGACCGCGCCGTGGTCGAGCACGAAATCGCCGCGCTCGGGGTCGGAGACCTTGACGGGCTTGCTCGGGCGTCCGACGCTGCCGTCGGCGGCCGAGAGCAGCACCGCGTCGTCGTCGGCGAAGGACAGCACCGCGGGGTCGGAGGCCGGGAAGGATTCCTCGATGGCCTCGTCGAGGTGGGTGTGCGGGGTGTCGGCGGCCGGGCCGGACTCCGCGTCGTCGGTGTAGTTGTGGATGTCCTTGCGGAACGCGGTCTTGCTGTCCGCGAGCAGGATGCGGTCCTGGGGGCGCTTGGGGCCCGCGATGGAGGGCACCACGCTGCTCAGGTCGAGTTCCAGGTACTCCGAGTAGGCGGCCTCGTTATCGGCGTCGTGCCACAGGCCCTGCTCCTTGGCGTAGGCCTCCACGAGCGCGAGCTGCTCGTCGGTGCGGCCGGTGAGGCGCAGGTAGTTGATCGTCTCGCCGTCGATCGGGAAGATCGCGGCGGTCGAGCCGAACTCGGGGCTCATATTGCCCAGGGTGGCACGGTTGGCCAGCGGCACCTCGGCCACGCCCTTGCCGTAGAACTCGACGAACTTGCCGACCACGCCGTGCTTGCGCAGCATATCGGTGACGGTCAGGACGACGTCGGTGGCGGTGACGCCGGGGTTGATCTCGCCGGTCAGCTTGAAGCCGACCACACGCGGGATCAGCATCGAGACCGGCTGGCCGAGCATGGCCGCCTCGGCCTCGATGCCGCCGACGCCCCAGCCCAGCACGCCCAGGCCGTTGACCATGGTGGTGTGGGAGTCGGTGCCCACGCAGGTGTCGGGGTAGGCCTGCCCGTTGCGCACCATGACGGTGGGGGCGAGGTACTCGATGTTGACCTGGTGCACGATGCCGACGCCGGGCGGGACGACCTTGAAATCGTCGAAGGCGCCCTGGCCCCAGCGCAGGAACTGGTAGCGCTCGCCGTTGCGCTGGTATTCGAGGTCGACGTTGCGCTCGAGGGCGTCGGCCCGGCCGAAGACATCGAGAATGACCGAATGGTCGATGACCATATCGGCGGGGGAGAGCGGGTTGACCTTGTTCGGGTCGCCGCCGAGGGTGGTGACCGCCTCGCGCATGGTGGCCAGGTCGACGATGCAGGGCACGCCGGTGAAGTCCTGCATCACCACGCGGGCCGGGGTGAACTGGATCTCGATACTGGGCTGGGCGCTCGGATCCCAGTTCGCGAGGGCGCGGATGTGGTCGGCGGTGATATTGGCGCCGTCCTCGGTGCGCAGCAGATTCTCGGCGAGGACTTTCAGCGCGTACGGAAGTTTCTCGGTGCCGGGCACGGCCGAGAGCCGGAAGATCTCATAGGAGTTGCTTCCGACCTCGAGGTTGCCCTTGGCGCCGAAAGTATCGATACTTTTCGTCACGTCAGCTCCACTTGTCGGGTGTGCGGACGCCGTCGGCGGGGCTGTGCCGGCGGCGATACGTCTGTTGTCTGGCCTGAGGTCCGGCCCGCTGTGGCGCCGGTTCCCCGCGATTCCCAACCCTAACAGTACGCTTGTCCTGTGAAATTTCGGGGCCGCGCACGGTGATCACCGCGCGGCGCGCGGGCCCGCGGATGTAGCAGGTGTGGGATAACCGTTCCCGCGTCGCGTAATCTGCTCTCGAGCTGGTCCGGGTTGCCGGGAGGTCCCCACGGGTACTCCCGGGCTCGCACCCAGAATCGGATTCCCCGTCGCCTCGCCTATCGATGCGGCTCGACCAGACCGGATGGAAGATGACCGTCACCCACACTTCGGCCTTCTCCCTCAAGGCCACCAAACTGCCGGACGGATTCGACGCGGACACCATGCAGGAGGTTCGCGACGATCTCGCCGACAACGGGGTGGCCGCGCCCGAGGGCGACGACCAGGGCGAACTGGCAGCGATCGTGTCCGACGCGCGGGAGCAGGGCATCGATCTGAGCATCGTGGTCCTGAGCGGCAATCCGGGCCACGATTCCGAACTGCGCGATCTCGCCACCGACGTCGCCGGGTTCCAGCACGGCACCGTGGCGGTGTTCAGCGACGACTGGATCGGCACCACCAGCGATTCGATCACCCGCGTGCACCTGGAATGGGCCGAGGACAAGGCCAAGTTCACCGGTGGCGACACCGAGGAGGCCGCGCAGATCCTGGTGCACCGGCTGGAGCAGGAGCCGACCATGGGCTGGACGGCGATAACCCTCGCGTTGCTGGCCGGGCTGGTGGTGGTCGTCGGCGGTCTCTACTGGATCAAATCCCGCCGGGGTCCCGATGCGCCGCCCGCCGCGGGCACCGGCGACGGCGCGGCGGAATCCGCCCGCGTGCCCGCCTCGCGTTAGCCACCCGGTCGCCGGTCTTCCCGCACGGACTCCCCGGTACCGGGGATGTTTCGGTGCGCGCCACGGCGGGCATGATGCCGTATCGGTACGTATGGTCGACTGGAACGGGCGGTGACGGCTGCGACAGCGACTCCGCGGCCGGCGCCGGGTAGGGAACGGTCCGCGAACGCGGCGAATTTCCCGATAGTGGAGCCGGTTGCGGCGAATACGGCCATCACCTGGAATAGTTGTGACAGCACGCACAGGACCGAGGCGAAAGCGGGGATGTTGGTGACTTCGACGGACGGTGTCAGCGGGGCGGATCTGGCGAAGAAATCGCCGGCGCCCGCTTCGAACGCCCTCGAGCGTGACGTCGCGACCCTGGAAAAAGCGATCTACGAGGTGAAGCGGGTCATCGTCGGACAGGATCGCCTGGTCGAGCGGCTGCTCGTCGGCGTTCTGGCCAAGGGGCATGTGCTCCTGGAAGGCGTCCCCGGTATCGCCAAGACTCTCGCGGTCGAGACGTTCGCCAAGGTCGTGGGCGGCTCGTTCTCCCGCGTCCAGTTCACCCCCGACCTGGTCCCGACCGACCTCGTGGGAACCCGGATCTACCGCCAGGGGCGCGAGGAGTTCGATACCGAACTCGGCCCGGTGGTCGCGAACTTCGTCCTCGCCGACGAGATCAACCGCGCTCCGGCGAAGGTGCAGTCGGCGCTGCTCGAGGTGATGGCCGAGCGGCATGTGTCGATCGGCGGCAAGACCTATCCCATGCCCGATCCGTTCCTGGTCATGGCGACCCAGAACCCGATCGAGAGCGAGGGCGTGTACCCGCTGCCCGAGGCGCAGCGCGACCGCTTCCTGTTCAAGGTGGTCGTCGACTACCCCTCGGTCGAAGAGGAACGCGAGATCATCTACCGGATGGGTGTCACCCCGCCCGAGGCCGAGCAGATCCTGGAACCGGCGGAACTGCTGCGGTTGCAGAAACTCGCGGCGAACACCTTCGTGCACCACGCCCTGGTGGATTATGTGGTCCGGGTGATCTCGGCCACCCGCACCCCGGCCGAGTTCGGTATGCACGATGTGGCGAACTGGGTGTCCTACGGCGCCTCGCCGCGTGCCAGCCTCGGCATCATCGCCGCCGCCCGGGCCATCGCCCTGATCCGGGGCCGCGACTACGTGGTGCCGCAGGACGTGCTCGAGGTGATCCCGGATGTGCTCCGGCACCGTCTCGTGCTCTCCTATGACGCGCTCGCCGACGAGGTCAGCCCCGAGGACGTGATCCAGCGGGTGCTGCAGACCGTCGGTCTGCCCCAGGTGGCGCCGCAGGCGGTGGCGCCCGGCGGCGCGCCCGCCCCCGCGGAGAACGGTAATCGCAGGCCCGCCCCGCCCCAGCAGGCTCCCGCGCCTCAGGTCCCGCAGACCGCCGGCACGAACCAGACCCAGTGACCCGGCCGTCGGATTCCCACGCCCGGGTGCCCGGCCACGCACCACCGTCGTTCCGTTCGGGTGAGCTGACCGATCCGCATCTGACCGCCGCCCTGAAGACGCTCGAACTCACCGTGCGCCGCCGTCTGGACGGCGTGCTGCACGGCGACCACCTGGGTCTCATTCCCGGTCCCGGGTCGGAGCCGGGGGAGGCGCGCGCCTATCAGCCCGGCGACGATGTCCGGCAGATGGACTGGTCGGTGACCGCCCGCACCACGCACCCGCACGTCCGGCAGATGATCGCGGACCGGGAACTGGAGACCTGGATGGTGGTCGACCTGTCCGCCAGCCTCGACTTCGGTACCGGTGCGTGCCAGAAGCGGGATCTGGCGGTGGCCGCCGCGGCGGCGGTCACCCATCTGACGATGGGCGGCGGCAACCGGATCGGCGCAGTGGTCGCCACCGGTGAACAGTTGCAGCGGATCCCCGCGCGCAGCGGCCGGGTGCACGCCCAGTCGCTGCTGCGCAGTATCGCGACCACGCCGCACCCCCGCGACGGGGTGCGCGGCGACCTGCACGGCGCGATCGAATCACTGCGCCGGCCGCAGCGTAAACGCGGGCTGGCTGTGGTGATCAGCGATTTTCTCGGCGATATCAGCTGGCAGCGGTCGCTGCGCGCGATCTCCGCGCGCCACGATCTGCTGGCGGTCGAGATCCTCGATCCGCGCGATATCGCACTACCCGATATCGGTGACGTGGTGCTGCACGATCCGGAGACCGGGCGGACCCGCGAATTCAGCGTCACCCCCCAGCTGCGCGCCGACTACGCGGCGGCCGCGCAGCGGCACCGGGAGGAGGTCGAGCAGACCCTGCGCAGTTGTGGCGCCCCGGTGCTGACCCTGCAGACCGACCGGGACTGGATCGCCGATGTGGTCCGGTTCGTTTCCACCCGGCGCCACAGCCTCGGCGCCTCGACCCCGCGGGTGCCACGCCAGTGAGTATTTCGAATTTCGCCGCACCGATCTGGCTCGGATTCCTTGCTGTCATCCTCCTGCTCGCGCTCGGCTATCTGCTCGTGCAGCGCGGTAGGCAGCGGCATATGCTGCGTTTCAGCAATATGGAGCAGCTCGAGAAGGTCGCTCCGAACCGGCCGACCTTCTGGCGGCACGTGCCGATCGTGCTGCTGATCGTCGGCATGGTGTTCTCCACGATCGGGGCCGCCGGACCGACCGCCGAACAGAAGGTGCCACGTAACCGGGCGACGGTGGTGCTGGTCATGGACGTCTCATTGTCCATGGAGGCCACCGACGTCTCGCCTAACCGCCTGCAGGTCGCCCAGGAGGCGGCCAAGAACTTCGCCGACGGGCTGACCCCCGGGATCAACCTGGGCCTGGTCACCTATGCCGGTACCGCCTCGGTTCTGGTCTCGCCGACCACCGACCGGGGATCGGTCAAGGCGGCGATCGACAACATCAAACTCGCCGAACGTACCGCGACCGGTGAGGGCATCTTCACCGCGCTGCAGTCCATCGAGACCCTCGCCTCGGTGCTCGGCGGCTCGGAGACCCCGCCGCCGGCGCGGATCGTGCTGATGTCCGACGGAAAGCAGACCGTCCCGGACTTCGAGGATGTCGACAATCCGCGCCACGAGTTCGTGGCCGCGCGGCTGGCGAAGACCAAGAAGATCCCGGTCTCGACTATTTCCTTCGGCACCAAATGGGGTGTGGTGGAGATCCCGCGCGAGGACGGCGGGACCGATCAGGTCGACGTACCGGTGGACGACGAGGCGATGCAGGAGATCGCGCAGTTGTCCGGCGGGGAGTTCTATACGGCCTCGAGCCTGCAGGAGCTCTCCAGCGTGTACGACACCCTGGAGGAGCAGATCGGCTACGAGGTGACCAGAGGCGATGCCAGCCGGCCGTGGTGGCTGCTGGGCCTGCTGGCCACGCTGGCCGGAGTGGTGGTCGCGCTGGCGATGCGGCAGCGGCTGCCCTGACTCGCGTACGTCCGTGGTGATCCGGGCCGGGTTCGATCGAACCCGGCCCGGATTCGTTTCTCGCGCTTTGTCCGGGATGCACAAAACAGCCGCGAATTTATCGGTGGACGTCCATGAGAGCGGGCCGGGTGACGCCAGGTAGGTTGTCCCCATGTCGAACTTCACACCACGTTCGGTCCTGGTGACCGGCGGTAACCGGGGGATCGGTCTCGCGGTGGCCCAGCGTCTGCACGCCGACGGCCACAAGGTGGCGGTCACCCATCGCGGTTCGGGCGCCCCCGAGGGCCTGCTCGGGGTGAAATGCGATGTCACCGACAGCGAATCGGTGGATCAGGCCTTCGCCGAGGTCGAGGCCGCGCAGGGCCCGGTGGAGGTGCTGGTCGCCAATGCCGGTATCACCGACGACACCCTGCTCATGCGGATGACCGAAGACCAGTTCACCAAGGTCGTGGACGCCAACCTCGCCGGCGCCTTCCGCTGCGCCAAACGCGCCAACCGCGCCATGCTGCGGGCCCGGTGGGGCCGGATGATCTTCCTCGGTTCGGTGGTGGGCCTGGCCGGGCAGGCCGGGCAGATCAACTACGCCGCTTCCAAGGCGGGTGTGGTCGGACTGGCGCGCTCGATCACCCGCGAGCTCGGCTCGCGGTCGATCACCGCCAATGTCGTCGCGCCCGGGTTCATCGAAACCGATATGACCAAGGATCTGCCCGCGGAGATGCGGGAGATGGCGGAGAAGTTCATCCCGCTGCAGCGAGTCGGTAAGCCCGAGGACGTCGCGGCCGTGATCAGCTTCCTCGCCTCCGAGGATTCGGCCTATGTCTCCGGCGCGGTCATCCCCGTCGACGGCGGCATGGGCATGGGGCACTGACCGGCCCCGGTAACCGAGCACAGCGCGAAACAGCGCCGGCCGTTCCGGGAACGGCCGGCGCGCCGCCGGTACGGCGGACCACGACACCAGACTCCAGGGAGAACCGAGAACTCATGGGCGGATTGCTCGAAGGCAAGACGATCCTCGTCACCGGCATCATCACCGATGCCTCCATCGCGTTCCACGCGGCGGCGATCGCGCAGAAGGAAGGGGCCCGGGTGATCATCACCGGCCTCACCGAACGCCTGCGCCTGATCGACCGGATCGCCAAGCGGCTGCCGCAGGAAGTGCCTCCGGCGATCGGCCTGGACGTCACCAGCGCCGAGGATCTGGCGAAACTGCCCGACGCGCTGCGTGAGGTCGCACCCGAGGGTATCGACGGCGTCCTGCATTCGATCGCCTTCGCCCCGAAGACCCTCATGGGCCCCGACGCCCTGCCGTTCCTCGACGGTCCCGCCGGCGACGCCGCGAAATCGTTCGAGATCTCCGCCTGGAGTTACGCCGCACTGGCCCGGGCCGTGCTGCCGGTGATGAACGAGCGCGGGTCGATCGTCGGGATGGATTTCGATCCCCGCACCGCCATGCCGTACTACAACTGGATGGGTGTCGCCAAGGCCGCGCTGGAATCGGTGAACCGGTACGTGGCGCGGGAAGTCGGCTACGCCAAGAAGATCCGCTCCAATCTGATCGCCGCCGGGCCCGTCAAAACCCTCGCCGCCAAGGCGATCGCGGGTACGGCCACCGATGATGCCAAACAGCTCAAGCAGCTGGACACCTACTGGGACGGCGCCTCGCCCATCGGCTGGGACGGCGGGGCCGAGGTGGTCGGCAAGTCGATCGTCGCGCTGCTGTCGGACTGGCTGCCGGCCACCACCGGTTCGATCGTCTACGTCGACGGCGGCGCCAGCCACAACACCTGGTTCCCCGAGAACATGCCGTCGAACTGACCGATCCGGGAGGAGAACACCGTGGCCCGCGCGGCCGACGCACTGCTGCTGCTGTCCTTCGGCGGGCCCGAGGGTCCCGACGATGTGATGCCGTTCCTGGAGAACGTGACCCGCGGGCGCGGTGTGCCCCCGGAACGGCTCGCCGAGGTGGCGCAACACTATCTGCACTTCGGCGGTATCTCACCGATCAACGCGCTCAACCGCGACATCATCGCCGCGGTGGAGCGGGGCCTGGCCGCGGCCGGACTGGATCTTCCGGTCTACTTCGGTAACCGCAACTGGCATCCGCTGGCCGAGGACACCCTGGCCCGGATGACCGCCGACGGCATCGGTTCGGCGCTGGTGTTCCCGACCTCGGCCTGGGGCGGGTATTCCGGCTGCCGACAGTACGACGAGGATATCGTCCGGGCGCGTGCCGCCGTGGGCGAGAATGCGCCGGAGCTGGTGAAGATCCGGCAGTACTTCGATCATCCACTCCTGGTGGCGGCGTTCGCCGATGCCGTGCGGGCAGCGGCCGCGACGGTCCCGGCCGAGCGTCGCGACAGCACCCGGCTGGTGTTCACGGCGCATTCGGTGCCGGTGGCGGCGGATGCCGCGGCCGGGCCCCCGGCCGACGGCGGCGGGCTCTACAGCCGCCAGGTCGCGGAATCGGCCCGGTTGTGCGCGGCCGCGGCCGGATTCACCGATTACGACGTGGTCTGGCAGTCGCGGTCCGGGCCGCCCCGGATCCCGTGGCTCGAACCCGATATCGTCGATCATCTGGAAACCCTGCCGGACAAGGGTTTCGATGCCGTGATCGTCTGCCCAGTGGGTTTCGTCTCCGACCATCTCGAGGTCATCTGGGATCTGGACAACGAGGCCGCGGTCAAGGCCGCGGAACTCGGTATGTCGTTCGCCCGGGCGGCCACACCGGGGACCGATCCGCGGTTCGCCGAGATGGTGGTGGAGCTGATCGGAGAGCAGGTGCGCGGTGTCCCGGCCCGCAGCCTCGGCGCGGTCCCGGGATACGGGTGCACGATCGACGGCGCGCCCTGCGCGGTCGACTGCTGTGCGCCGGTGCGGCGGCCGGCCACCGCGTAACCGCGGCCGGTACCGGTCCGGCGGGTCCGGAGATCAGCTCACGCGGGGCGCCGCGGTCTGCACGGCGATGAGCCGGGCGGCGCGAATCGCGTCCCACAGCGGTCGTAGCAGCGATTCGTGCGCGGTGGCCGCGGAGGCCGAGGTGGGCGCCGAGGCGGGCTCGCGCTGCGCCACCGTCAGGATCGCCGCGACATGGTCGGCGGTATCGAGGATGCGTTTGGCGCGCAACGGCACGCATTCGGGGTAGGTGTGGCGGGAGTAGTCCGCCAGCTCGGCCTCGATGAGTTCGCGGGGGTCCGCGTCACCGGCGCCGAGTCCGGTGGTGTGCAGCCGCATGAGCGCGTCGGCGGCATCACGCACGGCTTCGCGCATGGCGTATTCGGCCTCGCCCAGAGACATATCGGGCCCCGCGGCCCGGGGCATCGGCACCCCGTAGACCGTCCACTGGAGGGTGTCCTCGTCGGTGCGGTAGGGGATGAGGCCGGTGCCGTCCGTGCCCGGTACCCCGATGAGAATTCCCTCTTCCGCCTCGACGGCGTCGGTGGCGAACGCGGTACCCACCGGGAGCCCGCGCACATCACCGGGTACCGGAAGCACCAGCCGCAGTTCGGCACCGGGTACCGCCAGCGCCTCGCGAATCATCTTGAGCAACGGCATCACCGCGGTGCCCGGGGGGCCGCCGAGGGCGGACCAGGGCAGATCGGTACGTCCACCGGTGATCGGGTCACCGGCGGCGAGGGTGTGCCGGGGTGCCCACGCGTGCAGCGCCTCGAGGACGTCATCGGGCGCGCTGCGACCAGCGAGCCACGAACCGGCCCACAGCGCGAGGGTGGCACTGGGAGAGCACATAATCATCGAGCATAAAGGGTGTCGGCAACCGGCGGGCAGCGTCTGCGGAGGTCGTTTCCGCCGGTTAGAATGGCTCGCCCGGTTCGGTCACGAAATCGATCAAACGCTCCACCGCGCCCAGCAGCGGGGCCTCCAGATCCCGGAACGATTCCACCGCCCCGTACACCCGGCGCCAGCCGTCCTGCGGTGTGCCCCAGCCGAGTTGCCGGCAGACACCGGTTTTCCAGTCCTCGCCGCGCGGCACCCGCGGCCACTGCGCGATTCCCAGCGTGGCGGGTTTCACCGCCTGCCACACATCCACATAGGGATGCCCGGTGACGAGCACATGGTCGCCGAGCCCGGTGGTGAGATGTGTCTCCTTGGAACCCGCGACCAGATGATCGACCAGAACGCCGACCCGCCGCCCCGGGCCGGGCTCGAACTCGGCGAGCCGGGCGGCGAGATTGTCGAGACCTTCCAGATGTTCCACCACCACCCCCTCGACCCGCAGATCGTGGCCCCAGACACGTTCCACCAGCGCGGCGTCGTGCACGCCTTCGACCCAGATCCGGCTGGGCGCGGCGACTTTCGCGCGCAGGCCCTCGACGCGGGTGGATCCGGACGCCGAGCGGGCGGGCCGGCTCGGCGGCGCCACCTTCGGCCGCACCAGGGTCACCGGTCGGCCGTCGATGAGGAAGGCCGCTTCGCGCAGCGCGAACAGCCGCACCGTGCCGCGCGCGTCGGCCAGTTTCACGAAATCACCGTCGTAGGTCCGGTCGAACCCGACCACCGCACCGCAGAAACCGCTGGCCGCGTCCTCGACCACGAGATCGGTCTCCGCGGTGACCCGGGGAACGGTGCGCCGGGCGGTACGCGGATGGCCGGAGAAGATATCGCCGTATCGATCGCTCACCGGGCCGAACGTAGCGCACTCGCCCCGGTCGGCGCCGGTATCGGCGCCCGGGTGTCGCCGGAGTGGCCCGCACGCGCACCGGCGGCGCACTAGGCTGGGCTACGTGGCCGCAATTGTCTGGTTGGTCGCCGGTGTAGCGCTGGCGGCGACCGAGGTGTTCGTCGGTGAACTGACCCTGCTGATGCTGGGCTCGGCGGCGTTGCTCACCGCGGGGGTGAGCTTCGTGGCCGGTACCCCGGTCGTCGTGGACGCGGTGGTGTTCGCCGTGACGGCCGTGGTGCTGATGCTGGGAGTCCGGCCGGTTCTGTTGCGGCGCTTCGGTACTCCGCCGCCCACTCTCACCAATGTGGACGCGCTCACCGGTAAGACCGCGGTGGTGCTCGAGCCGGTGGGTGAGCACGACGGCCGGGTGAAATTGGGCGGGGAGGTGTGGTCGGCCCGCGCGCTCGACCCCGCCGAGCAATACCCCGAGGGTACGACCGTGTACGTGATGAAGATCGACGGCGCGACCGCTGTCGTCTGGAAAGGGCCGTGATGGCTGCATTGATCGTCGTCATCGCACTGGTGCTGCTGGCGGCAGTGGTGGTGTTCAAGTCGATCGCGCTGATCCCGCAAGCGGAGGCGGCGGTGATCGAGCGACTCGGACGCTATTCCCGGACAGTCTCGGGACAGCTGACGTTCCTGGTGCCGTTCGTCGACCGGATCCGCGCCAAGGTGGACCTGCGTGAACGCGTGGTCTCCTTCCCGCCGCAGCCGGTGATCACCCAGGACAACCTCACACTGCAGATCGACTCGGTGGTGTACTTCCAGGTGATGCAGCCGCAGTCGGCGGTCTACGAGATCTCCAACTACATCGCGGCCGTCGAACAGCTCACCGTCACCACACTGCGCAATGTGGTCGGCGGGATGACGCTGGAGGAGACGCTGACCTCGCGCGACCAGATCAACAACCAGCTGCGCGGGGTGCTCGACGAGGCGACCGGACGCTGGGGTCTGCGGGTGGCCCGGGTGGAGCTGAAATCCATCGATCCGCCGCCGTCGATCCAGGAGTCGATGGAGAAGCAGATGAAGGCGGACCGGGAGAAGCGCGCCATGATCCTCACCGCCGAGGGCACCCGCGAATCGCAGATCAAAACCGCCGAGGGCGCCAAACAGGCGCAGATCCTGTCGGCCGAGGGCGCGAAACAGTCGGCGATCCTGTCGGCCGAGGGCGAACGCCAGAGTCGTATCCTGCGCGCCCAGGGTGAGCGGGCCGCCTCCTATCTGCAGGCGCAGGGGCAGGCCAAGGCCATCGAGAAGGTTTTCGCCGCCATCAAATCCGGTAAGCCCACCCCGGAACTGCTGGCCTATCAGTACATGCAGACGCTGCCGATGGTGGCCCGCGGCGACGCGAACAAGGTGTGGCTGGTGCCCAGCGATTTCGGCAAGGCGCTGGAGGGATTCGCGAAGAATTTCGCCACCCGGGGCGAGGACGGTGTCTTCCGGTACGAGCCGCCGGCCGACGACGAGACCCCCGGCAAACCCGAGGACGATTCCGACGAGGTCGCCGACTGGTTCGACACCAGTACCGATCCCGCCGTGGAACGCGCTGTACGGGCGGCGGAATCGGTGGCCCGCACCCCGGTGGACACCGCCGCGCCGGTCACCACGGCGAAACCGGCCTCCGGCCCGGCGGAGCTGTCGCCGCGGCAGGCCGCCCCGGGACCGGAGGCCGCGCCCCGGCAGCCCGATCCGGCTCCGGACCGGCCCCAGCAGCCGCCGCACCAGCAGGGCTGAGCGGCCCGCGGCAGCGGGTTTTCCCGATCGTCGCGCGTCCCCGGCGCGTCTGGTACATAATCGAAACCCTCTGCTGGACATGAGTATCGGGGCACGGTGACGACACGTCGCACGGTTTTGGGGGCGCTGGCCGGCGTGCCGCTGCTGGCCGCCTGCTCGCCGGGGGTTCTGCTCGGTGACGGCGGCGCCGTACGGATCGCCGTCTCCTGGAGCGGGCTCGAACTGTCGGCGTTCCGGGCGGTACTCGGTACCGTCGGGGAACCTGTCGACGTGGTGCCGCTGGGCGACGAGATCGGTACGGCTCTCACGGCCCGTGGCCGCTCGGCTCCGGAGATCGTCATGCTGCCGCAGGCCGGGCAGGTCCGGGAGTCGGCGGCGGCGGGGCGGCTCCGGGAGGTGCCCGGACGGCTGTGGTCGGATCCGCGTGGACCGCGCTACGCCGAATACTGGCGGCAACTGTGCTTCGCCGGTGACCGGCCGTACGGCGTGCCGTTCAAGGCGAGTGGTAAATCCCTGGTCTGGTACGACCGGGAAGCGATCGGCGCGACCGGGCTGGGCGATCCCGCCACCTGGACGGTGCGCGACTGGCTCGACGGTGTCCGGGAACTCGCGGGAGCGCCCCGCCGGCTGCTCGCCCTCGGCGCCGCCGACGGCTGGGTGCTCACCGACCTCTTCGAGAACCTGCTGCTGGCCGAATCCCCGGCGGCGTACCGGGGACTGGGCGACGGACCGCGGGACTGGGACGTACCCGCGGCCCACGCGACCTTCGCGCGGCTCGGCGGGCTCTGGGGGATCCGGTCCGGGCTGCCGGGCGGCGTGGGAACGGCACTGACCCGTCAGTTCGCCGACGCGGTCCGGGATGTGTTCGAGCATCGGCGGGCGCTCGCGGTGGCGGCCCCGGACTTCGCCGAGCCGGTGGTCCGGGACGCCTTGCGCCGGAGCGGTCGCGGTGCGGAAAGCGTGGCCGTGATTCCCTTTCCCGTCGCGGCCCCCGGCGGGGAGCATCCGCGCATCGCCGGAGGCGATGTGATGGTGCTGACCCGGTCGGCGGGCCCGCGGGCCGAGGCGGTGGTCGCCGCGCTCGCCGCCGACAGAGCGCCGCTGCCGTGGATCGAGCGGTCCGGCGGGTTCCTCGGCCCCGCTCTGCACACCCGCGCCGAGTATTCGCCGTGGTCGGCGACGGCGGCCGCGACAGTGTCCGGGCGACCGGATTTCGATTTGTCCGACCGGATCGGCGCGGTCGGTGGCCGGGACGGATTGTGGCGGGTGCTCACCGAATTCCTGATCACCGTGGGAGACCGGGGCGGCGATGTCGCTGCCGCGACCGCGACGGCCGTCGCGGCACTGGGCCGGTTCGAACGGGGGTGGAGATGAGTACGGCGCCGGCGGAATACGAAGCGCATGGGTTGAAGATCGAATTACCCCTCGCCCGGATGCGGGGACCTCTGGTTCCCGGCCGGCCCCCGGCACGCGGAATCACGGTGGTCGCGTGCCTGCCCGCGCTGTTGCTGCTTGCCCTGCTGGTGGTTCCGTCCGCGGCGACGGTGATTTTCGCGATGCGGACCAGCCTCTGGCCGGTGGTGGGATGTCTGGTGGCGGGGGCGGCGTTCGTGGCCGCACTGGAGGTGGCCCGCCGGAACAAGGCCGGGAGCCTGTGGATCCTGCCCGCGCTGGTCGGAGTGAGCGCACTGGGCGCGCTCTGCTGGTCGGATGCCTCGTACGCGCGCAGCCTCGGATGGATGGTGTTCGCGGCGGCCCTGTTGATCGCGGCGATGCTGCTGGCCTGGTGGAGCCGGGGCAGCCGGGGTCTGTGGCTGCCGCTGATCGTGCCGTTCGGTATCTCGGCGGTGGTCTCCGGGGTGGCGTTCCGGCTGATCTTCCAATTCTCCGGAGCCCGCTTGGGTTTCGACGCCTTCCCGGGGTACCGGGCCTGGTTCGTGGCGATGCTCGGGTCGGCCTTCCTCTGGACCTGGCTGGGCTTCCTGATCGGGGTGTTCCGGGCGGGTATCCGGTCCCTGGAACGTGATCCGGTGCGTTGGACCCTGCTCCAGCAGAAACCCGGCGCCGTACTGTTCTGGCGGCTGTTCACGTTGCAGCGGCCGATCGTCCTGGTGGCCGGGCTGGTGGTGGGAGTCGCCGCGGCGCGGGTGTTCGATGTGGTGCTGATCGGAGTCCCGGGCTCGGTGCAGTATCAGGTGGACAGTGCCACTGTGTCCTGGTGGCGGCTGGCCACCGATCCCGCGACGGCCGGCGATGCCGCCGTGTACGCCCTGCCGCTGGCTGTGCTGGTCGCCGTGGTCGCCTGGGCGCTGCAAACCGATATCCGGGATCGCCGTGCCGGGTTCCCGGCCAGCGAGCACCCCGGTGACGGCCGGCCCGGAACGGCCGACGTAGGGATGGCCGGCCGGGCTCGGGCGCTGGTCATCGGTGTGCTGTCGGTAGCGGCGGTGATACCGCTGGTGGTGCTCGTGGTGGTGGCCCTGCGAGGCCCGGACGGCTGGGCGGTGTCCGCCTTCACCGACGTCTGGCGCAACCGATGGCTCTGGCACTCCCTCGAGGCGAGCTTCTGGGTGGCGCTGCTGGCGACGATCATCGTGGTGGCCGCCGCGGCGCCACTGGCCTATCGGCTGGCCGTGGCACCCGGAAAGTGGCCCGCGAAGGCCACCGTGATAGCGCTCGTGGTCCTCGCGGTACTGCCGGTGCAGGCCTATCTGGGCCCGTTGGACATATTCATCGATGATCACGGGCTCTCCGGTACCCGGGTGCCGCTGGTGCTGGTCCATGCCGCCGCGGGACTGCCCATCGCGGTGCTGATCCTGCGTGGCGCGGTGGTGGCGCCGCCGAAGAGCCCGGCCGCCGATACGCTCCGTGGCTTGGCGACGCCGGGCACGATCAGCCGCCGCCTGCTGGGCTCGGCCGCGCCCGCCGTGGTGGCCGTGGCGGTGCTCGAATTCATCCAGGTCTGGAACGATTTCATCGTCGGGCTGCTGATCAGTGGCGCCGGGGCGTCACCGTGGTCCCTGCTGCTCTGGGGCGAGGCCCGCCAGTTCGGCGAGAACGCCGCGCAATTGGCGGCCGGATCGCTCATCGCGGCGTTGCTGCCGGTCGCGCTGGTGCTGGCGACCTGGCGGCGCTGGATCGTTCCCGGACTGACCGGCGGGGTACTGCGATGAGCGAGCTACCCCGGGTACCGGGAGTTCTCGGCGGATTGTCGGTGGTGGCATCGGCGCTGCTGCTGGAACTGGGCCGCAATCTGGTGATGAACTCGTTCGGCGAAGGCGCGGAAGTGCAGGTGCTGGCTTCCGGGCTGCGCTGGCTGGCAGTGCTGGTGATCGGTCTGGCCGGTATGTACACCGTGTACCGGCTCGCTGTGGTTCGCCAGTCGGATCTCCGCCTGGCCCGGCGCCGGAGTCTGCTCGACGGCCTGGACGGCGCCCCGGTCGCCGGGCCGGTGCGGGCGCGAGCGATCGTCTCCCCACCCGGTGATGACGGAGACCTGGACGATGACGAGGTCGCGGCCGCGCTGCGAGAACTACCGCTGTTCGATTACGACGCCGCCACGGTGCACGCGATCTTGACCGCGGTCGGGATGGAACAGTCCCTCGTTTCGCAGTCGGCGGGCGACGAGTCCGTCGTGCCGGAGCAGTCGTCGGCGGCCACGGTCCTGCTGGCTCGATTGACGAACGACGGGGTACTGGTGTGCGACAGCCGGCTGCGTTACCGGCTCGCCCGCGCGCCTCGGGAGCGGGACCGCGACGGCGTCCTCGGCAGTGCTGTCTGGCATGCGGCGCTGTTCGCGCTGGTGTCCCATACGGCGGACCGGGCGACGGGGTGGGCCGCCGGGTTGGGGACACCGCGCCACGCCCTGGGCGCGAGGAACTGGTTCGCCGTGGAGGTGGATTGGTTGCGCAAACTCGTCGCGGAGTGCTGTGGACCGGATTACAAAGGACCGGATAACAAAACCGTTGTTCCACCGGCCACCGCCGCTCAGCTGGTCCGGATCGGGGACGCTCTCGATATCTGGTACGCGCACTGCCCGGGAGGCGATCAGGAGACCGTATCGGTGGCGGTGGATCTGAGGGCGCTGGGTTCCACGGTGCTCGGAGGCCATGACAAAGCGATGGATCTACGCGCGGGCGAACTCGACGGCTCCATACCCCGCCGAATGCCGCCATGGCGGCGTATGACCGGTGTCAGTGCCCGCGCCGCACACGCCGAGGCCCTGAAGCTGTTGAGAACCGCCGTGACCCCGCTCGACACGGCGGCGGCAGTGGAGGGGCTGCGGTCGGCGTGGTGGCGGTTGCCGCGCGAGGATTCGGCGAATCAGGTTCGGGTGCTGACCGATCTCGCGGTCGCGCATCTGCGGCAGGGACGAGTGGACGCGGCGCAGGACCGCCTGGAGCTGGCGGCACTGCGCGCC
The DNA here is from genome assembly GCF_055586645.1 of Nocardia sp. NPDC049935. Lineage (NCBI taxonomy): Bacteria > Bacillati > Actinomycetota > Actinomycetes > Mycobacteriales > Nocardiaceae > Nocardia > Nocardia sp. NPDC049935. The sequence goes on along the minus strand of NZ_JBVJHV010000001.1, from coordinate 1,545,314 downwards.
CGCGAGGACGAGGACAGCGAGGCGAGGGCGCGCGTGGACGAACTCGGCGCGGCGGTGCACTGGACCCGGGGCGAACCGAGGGCGGCGTTGCGCTGCTGGCAGCGTGCCCTCACGACGTACCGTGATCTGGCCGATGACACCGGTATCGCCCGTACCCTGCAGCATCTCGGCGCCGCTGCGCTGAAGGTGCCGGAGCACGCGGATCTTCTGCTCGGCGGGGCGGAGACGCCGGCCGAAACGGAGGTTTTCGACTATGCGCACAGCTGGCTGGCCGAGGCCGTCCGCCGTGACTCCGGTGCGGCGTACGCGGCGCACTACTGCGCCGAGGCGGCGTCGGTACGTCACGATGCCGCGGCTCCCGCGATGGAGCGGTGGCCGCTGGAGGTCCGTGATCCGGCGGAGCGGGATTCCGCGTAACCCGCAACCGGTATCAGGACAGCACCCGGTACAAGCGCCAGGTGGGCTGGTTGTCGCCGTCGTTGGGGATCTCCAGCTCCAGGGTCGCGATATCGGCGCCGTTCTCGTAGAGGGTGGGGTAGCGCACGTTCACGGCATCGGAGGCGCCGCGGCCGCTGTTGGGGACCGCGAGGATATAACGCACACCGTGTGCGGCGGGGTCGTTGAGCACGGTGATGAAATCCTGGTCGGAGGGGATGACGAAGGTCTTGGGCCGGTCGGTGGCGGTGAAGACGGCGAACCCGTACACCGTGTCCATCAGCACCGAGGACTCCGGCAGGCCGAGACCGTCCAGATATCCCGCCATCTCGCGCTCGGTATCGAAGGACGCGATGATCCGCCGTTGCTGCGACCGGGTGGCCGAGGTGTCGGCCGGGTCGGGGAACAGGATCTCCTGGAGCGCGTATTGCTGGACCGACAGCGTCGGCGACAGCATGAAGGCGCCCGTGACGACAGGTGTCGCGATCACCAGCACCGCCGCGAGAACCGCCGGGGCCCGCCGCGGTCCGGGCACGGCCGCCCGCGGCCGCCGATGACGTCCGGGCCGCCGGGCGGGGACGGCGCCCCGGGCCGGAACCAGTTGGGCGGCCAGCACCACCATGAGCGGGGTCGCGCTCATATAGAAGCGCAGGAACGGGAAGGTGGTGCCGGTCATCTGGTTACGGGTGGCGAAGGCCAGGACCGCGCCGAAGACGAGGCCGGCCACCAGTACTTCGGCGTCGCGGCGCCGCCAGGCCAGCGCCAGGCAGACCGGGATGAGGACGGGCAGTACCGGCCCCAGGACCATGATCTCGCTGACCGAGTACAGGAACCCGAACAGCGGGGTCACCGTCCCGCCCGCACTGCTCTGGGCGACGATGGCGGTATTGCCGTAGTCGGAGGTGAACTGCTGGAAGGGCTCGCCGGTGATGAGCCAGCTGGTCACGGTCCACACCACGAACGCCACCCCGATGGGCGCCGCGACCAGCAGTGCGTCCATGGCGGTATCGGTGATCCGGTCCCGCCGCGGACCGCGGGCGCGGCGCCAGGTCACCACCGCGGTGAACACCGCGACCCCGGCGGCGACGGGTAGTGCGTCGTAGCGGGTGAGATAGGCCAGTGCCAGGGCGATCCCGGCGATCGCCAGATCGTGGACGTCGTCGGTGTACAGCCATCGGATCAGCCGGCGGGTGGCCCAGCAGAGGAAGAAGAGGAAAGGCGCCTCGCTCATACCGTTCGCCGCGTAGAACACCACCATCGGGTTGAGCGCGAAAACGGCGGTCAGAAGCCACACCAGCCAGGTGGGGACCCCGCGGTCCAGGCAGATACCCCGGATCTGCACCACCGCTCCCGCCGCGAACGGCGCCGACATGAGCACCCCCGTGAGGTTCCACGAGGTGATCAGCGGCCACCAGTGGCTCAGCACGATGACCGGTAACTGGATGAGCGTGGTGAGCGGGGTGAAGATGAACCCGATCGCCGCCAGATGCGGATCCCGGCTGAACAGCGCGCTGCGGGCGGCCGAGGCGCGGCTCAGCGAATCGCCGAACAGGTAGTGCGGTTCGATCGCCAGGTACAGGCCGGCGGCCAGATACACCAGCGTGGCGAGGACGAACAACCACCGCGAGGTCCTCATGGCCGGGCGCCCGCCGGTTCGGGTGATTCGGTGCCGGGCAGTCCGTGGAAGGTCTTCTCCCAGTAGGACGGTTTGACGATGAGCTGGTAGGTGCCCTTGATCGCCGCGATGCTCATCAGGATCCAGTACAGCGGGGAGGTGACGGCCGCCAGCAGCAGGGTGGTGAGCCTGCTCTCCCGGCAGGCGACGAGGTTCATGTACATCACGGCGGTATTGCCCACGACCAGGCAGAACAGGGCCGGAAAGTAGACATAGGGCGGGAACTGGTCGTGGATGGCGTCGGGCTGCCCGAGCAGCCAGGCCAGGGTGATCAGCCAGAACAGCATATTGAGGCAGGCGATGAGCGGGGTGCCGGCCAGCAGCGTGGTGAACCGGGCGAAACCGCGCGGTCCGAGTTCGCGCCACAGCCGGACGGGCCGCCGCATATGCACCAGCCAGGTCTGCAGGTAGCCCTTGTACCAGCGGGAGCGCTGCCGGATCCAGTTGATCGGATCGCTGTTGGCCTCCTCCCAGGTCACCGAGTCCAGAACCGCGGTGCGGTAGCCGTTGGTGGCGATCCGTACGCCGAGGTCGGCGTCCTCGGTGACATTGAACGGATCCCAGGCCCCGATCCGGTCGAGCACCGCCCGGCGCAGATGATTGGAGGTACCGCCCAGCGGAATAGGCGCGTCGCCGCGCATCAGGCCCGGCAGGATGAACCCGAACCAGAGCGCGTAGTCGGCGGTGAACCAGGCGGTGAGCAGATTCTGGCCGCCGTTGTGGAAGGCCAGCCGAGCCTGGACACAGGCGGTTTCGGGAGGCAGCCGGCGGAACGCGACCGCCGCCCGGCGCAACTGGAGCGGATCGGGACGGTCCTCGGCGTCGTAGATGGTGACGATCTCACCGGTGGCGAAATGCAGGCCGAAATTACAGGCCTTCGGTTTCGTCCGGGGCTCGGCCGGCGGCACCTCGACGATCTGAACCCAGTCCGGCGAGTCCACCGCGCGGGCTGCGGCGATGGTGGCGTCGTCGTCGGCTTCGAGCAGGAGCAGCACCTGCAATTTGTCGGCCGGATACCGGAATTCGGCCATATTCGCGATCACAGTGGCGATCACCTCCGGTTCGTGGAAGGCGGGCACCAGAATGGTGTAGCTCGGCAGGCCGGCCGCGTCGGCGGCGAGTGCGTCCGCGTCGGTCACGGTGACGATGCTGCGGCCGTCCAGGCCCCGGTAGAACAGGATCAGCCGGTCCACGAGTGTCCAGACGTAGGCGGCGGTGCACAGCACGGTCAATGTGATCAGGGTGCCGACGCGGGCGAAGACGGCGCCTGCCACGAACAGAGCGAGTAGCGCGAGGAGGGTCCAGCGTTGCCAGGCGACCACCACCGTCGCCGCCGAGGCTTCCGGGTGCCGCTCGCGGAGTCCGTGTACGGCGTCGTGCAGGGCGGCGTCGACCCGCTCGCGCGGTGTGCCCGGATCGTCGTTCACCACGGTTGCACCTCCACGAGATCGCGGGCCAGGGTGGTGAGCAGATCGGCGTCCTTGAACTCCGGATCGGCGTCGGTCAGAGCGCTGACTCCGCGGGCGAGCAGCGCGATCGTGCCCGAGGTGAAACCGGCGAGGGTCGGCTGGGGCGGCAGGAAGTAGGCGTCGGGTTCGTGGTTGTCGACGGTCATCACCGTGACGCGCTGGACATGCGCGGAATCGCGGCGCCAGACGAACGTGAGGTAGTTCCAGGTCAGGTGGATCTGTTCGTCGACAACGGAATACATGGCCGCGGTGATCCCGCGGCCGATCGGGACAGATCGCGGCGGATTGCTGATCCGGGAGTGGCGCAGATCGTAGCTGAGCAGGGTCGGGGTGATATCGAGAGCGGCGCCGTAGCGCACGGTCAGCAGATCGATCTGGGCGGTGCGGTTGCGGCCGATGGCGTCCCATTCCGGATTCGGCCGCAGGGTGCGGATGGTCTGGCGCAGGAACGTGGAGTCGCTGCTGAAGTAGTGCGCGGGCCAGTCCATCTTCTGCAGGCCGGTCTCCCGCCAGCCCGGTGGCACCACCAGCCCGGTCTCGCCCTGATAGGGCGGTCCGGCCGCGACGTTCTCGCCTTCCGGTTTCGGTAGCGGGGTCAGGGTGAGCACCACCGCGACCGCGGCCAGCGCCGCGACCGAATACCACGGGCGCTCGGTCGGGATATCGACCCGCGGACCCCCGGCCGGCGGTATCAGGGGTTCGCGCAGGACCAGGGCGCAGGCGCCGACCACCACGGCGGTCACCGGCAGGACCCCGCCTAGCACCACGGAGATCCGGATATCGGAGAACCAGAACGTCACCAGCGCGAATACGGCGCTGTCGACGGCGATCGCGAGTGCGGCGACCCCCAGAACCCGGCCGCGGCCGCGCAGGAAGCCGTAGGACAGGCAACAGGCCGTGGTCACGATGAGTACGAACGTGTAGGCGAACCGGCCGCCGCCCAGCGCGATCGCGGCCAGCCGGTAGAAGACCGGGTTCACCACCAGCAGCAGCACCCAGACCGCCCAGTAGCGCGTCGTGGCGCGCAGGCCGAACAGCAGGACCGAGCCCGAGAGCACGAACAGGACCAGGGCGAGAACGTCGTAGTGGAACAGTTCGTAGAACGGGGCGTAGCGGGGAAGCAGCAGACGCTGGACGGCCAGCGCGATGAGCAGGCCGATGACGCCGACGATCACATCGGTTTCACGATCGTGGATGGGTAGTACCGGCCGACCGCGGCGCCGGACGCCGAGCACCAGGCCCAGTGCCGAGATCGCGAGAACCAGCAGATAGCCGATGCTGGTGCCGTGGCTCGCGCCGACCCAGATATCGACGAGTGTGCGCCGGAACGCGAGGACGGTCAGCACCGCCAGGATCGTCCAGCGGACCACGAGGCCGCCGGCCCGGCCGGTTGTGGCGCGCCCCGTCACGGTCAGCGTCGGTTCGCTCGGCCGAGGCCGCGCGCGGCGAACCACAGCACCACGATCAGGCCGAGGACCAGGAGCACCCCGGCCACGATCAGCAGGACGCGCATCGTGGACGTGATCGAGGCCGCGGAGTCGGAGGGCGCCGGCGTGGTCTCGGCGAGCGAATAGTCGACGGGCTCCCGGTCCACGGCCGTGAAAAGGATGTCGCCGGACAGGGAATACCAGCCTTCCGGCCGGTCCGATACCCAGTCGAGGGTGCGGCCGAGCTCGCTGGGACCGGCATTGCTGGTGGCGACGAGGAGTTGCCGCGCACCGTCGTAGTAACTCTGCAGGGACGCGAAACGCAGGTCGGGGGAGAGTCGCAGCGCGGTGGTCGTCCCGGCCCGGTCGGTGACCTGCAGGCGCGTATCGTCGGTTTTGCTCAGCGGCGGTGCGATACCGTCCACCGCCCGGCCGTCGGCGGCGATGAGCACGGCCGGCCGGTTCGACGCCACGGCGTCCGGCATCGCGACCCATCGCGGGTCGAGCCGGGCGGAGGTGAGTGACTGCAGGCCGCTCGTGATCTCGACCGCTCGGCTCAGATCGTCGAAATCGCCGGTGGTGGCCGCGATATCGAAGCCCGGCAGCAGCGCCGCGGGCAACGCCTGGAACCCGTCGGGGGGCCCGCCCGGGGCGGGTTCGCTGGTGACCTCGCTACCGGGCAGGATCGTCAGCGTCAGTGGCTGATCGGTACCGCAGCGGCCGGTATCGCCGGTGGTGCGCAGGGTGACCTTCACCGGGGTGTCGCGTTGCAGGACCTCGTCGGGGATATCGATCCAGCGGTCGATCTGCCCGGACGGCTCGGCGGCCCAGTTGGTGAGTTCCCGGTCGCCGGCGGTCACCACGAGCTGACCGGCCTGGCTGGGCGGCAGCGGCGTGTAATGACCCTGGAGTTTGACGCGGATATCGCCCGAGGGCCGGCCGAGCCGGGACTGATCGATGCCGAACCGGACGCTGACCTGGGCGTGCGAACTGGCCTGGAGTTCGCCGACCCCGAGCTGCCCGAGTGTGGTCGTGTCGGGGGCCAGAATCGGCGGTTGGTCCAGGGAACCCGCCACCGCGCTGCCGGCCACGGCGAATTCGGATACCCCGCTGGTGATCAGCCGGATCTGATTCATGAGGGCGTCACCGCTTCCGGTGACGAGCATGGCCGGTGGTCCGGTGGCCGGGGTCAGCGTGGCGGCGGCGTCCCCGCCTTCCCGGATGGCGATGGACCGGGTGAAATCGTCGTCCGGTTCGGTGACGGCGCCGTCGGGCGCGAGGCGGCGCAGGCTCACCCGGACCGGTTGGCTGCCGTAATACGCGACGATCGCGGTGGACAGCGACAGCGCCGCCGTGGACTCCGGGTCCGACGGCGTCTCCGGGACGTAGACGCGTAGTTCCCGCAGGATCGGGGGCAGGAAATCCGCGATCACCGTCGGAGCCCGCGGCGCGCCGGTGTAGGAGACCCGGATATCGCGGAGCACGGCGCCGTGATCGAACCAGTCGTCGGGGCAGCGACCCAGCGCCGGGAACAGGTTCACATGCAGGGTGACCGTCGTGGCCTGTTCGTCGACGGCGGCCTCGTCGAGCGGAATGGTGACCGGTACCCGGGTCGCGGGCCCGGCGGGCAGGTCGGCGTGCCCGATGAAGCGGTCCCGGGATTCCACATCGACCGCCCCGCGTTCCAGGTCGGCGGGCAGGTCCACGGTCATCGTCAGGTCGGCCGGTGTCATCCCTGGAGGAACCGGTATGGCGAGGTCCACCTGGTCGTCGTCGCCGCGCAGGGTGATCGGATCGCCCAGACCGAGGTCCCGGGCCCGGAATTCGGTCGTCCCGCCCGGTACGGCGGAGTTCTCCGGCGGTTGTGCGGGGGCAGTGCCGCCGGTGAGCGCGATCACGGCGAGGACTGCCCAGCAGGTGCACAAGGTCCGTACCGCGATCCGCATGGGTGACTACCCCTCAGTTATCGGTCGGCGTCGCCGGGTGATCCCGATAACGCCAGTGCGCACGGCATTCAGATTCATCCGAATGGTAACCGCAACAACTCCGGCTATCGGTCAGCTACGGGATGTCGCGGTGTCGCGTGTGGAGGGTGGTGTTCAGTCGCGGGACGCCGATACCACCGGAACGGGTTCGACCGGCTTCCAGCGCTGGTCGATCAGCAGGCCGAGCATTCCACCGGCGATACAGACGATCGATACCGCGACCATGGCGGGGTGGGTGCCGCCGGTCAGCGCGTCGGCCAGGACCACGGTCGCGGCCGTGCCCGGCAGGATGCCGACCACGGTGGCGCCGAGATAGGGCCAGAACCGGATCGAGGACAGTGCGCACGAATAGTTCACCACCGAGAACGGCGCGAAGGCGATCAGCCGCAGCGCCCCCACCGCCAGCCAGCCGCGCCGGCGCAGCCGTTCGTCGACGATCCGGACGGTCGGATGGGCCAGGTAGGGCGCGATCCTTTCCTGTCCCGCGGCGCGGACCAGGAGAAACGCCGCCGCCGCGCTGAGTGTCGAGGCGGTGACAGCGACCGCCAGGCCCACCACGGGACCGAACAGCAGGCCCGAGGCGACGGTGAACACGGTCCGGGGGACGGGGGCGATGGTGATCAGGGTGTGCGCCAGGAAGAACAGCACCGGGAAGTAGGGCCCGGCTCCATCGGCCCACTCCTGGATCAGGCGTGGGCTGGGCAGCGGGGTCAGCAATGCCGCCGCGCAGACGACGGCCACGCAGCACAGTACGAGGATCAGCCGCCGATCGCGGAGCATACGAGACACCGGGAGAGGGTATCGGTCGCCGCCCCGGAGCCTGCGGTCGGTGCGATGCCGGTGAGGTGGTGCGGACGGAGTATGCCGTCTGCACCCGGGTCCGGCCGGGTCCGCGGTAGGCCAGGTTACTCGCTGGTAACGGTGGTCACGCGGAGTCGCGGTGCGGCATCCCGCTAGCATCGGAGGAGCGGGCTGAATGCCCGTTAACCAAAGTATTCGCTGAGCTGGGCGGATGCCAAGGTACCCGCGCACGCAGGTGGTGCGCTTGTACTGGAACGAACTAGAGGGAACAGGGTATGCCGATTGCTGCAGAGCCCGCGGCCGGAGCCGATCCGTCCTCGTCCGCGGTGCCCGATTATCCCGCCTGGCGCAAAGGTGTGGCGGGAGTGTTGGCCAAGGCCCGCAAGGTCGACGCGGCCGAACTCGGTGACGAACCCGAAAAGCTGCTGAATCAGTCCACCTACGACGGACTGGATATCGCGCCGCTCTACACCCACCGTGACGAACTGCCCGAGCAGCCGCTGCCCGGCGCCTATCCGTTCATCCGGGGCGGCGACGGCACCCGCGACGTCCATCGCGGGTGGTATGTGAGCGCTCGGATCCGGGCCGGGGAGCCCGCCGCCGCGAATCGGGAGATCCTGAGCGGGCTGGAAAACGGCCTGAGCGCCGTGGAGTTGACAGTGGGCGCCGAGGGGTTGCCGGTCGAGGGTCTCGCGACCGCGCTGAACGGTCTGCTCTTCGAACTCGCGCCGCTGAGCCTGCGGGCCGGCGCGGCGACCGCCGAGGCCGCGGATGCGGTACTCGCCGTCCTCGACGGGTACCGGGTCCCCGAGCGGAGCGAGATCCGGGTCGCCTTCGGTGCCGCGCCGCTGACCTCCGCGTTCTCCGGAGCCGGGGACCTCGATGTCGACGACACCGTCGACCTGGCCGCGCGGCTCGCGTCACGTACCGAGACCCTGCGCGCGATCACCGTGGACGGCACCGTCTTCCATGACGCGGGCGCGTCCGACGCGCAGGAGGTGGGCGCGGCGGTCGCCGCCGGTCTCGAGTACCTGCGGCTGCTGTCCGCCCGGCTGCCGGTGCCCGAAGCGCTGCGCCAGCTGGAATTCCGGTTCGCCGCCACCGACGACCAGTTCGCGACACTGGCCAAGTTTCGCGCCGCGCGCCGGCTGTGGGCCCGGGTGGCGCACGCCCTCGGCGCCCCGTCGGACGGTGCCGCGCCGCAGCACGCGGTGACCTCCGCGGCCATGATGAGCCGCCGCGATCCGTGGGTGAACCTGCTGCGTACCACGCTGGCCGCCTTCGGCGCCGGGGTGGGCGGCGCCGATACCGTCACGGTGCTCCCGTTCGATTCGGCGTTGCCGGCCGGTGAGCTCGGCGTCTCCGCGGCGTTCGCGCAGCGGATGGCACGCAACACCCAGTTGCTGCTGCTCGAGGAATCCCATCTCGGTCATGTGCAGGATCCCGGCGCGGGCTCCTGGTATGTCGAACGGTTCACCGACGATCTCGCCACCGCGGCCTGGACGTTCATGCAGGAGATCGAGGCCGCGGGTGGTTACCGCGCCGCGCTGGACTCCGGCCTGCTCGCCTCGGAGATCGGGGCGACCCGCACCCGCCGGGAAGCCGATATCGCGCATCGGCGCACCGCGGTGACCGGGGTGAACGAATTCCCGAACCTGGCGGAGAAGCCGCTGTCGGAGGCGGCCCGCGCGGCCGGCCCCGGACAGCGCTACGGGGCGGCGTTCGACAGTCTGCGTGACCGTTCGGATGCCTACCTGGCGGCCCACGGTGCGCGCCCGCGGGCGCTGCTGGTGCCGCTGGGCACCGTCGCCGAGCACAATGTGCGCGTCACCTTCATCGCCAACCTGCTCGCGTCCGGCGGTATCGAATCGGTCAACCCCGGTCCTCTCGCCGGCGACGAGATCGCCGCGGCGGCCGAGGATTCCGGCGCGACCATCGCGGTGCTGTGCGGTACCGACGCCCGGTACCGCACCGACGCCGCGGCGGCGGTGGAGCAACTGCGGGGCGCGGGCGTGGAGACCGTCCTGCTGGCCGGTCCGCAGAAGGTGCTGGCCGGTATCGACGAGGCCCGGCGCCCCGACGGGTTCCTGGCGGCCCGCATCGACGCGGTCGCCGCCCTGACCGCCCTGCTGGAGAAGGTGGGAGCCTGATGACGACACAGCGAATCGAGCAGGTGATCGGCAGTTTCGCCGAGATACCGCTCACCGAACCGGGTTTCACCCCCGAACCGGCCGGCGATTCCGCGCGCGACGCCTTCGTGCAGGCGTCGGCGGCGGCCAACAACTACACCCCCGAGCAGCTGGTGTGGTCGACGCCCGAGGGCATCGACGTGCCACCGGTGTTCACCAAGAACGATCGTGACGCGGTCGCCGAGGCCGGATTCCCGCTCGACAGCGTGCCCGGTGTCGCGCCGTTCGTACGCGGCCCGTACCCGACGATGTATGTGAATCAGCCGTGGACCATCCGCCAGTACGCGGGCTTCTCCACGGCGGCCGATTCCAATGCCTTCTACCGGCGCAACCTGCAGTCCGGTCAGAAGGGTCTGTCGGTGGCCTTCGACCTGGCCACCCACCGCGGCTACGATTCCGATCACCCGCGTGTACAGGGTGATGTCGGCATGGCCGGTGTCGCCATCGATTCCATCCTGGACATGCGCCAGCTCTTCGATCAGATCCCGCTGGATCAGGTCAGTGTCTCGATGACCATGAACGGCGCGGTGCTGCCGATCCTGGCGCTGTACGTGGTGGCGGCGGAAGAGCAGGGTGTGACGCCCGAGCAGCTGGCCGGAACGATTCAGAACGATATTCTGAAAGAGTTCATGGTCCGCAACACCTACATCTATCCGCCGAAGCCCTCGATGCGGATCATCTCCGATATCTTCGGCTACACCAGCGCGAAGATGCCGAAGTTCAACTCGATCTCCATCTCCGGCTATCACATCCAGGAAGCGGGAGCGACCGCCGATCTGGAACTCGCCTACACCCTCGCCGACGGCGTGGAGTACCTGCGGGCCGGTATCGACGCCGGTATGGAGATCGACAAGTTCGCACCGCGGCTCTCGTTCTTCTGGGCCATCGGCATGAACTTCTTCATGGAGGTCGCCAAACTGCGGGCCGGCCGGCTGCTGTGGAGCGAACTGGTCGCGAAATTCGATCCGAAGAACCCGAAATCACTGTCGCTGCGGACCCATTCGCAGACCTCGGGCTGGTCGCTGACCGCGCAGGACGCCTACAACAATGTGGCCCGCACCTGTATCGAGGCGATGGCCGCGACCCAGGGGCATACCCAGTCGCTGCATACCAACGCCCTGGACGAGGCGCTCGCGCTGCCGACCGATTTCTCGGCCCGTATCGCGCGTAACACCCAGCTGCTGATCCAGCAGGAGTCCAACACCACCCGGCCGGTCGACCCGTGGGGCGGTTCGTATTACGTCGAATGGCTGACCCATCAGCTGGCCGACCGCGCCCGCGCCCATATCGCCGAGGTCGAGGCGCACGGCGGGATGGCGCAGGCCATCGGCGAGGGTATTCCCAAGCTGCGTATCGAGGAGGCCGCCGCCCGTACCCAGGCGCGTATCGATACCGGCCAGCAGCCGGTGATCGGCGTCAACAAGTACCAGGCGGTCGAGGACCACGAGGTCGAGGTCCTCAAGGTCGAGAACTCGCGGGTGCGGGCCGAGCAGATCGAGAAGCTGCGGCAGTTGCGGGCCGATCGCGACCAGGACGCGGTGGACCGCGCGCTGGCCGAATTGAGCCGGGCCGCGGCCTCGTCCGAGGGCGGGATGGAGAACAACCTGCTCGCCCTGGCCATCGACGCCGCGCGCGCGAAGGCCACCGTCGGGGAGATCTCCGACGCCCTGGAGAAGGTCTACGGCCGCCATCAGGCCGAGATCCGTACCCTGTCCGGTGTGTATCGCGACGAGGCCGGCAAGGTCACCAACATCACCACCGCCGGGGAGCTGGTGGAGGAGTTCGCCGAGGCCGAGGGGCGGCGTCCCCGCATCCTGGTCGCGAAGATGGGCCAGGACGGCCACGACCGCGGCCAGAAGGTGATCGCCACCGCCTTCGCCGATCTCGGATTCGACGTGGACGTGGGCCCGCTGTTCCAGACCCCCGACGAGGTGGCGCGGCAGGCGGCGGACAACGATGTGCACGTCGTCGGGGTGTCCTCGCTGGCCGCGGGCCATCTCACGCTGGTGCCCGCGCTGCGGCAGGCGCTGGCCGATGTCGGCCGGCCCGACATCATGGTCATCGTCGGCGGAGTCATCCCGCCCGGTGATTTCGACGAGCTGTACGAGGCCGGCGCCGCGGCGATCTTCCCGCCCGGCACCGTGATCGCGGATGCCGCGATCGACCTGCTGCGCAAGCTCGGTGCCGCGCTGGGCCACGAACTCGGCGCCGGCGAATCGGAGGCGCAAGCCCAGGGATGAGTGCGCGCACGATCGATGTCGACGCGCTCGCGCAGGCGGTCCGCTCCGGTGAGCGGGCCGCCCTGGCACGGGCGATCACCCTGGTCGAATCCACCCGGTCCGACCACCGTGAACAAGCTCAGCAGCTGTTGTTGCGGCTGACTCCGGAAACCGGTGCGGCGCTGTCGAACCGGGTCGGGATCACCGGTGTGCCGGGAGTCGGGAAATCGACCTTCATCGACGCCCTGGGAATGCACCTGATCGGGGAGGGGCACCGGATCGCGGTACTGGCGGTCGATCCGTCCTCGACGCGTACCGGGGGGTCGATCCTGGGCGACAAGACCCGGATGGCGCGGCTGTCGGTGCAGGAGGACGCGTTCATCCGGCCGTCGCCGACCGCCGGCACTCTCGGCGGAGTCGCCAAGGCGACCCGCGAGACCATCGTGCTGCTCGAGGCGGCGGGCTACGACGTGATCCTGGTGGAGACCGTCGGCGTCGGCCAGTCCGAGGTGACGGTGGCGAATATGGTGGACGTGTTCTGCTTCCTCACCCTGGCCCGGACCGGCGATCAGTTGCAGGGCATCAAGAAGGGTGTCCTGGAACTGGCCGATCTGGTCGCGGTGAACAAGGCCGACGGTAAACACGAGATCGAGGCCAAGAGCGCGGCGCGGGAGCTCACCGGTGCCCTGCGGTTGATCCATCCGCACGACGCCCTGTGGCGGCCGCCGGTGCTCACCATGAGTGGTCTGGAGGGCACCGGGCTGGAGCAGTTCTGGCAGACCGTGCTGGACCACCGCCGGGTACTCACCGAGGCGGGGGAGTTCGCCGAGAAACGCCGCCGCCAGCAGGTCGATTGGACCTGGACCATGGTGCACGACCAGTTGCTGCGCCGGCTCGCGGACAACCCGGACGTGAAGGCCCTGCGCGGTGCGGTGGAACGCGAGGTCCGGCACGGCACCCTGACCGCGGCGCTGGCGGCCGAGAAGCTGCTGAGGGCGTTCGACAGCTGAAAAACTTTCCGCAGGGGAAATATTTCCAAAGCGGAAAGAAGTGCGTACGCTGGTCGGTATGGACGATGCCGAACCCGGTTTACGGGAACGCAAGAAACGGGAGACCCGCCTCGCGCTGAGTCTGGCCACCATCCGGTTGTCGGTCGACAAGGGCTGGGACGCGGTCACCGTCGAGGACGTCGCCGCCGTGGTCGGGGTCTCCGACCGCACCTTCCGCAACTATTTCGGCAGCAAGGCCGAGGCGGTGGCCTCGCGGCATCTGGACCGGATGCACGAGATCGGCCGCCGGCTGGCCGCCCGTCCCGCCGGCGAACCGCTGTGGACCGCGATCACCACGGCCGTGCTGGACGGATTCGGTCTCGGACACGGCGATCCGGAGACGAGCGAGCCGGAGGGGAGCCGGTGGGCCGAGCGGATCGGCGAGATCCTGGCCGAACCCGCCGTGCGCGGTGCGGTGCTGGAGGCCGACGCGCTCGCGCAGCGTGACCTGGCCGCCGCCGTCGCCGCCCGGATCGGCGCCGATCCGGACCGGGATATGTATCCGAAGCTGATGGCCGCGGTGGTCGGTGCGGCCTGCGCTGTGGCCACCGAACATTCGGTGCGCACCCGGTCACCGGAGTCGATCGCGTCCGTGCTCCGCGCCGCCCTGAACGAGGTGGCCGCCGGGCTGCCCGAACCGACCGCCGGGAGCTGAGATGCCGTACGACGTGATCATCGCCGGAGCCGGTCCGGTGGGCCTGCTCCTGGCCTGCGAACTCGGCCGGGCCGGAATCCGCCCGCTGGTCCTCGAACGCAACCCCGGCCCGGATACCGAGCCGCGGGCCAACGGACTGGTGGGACATGTGGTCCCGCTGATGGACCGCCGCGGTCTGTACGAGCTGTTCAGCGGAACTCCCGGCCCGCCCCGCCCCAACGACCGCTATTTCATGTTCGGTGGTCTGGCCCTGGACCTGAGCCTGCTCGACGACGGCCCGGTGTACACACTCCCGATCCCGCAGCCGCAGATGGTCGCCGCGCTCTCGGGGCTCGCCGCGGAGCTGGGGATCGACATCCGGCGCGGCTGTGCGGTCGTGGGTGTCGACATCGTGGGCGGTGGGGTGGAGGTGGCGGTCTCGGGCCCGGACGGTCCGGCCCGGTTGCCCGCCCGCTACCTGGTCGGGGCCGACGGCGCCCACAGTATTGTCCGCAAGCAGCGCGGTATCGGGTTTCCGGGTATCGGCTACGACCGGACGACCGCGCGGACCGTGCACGCGTCCATTCCCCCGGACCGGGTGGACCCCGTTTCCGGCGCGTTGCGGGTGCCCGGTATCGAGCCGGTCCTGCCCTTCCTGCCGTTGCGCACCGAACGCGGCGGCTTCACCTATGCTCCGTTTCCCGGGCGGCCGCCGATGCTGGCCACCGTCGAATGGGATGAGCCGCCGGCCGATCATCCGATGACGCTGGGCGAGATGGAGGCCAGTATCGCGCGGGTCCTCGGCACCGAGATTGCCCTGGGTCCGCCCGAGGGGCCCGGTCCTCATCTGCTGCGACGGCTGCGCGGCGGCCATACCCGGGTCGCCGAACGATTCCGCGACGGGCCGGTCTTCCTGGCCGGCGATGCCGCGCATGTGTACACCGGCGGTGGCGGGCCGGGACTGAACGTGGGGCTACCGGACGCGGTGGAGCTGGCCTGGCGGCTCGCCGCGCAACTGCACGGATGGGCGCCACCGGACCTGCTCGACAGCTACGACCGGGAACGCCGGCTGGTGGCCACGCGGACGGAACTGGCCGCGCGAGCCCAGACGGCGCTGCTCGCGCCCGGAGAAGATATCACCGCGCTGCGCGCGGTATTCGGTGAATTGCTCACCGACGAATTCGCGGTCGCCCGGATCGCGGCGTTGATCGCCGGGACGGATGTGCGCTACGACATGGGCGTCGCCGATCCGCATCCGCTCGTCGGGTTCGCCGCCCCGGATCTGATACTCCGCACCGAGGACGGCACCGCGCGGCTGGCCGAACTGATCCGGGACGGTCGTCCGCTGCTGCTGGACCTCGGTGCCGCCGGGGCCTGGGCGGAAACGCTCACCGGGCTACCGGACCGGATCGCGGTGATCCGCGCCCGCACCGAGGACACCGCGGCCACCGCTGTCCTGCTGCGGCCGGACGGCCGGGTGGTATGGGCCACGGAGAACGCCCCCGGCCCGGGCGAGATCGCCGCGTGCCGTGCGGCGCTCGCCCGCTGGGCGGGAGTCGGATCGCCGCGGGAACGCGCCGTTCCCGAGGAGGCGGCACCGGAGTCCCGGCCGTGAGTCAGGCCGCCCCGAATCGTTCGGCGGCATTGCGGTAGCAGACCCGGCGCAGCCAGTCGTCGCCGAGCTCGAGGCGTTCCAGGGCCTGGAAGGCATGCCGGTACGGATAGGGGATGTTCGGGAAATCGCTGCCGAACATGATCCGGTCGCCGACGTCGGCCAGGCGTTGCCTATCGGCGACCGGGAAGGGGATATCGGCCTCCGCGAAATCGGTGAACGCCATGGTGGTATCGAGGGCGACCCCGGAGAAGCGGTCGGCGAGATCGAGGAACTCCGTATATTCCGGCATCCCCATATGGGCCACGATCAGGGGTAACCGGGGATGGCGGGCGAGTACCTCGGCCACCGGTCCGGGTCCGGTGAAGGCGCCCGGTGCCGGACCGGAACCACAGTGGATCACCGTCGGCACTCCGGCGTCGGACAGCATGCCCCAGACCGGGTCCAGCAGCGGGTCGCGCGGATCGTAGGCGCCGACCTGGATATGCGCCTTGAACACCTGGGCGCCCCGCTCCAGGGCGGTCCGGACGTACCCGGCCGCGGCGGGTTCGGGGTAGAAGGTCGCGGTATGCAGGCATTCGGGCACCTCTGCGGCGAACTCCGCGGTCCACTCGTTGAGCCAGGCCGCCATATCCGGCCGATGCGGGTAGACCAGGGCGGTGAACGCGCGCACGCCGAACCGCCGCAGCGTTTCCAGGCGCACCGATTCCTCGGCACGGTAGGTGATCGGCCAGGGCCGGCCGGTCAACGGCCCGACATCGTCGAAGTAGGCCCAC
The DNA here is from genome assembly GCF_055586645.1 of Nocardia sp. NPDC049935. Taxonomy (NCBI): domain Bacteria; kingdom Bacillati; phylum Actinomycetota; class Actinomycetes; order Mycobacteriales; family Nocardiaceae; genus Nocardia; species Nocardia sp. NPDC049935. The sequence continues at coordinate 1,529,043 of NZ_JBVJHV010000001.1, read as the reverse complement.
ACCTTGCGCAGCACCTGATGCGGCATGAAATGGGTGTGGACGTCGATGAGTCCGGGCAGGCCCAGGCGCTGCCTGAACTCCGCCAGATAGGCCTCGTCGGCGGCGACCTCGGGTAACGCGGAGGCGGTAGGCAACGTGGAACTCCTCTCGGAACGGCTGGGCGACACCGCGTTCACCGCTGCTCGGTGCCGGTTTCGGCCGGAAAGCGCTCCCGCGCGAAATCTCCGATCCGGCCGATCATGCGGTCGAAGAAACGCGCCGGATCGGTACCGACGACGATATCGGCGTTCGGCGGCCGCCCCCACATACCCGCCCAGTCGGCCACCGTGGTGGCCCGGGTGAGGGTGCCGGTGAGTTCGACGTCGACCGTGGCCGGTCGGGTGCGCGCCAGCGTGGGGTCCAGCGCGACGGCGGCGGCGAACGGATCGTGCATATGGGCCAGATAACCCAGGTCGTAGCTCTGGTGGAAATCGAAATAGAAGCGTACGGCGTCGGTGAGGTGGCGGATGACGGGATTGCTCGTCACCGAGCGCGCCCCGGGCGGGTCGCTGGGGGAGACCGTCTCGACGGGCAGGCTGGCGGCCCGTTCGGCCAGCCGGGCCAGATGGACCGGCCGCATCTCGATGGTCTCGGTGATATCGAGAGCGCAGATCAGCGGCCGTCGGTCCGGTGGGGCCGCGGCGAAGGCGTCGAAGACGATTTTCGCGGCCTCCGGGTCGACGTGGATATTCCACTCGTTGGTCGGGGTGGTGTTCCCGGGATGGTTGAACGCGCCACCCATGATCACGAGGCGTCGCAGCAGCCGTGGCAGCTCCGGTTCGATGCGCAGGGCGAGTGCGAGATTGGTGAGCGGACCGGTGCACAGGCCGATGAGTTCGCCGGGATACCGGCGGGCGAGATCGGCCCACAGTTGGTCGGCCGGGCGCGACGAGATGCGCCGCGAGGGGGCGGGGAGTTCGGCGTATCCCACCCCCTGCGGGCCGTGGGTGTCCTCGGTGGTGCGCAGCGGGATCTCGAGTGGATCGGCGGCTCCCAGCGCGACCTCGATCTCCGGGGCGCCGGCCAGTTCGAGCCAGGCGAGATTGTTGATCGCGACCTGGGCGGCGGGGACATTACCGGCGGTGGACGCGATTCCGGCGATCTCCGCATCGGGGCTGGCCAGCAGATACAGCAGGGCGAGAGAATCGTCCACCCCGGTATCGACGTCCATGATGATCCGCTGCCGCACCCGGAGAGCCTATCGGGGTGGGCGGCGGGCGCATCCGCCGCACCGCCGCGTCCGTTCCACCGCGGCGGCGCGATCGTGTCACGTGACGCAAACGCGTCGGCCGAGTCGAGGGTCAGTCGCGGGTCGGCCAGTAGGTATCGGTGGCGGGCCGGCGGTTCAGCGGCGTCGCCCCGCCGTTGACCTCGGTGAGCCCGAGGTGGAAGAGCATCCCCACGGTCACCAGGCTGACGCTGACGATCAGCGGTGTGAGCAGCTGGGCGGCTCCCGCACCGGTCGGCGGCGTCGCGTGATGGGTGCCGATATGCATGGCGTACATACCCGTGTAGTGCATACCGGCGACGGCCACACCCATGACCAGTGCGGCGCCGACGGTGGACAGCGTGCTCCGTACATTAAGGGTGAACCAGAGCGCGGCGGTCGCGGCGAGTACCGCGATCACCATCGACAGGGCCACCGTGGGCCAGTCGTAGCCGATCTCCACATCGGTTTTCATGGCGTACATTCCGGCGTAGTGCATGGCGCCGACGCCCAGTCCGGTGACGACGCCGCCTATGAGCAGGCCGCGGTTGCCGAGCGACCGTTGCTGGGCGAGGCAGAGGCCGAGCCAGACGACGAGCATGGCGATCACAGCACTGACCAGGGTGATCGGCACGTCGTAGCGGATGGCCGCGCCGTTGATCCGGAAGCCGAGCATCGCGATGAAATGCATGACCCAGATACCGGTGCCGCCGATGGCGACCGAGGCGGCGATGAGCCATCCGTCGAACGGGGAACCGCTGCGCACCCGGCTCATACACCGTAGACCCAGCAACGAGCCGGTGAACGACATCACGTAGGCCACCGCCGGGGTGAGCCACCCGTAGCTGAAGTGGTCTATCTCCACCAGAGAACCTCCTCGCTGGAGGAAGCCCGGGGGCCGCGGTTGCGGAACGCGGGCATTCCAGAAATGGCGAACCTGCAGGAAGAGAATTTAGAGGAGATGTGTCGTAAAAAACAAGGGCCGCAATATTGACATAGACGCAGATGTGACACTCACCCCGCGGATCATCGAGCGACAGTGGGCCGGATGCGGGGAGCGGCTCCACCGGGCAACGCGACGAACGGATCCGGCTATCGATCGGCACCGGCGTGCCCCGGCGCGGACGAAACGCGCCGCCGGATAACAGCCGCACGGTACCGCGCGAGAAGAGCGGACGGAAGAGGACATTCCCGTGCCCGCCGCCGCCGGTTCCGCCCGGCGCGCGGCGGTCGTGTCGTCCTGCCCGCCGCGGTCTTTCCGTTCGCACTGTGCGGCGGCGGCCGTCGGCGTAGGCTTCGAGCAACTCGAAGGAGACCCATGCCTGGCACATCCAGCCGCAGCACCCCTGTCGAACACGATCTACCCGAGGCCGACCTGGCCGAATTCGCCGAGATCCGCAGCGCGGAACGTGCCGAGGCCGCGCGTCGCAGCGCCGTCGCGGCGCGGATCGTGGCCGGGCACGCCACCGACGCCGCCGATTGCCGCCACCTGCTGGCGATGCTCGGCCTGGACGCCGAGGCGGGCAAGCTGGCCGGCGTCCAGACCTGATCCCCGCGCCCGGGCGCCACGTACGCTCGGGATATGCCCGCTACGGCCCTCCCGCCCGACTCCCGTTCTCCGCTCGACGACCGGCTCGACGAGCTGGCCGAGCTGATCGGTGACCGGCGGACGGTCGTACTCACCGGGGCGGGTATCAGCACCGACAGCGGTATCCCCGACTACCGCGGCCCGGATTCGCCCCCGCGCACTCCGATGACCTATCAGCAGTTCGTCGGCGATCCCGTATTCCGGCAGCGGTATTGGGCCCGCAACCATGTGGGCTGGCGCCATATGGACGCGGCCCGGCCGAACGCCGGGCATCGGGCGCTGGCCGAGCTGGAACGTCTCGGGGTGGTCACCGGGGTGATCACCCAGAACGTCGATCTGCTGCATACGAAGGCGGGAAGCCGCCGGGTCATCGACCTGCACGGCAGCTACGCCCAGGTGCGCTGCCTGTCCTGTGGTGCGCGGATATCCCGGATGGCACTCGCCGAACAGCTGGACCGGGCCAACCCGGGTTTCGCCGTCGCGTCGGTGACCGGGCTCGAAGTGGCGCCCGACGCGGACGCGGTGGTGGAGGACACCGCCGCCTTCCGGATGGTCGACTGCCTGCGCTGCGGCGGAATGTGGAAGCCGGATATCGTCTATTTCGGCGAGAGCGTCCCACCCGACCGGGTCGCGGCCGCGGCGGCGTGGGTGGACGAGTCCGAGGTGATCCTGGTGGCGGGATCGAGTCTGGCCGTTCTCTCGGGCCGCCGGTTCGTGCACCGCGTGGCCCGTGCCGGCGGTACCGTCGTCATCGTCAACCGCGGTCCGACCCGCAGCGACGAATTCGCCACGCGCAAACTGGACGCGAGTTGTTCGGCGGTGCTGTCCGGTCTGGCGCGGCGCCGCCGGGCCCGGCCCGCGTAGGCTCCCGTACATGCGCAGCACACTTCTCGCGGTGCACACCGGACGGACCGAAGTGGTCCGCGACATCACCCCCGAATGCGCGGATTTCACGGCCGCCGCCGGTGGCGACGGACTCCTGCACATCTTCGTCCCGCACGCCACGGCCGGTGTCGCGGTCCTGGAGCTGGGCGCCTACAGCGACGACGATCTGCTGGCGGCGCTGCGGGACCTGCTGCCCGCCGACGACCGGTGGCGGCACGCGCACGGCTCCCGCGGTCACGGCCGGTCCCATGTGATGCCCGCGCTCATCGCCCCCTATGCCACCATTCCTGTACTCGGCGGCAAACCCGCGCTGGGGACCTGGCAGTCCATCGCGCTGGTGGATGTGAATGTCGACAACCCGGACCGGCAGGTGCGGCTGTCGTTTCTCACCTCCGCCTGAGCCACCGGGATCGCGGGTAACGTCGCGGCCATGAGCAGCCTCGGAGTCGCGATCATCGGATACGGGCTCGCGGGCTCGGTCTTCCACGCACCGCTGGTGGCCGCCGAGCCCCGGATGCGGGTCGCGGCGGTCGTCACCGGGTCGGCGGAGCGCGCCGAGCAGGCCCGCCGGGAGTATTCCGGGGTGCGCGTCGTCCCCGATGCCGACGCCCTCTTCGCCGATCTGTCGGGAATCGATGTCGTGGTCGTCGCGACACCGAATCGCACCCACGCCGAGCTGGCCCGGCGGGCGCTGGAGGCGGGGGTGGCCGTAGTGGTCGACAAACCGTTCGCCGTCACCGCGGTCGAGGCCGAAGATCTCATCCGGCGCGCGGAGACCGCGGGGCGGGTTCTGACGGTATTCCACAATCGCCGCTGGGACGGTGACTTCCGGACGGTGCGGACACTGGTCGACAGCGGTGCGCTCGGCCTGGTGCGGCGTTTCGAATCGCGATTCGAACGCTGGCGGCCGGTGCCCAAATCCGGCTGGCGGGAAACCGGTACGGCCGCCGACGCCGCCGGCATCCTCTACGACCTGGGCAGCCACCTGGTGGATCAGGCGTTGCGGCTCTTCGGCCCACCCACCGCGGTCTACTGCGAACTGGACACCCGGCGCCCCGGGGTGCGCACCGAGGACGATATGTTCCTCGCCCTCACCCACGGCGGCGGCGTCCGTTCCCACCTGTGGGCCAGCGCTGTCGCGCCGCGGCTGGGGCCGCGCTTCCGGGTGCTGGGCGACGAGGCGGGGTACGAGGTGTACGGCCTGGATCCGCAGGAGGCGGAACTGCGCGCCGGGCGTCGCCCCGGGGACGGGAAGCCCTGGGGCACGGTGGAAGCCGGCGCCTACGGAATCCTGGGCGCGGATCCGGACGGAGAGCCCCACCCGACGCTGCCCGGTGACTATCCCGCGTTCTACACCGCCCTGGCCGAGGCGATCCTCGACGGCGCGGCGGTGCCGGTCGACCCGTACGACGCGCTGGCCGGACTGCGCATCCTGGAAGCCGCCAGGGAATCGGCCGTTTCCGCCACCGTCGTCCATCCCTGAAGGCCGCGACCGTGGGGTTCTCGCGGGTCGCCACGCGGGCCGTCGCCCTCCGGCACGACTGAGGGCGGGTCGCCGCAGTTTCCTGCCACGGAAACCGCCGAACCGGGAGCGCGGGCCGCCGGGGCGGGCCATGATGGAGACATGACCACCTCCACGTCCCCTTCCGGGTCCGTCACCTCCCGGAATCTGCTGCGTACCTGCCCGCTGTGCGAAGCGGTCTGCGGCCTGGAGCTCAGGCTGGACGCGCAGGACCGGGTGACCGCGGTGCGGGGGGATAAACAGGACCCGTTCAGCGGTGGATTCCTCTGCCCGAAAGGGGCGAGTTTCGGCAGCCTCGACGACGATCCCGACCGGCTCACCGAACCCCTGATCCGGGACCGGGCCACCGGCGCCTGGCGCAGTGCCGGCTGGGACGAGGCGTTCGATCTGATCGCCGAGCGCATCCCGGCGATCAAAGCGGAGTACGGCAATCAGTCGGTCGCCCTCTACCTGGGCAATCCGAACGCGCATACCGTCGCCGGCACCCTCTATTCACCGGCGTTGATCCGGGCACTCGGGACCAGGAACCTGTACTCGGCCAGTACCGCCGACCAGATGCCCAAACAGCTGGCCTGCGGTCTGCTGTTCGGCGACCCGCTGGTGGTGCCGGTGCCCGATCTGGACCGCACCGGCTATCTGCTGATCCTGGGCGCCAATCCGCTGGAATCCAACGGTTCGGTGTGCACCGCCCCGGATTTCCCGGGCCGGCTGCGGGCGTTGCGGGCGCGCGGCGGACGGCTGGTCGTGGTGGATCCGCGTCACACCCGGACCGCGGCCCTCGCCGACGAACACCTGTTCGTGCGCCCCGGCACCGATGCCTATCTGCTGTTCGGCATCGTGCACACCCTGTTCGACGAAGATCTGACCGCGGTGGATATCGAGGTGGCGGGTCTGGACGAGGTGCGCGCCGCCGCCCGGGAGTTCACCCCGGAGATCGTGGCCGGTCGCACCGGGGTGCCCGCCGATACGGTCCGCCGGCTGGCGCGCGAACTCGCCGCCGCGCCGACGGCCGCCGTGTATGCCCGGATCGGTACCTGTACGGCCGAATTCGGCACCCTGACCCAGTGGCTGGTCGACGTGCTGAATATTCTCACCGGGAATCTCGACCGCGCCGGCGGAGTCATGTTCGCCACCGCCGCCGCGCGGGGAATCGTACGCACCAAACCGTTCCGGCCGGGCCGGTGGCGCAGCCGGGTACGGGAACTGCCGGAGGCCATGGGTGAACTGCCCGTCGCCACCCTGGTCGACGAGATCACCACACCGGGCGCGGGGCAGGTGCGGGCGTTGATCACGGTCGCGGGGAACCCGGTTCTGTCCGCGCCCAGCGGTGCCCGGCTGGACGAGGCGTTCGCGGGGCTGGACTTCATGGTGAGTGTGGACCGCTATCTCAACGAGACCACCCGGCACGCCGATGTCATTCTTCCGCCGCCGCGTCCGGTGCAGTCTCCGCACTACGATTTCGCCCTGCTGCAGTTCGCCGTCCGCAACTACGCGCGGTACTCCCCGCCGCTGGTCGCGCTGGGCGACCGGCCGTCCGAGGCGGCGGTCTATGTCCGGCTGGGCGCGGCGGTGAGCGGGCAGCCGCACAATCCGACCGCGGATTTCGACCCGCTGGCCGCATTCGACGAGTTCGTCCTGGGCGATACCCTCGACCGCGCCGGTCTGTCCGGGCGCCGCCATGAACTCGTCGGACACACCACCACCGAGCAGCGGCTGGATCTCATGCTGCGGCTGGGCCCGTACGGGGAGTGGAACGGCGGCGACCTCACTCTGCGGACCCTGCTGGACAATCCGCACGGTATGGATCTGGGCCCGCTGCGGCCGCGGCTGCCCGAGGTGCTGCGTACCGCCTCCGGGAAGGTCGAACTGGCTCCGGCCCTGCTGCTGGCCGATATCGGCCGGTTGCGCGCCGGGCTGGACTCCGCCGCACCGGATCTGGTGCTGATCGGACGCCGCCATCTGCGCTCCAACAACAGCTGGATGCACAATATGCCGCGGCTGGTCAGCGGGACGAACCGGTGCACCCTGCAGATCCATCCGGACGATATCGCCCGGTTCGGCCTGCGCGATCACGCGATCGTGAAATCCGCGGCGGGCTCGCTCACGGTGGCGCTGGAGCCCACCGACACGATCATGCCGGGGGTGGTGAGCCTGCCGCACGGCTGGGGTCACGCCGGGAGCGCGCAGCGGGTCGCGGCCGAACATGCCGGGGTGAATGCCAATGCGCTGACCGATGATTCGGTCCTGGACGCGCCGTCCGGGAACGCGGTCTTCAACGGTGTTCCGGTGACGCTCACACCTGCCTGAAGCTCCGGGATGGGGCCCGGCGAGCCGCGTCCGGCGGTGTGGACCGGACCGGGTGAGCGGATCGCCGGTGTCCGGTAAGTGCGGCTCGAGTGAGTTCCGGTGGCGTCCATATCGATCGTATCCGGTCAACCCTGGCGAGGGATAGTCAGATATTGATAGTCTGGGGTCTGATCAACTATCAGCGAGATCTGATGCCGCCGATGTGGCTCCCCGGCGAAGCGGAGCGCAGCGCGAGGAGTGGTGATGGCCCAGGTCCGCGTTCCTACGTTCGGGCCGCCCGGGACGCCCGTGGCGGCCGGTCCGCTGCGGTTCGCCGAGACCGCCTACCGCTGACAACCGGAGAATCCCGAGGAGAAACAGATGACCACTGCCCGCGAAACCCCGGCCGGTGCCGCCGCGGCCGCCCACCCCCGCGAGGACGAGCCGCTCGAACTCGTCCCGCTCGATTCGCTGACCGCCGAAATGGTCGGGCATTGGACCTATCTCATGATGGAAGGCGCCGCCTTCGCGATGCAGGGCCTGCATCCGGTGATCCGGGAGGTCACCGACCGCTATTCCGTGGCCAAGACCGATCCGGGCGGCCGGGCGATCCGTTCGGTGGATTCGGTGCTGCGCTGGACCTACGGCGGGCTCGAGGCGATCCAGGACGGCCGCCGGCTGCGTTCGCTGCATGCGCCGCTCACCATGAAAAGCGCGGCGGGCAAGCAGATCGGCGCTCTCCATCCGGGCGCCTACCAGTGGGTGATCGCGACCGCCTATGTCACCACCGCGAAGGCCGGGCCGCTGCTGATGGGCCGGGAATTCGGCGACGACGAGCTCGAGGAACTGCTGCGCGACAATATCCGCCTGGCCCGGATCCTGCAGGTGCCGATGAAGGGATATCCCCGCACCCGTGCCGAATTCGACGAGTACTACGAGCATATGGTCACCGAGGTGCTGTCGGCCGACGACGAGGTGCGCGAACAGTACCGTCAGCTGCGGACCGGCGATCTGGACCAGTTCCGCGCCATGGGATCCCCGGCGGGAGCGATCGCGCGGCGGATCGCGAAACCGATGCTGCGGTTCAACTATCTGTCCATCGTCGGACTGCTGGACCCGCGGTTACGCGATCTGATCGGCGTGCAGTGGTCCGCGGCCGATCAGCGGAGCCTGGAGCGCGCCTACGCGGTGATCCGCTTCGCCTACCGGATCCTGCCCGACCGGCTCACCTATTTCCCGATCGCCTATCACGCGCGCAAACATCATCAGCAGGTTCGGAAGATGAAGCGGCGCGAACTGAAATCCGCCGCCTATACGGTCCGTCCGCGACAGGACACCCCGCGCGATCCCATCACCGTCATCCCCGGCTGACGGGCTCAGGCGCCGCCCGGATGCGGATAGAGCAGCGGCGCGAGGTAGCGCCGGGCGAATTCGCGTGCCGCGTCGGCGTCGCCGAGCGGTAGCACACCGCGCGGATTGGCGATGAACGAGACGGTGAGCCGGACGAACAGTTCGGCCACCACCTCCGGATCGAAACTGCCGAGTTCGCCCCGGTCCTGCCAGTAGGAGAGGAACCGGGCGACCAGATCGCGGCCCTGCGCCACGGCATCGTCACCGGTGAGGAACGCCGTGAGCTGGCCCGCTCCGCCGGAGGCGCGCAGACTGCGGGTGAGCAGCCGGGGCGCGGTGGCCTCGCCGACGAACGCGGCGAACATATCCGCCAGCGCGCCCACCGGACCGGCCGAGCGGTGCATGGCGTCGGCGACGATCGTCGAGACCCGCTGCGATTCGGCCATCAGCGCGTAGCGCACGATGGCCGATTTGGTGCCGAACCGCCGGTACACCGTGGCCACGCCGACCCCCGCGACCTCGGCGATCCGCACCATGGTGGTGTCCTCGAAGCCGTGGTCGGCGAAACACTCCCGGGCCGCGTCCACGATACCGCGCGATTTGGGGTCCAACTGCTGCAGTTCGGCCCACGGCGCAGCGGCTGTTTCCATTCGTCCGAGCCTACCGGCTCACCCGGTCCCGAACCCCGCCGCTGCCGCCCGTCCGGCTGCCGGACGGTAGTCCTCCCCGCCACCCCGGTGATAGACTAAAGGGGTTAAAACTATCATTCTCACTCTCCGAGGTGACGATATGGCGATCAACGCAACGGTGCGCACCGCCGAACAGTCCGCCGATCCCCGGATCCGGCCCGAGGTCCTGCGAGAATTCCGCAAACATTCCGGAAGTGCCCTGGCGGGTGTTTTCGCCGGCGCGGCCTTCGACCAGGTCGCGTTGGTGCCGGTGGCCGCCGCGGTCGACCGCACCGGCCGGTTCGCCGCCAATTTCGCCGATCGCGGGGTGCGTAGCGGGGCGTCGGCGATGATCGCGCTGTGGGGAGATTCCGACGATCGCCGTGCCGAGGCGGACTGGCTGAAACTGCGTCACCGTGACGTGCGCGGTACCGGGTCGGGGGAGTTCGGCGAGGTCAAATATAGCGCCCTGAACCCGGTCCTGTGGAAATGGATCGCGGTGAGCGGCATCTTCGTGGTCCTCGATACGTTCACCTACTGCACCGGTACCGAGTTGCGCCCGGACGAGGAGGCGGCCGCGTACCTGATGCTGCGGGAGGCATTCGCGGATCTGGAATTGCCCAGTGCCGCGGGCAAATTGCCCGTCGATCTCGCCGAGGCGCGCGAGTACTACGACACCGTCGCCACCGAGGAACTGGCATCGAATCCGTTCCTGGTGGAGAAATTCGCGGGCCTGACCCGGTTACCGCTGCCCACCCTCGGCCTGCCGCCGGTGGCGCGGCGTGCGCTGAACCCGGTATGGCTGGTGGTGCGCCCGGCGGTCGGGCATGTGATCCAGGTGTGCTCGTCCAAAGCGATGCATCCGGCGGTCCAGGAGCTGACCGGTTTCGAACTGGCGCCCCGCCACGACCTCGAGTTCGCGGTCTATGTGCGGCTGCTGCAGTGGGCCTGGCGGAATCTGCCCGATCGCCTGCTCCTGCAACCCCTGGCCTACAACCGGTTCCAGTACGAGAAGATGGTCCGGACGCTGCGTGGTTTCGGGCTGGATTCCTTCGCGGTTCCCGCGGACCGGTCCTGAGCGGGAGGGCCGATCTGTGTCGCGGAGCGAGGAGCAGCCGGCGGACGGGCTGCGGCCCTGGGGCCCGGATTCGCTGAGCCGGCGCCGGGGAATCGACTGGAAAACCGCCCTGACGAGCCGGGCGGTGCTGCTGCTGCAGGTCGCCCACCCGGTGGTCGGGGCGGGAGTGGCCGACCATTCGGAGTTCCTCTCCGACCGCTGGGCCCGGATCCGCTCGACCGCGGCCTCGGCACGCCGGTTCAGCGGGCTCGAGGGCCCGCGCGCGGCGATCGACGAAGGGGAGCGGCTGCGGCGGGTGCACCGCGATATCCAGGGTGTCGACGCGCGCGGCCGCCGCTACCACGCGCTGAACGCCGACGCCTACCTGTGGGTGGCCGCGACCGGTTACTGGGCGAGCGCGGTCACGCGGCGGGTGCGCGGGCAGGAGTTCGACGCCGCGACCGAGGACGCCCTCTACGCCGAGTGGACCGATCAGGCACGGGTCCTGCGGATCCCGGATCGGGTGATCCCGGCGGACCGGGCCGCGTTCGGCACCTACTTCGACCACACCGTCGCCGCGGTGCTGGAACGCAACAGCACCACTGACCTGCTGATCGACCTGGACCGCCACCCGATGCCGCCGCATCCGGATTTCCGGCTGCCCGCCCGGGCGTGGAACATCCCGGCGGTTCCGCTGGCGGCGCTGCTGCGGCTCACCACCGCCGGATACCTGCCGCCGATACTGCGTCCGCGGCTGGGCATCGACTGGTCGCACGAGCGGGCGCGGCGATTCGACCGGGTGGTGATCGCCTGCAACCTACTCGACCGCGTGCTTCCGGAGCGCGCCCGGCACCCGATGTCGCGGCCCACCGCGGCCGAAGCGGCGGCGGGTCAGGATCGGGCTCGCAGGAACCGCCCGGTCCGTTCGGTGCCCAGCGCCGGGCCGGCGGTGCCGCCGCCGAACACGTACCGGCCACCGATATAGACGGCGGCGACCGCGGCGTCGTTGCGGTTGACCATGCGCGGCAGCCCGCCGTACTGCTCCACCGGACTCTCGGCGTAGGCATCGAGCGAATCGTCCAGTCCGGCCGGGTCGACGATCACCACATCGGCGCGATCGCCTTCCCGCAGCCGGCCCGCGTCGATGCCGTACCAGTCGGCGAGCTCCCTGGTGAGCCGGTGTACCGCGCGCTCCAGCGGAATCACCGGCGCGCCCGCCTGTTCGGCCCGGTACATCCGCCGCAGGAACCGGAGACCGAAGTTGTAGAAGGCCATATTACGCAGATGGGCGCCGGCGTCGGAGAAGCCGAGCTGGATGCCCGGATGCGCGGCGAACCGGTCCAGCACCTCCGGCCGGTGATTGGAGATAGTGGTGCGCCAGCGCAGTTTCGTCCCGTGTTCGAGTACGAGGTCGAGGAATGCGTCCACGGGATGCACACCGCCGCGCCCGACCCCGACCTCGCCGAAGGTTTTGCCGATCACGGTCCGGTCCGGGCAGTCGACGATCTCGGCGTCGAAGAAATCGCGATGCCAGACCCGCATCCCGAACCTGGCGTCGTAATCCTTGCGGAACCGCCGCCGGTAGTCCTCGTCGGCGAGCAGGGTGTCGCGTTCGACCCGGTCGGCCAGATGCAGTGCGGCCGCGCCGGACCCGAACTCCTCGAAGATCACCAGATCGATACCGTCGGCGTACACCTCGAACGGCACCGGCAGATGCTGCCACCGGAAATCCGCGCCGAGCGCGTTCACCAGCCGGGCCAGGTAGTCGATGAGGAACACCGCGAACGGGTTGGCCTTGATATCGGCCGCGGACAGCAAGGTGGTCTTCAACCGCCGCCGCCCGATTCCGAGGCTGCTGAAGATCATCGCGCCGAGGCTGCGCGGTGAGGTGATATCGGGGCCGCCCTGCAGTATCCGGCCGCGGCGGCGCAGGATCGCGTTGAGCCGCCGCCGCTCGCGGGCCCCGGCGTAGGTGGACGGCAGGGTACGGGAACGGCAGGCCTCGCCGTCGACCTTGTCGAACAGGAGCTGCTGCGCCGACATCCCGACGAAACCCGCGTCGAGCGCCTCCTGCAACGCCGCCTCCATGGCGGCGAGTTCGGCGCGATCGGGCCGTATGTCCTTGCGGGTGGCCCGGTCGAGTCCGAGGAAGGCGGTGCGGATATCGGAATGTCCCAGCATGGCCGCGATATTCGGGCCCAGCGGCAGCCGCTCCAGCGCGGCGGCGTATTCGCGGGCGGAGGTCCAGGTGCGGGTGTCGTCCAGGGTGTCGATCACGTGGCCGCGGGGGATGGCCTCGACGCGGCCGAAGATATCGCCGGCCCCGGTGGGATCGATATGCACGGTGGACAGCGAGCACGATCCGAGCAGAACCGTGGTGATCCCGTGCCGCACCGATTCCGACAGCGAAGGCGTTTTCAGCACTTCGATGTCGTAGTGCGTGTGGATATCGATCATCCCGGGCAGTACCCATTTGCCGTGGGCGTCGACGATATCCGGGCAGTTCGTCTCGTCGAGAGGTGTTTCGGAGACCGCCACGACCCGGTCGCCGCGTATACCGAGATGGCGGATCGCCGAGGGCGCGCCGGTCCCGTCGAACCAGCGTCCGCCCTTGATGATCGTGTCGTAGCTCACACTCCCATTGCAACTGGTCGGATGACCGGAGTCAAGGGGAGTACGCCGGGCGGCGACCCGCCCGGCGCGCCCGGTTCAGTCGGTCCGGACCTCGGTGCGATCCTCGCTCCACAGGGTGTGGTACTTGCCCTCCGCGTCGACCCGCTCGTAGGTGTGCGCGCCGAAGAAGTCGCGCTGCGCCTGGGTGAGCGCGGCCGGCAGCCGGTCTGCGCGCAGCGCGTCGTAGTACGACAGCGACGACGCGAAGGCCGGAACCGGGATGCCCAGCAGGGTCGCGGTGGCCACCACCCGGCGCCAGCTGTCGATCGCGGTTTCGATCGCGTCCCGGAAGTACGGCGCGAGGATCAGGCTCGGCAGGGCCGGATCGTCCTCGTAGGCCTCTTTGATCCGGTTGAGGAAACGGGCGCGGATGATGCAGCCGCCGCGCCAGATGGTCGCCAGATCACCGGGGGTGAGGTTCCAGCCGTATTCGGCACTGCCCGCGGCGATCTGGTCGAATCCCTGCGCGTACGCGACGACCTTGGAGGCGTAGAGGGCCTGCCGGATATCCTCGGTGAACTGCGCGATATCGGTGGGTTTGGTGGCGAGCGTCCCGGCGGCCAGGCCCTCGGCCGCGGCGCGCTGCCCGCGCGATCCCGACAGCGCCCGGGCGAAAACCGCCTCGGCGATACCGGTGACCGGCACCCCGAGGTCGAGGGCGGATTTGACCGTCCAGCGGCCGGTGCCCTTCTGCTCGGCGGCGTCCACGATCACATCGACCAGCGGTTTCCCGGTTTTCGCGTCCACCTGGTTCAGTACTTCGGCGGTGATCTCCACCAGATAGCTCTCCAGCTCCCCGGAGTTCCACTGGGTGAAGATATCGGCGATCTGCTTGGGGTCGAGGTCCAGCGCGGCGCGGAACAGGTGGTACGCCTCGCCGATCAGCTGCATATCGGCGTACTCGATGCCGTTGTGCACCATTTTCACGAAATGACCGGACCCGTCGGGTCCGATATGGGTGCAGCACGGCGTGCCGTCGACCTGCGCCGCGATCGATTCCAGCAGCGGACCCAGCGATTCGTAGGATTCGGCCGGACCGCCGGGCATGATCGAGGGGCCGTTGAGGGCGCCCTCCTCGCCACCGGAGATTCCGGCGCCGACGAAATTCAGGCCCCGGGCCCGCAGGGACGCCTCGCGCCGGATGGTGTCGGTGTAGAGGGCGTTACCGCCGTCGATGATGATATCGCCGGGCTCCATGGCCCCGGCGAGTTCTTCGATCACCGCATCGGTGGCATCGCCGGCCTTGACCATGATGAGGACCCGCCGCGGCTTCTCCAGCGCGGCGACGAACTCCGCGATCGTCTCGGTACGGACGAAGTCACCGTCGTCGCCGTGCGCGACCAGCAGCGCATCGGTCTTGGCGACGCTGCGGTTGTGCAGGGCCACCGTGTAGCCGTGCTTGGCGAAGTTGCGGGCGATATTGCTGCCCATCACCGCCAGGCCGGTGACCCCGATCTGTGCACGCGCTGTGGAGGACGCCATGAACCAGCTCTTTCCTTCGGCAGTTCCAACGGTTACGGCGGTTCTCACCGATGCCACGGCGGCCGCGAGGACCGCCGCCGAGCGCACCGGCCGCCTCTGCTCTTTCTACCGGGTGGCTCCGCGCGCCTGCGCGCAGACCCGCCGATAAGACCTCGCGGTCCTGGTCGAGCCCGGTTCGGGGCCGCGGCGTCGACCGGCCGCCGCCGCGGGTCCGGTCCGAGTACGCGCGCGGGGGACGCGGGGCGCTCCTCTCGCGCCGCGCACGGTGGAAACCTGCTCCGCCACTGAGGATTACGACGCGCGAATGGGTACCCGGACAAGGTGCGGTACAAGTCTTGGCTCGCGTCGGCGAGTGCGGCGATCGTCGCCGCGATGTTTCTGTCCACGTCCCCTCACGCCACGGCCGAACCCGGACCGCGCGTGCACGCGGAGCGGCCGCTCGACGGTCGCGCGATCCAGCTGGAGGTGTTCTCTCCCGCGATGAACACGGTGGTCACCAACCGGGTCATCCCGGCGGCGGGCGGGGGGCCGGCGCCCACCGTGTACCTGCTCACCGGGATCGGCGGCGGCGCCGACGGTATCTCCTGGTGGGACAACACCGATGTCCGGCAGTTCTTCGCGGACAAGAATGTGAACGTGGTGATGCCGGTGGGCGGCGCCTACAGCATGTACACCGATTGGCATACCGACGATCCGGCCGTCGGCCGGGCCCGCTGGCAGACCTATCTCACGCGGGAACTGCCCGCGGTGGTGGACGCGCGGTTCGGGACCACCGGCCGCAACGCGGTGGCCGGGGTGTCGATGAGCGGGGGGTCGGCGGTGGACCTCGCGATTCAGGACCCCGGCCGCTATCAGGCCGTCGCCTCCTACAGCGGATGCCCGTGGGCGGCGGACCCGGCCGGGATCGCGATGGTGAGCGCCCAGGTGGTGCGGGGCGGCGCGAACCCCGCGAATATGTGGGGCCCGCCGGGCGCGGCCGGCTGGCAGGCCCACGACGCGTTCGCGCACGCGTCCCGGCTGGCGGGCAAAACCGTCTACCTCTCCGCCGCCTCCGGTACCCCCGGCGCGATCGACCGGGGCTGGGGGTTCCCGCCGGTGGAGGCCATCGCCGATGCCTGCACCTCGGCGTTCGCCGCCCGGCTCGGGCAGTTGGGAATCGGCGCGGTCCACGTCGACCGGCCCGCGGGCGCGCATACCTGGGGCCAGTTCGAATACGACCTGCACGATTCCTGGCCCCATCTCGCGCGCGCGATCGGCGCCTGATGACCGGGGCGCGCCGGGCTACCGGGCGAGCGCGCGGGCGATCACCATCCGCTGGATCTGGTTGGTGCCCTCGAAGATCTGGGTGATCTTGGCTTCGCGCATGAACCGTTCCACCCGGAAATCCCGGGTGTAGCCGTAACCGCCGAGCACCTGCACCGCGTCGGTGGTGACCTTCATGGCGGCATCGGTGGCGGTCAGCTTGGCGATACTGGCCTCGGTGGAATAGGGCCGGCCCGCGTCCCGCCGGCGTGCGGCGTCCAGATAGGTCGCCCGGGCCGAGCCCACGGCCGCGGCCATATCGGCGAGCAGGAAGCCGAGCCCCTGATGGTCGATGATGGCCTTGCCGAACGCCGTGCGTTCGCGGGCGTAGGCGACGGCCTCGTCGAGGGCCGCCTGCGCCAGGCCGACGGCCACCGCGGCGATTCCCAGCCGGCCGGAGTCCAGGGCGCTCAACGCGATCTGCAGACCCTGGCCCTCGTCGCCGAGACGCCGCTCGGTGGGCAGGAAGGCGTTGTCGTAATGCGCCGAGGTGGTCGGCACCGCGTGCAGGCCCATCTTCTCCTCGGGTTTACCGAAGCTCAGCCCCTCGGTGCCCTTGGGCACCAGGAAACAGCTGATCCCGCGTGACCCCTCGCCGGTGCGGGCGAACAGGTTGTAGAAATCGGCGATCCCGCCGTGGGTGATCCAGGCCTTGCTGCCGTTGATCCGGTAGCCGCCGTCGGCGGGTGCGGCCTTACAGGACAGAGCCGCGGCATCGGAGCCCGCCTGGGGTTCGGAGAGGCTGTAGGCGCCGATGGTGTGCCCGCCCAGCATCTCGGGCAGCCAGCGCCGCTTCTGCTCCTCGGTACCGAAGGCCAGCAACGGGTGGCAGGCCAGACTGTGCACGCTCACCGCGACCGCGACCGCCGCCCACCGGCTGCCCAGTTCTTCCAGAACCTGCAGGTACACCTCGTACGGCTGGCCGCCGCCGCCCCATTCCTCGGGGTAGGGCAGGCTCAGCAGGCCGGCGTCGCCGAGGGTGGCGAACAATCCGTCGGGATAGGTCTCGTGGCGTTCGTGCTCGTCCACGATCGGCGCCATGGCCTTGTCCGCGATATCCCGGGTCAGCTGGATCAGCTCGTATGCCTCGGCGGTGGGCAGCATTCTCTCGACAGCCACGATGCTCCTCGAACGATGATCGATTCGAGAATCAGGGTACTGAGGCGGCCCGGCGTGCGTTCCGTGCGTCCGGGTCGAGCGCCCGTCCGCCCCGTAGCGGAAACCCGGGTGGTCGTCGATGGGGAGGCATCACAGGATCGCGCCCCGGGCATAGCGGGATCGCCCGGTGTGGACGAGGATGAAGGCCGAATCGAGAAGGCCGGGGCGCGGCCGGGACGGGGATCGCGATGGACACCGTGGCGCAGGGATCGGGCAGTGCCCGCCGCCGGGGAGTATGCCGATGACCGCGGGCTGGGATCGGTTCCGGCTGTTCAATATCGGTGATCTCGTGGTGCATCGCGGCCGCACCCTCATATCGCTGACGGTGATGGCGGTCTCGGCGGCGCTGCTGGTCGCGGTGTTCAGTATCTCCGGTTCGGTGACCGGTTCGGTCGACAAACTCGTGGCCGGTCTCGGTGGTACGGCCCGGCTCGAGGTCAGCGGTATCACCGATGCCGGATTCGGGCAGGACCTGCTGGGACCGGTGGCGGCGACGCCCGGGGTGAAAACGGCCGTCCCCATGCTGCGCGCCCAGACCGGGGCGGACGAGAACCGGGCGCTGCTGGTGGGCGCGGACGCCCGGATCGCCGAACTGGGCAGTTCGCTCACCGGATCGCTCGGGGACGGGGCGGCGAAACTGCTGACCGTTCCCGACGGGGTGCTCACCGGCGCGGCCATGGGTTACCGGGAGGGCGATACGTTCCCCCTCGGCTCGGGTACCGCGACCGTCGCCGGCATCCTCGACGCCGACGGCGCGGGGCAGCTCAACGGCGGGTATCTGATCGCCACCACCCTGGTCACCGCACAGAAACTCACCGGCCGGCCCGGGCAGCTGGATTCCATCCAGATCATCGCCGAACCCGGCGCCGATATCGGGCGGCTGCGGGCCGCGCTGACCGATACCGTGGCCGGTCGCGCGGTGGTCGCCGACGCGGGCCTGCGGGCGGCGCAGGCCGGGGGCGCGGTGATGATCATCCGGTATTCGACCCTGATGGCCGCCGCGGCGGCGCTCGTCGTCTCGGCGTTCCTCATCTACAACGCCATGGCCATGGCGATCGCCCAGCGCCGCCCCACCCTGTCGCTGCTCCGGGCCATCGGTGGCCGCCGCCTGCCGGTGATCCGCGATCTCCTGGCAGAAGCGGTGCTGGTCGGGGCGCTGGGCGGACTGATCGGCGCCGGTATCGGCATCGTCATGGGCCGGATCGCGATCGACCGGCTCCCGGCCGCGATCGTGCAGTCGGTGGAGGCGCGGACCGAATACCAGGTCCCCGGGTACGCGATCCCGGTCGCGATCGGACTGTGTGTGCTGGCCAGTGTGCTGGCGTCGGCTTTCGCGGCCCGCGCGGTCTACCGGGTGCAACCGATCGAGGCGCTGGTGCCGGTCGGCGCCGCCGCCACCGATACCGCGCGCCCGGCGGTGCGCCGGGCATCGCTGGTGCTCGGCCTGGTCATGGTGGCGGCCTCGATCCAGGTGGCCGAAACGGATCTGGGTATGTGGTCGCTCGCCTCGATCTCGCTGTCCTTCGGCGCGGCCATCGTGCTCTGTTTCGCCGCGACCACCCCGATCGTCCGGGCGGCGGGTGCGATCGCGCGCTGGTTCGGTGGTCCGGGCGCGCTGGGCGCGACCACACTCGAGCGGGCGCCGCGCCGGGTGTGGGCGACCGCGATGACGGTCCTGATCGGGGTGGCGGCGGTGGTGTCCACCGGGAGCGCCACCCGCAACGTCGTCGATTCGGCGGGACAGAGTTTCGAGAATCTGGCCGCCACGGATTTTTGGGTGACGCCGGGATCGATGGCGCAATTCCCCACCGGGCCGCTGCTTCCCGACGGCCTCGAGGAGCGGCTGGAAGCCGTGCCGGGGGTGGAGTCGGTGAATCCGGCGCAGCTGGCCTTCGCCAGTGTGGGGGCGGGGCGGGTACTGCTTCAAGGTTTTCCCGCCTCCGCCGACAACACCCGTCTCAGCTCGGAGATCACTCCAGAGGTCGCGCGCCTGCTGGTCACCGGCCAGGGGGTGGTGGTCTCCCGGGACGTCGCACGATCGCTGGGGGTCTCCGAGGGGGATCAGGTCACCCTGCCCACCCCGACCGGCCGGCACGAGGTGCGGGTGCTGCAGGTGATCCCGTACTTCTCCGCGATCGCGGGCGTCATCATGATGGATCTCGACCGTATGCGCGGCTGGTATCAGCGACCGGGGGAGACCACCCTCGCCGTGGATCTCGCTCCCGGTGCCGACCCGGAGACTGTGCGCGCGGCCCTGCGGCAGGTGGTACCCCCGGACCTCTACATCGACTCCGGTCGCGAGGCCGTCGAGGCGACGGCGGGCAGCCTGCGGCAGGGGACCGCGCTGGCCACCAACATTCTCTGGATCGTGGTGCTGGTCGCCACCATCGCCCTGCTGAACACCCTCATGCTGTCGGTGCTGGACCGCCGCCGCGAGATCGGGGTCCTGCGCGCCATGGGCACCGATCGTCGTTTCCTGCTGCGCTCGGTGCTGGCCGAAGCGGCCGGGATCGGTCTGGTGGGCGCGCTTCTGGGGCTGCTGGTCGGCGCGGCGGTGCAGTACCTGTCGGCCGTGGCCATCGGCCACGCGCTCACGATCGATGTCGTCTACGAGGCGAGCCCGCTGCTCGTCGTCTACGGCGTCGTGGCCCTGGCGCTGGCCCTGCTGGGGTCGGTGCCACCGGCCGTGCGGGCGGCCCGGATGCCGATCGTGGAGGCCCTGGCGGTCGATTGAGCGCGGTCACGGGCGTTCCCGGGCGGCCTCCCGGAAGATCGTGGCCAGCGCGGTGAGATAGCGGTCCACCGATTCGTGGGCAACGGGGTTGTCCGGGTAGACAACGCTGATCGTGGTCTCCGCGGGCAGCCGGTTGATCCAGATCAGCGCCTCCTCGCTCGCGGCGCGGTTTCCGTACAGGCCGCCGCGCGCGAAGTCGAAGAACTCGCTGCCCGCGAAATCGCGGGCGTCGACATAGGAGATCATCGGATTGGACCAGTCCGGCGCCACCTCGATCCCGCTACCCGCCGGCGCCAGCTCGAGCACACGATGAATGGTGGTGGATTTCAGCCGCATGCCGTTCTCGTAGGCGCGCTGGGCGCGGGCGACCATCCGCTCGAACGACGCGCGCATCCCGATCGGGAACGCCACCGGTACCAGGGCCACATACCAGCCGATCGAGGCCATCTCTTCGAAAGTGGAGCGCGTGTTGAGTGGGGTGATGCCGAAGTAGTAGTCGCTGTCGGTGAGTTCGCGTTCGGCCAGGGCCGCCGCGGCGAAGACCCCGCCGGCGAATTCGCCGCCGTGGTCGCGGCAGAGCTTCTCGAACCGGGCCGCCTCGTCCTCGCCGAACAGTGCGACGGTCCGGTGGGCACTGCGGTGGGCGCCGCTGTCGCCGATCCCCAGATCCAGCGGGAACGACGGGAGTTCGCCGTCGTTGCCGCGGAGCAGCCGCAGCCAGGTCTGGACCGTCGGGGAGGCCTGGGTGAGTTGCGCCGAGGCCGCGCGCTCGCGGGCGCAGTAGTCGGTGTAGCTGGCGGGCGCCGGAACGGGGGTCGCCTGATCCCAGGCGTGTTCGGCGTAGAGGCAGGCCAGTTCGAAGCACGAGATGTGCTGGCCCACACCGTCGGTGTGCAGATGGTCGACGGCCAGGCAGACGGTGGTGGAGTCGTCGTGCTCGATCGCCCAGAAGGTGAAACAGTCCCACTGCGGCGGGGCCGGTGTCTCGCGCTGGACGAGATCGCGGATCCGCGCGGCGCTGCCGATCGGGCCGTGGTCGACCGGTCCGAACTCGATCCGCTCCGGGTCGAGCAGATGCCGGTGCATGGTGCCGTCGGGTGCCGGGGAGAACCGGCTGCGGAAGGTGTCGTGGCGGAGCAGGAATTCGTTGACCGCACGGGTCATCGCGTCGCGGTCCAGGACGGCGGGTACCTCCGCCGTCGCCAGGCACAGCCCGGAAACCCGGAACTCCGCATCGGTATTGCGGTATGCCTGGCGCAGGTAGTGCTCCTGTTGATGGGAGGGTGGCGCGCTGTGTACCGGCGCGGCCGCCGCGTACTCCCGGGACCGGGCTGTCGCCGTCCAGCTCACCACCCGTCCGGGGGCAGGGTTCCATTCGTCGATGAGTCCGAAATCGACCATCTCTCGTACCTCAGTTCACCGCCGGCGCGGGGGCCGGTACGGGCCGGACCGGCGCGCCGGCCGGGTCGGGCAATGCCAGCGTGACCACGGCCAGGACGATCGCGACCACGGCGATCGCGGACAGCATGACGGTGCTGCCGCCCAGGGTGTGGGCACGGAAGAATACGGCGGACAACAGTGCGAGACCGACCCCGTTGCCGATCTGCTCGATGGTGGGCAGTAATCCGGATGCCTCGGGCATCTGCTCGTCGTCGAGCCCGGCCAGCATGATCGGCTGCAGCGGTACCGCGAAAACGCCCGCGCCGGCACCGCACAGCAGCACCGGTACGGCGCACAGCAGCATATTCACCCGGCCGTCGGTGAGATTCACATACACCACACCCGCCGCCACGCAGACCGCGTAGAGCACCAGCCCGCCCGCGAGCACCCGCACACCCCACCGCTTCACCAGGAGAGGGGAGAGCAGCGCGCCCGCCCCGGCGCCGAGCGCGAACGGCGTCATCGCGATTCCGGTGCGCAGCGGCGAGAACTGCAGCACATCCTGCAGGGTGATGGAGATGGCGAAGACGAACGCGGTGAACAGCCCGAAGAAACCGGTCACCACGATCGCGCCGACCGCGAACCCGCGGTCGGCGAAGAGATCCAGCCGTACCAGCGGCCCGGCCCCGCGCCGATCGGCGCGGCGTTCGTGCCACAGAGTGAGCGCACCCGCCGCGAGGGATGCCGCGACGATCAGGCAGGGCAGGGTCCGCCAGCCGTGGAGGTGGATTTCCGACAGCCCGTAGAGCAGGCCGAAAAGAGTGACCGCCGAGAGCACCACACCGGCCGGGTCCATCGGCGCGCGCCGCGGCGGCGCGGCGAGCCGGAGATAGCGCCACGCCAGCGCGAAGGCCACGATTCCCAGCGGCAGATTCATCAGGAAGACGCTGTGCCAGCCGAGACCACCGATATCGGCGGTGACCAGCCCGCCGCCCAGGATCGGGCCGAGCAGTCCCGCGAAACCGGAGGTGGCGCCGTACAGCGCGAACACCGTCGTGTGCAGTTCCCGGGGGAACAGGGCGGTGAGCACCGCGATGGTCTGCGCCGCCATACCCGCACCCGCTACGCCCTGCGCGATCCGCGCGACGACGAGTTCGCCCGCACCGCCGGCGGTTCCGCACCACACCGAGGCCGCGGTGAACGCGACCACGGCCGACAGGAACATCCGGCGCCGCCCGGTCCGCGCACCCAGCCGGGCCGCGGGCAGCAGCGTGCAGGCGAACGCCAGCGAGTACCCCGACACGATCAGCAGTTGCTGCGCCGACGTGGCCCGCAGGTCGACGGTGATGGCCGGTAGCGCGGTGTTCACGATGGTCACGTCGATCATCTGCATGAACACCGACAGCAGACAGCCGGTGAACGCGAGCCAGGCCCCCGGACCGCCGAGAGTCCGGGCGCCGGTGGCGGTCTCCGTCACGAATGCGCCTCTTCCGGTACGCGGGCGGGGTCCCCGGCGTGCGTGGGCACGGATCCGGCGGCACCGTTCCCGGTCGCGGCGGCCGGGTCGCCCGGGACACCGTTTCCGGGGTGGCCGTTCCCGTTCGCCGGTTCGCCGCCGGACACCACCTGCCCGTTCCCCGGGGCGGCCCCGGGCAGCGCGGCGGCGAACCCGCCCGCGGGATCGGTGGCCAGGATCAGCTCGGCGACCTTCGGACCGGCCTGTTCCAGGCTGAACGCCCGGCCCATCTGCAACGACATGAGCTCGATACCGAGCTGTTTGCTGACCCGGGAACCGAATTCGACCGCCATGAGCGAATCCAGGCCGAGTTCGGTCACCGGCGCGGTCAGGTCGATGGTGTCGGGTTGCACCCCCATCACCACCGCCAGTTGCTCGGCGAGCATATGTGCCATCGCCTGCCCGCGTTTGTTCTCGTCCAGCGCGGCGAGTTCGGCTTTGAGCGTGGCCAGCATCGAATTGTCCTGTACCGAGGCCGCCACCAGTGCGGCGAGCCGGCCGGTCCGGCCCATCTGCGGGAACGCGGCGGTGAGTTTGGACCAGTCGGTGGGGATCACGGCCGCCCGCGTGACCCCCAGCCGCAGCGCCTGTTCCAGGTAGACGGTGCCGTCGGCCATATCGATCGCCCCGAACCCGGCCAGTTCCAGGTACTTCGCGACCTTGTCGTCGGCCGCCATCCCACCGGCCGCACCCGACATATGGCCCCAGCCCACGCACAGCACCCGCTCACCGGCCCGCGACCACCGCTCGGCCAGCGCCTCCACGGCCAGATTGGCGGCCGTGTAGTTGTACTGGCCGAAGATCCCGAACATCGCTCCGCCGGAGGAATACAGCACGAACATATCGAGCTCGGCGCCGGCTTCGGAGACCGCGTCGTGCAGGACCCGTGCCCCGTGCACCTTGGACCGGTACACGCGGGAGAGCTGCTCGAAGTCCATATGCTCGACCCGGTTGTCGGCGACCGCGCCCGCCGCGTGGAACACACCCCGCAGTGGATGCCGGGAATCGTGTGCCCGGGCGACCACCGCCGCGACGGCTTCCGGGTCGGCGATATCGGCGCGTTCCTCGAGCACGGTGACCTCGGCGGCCCGCCACGCCGCCAGCTGCTGACGGGCGGCGGGGGTCGAGGCGCCGCTGCGGCCGAGCAGCACCAGGCGCCGCGCCCCCTTCGACACCAGCCAGGTGCCGGTGGCCATCCCGAATCCGCCGAAGCCGCCGGTGATCAGATAGGTGCCGTCCGGATCGATCTCGAGCTCGGGCAGCATCGGCCGCACCGGTGGCGCCTCGTCGGTCATCGACAGCGCGATGCGGCCGACCCTGGTGGAGCGGATGGTGTCGTCGAATGCCCGGGTGACCTCGTGGGTGCCGTACAGCTCGTAGGGCAGCGGGCGGTATTCGCCGGAGCGGAACTTCTCCACCACCCGGCGCAGCAGATCGGCCAGCTGCAGCGGCCGGAACCGGCACATCCGGTCGAGATCCATGGAGAAGTAGGACAGGTTCTTGTCGAAATTCGCGAGTTCGAGCAGGCCGCCGGTGTAGATATCGGCCTTGCCCACCTCGACGATGCGCCCGAATTCACGGATGGCCTTGAAGTTCTGGCGCAGCGCCTCGCCGGGTGCCGAGCTCAGGATCACATCCACGCCTGCACCGTCGGTGAGTCCGAGTACATCGTCGGCGAAATTCAGGGACCGCGAGGCGAGCGCGTGATCGGCGCCGAGTGCGAGGATATGCGCCCGGCGTTCCGGGGTGCTCGCGGTGCCGATGATCCGGGCCCCGCATGCTTTGGCGACCTGGATCGCCGCGGACCCGACCCCGCCGGCGGCGCCGTGGATCAATACCGTCTCACCCGGTTCCAGCCGGGCCAGGTCCCGCAGCGAGTATTCGGCGGTGCCGAAGGCGGTGGTGCTGGTGCAGACCGCGGGATCGGTGTCGCCGGGCAGCGGGATCACCGCGCCGCGGTCCACCACGTGGTAACGCCGCATCATGCCCTTGGCTGCCAGGGCGACCAGATCCCCCACCGCGAGATCGGTGACGCCCGCGCCGAGTGCGGTGACCCGGCCGACCCCCTCCATACCCGGGCTCGTTCCGAAGAAGGTGTCGGCGAGTTCGCGTTCGCCGAGAATTCCCATCACCTTCAGGGGATCCTTGTAGTTGAGGCCGATGATCTGCATACCGACCTCGACCTCGCCCGGTCCGGGTACGCGCCGCGGGGTGCGCCGCCACGAGAGGGCGGACAGCAGTTTGGATCGGGGGATCTCCAGCGCGAAATCGGCCTCCGGGTCGGTGAGCGGTTCCGCGGTGTCGAGGACGTCGATCCGGTCCTGCAGCGGGGTGGTGATCCGGGGCAGCCAGCGGGCGCCGTCGCGCAGCAGGACTTCGTCGGAGTTGTCGTAGCGGAAGGCGCCGGGTACGCGGAGTTCGGTGGTCAGTTCGCCGATGCCGGTTTCGGGTTCGGTATCGATGAGCCGCCAGCGCAGGGCGGGCTGCTCGTTGAGCAGCACCCGCCGCGCACCGGCCAGGGCGGTCTGGCGTGAGTCGGGGGCCTCGGTGCCGTCGGGCAGCGCGAAGGCGCGTTCGGTGACCAGGGTGAGATGGCACGAGTCGCCGGCCGCCGCGGCCATCGGCGATTCGCCCGCATCGGGTGCGAGGAATAGATGCGCGGCCACCGCGATACGTTTCAGCGTCCACAGATCGGCCAGATCGTCGTCGATCCGGCCCGCGACGACCACGATATGGGTCCGGGTGGTGCCGGGATCGTCGGCGCCGGCCTGCAGCAGGGCCGTGAGATCGGCTTCGAGATGGGGATCCGTACCGGTCGTGAGGCGGTACTGCGCGCCGGGCACGGCGTCGGCGAGCGCGCGGGCGCGGGCACTCTCGCCGAGGGCGAGCACGATCGTGGTGGCGGTCCCGGTCTCGCCGAGGGCCTGCGGGTCCACGGGATCGGCTCGCTCGATCGTCTCGGCGTAGTAGAAGTCGGCCATCCGCTGCAGCGGGCTCCCGCCGGGGGTGAGAGCGCCCAGCCGGACCCCGATCAGGTGCAGGCACAGGGTGCCCTCGGCATCGAGCAGCCGCACATCGGCGAGCGCTCCCTCGGTGCGGCGCGCCACCACGGTCACCTCTTCGGGCAGTGCCCGGTACAGGCGCACCGCCGATACCCCGACCGGCACCATGGCGCCGTCGCCGAGCCCGTCCCGCGCGAACAGCATCGCCACCGTCTGCATCGCCGCGTCCACCACCGCCGGGTGCGCGAGATGCCCGGATCCGGCGGCGATACCGCCGTCGACGCTCGCCACCACCGCATCGCGGCCGGCGCGAACCGCGGTCACCCGGCGGAACGCGGGTCCGTACTGCAGGCCGCGTGCGGCGAGTGCGGCATAGAACAACTCGGGATCGACCTCGATCGCCGCCTCCGGCTCCGGTACCGGGTCGACGATGGTCTCGTAGCTGCCGGTGAGGGCGCGCCCGGTGGAATGCACGGTCCACACCGTGCCGGTGGCGCTGCGCGACCGGATCAGGAACCGCCCGCTGGCCTCCTCGATACCGAGTTCGAGGAACGGCACATCCGGTTGCGCCATCACCAGCGGCGCCACGAATCGCACATCCTCGAGTGCCACGCGGGTATCGCCGGAGCGGGTGGCGGCGGCGCTGAGCGCCGCGTCGAGGTAGGCCGCGCCGGGCATGATCCGCATCCCGCCGACGACATGATCCGGCAGCCACGGCAGCAGTTCGGTGCCGACCTGCAGCATCCAGCCCGGCCGGCCTTCCATATCGGGATCGCCGAGCATCGTGTAGGTATCGGCGCTGCCCAGCCGCAGCTGCTCGAACAGCGGCAGCGGATTGTGCAGCCTGGTGTTCTGCCACGGATAGCGCGGCAGCGGCAGGTGTGCGGTGGCGGGGCGGCCGGCGGGGAAGAGAGTCCCGGTGTCCAGGACACCGGCCGCGTACACACCGGCGAGCGTGCGCCGGAGACTGTCGGCGTCGTGTTCCTTGCGGTTCAGGGTGGCGACGGTGGCGCCGTTCTCTCCGGCGGCGAGCAGGATCTCGCGGATATTGCCCGACAGCACCGGATGCGGCCCGATCTCCACGAAGACCCGGTGCCCGGCCGCGACCAGGCCCCCGACCGCATCGGCGAACCGCACCGGCTGCCGGACGTTCGCGCACCAGTATTCGGCGTCCCAGCCGTCCTCGGCCGCCACGACCGCTTCCGCGGTCACCGTCGACACCAGCGGGATCCGCGGCGCGCGGGGCGAGAGCCCGGCCAGTACGGTCCGCAGTTCGCCGAGCACGGGATCCATGAAGCGGCTGTGATACGGCACCTCGACCCGCAGCGCCCGCGCGAAAGCTCCCTCCTCGGTGAGTTTCTCGGCGATCTCGTCGAGGCGGTCCACGTCACCGGCCAGGGTGAGGGATCCGGGACTGTTGATCGCGGCGATATCGACCGCGTCCTCGTCGGTGAAATACTCCCGCACCTTGTCCACACCGGTCCCGGCCGCGAGCATGCCGCCGGTCCCCGCCGTGGTGGCCTGCAACCGAGACCGGTGATAGGCCACCGTGACCGCTTCCTCCAAGGTCAGCATGCCGCTGACATAGGCCGCGGAGACCTCACCGACGCTGTGGCCGACGATTCGCGCCGGTGTGATGCCCTGTTCGGCGAGTTCGGCGACGAGTCCCACCTGGACCAGGAAATTGGCGGGTTGCGCGACCTCGGTCGCGGTCACCCGGGACTCCTCCTCCGGGCGGAGCAGTTCCTCGATGATCGACCAGCCGGCGACCTCGTGGAACGCGTCGTCGACGGTACGCGCCGTGGCGGCGAACGCCCCCTCGGCGCCGAGCAGATCCCGCGCCATACCCCACCACTGCGGTCCCATACCGGAGAACACGAACACCGGTTCGTCGGTGCGCCGGGATACGGTGCGGACCGCGTCGCGGCCCTCCCCGCCCGCGTAGCCGCGCAGTTCCTCGATCAGGGCCTCGCGTTCGCGTACCGGCACCCCGGTACGGAAGCCGTGATGGGCGAGCCGGGTCCACGCCGCCTCCGCCAGGTGGTCGGGGTCGGCGCCCGCTTCGAGCAGATCGGCGAACCGGCCCGCCATGGCCCGCACCGCCGGCGCACTGCGGGCCGAGATCGGCAGCACCCCGAGGTGCTGCCGGGGACCCGCGGGCGCGGGACCGGCGGCCGGACGGAACTCCTGCAGAATCGTATGGGCGTTGGTGCCGCCGTATCCGAATCCGTTGACCGCGACGGCCATCGGCTCCGCGCCGGCGGGCAGCGGCTGCGGCTCGAGCTGGATATGCAGATTCAGGTCGGCGAAGGGGATGTCCGGATTGGGCTCGTTCAGCCAGCCCTGCGGTGGAATCGTGCGATGCCGCAGTGCGAGCGCCGATTTGATGACGCTCGCGATCCCGGAGGCCGCCTCGGTATGGCCGAGGGTCGCCTTCAGCGACCCCACACCGAGAGTGTGTTCCCGGACCCCGGCCGCGCCGTACACCGAACCCAGTGCGCGCAGTTCGATCGGATCGCCGACCGGTGTTCCGGTGCCGTGTGCCTCGACATAGGTGATCTGTTCGGGTGCCAGCCCGGACCGCTCACAGACGGTGCGGGCGAGTGCTTCCTGTGAATCGGCGTTCGGCACGGTGATGGCGGCGGTGCGACCGTCCTGGTTCGACCCGGTCGCCTTCACCACCGCATACACCCGGTCGCCGTCGCGCAGGGCGTCGTCGAGCTTCTTCAGCACCACGATTCCGCCACCCTCGCCGCGCCCGTACCCGTCACCGGCGGCGTCGAAGGATTTGCAGCGGCCGTCGGTGGCCAGGAAGCCGCCCTTGCACATCATCACGAACGTCTCCGGCTGCAGCATGACGTTCACGCCACCGGCCAGCGCCATCGTGGCATCGCCGTTCTCGATGGCCTGACAGGCCAGATGGAACGCGACCAGCGATGACGAGCACGCGGTATCCACGGTGAGCGCCGGCCCGACGAGATCGAGCGCGTAGGCGATCCGGTTGGACAGCATCGTGTACGAGGCGCTGGCCGCGGTGTGCATATCCACATGCGCCAGCGCCGGCCCGACGACCCCCACCACCGACTGGTCCACCACGAATCCACCGATGTACACACCCACCGATTCACCGGCGGCGCGTCCGGCGACGCCGGCATCGTCGAGCGCCTCCCAGGCCACCTCGAGCAGCAGTCGCTGCTGCGGATCGAGGCCGGTGGCCTCCCGGGGCGAGATCCCGAAGAAATCGGGGTCGAATTCCCACGGGTCACTGGTGAGGAATGCGCCGTGCCGGGTGTAGCTGCGGCCGGGCGTGCGCTTCTCGGGGTCGTAGTAGCGGCGATAGTCCCAGCGGTCCGGCGGGATCTCGACCACGGCATCGCGTTTGTCGATCACGAAGTCCCAGAAGGACTCCGGGGAATCTATCCCCCCGCCGAAACGGCAGCCGATACCGACGATGGCAATGTCCGACATCTGTATGTCCTCCCGAATACGGGGTGAGCCGCGGTTTCCCGCCGGAAATATCTGGAGCAGGGCGTCGCCGCGAACGCCGCCGGAAGATCGGTGCGAAGAAAGTCCGGCCGAAATGCCATGCGGTCGCAAAATATCCGGTGTCGCTACGACTTCGGGGCCGATGCTACCGAGCAGTTCCGGTGCACTGGAATGCCATCCGGACAACACTCCGTCACCGCACAAGCCGCACCCGGATCAATTGTGAACCAGCCCAGTATGTTTGCCGCACCGGCGGCACCGGCGGTCAGCTGCCCAGTGCCGCGGCGAAGAGCGGCCACGAATCGTGCAGATCCTGCTGCCAGTAACCCCAGGAGTGGGTGCCGTCCGGGCGCAACGCCACCGTGGCGGCGACACCGAGTTCCCGCAGGCGGTCCCGCAGCCGGACCGCGCATCCGGCGGCGACGGTCTCCAGGAGTCCGCCCACCAGGAGCTGATCGGCGAGCTTCCCGGGATTCTGCCCGATACCCGGTCCGTGCATGGTGTCCAATACCCCCGGCGCACCCGTTCCGGCCGAGAGGTAGACGGTCGTCCCACGCAGATCCGCCCCACGCAGGAAGGGGTCGTTACCGGCCCAGGCGGGATCCTGCGGCGGACCCCACATATTCCGCGGATCGCCGCCGTTGCTGCGGACGACCAACTCGACGATCGCCCGCCCTTGCGGATCGCTGGTCCGCACACACCCGCTATAGGAGCCGAGCGCGCGATAGCGGCCCGGGGCCGCCAGCGCCAGCTGGAACACCGATGCCGCCGCCATCGACACCCCGGCGAGAGCGTTCGCGCCGGTCCCGTGGAACGCGGCGTCGACGAGCGGTGGCAGTTCCGCGGTCAGGAAGGTGGTCCACCGCTGCCGCCCCAGTACCGGGTCGTCGGACCGCCAATCCGTGAAATAGCTGCCCGCGCCGCCGATCGGGTTGACCACCGTGACCTGTTCGCCCGCGAAGAACTCGCCGATATCGGTGCGCTCGAACCAGTTTCCGCCGTCGCCGCCGCCGGTGATCCCGTTGAGCAGATAGAGGACCGGAGCCGCGGCCCCGGGATCGGCCGCGGGTAGCACCCGCACGGGAATCACCCGGCCCATGGCGGCCGAGAACACCGTGAGTTCGACGGCGCGTCCAGCGAGCGGCCGGGTCCCGGTGACGCGGGCCGGCCCGGCCGTGGATTCGCCGGCGGCCGGTGGAGCGGGCGCGGGGTTCGCGGTGGTGGGCGCGACCGTCGCTGGGACGAGGGTGGCGACGGTGGCCGAGACGAGCAGAACGCGTGCGGCGCGGCGCCTGCGGTGCGGTCGTGGCATCGCCGGACGCTATTCCCGGCGCCGGTGGACTCGGTGCGGTTCCGGGGATTTCTGTGACGCGGGCCAGCGCCGGGGGCGTCCGGCTGCTCTCGATCCCAAGGTGCCCTGGTGGCGACGTTCTTCCCAGAACGCCGGGAGCGTCTATGGACAGATGACTGGACAGGTGTAACCATCGGTTGGACGGCAGCCGCGGCGGTCGGCTGCGGCGACGACGAGAGGAACCAGCGCATGGACGTCCGCGCACACCGGTACGAGGCAATGGCGATCGGTGGTGGCCGGCGATGAGCGCGATGCGGCCGTGCGAGCGAGTGGGTCTCGAATTCATCGAGAACGCGCCGCTGAAATTCAGCAACAGTGTGGACCTGGCGATCACCCCCGAGCAACTGTTCGAGGTGCTGGCCGACGCGCAATCCTGGCCGCAGTGGGCTTCGGTGATCACCAAGGTCACCTGGACCACTCCGGAACCGCGCGGCGTCGGCACCACCCGGGTGGTCGATATGCGCGGCGGCCTGGTCGGTGACGAGGAATTCCTGGCCTGGGAGCCGTATACCCGGATGGCGTTCCGGTTCAACAGCTGCACCACCGGCGCGGTGGCGGCGTTCGCCGAGGACTACCGGATCGTGCCCACGGCGCAGGGATGCCGGCTGACCTGGACCCTGGCCCAGCGGCTGGCCGGTCCGGCGCGCTACACCTCGTGGCTCGCGGGACCGTTCATGAATATGGCGTTCCGCCGCTTCCTCGCCAATCTGCGCCGCTACACCGATCAGCGTTTCGCCACCGCGGAACAGCGGTAGTTCTCCCGGTGCCGTGGGACCACCCGGCCCCACGGCACCGGGCAGCAATCAGCCCATCATCAACGAGCCGGCCAGCCACGCGGCCAGCACCAGCCCCACACCGACCAGCGCGCCCGGGTACAGCGCCCGCCCGCTGCGCGCGGCGTTGACCGAAACCCCGGCCCCGAGCAGGAACCCGAGACTGCCGCCCAGCACGATGATCCAGTTCCCGACACTGGGATCGGTGCTGCAGCCGGCGCGGCCCTCACAGACTCCCATCGCCAGGAGGAACCACGGCGAGAGGACGACCGAGACGATCGCCAGGGTCGCCAGCAGGAACCACAGCAGGCCGGTGATCACCAGATCCCGTTCCCGCGGGGCGGGGACGGGGCCGCCGCGCCCGTAGGCGTCCTCCGGGATGGGTGACATCGGATAGTCGGTGGAAATCTGATTCGGGAACATATGCCTCGCGATCGCTGGAAACCTGTACAGCCGCCGGATGGTCCTGGGTAACCGCGCCTGTGCCGCAACCGATCCGGTATCGCGCGCGACACTACACTGCGGACGGCCCCGCGGCACCGGTTGCGGGCCGCGGTGGTCGGCCACCGCGGATGAGTACGAGCAGAGGAGACGCCATGCGTGTTCTGTATACGGCCGAAGCGTTGTCCACCGGTGACGGCCGCAACGGCCACACCCGGACCACCGACGGCAGAATCGATCTGGACCTGGCGATGCCGAAGGAAATGGGCGGCAGCGGCGAGGGCGCCAACCCCGAACAATTGTTCGCGGCCGGCTACGCGGCCTGTTTCCATTCCGCGCTGCGCCTGGTGGGTTCGGAAGCCAAGGCGAATACCGACGATTCCGCGGTCGGTGCCAAGGTCGGTCTCGGCGCTAACGCCGACGGAGCCTTCGGGTTGACCGTGGTGCTCGAGGTCTCGCTCCCGAATGTCGCGCTCGAGGAGGCTCGGAAACTGGCGGACCGGGCGCACGAGGTCTGCCCGTACAGCAACGCCACCCGCGGCAATATCGATGTCGAGGTGCGGATCGCGCAGGACTAGGTCCCGGTCGAGGGGCCCGGCGCATCGTTTGCCGGGCCTTCGGGCGTCGTATCCGGCTCGGTGGCCACGGGATCGGGTGTGGATTCCGCATCGGATGCGGCGGCCGGTCGCGGGGTGGCCTCGGCCGGTTCGGCGGGCGCGCGATCGGCGGCGGAGGCCTGGTAATTCGCGGCCGTCTCCCGGGATACGCTGATCTTCCAGGGCATCCGCACCGCTTTGCCGCGGTCGCGCGGCATCGACGCCACCGCGATCACCGCGGCGCCCACCGCGATGAGTATCGCGGCGATGGCGGCGGTGGTGATGGTGCCGGAGGCGACGTAGTCGACCTGGTTGAGGCCCGCGACCGGTTTCGTCCCGTCGTTGAACGCCCAGTTCACCCAGGAACCGATCTGGCCGCCGAGATCCCAGCGCCGGATCGTCATATTCTTGAGGGATTTCTGCCGTGAGGTCAGATACAGCAGATTGACCAGCACCAGGATCGCGGTGAGCACGGCGCCGCCGGTGGCGATCCGCGCGAATCGCCGGGAATCGGTGACGATATGGATCGCGATGGCCGCGAGGGTGACGGCGATAACGCTACTGGCGGTCACCGCCCACGAACCGGTGAGGTCGGCGGCGGGCGGCGGGCCCTGCGACGACCAGACCGTCAGATACCGCGTGGTGGAATCGACCTGGCCGAACGGGGTGGCTCCGGCCATACCGTCGGGTCCGTGGGCGACCATCCAGTGCTGGAACATCAGGATGAACGTGATGACACCGCCCAGCCCGGTGAATACATAACCCCACTTGCCGCGCATCCGGGGTGCGTTGCGGATATCCTCGGCACGCTCGCGGGTACCGCGCAATGCGATGCCGGCGAGTTCCCGGCGTCTGTTCCAGCGGCGCGCCCGTTCCTCCGCCTCGGCGGACCGGGCCGCCGGTATGCCCGCATCGGGCCCGGCGGCCGCCGGTTCTGCGGTCCGGATCGCACCGGATGGTGCGGCGCCGTCACCTTCGCTCGCGCCCCACGGGGTCGGCTTGACCATCAATTCAGTTTAGATCTGCGCCCACGGGTGGGAATAGCGCGCGAACTCGTTGCGCCGCACAGCGGTCGGTCAGGCGGCGGTGCCCCGGCCCTCGTGCTCGGCATGGCCGCCCGCCACCAGATCCACGACCGAATCACGCAGTCCGCCCCGCAGCTGCCGGGCGTATTCGAGCAGGGCCGCCGGCGCCGGTTGCGCGGCGGCCGGGTCACGTTCGGCGAGTTCGACGAGGTCGTTCGCGATATGGCACAGTGCGATCAGTCGCCGCACCATATCCCGCCGCTCGGCCGGCGGAATCACTTCGGTGTTCACGAAGGTGTCATCGCGTCCGCGCGACGTGTTGTTTCTACCGGCCGTCAGGAGGAGGAGGAGTTCGGTGAACCTGCGCCGGGTGCTGTTGTCGATGCTGACGAGCCTGCTGGTGCTGTCCGGCGTCGCGTGCACCGCCGGGGACGATCAGCGGCCGGCCGAGGTCGCGGGACGCGGCGCGGTCGTGACCGTCACTCCGGTGCGGGAGATGACCGGTCCGCAGACCGCGGACTACCTCCAGGAATGGCGGTACCCGGTCGCGGACGCGAACGGGGTGTCCGCCTATCGCGTGGTCTACGGCACCGTCGCCCCGGACGGGAGCCCGACCACCGCCAGCGGCCTCGTCGTGATCCCCGAGACCGCCGGCCCGGCCCTGCGCCTGGTGTCCTACGCGCACGGGACCACCGTGCGCCGGGACGAAGCACCCTCGGCCGACGGGGAGGCCGACCGCGCGCGCACGATCATGTTCGCCGCCGCGGGCTATGCCGCGGTCGCGCCGGACTACCAGGGCCTGGGGGAGGGGCCCGGGCCGCATCCCTACGCCCACGCGCCGAGCGAGGCGTCGGCCTCGGCGGACCTGCTGTCGGCCGCGCGGACCGTCCTGGCGGATCAGGGCCGCGAGACCGATCCCGACGTGCTGGTGACGGGTTTCTCCCAGGGTGCGCAGGCGGGTCTCGCACTCGCGCGGCAATTGCACTCCGGGGCCGTGGCCGGTTTCGGCCTGGCGGCGTCGGCGACGGTGAGTGGCGCCTACGCCGTCCGGGAAGTGCAGGCGCCCGGCGCGCTGGACGGCCGGGTCGACCCGAAGCCGGCGGTCGTGTACCTCGCGTACTGGATCACCGCGATGAACCGGATCTACCACCTGTACGCCGACCCTGCCGAGGCCTTCCGCGCCCCGTACGCGCAACGGGTCGAGGAGTTGTTCGACGGCTACCACGACCTCCTGTCGGTGAGCGCGGGGCTGCCGCGCACTCCGCAGGAGTTGCTGACACCGCGATACCTGGCACTGGCACAGAATCCCACCGGTCCGGCGCTGCGGGCCATGGACGACAGCGATACCGTTTGCGATTGGGTCCCAAATACCCCCGTGCGGCTCTACGCCGCACCGGGCGATCGCAGTGTCCCGTTCGAGAACTCCCAGCAGTGTATGAAGGCGGAACTCGGCACCCGGGCCGAGCTGATCGACCTGGGCGATCTCGACCACGACGCCACCGTGCGCACCGCGCTGCCGCAGATCCTGGACTGGTTCCGGAAGACGACACCGCCCGCCGGAACCGGCTGACCGGTTCCGGCGGGCGGTGTGCACCCGGCCGCTGGTCAGTGCATGAGAACCGGCGCCGGCTTATCGGCATCCGCGGCGGGTACCGCACTCGCCTTGCGCGGCAGCAGCAGCGAGAACGCCAGTGTGACCACGCACAGCACGAACGCGACCCAGAAGCTGCTCGCGTAGGCGTCCGACATATCGCCGAGCACCACGGCCTCGAACTTGTCGCCCAGGCTCGCCACGTACTGCAGCACCGAGGGATCGGGCTGCTCCCCGGACCGCTGTGCCTCCGCCAGCGCCTGTCCGGCCGATACGGCTTCGGAATCCTGCATCCGGTTGGTCAGCACCACCGAGATCACTGCGACACCCACCGAACTCGCGATCTGCTGAATGATGTTCAGCAGGGTGGAGCCGCGGGCCACCTGGGTTTCGCGCAGGGTCCGCAGCGCCGCGGTCATCAGCGGCATCATGGTCAGACCCATGCCGAGCCCCATCACGAACAGCACGGCCAGCACATAGACATAGGAACTGCCGGCCTCGATCTGGGTCAGCCCGAACATGGTCGCGGCGAGAATCGCCAGACCGGCCGGAACGACCCGCCCCACCGGCACCTTGTCGACGAGCATGCCGGCGATCGGCATCGTCAGCAGCGAACCGATACCCTGCGGCGCCACCAGCAGACCCGCCATCAGCGCGCTTTCGCCCCGGACCTGCTGGAAGTAGGTCGGGATCAGCAGCAGTCCGCCGAAGAAGGACGCCGAGAACAAGAACATGGTCAGCGTCGCGACGGTGAGATCGCGGTTGCGGAACAGCCGCAGATCGAGCAGCGGATTCTTGGGTTTGAACGAGTACAGGACGAACGCGACCACCAGCGCACCGCCGACCAGCATGGTCGCCCATACCTTCGGGGTGTTGACGGTGCCCTCCTCCGGGATCGAGGAGATGCCGTACAGGAACAGTGCCAGACCCGGTGACAGCATCAGCATGCCCACGAAATCGAACGATTCGCTTTCCTGCGCCTGGTCCTTGGGCAGCACGACCCAGGAGTACACGATCGCGATCGCGCCCAGCGGCAGGTTGATCAGGAAGATCCAGTGCCAGGAGGCGTCCTCGATCAGCCAGCCACCCAGGATCGGGCCGAGAATCGGGCCCAGCAGCATCGGCACACCCAGGATGGCCATGAGCCGGCCCATCCGCTCCGGGCCGGCGGCCTTGGTCATGATCGTCATACCGAGCGGCATGAGCATGCCGCCGCCGAGACCCTGGATCACCCGGAACCCGATGAGCGCACCGATGTTCCAGGATAGCGCGCACAGCACCGAACCGAGGGTGAACAGCAGCAACGCGGTCATATACAACCGTTTGGTGCCGAACCGGTCGGCGGCCCAGCCGGTCAGCGGGATCACGGTGGCCAGCGCGAGAGTGTAGGCGGTGACGGTCCAGGCCACCGTGGAGTAGTTGGCGACATCGAACTCGGACTGGAACGTCGGCATCGCGACGTTGACCACCGTGATGTCCAGGATGGACATGATGGAGCCGAGTACGACGACACCGGCGAGTTTCAGAACCGACGCATCGATTCTCTCCGGTGCCCCCGCGCCGGGGGCGGGGGTGGAGGTTGCGGTCACGAATTGTCTCCTGACGGTGTGGAGGGTAGAGCCACGATGTTGTGTACGGCCCCGGATTCGAGCACAGCGGTGAGCACGCTCCGGAGGTCGTCGCGTAGTGCCTCGGGCAGGCGGTGGACGACCTTGTCGATCGTCGCGCGATGTATCGCGATCTGATCCCAGGCCAGCCGGTGCCCGTGTTCGGTCGGACCGACGAGTTTCACCCGCCGGTCGGTGGGGCTTTCCTGGCGGGTGAGCAGCTCCAGGCGTACGAGCCGGTCGATATTGCGTCCGGCCGCGGCCATGGAGAGGCCGAGCTCGTCGGCGATGGTGTGGATCGGCTGCGGTTCGCTGTGCCGCACGACGGTGAACAGCACCCGGGCCTGGGAGAGCGTCAGATCCAGTTCGGCGAGCCGGTCGGCCCCCTGCCACCGCCCCGGATCGCAGACCGCGAGCACGAACTGCTCGATCAGTGCGCTGGTCTCCGACTCACTTGCCACCGCGCGATCATATGGGTCGCCGTAATAATTGCGGAAGCGAGAATATCTCGCCTGTGATGCAGAACATAGGGGCGGGCCCCGGTCTATCGCACGTGCCCCCGGGCCCGGACTCCGGTGGTCAGTGCCCTTCCGCGGGTTCCCCGGCGAGGAATCCGCCGATCAGCTCCGCGACCCGCGCCGGCTGTTCCAGATGCAGGAAATGCCCCGCCCCGAGGAGTGTGGCCGTGCGTCCGCCGGCCGGAGCGAGCGCCGCGGCCACCCCGCCGGTGAACGCGGGGTGCAGCGTGGTGTCCGCGGAACCGTGCAGGTACAGCATCGGCACCCGCGGTGCGTCGAACCGGTATCGGTGCGGTGCGGCATAAGGCTGCGGCGGCGTGCCGCCGATCCGGGCGAACGCGCGGTAGTAGGACACGGCCGCGGTCCGGTGCGCCCCGTCGGGCAGCGCCGCGAGCGCGTGCTCGATATCCGTCTCGGCGGCGTACCCGGGGGACCAGTCGTGCCACAACCGTGGAATCAGCCGGGGCAGGGACCGCTCCGGGAGTTTCGGAAGCTGGTTGAACAGGATGTACCAGCTGAACCGCAGCTGGCGCAGATACGCTCCGGCCGACCGCAGCGCCGCTCCCGGCCCGGGACGCATGGCCGACAGCGGCGGCACCGCCAGCGACACCACCCGCGGAAACGGGCAATCCGGTTGCGCGGCGACGGTATTGGCGGTCAGCGCGCCCCAGTCGTGGCCGATCAGCGCGGCGTCGGCGGGCGCACCCAGCGCACGATGCAGCGCGAGCGCGTCGTAGGCGAGCGCTCCGAGAGCGTAGACGCCGTCCGTGGGAACCTCGGTCGGCGCGTACCCGCGGGTGAACGGGGCCACCACCCGGAAACCGTGGGCGGCGAGCGTGGGTCCGAGGTGCCGCCACGTCCACGCGCTGTCGGGGAATCCGTGCAGGCACAGCGCGAGCCGCCCACCCGGATCTCCCCATGCCAGCGCCGTCGTCCTCAGATGCCCGAGGTCGAATTCGACGGTTTCGGGTGCCTGCGGCTGTTGTGCGCCCATCCGGTCGCTCCTCTCCGATCCTGTCCGACAACCTAACCAGTGCGGCCCGATCCCGCCCCGCCGCCACCGTGCGCACCGGTAGCGGTATGCTCACATCCCCCGGAAGAGGTAGCTGTGCCGGTGCTGCGGGCAGGCCCGGATTTCGCACGGCCGAGGGGTAGCTGATGTCATATGTGGCAAGGTAATTGGGGATCGGAGGAGCAAGCCCATGGCGCGCAAGGTCGTCATCAGTTTGATCGATGACCTCGACGGCGAATCACCCGCGGCCGAATCTGTGGTGTTCGCATTCGAGGGCGTGACGTACGAGATCGACCTGACCGAAGCCAACGCGGGGGAATTGCGCGCAGTCTTCGGTAAATGGACCCCGTTCGCCCGCAAGGCCGGCCGGCCGGGGCGTACCAAACGGGAACGCACCGGCCGGCCCGCGTCCGCGAAGGTCGTGCGGGAATGGGCGGTGCGCAACGGGCACGAGATTTCGGCGCGCGGTCGTATTCCGGCCGGTATCGTGGCCGCGTTCCGGCGCGCGACCGAATAGCGACCCGGTCGCGCGTCCCTGGTTCCGGATGCCGCCGCTGTCAGGCCGGTTTGTAGGCGATTCCGCCCACGAATACCCGCTCTTCGGGGAATCGCGGTCGCAGTGGCGGTCCGGCGGGCCACCAGTCATCGAGTTCCACCAGCCCGGGTTCGATGAGTTCGAGCCCGGCGAAGTATTCGCGGATCTGCTCGGTTCGGCGATACCAGCCGGACCCCAGGCCCTTTTCGGTGAATGCGCGCTCGAGATCCCGTGCCAGCAGATGCAGTTCGGGATTCTCGGGACCGGGATCGTGGAAGTGACTGATCGCCAGATATGACCCGGGGGGCAGCAGTTCCACGTACTTGCGCATCATCTCGACAGGGTCGAGTTCATCGTCCACATGATGCAGCAGCCCGCAGAGGATCAGCCCGATCGGCCGGTCCATGTCCAGATACCGCATGACGTCGGTATTGCGCAGCAGCGTGTCCGGCTCGAGCAGGTCGGCGGGGACGAAATGGGTGTTGTCGTTCTGTTCCAGCAGTACTCGCCCGTGTGCGTTGCAGACGGGATCGTTGTCGACGTAGACGACGCGGGCGTCGGGATTCTGCTGCTGGGCGACTTCGTGGGTATTGGCCACGGTGGGCAGCCCGGCGCCGATATCGAGGAGTTGGTCCATTCCCGCGGTGCCGACCAGATAGCGCACGACACGATGCAGCCAGCGCCGGTTCATGATCGAGACGTCGCCCTGTTTGGGCGCCACCTCGAGAATCTGCTCGTACGCGGCACGGTCGACGTCGTAATTATCCTTACCACCGAGGCTGTAGTCGTAGACGCGAGCGATACTCGCCCGGGTGGTATCCACCCCCACGGGTTTGCGAACGCCGGTCCGGTGGGCCGGTTCGGCCATGTCGACCTCTCTCTGCGCAATCAAAGTGAAATGAATGTGATTCGGGACATCAGCCTAGAACGCCATCCGGTACCCGGCAGTCGAACCGAAATAATTGCGCGGCAACGGGGTTCGAATCGGTGGAGCGATTCGAACCGTTCCGTGACCCGACCGCATTCATCTCCCTGCCCGGCCTAATCTCCGGAGTGAATACTGCGCAGCCGATGCGGCCCGGGTCGTTTGTAACCCACCCCGCCGATGACGACCTGTTCCTCGGGAAGCCGCTCGCGGGTCGAGGGCCCGGCGGGCCACCAATCCTCGAGTTCGCCGAACCCGGGATGGATGAGTTCCAGGCCGTCGAAGTATTCCAGCTGCTGCGCGCGCGTTCGGTACCAGCCCGAGCCCAAACCCATTTCGGTGAAGGCGCGCTCGAGATTCTTCGCTAGTTCGTGCAGCTGCGGGTTCTCGTCCGCGGGATCCCAGAAATTGGTGATCGCCACATAGGAACCCTCGGGTAGCCGCTTGGTGTACTCGCGCATGATTCCCGGCGGATCGAGTTCGTCGTCGAGATGATGCAGCAGTCCGCACAGGATGACCGCGATCGGCCGGTCCAGATCGAGATACTGCAACACTCTCTTGTTTTCCAGCAGGGTGCCCTCCTCGAGGACGTCACCCGAGACGAAGTGCGTGTGCTCGTTCTGTTCGAGCAGCACGCGCCCGTGTGCGTTGCAGACGGGATCGTTGTCGACGTAGACGACCTTCGCCTCGGGATTCTCCTGCTGGGCTATCTGGTGGGTATTGCCCACCGTCGGAAGCCCGGCGCCGATATCGAGGAATTGATCGATTCCGGCCGGCCCGGCCAGATATCGGACCACCCGATGCAGCCAGCGCCGGTTCATCCGGGATACATCGCCCTGCCGCGGCGCTATCTGCCGTATCTGCTCGAAGGCCTCGCGGTCGACCTCGTAGTTGTCCTTACCGCCGAGGCTGTAGTCGTAGACGCGGGCGATACTGGGCCGGGTGGTGTCCACGCCGACCGGTGCCCGAACTCCTGTCTGGGGAGCCGGCTCCGCCATGAATACCTCTCTCTACGTTGCACAATCGAACAGGGCGATGGTATGCCGTCGCTTTCGCGGCGCTCGCTCAGGCTTCCGCGCCGCGTTCGAGAACTTTGCCCGGAAGCCATCCGCCGCCCAGATGGGTGACCCGCCACCAGTCGATATCGATGACGACCGCGGTCACCGGCGTGGCGAGAAACGGCTCGACCTGGGGTTCCTTGCGCAGCAGCGCCTGAAAGGTCGCGTCCCGGTCGTCGTCCGCACGCAGCGTCACCTTGCCGAGGCCCTGGGCGAACGGGTCCGCGATACCGCCCGGCACCACCTTCACGCCGATATTCGGATTGGCCCGGAGCTGGTCGAGGGTGCGGCCGCGGTTCTCCAGGATCAGGGTGAGCGTGAAGAGGTCGTCGTCGAGATTGGCGAAGAACGCGCTCGTCGCCCAGTTCACGCCGTCCTTGGACGTCGCGAGGTCGATGGTGGAATGTCCGAGCACCTCGGTGAGTTTCTTGCGGATTTCGGTATCGGTGACGTCGTCGGACATGTGGTCCTCCCGTTGTTCTCGTGGTGCGGTAACTCGTCGTGCCCGGTGTGCGGGCAGCGGACCCGCGCGGGCGGCGCGCCGGCACGATGGGCCGGTGATGAATCCGCTTGTGCACGGGCGCTTGTGGGGCGTCGGTGCAGGTGCGGCACGGCGTGCCCGGGTGGCGGCCGTTCCGGCTGCTGCCGACTGCCGGTCAGCCTAACCGCCGGAGGTACCGTTCGGCAGGGCGGCACCCGGTGCCGTAACCGGGCGAAAGCGTTGGGCCCCAGTGTGTTACACGATCGCAACGATGCCGGGCCGGTGGTTCGCCCGGCTGCGCCGGAGGCCGTGATACGGGGGAGT
Organism: Nocardia sp. NPDC049935; assembly: GCF_055586645.1. Classification (NCBI taxonomy): domain Bacteria; kingdom Bacillati; phylum Actinomycetota; class Actinomycetes; order Mycobacteriales; family Nocardiaceae; genus Nocardia; species Nocardia sp. NPDC049935. The sequence continues at coordinate 1,487,471 of NZ_JBVJHV010000001.1, read as the reverse complement.
GGCGCATCGGCGCCGTTGTCGCCAGGTGGACGGCAGCGCGGTATGCTGGAAACCGCTCCAGTGGTACTCGCTCCTGCTGCCGATGCCCACATCGGTGTCGTCTCCCCAGGTCTTGGTGGTAGTGAGGCCGAACGGTCGTATCGTGGTGGAGTTTACGCAAGGAAATCTGATACCGCGTGCAAACAGGAAGAACCTAGGTGCAAGTGGCACTGTAGGATTCGCTCCGAGATCCGGCGGCAGGGGTTGCCGCGTGGGTGCCGGCCCGATCGGGTGTCGGCGCGTTACGGAGAAATACGCGCTTACCACAGAGTAGGATTGCCTGCCGACCGGTGCGGTTCGTCGGTGGCGGGCGCCGTACGATGCAGCACAGCACGAACTGGCCAGAGGCGACCATGACAAACGAGCAGGACGATTCCGATATTCCGGATCAGGCCGAGGCCGACCGGGGGCCGACCGTACTCCGCATTTCGCTCGGTAGCAGGCTGCGCCGGCTGCGGGAAGCGTGTGGTATTTCGCGTGAGGACGCCGGTGACCATATCCGCGGATCGCATGCGAAGATCAGCCGGCTGGAGCTGGGCCGTACCCGGTTCCGGGAGCGGGATCTGCTGGACCTGCTGAAGTTGTACGGCGTGGAGGACCAGGCCGAGCTCGACATCTACCTGGATCTCATGCGGAAGGCCAATGATCCGGGCTGGTGGCAACCGTTCAACGATGTGGTGCCGCAGTGGTTCGAGATCTACATCGGCCTGGAGCAGGCGGCCACCACGATCCGCACCTATGAGGCCCAGTTCGTCCCGGGTCTGCTGCAGACCGAAGCGTACGCGCGGGCGGTGATCAGGCTCGCGAACGAAGACGAGACCGAGCGCAGGGTCGGGATGCGGATGCGCCGCCAGGAGATCCTGAGCCGTGCGTCGGCGCCGACGGTCTGGGCCGTGGTCGACGAGAACGCCCTGCGCCGTCCGGTCGGTGGTTATCCGGTACTGCGTGGTCAGATCGAGCATCTCATCGCCGTCTCCGAGCGGCCGAATGTGAAGATCCAGGTGCTGCCCTACAGCGTGGGCGGACACCCCGCCGCCGGCGGTTCCTTCAGCATCCTGCGCTTCCCGGAACCCGAACTGGCCGACATGGTCTACATGGAGCAACTCACCAGCTCCGGCTACCTCGAGAAGAAGCACGAGGTGGAGGTGTACATGACGGTGATGAACAAGCTCAGCGTCATCGCCCCCACGCCCGGCGAGAGCCGTGACTTTCTGCGGAAGGTCCTCGGCGAGCTGCCCGCCGAATAGTCCGGCGGGGGAGTCGGCTCCGGATTCGGGCAGGGGAGTAGGCCGCCCCGACGGTGAGTGCGTCGTACCCTGCCACTCGTGCCGACACCCGTCCGGAGTGCGAGGGGAGCGGCTCGGACCCGCGGGGATCGGAACCGATAGCTCTCTCCCATTCAAAATAGAGCGATACGTAGATATGCGTATCTAAACATGTGTGACTCGCCCTTCGTATCCGCCGACACGGCACGAAAAGAAACTACGAGGCAAAGGATGGTAGGAAAGGAGCGTGGCCGCTACTGGTGATGACTCTGGCTCCGCTCGTTCCCATGCCGTGTCGGAGGTGGTGGAGCTGGTCAGCACGCTGATCCGCTTCGACACCTCCAACACCGGCGATCCCGCGACCACCAAGGGGGAACGGGAGTGTGCGGAGTGGGTCGCCCGGCAGTTGCAGGACGCCGGATACACCACCGAATATGTGGAATCGGGCGCTCCCGGCCGTGGAAACGTGTTCGCGCGCCTCCCGGGGGCCGATTCCGGCCGGGGTGCGCTGATGATCCACGGGCATCTGGATGTGGTGCCGGCCGAGGCCGCCGATTGGAGCGTGCACCCGTTCTCCGGCGCCGTCCAGGACGGTTATGTCTGGGGCCGCGGGGCCATCGATATGAAGGATATGGTCGGGATGATGCTGGCGATCGCTCGCCAGTTCAAGATCGAGGGCACCGTACCGCCGCGAGACCTCGTGTTCGCCTTCCTCGCCGATGAGGAGAACGGCGGTAAATGGGGTTCACAGTGGCTGGTGGAGAACCGGCCCGACCTTTTCGAGGGCGTCACCGAGGCAGTAGGGGAGGTCGGTGGCTTCTCGCTGACGGTGCCCCGCCCGGACGGTGGTGAGCGGCGGCTGTATCTGGTGGAGACCGCCGAGAAGGGGCTGGGCTGGATGCGCCTGCGCGCGAAGGCCCGCGCGGGACACGGCTCCTTCCTGCACGAGGACAACGCCGTGACGATCCTGGCCGCCGCGGTGGCCCGGCTGGGCACACATACGTTCCCGCTGGTCGTCTCCGATTCGGTGGCGGAGTTCCTGGCGGCGGTATCGGAGGAATCCGGGCTGGTGTTCGACCCGGACAGTCCGGATATCGAGGGGACGCTGGCCAAGCTGGGGTCGATATCGCGAATCATCGGTGCCACACTGCGCGATACCGCCAATCCGACGATGCTCGATGCCGGCTACAAGGCGAACGTGATTCCCCAGACCGCGGAGGCGGTCGTGGATTGCCGGGTGGTCCCCGGCCGGCTGGCCGAGTTCGAGCGGGAGGTCGACGAACTCATCGGACCGGATGTCGAGCGGGAGTGGGTGACGAAGCTGGACTCCTATGAGACGACGTTCGACGGGCATCTGGTCGACGCCATGAACGACGCCATTCTGGCCCACGATCCGCAGGGCCGGACGGTGCCGTACATGCTCTCCGGTGGGACGGATGCGAAAGCCTTCGCGCATCTGGGTATCCGGTGTTTCGGGTTCGCGCCGCTGCGGTTGCCGCCGGAGCTGGACTTCGCGGCCCTGTTCCACGGTGTCGACGAACGTGTTCCGGTCGACGCGCTCGAATTCGGCACCGCCGTGATGGAACACTTCCTGTTGCACAGCTGATCCGATTCGAAAGAGGAGAACATGGCCGACAATCCCTATGACGCCCTGCCTTCGGTGCCTTCGTTCACCGTGACGTCCGCGGACGTCACCGACGGTGCGACGCTGGGTAACGACCAGGTCAGTGGTGTGTTCGGGGCCGGCGGCAAGGATGTGTCGCCCCAGCTGAGCTGGTCGGGCTTCCCGGCGGGCACCAAGAGTTTCGCGGTGACGGTCTACGATCCGGACGCCCCGACGGCTTCCGGCTTCTGGCACTGGGCGGTAGCCGATATCCCGGTCTCGGTCACCGAACTGGCATCGGGTTCGGGCAGCGAGGGTGGTTCGCTGCCGGCGGGTGCGGTGGCGCTGCGCAACGACGGCGGTTTCGCCGGTTACGTCGGCGCGGCGCCGCCGGCCGGCCACGGGCCGCATCGGTACTACATCGTGGTGCACGCGGTGGATGTGGAATCGCTGGGCGTACCGCCGGAGGCGACGCCGGCGTTCCTCGGGTTCAACCTCTTCTCCCATACCCTGGCCCGGGCGACGCTGGTGGGTACCTACGAACAGAAGTGACACTCGAATGCTTGTGGCCCCGGAGCAACGCTCCGGGGCCACAACACTGTCGGTACGGCCCGGGACTCAGCCGCGTACGTCGATCACCGGGGCGACGGCCTCGTCGGCGTAGAGCGCGGTGATCTGAGCGGCGTACTTGTCCGCGATGGGGACGCGTTTGAGCGACATCTTCGGGGTGAGCTCATCGCCACCGGGCTCCCAGACGGTCTCGACGATGGTGAATCGTTTGATCTGCTCGACCCGGGAGAGTTTGGCGTTTCCGGCCTGGACGGCCGCGCGGATATCGTCCACGATCCCGGGGTGCCGGGCCAGGGTGGCGATATCGGCGTCGGTGGCGTCGATCTCCTTGGCGCGGATCGCGGCCATATCGGGGTCCAGCATGATGAGCGCGGTGATGTACGGTTTCGCGTCGCCGAGGGCGACGACCTGACCGACCAGCGACGAGACGGCCTTGACCGCGTTCTCGATATTGCTGGGGGCGATGTTCTTCCCGCCCTCGTTGATGATGAGTTCCTTTTTGCGGTCGATGATCCGCAGGTATCCGTCGGGATCGAGGGCACCGACGTCCCCGGTGTGCAGCCAGCCGTCGGCGTCGAGGGCTTCGGCGGTCTTATCCGGCATGCCGCGGTATCCGTGGGTGATGATCTCGCCGCGTACGAGGACTTCGCCGTCGTCGGCGAGACGGAGTTCGAGTCCGTCGACGGGTCGCCCGACCGATCCGGGGCGGGGTTTGTCGAGTTCGGTGTAGGTGGCCACACCGGTGGTTTCCGACATACCCCACACTTCGGATACGCAGAAGCCGAGTCCGAGGAAGAATTCGAGGGTCTCGGGCGGGATCGGCGCGGCGCCGGAGGAGGCGACGCGCAGTTCGTCGAGTCCGAGGGCGGCGCGCAGTTTCGCGAGCAGGAGTTTCTCGGCGATACCGTGCTGGAGGGACAGCAGCGGGCCGCGGCCGGTACCGGCGAGGTCGGCCTTGGCGGCGGCGATGCCGGTGGCGATGGCCCAGTTCGCGATGGCCTTCTTGGCGCCGGTCTCGGCGGACAGCTTTGCTTCGACGCCGCCCTTGATCTTCTGCCAGACGCGCGGGACGCCGAAGAAGATGGTGGGGCGGGCATCCGGGAGCGCGGCGGCGATTTCCCGGGGGTCGGGAACGGTGGTCATCTGGATGCCGGTGACGAGGTTGATGGCGTGGCCGGAGATGCGGTCGGCGACATGGGCGGCGGGCAGGTAGGACAGCGCTCGGTCGTCGAGGCCCACGTCGAGGGGGCCGCTGCTGAGGGCGACCACCTGGGCGAGGACGTTGCGGTGGGTGAGTTCCACGCCTTTGGAGGGCCCGGTGGTTCCGGAGGTGTAGATGAGGGTGGCCAGGTCGCCGGGTTCGACTGCCTGCCAGGCGGTGTCGAAATCGAAGTCCGGGTCGGGGTTGTTCTCCAGGTCGGCGAGGGTTTTCGCGCCTTCGGCCGCGCCGTCGATCACGATGAGGTGTTCGATGGGTACACCGGCCGCGCGGATGGTGTCGAGGAACTGTTGTTCGGTGATGACTATCGTGTTGCCGGCGTTGGTGAACACGTGTGCGATCTGTTCGGCGGAACAGGTGTTGTACACGGAGAACGGGGTGGCGCCGACGTGCAGGGCGGCGGTGTCGAGGAGGTTGAACTCCGGCCGGTTGGTCAGCATGATGCCGACGGTGTCGCCGCGGCGGAGGCCGAGGCCGCCCAGGCCGGCGGCGAGCACGCGGACTCGTTCACCGTACTCGCGCCACGTGATCTCCTGGGTGCCGCCGACCGTGCGCAGGGCGACGGCGTCGGGCCGCAGGGTGAGGGTCTGCTGGAAGGCCGCGGGCACTGTGTAGACGGTGGTGCCGGTGCGGTGCGGGTAGGCGATATCTGTTGTCATGGTCCGTTCCCGAGGTGCTGGGGTTCCGCGGACTCGTATCCGGTGAGGGTGTTCCGCGGCATGCGGAACACCGGTCAGTCGGAGTGACGCGGATCACTCATCCTAGCGGGGAAACGGACAAAGCGTGTGGGTTCTGTCTGGGCCAGCGGAACCACCCCGCGGGCAGTCCCTGTCGACTCACCCGGGCAGCGGCAGCCGGCGGGGTGCGGCGGCGGTGGGATCGGCCGCCGGGATCCAGTGACCACGGTGCCGGCGTTTGGCGTCGAGGTAGGCGGCGGCACGGGCGCTGAGGGGCGAGGTGTACAGCGGCTCCGGGGTCACGTCCAGATCGACTTCGCGCAGTGCCCGCACCTTGTCGGGGTTGTTGGTGAGCAGCCGGACCTTGCCGAGGCCGAGGGCGGCCAGGCTCCGGGCCGCGTGGTCGTAGGCCCGCCCGTCCGCGGGGAGACCGAGTGTGGTGTAGGCGGTGAAGGTGTCGGCGCCGGAGCGTTCGGCTTCCTGATAGCCGAGGGCCTTGGCGATCAGTCCGGCGCCGCGGCCTTCCTGTTCGAGGTAGACGAGGATTCCGGAGCCTTCGGCCTGGATGAGGTCGAGTGATTTGTGGAGTTCCGGGCCGCAGTCGCAGTCCTGGGAGCCCAGCGCTTCGCCGTAGAGGCAGCGGGAGTGGATGCGAACGAGGCAGTTGTCGTCGGGATCGCCGAAGATCAGCAGGTGCCCCAGGGTGGGGTCGCCGTCGACGGCGAGCACGCGCACCGGCGTGTCCTGCCCGTTCCGGGTGAACCGGTGCCCGGTGTCGGGCGTGGTGGCCCCCTCGGCTGCGGTCAAGGTCGGGACTCCTTCGATGGGTGGTGGGTTTGGTGGGGGTGGATGGTGCGGGCAGCGCTCGGCCCGCCGAGCGAGGGGGTGGTGTCCTGCGCCTCGGCGGGCCGGTAGCCGACTTTACGCCCGGCGGGTATCTTCCGCACTCCGTGCGCGGCGCGTCGGTGAGATCGGCCGGAGGGGCGGCGTGTTGCCGGTGGACGCACCGGTCAGTGCCGTTCGGCGGTGAGCCGGATGATGCGGTCCACATCGTCGGTGGTCGGCATGGCGCCGGGTACATCGCCGGCGAAGGACTGGGTGGCGACCATGGCCGCGGTGGCCCAGCCGTAGTCCTGTTCGTCGGCGACGCGGTGGCCGGTTTCCGGACTGGCGGCGCGGGACAGCAGCCGGTAGACGAGGGCGGCGGAGAAGGCGCCGCGGGAGCCGGGGACATCGGTGAGCGCGGCCGCCTGGACTCGGGGGATATCGAGGGCGAGCCGGTCGGAGCGGACCGTGCAGCCGAAGTCCTCGACCACACAGACCGCGCGGGCGCCGAGGATCTGTAGCTGTTCGGCGATATGGGAGGCGGATTGGGCGGGGATCTCGGGGACCATGCTGTCGAGTTCTTTGGTGGATCCGATGACGTAGTCGACGGTCGACAGGTAGCGGTACAGGGATTGCGGGTTCTCGGTCTGCGCGGCGGCGACGAGTGTGGTCGGCCGGTTCGGGAGGGTGTGGGTGGCGGCGAGGACCTGTTCGATGACGGGCAGGGGTGGTTCGAGGGTCACCAGTACCGCGTCGCTGGCGGCCAGTGCGTCGCGTACCGCGGGTCCGATCAGGTCGGTGGCGGCCAGCCGGATGCGGTCGTCGTCGCAGAAGATGGTGCCGGTGATACCGGTGCGGCTCACGATGAGCGCGGTGATGGGGGTGCGGGCCTGGGGTACGACGCGGATCAGCGAGGTGTCGACGTTCTCCGAATGGAGGAACTCCAGGATCCGGTGTCCGGCGTCGTCGTCTCCGACGGTGGTGACGAGGCGGACGTCGATGCCGAGGCGGGCGGCGGCGACGGCGCGGTTGAGCGCTTTGCCGCCGGGGTTGTCGCTGAAGCGGCCGCGGGCGAAACCGCGGGCGTCGGGGATGCTGTCGACCTGATAGATGTGATCGATGACGGCGTCGCCGACGATGGTGAGCGTGCCGACGGTGTCGTGCCGTGCGGTTCTGCGGGCGGGGTGGTCGTCGGTGTAGACGGTGCCGGTGACCAGGAGCGCGGCGAGGGCGGTGAAGGCCCGGCGTTCGGGGGTGGCGCGGAGGGAGCGGACGGTGGGAGCGGGGGGTATGGCGTCGGCTTCGGCGATTTCGTGGAGCCGGCGCCAGTGGGCGGAGAGGTATTCGCGGCGGGCGCCGAGGTCCTGGGAGTAGAGCCCGGTGGGTTCGATTCCGGCGGGTTCGGAGTCGCGGAGCAGTCCGAGGGAGAGTTCGGCGTCGGTGATCACCCGGTGGGTGGCGGGCAGCCGGCGGGCGTGTTCGCGGACGACGGGCAGGACGGCGGCGAGCGCGGTGGTGCCGTGGGCGTCGGCGTGGCGCCGGATGACCGGGAGGTCCAGGAGCGGGGTGATATCGATTTCGGTGGTGCTGAGCCGGTCGGGGCTGAGGCCGGAGCGTTTGCACAGCCGCGTGAGAATGTTGCGGATGGCGACGATGGCGGTGTCGTCGTGGGGGACCATGCGGCGCACCTTTCTGCTTCCGTGCCTCCGCCTCGGGGTTTCGGCCGACACAACAATGGCAATAACCATAGTGTAAACGGCTTTTGACATGGGATTGACCCGCCGAACTGTCAAATGACACACTTGGAAGAGATTTTTACCTCGATCAGAGGAACGGGAGGGCCTGGTGATGCCGATGACGACAGCCCGGTTCCGCGGACACCGATATCCCGCGCGTCGACCCGTCGTTTGCGCCGGTACGGACCCGGAGGCGTCCTCCGCAACGGCGCTCTGAGCGCCCGCGTCCACGCCATTTTCCCGACGGCAACGATGCCGCGCCGGCCGGCAGCTACGCCGGCCCGGTCTCGGTGCCGAGCCCCCTGAGGAGGCAGCTGTGACCATCCACATCACCTACTGGCTGATGACCAGTGGTATTTCCCCCGAATTCGCCGAACGCGTGCACACCCGGCACGGGTCCTCGTGGCAGTTGAGCTGGTTGCCCGGCCGGAGTCTGTCCTACGAGCAGGCCTACGCCGGGATGGAGGTCGACGAGATCCTGTCGAGCCCCGAATTGGTGGAGGACCCGGCCGCGATGGCCCATGCGGCCCGGCAGGTGGATCTGCTCGGCCTGCTGTGGGAGCAAGTCGTGTACCTGCTCGTCAGGAGGGTGGAGGGTCGCCAGTTGGAGGCCAGGTTCCTGGACGAGCGGGGCCCGGGCCGGATCCCCTACCGGGAAGACCCGGGTGCGATCCGCAGCGGATCCGCGGCCTAGGCGCTCGCCGGCGGTGCCGGATCAGCGGTGCGCGGCGTGTCCGGCGCCCACGGCCTCGGACAGGCTGCGGTAGCCCCCGGCGCGCAGGCGTTCGGCGATCCCCTTGTGGATTCGCCGGGTCCATCCGGGCCCGCCGTAGATGAACCCGGTATAGCCCTGCAGCAGGGAGGCGCCGGCGAGAATCCGTTCCCACGCCTGGTCCGGGGTCTCGATTCCCCCGACGGAGATGAGCACCAGCCGGTCGCCGACGCGGGCGTACAGCCGGCGCAGCACATCGAGCGAGCGTTCGGCGACCGGTGGGCCGGACAGTCCGCCGGCGCCGAGCGCGGTGACCTCGTCGGGGTCGCTGAGCAGGCCGGTGCGGCCGATGGTGGTGTTGGTGGCGACGATGCCGGCCAGTCCCAGTTCGACGGCGAGATCGGCGACGGCGTCGATGTCCTCGTCGGACAGATCGGGGGCGATCTTGACCAGCACCGGTACCCGGACGCTGTCGAGGACGGCGGCCAGGACCGGGCGCAGCGATTCCACGGCCTGCAGATCGCGCAGGCCCGGGGTGTTGGGGGAGCTGACGTTGACGACCACGAAGTCGGCGAGCGGGCCGAGCAGTCGCGCGCTGGTGGCGTAGTCCTCGGCGGCGTGCTCGGGGGCGACGATCTTCGTCTTCCCGATATTGGCGCCGATCGGGACGGCGGTGGCGCGGCCGTGCAGGCGGGCGGCCGCCGCGGCGGCGCCGTGGTTGTTGAAACCCATCCGGTTGATCAGGGCCCGGTCGGCGGGCAGCCGGAACAGCCGCGGGGCGGGGTTACCGGGCTGGGCCGAGGCGGTGACGGTGCCGATCTCGGCGAACCCGAAGCCGAGCGCGCCCCAGGCGCCGGCGCCGGTGGCGTCCTTGTCGAACCCGGCCGCCAGCCCGAGTGGCGCGGGGAAATCGACTCCGAACGCGGTGGAACGCAGGATGGGGTCGTCGACGGCGAGAACGCGGCGCAGCAGGGCGCGGGCGGGCGCGAGGGCGGTGGCGGTGCGGATGACGGCGAAGACGATGCGGTGGATGGTCTCCGGCGGCACCAGGAACATGAGGGACAGCAGTAATCGGTACAGCACGGTCATAGCTCCGCGGCGTTGCCCGCCGGGGTGGTGAGGGCGGTTTTGCGGCGGCGCAGCAGGACGCGGCGGCTGCCGTCGGTGTAGGCGCGGACGCGAGACAGTTCCCAGCCGCCGAATTCGGCCTGGATGGCCAGCCGCATCGAGGCGGTCACGCGGGTGACGTCGGGGGGCAGCCGCAGCGGTACGTATTCGTAGTCGTCGCTACTCGTTTCCCAGGTCGCGGGGAGTTTGTTGCGCGGGTTCGCTGCACGTGGAGTGGATGCCATCACTGCCCTCTCTTGCGCTGGTCCGCGGGTAGCCGCTGCAGACCTGGTTCGGTCGCCGAGCCGATGTAGAGATCGCCGGTGGACTCGTCGACGGTCACCGTGTTCGGTTGCCGGACGGTGGGGTAGCGCCCGACTTCGCGTGGTGATCCCGCCGACAGGTCGTAGCCGACGATCTCGTTGCTCTGCGTGCACGTCACCCATACGGTGTCAGAACGCCGGTCGTAGGCGAGTGCGTAAGGCGACGATCCTACCGGGTAACGCTGACGCAGTACGAGCGGATCGGTGGTGAACACCAGGAGCTGGCCGCTGTCGGGGTCGGTGACGACGACCCGGTCGAAGGATGCCTCTGCGAGGTTCGCGGCGCCCGCGCCGGCCCGCAGCGCGAGCCCGAGGTGTTCGTAGCCGGGCTCGATCTCGGTCAGCAGGGTCTGGCGGCGGTCCAGGACGGCGAGGGTGTCCCCGGTGAGTGCGAGTGCGTCGGCGGAGGCGAGCCCGGTCACGGTGTGCTGGATCCGGCCGGTGCGGTCCAGGACGAGGACGCGTCCGTCCGCGGTGCCGGCGATCAGGGTGCCGTCGGGCCGGGACCGCACCGAGCGCAGGTTCGCGCCGGCGGGGATTTCGGTGACGGCCCGGGTGCGGGGGTCGATGCGCAGGATCACGCCGTCGGCGGCGCCCAGGATTTCACCGGGCGTGCCCGGGGAGAGCGCGACGGCGGGCGTGGGCAGCGTGACCCGGTGGGTGGTGGGCGGTTGCGTCGCGGTGGTGAACAGGGTGAGGGTGGTTCCGGCCGGGTCGAGCGCGGCCAGGTTTCCGCTTCCCGGGTCGGCGGCCAGGGCGGTGATCGGCGCGGCCACCGGGTAGACCTGCCCGGCGGGTTCGGTGGCGGTGGCCGGGGAGACGGCGGGGGCGGCCGGTTCGCGGGTCGGGGCGTCGCCGGCGCCGGGTTCGGGGTCGTCCGAGCAGCCGGTCAGGACGAGTGCGGTCAGCAGGGCCGCGACCAGGGCACGTGGTCGTCGGCGCCGAACTGGTGGCGCGGGGTCCGGGAACGACCGATGCTGCATTCGGTTATCTGACCACGCCAGGGTAGGACGGTGTGGCAGCGGGGTATACGGGGGTGTCGACGGCGGGTGGTCCGGGCGCCGGGCTACGGTACGAATCGGAAGGTGCGGAGGTCAGGAGACGACGATGCACGACGGATCGGGATTTTCCGCGGATGAGGTGACCACGGGGCCGTTCGCGCACGGGTTCGGCCGTACGGGGGACGGACACCCGTACGCTTTCCGGACGGTGCGGGCGACATTGCAGCTGGAGGTCTACCGGGCCGACCTGGATACGGAGGTGCCCGGCCCGGAGGATGTGGTGGCCGTGGCGGAAACCCGGGTCACCGATATCGATCTCGACGATGCGCGCAGTGTGGTGGCGTTGGTACGGGATCTGCTGCCGGACGCGACGCCGTCGCCACGGGACCGTAATGTTCCGACCGTCCGCGCGTTGCTGGCGCGGCTGGGTTCGGTGATCGAGGGCAGGCAGTGAATGGTGGTATGCAGTACGTGATGCGGTACACACCTGTTCTCCGGCCGTCTCGCGCGTGGCGCGCCGGCTTCGTCGCCGTGGTGCTGGCCGCGGCGGCCCTGGCCAGCGGATGCGATTCCGGGGCCGATTCCGACGCGGTGGCGGCGGCCCGGTCGTCGGCCAAAGCGGCATTGTCGGCGTCCGCGGCGGCGACCTCGCAGGAACTGGCGTCGCGGGCGCTGCCGACGGCGGCGGAGCTCGACGACCAGATCAAGCGGGCCCTGGATCCGGCGCTGCCCGACGAGGAGCGGACGGCGCTCATCGAGGACGGGGAGGCGTTCCGCGAGGCCATTCCGGATATGTACCGGGCGCTGCAGGACAATCCGCGCGCGGTGTACGGGGTGACCGATCCGGTATTCGACAATCACGACGGCACCGTGACGGCCACCCTGCGCCTGGACAAGGACGGTTCGGGCACGGCGGTCCGCACGACGGTGGTGCATTTCATCTATCTCGACGGTTCCTGGAAGTTGTCGCGCACGGATCTGTGCGGGATTCTGCGGTCGGCCGATTACCGCACCGCGGCCTGCGGATAGCGGGCGGGCCGGATAGATAACCATGGTGACGGCGGGGACCCATCGGTGGGGTCGTTTCGTGTACCGGCACCGGGTCGCGGTGCTCGTGGTGTTCTTGTTCGTGGTGGCGCTGTCCGGGCTCTACGGGCGGGATCTTGCCGACCGGCTGACCCAGGAGGGTTGGTTCGACGAGTCCAGTGAGTCGGTGGCGGCGTCGGAGCTGGCCGATGCCACGTTCGGCCGGGACACCGACAGCGATGTGATCGCCCTGTACACCGCGCCACCGGGTAAAACGGTCGACGATCCACAGGTGCGGGCCGAGGTGCGGGCGCAACTCGCCGGGCTGTTGCGCGACCATCCCGACCAGGTGCTGCGGATCGACAGCTATTGGGACAGCGCCCTGTCCGGGCAGTTCGCCGACGATTCCCGCACGCACGCCTTCGCCAGTATCGGGCTGCGGGGCGAGGGGTCGGCGACGGTCGACAACTACACGGCGATCACCCCGGATCTGCGGGCGGACGGCCCCGGAGCGGGCCCGGCGGGGACGACGGTGGAGTTGGCGGGGCTGCAGCCGGTGGTGGAGGGGATCAACACCGGGATGCAGGACGATATCCGGCGCGCGGAGATGATCGCGCTGCCGCTGGTCGCGCTGCTGCTGTATTTCGTCTTCGGCGGGGTGGTGGCGGCGTTGCTGCCGGTGCTGGTCGGCGGGATGACCATTCTGGGCACCCAGGGCATCATGCGGCTGCTCACCGGCCATATCGAGGTGAATGTGTTCGCCAGCGCGGTGGTGACGCTGGTGAGCCTCGGGTTGGCGATCGACTACGGATTGTTCACGGTGACCAGATTCCGGGAGGAGCTGGCGGCGGGCCGGAGCGTGGAGGACGCGGTCGCCCGGACGGTGTCGACCGCGGGGCGCACGGTGCTGTTCTCGGCGGCGATCATCGCGGTGAGCCTGGGCGCGCTGTTCATCTACCCGAACGGGGTGCTGCGGTCGGTGCCGTACGGGGGCATCAGTTCGGTGCTGCTCGCGGCGCTGCTGTCGGTGACCGCGCTGCCGGCGATGCTGGGGATCGCGGGGCATCGGATCGATCTGTGGCAGTGGCGCCGTTTCGCGCGGGCCAGTACCGAGGCCGAGATCGATCGCGGGATCTTCTCGCGGCTCGCGGTCTGGGCGATGGCGCGGCCGTGGGCGGTGATCGTGGTGGTGCTGCTGGGGTTGCTGCTGCTGATGACACCGTTCCGCCATATCGAATTCGGGGGGCTGAGCGAGCGCTATCTGGCCGAGGACAATCCGGCGCGGGTGGCGCAGGAGAAGTTCGACGCGTTGTTCCCCGGTTTCCGGACCGAGCCGCTGCGGCTGGTGGTGACGGGTGCGGACGCGGCGCAGCTGAGCGATATCCGGGTGCAGGCCAATGTGACCCCCGGGCTGACCGGTCCGTTCGAACCGGCGTCGCCGACGCGGAACGGGATCAATGTGCTGGAGGCCGGTCTGGTCGACGAACGCGACGCCGATACGGCGATCGCGGTGTTGCGGTCGATCGAGGAACCCGAGGGTGTCGAGGTGATGGTGGCGGGGGTGCCGGCGCTGGAACGCGACAGTATCAACGGGTTGCTCGACGGTCTGCCGCTGCTGGCGCTGCTGCTGATCGGGGCCGCGCTGGCGTTGATGTACGCGGCGTTCCGGTCGCTGGTCCTGGCGGTGAAGGCGGTGGCGATGTCGGCGCTGGGGCTGGGCGCCACCCTCGGCATCCTGACGTGGCTGTTCGTGGAGGGTCACGGTGCCGAACTGTTCGATTTCACCCCCGGGCCGCTGATGTTCGCGGTGCTGGTGCTGATCGTGACCGTGGTGTTCGGGTTGTCCACCGACTACGAGGTGTTCCTGTTGTCGCGGGTGGTGGAGGCGCGGGAGGCGGGTGCCGATCCGCCGGAGGCGATCCGGTACGGGATCGCCCATACCGGTGGGGTGATCACCTCGGCGGCGGCGATCCTGATCGTGGTGACCGGTGCGTTCGGTTTCTCGGAGCTGGTGATGATGAAGTACATCGCCTACGGGATGATCGCGGCGCTGGTGCTGGACGCGACGGTGATCCGGATGCTGCTGACCCCGGCGGTGCTGAAGCTGATCTGGCGGCCGAAGAACTGAGCCCCCGCCAGGTCATCCCGGGGTCGCGTGGTCCGGCGCGCGGACCGGGAGGACCAGTTGCGCACCGGTGTCCGGATGATCGAGTACCTCGATCGGATACCGGTAGACGCGGCTGAGCAGTTCCCCGGTGAGTACCTCGCGGGGTGGTCCGGCGGCGACATGGCGGCCGTCGTCGAGGACGACCACCCGGTCGGCGTAGGCGGCGGCCGAGGCCAGATCGTGCAGTACCACCACCACGGCGGCGCCGGCGGCGGCCCGGGCGGCCGCGAGGGTGAGGACCGCTTCCTGATGCCCGAGGTCCAGGGCGGCGGTCGGTTCGTCCAGCAGCAGGGTCGCGGTGTCCTGGGCGAGGACCCGGGCCAGGGCGACGCGGGCCCGTTCACCACCGGACAGCCCGGTGAACGCCCGGCCGGCGAGATGGGTGCTGTCGGTGGCGGCCAAGGCCGCCGCGACCGCGTCGTCGTCGCTGTCGGCGCGGGCGGTGCGCTGCCAGGGTGCGCGCCCCATCGCGACGACCTCGGCGGCGGTGAAGGGGAAACCGACGGTGTGTGACTGCGGCAGGACGGCGCGGCGGCGGGCCATATCGGTGGGTGTCCAGCCGGTCAGCGGGCGGCCGTCGAGTTCGACGGTGCCGAGTCCCGGGGTGAGTTCGCCGGCGAGTACCGCGAGGAGGGTGGATTTACCGGCGCCGTTGGGTCCGACGAGGGCCACGATCTCTCCGGCGGCGACTTCGAAGTCGATACCGTCGAGGACCCGGCGGGTGCGCCCGCCTCCGTGCCGGTCCAGGGTCACCCCGTGGGCGCGCAGGGTGACGGTGCCGGGGTCGTGGGCGGCGGGCAGGTCGTGGGAGCGGTGCAGCAGGGCGCCCAGACCTCGGCGCAGCGGGGCCGGGGTGCGTACGGTCATGCCCAGCCTCCCGCCCGGGCGCGGGTGCGCCGCAGCAGCCAGAAGAAGAACGGTCCGCCGATCAGTGAGGTGAGCATCCCCAGGGGCAGGTCGGCGTTGTCGACCAGGGAGCGGGCCGCGACGTCGGCGGCGAGTAGCACGACGGCGCCGGTGACGGCGCTGACCGGGATGAGCGCGCGGTGCCCCGGGCCGACGATCATGCGGACGACGTGCGGAACGACGAGTCCGACGAAAAGGATGATGCCGGTGAAGGCGACCCCGGCGGTGGTGAGGATCGCGACGATGACGATCACGGCGCGGCGCAGCCGTTCCACGTCGACGCCGAGGTGGCGGGCGGCGGATTCGCCGAGGGCGAGCAGGTCCAGCCGGGGCGCCACGATCACGGCGGCCGCGATTCCGGCGACGGTGAGGACCGCGACCACGGTGACGGCGTCCCAGGTGGCGCCGTTGAGGCTGCCCAGCTGCCAGAACACGATCTGGTCGCGGGCCGCGGGGGAGGCGACGAACAGCAGGAACGCGATGAGGCCGCCGGCGAAGGCGTTGATGGCGACGCCGGTGAGGACGAGGGTCACCACTTCGGTGCGGCCGCCCGAACGGGACAGCACATACACCAGAACGGTGGTGACCAGGCCGGCGGCGAAGGCCGCGGCCGCCACCGACCAGGCGGCGACGAACGCGCCGCCGAAGACGATCACCGCGCCGGCGCCCACGGCGGCACCGGCCGACACTCCGATGACACCGGGTTCGGCGAGCGGATTGGCGAAGACGCCCTGCAGCAGCGCGCCGGCGGTGGCGAGGGCGGCGCCGACCAGGATCGCGAGCAGTACCCGCGGGAACCGCACTTCCCAGAGGGTGACCTCGCCGGCGGGATGGGCGGGCAGCGGACCCCAGTCCAGTCCGATGCGGTGGGCGATACTGCCCGCGACCTCCGCCGGGCTCGTGGGGACCTGGCCGATCGCGGCCGAGGCGAGGGCCAGGGCGACCAGTGCGAGCACGGCGACGGTGAGGGTGGCGAGGTAGCGGCGTTGCCGGACGGTGGTGACCGGGGGCGCCGGCGGGTGGTCGAGATCCGTGCTCATGCGCCGGTCGGGCCGTAGACGGCGCCGGACAGTGCGGTGATCACGCGGCCGGTGTTGGGGCCGAAGGACAGCAGCACCGCGTCGGACATATCGACGATGCGTTTGTTGCGGCCGGCGGGGGTCTGGGCGATTCCGGGAATCCGGGTGATGCCGTCGACACCGCCGATGGAGTTCATGCCGTCGGTCATCACCAGCAGTACATCGGGGGCGGCGGCGATCATCGCCTCGCTGGTGATGGCGGTGAACGGTTCGGTGAGCCCGGCCTCCTGCCCGGCGTCGTGGGCGCCGAGGGCGGCGATGAGCGCGTCGGCGCCGGAGCCCGGGCCGGCGAGCATGGTGATGGCGCTGGACCGCAGGTACAGGAACGCGATCCGCAGCGGCGGTTCCTGGGCGGGGACCGCGGCCGATGCCGCGGCGATCTCATCGCTCGTGCGCCGGGCAAGTTCCTTCCCGCGCTGCGGGACGCCCAGCGCCGCGGCGACCGCCTCGATCTGCGGGACCACACCCTCCATGGTGCGTTCGGGATCGAAATAGACGACGGTGATGCCGGTGGCGCGCAGTTGTTCGCGGACCGCGGGCGAGGCGCTGGTGGTATCGGTGAGGAATACGCTGGGCCGCAACGCCAGAATCGATTCCACGTTCAGCGACCCGTTGCCGCCGGTGACATTCGGCAGATCCGCGACGGCCGGGAACGAGGCGGCGGTACTGCGCCCGACCAGGTTGTCGCCGAGCCCGAGCCCCCACACGATCTGGGCGAGTGTGCCGTACCGGTCGGCGGCGACGATCCGGCTCGCGTCGCTGACGGTGACCTCGGCGCCGTCGAAGGAGCGGACGGTCGCGGGCAGCGCCGGGTTGGGTGGCGGGGTGAGCGCGACCGGGTCGAGGTTGTCCAGGACGGCCGTGGCCGGGCCCTGCTGCCCGGCGGCGCCGGCGGGTTCGGAGCCGCCGCAGGCCGCGGTGACCACGAGCAGGCCGGCGGCCAGGCCCGCCAGCAGCGCGCGCACCGGCCGCGGATACCGGCCGCGTCCGAGCGGGGGCTTTCCGTGGTTACGTCGCGCTCCCGCCTGCGGGCCCGTCTCGCTCATGCAGGCAAGGCTAATCCGTGGCGCCGGCCGGGTGTCGCGCCCGCCCCCGGCTAGGCGGTCGAGCTCACATCGTCGAGGGCGGCGGCGATCGCGCGTGGCAGTTCGAGGGTTTCGGCGGCCAGTACCCCGGTGAGCTGGCCCATATCGCGGGCGCCGACGAACATGCTGGCGACACCGGGCCGGTCGCGGACCCAGGCCAGCGCGACCGCCAGCGGTGAGGTCGCCAGGCCGTCGGCGGCGGTGACCAGCGCGTCGACGACGGCGGTGGCACGGTCGTCGTCGAGCCGGCCGCGGATCTCGGCGGCGGTGGCCTCGTCGGCGGCGCGGGAGTCGGCGGGTACGCCGTCGCGGTACTTGCCCGTGAGGATGCCCGCCGCCAGCGGTGCGGTGGCGACGATCCCGGCGCCGTGGTGGGTGGCCGCCGGTACGGTGTCGTCCTCGGCGCCGCGGGTGAGCAGCGAGTACGGGGTCTGCACGGAGGTGATCGGGGTGATCGCGGCGAGGCTGGCCAGCTGCCAGGCGGTGAGGCCGCGGACCCCGGCGTAGCGGACGCGGCCGGACCGTACGGCGTGGTCGAGGGTGGCGGCGACCTCGTCGAGCGGGGTGACCGGGTCCCAGGCGGTGACCTGCCACAGGTCCAGATGGTCGGTGCCCAGTTCCAGCAGGGTGCGGTCGAGCTGGCGCAGCAGCGTGCGGCGCGAGCAGTCGATTCCGACCCGGGTGGGGTCCGGTGGCGGTGGGTCGCTGCCGGCGGGTACGGCGGGTATGTGCGGTACCAGCCCGGCTCCGGCGCACAGGACGAGTTCGTCGCGCGACACCAGATCGCCGAGCAGGTCGGCGAGGATGCGCTGGGCGGCGCCGCCGGTATAGGCCGGGGAGGTGTCGACGAGGGTGCCGCCGGCCTCGGCGAACGCGATCAGTTGCGCGGCGGCGGTATCGGCGTCGGTGTGGCCGCCCCAGGTGTGGGTGGCCAGGCCGATCCGGGACACCCGCAGCCCGCTGCGGCCGATGGTGCGCTGTTCCATCACCGAGTCTCCGTGTCCGGCACGGTTGGACGTTTCCTCACGGCGCCCAGCCTAGAGCGTGACCGCCCGGTGACCGTTCGCGGCGAACTCGTCGGTGTGGCGTGTCCGCGAGGGAGGACGGTCCGCCGCGCGCGGCGGGCGGCGGGCACTGTAGGGTCGCTGCGGTCGATCGCCGTGCCCGTGCGCGGGCAGGATGCCGTAAGACCGAAGGCGGAGCGGGTTTTCGGCGTGGTTCAGGAGGTTGTGTGGTTGGCGAGTCGATGACCTGGGTGCAGGCGTTGGTGCTCGGGCTGGTGCAGGGTCTGACGGAGTTCCTGCCGGTTTCGTCGTCGGGGCATCTGCGGATCGTGTCCTCGGTGTTCTTCGGTGACGACGCGGGCGCGTCGTTCACCGCTGTCACCCAGCTCGGAACCGAGGCCGCGGTGCTGTTGTTCTTCGCCAAGGACATCTGGCGCATCGTGTGCGTGTGGTGTGCCACCGTATTCGAGAAGCTCACCGCCCGGTCCCGGGAGACCGTTCCGGTCAGCGAAATGGTCACCACGAAACTTCCGGTGGTCACCGGAGCGGGTCCGGTGGGATACGACCCGGATGCCGACGCGCAGCGCGAACTCGATTACCGCATGGGCTGGTATGTGATCATCGCCACCATCCCGATCGGGGTGCTGGGCATCGTGTTCAAGGACCAGATCCGTACCGGGGCCCGCAATCTGTGGCTGGTGGCGATCATGCTGATCGTGTTCGCGCTGGTGATCGCGGCGGCCGAACATTTCGGCCGTAAGGAACGGCCGCTGGAAAAGCTCACCACCCGCGACGGTCTGGTGATGGGTTTCGCGCAGTGCCTGGCGCTGATCCCGGGTGTCTCCCGGTCGGGCGCCACCTCCAGCGCCGGTTTGTTCCTCGGGCTGGAACGTGAGGCGGCGGTGCGGTTCTCGTTCCTGCTGGCGATTCCGGCGGTCACCGCGTCCGGGCTGTTCAGTCTCCCGGACGCTTTCGAACCCGCCGGTGAGGGCCTGAACGCGTCGGGTCCGCAGTTGCTGGTGGCGACGCTGATTTCGTTCGTCGTCGGCTACGCGTCGGTCGCCTGGCTGCTGCGGTTCGTGGCGAAGCATTCGTTCTACTGGTTCGTGGGCTACCGGATCGTGCTGGGATTCGTGATCATCGGGCTGCTCGCGGGCGGGGTCGTGGCCGCGACATGACCGGTACCGGCGGCCGGCGTGGGTTCACCGGGAGACCGCGCGTCGGCGCGCCCATTAGGCTGGCCGTATGACGGTGATCCTGCTGCGGCACGGTGTGTCGACGTCCAATACCGGTGGCACTCTTGCGGGCCGCTCCCCGGGGGTGGAGCTCACCGATCGCGGTGGTGAACAGGCGCGGGTCGTCGCGGAACGGCTGGCCGGGTTGCCGATCAGCCGGATCGTCACCTCGCCGATGCTGCGCTGCCAGCGCACGGTGTCGCCGCTGGCCGCCGGGCTCGGCCTGGAGCCGGTGGTCGACGACCGGCTCGCCGAGGTCGACTACGGCGAGTGGACCGGCCGCAAGATCAAGGATCTGCTGGCCGAACCGCTGTGGCAGGTGGTGCAGCGCCACGCGTCGGCGGCGGTGTTTCCCGGCGGGGAGGGCCTGGCGCAGGTGCAGGCGCGCGCGGTGTCGGCGATCCGGGAACACGATCGCGCGCTGGCGGAGTTGCACGACGGTGACCGGCTGTGGGTGGCGTGCACGCACGGTGACGTCATCAAATCGGTGCTGGCCGACGCCCTGGGCATCCATCTGGACGGTTTCCAGCGGATCATGGTCGAACCGGCCTCGCTGAGCGTGATCCGCTACACCCGCACCGCGCCGTTCGTGGCGCGGATGAACGATACCGGCGCGGATCTGTCCGGGCTGGCGCCGGCGCCGGCGGCCGAATCGGGCACATCCGGCCCGGTGCCCGGTGGGGAGATCGGGGCGGGAAGGAAAGACGGATAATGGGTATGCCCGATACCGGCGGACGCGCCACCTCTCGGCGGCTTCGGGCGAATCGGCGTCCGCGCCGGGATACGGCGCAGCGGAGCACCGCAGCCGAACAGGGTCACGTAGCAGGAGGTGCATGTGTCACGCGCAATCCATGTTTTCCGCACCCCCGAACGTTTCGTCGCCGGAACCGTCGGTGAGCCGGGCGATCGCGCGTTCTATCTGCAGGCGGTGGAAGAGCCCCGGGTGGTGAGCGTGCTGCTGGAGAAGCAGCAGGTCAAGGTTCTCGCCGACCGGATGGGACTGCTGCTGGACGAAGTGCAGCGCCGGTTCGGTGCCGAGGTGCCGCCGCAGGCGGAGGCGGTCAACGACAACGCCCCGCTGGTGACCCCCATCGACGCGGAGTTCCGGGTGGGCACGATGGGCCTGGGCTGGGACGCCGACGCGGGCGCGGTGGTGGTGGAGCTGCTGGCGATCACCGAGACCGAGGTCGACGAATCGGTGGTACTCGACGACACCGAGGAGGGCCCCGACGCGGTCCGGGTGTTCCTGACCCCCGATCAGGCGCGCGAGTTCGCGTTGCGGTCCACCCGGGTGATCGCGGCCGGGCGGCCGCCGTGCCCGCTGTGCGGGGAGCCGCTGTCGGCGCGCGGCCATATGTGTGTGCGGACCAACGGTTACAAACGCGGCGAACTGTTCGGCGCGAACGATCTGGAGGAATGAGCGTGCCCGATACCGGGGACGCGCTGTCCACCGGTGAACTGACGGTGCTGGGCCGGGTGGGAGTCGCCAGCAACGTGACTCTGGTCTGTGATCTGGCCGCCGCCGAGGTCTCGTTCCGGGTGGTGTACAAACCGGTGCGCGGCGAGCAGCCGCTCTGGGATTTCCCGGACGGCACGCTGGCGGGCCGGGAGGTGGCCTCGTATCTGATCTGCCGCATGCTCGGATGGACGGTGATCCCGGAGACGGTGCTGCGCGACGGTCCCTACGGCCCGGGCATGGTGCAGCGCTGGATCACCACCCGGGAGCCGCGTGCGGCGGCCGATACCCGGCTGGACCTGGTGGATCTGTGCCCGCCGGAGTTGGTGCCCGACGGGTTCCGCGAGATCCTGCGCGCCTACGACGGCGCCGGTGACGAGGTCGCGCTGGTGCACGCCGACGATCCGCGGTTGCGGCGGATGGCGGTGCTCGATGTGCTGCTGAACAACGCCGACCGTAAGGGTGGGCATGCGCTGGAGGCGGTCGACGGCGGGGTGTACGGCGTCGATCACGGGATCTGCCTGCACCAGGAGAACAAACTGCGCACGGTGCTGTGGGGCTGGGCCGGTGACCCGATATCGGGGGATCTGCTCGCCGATATCGCCGCCTTCGCCGAAACCCTGCCGGGGGAGCCGGCCGATCGGCTGGCCGAGCATCTCACCGACGCCGAGATCGACGCGCTGCTGCGGCGCGCCAAACGGTTGCTCGACGATCCGGTGATGCCGTTCCCGGAGACGCCGCGGCCGATTCCGTGGCCGGCGTTCTGACTCTCGCCCGGATCGGTTCATCCGACCATTCGTTCTGCTCGAGGTGAACGGTTGCCTCCGCCGCGGCGCCTTATCTGTGCAGGTCCAGGCCTCATCCGTGGTCGCCGCGGGGTGGCGGCGGGCGGGGCGGGCGGTGAGTGGACCGCGCCGACCTCTACTCTCGAAGGTATGCAGTCCTGGTCCGATACCCCGATTCCCGCGGTCCCCGGAGCAGGGCCTCCGTTGCGTTTGCACGATACCGCCGATTCCTGTATTCGCCCGGTCACACCGGGTACCACGGCAACCATGTACGTCTGCGGGATCACTCCGTACGACGCGACCCATCTCGGCCACGCCGCCACCTACCTGACCTTCGATCTGGTGAACCGGGTGCTGCGTGACGCCGGGCACGATGTGCACTACGTGCAGAACGTCACCGATGTCGACGATCCCCTGTTCGAACGCGCCGCCCGCGACGGCGTGGACTGGCGTGACCTGGGCAACGGCGAGATCGAGCTGTTCCGCGGGGATATGGCGGCCCTGCGGGTGCTGCCCCCGCGCGACTACGTGGGCGCGGTCGAATCGGTGGACGAGGTCGTCGAACTGGTGGGCAAACTGCTCGCCTCGGGCGCCGCCTACACCGTCGAGGACGCCCGCTATCCCGATATCTACTTCCGCACCGACGCCACCGAGCAGTTCGGCTACGAATCCGGCTACGACCGCGCCACCATGGAGCGGCTGTTCGCCGAACGCGGCGGCGATCCGGACCGTCCCAGGAAACGCGATCCGCTGGACGCGCTGCTGTGGCGCGCCGAGCGCGACGGCGAACCGGCGTGGGCGTCGCCTTTCGGTCCGGGCCGGCCCGGTTGGCATATCGAATGCGCCGCGATCGCGGTGAACCGGCTGGGCGGTGAATTCGATATCCAGGGCGGCGGCAGCGATCTGATCTATCCGCATCACGAGTATTCGGCCGCGCACGGTGAAGCGCTGGCGTCGGGGCGCCGGTTCGCGCGCCACTACGTGCATACCGGCATGATCGGCCTGGACGGCGAGAAGATGTCGAAATCCAAGGGCAACCTGGTGCTGGTGTCGAAACTGCGGGCCGCGGGCGTGGATCCCGCGGCGATCCGGCTGGGGCTGTTCGCCGGGCACTATCGCAGCGACCGCTCGTGGACCGAGGACGTGCTCACCGAGGCGCAGGCCCGCCTGGATCTGTGGCGCCGCGCCGTGGCCGCGCCGTCGGCGGCCGCCGCCACCGATACTGTGGCGCGGCTGCGTACCCATCTGGCCGACGATCTGGACACGCCTCGCGCGCTCGCCGCCGTCGACGCGTGGGCGCGCGACACCCTGGACTACGGGGGCGCCGATTCGGAGGCGGGCGCCGGAATCGCCGCCGCGACCGACGCGCTGCTGGGTGTGCCGCTGCGCTGATACCGATCCGGTGGACGGCACCGCGGGCGGTGCCGTGGGTCGCGTTCGGTTCGGGCGCAAGTTCTTTCACCGGCCGGGTTCGCGCCGGCGCGGATAGTGATCTCTCACCACTGCGGAGAATCCGGCGGCGCCGATGGGGTACTGTTCGATGCTCGAATTCTCCCATCCGTTCCGCGAAGAGATCGGCGCCGTATGTCTCGTATCGTCAGTAAGGACAACTACTTCGACACCGGCCTGGAGGTCCTGTCCGAGCTGGGGTTCCGCAACCTCAACATCGGTGTGCTGTGCCGCCGTCTGGGGGTGACCAGCGGTTCGTTCTACCACCATTTCGGCAGCTGGCAGTCGTATGTGGGTGCGCTGCTGGAGCATTGGGAAAACCGGCAGGTGCTGATCCTGCGGACCCTCAATTTCGATCCCTCCGCGCCCGATCGGGCGATCCGGGCCCTGTCGGATCTCACCCTGGGCCTGCATCACCGGGCCGAGGCCGCGATCAGAGCCTGGGCCGCCAACGACGAGGCGGTCGGGGTGGCGCTCAAACGGGTCGACGAATCGCGGCGCCGTACCGTGCGCAAGACGATCATGGGGTTGGTGGCCGACGAGCGGATCGCCGCCGTGGACACCGAACTCGGTATGGCCATGCTCATCGGTTACCAGCAGATGGTGGCCGCCGGACAGCAGGTGTGCCTGGAGGAACTGCTCGGCGAATTCGCGCGGCTGGTGTTCTCGCACAGCCGGCGCACCGCGGCGAACGGCCAGGAATCCACCGCCGGCCGCTGACGGCCCCGGGCTATTTCAGGACGAGCAGCGCCGCTTGTTCCAGCCGGTCGGCGATATCGGCATACGATTCGTAGCCCATTCCGGCGCGCACCAGCGCCCCCGCGTACAGCAGTTCCAGCGATTCCACGGTTTCAGGATCGGCCCCGGGTTCCAGTGCCCGGGTGATACGCGCGCGGATCTCGATCCCGATCCTGGTGCGGAGATGTTCGACATCGGGGTCACGTCCGAGCAGGGCGCTGGTGACCGCGCCCGAGAGTTCCTGCTCGTCCGCCACCAGCATGGCGATCCCACGGAGTTCGGCGAGCACCCGCACCGTGGGGTCGGCGTCCTCGCTGACCGGGGTCCGCGAGGATCGGATCCGCCGCCAGAAGATCTCGGCGACCAGATGCTCTTTCGACGAGAAATAGGTGTAGGCGGTGGCGGTGCCCACCCCGGCGGCGCCGGCGACCATCCGGATGGTGAGGCCGGCGAACCCTTCGCGGGCCAAGACCTCCATCGCGGCCTTGGTGAGCCGGTCCACCGTGTCCGCCTGCTTTCCGCTCAGCCGGCGTCGAGTGGCCTCGAGAATTCTGGAATCGCCTTCGGACATGTGTCTAGATAGTAGTGTCGGTCCAGGGCCCGGGCAACATCGCCGCCGTTCGGCGCCCGTCGAGTAATGTCGGTCACCGCCGACAGCCGCGTTTCCCGGAAGTGAGCCCACAGCCCGTATGACCTCGCCAGCCCCCACGACCCCGCTGACCGACGAGCAACTGTTCGATCACGCCCGCCGGGCCACCGGATTCATGCCGGAGGACGAGGGTCGCGCACTGCACGCCGCCGCGGTGAAGTACTGCCGTGGCGGGGTCGTCACCGAAATCGGCACCTACTGCGGTAAATCGGCGATCCTGCTCGGCGCCGCCGCCCGCACCCAGGGCGGGGTCGTGTTCACCGTCGACCACCATCACGGCTCCGAGGAGCACCAGCCCGGCTGGGAATACCACGACACCACCCTCGTGGACCCGGTCACCGGCCGGTTCGACACCCTGCCCCGGTTCCGGCACACCATCGATTCCGCCGGGCTCGGCGATACCGTGATCGCCGTCGTCGGCGCCTCGGCGCAGGTGTCCCGCGCCTGGCGGACTCCGATCGAATTCCTGTTCATCGACGGCGGGCACACCGAGGAAGCCGCGGACCGCGATTACCGGGGCTGGGTCAAATGGGTGGTTCCCGGCGGCGGCCTGGCCATCCACGATGTGTTCCCCGACCCCGCCGACGGCGGTCAGGCGCCCTACGGGATCTACCGCCGCGCTCTGGACAGCGGGGAATTCCGCGAGGTCTCGGTCACCAGCTCCCTGCGCATCCTCGAACGGATCGCCCCGAGCCCCGGACTCTGACCGCCCCTACCCTTCGGCGGAGGCGGATCCGGGCCGGGCGAGCTGCCCGAGCGCGATATCGCCGGACCGGCTCGGTATCGCGTCCAGTGCCGCCAGCGTCTCGGCGTCGAAGGTGATCGCACCCGCGGCGATATTCGCTTCCAGATGGCCCGTATCGGCGGTGCCGGGAATCAGCAGCACGTTCGGGGCGTGGTGGAGCAGCCAGGCCAGGCCGATCTGCGCCGGAGTGCGTCCCAGCTGCCGTGCGGCGGCGGTCACGGCAGGTTCGCCGGTGACCTTCGGCAGGCCCGGGAAGGAGCCGCCGAGAGGGAAATACGGCACCCAGGCGATGTTCTCGGCGCGGCAGATCCGCAGCATCTCCTCGTCGT
This sequence comes from Nocardia sp. NPDC049935, assembly GCF_055586645.1. Classification (NCBI taxonomy): domain Bacteria; kingdom Bacillati; phylum Actinomycetota; class Actinomycetes; order Mycobacteriales; family Nocardiaceae; genus Nocardia; species Nocardia sp. NPDC049935. The sequence continues at coordinate 1,461,741 of NZ_JBVJHV010000001.1, read as the reverse complement.
CGCGGGAGACCAGACTGTAGGAGTTCTGCACGCAGACCGGCTCCACCGTGAGCGCCCGCCGCAGTTCCGCGATATCGACATTGCTGAGCCCGATCGCACCGATCTTGCCCTCGGCGCGCAGGGCGACGAGTTCCGCCAGCTGATCGTCCAGATCGACCACCTGGTTCCCTTCGGCGCGCAGGCCGGGTCCGTGGGTGGCGCGCCGCAGATTCACCACGGGAATGCGCTCGATACCGAGGCCGGTGAGGTTGTCCTCCACCCCGGCCCGCAACTCCTCGGGCCGCTGCGCCAGGCGCATCGGAAAGGGTCCACCGGGATCCGGGGTGGCGCCGACCTTGCTGACCACGAGGATGTCGTCCCGCCCGCCGAGCGCCTCCCGGATCACGTCGTTGACGAAACCGTCGCCGTAGAAGTGGGCGGTGTCGAGGTGGTCGACACCGAGTTCGATCGCGCGACGCAGCACGGCCAGGGCGCCGTCGCGGTTGCCCCGTAGCCGTTCGAGTTGCATGGCCCCGTAGCCGACCCGGGAGACGGCGCGGCCGGCCAGGACGCCGGCCCCTCCAGGGCGGGCGGAGGCGGCGGGCGGGGTAGATGCGGTCATGACAGATCCCGCTTCCATGAGACGATGGGTGAAACGGAGGAGCCTCCGTTACGTCGACTGTAGCACTACCGGAGGTGCCTCCGTTTTGATATCACCCGACCCGCCGCCCTCCGGACCCACGCAGGCTCCCGCCGTGGGCCGTCCCACCCGCGCCGACGCCCGCCGCAACCGGGACCGGCTGCTCACCGCCGCTCGGGCCGCGTTCACCGCCTCCGATACCGCCGCGCTGGAATCCATCGCCCGCGATGCCGGTGTCGGTATCGGGACGCTCTACCGCCATTTCCCGACCCGCGAGGCGCTGATCGACGCCGTCTACGCCGCCGAACTCGACGATGTCACCGCCGGCGCCGCCACCCTGCTCGCCGAACTGCCGCCCGAGCGCGCGCTCCGCGCCTGGATGGACCGCTACACCGAATTCGTCGCGACCAAACGCGCCATGATCGGCAGCCTCCGGGCCGCGAGCGCCGCGGGCGGTCCGGCGGCCTCGTCCACGCGGGAACGCATCACCGCCACGATCGCGACCCTGCTCGCCGCCGGAGCCCGCTCGGGCACACTGCGCGCCGAGATCGACCCCGACGATGTCACCACCATGCTCCTGGGTGTCACCCTGGCCACGGCCACCGACAAGACACCCGAGCGGTCCGGCCGGCTGCTCGACCTCATACTCGACGCACTGGGCGCCGCCGGTCGCGGCACCGGCGGACCGTGATCGCGCGCCGGGCCCGCCGCGGTCAGTCCGGCCGGTGGTCGGGCTCGCGGTCCGCGGCGTACTGCCTGGCCCAGGTGTAATCGGGTTTGCCGCTGGGTGAGCGGGTGATCGTCTCGGTGATCCAGACAGCGCGCGGCACCTTGTATCCCGCGAGGTGGCCGCGCACATGTTTCTGCAGATCGGCCATATCGAGCGCACCGGCTGCCGCCGTGGTGAGGCTGACCACGGCGGCGACCTGCTGTCCCCAGCGATCGTGGTCCACCCCGATCACGGTCGCGTCGTAGATCGCGGGATGGGATTTCACCACACCCTCGACCTCCTCGGCGAACACCTTCTCCCCACCGGTGTTGATGACCATATTGCCGCGCCCGATCAGGCTGATCGTGCCGTCGTCCTCCAGTCGGGCCCGGTCGTCGGTGACCACGATCCGGGCGCCGTCGACCTCCTTGAACAGTTTCGCCGTCTTGGCCTCGTCCTTGTAGTAGCCGAGCGGAACCGACCCGGTCTTGGCCAGCCAGCCCTCCTCGCCGGGGGTGACGGGTCTACCGGCATCGTCGACGACCACCGCGCCGCGCCCGATCGACACCCGCGGTTTGCGGGCCGGATCGTCGTCCTTCTGCGCGAACCCGATACCGCCGAAACCGGTTTCGGAGGAGCCGATGGAATCGGAGACGAACAGGTTCGGCAACAGATCCAGCAGGGCGTTCTTCGTCGGCTGGGTGAGCAGCGCGGCACCCGAGGCGACCATGAACAGCCCGGTGGCGTCGACCGGATCGGCGCGATAGGAGTCGATCAGCGGCCGCGCCATGGCGTCACCGGTGATGACCATGACGCCCGGGCGTTCCGCCGTCACCGTCTTCCATACCGTGGCGGCGTCGAAATGCGGTTCGAAGATCACGCAGTTGCCCGACCACAGCGCGATGAACGTGGGCATCATGGCGGCCAGATGCATGAGCGGCGGCAGGATCATCCAGGTGGAGGGTTCACCGGCCGCGCCCGTGCGGGACTGCTGGTATTCGTCGGTGACGGGTTCGTTGCTGTAGAAGTCGATACCGCCGCCGAGTACCCGCCACATATCCTCCTGCCGCCACAGCACACCCTTGGGCATCCCGGTGGTGCCGCCGGTGTACATGACGAACAGATCGTCGGCGCTGCGGGTGATCTCGGGGCGGGTCGCGGGCGCGGCGGCGGTGACCTCGGCCAGGCAATCCACCCCGGAATCGGCGGCGACCCGGTCGTCGGCCGCGCACAGCACGTATTTCAGGCGCGGCGAACGCTGCGCGGCGGCGCGGACCGCGTCCCCGTAACAGGCGTGATAGACGAGGTATTCGAGGTCGGCGTTGTCGTAGAGGTAGGCGAGTTCCCCGGGCCCGTACCGGAAATTGATATTGATCGGCACGGCCGCGAGCTTGAAGCAGGCGATGAGCGTCTGCATCGTGTCGATGCTGTTGTGCATCTGGAAACCGACGTGGGTGCCGTGCCCGACTCCCACCGACGCCAGATGGTGGGCGAGCCGGTTGGACCGTTCGTCGAGTTCCCGGTAGGTGATGCGCCGGCCCTGTTCGATCAGGGCGATCCGGTCGGGCATGGCGTCGACGGAGTGTTCGAACAGGTCGGCGAAATTATTGGCCATATCAATCCTGCGCTGGTGCCGGATCCTCCCGTCCCGGGAGGATCAGAGAACGGTGAGGGGCAGCGGTATCCCGCGATCGGTGAACCGGAAGTCGACGCCGGTGCTGAACCTGGTGATCGCCACCTCCGAGGCCTCGTCGAATGCAGTGTCGGCGAGGGTGATTTCGGCGGTCCACCCGTCGGGCCCGGATTCGGCGACCCGGCACGCGAACCGCGGATTCACGCCCCGGACCAGCGAATCCAGCGGTCCGAGCCGATCGGGGCCGATCAACGAGAGCCAGCCGCGGTCGGTGAGCGCCCCGCTGGTGGCGGGGAATCGCACCCGCACCACATCGATGCCGGGCTCGACGTCGACATCGGTGTAGTGCAGGGGATTGAGCGCGGGATGGAGGCGCAGCACCGCGGCGAGGGCCTCGGTATCGTCGCCGAGTCCGAGGCAGGCGCGGATCCGCTCGGAGGTGACTCCGGCGATCCCGGTGAGCTGTTTGCGCCCGATCTCGAGTGCCGAATCCACATCGGTCCGTTCGTGCACGGCGACCATGAACCCGAGTACCAGCAGATGCTGCTGCAGGCACACCTCCTCCGCGATCCGGACCAGGGCGGAATGGGAGAAATCGGGGAACCGCAGATCGCTGAGCAGCGGGCCGCTGTAATCGGCGGCGCCCTCGTCCGCGGGGTCGATATCGGCCAGCGGCAATCCGGCGGCGACCGACTCGGCCACCAGATGCGCGTTGCGCGGCACCTCCGGCGGGATATGCGATTCGTCGATGACCACCGTCCACGCGCACATCGGATGCCGGTCGGCCGGTTGGCGCGGCGGCCGGTGGATCGGGCGCACCTGGGCGTATTTGTTGGTGGCCAGGGCGGTGGCATCGAAGGTGGGGTCCTCGATGTCGTGGCACATGGCCTTCACATAATCGGGACCCATGGGTTCGACATCGACCAGGGCGCCGCAGTGGTCGAGCCAGAACTCGCCGTGGTGGGCGTCGTCGACCCGGAACCGGAAGTCCATGAACTGCGGCGGCGCGCCGATATCGAGCTGCAGGCCCTTGAAGATGGTGACGATATCGTCACCGGTGTAGCCGAGGGCCCGCTGCATGCGCCGGGTATAGATCGGGCTCGACAGCTGCCATTCCTCGATGGCGACTTCGGCCATCCCCTCCCGGCCGAAGGCGGAGATGCAGTGCGCCATCCCCGAGCGATCGATCAACTGACCACACAGCAGCAGTTCGGGGACCAGCGCCGCCAGTTCCGCGCGCCGCAGCGCGTGGAACCGGCTCGTGGGCAGCGTCACCGGATTCACCACAGGGAGGCCGGCGCGGTGCCGATCCGGTACCAGCCGGGCAGCCGCCCGGCCGTGGACTTCGCGATGCGCTGGTTCATCCCGTCCGACATCGCCTTGTTGGTCATCATCTCCAGGAACAGCGAGGAGACGTTGCCGAAATCGAAGAAGTCACGCTGCCAGGACCACTGGTAGTCCCCGCCGTAGCGGAACCAGCTGCCGCCGATACCGTCCACGGTGTAGAGGCTGCCGTCTTCCCGCGGGGTGGTGGTGTAGGTCTGCTTCCAGAAGCCGATGACGTCGCCGCTGCGCTCGTCGATCACGAACTGCTGGTACGGGTATTCCCAGCCCTCCAGGCCCTCCATCTCCTGGCCGAGCGCCAGATCGCGGATCTCGGCGCGGCCCACCGCCATGAACTCGTCCTTGGGGCCGTAGTTCCAGCCGTAGGTGGCGTCCTCGGTGTACATCTCGGCCAGCGGTTTCCAGTCGCCCAGTTTCTCGCAGCGCTCGTTCTCGGCCACCCAGCGGCGCACCATCTCGTCGAGTTCGGCGCGATCGAAACCTGTCATCGGTGTTGTCCCTTTCGAAGAACCTGTTGCGAAGGTTGATTCAGTCGCCGGAGCTGCCGGCGACGAGCATGAGGGCCTGGGTGGGGCAGTAGCGGATGGCGTTGTCGACATCGGCCTTGTGCTCCGGGCCCGGTTCGGAGTCGAGGATCTCGACTTTCCCGCGTTTGGGTACGGAGAAGATGTCCGGTGCTTCGCCGGCGCAGACGGCATGGCCCTGGCACAGGTCCATATCTGCCTCGATTTTCATGATGTGCACTCCCTCGGCGTCGTATGAGCGGAGCCGCGCGGCGCGGTGCGCGCCGGGTTGCGCGGGGGTCGGCCCACGGCCTCGGCGGGATCGCCTCCGCGCCGGGGCCGGGCCGTGTGGTCTACCCGGTCCGAGAACGAGTTCTTCCCATGCCGGGGGCTGCGAACCGGCGGAAGAGACACATAGCTGGACATGTGTCTGGACGCTACCACCGACAGGTGTGTCCGACAACGATTCAGCAATTTTCCCAGAATGGATACGGTGTCCGGGTGGATTCGGGAATGTCGCCGCCGGACGCCTCGCGGCCCGCGCCCAGGAGGGCGAAACGAGAACATGTTCTTGCGTGGCGGAGATCGTCCGAATTATATTCCGTACACCTGTCCAGACACTCACGTACGGACCGGTCCGGCGTAGAAGGAGCGATATGAGCGACGACCCCACCCCGCAGCCGACCGTGCGCGAGCGCGGGCTGGCCAAGATGGCGGAGGTCTACGGATGGGAATTCCAGGACGGCCCCGGCGACCATTTCGCGGTCACCGCCGACCACCTGTTCGCCGATATCTGGTCCCGCCCCGGCCTGAGCCTGCGCGACCGCCGGCTGCTGCTGCTCGGCGCGCTCACCGCCCAGGGGCTGTTCGATGTCGCCGGTATCCAGATCGGCGCCGCCCTGCAGAACGAGGAACTCGACGAAACCCAGTTGCGCGAGATCTCGCTGTTCCTGTGCCACTACGTGGGCTGGCCGGCCGGTACCTCCCTGGACCACGTGATCGGCGCCCAGATCGACCAGCGCAACAAGAAGGCCCGCAAAGCCGCCCAGAACGGTCGCTGACGACCCCGCCCACCCTCCGTCGTGCCGCCCCGCCCCCGCGGTGCGACGACTCCCACACAGACAAGGCACACAGGTATGCGTTTCGGCATCGTTCTCTTCACCAGTGATCGCGGGATCGCCCCCGCCGCCGCGGCCAAGGCCGCCGAGGACAACGGCTTCAGCTCCTTCTACGTCCCCGAACACACCCATATCCCGGTGAAACGCGAGGCCGCGCACCCCCAGACCGGCGACGCCTCCCTGCCCGACGACCGCTATATGCGCACCCTCGACCCGTGGGTGTCACTGGCCATGGCGGCGGCGGTCACCGAACGTATCGAGCTGTCCACCGCGGTCGCGCTGCCGGTGGAGCACGATCCGATCACCCTGGCCAAGACCATCGCCTCGCTCGACCACCTCTCCGGCGGCCGGGTCACCCTCGGCGCCGGTTTCGGCTGGAACACCGACGAGCTGGCCGACCACGGCGTCCCCGGTAACAAGCGGCGGACGGTACTGCGCGAATACCTGGAGGCCATGCGGGCGCTGTGGAGCGAGGACGAGGCCTCCTACGACGGCGACTTCGTGAACTTCGGCCCGAGCTGGGCCTGGCCCAAACCGGTCGACCGCACGATCCCGGTGCTCATCGGTGCCGCCGGTACCGAGAAGACCTGCACCTGGATCGCGAAGAACGCCGACGGCTGGATCACCACCCCGGGCGAATCCGATATCTCCGGCCGTCTCGCCACCCTGAAGAAGGCCTGGGCCGACGCCGGGCGTGAGGGTGCGCCGCGGGTGGTGGCGCTGGACTTCAAACCCGACGCCGAGCGCCTGGCCACCTGGGCGGCCGACGGTGTCACCGATGTGCTGTACGGGGTTCCGGACAAACCGGAACCGGAGGTGCGTGCCTACCTCGAACGGCTGGCTGGCAAACTGCGGAGCATGAATTCGATCACCGAGACAGGTGAGGACAGCTAGCCGTGCGCATTGCCTTGTTGTCCTACCGCAGCAAGCCTCATTGCGGTGGGCAGGGGGTCTACGTGCGCCGGCTCAGCGCCGGACTGGCCGAGCTCGGCCACGAGGTCGAGGTGTTCTCCGGCCAGCCCTACCCGGCCGATCTCGACCCGCGCGTGACCCTGACCGAGGTCCCCAGCCTCGACCTCTACCGGGACGACGACCCCTTCCGGACCCCCCACCCCAGGGAGATCCGGGACCGGATCGATCTGCTGGAACTGGCCACCATGTGGACCGCGGGTTTCCCGGAACCCCGCACCTTCAGCCTGCGGGCCGCCCGACTGCTGCGCGACCGGGTGGCCGATTTCGACGTGGTGCACGACAACCAGTGCCTGGGCAGCGGGCTGCTCGATATCGCCCAGCGGCTGCCGCTGGTGGCGACCGTGCACCATCCCATCACCAAGGATCGCGAGGTCGATCTGGCGGCCGCGATCTGGCGGCGCAAACCGCTGGTCCGCCGCTGGTACGGGTTCCTGGGCATGCAGCAGCGCATCGCCCGGCGGATCCCGGATCTGCTCACCGTCTCCTCGTCGTCGGCGGCCGATATCGCCGGCGATTTCGGTGTCGACCCGGCCCGGATCAACGTGGTACCGCTCGGCGTGGACACCGGTCTGTTCGCCCCGCGCGGTCCGCGGGTGCCCGGCCGGATCGTCGCCGTGGCCAGCGCCGACAAACCGCTCAAGGGCATCACCCACCTGCTGCGGGCCCTCACCCGGTTGCGGGTCACCCACCGGGTCGAACTGCAGCTGGTGGCGAAACTGGAACCCAACGGGCCCACCGAGAAGCAGATCGCCGAACTGGGCCTGTCCGATATCGTCACCGTGCGATCGGGCCTGACCGATACCGAACTGGCCGAAGTGCTCGCCTCGGCGGAGATCGCCTGTATCCCGTCGTTGTACGAGGGTTTCTCGCTGCCCGCGGTCGAGGCGATGGCCTCGGGGACACCGCTGGTGGTGAGCCGCACCGGCGCGCTGCCGGAGGTCGTGGGTGAACCGGGCGTCTGCGCCGAACTGGTCCGGCCCGGCGATTCCGCCGAACTCACCCGCGTGATCGGCCGCCTGCTCGACTCTCCGCAGACACGGCAGCGGATGCAGCTGGCCGGCCGCGATCGCGCGGTCTCGGTGTTCAGCTGGGAATCGGTGGCCGCGCAGACCGTCGAGGTGTACCAGCGTGCCATCGCCCGCCGCGGCGGCGAACCGGCCGAACTCACCACCACAGGAGGCGCCCCGTGCTGACCGTCGATTTCGAGCGCGCCGGAATCGGCCCGGGAACCCGGGTGATCGATGTGGGCTGCGGCGCGGGCCGGCATTCCTTCGAGGCCTACCGCCGCGGCGCCGATGTGGTCGCCTTCGACCAGGACGCCCCGGAACTCGCCGGAGTGGCGACCATGTTCGAGGCGATGGCCCAGGCCGGGGAGGCGCCCGCCGGCGCGAAGGCCGAGGCCGTGCACGGGGACGCCCTCGATCTGCCCTATGGTGCGGGTGAATTCGATGTGGTCATCGCGTCGGAGATCCTGGAGCACGTCCCCGCCGACGATGCCGCCATCGCCGAACTCGTCCGGATCCTGCGCCCCGGCGGACAGCTCGTGGTGACCGTGCCCCGCTGGCTGCCGGAACGGGTGTGCTGGGCGCTGTCGGACGAATACCACGCCAACGAGGGCGGCCATATCCGCATCTACAAGGCCGACGAACTGCGGGACAAGATCACCGCCCGCGGCCTGCGGCAGACCCACCGCACCCATGTGCACGCCCTGCATTCCCCGTACTGGTGGATCAAATGCGCGGTGGGCGTACACAAACCCGATCATCCGCTCGTGCGGGCCTACCACCGGATGCTGGTGTGGGACATGATGAAGCAGCCGCGGCTCACCCGGACCGCGGAGAAGGCGCTGGACCCGCTGATCGGTAAGAGCGTCGCCCTGTACTTCAGCAAACCGGCGGTGACCCGTGCCGCCGGTTGATCTACCGTCGGTACCTTCCGCTCTCACCCGCCGCCAATGCCTGCAGACCGCGCGATCGATCGCCGCGGTCCAGCAGCCCGACGGCTCGATTCCCTGGTCCCCGGGCGGTCATACCGACCCGTGGGACCATATCGAATCCGCCATGGCGCTGACCGTCGCCGGTCTGCGCGAGGAGGCGGTGGCCGCCTACACCTGGTCGGCGCGCACCCAGCGCGCCGACGGGTCGTGGCCGATGCAGTTCCGCGACGGCGAGGTCGAGAACGCCGCCACCGATGTGAACTTCTGCGCCTATATCGCCACCGGGGTCTGGCACTACCTGGCGGTCACCGGGGACACCGAGTTCGCCGCCGAGATGTGGCCGGTGGTGTGCGCGGCGATCGACCTGGTCGTGGCCGGCCAGGGCGAGCAGGGGCAGATCTACTGGCTGCGCGACGGGGACAAGATCCTGCCCGAGGCCCTGGTGACCGGTTCGGCCAGTATGTTCCACAGCCTCGGCGCCGCACTGGAACTCGCGCGCCGGTTCGGTGATCCCCGCCCGGACTGGGAACGCGCGCGGACCCGCCTCGGGACAGCACTGCGTGACCACCCGGAGGTGTTCACCGAGAAGGACCGGTATTCGATGGACTGGTACTACCCGGTCCTCGGCGGCGCGTTACGTGGCCGCGCCGGGCACGCGCGGATCGCGCAGCGCTGGGACACCTTCGTGGTGGGCAATATCGGTATCCGCTGTGTGTCGGACCGGCCCTGGGTCACCGGCGCCGAGACCTGTGAGCTGGTACTGGCACTGGAGGCTCTCGGCGATCACGACCGCGCCCGGCAGTTGTTCGCCAGCATGCAGCATCTGCGCGAAACCGACGGCTCCTACTGGACCGGGCTGGTGTACGCGGACGGGAAACGCTGGCCGGTGGAACGCACCACCTGGACCGGCGCGGCCGTGATCCTGGCGGCGGACGCGCTGTCGCGGACCAGTGCGGGCAACGGCATCTTCCGCGATCTGGCCGCCGACGCCGCCCCGGGCCGTCCGGTACCGGCGCGGGTCACCGGATAACCCGGGGCGGGGCTCTCAGAGTTCGGCGAGTCGCGGGACGACCGGGGCCACCGAATCGATCCACGCGGCGGGTGTTCCGCCCGGCGGCATCACGATGGCGGTATGGATGCCCATCGCGGCGTAGGCGGCCATATCGCGGACGAAATCGTCATGGGCGCCCGGGTCCGGGCTTCCGGCGAGCACGGTTTTGCGGATCCGCTCGTAGTCGGTGCCCAGATCGTCGCAGTGCCCGCGCAGCACATCGAGCTTGTGCCGGACCTCCTCCGGTGTGGAGGCGAACAGGTTGCAGGCGTCGCCGTAGCGGGCCACCAGGCGCAGGGTCTTCTTCTCGCCGCCGCCGCCGATCAGCACCGTCGGCCGGTGCAGCGGCTGGGGGTTGCAGAGTGTTTCCGCGAGCCGATAGTGCGTGCCCTCGAAGGGGCCGTTGTTCTCCGGATCCCACATCTGCGCGGCGATCCGGAGTGTTTCCTCCAGTCGCTCGAACCGTTCGGCGACCGGCGGATACGGCACGCCCAGACCGTGATGCTCCCGTTCGAACCAGGCGGCGCCGATCCCCAGCGCGGCCCGGCCGCCGGACAGCACGTCCAGGGTCGCGACGATTTTGGCGAGCAGTCCCGGATGCCGGTAGGTCACCCCGGTGACCAGCAGCCCCAGTTCGATATCGCTGGTGTGGGCGGCCATGAAGCCCAGGCTGGTGTAGCCCTCCAGCATGTTCGCTTCCGCCGGGAGCCCGGTCGGCTCGATCTGGAAGAAATGGTCCATGAACGACAGCCAGGTCGCCCCGGCGTTCTCCGCGGCCGCGCCCACCCGGGCCAGTTCACCCGCGATGGCGGCGGTACCGCCGTCGAGTTCGAAGATCGGTATGTGGAAACCGAGTTCCATTCCGTCGTCCCCTTGCTGTGGTCGGTGATCTCCGTTCCACCACACGCTACGACCTGGAGTGCTCTCCAGGTCAAGACACGGCGGTGGCGGGCTCGCCCGGTTCGCCGGTCGCACCCAGGAGCCGCAGTGTGCTGTCACGGAGGGCCCCGTCGACGTCCCGCAGCGACATCCGGCCCGACTCGACCTGCTCACCCGCGGCGTGACCGAGGCCGATAACGGCCGCCGCCAGCCAGTCCGGATCGGTGGTGGCGTCGAATTCGCCGGTGCGCTGACCTCTGCCGATCAGCCGGACGAGGTGATCCCGCACCGGGGCGTGCCGTTCACTATCGGCGGTCTCCCGGCCGGCGGTCTGCCGCCGGAGCGCCGGTAGCGATTCGAACGCCCGCCAGCTCTCGTCGAGGAGCGCGAGCAGCGCCCGGGTGGCCGAACCGCTCTCCGGATCGGCCTTCGAGATCGCCGCCAGCGTCCGCTCGGTGAGCCGATCTGCGACCGCGTCGACCAGTTCGTCGCGAGAGGTGAAGTGCGCGTAAACGGTTTGCCTGGTCAGGCCGGCTTCGGCGGCGATGGTGGCGAGCCCCGCCTCGGGCCGGCGGGCCAGGACCCGCGTGGCGGCGTCGAGGATGGCCCCGCGGCTGCGCTCGGCGTCGGCCCGCCGGCGCGGGGGAGCGGAATCAGTCAATTCTTACACCCTTGTCAAATTTCTCAGTGGTCCATAAAGTTGACATGACTGTAAGAATTCTACTCGGTACGGAGAACCCATGAAGCTGCCACCGCACTGCACACCGGAGCAGTTCGTCCACGATTTCTTCGCGGAGTTCACCGCGGCCGCTCTCACCGACGCCGACCCCGCCGCGGTGGTCGACCGCTTCCACACTCCCGATATCGAGCAGATCAGTGACGGAATCCGGCTGAACCGCGACCGTCTCGTCGCGCATCTACGCCCGATGCGCAAGAACTTGCGCGAGTACCGGTTCGAGGTGCACCGGGCCGTCGCCGACGGTGCCTGCATCGCCGCGCATCTGACGATTCACGCGCGCATGCGCAACGGATCGGTCCTGGCCACCGAGGTGTTTCAATTCGGCCGGTACACCGCCGACGGCCGCCTGCGCAGAGCGGAACAGATCACCCGGACCCTCACACCCGAATCCTGATCCCGGAGAAACCGTGCGCCACAGACTCGCCCACGCCGTCGCCCTGCTCTCGACCGGATTCCTGGCCGGTGCCTTCGGCTACACCGCGCTCAATCTGATCCCCGCGTTCCATCGTGTCTCGTTGCCGACGCGACTGGGATTCCACGCCGAACTGATGCGGAACAACGGCGTGACGATGCAAACCGCCATGGCGCTCGCCGCGGTGAGTTGCGTGGCGCTGATCTTCCTGCTCCCACCGCGGGCCCGGGTACTCGCGGCCGCCGCCGTGACCGCGGTGATCGGTGTATTCCTCATCACCCGTTTCGGCAATGTGCCGATCAACCAGCAGATCAAAGCCTGGGCCGGAGACAGCGCATCCGCCGATCCCGCCGCACTCGCCCGCTGGGACCGATTCCACCTGCTGCGCACTCTCGCCGCGGCCGCCGCCTTCGGACTGATCATCGCCCTGACCTTGCAAGGATCGCGCCGGCCCGGCGGCCGTGCGGAGCAGGCCGGCCACGCCGCGCAGTGACCGGTTCGCGTCCCGCGCGATCATTCGAATCGGCGTGATCCCAACCCGGCCTGCCGGCCCCAGGGTGGCGCAATAGCCGTACCGGACGGTATCGGTGCTGGTCGCGGCCCGCGACCGCCCGGCGGATTGCCCGAACGCCCGGACCCGCGGCGTCGCGGGCGGTCCGGACGGCCGGCCGGCGGCACTATCGTCAGCATTCATGCAGGTCAGCGATCCGAACACCGAACGGACGGCCGGTCCGGCGACCGTGCGGCGGTTACGTGCCGACCAGGCCCGGCAGGTCGCGGATATTCTCCGCCACCAGATACTCGCCGGCGCGTTCGGCGATACGCTGCCCAGCGAACACCGGCTCGCCACCGAACACGAGACCTCCCGCAACACCGTGCGCGAGGCGCTGGCACTGCTGCGGGACGAAGGCCTGATCGCCCGCGCGCCCCGGGTGGGCACCAAGGTCGCGGCCCGCAAATACGACCACGGCCTCGACGCGCTGCTCGGCCTGCAGGAAACACTGGAGGGCCGGGGGACCGTGCGCAACGAGGTGCGGGTCGCTCAGCTCATCTCCGCCCCGTCCGCGGTGGCCCGGCGTCTCGACCTCGCCCCGGGTGAGCAGGTCGTCTACCTCGAACGCCTCCGGTACCTCGGTGATCAGCCGCTGAGCCTGGATCTCACCTACCTCGCCCCCGGGATCGGCGTGCGCGTCCTGGACCACGACCTGGCCCACACCGACGTCTTCGTCCTGCTCGAACAGCTCAGCGGGCAATCCCTCGGGTCGGCGGATCTCACCGTGGAGGCGATCCCCGCCGACCGGCACACCGCCGCCACCCTCGACACCCCCGACGGGGCGCCGCTGCTGATGCTGGAACGGCTCACCCGCCTCGACGACGGTACACCCGTCGACCTCGAATACATCCGGATGCGCGGTGACCGGATCACGCTGCGCGGCAGCCTGTCCCGCGGTATCCCCGAATGGAAGGTCCTGTAGATGGCACTGGCCGATCAGCGCACCGATATCCCCGTCACCATCGACGAATCACTGTGTATCGAGGGCTGCACCCTGTGCGTCGAGATCTGCCCGCTCGACTCCCTGGCCATCAACCCGGATAACGGGAAGGCCTTCATGCACGTCGACGAATGCTGGTACTGCGGCCCGTGCGCCGCACGCTGCCCGACCGGCGCCGTCACCGTCAACATGCCGTATCTCCTGAGGTAGAGACCATCACAATGTCCATATCGAAACGCCTGGCCGCGATCGCCGCCGCGGCCGCCCTCGTACTCACCGGATGCTCGCTGCAGGACGCCGCCACCGGCGATACCGTCCGGGTCGTCATCGGCTACCAGTCCAAGACCATCAACACCGTCACCGCGGGCACCCTGCTGCGCGCACAGGGCTATCTGGAGCAGCGCCTGCGGCGGATCACCGACGACGGCGGGCCCGCCTACCAGGTCGAATGGCAGGACTACGATACCGGCGCCCCGATCACCGCACAGATGGTGGCGGAGAAGATCGATATCGGCTCGATGGGTGACTACCCGCTACTGATCAACGGCTCCCGCACCCAGGCCAACGAGCGCTCCCGCACCGAGTTCCTCTCCGTTACCGGCTACAACCCCAAGGGCGCGCTGAACATGGTGGTCGTCCCGCCGGATTCGCCGGCCGCCGGGCTCACCGATCTGGCCGGGAAGAAGGTATCGGCCAGTGTCGGATCGGCCGGGCACGGAACTCTGGTGCAGGCGCTGACCCGCGCGGGGATCGACCCGGTCAGCGGCGTCGAGGTCCTCAATCAGCAGCCGCAGGTCGGCGCCTCGGCACTGGAATCGGGTCAGGTGAGCGCGCTGTCGCAGTTCGTGGCCTGGCCCGGACTGCTGGTGTTCCAGGACAAGGCGAAACTGCTCTACGACGGCGCCGAACTGAACGTTCCCACCTTCCACGGCGTGGTGGCCCGCGAAAGCTACACCGCCGAACACCCGGAAGTGGTGGACGCGTTCCTCCAAGCCCAGCTCGACGCCACCGAATTCCTGTGGCAACAACCGCTGGAAGCGTCGCGGATCGTGGCCGAGGAGTCGGATCTGCCGCAGGAGGTGGTGTACCTGTACAACGGTCCGGGCGGCACGTCGTTCGACACCACCCTCAAACCGAGTCTGCTGTCGGCGTTCAAAGACGATGTGCGGTATCTGAAGTCGATCGGAGATTTCGCCGATCTCGACACCGGCGCCTTCGCCGACGACCGGCTGATCCGCGCCGCCCACGCCGCCCGCGGTCTCGACTACGACCGAGAACTCGCCGATACCACCAACCACACCGCCGGCTCCGGTACCGAACTGTGGCTCGACGGCCAGGACACCACCCGCCCCGCGGGCAACCCCACCGAACTGCTGCGCACGGTGAAAGCTGCCCGCGCGGAAGGTACCGCGATCCGCGCCGCCTACGTCGTCGATTCCGAACTCGGCACCCGCTGGTTCGCCGACAAGGCGATCTGGTTGCGCGACGGCGACACCTATCTGGCATTCACCACCCAGGCGGCCGCGCAACGCCACCGGCAGGCCCATCCCGCCGCCCGGCCGGTGAGTTACGACCAGGCCGTCGCCGAGGTCCGGTCGTGACCGCGGCCGCCACCGCCGACGCCGGGACCGCCCTGCACAGCGACCGGGCGCGGGCCCGGCAGGCCCCCTCCGTCTGGCCGGGCCGGATGCTGCGCCTGGGTTCGGTGGCCGGCGCCGTACTGCTGTGGCAGCTGCTGACCGCCTCCGATATCCGCGTCTGGTTGCGGTTCGACACCCTGCCCACCGTCACCGAGGTCGTTTCCGCGTTCGGCCGTCAGCTGGGTACCGACGTCTACTATCTGGACCTCGCGCAATCGCTGATCCGGATCCTGTCCGGGTTCGGGATCGCCACCGTGCTCGGTGTCGCCACCGGTATCGCCCTGGGCCGCTCACGCCTGTTCGCCGGAATCCTCGGCCCGCTCACCGAACTGGCGCGCCCGATCCCGGCGATCGCGGTGGTGCCGATCGCGATCCTGCTGTTCCCCGACGACGAGACCGGGATCGTGTTCATCACCGGCCTCGCCGCGTATTTCCCGATCATGGTCAGCACCCGGCACGCGGTCCGCGCCCTGCCCACCCTGTGGGAGGACTCCGTGCGCACACTCGGCGGCAGCCGCTGGGATGTGCTGGTGCGGGTGGTGTTCCCCGGCGCACTGCCCGGGATCTTCGGCGGACTCTCGGTGGGGATCGGCGTCGCGTGGATCTGCCTGATCTCCGCGGAGATGATCTCCGGACGCCTCGGCGTGGGCTACCGGACCTGGCAGGCCTACACCATCGTCGACTATCCCGGTGTCTTCGTCGGGATCATCACCATCGGCGTTCTCGGATTCGGTACCTCGGCCGCGATCGAACTACTCGGCCGCCGCGTCACCCGCTGGCTGCCCCGGGGAGAGGACGACAACCGATGACCACCACCCTCACGACGCGGGAACCACGCCCGGACACCGGACACGGGATGAGCCTGCGCCTGGACGGAGTATCGCTGTCCTATACCGGCGAACCGGTGATCAGCGAGCTGTCCCTGGATGTGCGGCCGGGCGAGATCCTGGTGCTCACCGGGCCGTCGGGCTGCGGTAAATCCACCGTCCTGCGGGCGCTGGCCGGGCTGCTGACCCCCGACGCCGGCCGGGTCCTCGCCGACGACGACCCGGTGACCACCACCTCCCGCGACCGGGCGGTGGTGTTCCAGGACAACGCACTGCTGCCATGGCGCAGCGTGCGCGCCAATATCGAACTGGCCCTGACACTGCGCGGCGAGCCGAAAGCGGGCCGCCGCGCCGCCGCCGACCGATGGATCGAGGAGGTCGGGCTCACTGGTTTCGCCGACTATCTGCCCAAGAGTCTGTCCGGCGGGATGCGCCAGCGGGTCCAGCTGGCGCGCGGCCTGGCGGGCGCGCCCCGCGCGGTGATGATGGATGAACCGTTCGGAGCATTGGACACCCAGACCCGCGCGACCATGCAGCGACTACTGATCGAGACCTGGCGCACGCACCCCACCACCATCGTGTTCGTCACCCACGATGTGGACGAGGCGCTGCTGCTGGGCGACCGGGTCGCGGTACTCGGCCGCGCCGGCCGGCCGCTGCGCGCCCTCGTCGACGTCCCGGCCCCGCGCACCGCCGCCGACCGGCGGGCCGAGCGCGACCGACTCGTGGAGGCCCTCACATGACCGCACCCACCCGCTTCGCCGCGCCCGACCTCGCCGACACCGTCCGCCTCGACTGCGATGTGCTGGTCATCGGCGGCGGCACGGCCGGGACCATGGCCGCGCTCACCGCCGCCGAGCACGGCGCGAACGTCCTGCTGCTGGAGAAGGCGCACGTCCGGCACTCCGGGGCACTGGCCATGGGCATGGACGGGGTCAACAACGCCGTGATCCCGGGTAAGGCCGAACCCGAGGACTACGTCGCCGAGATCACCCGCGCCAACGACGGGATCGTCGACCAGCGCACCGTCTACCAGACCGCGACCCGCGGTTTCGCGATGGTGCAGCGGCTGGAACGGTACGGCGTCAAATTCGAGAAGGACGAGTACGGCGAATACGCGGTACGCCGAGTGCACCGCTCCGGCTCCTACGTCCTGCCGATGCCCGAGGGCAAGGATGTGAAGAAGGCGCTGTACCGGGTGCTGCGACAGCGCAAGAACCGCGAGCGCATCCGGATCGAGAACCGGCTGATGCCGGTCCGGGTCCTCACCGACGGCGGGCGCGCCGTCGGCGCCGCGGCGCTGAACACCCGCACCGGCGAATTCGTCACCGTCGGCGCGAAGGCCGTGATCCTGGCGACCGGCCCGTGCGGCCGGTTGGGACTACCGGCGTCGGGCTACCTGTACGGCACCTACGAGAACCCCACCAATGCCGGTGACGGCTATTCGATGGCCTACCACGCGGGCGCGGAACTTTCCGGCATCGAATGCTTCCAGATCAACCCGCTCATCAAGGACTACAACGGCCCGGCCTGCGCCTATGTCGCGAACCCGTTCGGCGGTTACCAGGTGAACGCGCAGGGGGAGCGGTTCGTGGACTCCGACTACTGGTCGGGACAGATGATCTCGGAGGTCAAACGCGAGATCGACTCCGCGCGCGGCCCGATCTACCTGAAGGTCTCCCACCTGCCGGACGAAACCCTGAGCACCCTCGAAGGGATCCTGCACACCACCGAGCGCCCCACCCGCGGCACCTTCCACGCCAACCGCGGCCACGACTACCGCACCCACGATATCGAGATGCACATCTCCGAGATCGGTTTGTGCGGCGGCCATTCCGCGTCCGGTGTGTGGGTGGACGAGAACGCCCGCACCACGGTCCCGGGCCTGTACGCGGCCGGCGATCTGGCCTGCGTCCCGCACAACTATATGATCGGCGCCTTCGTGTTCGGCGAACTCGCCGGTGCCCACGCCGCCGGCACCCTCGCCGAAGTGGCCGTCCCGCAGACACTTCCGGCCGACCAGATCGGCGCGGCGCACGAACTGATCTACCAGCCGTTGCGCCACCCCGACGGCCCGCCGCAACCGCAGGTCGAATACAAGCTGCGCCGCTTCGTCAACGACTACGTCGCCCCGCCGAAAACCGCCGCGAAACTGTCGCTGGCGGTGGAGACCTTCGAGCGGATGCGCGGTGATCTCGCCGAAATGGGCGCCCGCACCCCGCACGAACTCATGCGGGCGGTGGAGGTGTCGTTCATCCGGGACTGCGCCGAAATGGCGGCCCGTAGTTCGCTGACACGCACCGAATCCCGGTGGGGTCTCTACCATGAACGCGCCGACCTGCCCGAACGTGACGACCAGCAGTGGCGGTACCACCTGAACCTGCGCAAGAACGCCGACGGTGGGATGGAATTCCTGAAACGCCCCGTCGCGCCGTATCTGGTACCGGTGCCGGGGCTCGACGATCTGCCGTCGGCCGGAGAACCGACTGTCGTCGCCCAGCCGGAGCTGGTGGGGCACCGGCAGGCCCCGAACGCCCCGGCCGCCACCGACCGGCCCGCCGTGCCGGTCGCGGCTCCGGCCGGATCGCCACGACTGGTGACCCTGCTGGCCCTCGACGCCCCCACCGCACGGCAGTTGTCGGATTATCTGGCCGACGACGACGAACGCGTCCAGGTCGCGGCGATCGCCGCGCTGACCGAGAACACCCCCGACGGTTTCGCACCGTTGCTGGTGCGCGCACTCGACGACGCCGCGGCCGCCGTACGCGGCGCCGCCGCGGCCGCACTCCGCGAACTGGTCGAGGTGCTGCCCTCCGCCGAAGGGCTCACCGCGCGGCTCGCCTCACCCGACCCCGTGGTCCGCGCGGTGGTGGTGGACCTTTTGCGCGCCACCCGAGCGGGTTCGGCCGCCGACTACCGCACGGCCCTGGCCGATCCCGATCACCGGGTGCGTATCGAAGGTGTCCGGGCACTGGTGTCACTCGACGAACGCGACGCGATCGCCACCGCCGCCGCGGATACCAGCCGCGAGGTGCGGATCGCGGCCGCCCAGGGCCTGGCCACGGTGGGCGACGGCGGCGCCGACACCATCCGGATCCTGGCCGGTGACCGCGACCCGCTGGTCCGGGCCGCGGCCCTGGCCGCGTTCGCCGATACCGGCGCCACCGCCGCCGATCTGGACACCTGCGTCACCGCGCTGGGTGACACCGCCTGGCAGGTGCGGGTCGGAGCGAGCCGGGGCCTGGCCGCCGGGGAACCCGATCGGGTGGTGCCCGCGCTCACCGAAGCGCTCGGCGACCGGCATCTGGACGTACGCAAAGCGGCCGTCCTGACGCTGGCCCGGTGGTCCGGCCACGACGCGGCCCGGATCGCCCTGAAGGAGGCGACAGCCGATTCCGATGCCGATGTCCGCGCCTACGCCCGCCGCGCACTGGCCTAGGAGGGGCCGCTGTCACCCTTTGCGGGCGGTGGCCAGCAGCTGCTCGACGGTCGCCAGTTTCACCCGGGGCCGCCCCACCGCGGCTCCGGCCGCGCGTTCGGCACGGTCCACCGTCTGCCAGGCGGCGCGGTCCACGACATCCGGCTGTCGTTCCCGGACCAGCTCGGCGAGCGCGGCGCGGTCCCGGACGGGGGCGGTGAGCGCGCCGGACCGGAAATCCTCGAGGATGGCGGTCACCGTTTCGGCGGCGTCGGCCCGGTTGGAGCCGATCACACCGCGTGGTCCGCGTTTGATCCAGCCGGCCGCGTACACCCCGGGAACCGGTGTGCCGGAGGCGTCGACGACCCGGCCCGATGCGGTGGGCAGCACTCCGCGCCCGTCGTCGAAGGGCAGACCGGGGATCGGCTGTCCGCGATAGCCCACCGCCCGCAGCACCAGCGACGCGTCGATCTCCCCGGTGTCGGACGTGGGGCGCGCGGAGGGCGATCCGGCCGGACCGGTGAGTTCGTTGCGCACATACCGTACCGACCGCACTCTGTCGTCACCGGTGATCTCGGTGGGGGATACGCAGTACTGGAACCGGATCCGCTTGTGACCGTCGCGTACCGGGCGGGCGGCGTACTCACCCGCCGCCGCGATCTTGAGCCCGAGTTCGTAGGCCGAATCGGGGCCGTCCAGGAATGCCTGTCCGGCGTCGTCCAGCACGACGTCTGCCGGGTCGACGACGATATCGACGCCCTCCAGCCGTCCGAGGGCCCGGAACTCCGGGGCGCTGTAGGCGGCCTGCAGCAGGCCACGTCGGCCGAGGATCACGACTTCGCGGATGGCGCTGTGCCGCAGTGCCGCCAGCGCGTGATCGGCGATATCGGTGCGCGCCAGTTCGTCGGGGTTCATGGTGAGCACCCGCGCGATATCGAGGGCGACGTTCCCGTTGCCGACGATCACCGCGCGTTCCCCGGAGAGATCGAATTCCCGGTCCGCGTAGTCGGGGTTGCCGTTGTACCAGGCCACGAATTCGGTCGCGGAATGACTACCCGGGAGGTCTTCGCCGGGGATATCGAGGCGCCGGTCCGCCGGTGCGCCCACCGCGTAGATCACCGCGTGCGCGCTCTCGCGCAGTTCGGGGTGGGTGAGATGGGTGCCGATCTCGGTGTTCAGGTACATCTGGAGACTGTCGCGTTTGAACGCGGCCGCGAACATCTCGGTGACCCCGCGGGTCTGCGCGTGGTCCGGCGCCACCCCGTACCGGGCCAGCCCCCACGGGGTGGGCAGCCGGTCGAACATCTCCACCTCGACCGTGCCCACACCCACCAGCTGTTCGGCGGCGTAGCAGGCGGCCGGGCCGGTGCCGACAATGGCCACGCGCAGTGTCCCGAGATCCTTGGCGAGCCGCTGCACGGGCGCCGGCGGTGACATATCGGCCTCCAGTGGATGCCGTTCGAAATAGCCCGCGTTCACCGCGCGGAAGCCGTCGAGGTGCGGAGGCAGATCCTCTTCGGCGTAGATGGCGTCCACCGGGCACGCCTCGTAGCAGGCGCCGCAATCGATGCAGGTGTCCGGGTCGATGTAGAGCATCTCCGCCGTCGCGAACTGCGGGTCCTCGGGACGCGGCCGGATGCAGTCCACCGGGCATTCGGCCACGCAGCTCGCGTCATTGCAGCAGCGCTGCGTGATGACGTAGGCCATCTAGTTCTCCCGCTGCCTGCGGCGATATTTCACGCGGCACGGCTGCTGCAGCTGCACGACCATCTTGGAGTGGTCGTTGCGGTAGGTCTCGGAGGGCTGCAGCATCTCGAACTCCCAGTCCCGCAGCAGTACCGAGAAGATGGCCTTCAACTGCATCAGCGCGAACGCGGCGCCCACGCAGCGGTGCCGTCCGGCGCCGAACGGGATCCAGGTCCACCGGTTGATCAGGTCTTCCTGGTTCGGGTCGATATAGCGGCCGGGATCGAAGCTGTCCGGGTTGGGGAAATCCTCCGCCAGCCGGTTGGAGATCGCCGGGGTCGCGGCGACATGGTCGCCGGGGGCGATGGTGTGCCCGCACACCTCGAATTCGCCCTGGGCCACGCGCATGAGGATGATCAGCGGCGGATGCAGGCGCAGCGTCTCCTTGAGCACCGCTTCCAGCTGCGGGATCTGGCGCAGCGCGTGGAAACTCACCTCCTGGCCGTCGGCGTACAGCTCGTCGAGTTCCTTGACCACCCCGGACAGCACTTCCGGGTGGCGCAGCAACTCGATCACCGACCAGGCCGCGGTACCGGAGGTGGTGTGATGGCCGGCGAACATCATCGAGATGAAGATGCCGGTGACCTCGCTGGCGCTGAAATGCGGGCTGCCGTCCTCTTTCTTCACCGAGACGAGAACATCGAGCAGATCGCGGTCCTCTTTGTCCGCGGGCGGGTTCGCGATCCGCGCGGTCATGATCTCCTGCACGAGTTCCACCAGCTGCGCGCGGGACTCGTCGCGGATACGGAAACTCTCGATCGGCATGTACGGGTCGACGTAGGCCAGCGCGTCGGTACCGCGTTCGAGGTTGTGGTAGAGGTGCGCGAACCGGCTGTCGAGCTCTTCGCGGAATTTCGTCCCGATCAGGCAGGCCGAGGAGGTGTAGATGGTGAGTTCGGCGAAGAAGTCCAGCAGGTCGATCTCGCCCTCGTCACCCCAGTTCGCGAGCATGCGGTCGACTTCGCGTTCGATGGTGGCCGCGTGCCCGCGCATCTGGTCGCCGCGCAGCGCCGAATTGTGCAGCATCTCCTTGCGGCGTTCGGGGCTGGCGTCGAACACCACGCCCTCACCGAAGATCGGTTTCATGAACGGATAGGCGGCGGCCTGGTCGAGGTCCTCGTCGGCGGCCCGGAAGAAGAATTCGTTCGCCTCGGCCCCGGTGAGCAGGATGACGTGGCGTCCGGCGAGTTCGAACTGGCCGACGTCACCGCATTCCTCCCGCACCCGGCGCATGAGCGCGATCGGATCGGTCCGGAACTCCTCGAGATGGCCGTGCTCGTGTTCGCCTCCGGACACCCGCGGCGGTTTCACCGAAGTCATGTGGAAATCCTTCCCCAGATTACTGTCCAGGATCTATGGTAGACACCTGTCTGGACAGTACTACGGACGGTCGCGGCCAAGCAAGATGCGCGGGTGTGGACCACATCCGATCGGCCGCCTCCATCCAGGTCAGGATGCCATACTGTCCGGACACCTGTACGGAAAAGTGTTCGGCCGCGGAGACCCCGGTCCGGAATGAACGAGAGCAGGTCCATGAGCGGTCAGCAAACCTTGCAGGGTCGCGGCGCGGTCGTCGTCGGCGCCACCAGCGGAATCGGGCACGCCGTCGCCCACACCCTGGCCCGGCACGGCGCCGGAGTGGTCGTCAACGGGCGCAACGAGGCCGGTGTCGAACGCACCGTCGAATCCGTGACCCTCGCCGGGCACCGCGCCGTCGGCGTTCCCGGCAGCGCCGCCGACGAGAGAACCGCCACCGAACTCGTCACCACCTGCGTCCGCACCTTCGGCGCCATCGACATCCTCGTCAACTGCGCCGGTATCGCCGAACCCGCCGAATCCTCCATCCTCAACGTCACCACCCGCCAATGGCGCGACCTCCTGGACTCCCACCTCACCACCACCTTCAACACCTGCCGCGCCGCCGCCCCCGCCATGGTCGCCCAGGGTCGCGGCAGCATCGTCAACACCAGCTCCTTCGCCTACCTCGGCGACTACGGCGGCACCGGCTACGCCGCCGGTAAGGGCGCCGTCAACAGCCTCACCCTCGCCATCGCCGCCGAACTGGCCGAACACGGCGTCCGCGCCAACGTCGTCTGCCCCGGCGCCAAAACCCGGCTCTCCAGCGGATTCGCCTACGAAGCCAAAATCCTGGAACTCTACCGCCGCGGCATGCTCGACGAACTCAGCAAGAACGCCGCCCTCGACGCCCCGCCCACCGACTACGTCGCCCAGCTCTACCTCTACCTCGCGAGCCGGGAGGCCGAGCAGGTCACCGGGCAGATATTCGTCGCCGCCGGCGGCTTCGTCGGCCGCTACGACCGCCCCACCCCCGCCATCCTCGGCTTCCGCGACCACAACGACAGCCCGCCGTGGTCCCAGGACGAACTGCACACCATGATCGCCCGCGACACCGCCCGGGCCGGTAAGAAATGAGCGAATTCCCCGAACTCGGCTGCTACGGCCTCGCCGGGCACGCCGACGACCCGCACGCCCTGCTCGGCGAAGCCCGCGACGCCGAACGCCTCGGCCTCGGCACGCTGTTCCTGTCCGAACGCTTCAACACCAAGGAAGCGTTCACCCTCGCCGCCGCCGCGGGCGCGGTCACCGAGAACCTCGCCCTCTGCACCGCCGCCACCAACCACAACACCCGCCACCCGGTGGTCACCGCCGCCGCCGCGGTCACCCTGCACCGCCTCACCCGCGGCCGCTACAGCCTCGGCCTCGGCCGCGGCTTCGACCTCCTCTTCGATGTTCTCGGCATACCCCGCATCACCTCCGCGCAGATCCGCGACGCCGTCGACCTCTACCGCCGGCTCTGGCACGGCGACACCGTTATCGGCCACGACGGCCCCGCCGGGAAATACCCGCTGCTGCGCCTGGACCCCACCTACGACGAGGACATCCCCGTCACCCTCACCGCGATCGGCCCCAACACGCTGCGCCTGGCCGGGGAGATCGCCGACCAGGTCGTCCTGCACACCTTCTTCACCGACACCACCACCGCCCGCGCGGTCGACACCATCCGCGCCGCCGCCGAAACCGCCGGCCGCGACCCCGGCGCCGTCCGCGTCTGGTCGGTGCTGGTCACCGTCGACGACACCCAGGGCGAAACCGCCCGCCTGCGCAAACTCGTCGGCCGGCTCGGCACCTACCTGCAGGGCTACGGCGACATCCTGGTCCGGGTGAACGGCTGGGACCAGCGCGTACTCGACGACTTCCGCGCCCACCCGCTGGTCACCGGCGCCGGGGGAGCGCTCGACGCCGTCGCCGACCCCGACACCCTCGCCGCCGTCGAAGACCTGCTACCCGCCGAATGGCTCGCCGCCTCCGCCACCGGCAGCCCCGCCCACTGCGCCGGCCGGATCGCCGACCAGTTCGCCGCCGGCGTGGACGGGGTGATCCTGCACGGCAACACCCCTGCCGAACTCGCCCCGCTCGTCGCCGCCTGGCGCGACCACCGCGACACCGGCGTGCCCCGCCCGCCGGCCGATCCCGCCGGGAGCCCCGCATGACCCTCGCCGATATCCACGAGCTCACCCCCGAGCGGCTCACCGCGATGCTCGGCCGCACCGTCCACACCGTCACCGCCGAACCCGTCGGCACCGGTCAGATCGGCTCCGTACACCGCCTCCGGCTCACCGGCGACGGTGTCCCGGCACAGCTACTGGTCAAACTCCCCGCCGCCGACCCCGGCGCCCGCGCCATGCTCGCCGGGGCCTACCGGCAGGAAGTGCGCTTCTACACCGAGATCGCCGGCACCGTCGACGTGCGCACCCCGCACTGTCACCACGCCGAGATCCACGGCGACGGCTCCGAATTCCTGCTCCTGCTGGAAGACCTCGCCCCCGCCCGGCAGGGTGACCAGATCGCCGGCTGCCCGGTGACCCACGCCCACGCCGCCGTCGCCAACCTCGCCGGCCTGCACGCACCCCGCTGGTGCGACCCCGCCCTGCTCGCCATCGAGGGTTTCACCCGCAACGGCGCCGAGGAGGCCGCCGTGCTGCGTGACCTGTTCGGGCCGACGACCGATATCTTCCTCGACCGGCTCGGCCACCGGCTACTCCCGGCCGACCACGAAACGCTGCGCGCCTGCGAAGCGGTCATCGCGGAGTGGCTGGTGGCCCGGCCCGAACGCTTCGGCCTGGTCCACGGCGACTACCGCCTCGACAACCTGCTGTTCGGCGCGGGCGACCCGCCGGTGGTCACCGCTGTCGACTGGCAAACGGTCAACCTCGGCCTGCCCGCCCGTGACCTCGCCTACTTCATCACCACCGGCCTCGACCCCGACGACCGCCGCGCCGCGGAAAAAGCCCTCGTCACCACCTACCACGAACATCTCGTCACCGCCGGGGTCACCGGCTACACCCTCGACGACTGCTGGCAGGACTACCGGTTCGCCGCCCTGCAGGGCCCGCTCGTCGCGATATTCGGCGCCGCCTACGGCACCCCCGGTGAACGCGGCGATGCCATGTTCGCGGCCATGACCCGCCGCAGCTGCGCCGCCATCCGCGACCTCGACTCCCTCCGGCAGCAACCCGCCTGACCGGTACGGCCGAGCCCCGGCCCACCCGGGCTCGGCCGTACGGAACACCCCCCGGAATAACCTGCCCGACCCCTCGGTTCAACTAGATGCAAACGCATAGAAACCGACGGCGGGAGACACAACAGATGCAATTCGGAATCTTCTCGGTCAGCGATATCACCCGCGACCCCGTGACCGGCGTGACCCCCAGCGAAGCCGAGCGCATCGACGCGATCGTGCAGATCGCCCGCAAAACCGAAGAAGTCGGACTCGACGTGTTCGCCATCGGCGAGCACCACAACCCACCCTTCTTCTCCTCCTCGCCGACCACCCTGCTCGCCCATATCGCCGCCACCACCGAACGGCTCCTCCTCACCACCGCGACCACCCTCATCACCACCAACGACCCGGTGAAGATCGCCGAGGACTACGCCATGCTGCAGCACCTCGCCAAGGGCCGCATGGACCTGATGCTCGGCCGCGGCAACACCGGACCCGTCTACCCCTGGTTCGGCAAGGACATCCGCGCCGGGCTGCCGCTGGCCCTGGAGAACTACAACCTGCTGCACCGGCTGTGGCGCGAAGACGTCGTCGACTGGGAAGGCGAGTACCGCACCCCGCTCCAAGGCTTCACCGCCACCCCGCGCCCCCTCGACGGTGTGCCGCCCTTCGTCTGGCACGGCTCTATCCGCACCCCGGAAATCGCCGAACAGGCCGCCTACTACGGCAACGGATTCTTCGCCAACCACATCTTCTGGCCCACCGTCCACTCGCTGCAGCTCATCGAGTTCTACCGGCAGCGTTTCGAACACTACGGCCACGGCACCAAGAAACAGGCCATCGTCGGGCTCGGCGGCCAGGCCTACATCGCCAAGAAGTCGCAGGACGCCTGGAACGAATTCCGGCCCTACTTCAACGAAGCCCCCGTCTACGGCCACGGACCCTCCCTGGAGGACTTCGCCGAGATGACACCGCTCTCGGTCGGCAGCCCGCAGGAGATCATCGACAAAACCCTCACCTTCCACGACACCTTCGGCGACTACCAGCGCCAACTGTGGCTGATGGACCACGCCGGCCTGCCACTGAAAACCGTCCTGAACCAGCTCGACCTGCTCGGCGAGGAAGTCGTGCCGGTCCTGCGCAAAGAACTCGACGCCCGCCGCGACCCCGAATCCGCGCCCGCCCCCACCCACCGGGCCCGGGTCGCCGCCGCCTACGGCGACGCCGCCCCCCGCCAGGCACGGCCCCACGCCAACCAGGGCGACAACCTCGCCGGCGCCACTCCCTACCAGGACGCCGCCGTATGAGCGGATCAGGCCCGGAGGAGGTAACCGACCGAACCCACCCGGGGCCCCGCTCATGCCCGATGGACACAGCATGAGCGGGCCGGGCCCCGAGGAGCCCACGAAGCGCAACCCTGGACACCGCACCAGCGGCCGGCTCGCCAACGACGCCTGGGAACAGCTGCTCACCGCCCACGCCGTCCTCATGAAACAGTTCGCCGCCCAGGACGTGTGGCACGGGCTCACCATGCGCGAATACGACGTCCTCTACACCCTGTCCAAATGCGCCGACCCCATCCGGCCCGCCGAACTCAACCGGTACGTCCTGCTCACCCAACCGGCCCTGTCCCGGATGGTCGACCGGCTCATCGACCGCGGTCTGGTCCGGCGCACCCCCGATCCCGCCGACGGACGCGGCGTGCGACTGTCCCTCACCCCCGAGGGCCACACCCGGCAACGCCGCATCGGCGGCCGGCACGCGGTCGGGGTCGCCCGGGCCCTGACCGCCGTCCTCGACGACACCGACCTGCACGCACTCGAAACGATCTGCGCCAAACTCGCGAACACCGCCGAGCCCCCGACCGAGGAGTCACCATGAACACCGGCGAACACACCACCTACCGGCTGGTCGTCGTCAGCGGCGGCACCAGCAACCCCTCCTCCACCCGCATGCTGGCCGACCGCGTCTCCGCCCGCATCCGCGCCCTCGCCGACCGGCGCGACGCCACCGTCACCGTCGACGTCATCGAACTGCGCGAACTCGCCGCGGAAATCGGCGCCGCGCTCGTCTCCCAGCTCAAAGGGACCGGGCTCACCGCCGCCGTGGACACCCTCGCCGCCGCCGACGGCATCGTCGTCGCCGCCCCCGTCTACAAGGCCGCACCCAGCGGACTGCTGACCTCCTTCTTCCACATCCTCGACAACGACCTGCTCATCGCCAAACCGGTGATCCTCGCCGCCACCGCGGGCACCGCCCGCCACGCCCTCGTCGTCGACGAACAGATGCGCTCGCTGTTCGCGTTCCTGCGCACCATGACCGTGCCCACCTCACTGTTCGCCGCCGCCGAGGACTGGAACGACACCGACCTCGACAAACGGATCGACCGCGCCGCCCTCGAACTGGTCCTGCTCATGGAAAGCGGATTCGCGCACAAGGTCAAGAACGAATCCTGGAACAGCTACCAGCATTCCTTCGGCAGCGCCGGTGGTACCGAAACCACCGTCGACCTCGACACCGACCTCATGCGCCTGGCGGCCGGCGGGGGAGCGGCCCACGCCCGCTGACCTCGATGCCCCTGGGCAGGCGCGCCCGCGATATGGGACGATCACCCACGTGACCGGCAAACCCGCGACAGCACAGCATCTGCGCGACCTCGCGCTGCTGCGCCGGGTCCGCGACCGCATCGACCGCGACTACGCACAACCCCTCGATGTCGAAACGCTCGCGCGCGGCGTCAACATGTCCGCCGGCCACCTCAGCCGGCAATTCCGCAGCGCCTACGGTGAATCGCCCTACAGCTACCTGATGACCCGGCGCATCGAACGCGCCATGGCCCTGCTGCGCCGCGGAGACCTCAGCGTCACCGATGTGTGCTTCACCGTCGGCTGCGCCTCGCTCGGCACCTTCACCACCCGCTTCACCGAACTCGTCGGCATCCCTCCCGGCGCCTACCGCCGGGAGGCCGACACCGCCGCAGGCATCCCCTCCTGCGTGGAGAAACAGGTAACCAGACCGATCAGGAATCGAGAAGCACAGGCCACCGCCACGCAACTAGCGTGAGCTGCATGGACATCATCATCCACTCCGCCTACCTGCCCCAGGACGACCCCGACGCCGCCCTCGCCTTCTACCGCGACACCCTCGGCTTCGAAGTCCGCAACGACGTCGGCTACAACGGCCTGCGCTGGATCACCGTCGGCCCGCCCGAACAGCCCGGCACTTCCATCGTCCTGCACCCACCCGCCGTAGACCCCGGCATCACCGACGACGAACGCCGCACCATCACCGAAATGATGGCGAAAGGCACCTACGGCGGTATCAATCTCGCCACCAAGGACCTCGACGCCGCCTTCGAACGCGTCCAGACCGGCGACGCCGATATCGTCCAGGAACCCACCGAACAGCCCTACGGCATCCGCGACTTCGCGGTCCGCGACCCCGCGGGCAATATGATCCGGATCCAGCAACTGCGCTGACCCCGCCGCCGGCCCGCCCGACCGGCGACACCGCGGGCCGGCGGAATCTGTCGCACGAAACTGATTAGATCGACCGAAACGCCGGTGACCACACGGCCCGCGTAACCGAGGGAGACATGATGAGCACGGCCACCGAAGCGCAGAACCGGTCGGAACCCGAACCGCATATCGCCGACAGCCACGACCTGATCCGCGTCTACGGCGCCCGCGAGAACAACCTCAAAGACGTCAGCGTCGAAATCCCGAAACGCCGCCTCACCGTCTTCACCGGCGTCTCCGGATCGGGCAAGAGCTCCCTGGTCTTCAGCACCATCGCCGCCGAATCCCAGCGCCTCATCAACGAAACCTACAGCGCCTTCATCCAGGGCTTCATGCCCAACCAGGCCCGCCCCGACGTCGACGTCCTCGACGGCCTCACCACCGCCATCATCGTCGACCAGGAACGCATGGGTTCCGACCCGCGCTCCACCGTCGGCACCGCCACCGACGCCAACGCCATGCTGCGCATCCTGTTCAGCCGGCTCGGCACCCCCCACATCGGCTCACCGCAGGCCTTCTCCTTCAACGTCGCCTCCCTCAGCGGCGCCGGCGCCGTCACCGTCGAAAAAGGCGGCCAGACCATCCGCGAACGACGCAGCTTCAGCATCACCGGCGGTATGTGTCCCCGCTGCGAAGGCCGCGGCTCGGTCTCCGATTTCGACCTCACCGCCCTCTACGACGACACCAAATCCCTCGACGAGGGCGCGCTCACCATCCCCGGATACAGCATGGACGGCTGGTACGGGCGCATCTTCCGCGGCTGCGGCTTCTTCGATCCCGATAAACCCATCAAGAAATTCACCAAGAAGCAGCTCAACGACCTCCTCTACAAGGAACCCACCCGCATCAAGGTCGAGGGCATCAACGTCACCTACGAAGGCCTCATCCCCAAAATCCAGAAATCGTTCCTGTCCAAGGACCGCGAAGCCATGCAACCGCATATCCGCGCGTTCGTGGACCGCGCCATCACCTTCGACCTCTGCCCCGAATGCGGCGGCACCCGCCTCAGCGCCGAAGCCCGCTCCTCCAAGATCAAGGGCATCAATATCGCCGACGTCTGCGCCATGCAGATCAGCGACCTCGCCGACTGGGTCCGTGACCTCGACGAACCCTCGGTCGCCCCGCTCCTCACCGCGCTCGGCGAAACCCTCGACTCCTTCGTCGAGATCGGGCTCGGTTACCTGTCGCTGGAACGCCCCGCCGGCACCCTCTCCGGCGGCGAGGCACAGCGCACCAAGATGATCCGCCACCTCGGCTCCTCGCTCACCGACGTCACCTACGTCTTCGACGAACCCACCATCGGCCTGCACCCGCACGATATCCAGCGCATGAACGAACTGCTGCTGCAACTGCGCGATAAAGGCAACACCGTCCTCGTCGTCGAACACAAACCCGAGGTCATCGCGGTCGCCGACCACATCATCGACCTCGGCCCGCGCGCCGGCACCGAGGGCGGCCAGGTGATGTTCGAAGGCGATATCGACGGACTACGCGCCAGCGACACCATCACCGGCCGCCACCTCGACGACCGCGCCACCCTGAAATCAGCGGTCCGCCCCTCCACCGAGGCACTCGAAATCCGCGGCGCCGACTCCCACAACCTGCGCGATGTCGACGTCGATATCCCACTCGGCGTACTCGTCGTCCTCACCGGCGTCGCCGGGTCCGGTAAGAGCTCCCTCATCGACAGTTCGGTCACCGGACTCGACGGCGTGGTCTCGGTCGACCAGACCCCGATCAAGGGCTCCCGCCGCAGCAACCCCGCCACCTACACCGGCCTGCTGGACCCCATTCGCAAAGCCTTCGCCAAGGAGAACGGCGTCAAACCCGCCCTGTTCAGCTCCAACTCCGAAGGCGCCTGCCCCACCTGCAACGGCGCCGGCGTCATCTACACCGATCTCGGCGTCATGGCCACCGTCGAATCGCCCTGCGAGGAATGCGAAGGCCGGCGCTTCCAGGCCCAGGTCCTCGAATACACCCTCGGCGGCCGCAATATCGCCGAAGTGTTCGAAATGTCGGTCTCCGAGGCCGAGGAGTTCTTCGGCGCCGGAGACGCCCGCATCCCCGCCGCGCACAAAATCCTCGACCGGCTCGTCGATGTCGGCCTCGGCTACATCAAACTCGGCCAGCCCCTCACCACCCTCTCCGGCGGCGAACGGCAACGGCTCAAACTGGCGACCCAGATGGCCGACAAGGGCGGCATCTACGTTCTCGACGAACCGACCACCGGCCTGCACCTCGCCGATGTCGAAAACCTGCTCGGCCTGCTGGACCGCCTCGTCGACTCCGGCAAATCGGTCATCGTCATCGAACACCACCAGGCGGTGATGGCGCACGCCGACTGGATCATCGACCTCGGTCCCGGCGCCGGCCACGACGGCGGCACCATCGTCTTCGAGGGCACCCCCGCCGACCTGGTAGCCGACCGCAGCACCCTCACCGGTAAGCACCTGGCCGAATACGTCGGCGCATGAGAGGGACGACAGGGGAGTAGCCGGGCGGACCCTCCGGAGTCCGCCCGGCTCGTTGCCGGTCAGCGCGTGAACGTCCCGAGACCGCCCGTATCGTAGAACTCCAGCCACAAACGGTCGCCGTCGAAACGCGCCTGCGACACCGTGCCCGGATTCGCACTCTCACCACCCGGCGCGAAGACGAACGTGTCACCCTCCCAGTGCCGGAGCGGAACCGTCACCCGTCCCGGCCCCAGCGTCAGGAGCAGCGCGCCCTCGTCATCGGCCGACACCGTCGCCGGACCGTAGTAGTCGTTCCCGTACACCCCCGTATAGGTGTCCAGTGGTTGCGCCGGCGCCGCGTCGCGCGGCGGCGACGCCCCCACCAGCGCACCGGTAGGAGCGTTGATCTGCTCGAACGCATCCCGGTACAGCTCCCACCAGTCCTGGCGTACCTCTCCGAACTGCACGAGATCGGCGAATTCGGCGTTCAACGTCTCGGGCACCCCGACCGGCGCGGCGTTCGTCAACGTCACGATCCCCACATCCGCCGACGGGATCACCGTGAACGCGGTCGCCGCGCCTTCGTTGAACGCCCCCGAATGACTCAGCACCACCCGGCCCGCGGCCGAATCGTTGACGTTGAAGCCGTAACCGTAGGAACCGGCCCGCGCGGCCGGAGCCCCCGGCGGAACCGATACCGCCTGCGGAGACACCGCCGGGAGCAAGGCCTCCGGGGCGACCACCTGATTCCCCTCGAACGAACCGTCCGCCAGGACCATCGTCATCCACCGGGCGATATCGCGCACCGAGGAATTCACCCCACCCGCGGGAGACTGCGCATCCGGTTGCCGGCCCTGCTCATTGCGGCGATACGTGCCGTCCACCAGGACATGCCCGTTCGCCCGGTCCGGGGTAGCCAGGAAATCGTCGTACCGGGAGCTGGTCGACCCCATCCCCAGCGGCCGGTACAGCGACCGCTCCGACAGTTCCGCCCACTCCGTATCCGACGCCTCCGCCACCGCCGTGGCCGCCGCGGTCACCCCGAAGTTGGTGTACTCGTAGGAGTCCCGGAACGGTCCCAGCGGTAGCAACCGCAGCCGTTCGAGGATGCTCGCGCGATCGAATCCGAGATCCTCCAGTTCGTCTCCGGCGTGATCGGGCAACCCGGACCGATGCGCATAGAGATCGCCGATGGTCACATGGTCGCTGACATAGGGATCGTTCAATGCGAACCACGGTGCCGGCTCCCGGATCGGCGTATCCCAGCGGACCGCGCCCTCCTGCACCTGCCGCGCCACCACGGTCGCTCCGATCGGTTTGGACATCGACGCCAGCTGGAACACCGTTTCCGGATCCACCGGGAGCCTGCTGACCACGTCGCGGACGCCGAACCCCTTCTGATACACGACCTTGCCGTCGTAGACGACCGCGACCGCCATTCCCGGAATCCCCGTGGTCCGCATCAGTTCGTTCGCCCGCTGATCGACACGATCGAGAATATGCTCGACCCGGCCGTTCGGTATGGCGACGCCCGCCGCTTGTGCGGGCCCGGCGGAGTCGTCGTCCGGTGCGGCGGTCTGCGCGGTCGGTACGGGTTCGTCACTCCCACATCCGACGACGAGTCCCGCGGCCGTCACCACCGCGATACCCATCGCTACCAGCGGATGTCTGCGCATAGCTCGCCTCCGGAGGTCGTCGCTGACACGAGCCCAGTCGATCCGAGCCTAGCCTCAGCGCTCGGTCCCATCCGAGAACCGCGGAGGTGCCGTGTCGGGCAGTGCGTGCGCCTTCGATGCCCCGAGATCCCGCCCTGCTCAGGTTACGTCACAGTGACGATAAAGCTTGTGGTCCCAGCCGGTTACGAGGGGAGTGGGCCAGAACTTCCGGAGTGTGAAGCGCCGCCGTGAGGCTCGACCCTCGGCCCGCCGGAGCGTGTACCGAGATCTCACGAGGTTCGCACACGAGTGCCCGCGGCACCTGACGGGTCGACAACCGACGTTACGTCGGGTCGGTGCCTGCGGTCGCCATGAGTTGACATAATCACGCACCGCGAATTCGTTCGGGCGCAGACAGGGTTCCGGTTCACGGATGGATGGCCGCCAGTGTCCCGTTACGTCGACCATGCGGGCCAAGACGTGTGTTCGCCCGGAGATCAGCCGATATGCCACCTCGGAAACCGCACCGCCCAAGAACGCCGATAATCTACATTATGTCAACTAGGCGTTCGGGACGTCCTCCCCGCGCCGCCTCAGGCGTTCCAGCTGTCGGGGACGCGACCGTCGATATCGGTGAATCCGTACTCCCTCGCCAATTCGGCCGAGGTCACGGATCGCTGATTCCAGCGCGCACGCTGCGGATCGGCCGCCACGGCGGCCACGCCGCGACCGATGAAACGCGGCGATTCCGACGATGCGAAGCCCGGTGGCGCCGTCGGTAGACCGCCGGGCCGCTGCTCGTCCAGCGCGGCACGCCAGTTCTCCTCGGTGATGCCGTAGTTGTCCAGCATCATCTCCGATCGCAGCCAGCCGGGCGTCACGGTGACGGCTGTGCCGCTACGCTCGGCGAGTTCGTGTCCCAGGGAGAAACCGAGCCGGTTCACGGCGGCCTTCGCGAGGTCGTAAAACGCCGAGATCCGATAGGTCGAGGCATTGTGGTCCCCGGTACCGTCGGTCACCTCGACCAGCAACCCGCCCGGTTTCGCGACGAGCAGCGGAAGCAGATGATGTGCGGTGACCAGATGGGTTTCGACGCCCAGCCGCAGGATGCGCAGTCCCCGATCCAGGTCGTGCTCCCAGATCGGGGTGTTCCATTCGGCCGGTGCGCCCTTCAGCTTCTCCGCGCCCCAGATATCGTTGACCAGCACATCGATATGCCCGTAGTCGGAGCGTAGCCGCTCGGCCAGCCGCGCCACCTGTCCACTATCCAGATGGTCCACCTGAATGGGCACTCCCCTGCCTCCCAGCCCGGTTACCAGTTCGGCGGTCTCCTCGATCGTCTCCGGGCGGTCGTAATCCGACGTCATTCCGCCCCGACGGCTACTCCGCCCGGTGCAGATCACCGTCGCGCCGGCTTCGCCGAGCCCGGCGGCGATCCCCCGTCCCGCGCCCCTGGTCGCCCCCGCGACCACCGCGACCCGGCCGGACAAAACCCGCTGATCCGCTGATTTGCCCACCTATCGAGGGTGCCCGCACCGGCTTCGGTGGTCAAGGCCCGGACATCCGCCGCCCCGGGCTCAGATAGGTAGCGGTACCGACGGCGGAAAGTTCACCGGCAGTGATGCGAGTGCCCGGTGAAACGGGCCCGCACGCCATTGCAGTTCCTCGGGGGCGCACGCCAACTCCATTTCGGGCAGGACATCGAGAAGTTGCTCTACCGCGACCTCGGCGATCATGCATGCGGGGTCCTTCGCAGGGCACCTGTGGGGCCCGGCGCTGAACGCGAGGTGGGAGCGGTTGGCGTCGACCTCGGCGGAACCACGGATCGCGGGGTCGGTATTGCATGCGGCCATACTGATCAGGACGGGCTGATGAGCGGGTAGCCAGACACCGTCGACGAGGGTGGGCTGCCGTGGGTAGCTGATGCAGTAGTTTGCCATCGGCGGGTCATTGAACAGTACGTCGTCGAGCGCGACCCGGACCGATCGGCTACCGCCGAGCACATCGCCGGCGAAGCGCTGGTCGGTGAGGATCAGCCGCAGAGCATTGCAGATCAGGTTCACACCCGGTTCGATTCCGGCCGCGTACATGGTGAGTAGCTGGTCGATCAGTTCTTCGTCGCTGAATCCTGAGGCGTGGGCCAGCAGCCGTGTGGTGATGTCGTCCCCGGGGGTTTCGCGTTTGGCCGCGATCATTGCCGAGAAGGCGTGGAAGATCTTCGCGTTGATGGTGTCGGCGTCACCACCCTCGAACATGGCCGCGAACGCTTCGACGAGCTGGGTGGCGGCCTCGTCGGGGCAGCCCATCATGGTGTTGAGGACATCGAACACCAGCGGGAACGCGTACTGCTGCAGCAGTTCGGCCGACCCGTCACCGCAGAAGGCGTTCACCAGGGGCAGGGCCCGCTCGCCCACCATTCTGTGCAGGCCGTAGGGATCCACACCGGCCAGGGCCGCCACGGTCGGCTGCCGGTACCGGGCATGTGTGGGGCCGGAATTCCGCAAGGCGTTGAGCCGGTATTCCATCATGCTCTTGACGGGGCTCTCGGGCGGCAGATCCTTCTGCCAGGCGCGGGGGTCCGCGGGAAACCTGTCGGGGTCGTTGAGGATCTTTACCGCGGCACCGTGTCCGATGACCAGGGTCGCGGGCACACCTTCGGCCAACTCCACCGGGACGAGCGACCGGTGGACCCGCCGCATCCGGGCATAGATGCGATGGGGGTCTGCCGCGAATTCCGGGGTGTACAGGGCGAACCCGGCAGCGCTTCCCAAGGGCGATCCGTGTACGACAGGGCGGGCGCTGAGGTTCTGGTCAGTGGTCAACGATGTTGCTCCATGAACTTCCGGGTCGATTACTCTGATTCGATCGTGGTGATGGGACCGCGCGCACAGATGAAGCCGGGGCCGGCGCGCGAATCCCAGGGCGCAGGTCGCAATGACTGTAACCGAGGGTTCGCCGTAACGAACTGAGTGCGTTGCGCTTTGGCGCATTTGCGAACCGGCCCCGTCGAGAACAGTTACTCGTCATCCTCCGCCGCGTCGCGCGCCCGGCCGTGTGTACCCGCCCCGGCGTAGCGCCGGGGCGGGTACACACGGAGGTCAACGGCCGCGGAGATACACCGGCAGATGGGTGTGCCCGTTGGCGATGAAGCTGGCGTTCGTGGCGATCGTGCCGGGGTCCGTCGCGAACGCCACATCCGGGAAGCGCGCGAACAGAGCCGGGAGTGCGATCTCGGCCTCGAGGCGGGCCAGGGGCGCGCCGAGGCAGTGGTGTGCGCCGTGACCGAACGACAGGTGGTCCTTGGAGGTCCGTGTCGGATCGAAGGTGCCGGGGAGGCCGGAGTGGATCTCGGGGTCGCGGTTGGCGGGCGCGAAGCTTGCCAGGACCGCATCCCCCTGCTTGATGGGCGTGCCTTCGATATCCGCGACCGCGTAGCGCAGGGGCAGGTGGGCGACCGGTGGAGCGAAGCGCAGGGTTTCCTCGATCACATCCGACCATGTGACCTCCCCCGTGCGGAGAGCGGC
This sequence comes from Nocardia sp. NPDC049935, assembly GCF_055586645.1. Lineage (NCBI taxonomy): Bacteria > Bacillati > Actinomycetota > Actinomycetes > Mycobacteriales > Nocardiaceae > Nocardia > Nocardia sp. NPDC049935. Next base: position 1,425,030 of record NZ_JBVJHV010000001.1, on the reverse strand, counting down.
CAGCTGTTCGGGGCGGGTGAGCATTATGTAGATCGCCTGGTCGAGCAGGTTGACGGTTGTTTCGAAGCCGGCGCTGATCATCAGCAGTAGTGTGTCGGCGAGTTCCTGCTCGGTCAGCCGGTCGCCCTCGTCGTCTCGTTCCGCGATGAGGGCGCTGGTCAGGTCGTCGCCGGGTTCCGTCCGCCGGCGTGCGATCAGTTCGCCGAGGGTGCGCTGGAATTCCATGTAGTTCTCGACCGCGTCGCGGGTGGGGGTGCCGGAGAACAGTTCGTCGACGCAGACGCGCAGGGGTGGCTGCAGGTCGTGCGGGACGCCCATGAGTTCGGTGATCACACGGATCGGCAGAGGTTCGGCGTACGCCGCCCGGATATCCACTGCCGCGTCGGCCGGTTGCTCGGCGAGTGTGTCGAGCAGTTCGGTGACGAGGGCTTCGATCCGGGGTTTCATGATCTGGGTGCGCCGGTTGGTGAACGCGGGGGCCACCAGCTTGCGTAGGCGGCGGTGCTCTGTCCCGTATGCCGTGAACATGTTGCGTACCGACACCCAGAGGGCCAGGGGCCAGTCCGCCGGGATCTCGCCGTTGATGAACGCGGGCCAGTGCTGGTGGGGATCTTTCGAGATGAGCGGGTTGGCGAGTAGTTCGCGCAGGATCGTGTAGTCGGTGATCGACCAGGCTCGCACTCCGCCGGGCAGCGCGACGGGCACGATCGGCCCGTGTTCCTTGAGGCGTGCGGCTTCACCCGCGATATCTGCGCCGGTGACGTCGAGGACTATGGGCGCGACGGTGTCGGTCTGGGGATCGGTCATAGGTTTCCTTCACACGGGGCTGACATGGACGGGAGGTCGGCGGGTCGGCGAGCGCGGTGGCTGCGGAGTGCGCAACGCTTTCTCCTCCCCTGCCCATCCGAGCATCACATACTCTCCGGGATCGCGCCTTCCCAGGTGAGGACCGAAACGCTTTTGCGCACAATCGAATAGCTCCTGCGATACCGGCGGTATCGGCCCGGACACCGACTCGTCGTCCGGCGTCGATCGTGAGCGCCGAGCGGCCCGGGGCCGCTCGGCGCTTGCCGCCGAGTATGGAACTGCGGTCGCTCGTTTCAGATGATCGGGACCCTTTCCCCCTCGGCATCGGCCCGCACGACGACGGCGGTGACGTTGAAACCCATACCGACATTGACCAGCAACCCGTACTCACCCGGAGACATCAGCCGACTGTCCTGGATGTGCGCCAGGTTGGCGAGCAGATCGCCGGCACCGAGATGACCGGTTTCGCCGGTCAATTCGAGTGGTCGTGGCAGCCCTTTGGGTAGCGCGGGATAGTAGACCCGGCGTAGCAGGGTACGGCCCAGTCTGCTGAACGCGACCAAGCGGATCGCGGGGTCATCCGGTTCGAGCCCGGTGGCGCTCAGGGCGTCTGCGACAGCGGTTGAAATCGCTTTTCGCATAGCGGGAATCGCGTCGGGGTTCAGGACCTTTTCCACGGGCTCCGAGCCGGAGGTCGCCGAAGGCTGGGAAAACTGCAGTTCGGTGTCCGGACGCCCCGCCGAGGCGATGGCCTGGACCGCCAGCGGGCGCGGGCGCCGATCCAAGACGGCGGCTGTCGCGCCGTCGCCGAGCAGGATCCCCTGGCTGCCGTGGCGCACCCATCTCGTGTGCGGGTCGTGGTCGAAGATATCGCCGGTCGCGATCAGCGCTGTCCGGTATCGGCCACTGTTCAGCATTTCGGCGGCCAGTTCGAGCGCGATGGCGCCGCCACCGGATTTCTGCTGGATACCGATCGTCACCGCCTCGTGGGAACCGATCAGTCGTGCCAGCCGGGTATGCGGGATGGGCATGGCGTCACCCTGGTCGTCGAGCCACGCATAGATCACGAGATCGATCTCGGATGGTCGATGACCACTGCGCCGCAGGGCGTCGACCGCGGCGGGTACCGCGAGATCTGTCACGGGATCACCGTCGCAGACGGGTATCCGCCGGTATCCTTCCAGGTCACATATTTCGGCGTCGTCCTCGTGGATACCGGCGCCCCGTGCGGTTTCGCGCCGGTCCGGCAGGCAGGTGGTCGCGGCGGCGATCCCCACCGCGAGCGCGGGTCTCGCGGTGGTCTGCGTGGCGGGTTGGGTCTGGGTGGATCGGGTTATCGCGGCGAGTATTCCCATTAGATGGGCGTATCCGACGAATGTTCCGCGACGATCTGTGCCAGTTCGCCGACGGTCGCTGCTCCGAATACCGCTTCGTCGTCCAGGACGATGTCGAAGTGGTCTTCGATACGGGTGAGGATGCGCATGAATCGCACCGATTCGATATTGGGCAGTTGCTCGATGACATTATCGAGCGCAACTGTGGTCTTCAGTTCTTGGGCGAACAGATCGCACACGGCGACGCCTGCTGTTTCGGTGGAGTACGGCATTGTCGGCTACCTCGATCAGTTCGTTCGGAGCGGTGGGTCTTGGCGCATGGTTTCGAACCGGCGGCAGGCCAGTTCGATACGATTGACGTAGCGGCCGATTCGGTCCTGTGCTTGCCGTCCGGCCGGGCCCAGGTCTGTCCGGTCGAGCAGGCGCAGATGCCGGATGTATGGGTTGATCACCGCGTCGATATGCATGCGGCTGGTGTAGACGCCGGCCTTGATGAATTGGCGCGACAACGCGGCGAAGTCCGGTATCTGCTGGGCCGGCCCGCCGAAGACGGTGATCACGTCGCAGAGCGCGACCATCGCTTCCTCGGGGTCGATTTCGAGCGCGGCTTCCACCAGATTTCGGTAGAAGATCATGTGCAGATTCTCGTCTGCTGCCAGTCGGGCCATGATGCGGTCACAGATCGGGTCGTTGCTGAGCATTCCGGTATTGCGGTGAACCACACGAGCCTGTAGTTCCGACATGCTGAGCATCATGATGGTGCGCAGCACCCCATCGCCTTCGTGCGCGCTGACGTACCCGTTCGCCATATGCGCCATCCGTGCCCGCTCCAGCGCGACAGGGTCCACCGCCCGGGTGGTGTGCAGATAGTCCCGCAGTACCACGGAATGCCGGGCTTCTTCGGCGGACCATTGACGCACCCATTCGGCCCAGGCGCCGTTGTTTCCGTGAGAGGACAGGATCGTGTAGAAGTAGCTCGGCAGGTTGTCTTCTCCGAGCAGCCCCACGATCAGTGATGCTCGTGCGTGTTCGGACAGCCTGCTCTGACCCGGTTCCCAGGGGTCGCCACCGAGTGGTCCGTCGAAGTCGGTGCCTTGACTCCACGGGACGAATTGATGCGGGAACCATTCCTTGGTGAGACTGAGATGCCGGTCCAGATTATCCGCGACTACCGGCGCCAAATAGGTCATTACGCCGAGGTCATGCTTTTCCGTCGTACTTGTCATTATGGCTTCTCCTACAACCCGGTCGAGCGTCTCATACGCGCGATGCGCGAATTATCCTGTTGGTGAGTAGGTTCGACCCGCGGCGGAAAGTTTTGCCGCAGCCGCAAGGCGTTGCCATTTCCCGCTGGTGGAGCGGGTGAGAAAGCCGGGTGAAACCGGATACACCCGAACAGCGGAAAGACCGAGATCCGCGGTCACCTGTTTGCGAACTCTTTCGATCAGCTCCGGGTAATCGGCTTCCGGCGCTTCGGATTCGACAATCAGACCGACATATTCCTCGATACGGCCATCTGCGGAGTGTTCGGCGTCGGCGAAGGCTATCGCGCGGCCCCGGTGAACACCCGGCACCGTGCGAGCGACGTGTTCGGCGTCGGACGGAAAGTAATTCCGGCCGTTCACGATCACCATCTCTTTACGCCGGCCGCCGACGTAGAGCCGGCCCTCGTGCCAGAAGCCGAGGTCACCGGTGCGCAGCCAGTCACCGTCGAACAGTTCGCTGGTGGATTCCGGATCGCGGTAATAGCCGGTTGTCACCGAGGCGCCGCGGATCTGGATCTCACCCAGTCGATCCTCGGCGCATTCGGAGCCGTCACCGGCGATGATGCGCACTTCCATACCGGCGACCGGACGCCCGGCGGAGACGAGGCCGGTGGCCGCGGGATCTCCGGGGGCAAGTGTTCGCACCACGCCGCTTTCCGCCAGCGCATCGCGGTCGGCCCACAGGATGGCGGGTGGGTTGCCCGGCTGGGAGAAAGTGATGGCCAGAGTGGCCTCGGCCATTCCGTAGGCGGGAAACATCACCGATGGCCGGACACCCGCTGGAGCGAGTGCGGTGTCGAAGTTCTGGAGGGTCTGCGGTGAGAGGACCTCTCCGCCGTTGACGGCCAGTCGCCAGCGGGAAAGATCGAGTCCCGCCACCAGGTCGGGGGCGGCCAGGGCCACGCGGGCGATCAGGTCATAGCTGAAATTCGGGCCGGTGGTGATGGTGGCGCCGGTGTCGGCGACGAGCTGAAGGAACCGCTCCGGCCGCCGGATGAAGGTCTGCGGGGCGACGAGATTGACCTGTCCCCCGGAGAACAGCCCGGCCAGCACGCCGAAGAGACCCATATCGTGGTAGAGCGGAGTCCACAGCGCCCAGACGTCCTCGGGGGTCATCTCCCCCGAGCGCACGATCCCGTGCAGGCCGGCCAATATGTTCGCGTGGGTCAGCAGTACGCCGCGCGGGGCCCGCGTGCTGCCCGATGTGAACTGCACGAATGCGGCAGTGTCGGGTTGCACGCTCGGCAGTGCTCCGGCGCCGGGCGTGCTCTCCGCGACGGTGATGAAACGCAGTCCGGGACAGGTGTTGTGCAGCTCGCTCGTCACGGCGTCGAGCTCCGGTCCGGTCACCACGGTCTGCAGGCCGGCGACATCGACGAGCTGGGCGAGGTGTGCGGCCTGCTTCGCAGGGTGGACCGCGGCCAATGGAAGGACGGTCGCCGCTCTTCCGGCGCGTACGATGCCGAACCACGCGATGAGGAACTCCGGTCCCGGCGGGAGCATGATCCCCACCACGGCACCGGGTTCGGGGCCGGACAGCAGTCCGTGCGCGAATCGTTTCGAGGCGTCCGACAGCTCGGTCAGGCTGATCCGGTCGTCATCGCCCGGCCGGTCGGGAAAGCGGACGTATCGTCCTTCCGGGGCGGTGTTCGCGGCGAGGAAGTCGAGTGCCCCACCAAGGTTGGAATTGGACCAGACCGATGGTAACGTCATGTCAACCACACCTGTACCGCTACTGTGGTTCCGGCCACTGGCGGGTCACCGTCCGGCCACTTCGCTGAAAATCTGCTGAACTGCCCCATAACGACCACCTCGAGCGAGCCGAGCCAGCCCCGTCGTTGCGGCTGGTTTTAGACACAATGTCTCAACGGTATCACCGCCGGTTCATTAGCGTTGGAAAACAGTCTGTTTCGGGGCCCGAGGTGGCCGTGTGCGCCGCAGCTAGAGCTTCGGAGCGGGCGGGAAGACGACCGGCAGCGACTCCAGCGCACGATGGAACGGGCCCGGACGCCAGACGAGCCGCTCCGCCGGGAGTGCGAGCTGGAGTTCCGGAAGGGCGTCCAGCAGATGGTTGATCGCATCTTCCGCGATCAGCATCGCCGACGACCGCGCATGCGCGGGACAGGAGTGCGGGCCGGAACCCCACGCGAGATTCCAGCGATTGTTGAGATAGTCGCCATTGTTCACCGCCGGATCGTTATTGCAGGCGGAGATGCTGACGAGCACCGGCTCATCCGGCGGCAACCAGACATCGTCGATCAGCACGGGCTGCCGAGGGTAGGTCATGCAGTAGTTCCCCAACGGCGGGTCCTTCACCAGAATCTCGTCGATGGCCGCCCGGGCGGAGGGCGGAAAGCCGGTGTCCGATACGGCATACCGGGAGTCGGTCAGCATCAGCAGCAGCGCGTTGCAGATGAGGTTGTGCGGCGGCTCGATTCCGGCGCCGTACAGGGTGACCAGCTGATGAATCAGTTCCTCGTCGCTGAGACCGGTCTCGTGCTGCAGCAACCGGGTGGTGACGTCGTCGCCTGGTTCGGCGCGCTTCATCGCGATGAGTTCGAGCATCGACTCCACGATCATCGTGTTGGCACGTTCGGCGGCGGCGGCATCCGTCGATTCGAAGATCATGGCCATCGCCTGCACCATTCGCGCGCCGATCTCGTCGGAACATCCCAACATGCCGTTGAGCGCGCCGAACATCAACGGCAGTGCGTACTGACCGATTACGTCGGCCCTTCCGTTCCCGCAGAACGAGTTGATGAGCGGGCGCGCGGCATTCTCGACGATCACCCGCAGCGCGTGCAGGTCCACCCCGTCGAGTGCCGAAACGGTCGCCGAGCGGTAGCGGGCATGGGCCGGACCGCTGGAACGTACGGCGTTCGGGCGCCATTCCAGCATGGGCATGATCGGCGAATCCGCGGGGGCGTTGGCCTGCCATACCCTGGGATCGGCGGGGAATCGCTCGGGCTCGTTGAGGATTTTGACCGCCGTGTGGTAGCCGAGAACCAGCGTCGCGGGGATGCCCGGTGCGATCTCGACAGGCGCCAGGTTGCCGTACCGCTGGCGCATACGCAGGTACGCTCTTTGGGGATCCGCCGCGAACTCCTCGGTCCAGAGTGGTTCGCGGGGGCCGCCGGTGGTACTGGCCGGATGGATCGCGGCACCGGGCGGGGCCTGTTGAGGATGCACCGAAGATCTCCTTTGGGTCTGACTTACTACATGTTCGATGGGAGCGGCCGAGCAGGTCGCCGACGGCGTCTCGCACTCGGCGGGTGCCGCCGGGACGGCAGTCTAGCCGTTCGGTGGCGGCACCGAAGTCCGCGCGAACCCATTGTCTCCAAGCCGATCCCGGCAGCGGCCGCTGATACCGAACGGTCCGCGGCCGGAGGGCAACCGGATCACCACCCACGGCCGGAAGCGTTGGACAGCACGCCGGATGCGCCGCCACGAAGCCGCTTCCATGACGAGGAATATGTATCCGGCGGGATGCACCGGCAGAGATCCGGCGTCGGCATTGCGATGCCCAGGGCCGGATCTCTCGGGTAGCCGGGCGATCGAGGCTGTTGCGGTGGCCGGCCTGCCGCACCACGGCGTGGCCGGGCAACTCACGAGACGGTGGTCCCGTCTCGGCAGACCGAGTTACCCGGTGTCCATGACCCCCCTCCATCGTCATGGACACCGGGTAACTACGACGCCGAGGCAGCGGCCGGCCGGGCTCGGCCCGGCGTCACAGACGCTACGCGGAGCCGCCTCGCGCCGACTCCGGAAATTTGTACGATCGACTATGAAAATTTGCAGAGTTGAAGGATCCCGTGAACGCCAGCGATTTCGAGCTCACCGGCTTCAGACCGGATAACAGCGACCGGGAGAACCACGCCGAGGCGTGGAAACAGCACGTCACTCCACTCCAGGGAGCATTCGACTTCCACTTCCCCGGTTACCGGGACGAGGTGTTCACGGGGTCGAGTTCTGTGCAGCGCCAGGGTCACCGGGTGCTGGCGCAGTTCACCTCCACGGGAATGCGATACAACCGGACCGCGCGCAACGCGGCTTCCGACGGAGACGCCGGGCTACGGCTGGTGGTGCCCGTCGGGGGCCGGATCGGGCTGACTGCTGGGCGGGAGACAGTGGATCTGGCGCCCGGCCGCGTCGGGGTGTTCCGGATGGACCATCCGATGGCCCTGGAGCACGAGACGGGCATGGTCGGGCTCATCGCGACCGTACCCGACGGCATCATTCCGAGGCGTCTCACCGACAGGATGCCGCCCGGTCTCGGGCAGCGTCCCATGGCGGCACTGCTGTCCTCGCATATGGCGCAGTTGAACGCCCTCCGTGACACCATGACGGCGCGGCAGTTCATGCAGGGTACCGAGGTGATGTTCCAGCTTCTCCGGTACGCCCTCGAAGGCGAGGAGACGCCTGCGCCGCGGAAGGTCTGCTCCATCGGGGAGGCGGCCCGCCGACAGGTCCTGGCCAATTCCGACGACCCCGATTTCTCGGTGCGATCGCTGGCCGCGGCGTGCCACTGCTCGGTCAGTCAACTCTACAAATCTCTCGACGGAGTGCGGCCCGCCGAGCTGTTGCGCACCACGAGGCTGGAGAAGGCGTGGGACCGGCTGCGTGACCCCCGGTTCCGCACCATCGCCGACGTCGCCACCGCCTCGGGGTTCAACCACCTCGCGACCTTTCATCAGGCATTCGTGATCCATTTCGACATCACTCCCGGTGAGGCACGCCGGCAGCTCCTGGACGGTGGCCCATCCGCCGTCGGCAGGACAGTGGGCACGCCGCCGTCGTGATCGACGGGTCTATGTCTCGCGTCGTCGACGACGCGCCGGTGTTCAGGAATCGAGCAGCGTATTCAGAACCCGGGCGATCCGGGCGACCGCCGCGGGTTCGGTCATGGCGAGGTGGGTGGAGTCGATCTCGACGTCGGTGAGTTCGCCCCGTACCAGCGGCTCCCATCCCTCGTATCCCCTGGCATCGGCGCGCCGGTCCCGGGTCGCGGTGAAGTAGAGCAGGTCGGTGTCCACCACCGGTGGCCGCCAGTCGGCGGCGGCGCGCATGGACCGGTTGTAGGCGGCGGTCATCCGTTCGATCATCGCGGCGTCCACGCCGAGGGCCCCGCCGAGGTGTTGCTCGATGAGGTCGGCGGCCTCCTGCGCGGTGGCGTTCTCGTCCACGAAGTCGATGCCCAGGACCGGGCCCAGATTGCTGACCAGTTCGCCGGCGGTCACGGTGAGGACTTCGGAGGGGTCGAAGCCGTCGGCCTCGGAATCGAGCAGGGCCAGCAGGGCGACCTCCTCACCGGCGGCGCGGATCTCGGCGGCCATCGCGTAGGCGATCTGGCCGCCCAGCGACCAGCCGAGCAGGTGGTAGGGGCCGTGCGGCTGGACCGTGCGGATCTCGTCGAGGTAGCGGCGGGCGGTGTCCTCGATTGTCGCCGGTCCGGGTTCGGTACCGCTGATCTGGGGGGCCTGGAGGCCGTAGATCGGCCGGTCACCGGACAGATACTCGTCGAACGGCCGGTAGCACCAGGACAGGCCGGAGGCGGGGTGGATGCAGAACAGCGGTGGCAGGTCGCCGCCGGTGCGGATCGGGAGCAGGACGTCGAAGACGCCGCCCGCGCCGGGTTCGCTGTGCCCGGAGCGCATTCCGGAATCGATCCGTTTGGCGAGATCGGCGGGCCGCGGGTCCGACAGCATCCAGCCGACGGGGACCTCGTAGTCGAGTTCCTTCTTCAGTTCGCTCACCACCTGCACCGAGCGCAGCGAATTACCGCCGAGAGCGTAGAAGTCGTCGTCTACGCCGACTCGCTCCACCCCCAGGACGTGCTGGAAGGCGTAGGTGACCTCGGCTTCCAGCCACCACGACGGGGCCCGGTACTCCCCCGCCGTGAATTCCGGTTCCGGGAGTTGTTTGCGGTCGAGTTTGCCGGAGGCGGTGAGGGGCACCGTGTCCAGGACCATCACCGTGGTCGGCACCATATAGCCGGGGAGTTCGGTGGCCGCGTGTGCGAGGACGGTGTCGGTGTCGAGGGTGGCGCCGGCGGCGGGGACGAGGTAGCCGGCGAGGTGGTCGCCGCTGTGTCCGCTGTGCACGGACACGATGGCCCGGGCGACGGAGTCGTGTTCGGCGAGCACGGCTTCGATTTCACCCAGCTCGATGCGCAGGCCGCGGAGTTTGACCTGGAAATCGGTGCGGCCCAGATACTCCAGTTCCCCGTCGGGCAGCCTGCGGGCCAGGTCGCCGGTGCGGTAGAGCCGCGCGCCCGGGGTGAAGGGGTCGGCGACGAAACGTTCCGCGGTGAGGCCGGGGCGGGCCTGGTAGCCGCGCGCGATCTGCGGGCCCGCGAGATAGAGGTCGCCCGCGACGCCGGGCGGCACCGGGCGCAGCCGGGCGTCGAGTATGTAGGCGCGGACGTTCCAGACGGGCCTGCCCATGGGGATACTGCCATGGTCGGCGCCGGTCACCTCGTGTGCGGTGGCGTGCAGGGTGAATTCGGTGGGCCCGTAGAGGTTGTGCAGGGTGACCCCGGGGACCACTCGCCGGGCGGCGGCGACGACTTCCGCGCCGAACGCCTCGCCGCCGACGAGCAGCGCGCGCAAGGTGTCCAGTGAGTGTTCGGGCGCGGCGTCGGCGAACGCGGCCAGCATGGACGGGACGAAGGAGGTCATGGTGACCCGGTGTCCGGCGATGGCTTCGGCGAGATAGGCGGGATCGGTGTGACCGTAGGGGGCGGCGATCACCATGCGGGCGCCCGCGGCCAGGGTCGCGAACAGTTCCCACACCGAGACGTCGAAGGTCGCGGGGGTCTTCTGCAGGACGATATCGTCCGGGGTGACACCGTAGGTTCCGTTGATCCAGCGCAGCTGGTTCAGGACGGCCGCGTGTGAGACGGCGACACCTTTCGGGCGGCCGGTGGATCCGGAGGTGAACAGCACATAGGCCGTGTTGTCGGGGCGTAGCGGGGTGATCCGGTCGCGGTCGGTGACAGGTGTGTCGTCGTATCCGGTGAGGTCGATTCCGCCGAGGGAGGTCAGAACCACCACCGGTTGCGCGGTGGCCAGCATGTAGTCGATCCGTTCGGCGGGGTGGTCCGGGTCGACCGGTACGTAGCCGCCGCCGGCGGCGTGGACGGCGTACATCGCGGTCACCTGGTCCAGCGAACGCGGCATCCGCAGTGCGACCAGTGATTCCGGGCCCACGCCGCGGGCGATGAACCACCGTGCCAGCCGGTTGACGCGGGCGGCGAACTCGGCGTAGGTCAGGGCTTCGACGCCGGAGACCACGGCGGTGCGGTCGGTGTGTTCCCGGACGGCGGCGGCGAAGACCGAGGCGAGGGTTTCGGTGGGATCGAGAGCCCGATCGGTCGCGTTCCAGCGCACCAGTTCGGTCTCGCGTTCGGCGGAGGTGAGCAGGTCGACTTCGTAGACGGGCTGGGCGGGGTCGGCGACCATGGCGTCGAGCAGCCGGTGCAGGCGCTCGACGAGCGCCGTGACGGTGCCGGAGTCGAACAGGTCGGTGGCGTAGGTGATGCCGCCGGTGAGTCCGGCGGGGGCGCCGGTGGGATCGTAGGTGTCGGAGACGGTCACCTGCAGATCGAACAGGGAGGTCCCGGTATCGGCTTCGACGGCCGAAACCGACAGTCCGGGGAGTTCGAAATCGGTGGTGCCGAGGTTCTGGAACGCCAGCAGCACCTGGAACAGCGGGTGGTGGGCGTGCGAGCGGACCGGGTTGAGTTCCTGGACGAGCCGCTCGAAGGGAACGTCGGCGTGCCCGAAGGCGGCCAGGTCGGTACCCCGCACATGGTCGATGAAGCGGGTGAACGACATATCGGGGTCGAGCCGGGTGCGCAGGACCAGGGTGTTGACGAACATGCCGATCAGCGGGTCGAGTTCGGGTTCGCCGCGGCCGGCGTAGGGGGTGCCGATCGCGACGTCGCTGCTGTCGGAGAGCCGGGACAGGGCGGCCGCCAGCGCCGCGTGGAACACCATGAACAGGGTGGCGTTGTGGGCGCGGGCGATACGGTCGAGCCCGGCGTGCAGGCCGGCGTCGATAGTGAGCGGGACGGTGGCGCCCGAATAGGATTGGACCGCGGGCCGTGGCCGGTCGGTGGGCAGTTCCAGGACCGCCGGCGCGCCGGCCAGCTGGGTGGTCCAGTAGTCGATCTGCGCGTGCAGCAGCGAATCCGGCTCGTATTCCGAACCGAGCACGGCGCGCTGCCAGATCGCGAAATCGGCGTACTGCACGGCCAGCGGTGACCAGTCGGGGGCGTCGCCCTGTATGCGGGCCGCGTAGGCGGTCATCATATCGCCGGCCAGCGGTGTGAGTGACGATCCGTCGCCGGAGATGTGGTGCATGGCCACGGCGAGGACCCATTCGTCGTGCCCGAGGTCGAACAGCCGTACCCGGAAGGGCACTTCGGTGGTGACGTCGAAGGGTTGTGAGACGAACGCGGTCACCGCGGCGGGCAGGTCCGGTTCGGTGGTGGCGGTTACGCCCAGGCGCGGTACCGATTCGGAGCCGGGCAGCACCAGCTGCACCGGTTCGCCGTCACGTTGCGGGTAGACGGTGCGCAGCACCTCGTGCCGGGTCACCACGTCGTCGAGCGCCGCGTGCAGGGCGTCGAGGTCCAGGGCTCCGGAGAGCCGGATGACGATGGGGATGCTGAACGCGGCGGAGTCGGGTTCGAACCGGTTGAGGAACCACATGCGCTGCTGTGCGTAGGACAGCGGGATGGTGTCGGGGCGGGCGAGACCGGTGAGCTTGATCCGGCCGCTGTCGGCGTGCGATTCGATGCGGGCGGCGAACCGGGCCACGGTCGACGCCTCGAAGATCATGGCCACCGGCACCGTGACATCGAGTGCCGCGCCGATGCGGGCGGCGACCCGGGTCGCCACCAGGCTGTTGCCGCCGAGTTCGAAGAAGTCGTCGTCGGCGCCGACCGGGGCGGTGAGGCCGAGGACCTCGGTGAAGACACCGGCCACGATCTCCTCCACCGGTGAGGACGGTGCCCGGAACGGGCGGGCCTGGAAGACGGGTTCGGGCAGGGCCCGGCGGTCGAGTTTGCCGTTGGGTGAGAGCGGCACCGCGTCCAGCAGCATCACCGCGGCCGGGACCATATAGGACGGGACCTCCGCGGCGAGGGCGACGGTCAGCTCTTCCGGGGTGGGAACGGTGCCGGGGGCGGGGACGACGTAGGACACGAGTTTGACCGGGCCGGTGTCCTCGCGTAGCGGCACCGTGACGGCGAAGGAGATGTCGTCGCGGGCGCCGAGCCGGGCGTCGATCTCGCCGAGTTCGACGCGGAAACCGCGGACCTTCACCTGGAAGTCGTTGCGGCCCACGAACTCCAGATTGCCGTCGGAGTTCCAGCGCACCACGTCCCCGGTGCGGTACAGGCGGCGGCCGGGCTCCCCGAACGGGGCGGCCACGAAACGTTCGGCGGTGGTGGCCGGGCGGTGGGAGTATCCGCGGGCCAGGGCCGGACCGGCCAGATACAGTTCGCCGGCGACGCCGACCGGTACCGGGTGCAGCCGGGTGTCGAGGACCAGGGCCTGCATACCGGGTAGCGAGGTGCCGATGGTGGGGCGTTCGCCGGGCTCGACCGGTTCGGTGCCGGTGGCGACGATGGTGGTCTCGGTGGGTCCGTACAGCACGCGGAACTGGCGGGCGTGGGCGCTGTCGGTGCCGGCCCACCGGTTGATCAGATCGGCGGGGACCTCGTCGCCGCCGGACATCACCAGTTGCAGGTCGTCGAGACCCGCGGGATCCACCGAGGCGAGCGCGGCGGGGGTGACGAAGGCGTGCGTGATCCGCTGCGTATGCAGGAATTCGGCCAGTTCGCCGCCGCCGTACATCCGGGCCGGCGCGATGACCAGGGCGGCCGCGCGGCCGATCGCCATGAAGATCTCCAGCAGGGAGGCGTCGAACGACGGGGACGCGAAATGCAGGACCCGCGATCTCTGGCCCAGGGTCGTGCCCGTGCGCTGGGCGGCGAGGAATCCGGCGACCCCGGCGTGGGTGACCGCCACGCCCTTGGGGACGCCGGTGGAACCGGAGGTGAAGATCATGTAGGCGGTGTTGGTGAGGCGTAGCGGGCGGATCCGGTCGCGGTCGGTGACCGGTCCGCCGGACAGCGCCGCGAGCCGGGTCTCGGTGGCGGGGTCGTCGAGCAGCAGCCAGTCCACGGCGCCGGGCATCTCGGCACGCGCCCGCGAGACGGTGACACCCAGTGCCGCACCGGAGTCGGCCACCATCTGCTCGATACGGCTGTCCGGGTAGCGCGGATCCACCGGTACGTACACGGCGCCGGTTTTCACGATCGCCCACCAGCCGAGCACCGATTCCACCGAGCGGGTGGCGGCCATCAGGACCCGGGTCTCCGGTCCGGCGCCGCGCTCGATAAGCAGCCGGGCCAGCCGGTTGGAGCGGGTGTCGAGTTCGGCGTAGGTGAGAGCGGTGCGGCCGGAGACGACGGCGTGACCGTCACGATTGGCGCGCACAGCGGTCGCGAAGACCTCGGGCAGCAGTTCGGGCCGCGACGCGACCGGGGTGCCGACCCGCGAGGTCAGCGAGGACCGCTCGCAGGCGTCGAGCCAGTCGATATCGCCGACCGCGACACCGGGATCGTCGGCGACGGTTTCCAGGATCCGGACGAGCCGCTGGATGAACCCGGCGGCGGTGGCCTCGTCGAACAGATCGGTGGCGTACATCATGGTGCCGGACAGGCCCTGGGGTGCGCCGGTGTCACCGTAGGTGTCGGAGATGATCAACTGCAGATCGAACTGCGACATCCCGGTGTCGACGTCGGCGCGGGAGACCACGACATCGGGCAGTACGACGTCCACCGTGGCCAGGTTCTGGAATGCCAGCGCCACCTGGAACAGCGGATGCTGGGAGGCCGAGCGTTCGGGGTTCAGCTCCTCCACGACCCGCTCGAACGGCACATCGGCGTGCTCGAACGCCTGCAGGTCGGTTTCCCGGGTCCGGGTCAGCAGATCCGCGAAGGGTTCGGCGGGGTCGACAGGGGTGCGCAGCGCGAGGGTGTTGACGAACATCCCGACCAGATCGTCGAGTCCGGGTTCGCCGCGGCCCGCCACCGGGGTGCCGATGACGATATCGTCGCTGCCGCTCAACCGGCCCAGCAGCGCCGCCAGCGCCGCGTGCAACACCATGAACAGCGACGACCCGCGGGATCGGGCCACATCCTGGAGCCTGCGGTGCAGGCCGGCGCCGATCTCCACCGGGACCCGGCCGCCCGACAGGGACGCCACGGCCGGGCGCGGCCGGTCGGCGGGCAGATCCAGCCGGTCGGGGGCGCCTGCGAGGGTGGACCGCCAGAAGTCCAGTTGCGCCGACATGAGCGAGGCGGGATCGTCGGCGGCGCCGAGCATCCGGCGCTGCCACAGCGCGAAGTCCGCGTATTGCACCGCGAGCGGTTCCCACGCCGGTGCCTGCCCGGCGACGCGGGCGGCGTAGGCGACCATCACATCGCGGGCCAGCGGTCCCATCGACTGGCCGTCGCCGGCGATATGGTGGACCACCAGCACCAGCAGGTAGTGTCCGTCGTCGCCGCGGCCGGCGCCGATCTCGAACAGGCCCACCCGCATGGGAACCTGGGCGGTGACGTCGAATCCGCGTCGCACGAACCGGCCGACCACCTCGGGGGCGTCGTGGGCGCCCACCGGTACCGGTTCGACCGGCATCCGGGGTTCGTCGAGTACCTCCTGGCGGGGTTCGCCGCCGGTTTCCGGGTAGATGGTCCGTAACACTTCGTGGCGCGCGATGACGTCTTCCAGCGCGGCCGCCAGCGCGCCGGTGTCCAGTTGTCCGGACAGCCGCAGCATCACCGGAATGTTGTAGGCCGCCGATTCCGGTTCGAACCGGTTCAGGAACCACATCCGTTGCTGGGCCAGTGACAGCGGAACCGGGTCGGGGCGGGCACCCGCGGTCAGCGGTACCCGGCCGCCGGTGGTGAGCGTGCCGACATGTTCGGCCAGTCGCGCGACGGTGGGCGATTCGAACACCACCCGGACCGGCACCCGGATATCGAGGGCGGCGCCGACCCGCGCCACCACCAGCGACGCGGTCAGGGAATCGCCGCCGAGGGAGAAGAAATCGTCGTCGGCGCCCACCCGGTCGACGCCGAGCACCTGCTCGAAGGCCTCGGCGACCGTTTCCTCCACCCACGAGGAGGGTGCCTTGAACTCGCGGGCGGCGAATACCGGTTCGGGCAGCCGGTCCCGGTCGAGTTTCCCGGTGGCGGTGAGCGGGATGTCGTCGAGCAGCATGACCGCGGCGGGGACCATATAGGTCGGTAGCGCTTCGGCGAGGATCGCGCTCAGTTCGTCGCCGGAGGGGTCCGCGCCGGCGGTGGGCACCACATAGGACACCAACATGGCGGGGCGGCCCTCGGTCCCGCGGGGGACGGTGACCGCGAACGCGATATCGTCGCGGGCGGCGAGCACGGCGTCGATCTCACCGAGTTCGATACGGGTACCGCGGATCTTCACCTGGAAGTCGTTGCGGCCCAGGAATTCGAAATCGCCGGCGCCGGTGCGGCGGACCACGTCGCCGGTGCGGTACATGCGGGCGCCCGGGGCGCCGAACGGGCACGCCACGAACCGCGCGGCGGTCAACCCGCCACGGCCGGTATAGCCTTCGGCGAGGCCGGAGCCGAACAGATACAGTTCACCGGCCACACCCACCGGCACCGGCCGCAACCAGCTGTCGAGGACGGCGGCCGCGACGGGCCCGGCCGGAGTGCCGATGGTGATGGGCGCCCCGGGGATCATGGGTTCGCTCGCGGTGGCCCAGATGGTGGATTCGGTGGGCCCGTACAGGTTGACCATGGTGCGTCCGGGCGCCCACCGGTCGACGAGCTCCGGGCCGACCGGTTCACCGGCGGTGGCCAGCACCCGCAGCGTGTCGAGCCCGTCGTCGGGGACGGTGGCCAGCGCCGAAGGCGTGATGATGGTGTGCGAAACCCGGCTGCGTTGCATCAGCGCCGCCAGCTCACGGCCGCCGTACACATCGGGCGGGGAGACGACGAGCCGGCCGCCGCAGCCGTGTGCCATGAGCAGTTCGAAGATCGAGGCGTCGAAACTGGGCGAGGCGACCTGCAGCACGATCGAATCCGGTCCGGCGTCGAGGATCCGGCGTTGCGCCGCGACGAGATCGGCCAGGCCGCGGTGACCGACGACCACACCCTTGGGGGTGCCCGTGGATCCCGAGGTGTAGATCAGATACGCGGCCCGGTCGAGCCGGATCGGGCCGCCGCGTTCCGCGTCCCCGATCGGCGCGGCGGAGTGCGTGTCGAGGGTGCGCAGGGTCTGCGGGTCGTCGAGGACCAGCCGGTCGACGTTCCCGGGCAGCCGGGACCGCGAGGCGGTATCGGTGATCGCGAGCAGGGCGCCCGAATCCGCCAGCAGGAATTCGATTCGCTCGGTGGGCAGGTTCGGGTCCACCGGCACGAACGCGACCCCGGCCTTCGCGGCCGCCCAGACGGTGACGACCGCGTCCACCGACCGCGGCAGCGCGGAGGCGATCACGGTGGCGGCGCCGCCGGTATGCCGCAGCAGTTCCCGGGCGAGCCGGTTGGATCGGTCGTCGAGCTGCCGGTAGGTGAGCCGGGCGTCACCCGATTCGAGAGCGATCGCCTCGGGAGCGGCGGCCGCCGAGGCGGTGAGGATCTCGGCGAGAGTGGCGGGACCGGTGTGTTCGCCGGCCGGGACCGGGCGGGTCGGGCCGGGTTCGTCGCTGAGGGTGAGTTCACCCAGCCGTACGGCCGGGTTCCACGTCATCCGGTACAGCAGTTCGACGAACCGGTCGATGATGCGGCGGGCCCGGTCGGTGTCGAATTCGTCTTCCAGGTAGCGGAGGGTGATCTGCAGGCCGGGGGCGCCGTCGGCGTCGGCGTGCCGGGGCGCCACGACCAGGCTCAGCGGGTACGGGGTGGCGTCGACACCGCTGATCTCGTCGACGTGCAGGCCCGCGGAGTCGACGAGCCGCTGCAGGGCCGGGCGGTCGACGGGGAACGACTGGTAGGCGACGGCGGTGTCGAACAGTTCGGCGACGCCGGCGGCGCGGTGGATATCGGGCAGCCCGATGTAGTGGTGGTCCAGCATCCGGGCCTGCTGGGCCTGGATGCGGGCCAGCAGCTGCCGCATCGATTCGGCCGGATCCAGCTGCACCCGCACCGGGATCGTGTTCAGGAACATGCCGAGGGTGCGGTCCACCGCCGGCAGTTCCGGCGGCCGCCCCGAGACCGCGGATCCGAACACGATATCGGTATCGCCGGTCAGGATGCGCAGATTCAGCGCCCAGGCCGCCGCGATGGCCGTATTCACGGTGACGGCGGCGTCGGCCGCGATCCGGGACAGCACCCCGAATCGTTCCGGCGGCAGTTCGGCGCGGACCTCCCCGGCGGTGGCTGTCCCGGGCGCACCGCCACCGCGGGTGACGCGGGTGGGGGCGTCCACCTCCTCGTACTCCCGTGCCCACGCCTCCTGGGAGGCCGTATGGTCCTGCCGGCCCAGCCACGCCAGATAGTCGCGGTAGGAGGGGGCGGGTTCGGCGCGGTCGATCAGTTCGGGGGCGCCGTAGAATTCGAGCAGTTCCCGCATCAGCAGCGGCATCGACCAGCCGTCGAGGATCACATGGTGGTTGGTGACGAACAGCTGATACACGCCGGATTCCACGCGCAGCAGCGTGAACCGGATCAGCGACGGCTCGGACAGGTCGAACGCGGTCGCCGCGTCGGCCTCGGCGATCCGGCCGGCGTCGGCCGGTGCGGTACCGTCGGCGGGCAGATCGATCTCCCGGAACCGGGCCTCGACATGACCCGCGACGACCTGGCAGGGCCCGGCGGAGGTTTCGACGAACGCGGCGCGCAGGATGTCGTGCCGGTCGACGAGGGCCTGCGCGGCCCGCCGCAACCGGTCGCCGTCGACGGTGCCGGAGAACCCGATCACCGTCTGCACGGTGTAGTTGTCGCCGGCGTCGGGGTTGTAGGTGGAGTGGAAGTGGATCCCCGATTGCATCGGCGAGAGCGGCCACACATCGGAGAGGGTGTGATGGTCGCGGTCGAGCCGGTCGATATCGGGTTGGGTGAGTGTGACGAGCGGGAAATCCGAGGGCCGGAAGGCGCGGCCTTCGGCGCGGGCCGCCGGCAGCCGGGTCCAGGTCTCGTATCCGGCCCCGGTATCGGTGCGGGCCAGTGCGGCCAGCGCGGCAACCGTTTTCGCCTCGAACACCTCGCGCGGGGTGAACACGAGCCCGGCGGCGCGTGCGGCGGCGACCAGCCGCATCGAGACGATGCTGTCACCGCCGAGGGTGAAGAAGTTGCTGTCGGCGGAGACCGTGCCGAGGTCGAGGACCTCGGCGAACAGGTCCGCCACGAGCTGCTCGGCGGGGGTGGACGGGGCACGTCCCCGGCTGCTCTCGGCGCGGAAGGTGCGCTGCCGCAGCGCGTTGAGGTCGATCTTGCCGACCGGGGTGAGCGGCATCTCGTCGAGTTCGACGATCGCCGCGGGATTCATGTAGTGCGGCAGCGATTCCGCGAGCTCGTCGTGCAGACCGGTCACATCCAGTGCCGAACCCGCCGCCGGCACCACATACGACACCAGCACCGGCTCCCCGGCCGGACCCTGCTGCGCGACGGTGGCCACCCGGGACACGGCGGGATACCGCGCCATATGGGCGTCGATCTCGCCCGGTTCGATCCGCAGACCGTGGATCTTGACCTGCTGATCACCGCGCCCCAGGTACTCCAGGGCCGGGCGGCCGCCGACCCGGATCCAGCGCACCGAATCGCCGGTGCGGTACAGCCGTTCGCCGCGACCGGATCGCGGGCCGGCGACGAACCGGGACGCGGTCACGGCGGGCCGATCGTAGTATCCGCGGGCAAGTCCGGGCCCGCCGATATACAGTTCACCGGCCACCCCGGCCGGTACCGGGCGCAGCCACATATCGAGAACGGTTACCGTGACCCCCGCGATGGGCCCGCCGATGGTCACCGGCTCACCGGGGCGCAGGTCGTCGGATCCGGTGGCCCAGATCGTGGTTTCGGTGGGCCCGTAGTGATTCATCAGCCGCCGTCCCGGCGCCCACCTGTTCACCGTGTCCGGGCCGGTGGCCTCGCCGACCACCGCCACGGTCCGCAGTTCCGGCAGCCGCCCGGGGTCCATCGTGTTCAGCACCGACGGGGTGATGATCGCGTGGGAAACATCCTCGGACCGCAGCAGCTCCTCCAGATCGGTGCCGCCGTACACCTCCGGCGGCGCGACCACCAGGCAGGCGCCGGCGCTGTGCGCCAGCAGCAGCTCCGAGACCGACGCGTCGAACCCGGGCGAGGCCACCTGCAGTACCCGGGCGCCGGTGCCGGCGCCGAAGGCGGCCGCCTGCGCGGCGACGAGCCCGGCCAGACCGTGATGGGCGATATGGACGGCCTTCGGCTTACCCGTCGACCCGGAGGTGTAGATCACGTACGCGGCGTTACCTGTACGCAGCGGAAGCGGCACCGGGATCTCGGCGGCCGGAGGTTCGGCGCCGGCGTCCACGCGCAGCCAGTCGACGGTGTCCGGGAGGCGGTCCGCGACCGCGTCGACGGTCACGCCCAGGCGGCTGTGGGAATCGGCCAGTAGTTCGGCGAGACGTTCGGGCGGATTGGCCGGGTCCAGCAGGACGAACGCCGCCCCGGTTTTCGCGACCGCCCAGATCGCCACGGCCAGTTCCGCCGACCGCGGAACCGCCACCGCGACGAACGATTCCGGACGCGCGCCGCGCGCGCTCAGCACGGCCGCGATCCGGTCGGCGCGGGCATCCAGGTCGCGGTAGGTCAAGTGCAGGTCACCGGACCGCACGGCCACCGCGTCCGGATGGGCCCGCGCGGTGCGGGTCAGGATATCGCGCAGGGTGAGTTCCGGGGCCGGGCGCTCGGGGGCGGTCGGCGACACCAGATCCTGTTCGCGGGCCGCGGTTACGGCCGCGATCCGGCGGGTGGGGTCGGAGATGATCTGGGTGAGGATCAGCTCGAAACGGTCCAGCAGGCTGCGGGCCTGCGCTGTGTCGAACCGGTCGGTGGCGAACCGCAGTGTCACCGTGTGGGTATCGGCCGTAGCGGTGTCGGAGACCGCGTCGCGGTCGGCTTTCGGTGGGCTCACCTGCAGGCTCAGCGGATACGGGGTGGCGTCCTGGGCGTCCAGGTCGACGAGGCGCAGTCCGGCGTCGGTGAGGTCGCGGGCCAGCAGCTCCCGGTCCAGCGGATAGGACTCCAGCACCGTGACCGTGTCGAACATATCCGCGATTCCGGTGGCGCGCTGCAACTCCGCCAGTCCGATATGCCGGTGGTCGAGCATCGCCGCCTGCTCGGATTGCACACGTTCCAGCAGGCCGGCGACCGTTTCGTGCGGGTCGAGCCGCACCCGCACCGGCAGGGTGTTGATGAACAGCCCGATCATCTGGTCGACGCCGGAGATCTGCGGCGGCCGGTGCGAGACCGTATTGCCGAACACCACATCCGAGCGGCCGGTCAGGGAGGTCAGCAACAGCGCCCACGCCACCTGGATCGCGGTGTTGGGAGTGACTCCGTGGGAGCGGCCGAGTGCCAGCAGCGCGGCGGTGGACGCGGTGTCGAGGTTGCGCCCGACCTCACCGTTGTGGGCGGTGACGGCACGATCCTGGCTGCCGGTGACCCGGGTCGGGGTCTCGATACCGTCGAGCATCCGCTGCCAGGCGGAGAGCGAGGCGTCATGATCCTGGGTGTGCAGCCACTGCAGATAGTCCCGGTAGGAGCGGGAGGTGGCGATATCGGCCGGTGCGTCACCGGCGGTGTAGAGCGCCAATAGCTGGTGGATCAGCAGCGGCATCGACCAGCCGTCGAGCACGATGTGGTGGTTGGTGACCAGCAGCCGGTATTCCGCGGCACCGGTGCGCACGAGATGGAACCGCAACAGCGGCGGCCGGGCCGGATCGAACCGGACCGCGGCGGCCTCGGCCAGACGCCGCCACGCATCGTCACGGTCACCGGCGCCGGTCTCGGTGAGATCGGTGTACGCCCAATCCACCGGCACCTGCTGTTCGACGAGCTGACGCGACCCGTCCGGGCTCTCCACGAACGCGGTCCGCAAACTGTCGTGCCGATCGATCAGCGACTGCGCGGCGCGCCGCATCCGGTCCCGGTGCACCTCCCCCGCCAGTGTCAGCGTCGCCTGCACGATGTATCCGTCGTCGCTGTCGTCGTAGATCGCGTGGAACAGCAGCCCGGACTGCAGGGCCGTCAGCGGCCACACATCGGTCAGCGTGGGGTGGTCGCGCAACCAGTGGTCGATATCGTCCTGGGAGACCTGCACGAGCGCGAAATCCGACGGTGTGAACCCGCCCGCGGATTCCGACCGGACGTGCCCGGCGAAACCGCGCAGCGCCCGCACCCACAGTTCGGCCAGCTCTTCGACCTCCGCGGCGCTGAGCACCTGGGCCGCGAACTCGAAGGTCGCGTCGAGTTCGAGTCCGTCCGGGCCCTGTTCGGCGATCGCGTTGATATCGAGCACCGCGGGCAGCGTCATCCGCGGGTCGCTGGTCGCGGTGAGCGACGCGAAGTCACGGGTGGGTGTCCACGCCCCCGAGTGTTCGCGGACACCCACCCGCCCCAGATAGTTGAAACTGATCTGGGGGTCCGGTGCACCGCCGAGTTCGGCACCGCCCAGCGGGTCGAGCCGGCGTAGCATCCCGTAGCCGATGCCGTTGTCGGGCACCGCGCGCAACAGTTCCTTCACCTGTTTGATCGCCAGGCCCGCCGCGGCGCCACCGGCGAACGCATCGGCCGGGTCGACGCCGGACAGCGCGATCCGGATCGGGAACCGGTTGGTGAACCAGCCCACGGTGCCGCTCAGATCCGCGCCCGGCACCGCCTGCTCCTCACGGCCGTGCCCCTCCAGCGAGACGAGTTCCCCGGTATCGGGCATCCCCCGGCGACGGCGCCATTCGCCCAGCGCCAGCACCAGCGCCGCCAGCAGCGGATCGTTGGGGCTGCCGTGGAACCGGGCCGGGATGGTGGTCAGCACCGCCTCGGCGATATCGGCCGGGATCCGGGTCTCGACCCGGCCCGCGGTGGCCGCGACATCCCGTTCGGGGTCCAGCCGGCGCGAACCCAGCAGCTGTTCACCCGGCCCGACCATGTCCTTCCACAGTTCCAGTTCCGGCGCCCGCCGGCCCGATGCCTCCTCGACCAGTCCCTGCACCCAGCGCCGGAACGAGGTGGTGGGCGCACCGAAATCGGGTTCGGCGCCGTCGGCGATCCGCATCCACGCGTGCGCGAGGTCGGTGAGCAGGATCCGCCACGACACCGCGTCCACGGCGAGGTGGTGTACCACCAGCCACAGCAGGTCGGGGCCGGCGGGACCCCGCATGAGGACGGCCTGGACTATCGCGCCCTCGCGCGGGTTCAGCCGGTCCGCGGCGGCCTGCAGATGCGCGTCCACCTCGCCGGGATCGCGGCGGTCCAGCCGCACCTCGGTCAAGGCCGCGCCGGCGTCGGACGAGCCCGGTGCGCGGGCCTCGATGTTGCCGTGCACCGGGTCGCGCAGCACCGTCCGCAACATATCGTGACGGTCGATCACGGCCTGCAGGGCGCGCACCAGGTCCGGGTGTTGTACGCCGTCGGGAAGTTCGATCAGGGTGGCCTGCGCGAAGCGGTCGGCATGGCCACGATCGAGCATCGCGTACACGATCGGGGACGAGGGCATCGGACCGACACCGCCTCCGGGCGGTTCGAACAGCAGCGGGGTCTCGGTGGCCTCGGTCGCGATCGCGGCCAGACCCGTCACGGTCTTGTACTCGAAGACGTCCTGGGTGGAGAACGCCAGGCCCGCTGTCTTCGCGCGCGCCACCAGCTGGATGGACAGGATGCTGTCGCCGCCGAGGGCGAAGAAACTGTCGTCGGCCCCGATACCGGGCACGCCGAGCACATCCGCGAACAGGCCCGCCACCGCGTGCTCCCGCGGGCTGGCCGGCGGGCGGCCGGTCGAGACCGCGCCGAACACCGGTTCCGGCAGCGCGCCGCGATCGAGCTTGCCGAATGCGTTCACCGGCAGGTTCTCCAGCGGCACGATCACCGCCGGAACCATATGCGGCGGCAGGGATTCCCGGGCGAAACGCTGCACCTCGGCGGGGTCGAGGACCCGTTCGGCGACCGGCACGACATAGGAGGCCAGCACCGTCGCGCCCGCATTGTTGCGAACCGGCACGGTGACCGACAGGTCGATATCCTCGTGGCCGGTGAGCGCCGCGTCGATCTCACCCGGTTCGATCCGGTATCCGCGGATCTTCACCTGGAAATCGGTGCGGCCCAGCAACTCCAGCATCATCGCGCCGTCGTCACCGGTCCAGCGCGCGATATCGCCGGTGCGATACATCCGCTCCCCGGGATCGCCGTAGGGGTCGGCGACGAACCGCGCCGTGGTCTCACCGACCCGGTGGCTGTAACCGCGCGCGAGCCCGGGCCCGGCCAGATACAGTTCCCCCGCGGTGCCCTTGGGCACCGGCTGCAGGGTGCGGTCCAGCACCATCGCCGATACGCCCGTGATGGGTCCGCCGACGGTCAGGTCGTGATCGGCCCGGATCGGGGCGCCGGAGGCGGTCACCGTGGTCTCGGTGGGGCCGTACTCGTTGTACATGGTCCAGTTCCGGGTCCAGCGTTCGATCACATGCGGCGGGCAGACGTCGCCACCGACCACCACCACCCGCAGATCGGTCAGCGGTTCCGGGTCCACCGTCGACAGCATCGCGGGGGTAAGGGTCAGATGGGTGACGTGCTCGCCTTCGAGCAACCGGGTGAGCCGGTCGCCGCCGATCACCCCGGGCGGCACGATCACCAGGGTGGACCCGTTCGCGAAACAGGTCAGGAACTGTTCGAGCGAGGCGTCGAAACTGGGTGAGAGGGCATAGGACACCCGCGAGGTCGCGTCCACCCCGTAGGTTTCGGTGCGGTCGGCGATCAGGTTGGCGAGCCCGCCGTGGGTGACCTGCACGCCCTTGGGCAGTCCGGTCGATCCCGACGTGTAGGTCATATAGGCGAGGTTCGCCGGTCGCAGCGGGCGGATCCGCTCGTCGTCGGACAGGGGCCCGTCCGGCAGGTCCTGCTCATCGCGCCGGGCGGCGGGGTCGTCGAGCACCATCCGATACACGGTGTCCGGCAGGCTTTCCCGATGGGCGTCGACGGTGATCGTCACCGTCGCACCGCTGTCGGCGATCATGTGCTCGATCCGTCTGGGCGGATACTCGGGGTCCACCTGCACGATCGCGGCGCCGCTCTTGGCGACCGCCCAGGCCGCGGTAATCGACTCGGCCGAGCGGCGCAGCAGGATGGCCACCGCGGTATCGGGTCCGCACCCCAGGGCGACGAGCCGGCGCGCGAGCCGCGAGGAACGGCTGTCCAGCTCACCGTAGGTGACCGTGCGCCCGGCCTCCGAGATCGCCACGGCATCACGGTGGCGCCGCGCGCTGTCGGCGAGGATATCCGGCAGTAGCCGCGCGGCGCCGCCGCGCGGGCCCCGCACCGGCAGCAGTTCGGCACGCTCGCCGTCGGCCAGCAGCGGCAGACCGGTCACCGGGCAGTCCGTTCCGCCGGCGAGGAATTCGTGCAGGAACATCAGGAACCGTCGATGGTGACCGGCGAGTTCCTCCGGCGTATAGACATTCGGGTTGCCCTGGAAATCGATATGGGTGCTCTCCCGGCCCGCGCCGGGGTAGATGTTGACGAACAGGTCGGCGGTGGGACCGGAGGTCAGCACATGCAGGCGTCCGGTGGTGGAACCGAAGACGACGTCGTTGTCCACCATCATGAGGTTGACCGCCGGGCCGAACGAGGCCGCTTCGTCACGGGCGATCCCCATATCGTGGAAGATGTCCTCCTGGCGGTACCGCTGGCGGCGCAGCGCGCTGGTCAGCTCCCCCTGGGCGGCGTCGATCAGCTCGCCCACACTGTGGGAGGCCACCGGCACCCGCAGCGGGACCACATTGGCCACCATGCCGCCGGAGCGCCGCAGCACCGCGGAATGCCGGCCCGAAACCGGCAGGCTCAGCAGCACCTCGTCGCTATCGGTCATCCGGGCCAGATACGCGGCGAATGCCGCGACGATGATGGGTGTGACGCTGGTGCCGCGTTCCAGGACGAGTTCGTCGAGGAGCCGGGCGGTCTGCTCCGGCAGCGATGTGCTGATCAGCGCCGGATGGATGGTCGGTTCGGCGACCCGGCCGGCCAGGCTCACCACCGGTGGCGCACCGGCCAGATGCTCGGTCCAGTACCGGCGATCGTTGCCGAACCGTTCCGACTCCCGATAGGCCAGATCCTGGTCGGCGATTTCGCCCAGGTACTTCGCCGTCGCGGGCGGCGCTTCTTCACCGTTTACCCAACAGTTGTAGAGCTCGGTGATCCGGTGCAGCATCGTTACCGCGGCGAATCCGTCCAGCGCGATATGGTGCGCCCGCTGATACCACAGGAAATGGTCCGCGCCGACCTGGAATATCGTGCTGGCCATCAAATGGTCTTCGATGAGGTCCAGCGGAGCGGAGTAGTCCTCGACCATCAGCCGGTGCGCGGTCGCGACCGGGTCGTCGTGGCGGCTCAGATCGACGATCGAGACCGGTACCCCGGTCCGGTCGACGTACTGGCGCGGTTCGCCGTCGATCTCGATCAGGTGTGTGTAGCCCGCGCCGAATTCTCGGTCGGCGGTTTCGCACGCCTCGGCGAGCAATTCCGGTTTCAACTCACCGGCGATGTCGACGTATTGCGCGACCGAAATCGGCGACGACCCCGCGAGGTGCTGAGCGAACCAGATTCCGCGCTGCGCCGCGGTCAATGGAAAGATGTCCGGAGGCTGCCGGTCGGGAACAGAGTGCCCATTGATGCGTTCCGCGGCCGAACCGTTACCCGGGCTTGTCGTCACGGAAAACTCGGAGGGGCGGTTCCACGATGAACCCGACTGCGGAATACCCGTGTCTGAGTTGCGCTTGGACTGGGTCACCTTGCCTCCATCGATTTCGTAATTCCAGACGCCGGCGCGAAAATTCCGGCGGCCCGATCCAGGTGTTCCCGAGCGGATGGATCGATACTCGAAACAAATAGCACCGTGGATCGGTGGAAACAAATATTTCGATTTCGTCTCGCGCAAATTCAGTGCTTGCGCGGGAATATCGGAAAAGCGAGTGAACGGCCGAAACCCATCGAGACCCGACGGTGACGAAATATCACGGGCGCCGGCGCCGGCCGCAGCGGTCGGGACCGTTCACGCATGGTCCCGGACGGGTCACAGGATGCCGTGTTTACGCCGGACATTGCGGCCGTGGAACAGAAGAGCTGCAGGTACAGCACGGATCTGCAACTCCGGGCGGATACCGGGAGCGCCGCCGTCCCCAGGGCAGGTCGGGCCCGAGTCGGGTTCGGCGAGCAGGAAGCGAACATCGTTGGAATTCATCGGCAGCACCGATCGCCTTCTGGAGTTGGCTTACCTTCATCGCAGTTCGTTCCAGCAGAATTCTGTGACCGCAACGTCACAGAATTCCTACTGCGGACCCTCCACGACCCCGACAATCGGAAGGATCCTTCTGTTGTGCCGATCTGCCGTTTCGGCAATCGGATCGGCAGTCGTCCGAGCGTATTCATTCGCGCTCTCCGACCGGCTTGAGAAGGCAATCGTAAACGAGGTCGCGCAGAGTCCGCAACGGGCTTTGTTGATACACGTTCCTGGACGTCACACCGGTACCGAACAGCATTGTCGAGCGAGGTATTCCACCGATAATAATATCGATCGCCGACGATCATTCATCTGCTTCGATACTGTTCACCGCGCGATCGGCGCAGGTCCCGGGTGCGCGGGCGGTATCGCGTCCGGTTCCCCGGCCCGGCGGGCCGGTCGGCGCCGATGCGCGGCGTCCGGGATGCCGGCGGCGAAGACGCCGTAGAAGAAGTGACCGGGCAGCAGTTCGTTCAAATCGTGCCAGGAGCCGTCCGGGGCGCGCTTACCGGGCGGCGGGTCGGAGGTGGCACTATCCTGCTCCTCCGGGGGTCCGGTTCGGCTTCGTCCGGCGCGTGATCCTACCGCCCGATCCCCGAGATCGCGGCTTTTCTGGAAAGAGACCGAGACTTGATCAGTTCCAGAAAATAGGTATGCTGCGTGGCGTGACCACGACCGCGGAATTCGAGAACATGCTGCGTGATGCCGCGCTGCGTGTGACCGCGCCGCGGCTGGCAGTACTCGGCGCGGTACACGACAACCCGCACTCCGATACCGACACCATCATCGGCCGGGTGCGCGACACCCTGGGTGCCGTCTCCCACCAGGCCGTCTACGACGTACTGCGCGCCCTGACCACCGCGGGCCTGCTGCGGCGCATCCAGCCCACCGGATCGGTCGCCCGCTACGAGACCCGCGTCGCCGACAACCATCACCACCTCGTATGCCGCTCCTGCGGGGTGATCGCCGACGTCGACTGCGCCGCCGGCCCGGCGCCGTGCCTGAACGCCTCCGACGACCACGGCTTCACCATCGAGGAAGCCGAGGTCATCTACTGGGGCCTGTGCCCCGCCTGTTCCACCACACCCCAGCCCGAAATGACGATCTGAACCGGAAGGAATGCAGTGTCCGAGACCTCCACTGGCCAGTGCCCGTTCGCGGCCAAACACCCCACCACGGGTGCCGGCAACCGTGACTGGTGGCCCAACCAGCTCAACCTCAAGATCCTGCGCAAGAACGCACCCGCCTCGGACCCGATGGAACCCGGTTTCGACTACGCCGCGGCGTTCAAGACCCTGGACCTGGGCGAGGTCCGCAAGGATATCGCCGAGATCCTGACTACCTCGCAGGACTGGTGGCCCGCCGACTTCGGGCACTACGGCCCGCTGATGATCCGGATGGCCTGGCACAGCGCCGGCACCTACCGCACCATCGACGGCCGTGGCGGCGGCGGTGGCGGTATGCAGCGCTTCGCGCCGCTCAACAGCTGGCCCGACAACGGCAACCTGGACAAGGCCCGCCGCCTGCTGTGGCCGGTCAAGAAGAAGTACGGCAAGAAGCTGTCCTGGGCCGACCTGATGATCTTCGCCGGCAACGTCGCGCTGGAGACCATGGGCTTCGAGACCTTCGGCTTCGCCGGCGGCCGCGCCGACCTGTGGGAGCCCGACGAGGACGTCTACTGGGGCCCGGAATCGGTGTGGCTCGACGACGAGCGCTACACCGGCGAACGCGACCTGGAGAACCCGCTCGGCGCGGTCCAGATGGGCCTGATCTACGTCAACCCCGAAGGTCCCAACGGGAACCCGGATCCGCTCGCCGCGGCCGTGGACATCAAGGAAACCTTCTCCCGGATGGCCATGGATCACGCCGAGACCGTCGCGCTGATCGCCGGCGGCCACACCTTCGGCAAGACCCACGGCGCCGGCGATGCCGACCTGGTGGGCGCCGAACCCGAAGCCGGCCTCATCGAACAGCAGGGCTTCGGCTGGAAGAGCACCCACGGCACCGGTAAGGGCGGCGACGCCATCACCAGCGGTCTGGAGGTCACCTGGACCACCAAACCGGCGCAGTGGACCAACGACTTCTTCGAGATCCTGTTCGGCTACGAATGGGAGCTCACCAAGAGCCCCGCCGGCGCCAACCAGTGGGTCGCCAAGGACGCCGAGGAGATCATCCCCGACGCCCACGACCCGGCCAAGCGCAAGAAGCCGATGATGCTGACCACCGACCTGGCGCTGCGGTTCGACCCCGAATTCGAGGTCATCTCGCGCCGGTTCCACGAGAACCCGGCCGAGTTCGCCGACGCGTTCGCCCGCGCCTGGTACAAGCTCACCCACCGCGATATGGGCCCGGTCGAACGTTACCTCGGCGCGGAGGTCCCCTCCGAGGTGCTGCTGTGGCAGGACCCGATCCCGGCTGTCGACTTCGAGGTCGTCGGCGAGGCCGATATCGCCGCGCTCAAGGAGCAGGTGCTGGCGGCCGGCCTCACCGTCGAGCAGCTGGTGTCCACCGCGTGGGCCTCGGCGTCGACGTTCCGTTCCAGCGATAAGCGCGGCGGCGCCAACGGTGCCCGCATCCGGCTGGAGCCGCAGAAGAGCTGGGATATCAACGAACCCGAGCAGCTGGCCACGGTGCTGAGCGCCCTGGAGAAGATCCAGGAATCGTTCAACGCCGCGCAGTCCGGTGGCAAGAAGGTCTCGCTGGCCGACCTGATCGTGATCGCCGGCGCCGCCGGTGTCGAACAGGCCGCCAAGGCGGCCGGGGTTCAGGTCACCGTGCCGGTCGCCGCGGGACGCAACGACGCCCTGCAGGAGCAGACCGATATCGACTCCTTCGGTGTGCTCGAACCGCGCGCCGACGGATTCCGCAACTACATCGGCAAGGGTCACCGGCTCCCGTCGGAGCACCTGCTGATCGACCGTGCGAACCTGCTGGGCGTCACCGCGCCGGAGCTGACCGTACTGGTCGGCGGCCTGCGGGTACTGGGCGCGAACTACAAGCAGTCGAAGCAGGGCGTGTTCACCGACAAGGTCGGCACGCTGACCAACGACTACTTCGTCAACCTGCTCGATATGGGTGTCGAGTGGAAGTCCACCGACGAGTCCCAGGAGACCTTCGAGGCCCGCGATACCGCGACCGGCGAGGTCAAATGGACCGGCACCCGCTACGACCTGGTGTTCGGCTCGAACTCCGAGCTGCGCGCGGTCGCCGAGGTGTATGCCGCCGACGACGCCAAGGAGAAGTTCGTGCACGACTTCGTGTCGGCATGGAACAAGGTGATGAACGCGGACCGGTTCGATCTGGCCTGATTCCGT
Organism: Nocardia sp. NPDC049935; assembly: GCF_055586645.1. NCBI lineage: Bacteria > Bacillati > Actinomycetota > Actinomycetes > Mycobacteriales > Nocardiaceae > Nocardia > Nocardia sp. NPDC049935. The sequence continues at coordinate 1,394,794 of NZ_JBVJHV010000001.1, read as the reverse complement.
TCACCCGGCTACCGGGTGAGGGTACGTGATCGCCCGGGCATCCACGGATGCCCGGGCGATCCGCATTTCCCGGACTGTCCGGCGCGGGCACGAGATAGCGGCGCCCGCTGCCGGAGACCTGGACGAAACCGATGGGCACCCGGATCCCCGGCCAGTAGCGTGACGAATATGAGTACCGCACTCCCGGCCTACGCCCGCCAGGTATGGGCCCTGCTCGAACCCCTGCACGCCGTCACCTACTTCTCACCCGAACCGCTGCAGGCATTCAAAACCGCGGGCTACCGCGGTTTCTGGATGGGCTACTTCGCCGGACGCGGCGCCCCGCTCGGTCCCACCGGCCCCGAAGTGGTCCACGCGCTGTTCTACAACTTCACCGCCGAACGGGTCGCCAAAGCGCTCCCGTCCGCCTGGGAATTCGCCCCGCCCGCGGCCGCCCTCGATGCCCGCGCCCACGGATCGGCCGCCGCCCTGCGCCGCCACTTCGGCGACATCGCCGAAACTCCCGAACTCGCCACCGCAGCCGACCTGGCTTCCGCGGCCGCCGCGGCCGCGCCGATGGAAGGCCGCGCCCTGTTCGCCGCCAACCGCGCCCTGCCCGAACCCACCGACCCGATCACGCGACTGTGGCATGCCGCCACCCTGCTTCGAGAACATCGCGGAGACGGGCATATCGCCGCCCTCGTCGCGGCCGGAATCGACGGCCGCGAATCGCATGTCCTGCAGGCACTGGCCAACGGCACCGACCGCGACGTCTACACCGTGTCCCGGGATTTCGACGAGACCGAATGGGCCACCCGCACCCGGAGCCTGCGGGACAAAGGACTCGTCGACGACTCCGGCCTCACCGACGCCGGCGCCCGGACCAAGGCCGAGATCGAGGACCGCACCGACGCGCTCGCCGGCACCGCCTACGCGGCGCTGTCCCCCGCCCAGCGCGACGATCTACTGCGACTGCTGCCACCGTTCACCCGCGCGGTGATCGCGGCCGGCGAGATCCCGGCGGTCACCCCGATCGGCCTGAACCTGCGCGAAGCGTCCGCTCAGGCCTGACACGAACCCGGAGGGCTTCACCATGCGGTACACCGTCTCGATCGAGATCGCCCTGCCGAGGGAGAGGACGGTCCAACTGCTCGCCGATCCGGCACATCTACCCAAGTGGCTCCGCGGCCTGGTGCTGCACGAACCGCTCAGCGGCGTGCACGGGCAGGTCGGCACCACCTCGCGGGTCGTGCTGCGGGACGGGCAGCGTGAAATCGAATGCACCGAGACGATCACGCGCCGGGAACCGGCGGACCTGCACGGGATCCCGCACGAGAGCGTCGTTCACTTCGAACGTGAGATCGTCGGCGAGGGCATGTGGAGCGCCGTGCGCGACCGGCTGACCGAGGCCGGCCCGGAGACGACGCGCTGGGTGAGCGAGAACGAGTACCGATTCAGCGGTCTGCTGATGCGGATGGTGGGGCTCCTGATGCCCGGCGCCTTCCGCAAACAGTCGCTACAGCATCTGCAGGACTTCAAGGCGTTCGCCGAACAGGGAAAGGACGTCCGCGACGCCCCGGCCTGACCACCGGGCGATCACCAGACCAGCGTGAACTCCGGAATCCGGACCCGGCCGAAGAACCGTTTGGCGATATCGCTGCCGTCGCGGTTGTAGCCGTTCATGATCTCCGCCAGCTCCATCGCCAGCTCTTGCAACATCGGGCTCACCTGCTCGATACCGTCCTCGATCACCCAGCCCCACTCCCGCGGCACACTGTCGATCGTGATGTCGATACAACCGTGATGCGGCAGATCCACCCGGATCTCGATCTGGACCGGAGCGTCGCCCAGCGGATCACGCAGCGCGGGTGTCCCCACCCGCGTCTGCGGCGCGAACATGATCCGGCCCAGCGCGATATCGGCGCGGATCATCTCCGCCACCGCCGGCAGATCGGCGTGCTTGCCCACGCGGTGATGCCGGTTTCCGTAGGTGCGGTCGCCGATATGCGCGTCGCCGGAACGCACCAGCAGGCGATCCAGCATGCGTTGCGCGGTGGCGCGTTCGTCCGCGCCGGTGTTCGGATGGTCGATCAAGGCGCGCAGGCGCATGATCCGATGGCTCGTAATGATCGCCATGACAGCAAAGACTAGCGAAATCCGGACCGATCCGGCGCCTCACTCGCGGGTGCGTCCGCCCGAACCGCCCGCATTCGCGATCACCGAGGTCAGATGCTCATCAGGAGTGAGCGAGGCACCGGACAGGACCGCCAGCGGCGACCGCACCGCCGTCCACACCTCCAGCACACCGAACACCGTCATACAGCAGCCCGCCGCCAGCGCCAGCGCCTCCACACTGTCGAACGGCGCGATCGCGATCACCAGGCCCGCGGTCAGCGTCGCCAGCCCGAACAACTCCTGACGGCCGCTACCGGTGACCGCGTCGTCGTCCCACACTCCCGCCACCGCATGCGCGATACCGCGCACCGACCACGCCAGCCCCAGCCACATCGCCAGCAGCAGCGTCCAGTTGCCCGCCCGGAAACACAATGTCGCCGTCACCAGCGACACCACCGCCGCCAGCCCCAGCAGTAGCCGCGGAAACCGGCCCAGCCGGCTACCGAACGCCACCGCCGCCAGCGTCACCGCACTGCACAGCAGCGAGAACATGAACAGATTGCCGACCGCGCCCAGCGATTTGTCCGGCCAGGCCACCGTCGCCACCCCGATCACCGCCGTGCACACCCCCATCGACGCCATCGTCTGGCGAACTCCACGACCGAACACCGGAGCATCATCCGGTTCCTCGTAGGACGGCATAGCTGAATGATATGGGCCACGACCATGGATTGCCGCACGGTTGCCGCGAGTGTCCGTCTACACCCCTGGCCGGGACACCTCATTTCCCGACCCCTCCGACACCACCTGCGCAAACTCCTGACGCGCGCGGCCACCGGGCTACAGTCGCCCCAGCGCCGCATCCGCCCACCAGTCAGGAGGCCGCCGTGACCGTCCCCGCCCTGGCCTGGGCGTGCACCCTCGCGCTGATCGCCGGCCTCCTGCTGTTCGACTTCCTCTTCCATGTCCGCAGCGCCCACACCCCGTCGCTGCGTGAGGCCGCGATCTGGTCCGCCGCCTATATCGGCATCGCGATCGCCTTCGGATTCGCGGTCTGGCTGTTCGGCGGCACCACCATGGGAGTCGAATACTTCGCCGGCTACATCACCGAGAAAGCGCTCTCGGTGGACAACCTGTTCGTCTTCCTCATCCTCATGACCACCTTCCGGGTACCCGGCGCCTCCCAGCAGAAGGTTCTGCTGGTGGGGATCGTGTTCTCGCTGATCGTGCGTACCGGGTTCATCTTCGTGGGCGCGGCCCTGATCAACAATTTCGCCTGGGTCTTCTACGCCTTCGGCGCCGCCCTGCTCATCACCGCCGGGAACATGCTCAAACCGGAAGGCGAGGACAGTCACGCCGACGACAACATCGTGCTGCGGCTGGCCCGCCGGTTCCTGCGCACCAGCGACCACTACGACGGCGACAAACTCTTCACCGTCGTCGACGGCCGCCGCCGGATGACACCCATGCTGCTGGCCATGGTCGCCATCGGCGGCACCGACGTCCTGTTCGCCCTCGACTCCATCCCGGCCATCTTCGGACTCACCCAGAACGTCTTCATCGTCTTCAGCGCCACCGCGTTCTCCCTGCTCGGCCTGCGCCAGCTCTTCTTCCTGCTCGAAGGCCTGCTCGACCGGCTCATCTACCTCGGCTTCGGCCTGGCCGCGATTCTCGCCTTCATCGGGGTCAAACTGATCCTGCACGCGATGCACGAGAACAATGTGCCGTTCATCAACAACGGCGATCCGATCCCCGTCACCGAAATCTCCACCGGCGCCTCGCTGGCGGTGATCGTGCTCGTCCTCGTCGTCACGGTTGCCGCGTCCTTGCTGAGCCCCGCCGGGCGCGCCCAGACCGCCGTCTCCAACGCCCGCCGGCACGCCACCCGCTACCTCGACCTCGGCTACGAAGCCGACCAATCACTGCGCGAACGCACCTACACCGACATGATCGCCGAAGAACACACCATCGCGAACCTGCCGCGCAAATACACCCGGCGCATCCGCGAGGGCGAAACCGAACTCATCGCACTGCTCGAACACGCCCACTATGTGCACGCCGACCGGCTCGCCCGCGTCGAAGCCGGTCTCCCGCTACGGATGTGACCGCGGCGGTCACGCCCCGTCCAGCAGGGCCGCCAAACGGGCCGGCGCGACCACCCGATAGGCCTCTGTCACGATCTCACCGATCTCCACCCAGTCGACCGGCACATCCAGGTACACACCCAGCCAACCCCGGTGGCCCACATACGGCGGCCGGAAGAACCGGTCCGGTTCGGCAGCCACCAGCGCCTCCTGCGTTCCCGGCGGCGCGGCGCACCAGAAGCCCAGGCGGTCGTCGTGATGGTGATCGGAATAGGTGACGAAGGTCTTCTTACCGCGCACGAACCAGGTGGGTTCGCCGTGACTCAACCGTTCGGAAGTCTCCGGCAGCGCGCAACACAATGCCCGCAGCCTCGGCAGCGGATCCCCGGTCATCCCGCCACCGTACCGGGCGTCGCCGGTACGCGACATCCGCGACGCCACCGGCCACGCGACAGCCCTGTCACGCGCTCGGCTTCTCGACTGCCACGAGTGCGTCGAGCTGGCGTTCGGCCCGCTCGGCCCGGGCCAGCGTCTGGGTGCGCGCGTGTTCGAGGGCCTCGATCCGCCGCGCCGCGTCGGTGTGGGCCTTCTCCACCCGAGCATCGGCCTCGGCGCGTGCGGCAGTGAGGTCGGCGGCCGCGGTCCGCCGGGTATCGGCGAGCTCGGTGCGGAGCCCGTCGAAGTCCGCGCGCAGACGCTGCAGTTCCGCGCGCATCTCCTGGGCCGCCTCCGCTCTTTCGGCGGCCGACCGTTCGGCGCGTTCCAGCGCGCGTTCGGTATCGGCCGCGCGTTGCACCGCGAGATCACGGTCCGCGGCCGACGCCTTGACCTGCTGGGCGCATTCGCGTTCGGCGCGCGCGATATCGGCGTTCGCCGCGCGGCGTGCGCGGTCGATTTCGTCGTCGCACGCCGCCTGGATCCGTTCGGTTTCCGCGGCCGCTTCACGACGGGCCGCCCGGATATCCTCCTCGGCCGCACAACGCGCCGCGAATACATCATCGGCGGCCCGGGTGGTGACGGCTTCGACCTCACGCATCGCATCGTCGCGCGCGGTTTCGGCCGATGCGACCAGCGACTGGGCCTCGGCGACCCGGGTGTCCGCGGTTTCGGCCGTGGCCACCGCGTCCTCGGCGGCCTCCTCGGCGCGCAGTCGTGCCGAGGAGGCATCGCGGCGGGCCTGTTCGGCTGCCGCCGCGGCCATCTCGGCGTCGGCGATCCGGCGGGCGGCCTCCGCCTGCACCGCCTGCACTTGCGCCTCGGCGGCCGACGGGTCGGCGAGGGTGGACATTTCGGCGACGGCCGCGTTGAGAGTGGTGCCCAGTTGTTCGGCCAATCCGCGGAACTGGGCGAGTAGTTCGTCCGCGCGGAGCCGGGCGGAGGTCACCGGGCCCTGTTGCGTCACCGTGACGATATCTGCGGCAGGTTCGGACTCCTGCTGGAGGCGTTGCCTTTCCCGCCAGGCCCGCCATCTCGTGTGGTCGGGACGGTCGCAGTATTCGGATGGCCGGCCGGGACCCGAGGGGCGCGGGATCGGTTGGGTGCAGCCGGGGTAGTTACAGGTGCTCGGCACTGTCGAATCGTAGCGTTGGTTTCGTCACTTCATACGGAATGACACGAAACGAAACCTGCACCGGCGGGATTCGGGGCACGATCGGACTCCCGAGTTCTAACCGCCGATAAGTGAACATTATCGGCGGTTAGAAGAGGTAGGCTGCGCGTAGTGGGTTCGCCCGTAATACGTTTCGTTACGTCGCGCGCCAACCAAACGAATCGGCAACGCAATTACCGAGGGAGTCCGACACCGGTGACCGAACCAGAATTCGACCTCGCCCTGCCCGACACCGTCCGCACCGAACTCCGGCGCGGCGTCACCAGCGTGCTCGTCGACACCGCGGCACTGCGCACGGTGCGCGAACGATTCGACACCGAACAGGCCACCGCCCTCGGCCGCTACCTCAGCGCCTCGCAATCACCGAACACCCTGCGCGCCTACCGCACCGACTGGACCGCATGGGCCGCCTGGTGCGCCGGCGAACACCGCCGCGCCCTCCCCGCCGACCCCCTCGATATCGCCGTCTACCTCGCCGCCGCCGCCGACGCCCGCACCCCCACCGGCCGGTACGCCTACGGACCCGCCACCCTCGAACGCAAATCCGCCGCCATCGCCGCCGTCCATGCCGCCAACGGACTCCCCGCGCCCACCCGCAGCGATGTCGTCCGCCTCACCCTCCGCGGCATCCGCCGCACCCGCCGCGCCCGGCCCCACCGCAAACGCCCCGTCCTGCTGCACACCCTCGGCGAACTCCTCGCCGCGCTCCCCGAACCGGGATGGCCGGGCGAACCCGCCCGGCGCCGTGACACGGTGCTCCTTCTCCTCGGCTTCGCCGGCGCACTACGCCGCAGCGAACTCGCCGGACTGCGCATCGGCGATATCCACTTCGGCACCGACCACGCCACCGGCGAACCCCTGCTGCTATTCCACCTGCCCTCCACCAAAACCGACCCCACCGGCATCACCGAACAACACGTCGCGCTACCCCGCGGACGGCAGCCACACACCTGCCCGGTCTGCGCGTGCGCCGACTGGCTGCGACTACTGGCCGCCCATACCGGCGACCCCCGAACCGTCCGCGCCTGGATCGAACGAGAATCCCGCCCCGAAGCCCATATCCACCGCTGCCACAGCTACCACCCCGACTCCCGGCTCACACCCGAACAACCGCTGCTCCCCGCGATCAACCGGCACGGCGGCATCGGCGACACCGCCCTGTCCGGCCGGGCCGTCGCCGAAATCGTCAAACGGTACGCCGCCCGCACCGGACTGGACCCCGCCCTGTTCTCCGGCCACTCCCTGCGCGCCGGATTCGCCACCCAGGCCGCGCTGGGCGGAGCCGCCGACCGCGAGATCATGCGCCAGGGCCGGTGGAGCAACCCCCGCACGGTCCATCGCTATATCCGCACCGCGGATCCCCTCGCGGACAATGCCGTCACCAAACTCGGCCTCTGATCGCGGACGCCGACCCGGCCACCGGCCCCGCTTCCATGACGGTGCGGTCTCGATCCGGCAACCCCGGACCCGAGGGTGCACCCATCGGCCGCCCTCACACCGGGCCCGCGTCCGATAACCGCGAGCGACCCTCCGACCAGCAATTATTCAACGAAATGGCAGGGGTCGCGGAGCTCCGGACTGTGCGAGGATGTGAGCGCTCCATGAGTCGGTCCGTTTCAAACCAACTTTGGAAGGATGCTCAGATGGCGCAAGAAACCGCTACTGCCGCGACCCGTACGAGTAACGGCAACGGCAGCAGTCAGGACGTCCAGAGCCTCGAGATGTTGCGCCGGGGCCTGGACGAGATCCGCCAGGAAGCGCAGAGCGCTCGGCAATTCGCCCAGCAGGCGCAGAACCTGGCCCGGCAGGTGCAACAGCAGGCCCGCCAGGTCCAGCACCAGTCGCAGATCGCGCAGAACCAGGCCAACCAGGCCAACCAGCAGGCCCAGCAGGCCCGCCAGCAGGCGACTCAGGCGCAGAACCAGGCCCAGCAGGCCCAGTCCGAAGCCGACCGGGCCCAGGGCCAGGCCCAGCAGGCGCAGGGCGAGGCCAACCAGGCCGGCCAGCGCTGCCAGTCTGCCCAGGACCAGGCCGACCAGGCCGCCTACCTCGCCCAGCAGGCCGAGGAGCAGTCCAGCCGGGCCCAGGACCGCGCCATGCAGTGGGAACTGCAGCTGCACCAGGTGCGTCAGCAGATGCGCCAGATGTAGTCTTACCGCGCGATCGCGGGGCCCCGGCCCCGCACTCTCCCACGTGACCCGGTGAACACGAAGGTGTTCACCGGGTCACGTGCCGTAGCGACCGGAGTCGCGGATTCCGGATCGGGTAACCGAAGTGGATCACAATTGCTGATTTGATAATTACCGCGTGTCGCGGTCGACGTCCGGGACCCGATCGGGCATGACGGGCATTCGGATCGTCCGCCCGCAGACCCGAAAGAGAATTCCGTGCCGAATCCCCCCGCGCATATCGCCATGATCGGCGTCCCCGCCGTCAGCCATATCCTGCCCAGCCTCGAGATCATCCGCGAACTCACCACCCGTGGTCACCGGGTCACCTACGCCAACGACCCCTCCGTCGCCGGCTCGATCGCCCCGACCGGCGCCGAACTCGTCGAATGCACCTCCACACTGCCCACCGACGACAACATCTGGCCGGACGACCCCATCGCCGCCATGAGCCTTTTCCTCGACAACGCCATCCAAGCGTTCCCGCAGCTCAGCGCCGCCTACGACCGGGACCCAGCCGATCTCTACCTCTACGACATCGGCGCCTACGCCGCCCGCGCCCTCGCCGAGCGTCAGCGACGCCCCCTCCTGCAGCTCTCACCGACCTACGTCGCCTGGGCCGACTACGACGACGAGATCGCCGCTCAGCTCTGGCAGCTCCCCGGCGCCGACACCTATCGCGACCGCTTCGCCCGCTGGCTCCTCGAATCCGGCGCCACCACCACCGATGTCGACGAATTCTCCGGACGCCCGGCCCGAGCCCTCGCCCTGATCGCCCGCGCGATGCAACCGCACGCCGAACAGGTCGACGACCGGGCGGTCACCTTCGTCGGACCGTGCCTTCGCACCGGACCCGAACGCGGCACCTGGACTCGTCCCGCGGGCGCCGGCAAGGTCCTGCTCGTCTCCCTCGGCTCCGCCTACACCCGGCAGCCGGAGTTCTACCGGCAGTGCCTGGCCGCCTTCGGCGATCTGCCCGGCTGGCACGTCATCCTCCAGATCGGCAAATACACCGACCCCGCGGAACTCGGCCCCATCCCCGCGAACGTCGAAGTCCACTCCTGGGTACCGCAGATCGCCATCCTCGAACAAGCCGACGCGTTCGTCACTCACGCCGGAATGGGCAGTAGCGGAGAAGGGCTGCTCACCGGAGTACCCATGATCGCCGTGCCGCAGGGCGCCGAACAATTCATCAACGCCGATCAACTGGTAGCCCTCGGAGTCGCGCGCCGGATCGACACCGCCGACGCCACCGCCCCGGCCCTGCGGTCCGCACTCCTCGAACTCACCGCCGACCCCGAGGTCGCACGCCGCTGCGCCGCACTCCGCGCCGATACCCGGAACCAAGGTGGAACCGAGCGCGCGGCCGACCTCATCGAGGCGATGCTGTGACACGCTGGGGCGGTCAGGAAACCGGGCGCGCCGCGGTCGCGGTCCCCGTCATCCGGGCCGCGACCGCGTTCCAGAACGCGGAACTCCGCGGGAAACCGTGCAGCAGGACCACACCCGCCTCGTCCACCGCGTCGCCCGGCTGAACCCGGACCTCGAATTCGTGCGCACCGACGCGCACCGTACGCAGCTCTGCCGTGGCCATCGCTGCATGCTGGCCAAAAGCACCTGACGGTGCTAGACAGCTGTATGGATATGTGTCCGCACCACCCGGCGGCGCTCATTCGCGCCACGGAAACACAGGAGAGCATGCCGTGAGCACAGAGGAACAGGTAGTGGTCGTCATCGGCGGCGCATCCGGAATCGGCTGGGCCACCGCCCAGCTCATGGCCGAACGCGGCGACACGGTCGCCGTCGCCGATGTCGACAGCGCGGCCGCCACCGCGCGAGCGGCCGAGCTCGGCTCCTCCGCCACCGCCCACCCGGTGAACGTCACCGACGCAGACAGCATGCGGGACCTCTTCGACAGCGTCGTCGAACGCCACGGCGCCATCGGCGCCGTCGTCGATTGCGCCGGGATCTCCCGGCCGGGGACCATCGCCGACCTCTCGCTCGACGATTGGAAGGCCACCGTCGACGTCTGCCTCACCGGGGCGTTTCTCACGGTCAAGGAGGCCGCCCGGACGGTCCGCGACGGTGGATCGGTCGTATTGGTCGCCTCACTCAACGGCCGGCAACCCGGTGTCGGGATGAGCGCCTACTGTTCGGCCAAGGCCGGGGTCCTCATGCTCACCGAAGTCGCCGCCATGGAGCTCGCGCCGCGCGGCATTCGCGTGAACGCCGTCAATCCCGGCTTCGTGCACACCCCACTGACCTACGGTGCGACCCTCGTACCCGGCCTGGTCGAGGAGTACATCGAGAACACACCACTGGGCCGGGCCGGCACACCGGAGGACATCGCCCAGACCATCGGTTTCCTCACCTCCGCCGCCGCCGGCTGGATGACCGGATCGGCGGTGGATCTCAACGGCGGCGCCCATACGATGCGGTACCCGGATATCGTGCGGCGCGTCGCCGATATGGCGGAGGCGAACACGGAAGCGGGCTGACCCCTCCAGTCCTTGTCATTTTTGGGCTGAGGGTGCACGGTACGTCGGTTTGTTGGGTGGCTACTCATTGCTAGATGCGCATATCTAGGTATCAGTCTATTTCAGGTGCTTCACTGGATATCGTGGTGCTGTTTCGGTACGCGGGCGGATTCCGCCGGTATCGCGCGTCCCCGCGAACCGAGAGGCAGGATCGACGCCGCTCCCCCACCGCAGCCCGGGCGTAGCGCTTATGCGCCTGGTGACAGGTTCCTCACCGGTCCCCCGACTGGTACGGCTGAAGCGTGGACTATCCGTTGTGTGCGTCGAGCTCGGTCGCCGGCGTCTGTCGGTCGGCCGCCCATGACGCCAGCAGCGCCAGATTGTCAGCGGTCGGTGTACCCGCGGGGGCGGTGTAGACGGTGAGGTACAGGCCGTGTTCGGCAGGCAGGTCCATCGACTCGACGTCCAAGTCCAGCCGGCCCACAACCGGATGGTGCACACGCTTGCGTCCGGACCTGTGCAGCCGAACGTCCCGAGACGCCCAGCGTTGCCGGAACAGCTCGCTGCACGTCGACAGTTCACCGACCAGGGCGATCAGCTCCTCGTCGTGCGGATCGCGGCCGGATTCCATGCGGAGCTTCGCGGCCACGTCACCGGCGATTCGGTCGTAGTCGACAAAGAAATCTCTGGCCGCCTCGGGAGCCAGATAGACGAACCGCGCAGTGTTCGCCGGCCGTCGCCGGTCGGCGAGAACCGGTGAATACAGCGCGCGGGCCAGGTGATTCATGGCGAGCAGATCAAAGCGTCCGTTACCGATCAGGGCGGGCGCATCGGAGATGGCGTCCAGCACCCGCTGCAGTGTCGAACGCACCGCCACGGCAGGCCCGCGTCGGCGGAGGCCGCTGGGCGCCGCGGATCGGCGTGCGAGGTGGAACAGGTGCTCGCGTTCGGCCTCGTCGAGTTGTAGGGCAGAGGCCAACGCGCCGAGCACGCTATCGGAGGCACCGGCGAGGCTGCCACGTTCCATGCGCACGTAGTAGTCGACCGAGACACCCGCCAGTAGCGCTACCTCCTCCCGACGCAGACCCTCGACGCGACGATTGCCGCCGTAAGCGGCCAAGCCCGACTGCTCGGGTGCGATGCGGGCGCGACGCGAGCTGAGAAACTCCCGGATATCGGTGCGCAGATCCCTCGTGGCCATTCCCTCACCGTAAGCGCGTCGCGCAAGCCGAGGGAGGTACTGCGGGTACCCCGGCGACCGCGTGAGAGATCCGCCCTCGGAGGCGTCCGCAAGGCGCCGACGTCTACGGGGTACCCGTTGCGGTCGTCGCGATGCCGCCGTCGACCGGGATGATGGCGCCGGTGAGGTAGGATCCGGCCCGGCCGGCGAGAAATACGGCGACACCGGCCATATCGTCGGCACGGCCGAGCCGTCGCAGCGGGGCCGCCGCCGCGATCGTGTCGCCGATGGCATCGAGTGCGGATGCCATCATCTGAGAGGGGAACACTCCTGGGGCTACCGCGTTCACCGTGACGTGCTGTGGGCCCAGTTCTCTGGCGAGCACCCTGGTGAGTTGATGGAGTGCCGCTTTGCTGCTGGCGTAGGAGTAGTTGGGCGCCTCGGCGACGTGGATGGCGGCGATACTGCCGATGTTGATGATCCGCGCGGGGTCATCGGCGGTGCCCGCCCGGCGAAGTGCGGGCAGCAGCGCCTGCACCAGCCAGAACGGCGACTTGAGGTTGAGGTCGATCACTGCGTCCCAGGCCTCGTCCGGGAACGTTTCCAGCGGCTCGCGCCACATCGCTCCCGCGTTGTTGACGAGGATGTCCAGGCGTTCGGTGTCGGCCTCGACAAGGTCGGCGAGCCGTCGGCACTCGTCGTGCCCGGACAGGTCGGCGGGGATTGCTCGAACGTCACCGAATTCGGACAGTAGACGCTGTGCCCGCGCGCACCTGTCCGCCGTGCGTGAGCTGATGATGACGCTGGCGCCCGCCTGCAGGAGGCCGCGCGCGATCATCATCCCGATGCCGCTGGTGCCACCGGTGACAAGGGCGTACTTTCCACTCAGATCGAAAAGATCCGAGTGAGCGGTGAATTGGTTGTCCGCCATGGTTTCCGGCTCCTTCTGCCGTGGAAGAATGCGCCGGCGCGACCCGGTCTCCTCACTGTGGCCGGGAGCCGACTCGACCACGTTGACAGGCGTTTCGGACATCCAGGAGACCCTGGTGGTACAGGTACTGTCAGAGCCCCCACTGCCCGGCGAGATGATTCAGCCGGCGTCCGCCCCTGCGGCTGTCCCGTGCTTGCGCTGATTGGCATGGAAGCGGGCCTTCTTCTGGCGATTCCCGCACGTGTTCATATCGCACCATTTGCGCGTGCGACTCTGACTGGTGTCGAAGAAGGCGGCCCGGCAGGTCGGGGATTCGCACAAGGCCAATTTTCCGTCTCGCTCGCCCGCGATGACGCTGATCGCGTCGGCGGCGATCACGCTCAGCGCATCTTCTACCGAGGAGGCCGAGCCGAGCTGCCATCGACGAGTGCCCTCGGGCGTCAGGACGGCCGCGGCCCGGCCCTCGATGCTGCGGTCATTGATGATCCGGACCGCGGCGGCGGGGAGAGCGTCCCGCAATGCGGCCGCGGTCGCGGCCGCGTGGATCGATTCGCGCAGTTCGTACGCGAGTTCGAGCTGGTCGGCGGTGCAGGACTCCACGGTCAGGCCGTTCACTGCCAGCCAGTCGACGAGTCGCTGCGGAGTGGGAATGCGCTCCACCGGATCGCCACACCGCTCGGTGAGGGTCGCCGTGAAGCTGGTGGCCAGCACGCTACCGAGACGAAAGTCGGGGAACCGGGCGGGCATGGAACCACCTTAGCAGGTTGCGGGACACCCTCCGGGATGTTAGAACCGTCTTAGCCGGTTCTAGAAATTCGAACCGGTTCCGCGATGATCAGGAGGTCTCATGAACCCGGCATCCAGTGATGTGCACGTATTCGAAGCCCGCGCGACAGACGCCGATCTCGAGGATCTGCGGGCGCGATTGGCCGCGGCACGGCTTCCGGAGGCCCAGACGGTTTCCGACACGCCCGGTCCGCACCGATGGGACCAAGGCGTTCCGCTCGCCGATCTGATCGAATTGGTCGAGTACTGGCGCACCGATTACAACTGGCGGTCGTTCGAGGAGCGCCTCGAACGAATCGGCCAGTTCCGCACGACCATCGACGATCTGGGGATCCACTTCCTGCACCGCCGATCAGCGCGCGCAGACGCCACTCCCCTGCTGTTGACGCACGGCTGGCCGGGCAGCATCGCCGAGTTCATCGATATCGTGGACGAACTCGCCGCACCGGACGATGCGGACGCGCCGGCGTTCCACGTCGTGATTCCGTCACTGCCGGGCTTCGGCTACAGCGACAGGCCGGCCACCACCGGATGGGGAACCGAAAAGATCGCGGCCGCATGGGTGGAACTGATGGGCCGGCTCGGCTATCACCGGTTCGCCGCCCACGGCGGCGACTGGGGCGGCAACATCACCACGGTCCTCGGCGGCCGGTTCCCAGCACACGTTCTCGGTATCCACACCACCTTCGCGGAGGGACTGCCCGGATCGACAACGGATGGGCTGACCGCGATCGAGCGCAGATGGACCGAGGAAACCCGTGAATTCTGGCGGCACCGCGCGGCGTACGCGAAACAGCAGGCGACCCGGCCCCAGACCATCGGCTACTCGCTCGTCGACTCCCCGGTCGGGCTGCTCGCCTGGATCCTCGACAAATTCGCCGAGTGGTCGGATACCGAGAACTCTCCCTTCGAGACGATTTCCCGAGACCGGATTCTCGACGACGTCACCCTGTACTGGCTGACGCGGACCGGCGCATCGTCGGCCCGCATCTACTACGAGAGTCACAACTCGCTGGATCCCGAACTCCGGGTCGACGTCCCGGCGGCGATCACCATGTATCCCCGCGATATCGAGAAGTATCCGCGCCCCTGGGCGCAGAAGCGGTACCGGCAGATCGTTCGATGGAGGTCGCCCGAATCCGGGGGGCATTTCCCGTCGCTGGAGGTTCCCGAGTTCTTCGTCGACGACCTGCGGCAAGGTCTCGCGGCAGTACTGGCCGCCGCTCGGTGACAGCGGTCGAGGATCGAGAGAATACATAGTTAGATGCGCATATAAACGTATCGCTCTATATTCTGATTGCGCGCCGGCGGGCTCGGTCCTCATCCGATTCCGGCCGAAGCGCCCTAGACTCACCGCAGGCCGAGAAGCGAACGCACCGATTCGATTCCGGCCGCGATACCGCCCCGGGGCCACCGGGTGCGTGAGTGGCCGGTCCAGAACAGGAGACCGATCCGATGGGTCCAGTGAACCGCCGCCGATTCCTCACCACCGGCGCGGCCGCCGCCGGGGTTCTCGCCCTCGGGGCGGTGCCCGCAGGCGCCCGGCCCGCTCCCCCGGTCGAGGTGGCGCCCCTCGGATCCGATTTCCTGTGGGGCGTCGCATCGTCCGGTTTCCAATCCGAGGGCCGGGCGCCGGACAGCAATTGGACCCGCTACATCGCCGCCGGGAAAACCGAGGATCCCTACGGCGACTCGGTGGACTTCTACTCGCGCTACCGCTCCGATATCGCACTCGCCGCCCGGCTGGGGGTCGGGGTGTACCGGATCGGGATCGAATGGGCACGGGTACAACCACACCCGGGAACATGGGACGAAGGCGGTCTGCGCTACTACGACGACGTGATCGCCACCATCCGGAGGGCCGGGATGCGGCCGATGCTCACACTCGATCACTGGGTGTACCCGGGCTGGGAGTTCGACCGGGGTGGGTGGCGCCGCGACGAGATGGTCGCCGACTGGCTCACCAACGCGCGTACGGTGGTCGATCGATACGCGGAGCACGACCCGCTGTGGATCACTTTCAACGAACCCGCCGCCTACCTGATGAACGAGGTTCGCCACGGCGGAATCGGGGTGACGGACATCCCGGCCGTGCAGGAAAGGATGACCACGGCACACAACGCGATCTACGACCATATCCACCGCGTTCAGCCGGGGGCGATGGTCAGCAGCAACGTCGCCTACATCCCCACCGCCGACGATGCCGTCAATGCGGCCTTCCTGAGCCGGATCGCGGGGAAACTCGATTACCTCGGCATCGACTACTACTACGGATTCTCCCCGGAGGGCGTGCTCGCCCGGTTCCCGGATCCGGGCAAATTGTGGACGCTGTCGCTGCAGGCGGAAGGGATCTACTACGCACTCGACCACTACGCCCGGCGTTACCCGGGTATGCCGCTCTATATCGTCGAGAACGGGATGCCGACCGAAAACGGCCGCCCGCGAGCCGACGGTTACGGGCGCGCCGATCTGCTCCGCGACACCGTCTACTGGCTGCAACGCGCGGCCGCCGACGGGATGAACCTCATGGGCTACAACTACTGGAGCCTGACCGACAACTACGAGTGGGGTTCCTATACACCCCGGTTCGGCCTCTACACCGTCGACGTACTCACCGATCCCACGCTGACCCGCCGGCCCACCGACGCGGTGGCGGCCTACACCGCGATCACCGCGGCGAGCGGGGTGCCCGGCGACTACCGCCCGACGCGGGCACCGGCACGGTGCTCGGTGACCGACGGCCTGTCCAGTTGCCTCGACCAGGTCACCGTGCCGCGCTGACCGAGAAGGCGCGCGGTGACCTGCCCGCGTCGGTGGGGCGTGCGAGACTGACCGGGTGAACGGGGAGAAAGAAATCCGCGACGACAGCACCCGGGGCACCGAGCTCTCCCGCCCGGACCGGGGGGACGTGATGGGTTCCGGGGTGCTGTGGCTCGCGAAATGGGCCGTCTGCATCGTCGCGATCGCCGCCGGGGCGTGGGTTCTCGGGTTCGTGGCCGCGCGGTTGTGGGTGGTGCTGCTGCCGGTGTTGCTCGCCATCGTGGTCGCCACGGTGCTGTGGCCACCGACCCGGCTGCTGGTGAAGGCGGGATTACCACCGGCCGCGGCCTCCGGGCTCACCCTGGTCGGATTCATCGGAATCCTCGCGGGCGGTATCGCGCTGATCGTGCCGTCGGTGGTGGATCAGGTACCCGAACTCTCGGACAAGGCCACCACCGGCATCAACACCGTGCGCCACTGGCTGCAGGGACCGCCGCTCAACATCCGCGACGAGCAGCTGGATTCGGCCGTCGACGCGGTGGTGTCGCGGCTGCAGTCCAGCGCCGAGCAGATCGCCACCGGCGTCTTCACCGGGGTCAGTACCGCCACCTCGGTACTGGTGACCATCTTCCTGGTATTGGTGCTCTCCTTCTTCTTCGTCAAGGACGGGCCGCGGTTCATCCCGTGGATGCATATATTCCTCGGCGGCCGCAGCGGCCGTCACCTCGAGGAAGTACTGGTGCGGGTCTGGGACGTACTCGGCGGGTTCATCCGGACCCAGGCGCTGGTCAGTTTCATCGACGCGTTCTTCATCGGGATCGGCCTGGTGATCCTCGGGGTTCCGCTGTGGGGAGTGCTCACCGCGCTGACCTTCCTCGGCGGATTCATCCCCATGGTCGGCGCCTTCGTCGCCGGCGCGCTGGCGGTGCTGGTGGCCCTGGTCGGGAACGGATTCACCACCGCGCTGATCGTGCTGGTGATCATCATCGCCGTCCAGCAGCTCGAGGGTAATGTGCTGCAACCGGTGCTGCAGAGCCGGACGATGAAACTGCATGCCGTGGTGGTGCTGCTGGCGGTGACGGGCGGCGGCACGCTCTACGGGATCACGGGCGCGTTCCTCGCGGTCCCGGTGGTGGCCGTCGTGGCGGTGGTCGTCCGCTATATCAGCGAGCAGATCGACGCCGAGGTCGCCGATCGCGCGGCGGCCGCGGCGCCGGCCGCCACCACGGCAGAGGAACCGGACACCGGCGAGGCGCAACCCGCGGTTCCGGAGAAGTAGGAACTCCGGTCAGGCGACGCCGAGCAGTGCGTCCCACGCACCGATATGGACCTCGAATACCTGGCCCCGCCGGGTGAAGGTCTCGGCGCCGTACATATCGAAGACGTCGGCGTTCACCGCGCCGAACAGTGAGCAGTACACCGTGAGAGCCCGGGCCACCACCCAGTCCGGTAGATCCAAGGCGAGTTCCTCGCAGACTCGGCGGAGGTCGCCGCCGAGCGGTTCGGCGACGACCTCGTTCGCCTGCTGCCCGGTGAGCAGTCCGCGACGGTATGCCTGGTCGACGAGCCGGAGCAGCGTCACGATGATCCGGGTTCCGGGGGTCACGGTACGGTCGGCCGGCGCCGCGTAGCCGGGGACCGGGGTGCCGAACAGCAATCCGTACCAGGCAGGCTCGGCGAGCGCCCAGGTACGCACGGTCCGGGCGGTGATCCGCAGCCGCTCGAGGGGGTCGTCGGGTGCGGTGGCCAGCGCGGCGTCGACGGTATCGCCGAGGGTGTCGTAGCCCTCGATCACCAGCAGCGTCAATAGTTCGTCGCGGCTGCGGACATAGCGGTACACCGCCGAGGAGACGACACCGAGATCGCGGGCCACGGCGCGTAACGAGAGCGCGGCGGCGCCGTCGGTCGCAAGATGTTCACGGGCGATGCGCAGGATATCGGCCATGGTCTGGGCCCGGGCCCGGGCGCGCGGGGTGGTCATCTCCCGAGCCTCGCCGATTTGGAGAGCACTGTCAACAAAAGTGACTATTGCTCCCAGTTCCTTGTGTTACTGTTACCGCCAGTCACTGATGACATTCCCGGACAAGGAGCAGGCCCATGACCGAGGCGCCGACGGATTTCGATGTGCTCATCGTGGGTTCGGGGTTCGGTGGCAGTGTCACCGCATTACGACTCGTGGAGAAGGGCTACACCGTCGGGGTTCTGGAGGCCGGACGCCGCTACGCCGACGACGAACTCCCCAAGACCAGCTGGGATCTGCGGAAATTCCTCTGGGCGCCCAAGCTCGGCTGCTACGGGATCCAGCGCATCCACCCGCTGCGCAATGTGCTCATCCTCGGCGGCGCGGGAGTGGGCGGCGGATCCTTGAACTACGCCAATACGCTCTACGTGCCGCCGGAGCCGTTCTTCCGGGACGCGCAGTGGCGCGATATCACCGATTGGCGCGCCGAGCTCACCCCCTACTACGACCAGGCCACCCGCATGCTGGGTGTCGTCCAGAACCCCCATATGACCCCGGCGGACGAGGTCTTCCGCAAGGTCGCCGAGGATATGGGTGTCGGCGACACCTTCGTGCAGACGCCGGTGGGGGTGTTCTTCGGTGAACCCGGCGAGACCGTGGACGATCCCTATTTCGGTGGGGTGGGTCCCGCGCGTACCGGGTGCCTGGAATGCGGCGACTGCATGGTCGGCTGCAAGTTCGGCGCGAAGAACACCCTCGTCAAGAACTACCTGTATCTCGCCGAACAGGCCGGTGCGCAGGTCGTGCCGATGACGACGGTGACCGAACTCCGGCCGCAGAACGACGGCAGCTGGGTGGTCTCGGCCGAGCGGACCGGTGCGTGGGTGCGCAAACAGCGGACCACCTACACCGCCCGCCAGGTCGTGGTCGCGGCGGGCACCCTGGGCACCCAGCGACTGCTGCACGATATGCGCGACCGGCGCATCCTGCCGAAACTCTCCGATCGGCTCGGGCTGCTCACCCGCACCAATTCCGAATCGATCGTCGGGGCCGCGACCAAGAAGGTCACCCCCGGTACCGATTTCACCCGCGGCGTCGCGATCACCTCCTCGATCCACCCCACCCCGGACACCCATATCGAGCCGGTGCGTTACGGCAAGGGGTCGAATGCGATGGGGCTGCTGCAGACGCTGATGGTCGACGGTGGCGGCCGCGTCCCACGCTGGCTGCGGTTCCTCGGGTACGCCCTGCGCCATCCGCTGCTGCTGATCAGCTTCCTCAGCGTCCGCGACTGGAGCGAACGGACCATCATCTCGCTGGTAATGCAGCACCTGGACAACTCCATCACCACCTACACCACCCGCGGGCTGTTCGGCCGGAAACTCACCAGCCGTCAGGGTCACGGTGAACCGAACCCCACCTGGATTCCGGCCGGTAACGAGGCGACCCGGCGGGTGGCCGAACAGATCGGCGGCACCGCCGGCGGGACCTGGGGCGAAGTGTTCAATATCCCGCTCACCGCCCATTTCCTGGGCGGTGCCGCGATCGGCGCGGACCGGGAGACGGGCGTGATCGACGCGTACCACCGGGTGTTCGGCTACCCCACGCTGAGCGTGGTGGACGGGGCGGCGGTATCGGCCAATCTCGGCGTCAACCCGTCGCTGACCATCACCGCGCAGGCCGAGCGGGCCGCCGCCTACTGGCCCAACAAGGGCGAGCGGGACCCGCGGCCGTCCCAGGACACGCCCTACCGGCGTATCCCCCCGGTCCGCCCGGTGACGCCGGTGGTACCGGACTCCGCCCCCGCCGCGCTGCGCCTGCCGATCGTCGCGATCACCGATACCACCGCGGGCTGACCGCGGCCGGTCAGCCCTTGTAGTAGACGAGCTGGTGGCTCGTCGCCAGCAGGGTGCCGTCATGGCCCCACAGATGGGCGTTCTGGTCGAAGTGCCCGTGCCCGAACCGGTTCGCCCGGGCCGTGCCCAGCAGGTATTCACTGCCCTGGGCGGCGAGTTCCGCGGCGGTGGCGTGGTAGTAGATGGTGAGCGAGATCGTGCCCGCCGGTACGTACTGTCCGCGGCGCAGGAAGACCCGCGGATAGAAGGCGTCCGACATGGCGGTCAGCGAGGCGAAGTCGAGCGGCCGGGCCGGCCGGTCGCGCAGCCACAGGGTGCTGACCGAATCCGGGTGTCCGGGCCGGTCGTCCGCGGGCGCCACCTCGGGAACGGCGCCGGTGACGAACCGGAGGTCGTAGTTGCGGCCCCACGCGATGAACTCCGGGAACTCCTGGGGCACCGCGCGGTCCGGGCCGGGCACCGACGGCATGGTGAGTTCGAGGTCCGACCAGGTATCGCGACGCAGCCCGAAGACCGCGGTCGCGGTGGTCGCGACGGCACCGTCCTGGGTGAGTTCCAGCTGCCAGTGCTGGTTGGTGCGATTGGTGCGCACCGGGCGGGCCAGGATCTCGAACGGGCCGTCGGCGATCGGGCCCGCATAGTTCACGGTCAGCGACAACGGGTCGCCGAGGCGCTCGGGGTGCTGCTCGACCGCCCGTAACAGCGCCGCGGCGGTGACGCCGCCGAAGGGCCCGACCATATTGGCGTAATCCGGGCAGGTGTGACCGGCGAGCTGATGGGCGCCCACGTATTCGGTGGCGATGGCGGTATCGAACACATGGGGCGGCGCATCGATTCCGGTCACGAACCCTCCTGGAAATATGTGCCGTTGTTTCGGCAGATCGGTTCTAAGTATGACAACATACATAGTAATCGGAGGCAAGAGGAGGGACGTATGCCACGACCCAAGGACGCGGACGGTCCCCGGGCGGCGATGATCGCGAGCGCGATCTCTCTCATCCGGCGGCGCGGCGTGGCGGCGGTATCGTTCGCAGACGTACTCGCCGCCAGCGGCGCACCCCGCGGATCGGTGTATCACCACTTCCCGCGCGGCCGTACCCAGCTCATCACCGAGGCGACCGAGGTCGCCAGCGCGCGCATCACGGCCGGCCTCGGTCGCGCTCTCGACACCCCCGAGACCTCCACCGCACTGCGCGCCCTGGCCGACACCCTGGCCCGCGGACTCGACCGCGGCGACTACACCGTCGGCTGCCCGATCGCTGCGGCCGCGCTGAGCAACGAACCGGACGCGGTCGCCGCCGCCGGCGGCGCCTTCGATACCTGGCGCGAACTCATCGCGGGCAAACTGACGGCCGACGGAGCGCGACCCGAGCGGGCCGCCTCGGTCGCGGTGCTGATCGTGAGCGCGCTGGAGGGCGCGCTGATCGTCGCCCGCACCGAACGCAGCCCGGCCGCACTCGACACCGTGGTCGAGGAACTGGGCGCCCTGTGCCGGTCGGCACTGGATGCCGCGCCGGAAGCGCCGATCACTCCGCCGGCCGCGTCTTGATGGCGTCGCGGGAGATGAACACGTCGTATTCGCCCGGGGTGGAGATCACCGCGTTCCCGTAGGCGGACCGCACGAACGGGGAGGTGAACCAGCGGTCCTCGTTCATATCCTGGAAGAAGTCCCGGTCACCGCCGTTGAGGAAGATGTGGTTCTGGTCGGTCGCCACACCGTCGAGCCGCTGACCGTACAGCCGCGAAACCTTGTATCCGGAATGGAACCCGAGCGCGTTCACCCACGGTTCGAGTTCGACGATCTGGGCCTGGAGCACCCAGAGATCGCCCTCGACCCGGTGGGTGCTGCGCTGCTGTCCCCCGTCGTCGTCGAACAGGGTCAATTCCACCTCGAGCTGATGGTCCGCGCCGGAGACCTGGGAAACCACCACATGCGCCGCCCGAACCTCCCCCGTCAGGCCGAGATAGGTTTGAACGAGGGTGGCGATCCACAGGATCAGGCCCGCGGCGGCCAGGATCAGCACACCCCCCGACCCGCGCGCGAGCAGCGCCCGCGGCCCCTTTCCACGTAGTGCGAACAATGCCGAAACCACCAGGGCCCCACCGATGATGATCGCGACGATCGCACCGATCTGCAGCACCCCGAAATCCACCGGGTAACTCATGCGCCGGTTATACCCGGCCGGGACGACGCGGAACCGGCAAACAGTCAACTGTCCCCACTCCCGCCTCCGCTCTCGTATGTTGGGCCGACACAGTGTCGAAAGGTGCGAAGGTGACAGACGTCAGTGCGGACTATGTAATCGTCGGATCCGGGTCGGCGGGTGCGTTGCTCGCGAGCCGGCTCAGCGCCGACCCGGGGCGTTCCGTCGTCCTGCTCGAAGCGGGCCCGCCGGACAAGGACAAGTTCATCCGCATCCCGGCCGGATTCTCCAAACTCTTCCGCACGCCCTACGACTGGGACTATCTCACCGAACCGCAGCCGCAGCTCGACGACCGCCGGATCTATTGGCCACGGGGCAAGACCTTCGGCGGCTCCTCATCGCTCAACGCCCAGATGTGGGTGCGCGGTTTCCGTGCCGACTACGAGGACTGGGCCGCCGCCGCGGGACCCGAATGGGGGTACGAGAAAGCGGTCGAGCAGTTCCGCGCCATCGAGGACGTGGAAGGTCCCGGCGGCGACGACCACGGCACCGGCGGCCCCCTGCACATCTCACGGCAGCGCAGCCCGCGCGCCTCCACGGCCGCCTATCTGCGGGCGGTGGCCGAACGCGGATTCACCGTCGAGGAACCGAACCTGCCGGAACCGCAGGGCTTCACCCAGACCATGGTCACGCAGTACCGCGGTCGCCGCTGGAGCACCGCGGACGCGTACCTGCGTCCGGCGATGAAACGCCGCAACCTGGAGGTACGCGCCGAGGCGACCGCGACCCGGGTGCTCTTCGACGGCGACCGGGCCACCGGGGTCGAATATCTGCGCGCCGGAGAACTGCGCACGGTCACCGCGAACAAGGAGGTGATCCTGTGCGGCGGCGCCATCAACAGCCCGCAGCTGCTCATGCTGTCCGGAATCGGCGACCGGGACGAACTCGGGCGCCACGGAATCGAGGTGCGCCGGCACGCGCCCGAGGTCGGGGCGAATCTGCAGGATCACCTGGTCGCGGGCCTGGGCTTCGAGGTCGATTCCGATTCGCTGTTCGGCGCGGAGAAACCCGCCCAGCTGGTGAGCTATCTGCTCCGGCACCGCGGAATGCTCACCTCCAACGTCGGCGAGGCCTACGGGTTCCTGCGCAGCGATCCCGGGCTGGACCATCCCGACCTCGAGCTGGTCTACGCGCCGGCGCCCTTCTACCACGAGGGTCTCGTCGATCCCACCGCGCACGGCGTCATCCTGGCCACCGTCCTGCTGCGGCCGCACAGCCGTGGCACGGTCACACTCGCGTCCAAGGACCCCTCGGACAAGGCGGTCATCGACCCGAAGTACCTCTCCGATACCGGCGGGGCCGACCGGGCCGCGATCATGGCCGGCCTGAAGTACTGCGCCGAGATCGCCGATACCCGGGCCATGAAGGAAGTCCTGGGGCCGCTCTGCTATCCGCCGGAGGCTCCGGGCGGTCCCGCCGCCGACGCGACCCGGGCCCTCGCCCTCGACAAGTACGCGCATACGCTGTACCACCCGGCCGGAACCTGCCGGATGGGCTCCGACGACGACAGCGTGGTCGATCCGCAGCTCCGGGTCCGCGGGGTCCGGGGATTGCGGGTCGCGGACGCGTCGATCATGCCGGTACTGGTGCGCGGCCACACCCATGCGCCCAGTGTGTTCATCGGCGCCCAGGCGGCCGATTTCCTGACACGCGACCAGTGAATCCGAACTGCCGGCCCGGACGCGGTACGGGGCCGGCAGTTCGGTGACCGTCGGCCACGGCGCCCGGGCCGCCCCGGGCGTGCCGGCGGTTCGATTCCTCTACCGTACGAGCGGTTTCACACGGGGAGGCCGCTTTCCACGGTACGTGCCCGTACCCGGGTTTTCCGGTGCCGCCGGCGCCGGCCGGATACCTCACGAATTCTCCGATCGGCGAACTGTTCTGTTTCACAGCCGGTTTCGTTGCGTGGTACCAAGTTTTTCCGTACACGCAAGCGGACTTTCCGTCGACGACACAGAATTACCTTTTGTCCTTCCGTGAATTATCCGGTAACAGAGGGAATAACGAATCGATCGTGCTCGCGTCCCGGACGATGGAATCACCAATCCATCCGGCCGGAACGGCCGCGGCGTTCGGAGCAACGATGTTCGATTCCCTCCACGGTCCCGCCCGCAGGCGGGGCCGGCACCGCCTGCGTCGCCGGTCCCGCCCGCTCCGCGCGACCCTCACCACCGCCGCCGCGGCCGCGGCGCTGTCCACGGGGTTGTCCACGGCCGCCACGGCGGCGCCCGCGCCGCCGGCGACCGGTCTCACCGACCTCCTACCCGGCCCCCGTGTACACGGGCCCGGCACCGCCATCGTGATCCTCGGCTACGGCCTGCTCCCGGACGGTGGCATGCGACCCGAACTGGTCGACCGCCTGCGCGCCGGATACGTGCAGGCAGTACTCGCACCCGGTTCACCGGTGATCGTCACCGGCGGCAACCCCCGCCACGGCATCACCGAAGCCGCCGCGATGGCGGACTGGCTCATTCGCCACGGACTACCGGCGCATCGGATCCATCAGGAACCGGCGGCCTCCGATACCGTGCAGAACGCCGAACGCAGCGCGCAACTCATTCATGCGCTGGGCATGCACGACGCGGTGGTCGTGACCTCCGAGAACCATCTCCCCCGGGCGGTGCACAGTTTCGCGGCGGCCGGGATACCGGTCGCCGCGACCCTCACTCCGCGCGAGATACCGGAAGTCGTGGGAATCTTCGGATGGTGACCGTTTCGTGAATCCGGCGATATACCGAATTCGGTGTACTCGGTACGTTGTCAGGGCCGGTCCGAAATACCCAGGGCTCGCGACAGGGCCGGCCAGCTCCGATGTAATTGGACCTCGAAATCGGGCCAGGCATGCATACCTTCGGGCAGATAATCGACCTGCGCCGGAATATTCAATTCCCGCAGCCGATCGGCGAAACGCCGGGTGCACAGCCGCGCCCCCTGCTCGAGCAACGACCCGCCGCCGAGCAGGACGGCGAGGATCTCGGGGCTGTCACCGATCGACATGAGCGCGGCACCGCTGGGGGTTCCGTTCGCGACCGACAGATAGATCTCGGTCCCCCGCAACGCCTCCGCGCCCAGCAGGCTGTCGTGAGCGAGCCATTCCGGTGAGGCGGGCGGGCCGAACAGATTCTCCGGATTCCCTCCGCGGGACACCACGGTCGCCGTGGTGACCGCCCGGCCGAGTTGATCGGCCGTGGAATAGCATCCACTCAGACCCGCGACACCCCGATAGAAACCCTGGTGGCGCTGTGTCAGCATCATCGCCGCCTGGGCGCCCATCGAGACACCGGCGATGGCACGGGCACCGGTGGATTCCAAGTACTTCTCGACGATCGGCGGCAACTCCTCGGTGAGGAAGGTTTCCCACCGGTTCAGCCCGAGTGCCGCATCCACCCGGATCCAGTCGGCGTACATGCTCGCGGTGCCGCCGGTGGTGAGCACGACATCGACGGGTTTGTCGGCGAAGAACTCCGCCGCACCGCCGTCGGTCAGCCAGCCGGAGGTGGGCCCGCCGTCCACACCGTCGAGCAGGTACAGCGTGGGCCGGGGCGCGGGACCGGTGCCGATCAGGGTATCGATCGCGATCTCACGACCCATGGCGGCCGACCTGATATGCAGCCGGATCCGGTGGTCGTCGAGCACTTCCACCCGCAGCAGCCGCGGGCCGCGTTCCTGCTCCCGTCCCACCACCGGCGCCGCGAGCGCCGGACCCGGCGTGGAATCACCGGGCGGGGCGGCGCCCACGGGACTCGCCATCACCGCCCCCATCGCGACCAGTACTGCCAGAACCGATACCGGGGATCTCATCACTACACCTCGTCGAAACACCGGGGCGAACGCGCGCCCCGTTCATCGCTCGCGACCGGCGAGCACAGACTTGCGTGCGTGACCGCCGCGGCCGTCCGCGGGAACTCCGGTCCGCCGCGGCCGCGCATCACGCCGCCCCCGGTTTCCCGGACCGGGCCCGGCGGCCGGTGGTCACCGGATGTCGCGACAGCCGGCGCAGCGGAAGCGCGTCCACCGGATCGCCGTCCCGCTCGACACCCGCGTTCTCGGTGATCCGGTACAGCCCCGGAGGCCGGCCCGCCGCGCGCAGACTGTCGAGTGCCTCATGGGCTCGACCGGCCAATTCCGGTACCTGCTCGGTCGATCCGGAGGCGACCGCGGCCGTCGGGGGGACCTCCGCGGCCTCGGCGATCAGTTCCAGGACCGCCGCGCTCATCATCCCGGCGGCGGCCGGATCACCACCGAGCGACCGCGCCGATTCCAGGGGAATGAGCACGGTGCCGCCGTCGGTGCGCAGCAGCGACAGCGAGCGGGATCCCAGCGGAGTACCCAGCGCCGCCTGCACCCGCCGCAGCTTGCGCCGGGCCGCCGAAACGGCCGCCGGTCCGCCCGCGCGTTCCTCGGCATGGGGCGGGATATCCAGGGCGACCACTTGATAGGCCGGTGCGATGCGGATACCGGCCCGCTTGGCCAGTGCCGTGACCCCGTGCCCGCTCAACAGCGCGGCCAGCATCGTCTGCGCCGAGGTCTGGTGCTCGCGCGCGACGACGCGGTGTTCGTCCAGATAGGCGGACGCCGCGGCGGTTGTCACGACCTCCACGACCCGGACCAGCAGCCGCGCGGCATCCGAGACGGCGTCCACACGTACCGCGGCGTCGGTCATCCTGCCGGTCAGGAATTCCAGCCCGTCGCGGGCACCCGCGTGGCAGGCGCCGAGAACCGACTCCAGCGCCACTCCTTCGCGCGCCCATCGTTCGGCCGCCGCGACCACCGCCGGCGGAGGGGCCGCGGCCGGTCCGGCCATCGTGGCCTCGGACGACCCGGCCCCGGTCGCCGGCGCGAGATCCTCCGCGACCTCCGCCAGGTAGCGGCGCACCGCGGCACCGACCGTCGTGGCCCCTCGGTCCGGGCCGGAGCCACGGAAATATGCCACGAGTTCGTGTTCCAGGCCTGCGCTCCCGGAATCGGCTGACTTTCTGCCCACCATAACTACCGGACAGTAACCTCGCGGTCCGGGGCGAGGGGGTGATCAGCCGTTAGTCCGGACAGTTCATCAGGCGCCCGGCAACGGATTGGGGTCGATCACAAGACGATAACGAGACGGTGACACAGCACCGGTGAACTGCGGTCGCGCGCCACCGGACGGCCATCCGGAGTTCAGAGAGTGCGGCCGGATTCGCGCGGCGCGGGCTGGTCCAGAATACGAGGCTGACGCCGACGTAGTGCCGACAGCAGACCCGGGGTGTACTCCGGCGGCGCGGCATGCACCGACAACTGATTCGCGACTGCCCGATACGCATCCAGATCGGCTTGTTTGTCCAGATAGAGCGCACCGGTGAGTTGCTGCAGGTAGACGATATCCGGGAGGTCCGCCTCGGCGAAGCGCAGATAGGTGAAGGCGCCGTCGGCCAGGGCCGGGCCGCCGACATGATCGGCCAGTACCTGCACCGTGATATGCGGCTGACGGGCCGCGGCGAGCAGCTGGTCGAGCTGCGCGGCCCAGACCCGGGATCCGCCGATACGGCGGGTCAGCGCCGCCTCCTCCACGATCAGCCACAGATGCGGAGGATGGGCCCGGCTCAGGATGTGCTGGCGCCGCATCCGCAGTGCCACCCGGCGTTCGATCGCGTCTTCCGACTGCGTCGGATGCGCGAGCGTGAGCAGGGCCCGCGCGTAGTCCGGGGTCTGCAGCAGCTCCGGAACGGTGCGGGGCTCGTAACAGCGGATGACCTGCGCCGCCTGCTCCAGGCCGAGGTACATATCGAACCATTTGGGCAGCCAGTCGTTGTCCCGGTGCCACCAGCCCGAGGTGTTGGCCTGCCGGGCGAGCTCCTGGAAGGCATCGAGCTCCTCACCGTCGGTGACGCCGTACAACTGGAGCAGATCGATCAGATCGCGCTCACGGATACTGGTGCGGCCGAGCTCGAGTCGGCTGATCTTGGAATCCGAGCCCCGGATATGGTCGCCCGCCTGCTCCCGGGACAGCCCGCTCGCCTCGCGCAACCGCCGCAGCCGGCCGCCGAGCACCATCCGCAACACCGTCGGTCCACCCTCGACCGCCGCCCGTGCCGTGGAGCCCGGTCCGGTCGAGACATTCGTGTCCATAGCCGATCGCATCCCAGAAGCGCCCATTATTCGAGTTTCGCATGGGAGCGCCGCCGGAGACCAAACGAAACACCCGTGGCGTGAACGACATTCGCCCAGGGCTACCAGGACCGGCCGCTCCGGGTTCCGGGCAGGCGGTGTGAATCGCACCGACACCCCTCTCCCGGGTGCTGTGAATTCCCCAGAGCCAGTTCCGGAACATGTTCTCACCGATGGTGCGGACCTACCGTTACAGATAACCGGCGCCAATGCTGACGCCGGCCGGAAGGAGACGCGGATCTTGAACGCCACGACACCGGCCACGGCCGACCGCGACGACACCGCCCGCGAAGCTCTCACCCGCCGGGTGACCGTCTACTTCGACGGCGTACCGGGCAACGACCTCGTTCTGGAATACGCGGCAACCCATACCGAGGCCTGGGAATTCACCTCCGCCGCGGCCTATACCGGTCTCACCGTCACCGTGGACAGCAAGATCAGGCCGGGCCTGCGCCGGCTACCCTGCCACAGTCTCTGGCGCTGAATCGCGGCCGCCGCACCACACCGGATGGCGGCGCCCGGACTGCCACACCTCTAGGCTCGGGAACAGCCGGGAACAACCCGGCGGCCCCGAATCGCAGGAGCGTGTATGCCGGCCCGACCCGCCGTCCGCCTGGGCGGTCTCTTCGCCGTGGTGGCCGCGGTGGCGACGGGTAGTTGCGCGAGCCCGGATCCCGGTCCCGCCGCCACGGCCGGCACCACGGCGAGCCCCGTTTCCTCCACCCCCGCGTTCACCACCACCCGTACCGCGACCCGTTCCCCCACTCCGACGGTGGATCCCTATGCCGGAATGCCGTTGATCGACCACATCGCGTGGACCGAGAACGCGGACGGGACGCGTCTGCTGGTCTTCCCCACCCGGGCCGGGCGTGATACGACCTACCCGGGCTCGGACGTCCGCGCCTGGCAGGAGGTCGTCCGCTCCGACCCCGCCGCCGAGGCGCCGGGAATGTGGGATCAGTTCCGCTGCCATTGGGATTGGGCGCGGCTCATCGCACCCGACAAACCCAGCTGGAACCTCGAACCGTGGCGACCGCCGGTGGGTTACGACGCGACCGTCGACGCCGCCTGCAATCCGGGCGGACCCGAACGTTGAGAAGGCACGATACCGACGAAAGGAACCACGGAAATGCGCATCGTCGTCGCCGGCGGACACGGCAGGATCGCCCTGCTGCTCGCCGAACAACTCACCGGCCGCGGCCACAGTGTCATCTCGCTGATCCGCAATTCCGCCCATGCCCGGGAGGTATACGCCACCGGCGCCGAATCCGTGGTCCTCGACCTGGAAAGCGCGCTGGTGAGTGATCTGGCCGCCACCGTACAGGGCGCGGACGCCGTCGTTTTCGCGGCCGGAGCCGGTCCGGGTAGCGGGGTGGAGCGGAAGTACACCGTGGACCGTGACGGTTCGGTGCTGCTCGCGGAGGCCGCCGAACGCGTCGGAACCCGGCGGTTCCTGCAGATCTCGGCCATGGGCACCGGTCTGCCCCCGGCACCGGGCACCGATGAGGTGTGGGCTGCCTATATCGAGGCCAAGACCCAGGCCGAGGACGATCTGCGCAGCCGCGACCTGGACTGGACCATCCTGCGCCCCGGTCGCCTGACCGATTCTCCCGGCACCGGATCGGTGACCCTGGCCGAACCTCGGCTGGACCGTGGCGATATCCCCCGGGCCGATGTCGCGGCGGTCCTGACCGAACTGCTCGGCGCGCCGGTCAGCGCCGGACTGACGCTGGAACTGGTCTCGGGGACCACGCCGATCGCCGCCGCGGTGGCGGCGCTCCGCACCTGAGCGGTCGTCCGAAAAACCTTCGCACACAAGGAATCGATCGTGCAGATGTACTTGCATTTGAAAGCACCATCGACCTAGACTCTTCCCACACCGCTATACAGGGGAAAACAATTGGGGAGGCCGCGTGAGTGAGCCGACAACAACGTTCGCCAGTGGTTTACTGCCGCAGCTGCGGGAGAGTCCGACGGATCCGACCCGGTTCGGCAACAGTCCGGCCGGACTCGATTCCGCCACGATCGGCAAGCCGGTGAACGGTATTGATATGAGTACATTCGGCGTCCACAGCGGCCGCACCCGCAACGGAACATCGCGTGAGACCGCCGTCGAATTCGTTATCGACGCGATCGAATCCACCGGGGCCGCCACCCGTGATGACTTCGATATAGACAAGATCGTCTCCACGGTGCACGCCCTGGCCGACGACTGGGACTTCGGGACACTGCGGCCGGATACCTTCTGGCGGGTGGCCTCGACCTTTATCCGGGCCTGACGACCCGAGAATTTCCGCCTCGGCGATCTCGGCGCCGAGGCGGTTGTTCTGCGAATACTTACTTTCCGCGGGGTCCATCACCCCGCCCGGATGACGGCCGGTATCCGGCCGCCCGGCCCTTCCGCTACAGCCCCTCGATGTACTGCGCGATGATATTCCGTGACCGCTCCGGAGTAGCCGCCTGAACACTCAACCGGTCCATCACCGACAGGTACAGCGCCAGATCCTCGCGCCGGTCCAGATACAGCGCACTCGTCAATTGTTCCAGGTAGACGATATCCGGCAGCTCGGTCTCCGCGAAACGCAGAATGGTGAAAGAACTTCCCGCGGCGGGATGTTCACCCGCCGAGAACGGCACCACCTGAATGGTGACATTGGGCAGGCGGGTCAGTTCCAGCAGATGCTCGAGCTGCGCCCGGTGTACCGCGGACCCACCGACCGGCCGGTGCAGCGCCGCCTCATCGATAACCGCCCAGACCACCGGCGGATCGCCGCGGTGCAGTATTTCCTGCCGGCGCTGCCGGAAGGCCACCCGGCGATCGGTATCGGAATCCTCGTAACCCAGCGTGACCACCGCGCGGGCGTAATCCGGCGTCTGCAGCAGACCCGGCACCAGATGCGATTCGTAGGTACGGATTTTGCTCGCGGCCTGTTCGAGACCCAGATAGGTGCCGAACCAGGACGGCAGCAGATCGCCGAAGCGATGCCACCATCCCGGTTCGTTGGCCTTACGCGCGAGATCGAGGAATCGCTCGCGCTCCTCGGTATCGGTGACGCCGTACAGCGTCAGCAGATCCCGGATATCACGCTCTTTGAAGCTGGTCCGGCCCAGCTCGAGCCGGCTGATCTTCGCATGGGAACCGCGGATGGCGTCACCCGCGGCTTCTCTCGTTATCTTCTTGCTCTCGCGCAGTTTTCGTAACTGGCCGCCCAGGGCGATGCGTAGAACCGTGGGGCCGCGTTCCGCATCAACGGGTTGTACGCTGCCACGCTTCTCGGGCTCTGCCATCATGGAGTCGTCTCCGCTTTCGGGTTAACCCACGGTGCGCACCTCATCAGCCCAGGACGCACCACGCCGACGGCCCATGCTACCTCTCAGCCCGCCAGATCGTCGAACTCTCCCGCTTTCGCTCCCTGGAGAAAGGCTTCGATCTCCGGACGGGTATAGAAGAGTACGCCACCATCGGGGAATCGTGAATTACGCACAGCCACCAGATTGTTGGCCGCCTCCGCGAACTCGACACAGTTCCCGCTCGGATTACTGAAGGTGCTCTTCCTCCAGCTCCCGATCACCTGATTGATTACTTCCGACATAGGACCCACTCCTTGCTCATGGTCGCTGACGCCACTGTCGCATACCGCCGGTCCTTACAGATGCACTCGCAGGTGTTCTTGCATCTGCACCGACATCAGGACGATAGCACGAAGTTCGCCGGGGTGCGCCCACAGCCCCCGGACACTGCCCGAGCGCTGTCGCCGCACTGCCGTTCGAGCGTTGGAGCACAACGGAATCCGGCCGCGGCCGCGCCGGATTCGACTTCCACAGCGACCGGTCTTGTACTGTCGCAGTGAGACTTCGATTCCCGCCCGGGGTTCGCCTCCGGCCGCGTCCGGCACGTTTTCCGAACACATGTCACGCCGAGGAGTTCGCCATGTCCGACGACCACCGGCCCGGGATCCGGACCGATATCCCGCACTCCGCGCGCATCTGGAACTACTGGATGGGCGGCGACGACTACTTCGAGGCGGATCGCCTCGCCGGTGATGCCGGCCTCGCGGTGGATCCCGGCATCACCACGATGGCGGTCGAATCCCGGCGGTTCCTGATCCGCACGGTGCGATTTCTCGCGGCGAAGAAGGGAATTCGCCAGTTCCTCGATATCGGCGCCGGACTGCCCACCGCGCAGAACACCCACCAGGTGGCCCAGTCGGTGGCGCCCGATTCCCGGATCGTCTACCTCGACAACGACCCCCTGGTGCTCGCGCACGCCCGCACCCTGCTGGCGGGCACCACCGACGAAGGCATGACCACCTACATCGACGCCGACTACCGCAACCCCGAACTCGTCGTCGCCGACGCACGCCACGTCCTGAACTTCACCAGACCGCTGGCGGTCATGTTCATGGGTGTCCTCGGGCATATGTCCTCGGCAGCGGAGATGCGCGGGATCGTCGGCACGATCCTCGACGCCACCCCGCCGGGAAGCTATCTGGTTCTCTGGGACGGCACCGACGACAGCGCCGCCTACGTGCAGCTGTGCGCGAACTACACCGATACCGGCGGCGCGCCCTACACACCACGGCCGCGGGCCGAGATCCGCGCCGCCTTCGAGGGCCTCACACTCGAGGCCCCGGGATTCGTGCCCCTCACTCAGTGGCGGCCCGACGCCGGGGACTCCGGCACACCCCGCCCGGTTTCCGCCTATGGCGCGGTGGCGCGAAAGCCCTGAATCCGGGTCGCCCACGACGCCGCCCGGCCTCCCACGGGGCCGGGAAGCGCAGCGCCCCAGCGGTCGTCGCGTATCGGAGACACCGCCCCGGGCGCCCGGAATTTTCGAATGTTGTTTGCAGATGTACTTGCATTTGTAAGTAACGCCGCCTTAGACTCGTGCCACCCAGAGGGGCGATACGCAGCATTTTCCGGCCGGTTCGAAGGTCGGGTGGATCGCCTCCGCAACATCGCACGTGAGGGGCAACCGAATGATCCAGCCATTCCGAAGTCCCCACCGGAACGCGGTCGGCAGCGCCACCGGTGCCCATTCGCTGGGCCTCCACCCGGAACAGCTGCGCCATTACGCCGCCGCCGAGGCGGGCAGCGATTGCAGCGCCGAACCACCCGTACTGACCTACCGCCAGGCCCGGGAAATCCTGCACGTCCACGATGTACACGGGCCACAATGCCGGCAGTGGCTGGCCGCCGCCGCCTACCTCTCGGCGGGGCTCGACGACGAATAGCCGGCCGTCACGGGCCGTCACCACCACCCGATACCGATCCGTGCTGGCTTTCGATCACCGGACGCGAGATTCTGGAATCCCGCGCTCATGTGGATGGTAACCATGCGAATAGCCGAGATCCTCCGCACCAAGGGCAGCGCCGTCGCGACCATTCGGCCCGAGGCCGATATCCGCGCCCTGCTCGCACTCCTGACCGAACACAACATCGGGGCCGCCGTGGTTTCCCCGGACGGGAGCCGGATCAGCGGAATCATCACCGAACGCGATATCGTCCGGGCCCTGCTCCGCGACGGCGCCCGGCTGCTGGACTTCCCGGTCGCGGAGGTGATGAGCACCGAGGTCCGTACCTGCGGGCCCGACGACGAAGTCGACGGGTTGCGCGGAATCATGACCGAGCACCGGGTCCGCCATCTCCCCGTGGTCGACGAGGAAGGCCGACTGGCCGGCATCGTGAGTATCGGCGATGTCGTCAAGAGCGCCCTGTCCGAACTCACGACCGAACGTGAACAGCTCGTCGAGTATCTGCAGGGTGGCTACTGATCCTCAGCCGAGATCGGCGGACAACCAGCGTTGGGGCCGCATCGAGACCACCACGTGCTCACCGAGTTCGGCAGCGGCGAAGGCCAGATACCCGTCGACCCGCTCGGCGGGCAGATAACGGGCGACCATCGCACGGTGCACCGTGTCGGTGAGCGGTTCGACCCGGGTCACCGGGCCCTCGACGCTCACATAGCGCACTGTCGGCTCGACCCGCTCCACCATCAGGCTGAACCGGCCCGCGGCCCGGATCCGGCGCATCTTCTCCGATTCCGGCCCGGTGAGGACCCACAGCTCGCCTCCCGGCACGTACTGATACCAGATGGGGACCGTGAGCGGGCCGCGATCCGGCCCCGCGCTCACCGACAACGCGCCGATATGGGGTTCGGCCAGAAAGGACTGACGTTCTTCCGCAGTGAGGGGCATACCGGCACCCTAACGTGAGGCGCCGACAATTCCGGAGATCCCGGGCCGGCCGCGCGAACGCGCGCGAAACCCTGTGCACGCCAAAGCTACTGGGCCACAGTTTCGGAGATGGGTATCGTTGTTCGCAGCCCGGGCAGTTCGGCGGAAGGAATGATCACGATGGGATCGGCCCTGCACCCGCCGGATCACAGATCGCCGGCCAGCGATCCGCGCACCGCGTCCGGTGTGCTGCCCGCAGCCGTCCGCGCCGCCTTCCCCGCGCTGGCCGACAGCGCGGAAACCTACCTCGACAGCGCGGCGACCACCCAGAAACCCGTGCCGGTGATCGATACGGTGCGCGAGTATCACACCGTCGCCACGGCCAACGCCGCGCGCGGCACCTACCCCTGGGCCACCGCGCTCACCCAGCGGATCGCCGCGGTCCGGACCCGCACCGCGCGGTTCGTCGGCGCCGCGTACGACGACGAGATCGTCTTCACCGGCGGCGCCACCGCCGCGCTCAACGCCGTGGCCTGGTCCTGGGGGCTCACCGCGCTCGACGACGGTGACGAGATCCTCTACAGCCCGGTCGATCACGCCGCCAACGTCCATCCCTGGTACCTGCTGCGTGACACCCTCGCCCGATTCGGGCGGCGGATAGACCTGGTGCCCTACCGGACCGCATCGGACGGACGCGCCGATACCGCCGATATCGCCGGGAAACTGAGCCCACGCACCCGGCTGCTGGCCGTCACGCATCTGCATCATGTGTTCGGCGCCGTGAACACCCTCACCGAGATCGAGGACCGGATTCCCGAACGGGTGCTGCGCTGCTTCGACTGTAGCCAGAGCGGTGGGCACCTCCCGGTGGATGTCACCGCGCTCGGCGCGGATTTCGCGGTCTTCGCCGCCCACAAGATGTTCGCCGCCCCCGGGACCGGCGTGCTCTACTGCCGGCGCCGGGTGCATTCCGGCCTGCGGCCCTTTCTTCCCGGTGGCGGCACCGGCGCCGTCCTGACCGCCCGCGGATTCGAGGCGGGCCGGATGCCCGGCCTCCTCGAGGGCGGGACCCCGAATATTCCGGGCATCCTCGCGCTGGGTACCGCGCTCGGGGTCCTGGAGTCGTACGGGATGTCCGCGATCGCGGCGCACAACCGGGCCCTCACGCTGCGGTTGATCGCCGGGCTGCGGCCGATACCGGGTCTGCGCTTCCTTCCCGGACCGGCCCGGGCGAACGACGGCACCGGGTACGGCATCGTCTCCTTCACCCTGGACGGTATCTCGGCCGCCGACCTGGGCTTCGTTCTCGCGGAATACGGCTTCCTGGTCCGCACCGGCACGCACTGCGTTCCGCAGTCCGCCACGGACCGCGAATCGGTGCGCGTCAGCACCCATGTCTACACCGGTCTCGACGATATCGACCGTTTCGTCGACCGGATCCGGATTCTGGCCGAGGAGCTGTTATGACCGCCGAGACCGATACCCACGCGGACCTCGGGGCCGCGCACTACGACCGGCGCGGCGCGTCGCGGATCCTGGCCGAACTCGCCCGCCCCGGGCTCTTCGCCACCCCGCCACGACCACCCCGTGGCGGAACATTCGTCTACACCGGCACCGCGCTGCGTCCGGAACCGGGCACGCACCTGACCTACTCGCAACGCCTGTATCTGGAACGGTTCATGCGCCCGTGCCGCGCGGACGAGGTCACCTCCGCCACCCATCGGATGACCTGGATCGACAGCGCCGGAATCCCGAACACCGGGTTCTACCGGGACGACGGCCTGGGCCCGGTGGTGCCGATCGCCGTCCGGGAGTCGGTGCTCACGCTCTGGCAGGAACTCGGGTCGGGCACCGGGCTGGGCGACCGGATCTCGGCGCTGACCCCCGCGGCCCGCGGTGTGCTCGAGGCGACCACCACCGACCACGACCCGATCGATATCTTCCGGGTCGGTATCGAGTCGGCCGGACGGGCACTCGCGCAGCACGCGTTGCTGTCCTCCC
The DNA here is from genome assembly GCF_055586645.1 of Nocardia sp. NPDC049935. Lineage (NCBI taxonomy): Bacteria > Bacillati > Actinomycetota > Actinomycetes > Mycobacteriales > Nocardiaceae > Nocardia > Nocardia sp. NPDC049935. The sequence goes on along the minus strand of NZ_JBVJHV010000001.1, from coordinate 1,358,364 downwards.
AGACTCCGTATCGCACGGCCGTGGAATTCGCCCGCGGGATGCGCGACTCCCATCTGTTCGCCGCCGTCGCCACCCGCTGGTTCTGGGAACTGCAGGCCTCCACCTACCGACGCGGCATGATCCCGGTGCGGCTGACGGCGCGGCCGGACGGCTCGATCCACTACCCGGACCGGACCCTCACGACGCTGCGGGCCATGAAGGACGCCACCATCGGCGACGCGCATCGAGTCATGCGCCGGGCCACGACCGACGAGGGCATGAGTATCACCGAGGCCATCGCCCACTATCACGACGAGCTGGATCTGATCTCCCGCCAGTACGCGCTGCTGGCGCCCGGTGAGCGTCCCTCCTGTCTCGCTGCCGCCGCCCACCGGGTGGACGGCGGGAATTTCAGCGTTCTGCCGGTCGTGGTCGGGCGGCTCGTCGATGTTTTCGCGGATCTGGCCGTCCGGTGCGAGGTGACGGCCGCGCCTACGGGACCCGAGGCGGCCGACGATATCCCGGTACAGGCCGAGGACCGGGTCTTCTACGTCCCGGATATGACGTGTAAGCACTGTGTCCGCACCATCGGCGGTGTGCTGGAGTCCATGGGTGTCGAGGTCGCCGATATCGATCTCGACAGCAAACGGGTGGTCGCGGAATTCCGCAGCCCACGCAACCGTGTTCGTGCGTTCGAGGCATTGCGCGACGGCGGCTACAACCCGGTAGGCGAAGCGCCGGAGGCGGCGCGGATGGATCCGCGGGAATGACCGGCCCCGCGGCCCCGGCCGGTGCGCCACCGGCACTACCCGCGCGCTGGGATCCGCTCGTGCGCCGCTTCCTCGACGATCGCGCCGCGCTCGGCCGGGTGGTCCGGCGATTCGGCACCCCGCTGCATCTGGTGTTCCCCGAGGTATTCGCCGCCAATGTGGACCGGCTCCGGTCCGTTCTGGATACGACGCCCGCCGGGTACCGGATCTGCTACGCGCACAAGGTCAATCGCTCCCATGCCCTGGTACGGACCGCCGCTGCCCGGGGTATCGCCGTGGATGTGGCCTCGCCCGGAGAGCTGGACTCCGCGCGGGCGGCCGGTTTCGCCGATTCCGCGATCGAGGTGACCGGGCCGAAGGGTGAATCCTTCCTGCGTGTCCTCGCCGGTACCGGGGTGACGGTCAATGTCGACAACCAGTGGGAACTCGAAACACTGGCCCGGCTGGCCGGGCCCACGGCACCGGTTCCGGTGCTGCTGCGGGTGAGTGGGTTCACCGGATCACAGCCGAGCCGGTTCGGGATCCCGGTACCGGCGGTGAACCGGGCGCTCGAGGTGCTCGCCGGGCACCGCGACCGGCTGACGTTCCGCGGGCTCGGATTCCACCTCGACACCGCGGATATCGCGGAACGGGTACGGGCCGTGGACACCTGCCTGTTCCTGTTGGAACAGGCTTTCGCACACGATCTGATGCCCTCCGTCCTCGATATCGGCGGCGGGTTGCGCCAGGTCTTCACCGGCGACGCCGCCCGCTTCGACGACTACACCCACCGGCTGCGCGAATCACTGGCGGGCCGCGGTCCCCGGATGGCGTGGGGTTCGGGCACCTTCGGCTACCAGGTGGACGCGGCCGGTGTGCGGGGTACTCCGGTCTTCCACAAGTACGCCAATACGGCCGCGGCCGCGGAGATGCTCGCCGAGATACTCGCGGCGCCGCTGGAGGGCCAGGGCGGGCGTGCGTTCGCCCGGGTCGCCGCGGACAATATGGTCGATATCTGGCTCGAACCGGGTAAAGCGCTCGCCGATCACGCCGGGATCACCGTGGCCGGGGTGGAGTTCGTGAAAGAGGCCGCCGACGGCAGCCTGCTCGCCCATCTCGACCTCGGCCGCGATACCGTGACACCGGCCGATCAGGAGGTCATGGTCGATCCGCTGCTGCTACCCGGCCCGGATCCCGCTCCGGCCGCCGATCCCACTCCGGTTTTCCTGGCCGGGCGGCTGTGCCTGGAACGCGATCTGGTCACCACCCGTACCGTGTGGCTGCCGTGGCGGCCGCGTCCCGGCGATCTGGTCGTGTTCCCCAATACCGCCGGCTACAACATGGATCTGTCCGCGACGTCGGCCGCCATGCACCGCGTACCGGACAGGGTGGCGGTCGAGGAGGCGGACGGCGGTTTCCGGGCGACACCCGACGCGGACTACCGGCCGCCCGCACGACCTGCCGGTACCGGACCCACCGAGGTTTCGTGACGATCCATCAGCACATCACCGAGTTGATCGGTGATACTCCCCTGCTCCGCCTCGACCCCGCCGTCCACCGGCTCGAGGGCGTCGAGTTGTACGCCAAACTGGAGTCGCACAACCCGTTCGGCTCGGTCAAGGACCGGGTCGCCTGGGCGATGCTGCGCGACGAACTCACCACCCTGCGTGCCGAACGGCGGACGCTGATCGAGGCGTCCAGCGGCAACACCGCCAAGGCCCTGCGGATCCTGGGCGCCGTCCACGGTATCGGGCTGCGGGCGATGACCAACCGGATCAAGGTCGGGGAGGTCCGTGATCTGCTGCGGCTTTTCGGCACCGATATCGTCGAACTGCCCGGTCTCTCCGAATGCCCCGACCCCACCACACCCAACGACGTCTACTCCGCGATCGACGCGGCCGTGGCGGCCGAACCCGACCGGTTCCGGCATCTGTCGCAGTACACGAGCGAGAAGAACATCGCGGCCCATCACGACGGGACCGGCCGGGAGATCCACGACGATCTCACCGCCGCGGGGATCACCCGGCTCGACTATCTGTTCGGCGGCCTGGGCACCACCGGGTCCAGCCGCGGCGCGGGCAGCTATCTGCGCACCCACCATCCCGCACTGCGCACCGTCGCGGTGGTATCCGAACGCGCCGATTTCATCCCCGGAATCCGCTCGGAACGCGAAATGTGGGAGGTGGGCCTGTTCCGGCCGGATTTCTACGACGAGATCGTCACCGTCGAATCCGGTCCGGCCATCGAGTCCACCCTGGAGCTGGCCACCGGATACGGCGTGCTCGCCGGACCCACCAGCGGCGCCGCCTACGCCGCCGCCCGCCGCGTGCTGTCCCGTCCCGGCCGCCCCACGGACGAACCCGTGGTCGCGGTGATCATCGTCTGTGACCGGCTCGAGCCGTACCTGTCCTATATCAAGCAGCGGCGCCCGGACCTGTTCGGGCAGGCCGCCGAATCCCACCGGCCGCCGGACGCCGATATCGCCGCCGCCCCCGCACTGACACCGGCCGAGTTGTCGGCGATGACCGACGCCGACCGGCCGGTGGTCGTCGACACCCGTGGCGCGATGGCCTACCGGGTCGCCCATATCCCGGGCGCCGTCAATATCCCCGACGACCGGCTCACCGAACTGTTCGTCCACGGCACCCCGTTCTCCCGCGCGTATCCGGTGGTGTTCACCTGCCCCACCGGCGATATCTCGCGGCGCTTCACCGCCTCCGCTCGCACCACCGGCCATACCGCCTACAGCCTGGACGGTGGTATCGCGGGCTGGCGAGCGGCGGGGTATCCCCTGGAGCGGGGCGGCTGACCGATCAGCCGCGGGCGGACCCCGCCGCGGCCGGGCGGGACACACCCGCTCCGCCGGCGGGGCGGCCGGGATAGCGATGTCGCCCGCGGCCGCCTCGCGCCCGAACCAGCAGCCCGAGCACCACCAGCAACCCGCCGAGCGCCCAGCCCGCGAGCACATCGGTGGGCCAGTGCACACCCAGATATACCCGGGAGAGCCCGACCAGGATCACGAATACCGCCGCGAGAATCGCCACCACCCGGGCCACGACCCGGCGCTGGACCCGCAACCAGCACAGGGCCGCCAGCACGCCGACCACCGCCGCCGAGCCGGTGCTGTGACCGGAGGGGAACGACGGGTCCGCGACCGTGACCAGGCGATCGGCCGCGGGCGGGCGTGATCGGCCGACCAGCTGCTTCGTCACCGGAATCAGCACCGCCGAGGCCGCACCGACTCCCGCCACCAGCGCGAAGCCGGCCGTATCGCCCCGTCGCAGGAGCAACCCGCACACCAGCAGGGCCAGCACCCACATCGCGACGGACCCACCCGCGTGCGTGATCACGGTGGCCGCGGTGGTGAGCGGTTCGCTGCGCCACCCGAGAACCGCGGTGTGGACCGGCCGGTCCACGGTGGTCAGGGCGGCGCCGGTGACGACGAAACCGGTCGTCACGGCGAAGACCGTGAAGAGCGCGACAGCGAGCACGACCATGCGGTTCACGATAGTCACCTGCTACGAGACCCCGCCGCCCCCACGGCGGCGCTACCCTGAGAGCGTGGAAATCCTTTTCCTCGGTGCACCCGCTCTCATGTTCGTGCTGGGTGCGGCCATCGCGATCCGCTGGGTCCACGCGCGGTTCCCGTCGGCCCGCGGCCGGGCCCACACCGATCGGCAGGCGCGGCTCGCGGCCGCCGGCGTCGAGGAGCTCACCGCTTTCTGGTACGGCACCAAACGCGACGAACTCGACCACCGTGCCGCCCGGACCATGCTCCGCGACGAAGAATCCGATGGCGCGCCGCCACGAACCCGCGTCGACCTGGACAACCGCCGGGCGGTGTTGATCGCCCGGCCGGCACCGGGCAACTGATCGCCGGACCACTGCCACGGCCGGTCACCGACCACCCTCCGGCCGCCGTCCCACCTGCCCACTACTGTGGACGGGTGCATGCGGATGAGCGATCGGACGACAGCGGACCCCGGATCTGGGGTGGCACCACGCTTTCGGAGCGCAAGCAGGCACGGCGCACCGCGCTGCTCGAGGCCGCGCTGGATCTGATCGGCGAGGCCGGAGCGGCCGGGGTGACCATGCGCGCGGTCTGCCGCCGGGCCAACCTCACCGACCGCTATTTCTACGAGAGTTTCGCCAGCCGTGACGAACTCCTCGACGTGCTCTACCGCCAGATCGCCGACGATTTCCTGGAGCCGATGACGGCTTTCGCGGTCGCCGACGATTCCTCCCGCGACCGGGCGCTGTCGGAAGCACTGGTGGACAAGGTTCTCGAGGATCCGCGTAAATCCCGGCTGTTCCTGGTGGAGCCCTATTCCAGCACCGGGCTCGGCCAGACCACCATCTCGGTGATGCCCGCCTTCACCCGCCTGATCCAGGACCATCTGTTCACCCGAATCGACGATCCGGTCCGGCGGCGGCTGGCGGCGGTGACGATGGCCAGCGGCAACGCGGGTATGTTCTCGGCCTGGCTCAACGGTTCGCTGCGCGCCACCCGCGACGAGATCGTCGATCATCTGATCGCCATGCTCAGCGCGTATCGCACCCTGTATCAGTAGGCTTCCGGACGCGGCACCGAACGGAATCCGGGGTCCGGCAAGGAGGTTCGGGACAATTGCGGGACGAAGTCGTCGGGTCGACCGGTAAGCTGACCTCGCCGATCCGCGGCCCCGGGACGCTGGGTGAGGTCCTGGTGGCCGTTCGAGGGGGAACCGAGGGGTATATCGCACGCGCCGCCGAAGCCATTCCGGCAGGTAGCACCGTGCTGATCATCGCTGTCGATTCCGGGCGTATCGCCGAGGTGGTGCCCTGGATACCTCTCGCCCCGGACCCGGCACCGTAGCGAAATACGACGCGAGGAGTCAGACGTGCTGGGCTATCACGTACCGGATCCCGATGAGGCGATGCTGGTCAGCGGCGCCAAGAGCAGCGATGCCACCCCCTTCCGGGTGATCATCGGCCGCGGCACCTGGGTGATGCCGTTCTTCCGCAAGGTCCGGTATCTCTCACTGGCCATGTTCGAGGCCGAGATCTCCGAACGCTGTGTCACCAAACAGGCCATCGTCCTGCAGGTCCGGGCGGTGATCGCTTTCAAGGTCGCCAACGACACCGCCTCGATCGTCAATGCCGCCCAGCGTTTCCTGTCCGAACAGGAGCAGGAGATGTCGGTACTGACCGGGCGGATCTTCTCCGGCCATCTGCGCTCCATCGTCGGGTCCATGACCGTGGAGGAGATCATCCGCGAGCGTCAGCGCCTGGCCGACGAGGTGCTGGTCGCGTCCAAGGTGGAGATGAGCAATATCGGGCTCTGGGTCGATTCGTTCCAGATCCAGTCCATCGACGACGGCAACCTCGGATACATCACCGCGCTCGCCGCCCCGCACAACGCCGCGGTACAGCGCGACGCCCAGATCGCCGAATCCCAGGCCGCCCAGCGCTCGGCCGAGGCCGAACAGGAATCGCTGCGCAAACAGGCCGAGTACTCGCGGGAAACCGCGATCCTCAAGGCGGGGTACCAGCGCGATATCGACAAGGCGCAGGCCGAGGCGGCCGCGGCCGGCCCGCTGGCGGCGGCGCTGGCCCAGCAGGAGGTGCTCGGCGCCCAGGCCGCCCAGGCCGTCAAGGAAGCCGAACTGCGGGAACAGCAGTTGCAGGCCGAGGTTGTCAAACCCGCCCAGGCCGAGGCCGAACGGGTACTGATCCTGGCCGAGGCGGAGGCGACGCGTACCCGGATCCAGGCCGAGGCGGCGGCCTCGCACAACCGGATCGCGCTCGATCAGCTGCTGATCGAACAGTTGCCCCTCATCGTGGAACAGGCCGCGCGCGGACTCTCCAATGCCAACCTGACCGTGCTGAACGGCCCGGACGGCGTCGGTGAACTCCTCAACGGGATGGTCGGGCAGGGGCTCACCGTGTTCAACTCGCTGCAAAAGGCGCTTTCGACCGACGACGCGGAAAAACCGGAGATAAGGTAGCCGGTAACTGTGGCGAGGAGCGGTGTGGTGGCCAGCGGGAAATTGGTGTCGTTCGACGGATCGCGTGGATTCGGTTTCATCCGTCCCGAGGACGGGGGCCCGGATGTATTCGTCCACGTCAACGATATCGGCCTGGGCGAGGGTGAACTGCGGCAGGGCCGGGTGTTCGAATTCGAGGTCACCGAGGGTGATCGTGGCCCGAAGGCGATCAATCTCCGGTCGCCCCGCGGGCACGCCACCCGCCCCGCGGCCCCGGTGGGCGCGGGGCCGCGGCTGACCGCGGAGGAGCACCTCCGGCTGGTCACCGAACTGCTGCTCGACGCCTCCCCGGCGCTCACCGCCGGTGAGATCGTCGTCATCCGGGAACGGCTCACCGATCTCGCGCTCGAACAGGGCTGGATCGACGAATAGTGCGGCGGATCCACCGCGGCGCCGGTGCGAACTCCTATCATCGGACGCGATGAATCGGCGCCGGCCGCGGCGTCGATACGGGTGAGGATCGACCCGAGGAGGATCGTGTGGATCTACCGGTGATGCCACCCGTCCGGCCCATGCTGGCCAAATCCGCGCCCGAGATACCACCCGGGCCCGGGCTGAGCTACGAACCCAAATGGGACGGTTTCCGCTGCGTGGTCTTCCGCGACGGCGCGGAGGTGGAACTGGGTTCGCGTAACGATCGCCCACTCACCCGGTACTTCCCCGAGGTCGCCGAGTTGCTGCGGGAGGCACTGCCGGCCCGGTGCGTGGTGGACGGCGAAATCGTCGTCGTCACCGGGAACGGGCTGGATTTCGACGTCCTGCAGCAGCGGTTGCATCCGGCGGCGTCCCGGGTCGCCAAACTCGCGGTCGAGACCCCGGCGAGTTTCGTCGCTTTCGATCTGCTGGCAGTGGACGACCGCGATCTCACCGACCGGCCGTTCACCGAGCGCCGGGCCCTGCTGGAGTCCGTTCTCGGCACGAACCCCGGACGGGTGCATCTCACCCCGCTCACCGGTGATCCGGAGATCGCCCGGGACTGGTTCACCCGCTTCGAGGGCGCCGGATTCGACGGTGTGATGGTCAAGGCCGACGATCAGCCCTACCAGCAGAACAAACGGGTGATGCTGAAGGTCAAACACGAGCGCACCGCCGATTGCGTGGTCGCGGGATTCCGCTGGCACAAGGACGGCGAGGGTGTCGGTTCGCTGCTGCTGGGCCTGTTCGATGACGAGGGCGGCCTGCATCATGTCGGGGTCGCCAGTAGTTTCACCGCGGCACGGCGCCGGGAGCTGGTCGGGGAACTCGCACCGCTGCGGGAGGGCGCGCTGGCGAATCATCCGTGGCGCGACTGGGCCGATGCCGCCGCCCAGGCCGCCTCGGGCGGGTCCATGCCGGGTGGGGTGAGCCGCTGGAGCGGGGGCAAGGATCTGTCCTGGGAGCCGCTGCGCACCGAGTTGGTGGCCGAGGTGCGCTACGAGCATGTGCAGTCCGGCCGCTTCCGTCACGGTGGCCGGCTGGTCCGTTTCCGCGCCGACCGCACTCCCGAATCGTGTACCTACGCGCAGCTCGAGGAGGTCGCGCCGGCGGAACTGCGTGAGATCTTCGGTGATCCGGTGTCGAAATGAGCGAATCCATCGATATCGAGGTCTCCGGGCGGGTCCTGACCATCAGCAATCCCGGCAAGGTGTATTTCACCCGCCGCGGCGAGACGAAACTCGATCTCGTGCGCTACTACCAGCGGGTCGGTGCGGCGTTCCTGCGGGTCAACGGCGGCCGGCCGCTGCTATTGGAACGGTATCCCGACGGCGCGTCGGGCAAATCCTGGTTCCAGAAGCGGGTGCCGAAATCCGCGCCGGACTGGCTGCACACGGTCGAGGTGTCCACACCGAACGGCACCACCAGCGACGCGCTGGTCGCCCACGATCTCGCCCATGTCCTGTGGGCCGTGAACCAGGGCTGCCTCGGCTTCCACGTCTGGCCGAACAAGGTATCCGACCTCACGGTCGCCGATGAGCTGCGTGTCGACCTCGACCCGTCCCCCGGGATCGGCTTCGACGAATTGCGCACCGCCGCCCTGCGCACCCGCGACCTGTGTGCCGAGCTGGGAATCGAATCGTGGGTGAAGACCTCCGGCTCACGCGGCCTGCATCTCTATATCGCGCTCGAACCGCGCTGGGACGGGTATCAGGTGCGGGCCGCCGCCGTGGCGCTGGCCCGGGAACTGGAGCGCCGGTTCCCGGAGGACATCACCGCGCACTGGTGGAAAGAGGAACGCGGACGCCGGGTTTTCGTGGACTACAACCAGAATGCCCCGCACAAAACCGTTTTCGGCGCGTGGTGCGTGCGACCCAAGGTCGGCGCGCAGGTGTCCACACCGCTGACCTGGGACGAGCTCGATACCGTCGTTCCCGAGGAGCTCACCCTCGCCACCGTTCCCGGGCGCCTGGACGAATCCGGCGACCCGTGGGAGGTCCGCGCGCCGCAGTCCCTCGCACCGCTGCTGGAGATGTCGGAGCGCGATATGGCCGCCGGGCTCATGGACGCGCCCTGGCCGCCGCAGTATCCGAAGATGCCCAACGAACCGCCCCGGGTTCAGCCGAGCCGCGCGCGTAAACCCGATCCGGCGGAGTGAGAACCGCCGGGCGCGCGCCGGACGCCTCGCGTCACGACACCCATAACGCCCAGTTCCCGTTCTCGCAGACCAGCGCGTAACCATCGGCGGTGCGGGCGGTGGTGGACGCGTCGGCACCACAGCGCGCCCCCTCCTCCCCCTCCCCGTCGGCGACCCGGAACGGCCCCGACCATTCGTATCCGGTCACCGAGGCGGCGTCGGTCAGGCACAGCAGGGTGCTGCCGTCGGCGCCCGCACCCACCAGCGCCGGCTCCGGGCAGGGGGTGCCGCGCTCGGCGGCGGGTGCGGCAGGTCCTGATTCGGTGGCCGCCCGTGAGGTGGGCGTGGCGCCGGTCGGAGCTGCCGTTGGCACGGTGGCCGTCACCGGCTCCGAGGAAGGAGCGGAGGCGGTAGAGGTCGTGTCGCCCAGCGTGCCGCCGATTCGGGACAGCACGTCCGGAACGTCGCGGCCGGGTGTGAGGACCAACGCCGCGAGCAGTGCGACCTCGGCAAGCCCCAGCAGTACCGCGAAGAACGCCATGAGACGCCCGCGCGGATGGCCGAACGCGAGCAGTCCGAAGACGATCGCCACCGGGAACAGCAGCAGCAGCGCGGCGACCAGGGCCACGATCGCGTACGGATTGACCAGGGGGCGGGCGTCGTAGGCCGGCGGCTCGTCGTACCGGTCGTCGTAGTCCTCGTATTCGCTCTCACCCCGCCGCCCCGCCCGGCCGGGCCCGGGTTCGTCCCGGTCCGGTGTGACTTCCGGCCAGCGCTCCATCGCCCAGCGCCGCTGGTCTGCCATGCACGATCCCTTCGAACTGCCCCGCGAATCCCGGAACTCATCGATTCGCCCGGCGCTGTAGCAGGATATGCCGGATCGGCGTGACCGGCCCGCGAAACAGCTGTGTTCCAGATCAGAAAGTGCACCCGGCCCCGCGGTGATATCTCATCACGGGAACCGGCTCAGCGCTCGGCGTGCACCCGGGGCAGCGATTCGGTGACCAGGGTCGTGAGCATATCGACCAGGAGCGCGTGCACCTGGTCGCGAGTCATCGTGCCGCGGGTGAGCCATTCGCGGCCGGCGACCTTCACCAGCCCGCCGAACGCCCGCACCATGGCGCGGCGCGGCTCGTCGTGCGCCGCGCCGTCGGCGAGTCCGATCATCGCCAGCAGCCGCTGTGCGGCCGCGTCGTCGGCGGCGTCCAGGATCTGCTGCACTTCGGGATCGTCGCCGACGCCCTCGTGACTGGTCACCTTGACCCAGGTGCTGCCGTGCTCGGAGATCGTGTCCAGCAGCCACCGGACACTGGCGTCGATCCGGTCGCGGGTGCTGCCGGCGGGGGCGGCGAACTCCTCGGCGCGGGGCAGGGTCACCATCCGGCGCACCACGGCCAGGTACAGATCGCGCTTGTTCCCGAAATAGTGATTGATCAGGCCCCGGGCCACCCCGGCGCGCTGCGCCAGTTCGGCGGTCGAGACCGCGGCGTACGGGCGCTCACCGAACATCTCGATGGCGCGGGCCAGGATCTGGGCCCGCCGCTCATCGGGTTCCAGCCGGCGCCGCCGTGCGGGTGCGGCCACGCCGGCGCCGCCGGACCCGTTCGCGACGGGTCCGGCGGACGAGGAGTCGAGGTCAGAGCCCACGGGCGATGAGATCCTTCATCACCTCGTTGCTGCCGGCCAGGATCCGCAGTACCCGGGCGCCGGTGTACAGCTGGGAGATGGGGTACTCCGTCATATAGCCGTAGCCGCCGAACAACTGCAGGCAGCGGTCCACGACGACACCGAGTTGATCGGTCGACCAGTACTTGGACATGGCCGCCGACTGGATATCCAGTTCCCCGCGCAGGTGCCGGGTGATGCAGTCGTCGAGGAATACCCGGTTGGTCCGGGCGATGGTCGCGCATTCGGCGAGTTCGAATTTGGTGTTCTGCATGGCGAACAGCGGTTTACCGAAGGCCTCACGGCCCTTGGTGTATTCGACGGTCAGCTCGACCGCGCGTTCCATCATCGCCACCGCCATGATCGCGGTGACCAGCCGCTCCTGGGCCAGCAGCTGCATCATCTGATAGAAGCCCTGGCCCTCGGCGCCGCCCAGCAGGTTCGCCGCGGGCACCCGCAGGCCGTCGAAGAACAGTTCCGCGGTGTCCTGGCCCTTACCGCCGATCTTGGACAGGATCCGGCCACGGGTGAAACCGGGGGTATCGTCGCCGACCTCGGCGAACAGCAGCGATACGCCGGCCGCGCCCTTCTCCGGATCGGTTTTGGCGGCGATGATGATGCCGTCGCACAGCCAGCCGTTGGAGATGAAGATCTTCGATCCGGTGATCACGTACTCGTCGCCCTCGCGAACCGCGCGGGTCTTGATCGCCTGCAGATCCGAACCGGTGCCGGGTTCGGTCATCCCGATGGACAGCACCATCTCACCGCTGCCCGCCTTGGGCAGGATCCGTTTCTTCAGCTCGTCGGAACCGAATTCGGCCAGGTAGGGCGCGATGATCGAGCTGTGCACGGGGATGCCGAGGGCGCCGTCACCGGCACGCACCTGTTCTTCGATGATGGCGGCCTCGTGGGCGAAGGTCCCGCCGCCGCCACCGAACTCCTCGGAGACCGCGGGGCAGAGCAGGCCGAGTTCACCGGCACGCCGGTACAGCGCCTTGTCCGGGTGGCCCTGCTCGATGAACTTCTCCTCGTGCGGCACCACTTCCTTCTCGAAGTAGTTGCGGGCGAGTTCCCGTACCGCCTCGACCTCGTCGTCGCTCCAAGCGGGGCGTGCCATATCCGCGTCCTCTGTTCCGTGATCACCCAGGCCGGCCTCACAGTGCCGGATGTCCGGAACGACTGTCCCGCACTATTGGCGCATTGTCAACGAAGCGCCGGGCCGGCTCGGCCGCCCCGGACGGCCCGGCTACGGCGACACCCACCGCACTTGCCACAATGGTGACCACGCTTGCCCAGCTCACGAAGGAATTTCCCGCTACCGATGGCCGACTCCAGCATCGACCCCCACGACCTCGCCACCTGTCTGCGTGTCCTCGACGAGGCGGGACGGCTGGACCCCGGCGACCCGGATTCGGTGACCGTGCAGCGCGCGGTGGGCCGGATGTTCAAGGAGCTCAAACGGCAGCGCCGGCTCGCCGCGCGCCAGGCCAAATCGGCCGCCGATCGCGCGGTGGTCGCCGCGACCGCCACCGGATCGCCGAACCGCATCGATGACGAGACAGCGGGGATTCCCATCAGCTCGGCCACCCGCGGTTCCAGCGCGGGCACCCTGCTGCGGCCACGCGGGTGCTATATCTGCAAGGAGAAGTACACCCGCGTCGACGCGTTCTATCACCAGCTGTGCCCGGAATGCGCCGCGATGAGCCACCACCGCCGCGATGCCCGCACGGATCTCTCCGGCCGGCGGGCCCTGCTGACCGGCGGCCGCGCCAAGATCGGCATGTACATCGCGTTGCGATTGCTGCGCGACGGCGCGCACACCACCATCACCACCCGCTTCCCCAACGATGCGATCCGGCGTTTCGCCGCGCAACCCGACAGCGCCGAGTGGCTGCACCGGTTGCGCATAGTCGGAATCGATCTGCGCGACCCCGCCCAGGTCGTGGCGCTGACCGATGATGTCTCGGCCCGGGGCCCGCTCGATATCCTGATCAACAACGCGGCCCAGACCGTACGCCGCTCCCCCGGGTCCTACAGCGCGCTGGTCACCGCCGAATCCGGCCCGCTACCGGCCGGGGAGCTCCCCGAGACGGTGACTTTCGGCCAGACCACCCAGGCCCATCCGACCGCGCTCACCGCCTCGCTGACACCGGCCCTGACCGGCGCGGAGGTCGCGGAATTGGCGCTGGTGGCGGGTTCGGCCACACCCGACCGGATCGCCCGCGGAATCGCCATCGACGCCGGGGGCCTGGTGCCCGATCTCGCTCACACCAACAGCTGGGTGCACACCGTGGGCGAGGTCGATCCCACCGAGCTCCTGGAAGTCCAGCTGTGCAACTCGGTGGCGCCGTTCATCCTGGTCTCCCGGCTCCGTCCGGCCCTGGCCGCGGCCGCGGCCCGGCGCAAGTACGTGGTCAATGTGTCGGCCATGGAAGGGCAGTTCTCCCGCGGCTACAAAGGGCCGGGCCATCCGCATACCAATATGGCCAAGGCCGCCCTCAATATGCTGACCCGGACCAGCTCGGCCGAGATGTTCGAGGCCGACGGAATCCTGATGACCGCCGTCGACACCGGCTGGATCACCGACGAGCGCCCGCATTACACCAAGATCCGGCTCGCCGACGAGGGGTTCCATGCCCCGCTGGACCTGGTGGACGGCGCGGCCCGCGTCTACGACCCCGTGGTCCGCGGCGAGGCGGGCGAGGATCTGTACGGCTGCTTCCTGAAGGATTACCGTCCGTCGCCGTGGTAATTCGGATGCCGGGCGAGCGGCGAGGACATACCCTGGAAGGGTGTGGTACCGGCTGCTCGCCGATCTGACCGCCGCCGTGCATCTGCTGTTCATCGGCTATGTGGTGGTGGGAGGCTTCCTTGCGTGGCGATTCCCTCGCACCATCTGGCTGCACGGCCTGGCCGCGGCATGGGGATTCGGTACGGTTCTGGTCGGCTACGACTGCCCGCTCACCTACGCCGAGAACTGGGCCCGGGAACGCGCCGGGGTCGCGGGCCTGCCACCGGAAGGTTTCATCGACCACTACCTGACCGGCGTGATCTATCCCGAGAGCATGCTCGTTCAGGTGCGCATACTCGTGGCGGCGTGTGTGCTCGTCTCCTGGGCCGGCCTGTGGTGGCGGACCCGGCACGGACCCGGACGGATCACCGCCCGCGCCGCCTGACCGGCTTCCCGGCCCTGGTGACAGTGTGATGAAAATCGCTGCGCCAACCGGTAACTCGGTGATCGCCGGCCGTTGCGCCCAGTACGCTCGGTGCCGTGGACGTGGGCGCACGGCTGGTTCGTGATTACGAGGACGGTATCGGTGTCGAGGAATCGCCACCGGTGGAGTGGCCCGACCCCGGAAACCTGCTGGCCGCCACCTTGCCGGTATGGGGCCTGGCCGCCGGCTCGGTCCAGGCGTTCATCGCGGCGACCGACCGGTATCGGCAGGTCACCGATACCGCCGCGATCCGGCACCGGCTCGATCCGGGGCGGATCGCGGCGTCGTTCACCAGCGACCGCCTGCTACGGATGGACGGGGCGCCGATCGACGCCTTCGCCGACCTCTCCGGCTTCTTCCCGACCTTCGACGGCTGGGTGCGCACGCACGCCAACTATCCGCACCACCGGGCGAGTTTGCTCGCGGCGCTCGAACTGCCCGCCGACGCCCCCGTGGAACAGGCCGAGGCGCAGATGGCGATGATCCGCGCCGCCGACCTCGAGGAACTGGCGGCGGCCCGCGGGGCGGTCGCGGTCCGGGTGCGCGACGAAACCCAGTGGCGGGCCTGTCCCCAGGCCGGGTCGGCCGCCGCCGGGCCGTTGGTGGCGGTGGTGGAACGCTCCGACCGCAGGCGCTACACGTTGCCGATATCGGGCACGCCCTACCAGCCGCTCCAGGGGGTCCGGGTACTCGATCTGACCCGGGTGATCGCGGGCCCCGTCGCCACCCGCGCGCTGGCGCTCCTGGGCGCCGAGGTACTGCGTATCGATCCCCCGCATCTTCCCGAGATTCCGTGGCAGTACACCGATACCTGCCAGGGCAAGAAATCCGCACTGCTGGATCTGCGCAGCGCGACCTCGCAGTGGGAGAGTCTGCTGGACACCGCCGATGTCCTGGTCACCGGCTATCGGCCGGGGGCGCTCGAGCGGCTGGGACTGACCGGGCGACCGGGCCTGGTGCATGCCCGGGTGAGCGCCTGGGGATTCACCGGCCCCTGGGCCGGACGGCGGGGATTCGACAGTATCGTCCAGGCGGCCACCGGGATCGCGGTGATCGAAGGGGCATCATCGGTCCCCGGCGCCCTGCCCGCCCAGGCGCTCGATCATGCCTCCGGATACCTGCTCGCCGCCGGAATCGTCGACGCACTCGCGGCCCGCACGAGCGACGGGCGGGGCCGCGACGTCCGGGCCGCACTCGCCCGGACCGCGACCTGGCTGCTGTCCGAGCGCGGGCGCACCCCGGGCCATCCCGCCCCCGCCGTACCGGATCCCGGCTGTACGGTCACCCACGACCGAGTGGTCACGGCCGCACCGGCACTGGCGGAGTTCCCGGACTATCCGTACCCGGCCGCGGGATACGGCCGGGCCGAACCCCGCTGGCCGGAAACTCCCGGCGCGGGGTGATCAGAGCCCGGTGGAGAGACGGACCACCACCCGGTCCTCGGTGACCTCCTGCACCGTGAGGTCCAGGCCTTGGGCCGACCCGGTCTCGCCCCGGGGCACCGTGACCTCCTGGCCGGCCACGGTCAAGGTCACGAGATCACCCTGCACCCCGGTGAGCCGGACATCCACGCCGAGCACGCTGATCTCGGCGTCCACGCCCCGGTCGAATGTCACCGTGCAACCGCTGACCTCGCATTCACTGCGCGCGCCGGGACCGGTCACGGTACAGGCGGAGCCACCCAGGGCGACGGCGAAAAGGACAGCGATCACGGCGAACAGCCGTCGAGCGGACATGCGGACAGTGTAGGGATACCCGGGCGGGTACCGGAGCCGATCCGGAACGGGGCCGGTGCGCGACAACATGTCGCAAACAGATCGCATTCTGTCGCTTCGGCCCCTCGGCGCGACCACCTCCGGCCCGTAGAGTCTGTCGTCGAACGGTGGCGGACGCATACCCGCGTCGCCGCCGCTCTTTCGCGAGCACGGAGCCCCGGCGCGCGGCCGGTCACACCTGCCGCGTACCGCACGTAGCGGCACGAGCTCTGCGCCCCTGCGTGTTGCCGCCGGACCACCGGCGCCCACCGCCTCCCCATTCCGGGCCGCTCCGCCCGGAGGGGCTTCGGCGTGTACGGGTGCAACGGCTGCGGCGCTGCGGGGTGCGCCGCAGCACGCACCCGTACACGCATCCGAACAGCAACCGGTCGGCAAATATCCCGCGAACCCGCCGCGACCGCCGACAACCCGGATGCACCGCCGAATCCGGCCGCCCTTATCCGCCGACCTCCGGGAGCACGGACGCCGAGCCCGCCACGTTCATGGCACGAGAGCCGGTGGAGCCCGGCGATCCGAGCGGCGAATACCGAAAACGTTAACCATAGCGAGCTATTAAAAATGAGATCTACAACTCATTAGTAATGAGGCATGGGTCAGTGGTCCAGGCCGATTATCTGGACTTTTGCTAAATATTCGCGTTCCAGAAGGCCGCAAACAATCGGTAACAGGCCAGGTCTGCACGGATGAATTCCGCATCCAGGAACCCCGGACGGGACATTTGTCCGCTAGTGTCCCACCCGCACATTCGGTTGTGTTTCGGTCGGCGAGAGCCCCCGTTTCAGCGCCGGTGCGGATCGGTCCAGGCAGAGAGTTGGTAGTGCATTGACGGCCACGATGACAGCAATCCGGCCCGCCTCCTGCCCGCGCCGGTTCCGGATGCCCGCCACCTCGAGCGAACGACTGGTGGCCGACAGTTTCGCCGCTGTCCTGCTGCGCCGCGATCCGACCTATCGAACACCGGGCGCCTGCCTCACCTCCGCCCCGATGAACCGGACCGTCGCCATCGGCCTGGACGAGAACTTCTTCGATCTCGGCGGCAATTCGTTACTGGCCGAACAGCTGGCGATCCGGCTCGGTTCCGCCCTGGCCCTCGACCTACCGGCTCGGACCGTCGCCGAATCTCCGACCGTGGCCGGCCTGGCGCGCCGCCTCGACGATCTGCTCGCGACCCGGGGCCCGGCCGGCGCCCTTACCCGGCACCGGACGCCGGCGGTGGACCGCAGCGCGTTCGATATGTTGCTGCCGCTGCGCACCGCCTGCTCCGGAACGCCGCTGTTCTGCATCCATCCCATCACCGGAATCGCGTGGTCGTTCGCGGGCCTGGCCGGCCACCTCGGACCGAACCGCCCCCTCTACGGGCTGCAATCGCCCGCCCTCACGGCGGGCACGGCACTCCCCCGTTCCATCGAGGAGTGGGCATCCCTCTATGTGGGCCTGATCCGCTCGGTCCAGCCGAGCGGACCCTACCGGCTGCTCGGCTGGTCGTTCGGCGGCGTACTGGCACACGAGATCGGGGTGCAGTTACAAACCGCGGGACATGACATCACCTTCCTGGGAGTGATGGACAGCTACCTCGCCGATGAGGCCGCCCCCACCGGACCGATTCCGATCTCCGACCTGCTCGGTGGTCTACTCGGGGACCGGCCCGGCGATCTCGGCACCACCGCGGACTTCGATCCGGCGGCGGCAGCGGATCTGCTGGCACGATTACCGGAACCATTGGCCTCGTGCGGAGCCGATCGGTTCGGCAGATTGCTCGACGCGGCCGCACATTCGATCCGATTGCGCGACGCCTATTCCGCGCCGCGTTACCGGGGCGATGTCAGCTACTTCCGGGCAATCGGTAGCGACTCCGAGGCCGGGATCCGGCAGTGGGGCACCCTGGTGGACGGCCGGGTCCGCGACCACGCGGTGCCGACCACACACTGGCAGATGACCTCGGCGGCGGGACTGGCCCGGATCGCCGAGGTGCTCCGCGCCCACTGAGCCGCGTCCGTTACGGCCCGCCCAGCCCGAAGCCGGAATCATCCATCTCGATCTCGGGATCGAGAATTCCGCATACCTTCCAGCCGTCCTCGTTCACCAGGTCGTAGGTCATGGTCGTGGTGCTCTCGGTCCCCATCACCTCGACCGCGATCTCCATGGTGAAGCTCCCCGAATCGCTACCGTCGGGCACATCGACGCTCTTCAGGGTCGTCGTCGACGCCGGCAGATCGGAATCGGGAACACCGGTGGGTTTGGTCGGATTCTCCTGCTCGTATTTGCTGATCTCGTCCATATCGGCGGCGCAGACCAGATCTTCGGGGTCACCCTCCTGATCCACCCATGCCTGCGCGACATCGCGGGGATCGTCGTACCCGCCGCCGACGACACCGCCGCCGTCTCCGCCGAACAGGAAGAACGCCCCGACACCCACCGCGATCAGCACGACCGCGACACCGCCGACGATCAACGCGATCTTGCCGCCGTTACCCCCGGACCTCGGCGGCGGCCCCCCGTAGCCGCCGGGGCGCCCGTATCCACCCGGCCCGCCGAACTGCGGCTGCTGCCCCGGCGGATAGGGCTGTTGCCCGTACTGCGGCGGCTGTCCCGGATAAGGCCCCTGCGGACCCGGATACGGGCCGCCGGGCGGCGGCACGGGCCCGCCGGGCTGGTGCTGATACGGATTGGGCTGGTGCGGGTGACCCATCAGGACGTCCTGTTTCCTCGCGTTCGTGCACGACGCCCGATGCGGCGTCGTGTCCCATACTCATTTCCCCGGGGCTTCGCGGTGTTAACGCGACCTTCGCTTACTCTACGCACACGCGAATCGCCTGCGCCACATCGGTGCCCGGCGGCGGCGACCTCCTCGTCGGCGGCACCGCTACCGATTCACTATCGGGTCATACCGCCACCATCGACGCGGCGATCGCCTCGGCATTGGCCACGCGCTTGCCTCGGGCCTCACCGGAGCTGCGTTCGTAGTACTGATCGAACACCGCCGCCGCCTCCCCGGCCGACGAGGTGGCCTTGAGCCGGTTGTAGGCCCCCGATTCGCTGGTGCTCAGTTCGTGCATCATGAAATCGATCTGGTTCTCCCACTTGGTCACCCCACCCGGGAGACCCGACGTGAACGCCTCGAGGTTCTCCCGCCGTCCGCCCAGCCACTGGGCCAGTCCGATGGCGCCCTCGTTCGGGTTGTAGGCGCCGGTATCGAATCCGGATTCGACCTGCAGGTTGCCGAGGATCCCGGCGGCCTGCTCCGGAGTGAGGTCGTACTTCTCGATGAGGTACTCGTACATACTCTGGACAGTGGCCTTCTCGCCTTCGCCGATGGGCTCGGCCGAATCGTTGCTGTAGGCGCTTCCGGTATCGGTCAGACCGGGGAAATAGGGTGATCCGCCCCCCGATCCACCGCCGCCCCCACCGGACCACTGCGCGGGCACCTCCTGGGATTTGCCCTCCAGCGCGGCATAGGCCACCCACACCTTGTCCACGGCGTCGCCGACGGCCTTGTCGATGGCGTTGACCGCGTCGATCTGCCGGGACGGCGTGGGATCGTCGGGGACACTTCCGGTGATCTCGATAACGGAATCACGGAGTTCCTCGAACTCGCCGGTGACCATATTCGAGTCGTCGGCGGCCCGTGCGGCGAGGAAGCCGACCTGGTCGTCGAGGGCGTACCAGTCGTCCTGGTATCGCTCGACCTGGTCCTCTTTGAGCTTGTACTTCTCTTCCAGCTCGCTGGTCCCCGGGCGATCCTTGCCCTTCTTCACCAGTTCGGCGGGGGTGAGTGTCTGCGCGGTCTTGTCCCCGAGCCCGTCCTCCAGAGCCTTGAGTACCCCCTCGGTATACGCGATGTAGGGATTCAGGATCGGAGCGTTACGCGGACGATGCAGCGTCCAGTCCTCCTTGGGGGCCATGGTCCACCTTCCTCGCCCGATACCGACACCTGCATAACAGAATTCCATTACCGGCCCACCCGTCTCCCTCCCGCTGGTGAGAATGACCCGGTGCCGCCGGCCTCGGCACCGATGAGAAACCGCGCGGGCCCACGTCTACTGCTACGAGACCGAACACCCGGCGCCGATCACTCGGCCGCCGCGCACACCTCCGGCCCGGAACACGGGCCCCGAAAGGACACCGGATGGGCACCATCGCAGTACACGAATTCATCTCTCTGGACGGCGTCTACGAGGATCCGTCGTGGACCTTCGAATTCGGCTTCGACCCGCAGATGGGCGAAACCCTGGCCGGAATCACCGGTTCGGCGCAGGCCATCCTCCTCGGCCGGAGCACCTTCGAGATGTTCGCACCGGCCTGGTCCACGCGGACCGTCGAGGACGACCCGGGCGCGCCGTTCTTCAACGACACCGTCAAATACGTGGTCGGCGCGCGGGAACCGGGAGTCGAATGGGCCAACAGCGTCCGGCTCGGCGCCTACGACGCCGCGGCGATCCGGGCCCTGAAGGACCGGATCGACGGCACGATCTATATCAGCGGCAGCGGCACCCTGGTGCGGGCGCTGCTGGCCGACGGCCTGGTGGACGATCTGCACCTGTTCGTCTATCCGACGGCCCTCGGCAAAGGCGAGAAACTGTTCGCCGAGGGCAGCGGTCCCACCACTCTCACGCTGGCGGGCACCGATGTCTACGACAACGGTGTGGTGCACCTGAACTACCGGCCCGCGCGGGCCTGACGCCTGTGCCGATCACGGCCGCCGCACCCGATGCGGGCCGAGCGGAGTGGACTCAGCGCAGGGCGGCGAGGCGGGTCCGGGCCCGGTCGTATTCGGCGGCGAGGCGTTCGACGACGGCCGCGGTCGGCCGGATCTCGTCCACTGTGCCGATCCCGTGCCCGGCACCCCAGATATCGCGCCAGGCCTTCGGCTCGTCGGAGCTCAGGAATTCCAGCGAGCCGGTATCGCCGCCCGCCGCCCCGAGGTTGTCGGGATCCAGGCCGGCGGCAGTGATACTGGGGCGCAGATAGTTACCGCGCACGCCGGTGAAGAAGTCGGTGTAGACGATATCGCCCGCCGTTCCGGTGACGATCATCTTCTTGTATTCGGGTGCCGCGTCGGCCTCGTCGGTGGCGATGAACATCGACCCGATGTAGGCGAAATCCGCGCCCGCGGCCAGCGCCGCCAGCACGCTGTCGCCGTGGGCGATCGCGCCCGAGAGGGCCAGCGGCCCGTCGAACCACCGGCGGATCTCGCGCACCAGCGCGAACGGTGAGACGACTCCGCCGTGACCGCCGGCGCCCGCCGCGACGGCGATCAGCCCGTCCGCTCCCTTGTCGACCGCCTTACGCGCGAAGGTATCGCTGATGACATCGTGCAGGACCACTCCGCCGTAGGCGTGGATCCGCTCGTTCACATCGGGACGCGCGCCGAGCGAGGTGATGACGATGGGCACCCGGAACTCCTCCAGGATCGCGAGATCTTCGAGCAACCGCCCGTTGGTCTTGTGCACGATCAGGTTGACCGCGTAGGGCGCGGCATCCGGCGCGGCGCCCAGTTCCGCGCTGATCCTGGTCAGCCATTCCCGCAGCCGGTCGGGGGTACGGGCGTTCAGGGCCGGAAAGGAGCCGATGACGCCCGCTTTCGCCTGGGCCAGGACCAGTTCGGGGCCGGACACGATGAACATGGGGGCGGCGATAACGGGCAGCCGCAGGTCGGCGCGCAGGATCGCGGGAAGTCGCTCGGTCACAGGTCCGACGTTAACAGATGGCAGGTGCCATCAGTTATGGCCCGGGTGTGGGATGGGCCACGGGCCCGGCACCGGAACGACCCGGGCCGGGCCTCACGCGCCCTATTTCCGCGGCAGCCCGAGAACCAGCGCCGCGATCGTGTTGAGCTGTATTTCCAGCGTCCCGCCGCCGATCACCCAGGTGGGAATATCGAGTTCGTGGTGCACCGGCTCGGAGACCGCCTCCCCCAGCGCCGCCGCCGGGCCGAGGAGATCGAGCGCGGCCGCGGCGGCGTCGGTGTGCAGCATCGAGGCGGCCGCCTTCGCGATACTCGTCGCCGGACCCACCGGATGGCCGTCGAGCCGCCGGATCGTCTCGCGCAGATTCATCGCCGAGATGGCCGCACCGCGGGCGCTGATCCGGCCGAGAGCGCGCACCGCGTCCTCGCGGGTTCCCGCGTACTCGTCCCGGTCGATGATGCCGCGCAGGCGCGCGTTGTGGCCGGGGTCCCGGACGCCGCCGATGAACAGCCGTTCCTGGGCCAGGGTTTCCAGGGTCAGCGCCCAGCCCTGGCCCGGTTCGCCCAGGACCATCGAATCGGGGACGAAGGCGTTGTCGAAGAAGACCTCGTTGAATTCGGCGTCACCGCTGGCCTGGGTGATGGGGCGGACCTGCACTCCGGCGCCGTGCATATCGACCAGGAACATCGTCAGCCCGCGATGCCGTTGCGCGTCCGGGTCGGTGCGGGCGAGCAGCAGCCCCCAGTCGGAGCGATGCGCGAGCGTGGTCCAGATCTTCTGCCCGTTCAGTTCCCAGCCGCCGTCGACCCGCGTGGCGCGCAGACTCAGCGACGCCACATCGGATCCGGCCTCCGGTTCACTGAACAGCTGGCACCAGATCTCCTCGCCGCGCAGCGCCGGCGCCGCCAGCCGCGCCAGCTGGTCGGGGGTGCCGCGCTGGAGCACGATCGGCACCACCCACTGCCCGATCCCCATGGAGGGGGCCGAGATCCCGTGCCGGTCGTATTCGTCCTGCAGGATCAGCTGTTCCAGCGGACCCGCCTCGATACCGTGGGGCCGGGCCATCGGCGGTGAGACCAGGCCGCTGTCGGCCAGCAGGGTCCGGCGTGGGCCGGTGTTCACCGAATCGTGGTCGCCGATGGTCGAGGAATTCGGATTATCCAGTTCACCCGCTCGATCCAGCACCTCCGAAACCCATTCGCGGAAGGCGGGATCGTCTTCGGGCAGCGGGACGGCGAAGTTCCGCGGGCCGGACAGGGCGGCTTCGCCGAGGCGCTGTTCCCAGGTGCCCACGGGCCCGGCGAGCCCGGCCAGGGAGATGGCCCGGCGCCAGTAGAGATGCAGATCGTGTTCCCAGGTGAAGCCGATGGCGCCGTGCAGGGCCAGGCATTCCACGGCCGCGTGCACGGCGTTGCCCAGGGTGGTGAGCGCGGCCCCCGCGACCGCGTGGATACGCTGCCGCGGCTCGTCGTCGAGCCCGCGCACCGCGTCCCATGCCGCCGCCGTGGCGAGTTCACTGGTGATCAGCAGCTGCGCCGTACGGTGCTGGACTGCCTGGAACGCGCCGATCGGCCGGCCGAACTGCCGGCGCGACTTCACGTATTCGGTGGCGGTATCCGAACACCAGCGGATCACCCCCGCGGCTTCCACCGCGGCCAGCGCCACCACCAGGGCCGACACCCGGTCGGCGTCGAGGTCGACCGGCACCGCGCCGGGTACCTCCCGGAACCGGACGGCGCCGATATCGCGCCCTAGGTCGGCGCCGTCCCGGACCTCCACCTCCACCCCCGCGGCCGCGCGGTCGACGACGAACCACCGGGTTCGCGCGTCGACGGTGGCGGCCACGAGGAAGAGTTCCGCCGCGGCCGCGCCGAGGACGATATCGGCCGAGCCGGTCAGCGCCGGATTCGTGGCGTCGCCGGCTCCGGCGATCCCCTGCTCGGGCAGGATCACCGCGGCCGTGGTTCCCGCGGCGAGGCGCCGCAGTACGGCATCGACGGCCTCGGCACCCGCCGCCGATGCGAGCGCGGCGCCGGCGGCCACGGTGGGCAGCAAAGGACCCGGGAGCAGCGCGCGCCCCGATTCGGCCAGCACCACGGCGAGATCGTCGAGCGTGCCGCCCTGTCCCCCGACCTCGTCGGGCAGGTGGATCCCGGGCAGGCCGAGCGCCACCAGATCCGGCCAGAAGCTGGGCGGCACGCCCTGTTTCAGGTCCTCGGCGTAGGTGCGCGTGTATTCGCGACCCGCGTGGCGGGCGGCGAATCCGGCGACGGTTTCGGCCAGCGCCGCCTGGTCGGCGGTCAGGGCAACAGGCACGGTTCTCACTTCGGTCGGCGGCTCGGGGCGTATCCCGGACCGTGGCCCGGAGACCTCCAGATTAGAACACGTTCTAAACCGGGCGCGGGGATACGGTGATCCTCGCGCCCGGTTCCCGGCGGTGCCGCCCGTCCGTCAGATCACCGCGCCGACGTCCCGGACCACGAGGTTGTCCAGGGCCCGTTCGGCCACCGCCGCGATGGTCATCGACGGGTTACAGGCGGCGGCGTTACCGGGCAGCAGCGCTCCGTCGAGAACATAGAGACCGCGCTGACCGAGCACCCGGCCGTCGAGATCGCAGACCGAGCCCATACACGCGCCGCCGAGCGGATGCCAGGTGGAGGGGAAGGCCCGGTTGGTATCGCCCACCACCGATGCCGCGCCCGCCACCTTGTGCACCGTCTTCTCGATATGGCCGTACTGGATGGCCGCGTCGCCGTCCGCGGGCCACGACAGCCGGGCGGTCTCGGCCGCGGAATCGTAGACGAAACGGCCACGCGCCTCGCTGACGCCGTAGCCCACCAGCATCGTGGTGCGGGCGTCCATACCGAGCGGCGGAATAGAGGCCTGGATGACGGTATGCGCGGTCGCGGGGTCGTTCCAGTTGAGGCTGCCGTAGACGACGGGGCCGCCCTGTTCCGGCCCGAAATCCTCGGCCAGGTTTGTCCAGGTATAGATCCGGTCGGCGTTGGTTCCCCAGCCGGACCCCAGCTCGTCGGGGAGATCCGGGACCAATCCCTTACCGGCGGCCCGCATGAGCAGCCGGGTGGTGCCGAGGCTTCCGGCCGCCATGATCAGCGCGTTGGCCGTGAGGATCTTCTGCTCCAGAATCCGCGCGGATTCGTCGGTCCGGTCGACATGGGCGATCCAGCGCCCGTCCGGACCCCGTTCGATATCGGTCACGTTGTGCATCACCTGGACATCGACCAGCCCGGTCGCCTCGGCTTCGGCCACATAGGTGACATCCACGGAGTGCTTACCGCCGTTGTTCACACCGAAAGCCCCCGCACCGTTGGAGTAGGAGGCCTTCATCTCGCCGCGGGTTTCGGCCAGCGCGTAGTTCCAGTCGATCGGCATCGGGATCTTCGACACCGGCAACCCGGCGGCCTCGGCGTTGCGGGCGAAGACCCGCGCCGCCTTGTAGTGCGGATGCGCGATCAGTTCATCCGGCGCCACCGCCAGTCGCAGCATCGACGCGACACGCGGGTAGTGGACGCGGTCCATCAGCCGCCAGTCCAGTTCCTGCGGGAAGTGTGTGTCGAACACCGCTTCCGACGGCTGCAGTGACATCCCTTGATAGAGCAGCGAACCACCGCCCAGACCGGCCGCGCACAACGCGGTCATGTTCTCGCCTACCACCGCGTCGAGCAGACCCGTATAGGGCTCGAGCGACACCGGCCGGCCGAGAACCTGGGGCGCGGACCCGTACCACAGCAGCCGCTTGTCGGGGTCGAGCGGATTGCCGAAGGTGTTCGCGTTCGGTCCGGTGGCCCAGCGCTTTCCCCGTTCGAGCAGCAGTACCGGTACACCGGCCTGCGCCAGCCGCAGGGCCGCGATCCCACCGCCGAATCCCGAGCCCACCACGATCACCCGGTGTTCCTCACGCACCACCGGAGTCCGCCGGCGCGGGGTCCGCACACTGCTGTCCGCCGAGGCGGACGCCGCGCCGGTCAGCGTGATCCCGGCCGCCGCCGCGGCACCCCCCAGAAAAGTGCGCCGTGAAATTGCGGACAAGAGCGACCTCCGAGCAGCCGTGCACACGACTCCGCACGGGTGCGCCGCCGCTGCCTCGCCCCGGACGCAGCGGCCGGGTAGCCGACAAGCGGAGTGCCCGCGAACGATTCGCGGGCGGGCTCAAAAGTAGATACGTGTCACAGCCGGTGTCAAGAACCTATCGGTCGATTGCCCAAGTACGCCGCACGATCGCGAAGACCCCCTATCACACCAGTTCAGCGCGGTGTTCGCCGAGTTCGAGAATGTGATATGGACACCTGTCCAGCGCAGGTGGGAGACGTTCCGGCGCGTCAGCGCGCCGCTTCGAGCTCGGCCTTGAGCCGATCGAGAGTGCGCCGGATATTGCCCTTCTGGAATTCGGCGAAACCCCGCTTTCCGGTGGCGATCCGGTCGAACCACAGCGAAGGCGTATCCGGCCACGTGGTGCGGTCGTCGTACCAGGTCTCGGTGATCCGGGTTCCCCCGGCCACGGGCTCGAATTCGTACTCCCAGGTCGCCACGGCCACCGGCAGCAGCACTTTCCCCATACCCCAGCGCCGCACCGCGAACCGGAACAGGCTCGGTCGCGTCGCCTCGGTCACCGTACATTCGGTTTGCCACCGCATCGGGCCCCGGCGGTTGTCCCCGACGAATGTCATCCCGGGATAGACCGGCGCACCGGGTTCGGCCACCGCGGCACCGGTGTTCTCCGGGCTCCACCGGCCCATCTGCGTCACATCGGTCACCGCGTCGTAGGCGGTATCCGGATCGATCTCCACGACCACACTGTCGGACACCCGCATGGTCCGGTTGATATTCACCACGGCTGCAACTCCTTACCGATGCCGTATTTCATGAGCGGGACGATCGTGCCACGCACGAACGCCCGCGCCGCCGCCTCGTCGTCGAAATCCACCCCGGCGACCGGCGTGAGCATCAGCGAATGCGCCATCCGGGCAACCAGTTCGGCCACCGGGCGCGGGTCGTAACGGGCGAGCAGCCCCTGGTCCTGGGCGGCCCGCAGAACGCCCGCGATGTATTCGATGCCCTGGGAGACCATCTCCCGGCCGCGTACGGTGTAGAACCCCAGCGCCTCCTCCGGCGCGACCGCCAGCAACTGCGTCACCAGTGGATGCGTCCGGGTGAGCCGCAGGACGAACAACACCGTCTCCTCGATCCGGGCGTCGACACCGGAGGTGGTGGCCGCGATCGCCGAGGCCTCCGCGAGAACCCGGCCGATCTCGCGGGACAGCGCGGCCTCGATGAGATTGTCCTTGCCCGAGAACCGGCGGTAGATCGTCACCCGGTTGATCCCGCAGCGGCGCGCGATATCGTCCAGGCTGCTTCGCCGGATGCCGACCTGCAGGATCCGGGCCAACGTCGCGTCGAGGATCCGTTCGTCGACTTCGTCATAGGTGCGGACCATATGGCCGGAGTATAGACCGGGCCTCGCGACGTCATCCCTGCTCACCGGCGGCGGCGTGCGCGAGGAGGGCGGCCACCGCCCGCTCGGCGCTCTGCGCCGCGCTTTCCATCGTGGCCGACCAGTCGGTGCGGGTCCAGTCTCCGGCGAGCATCAGGGTCGGCACCGAGGTCCGCTGATCGGGGCGCAACCCGTCGGTGCCCAATACCTGAGAGAAGGTGGCCTTGGGCATTTTCACCACATGCGCGTGCACCACCTGCGCGTCGGCGGCCTCCGGGTAGTAGCGGCGGATGAGCGCCACCTGCTCCTCGATGATCTCGTCGTTGCTCTTGTGGATCTGCTCGTAGGCGCCACTGGTGGTGAGGCAGTACAACCACGCGCCGTCCGGGTCGCGGCCGTGCATCCGCTGCCGGTCGAAGACCTCGTCGATGACGCCGGTCCCGCCGATCAGGGCCTCCATCGCCGATTCGGTGCCCAGCGGGCGGTCCAGGTAGAGGTTGGTGCTGACGATGGGGGTCACGTGCAGTTTGTCTGCTGCGGCATAGATTTCGGCGTGTTCGGGGAGATCGTCGAGCAGGCCGTGGATACCGGTGTTGGGCACCGCGCACACGACGGCGTCGGCCGGGATCTCGGTTCCGTCGTCCAGCACCACCCCGGTCACCGCACCCTCGGTGACGACGATCCGGCGGGCCACCGTGCGGAAACGCACCTGTACCCCGTACTTCTCGAAAACCCTTTCCGCACCGGTGATGTAGAGCGTGTCCAGATCCACGGTCGGGTACCCGATGGTCACACCCACCCGGTCACGCAGGCCGATCCGGATACCGGTGGCCAGCACATCGGCGAAGATCTTGGCGGATTCACGGTCGACCGGTTCGGCGGCGATACCGAGCGCCAGCCAATCCCACAGCGCCTCGCGCGCTTTCGCCGGCATCCCGACCCGCCGGAACCACTGCTCGGTGGTGAGATCGGGCAGGTCGGCGGGCTGGAACAACGCCTCGCGGCCGAGTCGCGCGGTGGCACGCAATGCGCGCAGCCGGTCGAGCAGTCCGGCGTCGGGATGGGCGCCGAGCAAGGTCCGCAGGGCACCGATCCCCCTGGTGTACAACGGCACCGCGCGCCCGCCCGGCCACCGCAGCGTGCCCCCGCCGGGGAACTCCACGTGCTCACGGGTCCCCACACTCTCCAGGTACCGGAAGAGGCTGCGGTATCCGCTGGCCACGACGTGCTGGCCGTTGTCGGGAACATCGCCGACCTCCGGAACGCGCATCGCCTGGGTACGCCCGCCCAGCCGGGCGCGCCGTTCCAGCACGGTCACCTGTTTCCCGGCCTCCGCCAGCCACACCGCGGCGGCGAGCCCGGCCAGACCACCCCCGATGACGACATATCGGCGTGAATCGTTCATCTGCTGCTCCCCGGCCTCTCGGGCATCCATTGAAACAATGTAACGCATTCTATACATCCGTTTCATGGGTTTCGACGACAACAGTGTCGTTCCCGGCCGCCATGGACACCGGAACGGCGAGATGAATCCTGCCCGCCCGGGCCACCGGGAGGCGGCCGCGCATCTCGCCCGTAGCGCGGCGGTCCGGACCAGCCCGGCCACGACTGTCGTTCGGGTAACCTGACGCCCGTGCTCGACGGTGACCCGCATGCCTGACCCCGCAGCATCCGAACCCGCCCGGCGGTACCGGCCCGGGCGGTGGTCCCGCCTGGAGAACACGGTGATGACAGCGCTCACCCGAGCCGGCGTGATCCCGTACTCCTATCTGCTGACCACTCGCGGACGGCGGACCGGGCGGCCCCGGCGAAATCCCGTGCTGCTCGTGGAACACGACGGACGGCAATGGCTGGTCGCCCCGTACGGCGCAGTGGGGTGGGTCCACAACGCCCGTAACGCCGGCCGCGTGACACTCGGCCGGCGGCGTAGCAGCCGCGAGTACGCCGTCCGGGAGGTCTCGGCGGACGAGGCCGGCCCCGTACTGCGGCAGTACCTCGAGATCGCCTCGGCGACCCGCGATTATTTCCGGGCCGGACGCGGGGACCCGGTGGAGAGGTTCGTCGCCGAGGCTCCGCATCACCCGGTGTTCGAACTCACCCCGCTCTGACCGCGCCCGCGCCGTCGTCCCGGTGGCATCCGTCCCGGGGCCGAAAGACTGCCCGGTGATCCGCAACCCGTTGTGCCGACCGGCACTATCAACGACGCTTCCGTGAAAAGGTGCGACCGGGCCCGGCCGGTCGCTATAACGTAGGCCGGGTTATGTCCGGCGGCGACGCCGGGCCAGGCAAGACCGAGAAGGACGGAAACCATGGAGATTCAGGGATCACGCGCCATCGTCGTGGGCGGCGCCTCCGGAATGGGACGCGCGAGCGCCGAGGCCCTCGCCGCGCGCGGCGCCAAGGTCACCATCGTCGACCGGACGGCCGCCGACGGCACCAAGGTCGCGGCCGATCTGGGTGGTTCCTTCTTCGAGGCCGACGTCACCGACCACGCGGGCGTGGAAGCCGTACTCGCCGAGGCGGTGGCCGAATTGGGCGGTCTGGATATCGCCGTCAATACGGCCGGTGGCGGTATCGCCAAGCGCACGCTGTCCAAGGACGGACCGCATGATCTGGAATCGTTCACCAAGATCATCAACCTCAACCTGATCGCCACCTTCAACCTCAACCGGCTACAGGCCTGGCATATGAGCAAGGGCGAGCCGAACGCCGACGGCGAACGCGGCGTCATCGTCAACACCGCCTCCATCGCCGCCTTCGAAGGACAGATCGGACAGGTCGCCTACACCGCGGCGAAAGCCGGGATCGCCGGTATGGCGCTGACCATGGCGCGCGACCTGGGATCGGTCGGGGTACGGGTGCTGGCCATCGCACCGTCGCTGTTCGACACCGGAATCCTGGCGGGGGTGCCGGAGGAGATGGTGACCCCGCTGGTCGCCGGTAACGCGTTCCCCAAGCGGATGGGCCGGCCGGAGGAGTACGCCAAACTCGCCTGCGCCATCGTCGACAACGCCATGCTCAACGGCCAGTGCCTGCGGCTCGACGCCGGAATGCGGTTCGCGCCCAAGTGAGCGCCGCCCCGCCGCGAACCCGGTGCCCGCACCGGCCGCGGCGGGGGCCCGGGGTCGCCGGAATCCCGGCGGGTGCCGCCGACCATAATGAACCCCGACGGTTGCTCGAACTCCGCGGCTGGTGGCCGCACTTCGCACCACTGGAGGTGGCCATGACGCTGGAAGCCGTGCGACCCGCGGAATCGATCGCCGACCGGATCGGACTCGAACGCCTCGAGGAGTTCCGGTTCCGCGGCCGTATCCACGCGGGCCCGCCACAGCGCAGCTACGGCGGCGAGGTCGCGGGCCAGGCAGTCCTGGCCGCCGGCCTCACCGCGCCCGCCGACCGCCCCATCCATTCCGCGCAGACCTATTTCCTGCTGCCGGGCGATACCACCGTCCCCACCGATTTCCTGGTCGAACCGGTCCGCGACGGCGGCTCGTTCTCCACCCGCCGGGTGGAGGCGGTCCAGAACGACCGGGTGATCTTCACGATGCTCGCGTCCTTCCACCGGCCGGAGGAGGGCCTCGCCCACCAGGTCGCGGCGCTGGATACCCCCGCTCCCGAGGACGTACCCGATATCGCGGAGGTATTCGCCGGGCATCCGGCCGCGCTGCAGTGGACGAGTCACTTCCTGGACGCGCTCGGGATCGACGCCCGTTTCCCCGACCCGCCGGCCCGGGCCCACGCCATGCGGGGCGAGGTCTCCTCGCCCCGGCAGCGCGTCTGGTTACGGACCCGGCAGCCCGTTCCCGACGCCGGGCTGGAGCAGGCGGCCTGCCTGATGTACCTGAGCGACCTGCTGCTGCTCTCCGCGACCACCGGCCCGCACGGTGACGCGCTGGAACATATCGAACTGCAGGTGGCCACCATCAACCATTCGATCTGGTTCCACGCGCCGATCCGGGTGGACGAATGGTTCCTGCACGACCAGTACGGGCGCTGGTCCGGCGGTGGCCGGGGACTGGCGCACGGCGAGGTGCTGGACCGGTCCGGCCGGCTCTGCGCGACCACCATGCAGGAGGGGCTGATCCGGCCGCGCCGGCCGCGGTGACCGCCGAGACCGGCTACGACACCTCGCCGGCGGCTTCGGCCGCGGGCGCCGCCGCCGGGTCGCGGGACGGCCCGTCCGCGCGCGGCGACGCCTCGCCGAGAGGGAAGGTCACCCCGGTCAGTTCTTCGGCGATCTCCCACAGCCGCCGGCCCGCCTCGGGGTCGGCCGCGCCCGGCGGGGTGGGAAGCAATTCGGGTGGACCCACCAGACCCCATCGCTTCTCGGGTCCGTAGAACGCGGCGCCCTGGACTTCGGGGGCCAGCGCAGCGCGCAGGATCGACCGGGCGCCGGCCTCGGGCGTCTGGGTGACCAGGCGCGCCAGCGTCATCACGACACCGCTGTAGGCGATCCGCACCAGCAGACTGTCGTCTCGCAGGATCGTGGACCGCACCCCGCCGGGATGGGCGCCCACCGACAGCGCCCGCGAACCCGCGGCGGTCAGCCTGCGCTGCAGTTCGACCATGAACGTCATGGACGCCGTTTTCGACCGCGAGTAGGTGACCAGCCGGCCGAAGCTGTGCTCGGATTGCAGATCGTCGAAATCCAGTGCCGCGCTCCGGCGCCCGTGGCTCATACTGCCCACGCCGACGATGCGGCCGGCCGGAGCCGCGGTGATGAGATCCGCGAGCCGGGCGCTCAGCGCGAAATGGCCCAGGAAGTTGATCCCGAAATCGCTTTCGAACCCGTCGACGGTCAGTGTCCGCGTTCCGGCCACCACACCGGCGTTGTTCACCAGCAGATCGATCCCGGGCAGATCGTCGCGCAGCCGGCGCGCGCATTCCGCGACCGAGCTCAGATCACCGATATCGACATGGACCGTCCGGACGTCGGATCCCGGTTCCGAATTCTCGATATCGGCCTTCGCCACGGCGGCGGCGGCATCGTTGCGGCAGGCCAGCACGACCGTCGCCCCCCGGCGCGCCAGGCCACGGGCCACTTCCAATCCGATCCCGGTGTTCGAACCGGTCACCACTGCGGTGCGGCCCGACTGATCGGGTGCGTCCGCCACTGTCCACGGTTTGTTCGACGAGCTCACGGCACCTATCCAGTTCCAGCACGGTCTACGCCGCCCGTCGTGGGTATCGCCCGGCGGGCGGCCGGTCCAGCGAAAAGTATAAGACAGTTCTCGGAACGGGAGAACCTTATTTCCGCATGGATATCCGGGGCCGGTTCGTCCGCGGGGCGAACTCCGCCGAACCCGCGACGCGTTATCGGATCTCGGGCTTACGCGCGACCCCGCCGAGAATCAGCCCCTCCTCCCGTGTCGCGGGCGAGCGCGCCGGACCCGAGGGCCACCACTGATCGACCGGCACCACCCCCGGCTCCACCGGTTCCAGACCGTCGAAGAAGGAGTGGATCTCTTCCCGGCCGCGGAACCAGCCGGTTCCCAGACCGCACTCCAGGAACCGCCGCTCCATCTCCCGGGCGAGTTCGTGATCCGCGGACCCCGGCCCCGGATCCCAGAAATGCGTGATCGCCACGAACGATCCGGGGCACAACGCCTGCGCGCAGCGCGCGACGATCTCCCGCGGGCGTTGCGCGTCCTCGATATGGTGCAGCACCGCGCCCAGGATCACCGCGACCGGCCGTCCGGGATCGAGATAGCGCCACACTTCCGAATCCGGCGCCAGCAGAACCGGATCCGTGAGATCGCCGTGCAGGTAGATGGTGTCCTCGTTGGTCTCCATGAGCACCCGCCCGTGCGCGCTGACCATCGGATCGTTGTCCATGTACACGACGCGCGCCCACGGGTTCACCAGCTGGGCTGTCTCGTGGGTGTTCGCATTCGCGACGGTGGGCAGACCGGCCCCGGCGTCGAGGAACTGCTCCACCCCGACGATTCCGGCGAGATAGCGGATCACGCGGCGTAGCCAGGCGCGGTTGCGGTGCGACATGGCACAGACGCCGGGCGCGATCTCACGCAGCGCGTCCAGCACCAGCCGGTCGACCTCGAAATTGTCCTTGCCGCCGAGGCCGGCGTCGTAGACCCGCGCGATACTGGCGCGGGAGGTATCGACGCCGACCGGCGATCGGCCGGTGGATGGCGAAGGGAATGGTGTATCCGGCATCGCTGTCTCTCTATCCGGTTGTCCTGGGGTTCACGATCGACAGATAGGGCTCGACAAGTAGGACGACGGCGGTTCTCCGAATTGATCGCTGCCGGAAGAGATTTCTGCGGAAATATTCCGCCATTCGCCGTTTGTACTGGTAGACCCGGTATTCCGCGGGCGAGTTTCGGGACCGTCTCGATTCCGCCGAAGTCGCCGACGGCGAGCGGGCGGCGTTTTATCGTTGTCCCCTGCACATACGCGCGCGGCCGGCCCGTCACCCGCGCGACCCTGGATCACCGAGCTCGGAGCCGCTCATGAGCCCTACCGACAGCGCCCCGGTCACCCCTCGCCCCCACCACCGGCTCGATATCTCGGAACCGGACTTCTGGGCGCTGGATTTCCCCACTCGCGATGAGACGTTCGCCCGGTTGCGCGCCGAACCCGGCCTCACCTGGCACGCTCCGCCCCCGGCACTGTTCCCCCACGACGAGCCCGGCTACTGGGCCGTGACACGCCACCACGATATCGCCCATATCAGCCGGCACCCCGAACTGTTCACCTCCACGCTGGGTATCAGCATGGATCCGATGCCGGTCGAGGTTCAGCGGCCCACCACCTTCTTTCTCATGATGGATCCGCCCCAGCACACCCGGTACCGGAAGCTGATCAGCTCCGCCTTCACCCCACGCCAGGTGCGGCGGATCGAATCGCAGATCGGCGCGAACGCCACCGGGATCGTGGACGATTTCCTGGCGGCGCTACGCGGTGGCGAACCAGTGGATTTCGTCGACCAGGTGTCGCGCGCACTGCCCATGCGCACCATTTCCGACATGATCGGAATCGAGGGGGAACAACGCGACGCCGTGGCCTACGCGGCCGAGGCCATGTTCGGATCGAGCGACGACGAATACGCCGGACTCGAGGAACGCGCCGAGTTCTTCCTGACCCAGTTCGGCATCCTGCACCACGCCGGAACCGATCTCGCCCGGCAACGGCGATCGCGGCCCCGCGACGATCTCATGTCGGCCGTCGTCGCCGCGGAGATCGACGGACAGGGGCTGACCGACGAGGAGCTCGGCGCGTTCATGGTCCTGCTGGCCTCGGCCGGCAACGATACGACCAAGCAGACCACCTCCCATGCGTTCAAGGCGCTCGCCGACCACCCGGCCCAGCGGGAATGGCTGCTCGAGGATTTCGACGCCCGCATCGGCGGCGCGGTCGAGGAGTTCATCCGCTGGGCCACGCCGGTGATGCATTTCGCCCGGCACGCGGTCACCGATACCGAGGTCGCGGGCACGCGGATCCGCGCGGGCGACAAGCTGGTGCTGTTCTACTGTTCGGCCAACCGCGACGAGACCGCGCTCGACGATCCGCATATCTTCGACATCACCCGCGCCCACAATCCGCATTCCGGGTTCGGTGGCGGCGGCGCGCATTTCTGCCTCGGGGCGTGGCTGGCGCGTATGCAGCTGCGGCTGCTGTTCCGGGAACTGCTGACCCGGGTACCGGAGGTGGTACTCGGTGAACCGGAGTACGTGCACAGCGATTTCATCCACGGCATCAAACGCATGCCGGTGCACCTGCACCGCTAGGACCTTTCGCACGGATCGAGCGGACCGGCGGACCGGCAACCGACGACCGATCTCTCGTCGCCGCGCGCGCGGACCACTACGCTGAGTCGGACCGACTCATGCGAAGAGAGGAATGCATCCATGAAGACCCGCCTGAACTGCCCCTGCGGCGAGCACATCACCGGCAGCACCGAGGACGAGCTCGTCGAGGTGGTGCAGAAGCACCTCAAGGAGAACCACCCCGGGCACGATTACACCCGCGACGAGATCCTGTTCATCGCCTACTGACCGCCCGACCGGCGGCCCGCAGCCCGGCCGATGATCCACCGCGGATCACGGCGCGGCGCCGTCGCGCACCGGTTGCCGCCGCCCGCCGGCGGCAACCGCGGCACAGGCATCCGGGCACGGCGTGTTATATGGATCCGGTCGGTATCACTCGCCGGGAAGGATCCCATGGACGACCACACACTCGCCGCCGCGCTGGCGAAAGAAGCCGGCGAACTTCTGCTCTCCATCCGCGATCTGGGCGGCCGCGTGGGCGATGAGCGATCCGACCGGCTGCTGCTCGAGCGCTTGGCCGAGGAGCGTCCGGACGATTCCGTGCTCTCCGAGGAATCACCGGACGATCCGGCGCGGACCGGACGATCGCGAGTGTGGATCGTCGACCCGCTCGACGGGACCCGGGAGTACGGCGAGCCGGGACGATCGGATTGGGCGGTGCACGTGGCGCTCGCGGTGGACGGTGAACCCGTCGCAGGTGCGGTCGCGCTACCCGCCGAGGGCACCGTCCTGCACACCGGACGGCCGCCGATCCTGCCACCGCCACCGCCTCCGGGCACGGTCCGGGTGGCACTCTCGCGGAGCCGGCCCTCGTTCGAAGTGCGTCAACTGGTGGCGCGTCTGTCGGCCACCCCGGTGCCCATGGGATCGGCGGGCGCGAAAGCGATGGCCGTCGTGCGAGGCGCCGCCGATATCT
Source organism: Nocardia sp. NPDC049935 (assembly GCF_055586645.1). NCBI lineage: Bacteria > Bacillati > Actinomycetota > Actinomycetes > Mycobacteriales > Nocardiaceae > Nocardia > Nocardia sp. NPDC049935. The sequence continues at coordinate 1,322,562 of NZ_JBVJHV010000001.1, read as the reverse complement.
ACGCCCACTCCGGCGGACAGTACGAGTGGGATTCCTGCGCGCCCGTCGCGGTCGCGGCGGCGGCCGGGCTGCACGTGTCCCGCCTCGACGGCTCGCCGCTGCGCTACAACCGGCCCGACCCCTACCTCCCGGATCTGCTGATCTGCCGGCCGGAACTGGCCGGCCGCGCCCTGGAGGCGCTCTCCGGATGAAACCGCCCGGCCCGGCCCGATCCGATCACCGGTCTCGCCGCGGCGAACCCGGGCCACAATGGTCGGACGTATCCGAAACGACAGGAGTGGTTCAGTGAGCGGTCGACTATCCGGCAAAGTGGCATTCGTGACCGGCGCGGCGCGTGGTCAGGGGCGCGCGCACGCGGTCCGGCTCGCCACGGAGGGCGCCGATATCATCGCCGTCGACCTGTGCGGGCCGCTGCCGCCCGCGGTCCCCTACGATTCCGCGACCCCGGACGATCTGGACGAAACCGTCCGCCTCGTGGAGGGCACCGGCCGCAAGATCATCGCGTCGATCGCGGATACCCGCGATCTGCCCGCGCTGCGCGCGGCCGTCGACAACGGTGTCGAGGTGTTCGGCCGCCTCGACGTGATCGTCGCCAATGCCGGAATCTGCATTCCCGAGCCGTGGGACGCGATCACGCCCGAATCGTTCCAGGCCGTGCTCGACACCAATGTCACGGGCACCTGGAACACGGTGACGGCGGGCGCGCAGCGCATCATCGACGGTGGCCGCGGCGGGTCGATCATCCTGATCAGCTCGGCCTCGGGCGTGGCGATGCAACCGTTCATGGTCCACTACACCGCCAGCAAGCACGCGGTCACCGGGATGGCGCGGGCACTGGCCGCCGAACTCGGCAAGCACTCGATCCGGGTCAACAGCGTCGCGCCCGGACCGGTCGCCACACCGATGGGGTCCGGCGATATGGTCGGCGCGCTCACCCGGGCCGCCGAGACCAACGGCCTGCTGGCCAATATGAACACTCCGCTGCTCCCGGAGGGAATCGCCGGGCCGGAGGATATCTCCGATGCCGTGTGCTGGCTGGCCGGTGACGAATCCCGGTTCGTCACCGCGAGCAGTATCTCCGTCGATCTGGGCGCGTCCCAGTACTGAATCGGCGCCTACCGCGCTCCTCGGCCCGGGTCCGGCGAATCCGCCGGACCCGGGCCGAGCAACGAAAGCCGAGGAAAATTCCATATAACACTTTCCGAGAACGGCATTATCAGGCAACCTGGGTACTGCCGTGTACCGATCCGCGGCATCGTGACGAGAGCAAAGGGACGCCGATGAAATCCAAGGGTGCATTGATCTGGGATTACGCGCAGCCGTGGTCGGTCGAGGAGATCGAGATCGGTGATCCGCAGCAGGGCGAGGTCAAGGTCCGGGTGGAGACGGCGGGGCTGTGCCAGTTCGACCAACGTCTCGCCAGCGGTGACGTCCCCACCGCGGAGTTCCCGATCCTCGGCGGTCACGAGGGCGCCGGGGTGATCGTCGAGGTCGGCGCCGGAGTGGAACAGCTGGCCGTGGGCGACCATGTGGTGTTCTCCTTCATCCCGGCCTGCGGCCTGTGCCAATCCTGCCTATCGGGCCATCACAATCTCTGCGACCGGGGTCAGGACCTGCTCACGCGCGGCGCGGTCTCCGACGGCACCTTCCGGATCCGCGCCCGCGGCAAGAACGTCCATCCGACCTCCCTCATCGGCGCCTTCGCCCCGTACGCGGTGGTGCACAAGAGTTCGGTGGTCAGGATCGACCCGTCGATCCCCTTCGATATCGCGTGCCTGGCCAGTTGCAGCGTGACCACCGGGTACGGCGCGGTGGTCAACACCGCGACCGTGCGGCCCGGCGAGGATGTCGCGGTGATCGGGGCGGGCGCGGTCGGCACCGCCGCGGTCCAGGCCGCGGTCATCTCGGGCGCGCGGCGGATCTTCGCGGTCGATCCGGTGCAGAGCAAACTCACCCAGGCGGCGAAATTCGGCGCCACCCACACCTATTCCGATATCGACAGCGCGATCGGCGGAATCGAGGAGGTCACCGGCGGTCAGATGTGCCGGACGGTCATCGTCGCGGTGGGCCGCTGTGATGGCAACGATCTGGCGAAATGGATGCGGGTCACCGCCAAGGCGGGCAGTTGCGTCCTGGCCGCCACCGGCGATGCCGCCGATACCAATCCGCGGATGAACCTGTCCGCGATGACCTTCCAGCAGAAGAGCCTCTGCGGGACGCTGTTCGGCGGCGGCAACCCGCAATTGCTCATCCCGGAGGTACTCGCGCTCTACAAGCTCGGCGATCTCGGGCTCGGCGAGATGATCACCCGCGAGTATTCGCTCGACCAGATCAACGAGGGTGTCGCGGATATGCTCGAGGGCCGCAATATCCGCGGGATCATCCGGTTCACCGACGCCGACCGCTGAACGCGGCCGGCGTCCGGCCGGAACCGGTCAGAAAACGACCCGGCTCACCGCCTCGGCGATCAACGCCGGTTTCGCGGCGCCGTCGATCTCGACGGTGTGCTGCACCACCAGCTGCAGCGCGCCGCCGCCCACTTCCTCGGCGTTCGCGAGCACCGCGGTCGACCGCACCTTGGCGCCCACCGGCACCGGACTGGGAAAGCGGACCTTGTTCGAGCCGTAGTTGATGCCGAGCTTCGCGTTCTCGAACGCGAAGATCTGCGACCCCAGCAGCGGCAGCAACGACAGGGTCAGGTACCCGTGCGCGATGGGCCCGCCGAACGGGCTCTCCCGCTTCGCCCGTTCCACATCGACATGGATCCACTGGTGGTCGCCGGTGGCCTCGGCGAACTGGTCGACCATCCGCTGGGTGACCTCCACCCAATCGCTGGTACCCAGGGTTTCACCCACTGCGCCGAGAACTTCGTCCTTGCCGGTGAATGTGCGCACAGTTGTCTCCTTCGATCCCGTGCCGCGCGCTGTCGCGACATCGCCACTCACCTATTAGGTATTCCGCACTTCGCCGCCGAGTTCAAGCCCTGAATGAGACATTTTTCGAATCAGTCGCAAACTGGAGGATCCCCGGCCGCGTGACCGGTCAATTCGTACGACCGTTATGCTGCGTGCTGGTCGTCGACGGCTCCGATCCGGCCGCTCTCCGGTATCACCGAGGCGCCCAGACCCCCTCGGGCCGCCCCCGGCAGCGGCCCACCCGCCGCCGACCAGGAGACCCACGCCCGTTGACCGTCCTCACCTTCTGCCTCGTCACGGTCGCCGGATTCTTCGCCGGACTCGTCGGATACGTCACCGGAATCGCGTCCCTGATCTCCTATCCGGCACTTCTGGCCGCCGGGCTCTCCCCGGTCTCGGCCAATGTGACCAATACGGTGGCCATGGTCGCCGTCGGCGCCGGCTCCACCGCCAAGGCGGGAGCGGCCGTCGGCGGTAATCCGCGCGCACTACTGCTGCACGCGGCGTGCGCCGCCCTCGGCGGGATCGGCGGCGCCGCCCTGCTCCTCACCACCTCCTCGGAGGTTTTCGAGGCCGTGGTCCCGGTACTCATCGCCGCGGCCTCCGCCGGTCTGCTGCTCCAGCCGAAACTCCGCGAACTCGCCGGCGGCCGATCGTTCCCCCGGCTCTACCCGCTCGCGACGGTGGCGGTCGGGCTCTACGGCGGCTACTTCGGCGCCGGTGTCGGGGTCATGTTCCTGGCCCTGATCCTGGTGTGCACCTCCGAGACGATCTGGCGCGCCAGCATCCTGAAAAGCGTGCTCACCGGCGCCGCGAATCTCGTCGCCGCGATCGGCTTCGCCGTCTTCGGCCCGGTGCACTGGCTCGCCGCGGCCGGTATGGGTATCGGCGCTTTCGCCGGAGGCTGGTTCGGACCACCACTGGTCGCCCGCCTGCACCCCGGCGCGATGCGTATCGGGGTCGCGCTGTGCGGGGCCGGGCTGGCGGCCTGGCTCGCCTTCACCTGATCCGGACCGTCCTCGACCCGCCCAACCGGCTCTCGGACCGGGCCGCGGACGCGTCCCGTGTTCCCTGGCAGGTCATCCAGCGACCGGCTCATCCATGGCAGCCGGCACCTGACCCGCCTGCTTCGGTGCGGCGGGAGTCCACTCCCGCAACGGCTGGACAACGGCACCGTAGAAGGTGTCGACCGAGGATGTCACACTGGCGATGAATCCGGCGGCGGCCCCGGAGCGCCTACTGCCCATCGGAAAGCTCTCCTCCAGGGAGAAGGAGACTATCTCGCCCGAACGCCCGGCGGTGAGGGCCTTGGGATTCTCGCGGACCGTGGACAGATGTTCGCAGGTCTGTTCTCCGCGCTCGGAGAACGTGGCTTCGACCCGCAGCGAACCCGGCGCCTGCTCCAGTTGCCGCAGCAGCCAGACGATCCTCCTGGACGCAGTTCCCTCACTCGGTGCCGCGACCGTCACACGGCAGCGGACCTTGTTCGTGCGTACGTCGGCGACCACCACGAGATCACCCGCCGTATCCGGGATTCGCAGCACCGACTCGAAAACACCGTCGGTCGCGAGGCGCTCTGCCACCGCCGTGTTGCGGGCGGCCGGATCCGTGGTGTGACGTCGGGGCAAGACGTGCTTGACGGTGACACCGAGTTCCGCGGTCATTCGCAATGCGAGGTGCCGTGACAGTGAGACCCAGCGCTCGGCCACTGCCGCGGCCTTCTGGTCACCGCTTCGCAGAGTCCCGGTTGTCACGCTGTCACGGACCGCAACCCAGTGCCGGCCCATATCGACGAATTCCGCGGCTCCCGACCGTGGATGGTTCAGATAGCGCAGGAACTCGCCGAGCAACCATATCTGCAGCGGATCGTCCACACCGCCGTGAGTGAGCAGACGGCGGGCCTCATGTGAAACCTCCGCCCACGACAGATGCCTGAGCGCGACCTTTGCCAGCTTGCGGCGATCCACCTCTACCGGCAGTTCCCCTGCCCCTGCCGGGATGTCGTTGGACAGGCTGACCACGGCGTCGTATTTCTTCTTCCGCGCGACATCGAGATAACTCTCGAGCTGTTCTCGTCGCAGCTTGCCGTTGCCTGTCTTGACCTCCAGAAGACCGGTCCACACCCGGCCACCCCGGGCCACTCGGAATACCGCGTCGGGTACGACACGGCTGTCTCCCCGGTCGTATTGGACTTCGAAATACCCTTCGAATGCTCCGGCAGGCGCACCCATCTTGGCGCACAATGCCCGTGCGAACGGGCGCACCGCCTGCATCGTTGCCACCAGTGCCGAGGTGGCCCGGCGCTCCTGTTCGTCTCCGGCTCCGACACCGGCCACCGAAAACAGGCGGGCCGGCTGCCAGGTATCGCTCTCCGCCAGCACGAATTCGACCGGTTTGGTCCGGCGTACGACACGCTTCGTGGTGCGAACGCCGCCAACCGAAGCCGACGATCGTGGATGCCGTTCGCCGGGATGTCCGTTCGTGGGAACAGCGGCGTCGGCAGGCACGGCCGCAACCGGAGCCGGCGGTTCCTCCGGCTCGCCCGGTCCGTGCTCGTCGCCGGACTCAGCGGAACTCTCCTGCTGATCGTCTATCGCCACGCCGAAGTCCGTCGCGAGACCGGCGAGCCCGGTGTCCCAGCCCTGTCCGACGGCACGGACCTTCCAGACGCCGGCACGGCGGTACACCTCGCCGAATACGAACGCAGACTCGGTGACGGCATCGGCGGTCAGATACTCCGCCAGCAGCATGCCTGCCGCATCGACCACCCGGAACGCCAGCTTGCCGAGATCGCCGAATGTACCGGCGGTGAGGCTGCCTGCCAGGGCGATGGTGCACACATCGTCGGGCACCGCCGACAGGTCCAGCGCGAGCCGAGCCTGAGCACCCGCCTCGGTGGCCCCCACTCCGAGAAATCGCACCGATCCGTCCGCGGACTCCGGCTGGTTGTAGAAAACGAAATCCGCGTCCGATCGGACCTTTCCGGTTCGGTCGAGAAGCAGGGCCGACGCGTCGACCTCGATCTCGGATTCGGTCCAGCCCAGTACCACGTCGATCTGCACGATATCGCCCGGCAACGGCAGATTCTGCCCTTTTGACAACAACGGAGACGTCATCGACCCACCTCTACTCACAATTCAAACGTGCTATGTGTCACACGCACATCGAGCGTCGAGAGTGGGTCGTTACGCGGGAAATAGGCGAAACACCTGGTTACACATGCCTTTACGAGACTGTCGAGGTCGCAGGATCACGGGCCTTGCCCGGACCCGCCCAGGAAGCTCTGCAGGCGGCGTTTCTCGGCCTCGAGGGCAGAGGTGAAGGCCTTGCCCTTCGGCGGGCTGTCGACGAAACCCACCTCCACCTCGGTGCCGGGTCCGGCGCAGGTGGCCCAGCCGATCACCCTGTCGCGCCACAGCATCGGCATGGCGTAGTAGCCGCGGACCCGCTTGGCGACCGGGGTGTAGGCCTCGAAGCGGTAGTCCCAGCCCCAGATCCGGCCGAAGCGGCGGCGGTCCCAGACCAGCGGGTCGAAGGGGGCCAGGAAGCGGACGCGGGCCGGGGCGTCCCGGTCGGCGGGAGGCAGATCGGCGGGCCACAGATAGCGCACGCCGTCCACGACGGTGGCCGACAGATCGCCGGCGGCGAGGAGTTCGCGCAGGGTGGCCGAACCGGTCGCGCCACCGATCGAGCGGAGGGCGCGGTTCACCGTGGCGGCGAGAGTGGGCTCGGCGGCGGGGGCGAACGTCCGGGCGATCCGGAGGGCGAGCAGGCGACGGCGTTCGGCCGGATCGAGAATATGCTCGGGTTCGGGCACGGTCTCGTACCGGCGGATACCGGATACCCGGTCGGCGACCCGCAGCAGCCCGTAGCGATGGAGTTCCTCGAGGGCCATTGTCGTGGCCGAGGAGGTCCCACCCCAGGCGTTGACGACGCCGCGGTGGCCGAAATGCGCTTGTAGATCCCGGGGATGCACCACTCCCCGGTCCCGGACGAAGGCGAGGACGTCGGCCGTGCGCGAGTCGTGCGGGAAGGCACCGTCGCGCGCCTTCGGATGGACGCGGGGGTGCAGGATGGGGCGCAGCGCGGGAACGGTGTAGCCGTAGGCGTAGACGAGATCTTCGTCGATGCCGAGTGCGCGATAGCGGCGATCGAGATCACCGGCCCGGTAGCCGCGGACCCGCTGGCGCAGGATCAGGTCCTGCGCCCGGGCGGGAGACCGGATCGGATCCGCCTGCACGAACTCCATTTCGGCGAGGACCTCGGCGAGCGAGCCGGGGGTCCGCGGCAGCGACCAGGCCACCGCGTGGGAACGCAACCATGCCAGCGACATACGGCGAGGGTAACCACGGGGTCCGACAGTTCGCCGGGCCGTTATGTCGCGCCGCGGCCGAGCGTCCGGGCCAGACGGGCGCGCACCGACCGTTCGGCGCCGCCACCCGCCTTCGATTCGGCGGCGCCGGTGATATTGCGTGTCATCCCGCCGAATATCACGGCGTGGAACGGAACGATCGACTTCCAGTACAGATGCCCGGCCAGACCGTGCGGTTCGAACACCGCGCGCTGCCGGTAGACCGTGCCCCGCGCATCGGTCCCCACACACAACTCGAGCCAGGCCCGGCCGGGCAGGCGCATCTCGGCCCGCAACCGCAGCAGGGTGGGCCGTTCGATCCGCTCCACCCGCCACCAGTCCAGCGCTTCACCCTCCCGGAGCCGCTGCGGATCGCGACGCCCCCGGCGCAGCCCGACCCCGCCGGCCAGCCGGTCCAGCCAGCCGCGCAGCGACCACGCGAGCGGAAACGAGTACCAGCCGTGCTCGCCGCCGATCGCCTCGATCACGGCCCACAGCGCGGCCGGATCCGCGGTGGTGCGACGTTCGCGGAGGTCCTGGTAGAGCGATCCGCCCGACCATTCCGGATCGGTGGGCAGCGGTTGCGACGGTTCCGCGCCCACCGGATCGGCGTCCGACCAGCGGGTCGGTACATCGAGATTCCGGATTCTGGTCAGCGCCAGTTCCACGGCCCGCCGGTAGCCGATGAGACCGGGATCGGGATCGGGAATATGGGCCGCGATCTCGTGTTCGGCGCAGACCACATCGTTGACCAGCGATTCCATCAGCGGAACGGCGATCGCCCGGGGTACCGGCGTCACGAGGTTCACCCATTGCGCCGACAACCACGGCGTCAGCACCGGCACCGGCACGATGATCCGCCGCGGCAGTCCGGCGACCTCGGCGTACTCGCGCATCATCTGCTCATAGGTGACCACATCCGGGCCCCCGATATCGAAGGCGCCGGTCACCGCGGCGGGCAACTCCGCGGCCCGGGTGAGGTAGTAGAGCACGTCGCGGACGGCGATCGGCTGGATTCGGGAGCGCACCCACCGCGGGGTGACCATCATCGGCAACCGTTCGGTGAGGTAGCGCAGCATCTCGAAGCTGGCCGATCCGGAGCCGATCACCACCGCGGCCTGGAACACCAGCGCCGGGACCCCGCCGTCGAGCAGGATCCGGCCCACCTCCGCCCGCGAGGACAGGTGCCGGGACAGTTCCTGGCCCGCGGGGGCGATCCCGCCGAGATAGACGATACGGTCCAGTCCGGCCGCTTCCGCTTCGCGCGCGACCAGCGTCGCCGCCTGCCGGTCGACCTCGTCGAAATCCGACCGGGTCAGCGAGTGCACCAGGTAGTACAGCACCTGGCAGCCGGCCAGCGCGGCGCGGACGTCCGCCTCGACCGTGACATCGCCGCGCATGATCTCGACCTGCTCGCACCAGGGCGTATCCGCGAGTTTTCCCGGGGTCCGGGCCAGCACGCGTACCGAATGACCCGCCCGCAGCAGTTCCGGCACCAACCGGCCGCCGAGATACCCGGTGGCCCCGAACACCACACAACGCATGAAACGACCCCTCACCTCGGAAACCGCGAGCCGGGTACCGTGCCGTGACGGCACGCACCTGCAGATTAACGCCGATCCGGCCGCGCGCGGCGCCGACACCGCCGTGTGCCGGAACGACCACTCGGGGGCCTGCGCACGTATTTCGGCCGCACACCGCTGGTCCGGTGGCGCGTCCGGGTCGGAGCATGCCGGACCCAACGCAGCCGAGGGCCCGGGATACCGGATCCCGGGCCCTCGGTGCCGTGCGGTCAGCGACGCATATCGTCGCGATCGATTCCTTCTGTTTCGATCCGCTCCTTCCGGACGGTATCGGAGATCGTTTCCTCGTCCTCGACCTCGTCGACCGCGAGACGCACCCGTTCCACCGGTACGGATTCCTTGGTCACGGTCACATGTTCGGCGTGCAGCGTCACCTCCTGCTGCTCGTCGCCGAAGTGGGAGGTCACCGAGGACGGATCGGTGATGGGTTCGCGTTCGATATGCACTTCCTCGTGCGTGACCGGGACGGTGATCGTCTGTTCCTCGGTGACCACGTACTTCCGCAGCCGCGCCCGGCCCACCACCCGTTCCTCGGTCCCGATGTTCAGGTGCTCCTCCGATCGGATCAGCGAATCCGAATGCGTGGAAGGCAGTGGGGCCGCCGGGCGCTCCGCCGTCAGCGGAGCTTCGGGCTTCTCCCTGGGTTCGGGGCTCGCGGGCATCCGCGCGGTCCCCTCCCCGGTGGTGACCCGCTCTCCGGTCGCGGGTGTATCGGCGGCGAGCCCCGCGAGCCCGCCGGTGGCACCGGCCGCGGGGCCGGCCGTTCCGGTCGTTTCGGCGTGCCGGCCGTAATCCTGGCCGGTGGGTCCCCGATCGATGCCGTAGTGGACGAACAGTTCCTCCTCCGACTCCTGGGTGATCAACCCGTCGTGCGCCAGATGTGGAGCCGACTTCACCGATTCCTTGCGGACCCGGACCTGGAGTTCGTGGGCGCCGTGGCGCACCTGCGCGCCCGCCAGCGGCACGAGCGAGTCCTCGCTGAACATCCCCGTGCTCACCGCGGCCCAGGTGGGCGCACCGGAGGTGTTGTCGACATAGACCCGTTTCACCTTGCCGATCTTCGCGCCGCCCAGGTCGTAGACGGCGTCTCCGATCAGATCCTCGACATGCTGAGCCATGGTTCCTCCTCGCTTGTCCTCCGATGCGCGGTCGGCGAATCGAGCGGCGGGTACCTCCGGACCCGGTGTCCGGGGGCCGGCCGGCCCCTGCAGGCGGTCGGTCATCCGCCGCTCGGTGTGCTCGTCGCTTCCGGTCCTGCGGAAGTTCGCATCGGTCACGGCGTCGGCTCATCTCCGTAGCCGTCCTGGACGTCCCGAGCCGGGAAACCCCGCACAGCTACATCTGGGCAACTACCCGCACAGAGCGGTGGCAAACACACCGATCCGTTGCCGACGGCGCCGTTCTCCTCGGCGGACGGCCGCACTCCGGGAATCGGCGGCGACCGGGCAAATCCGGCGGCGACTGCCGCCGCACCGTAAAGCGGGGCATACTCGTCGGAGTGAGCTCCCCGACTGCCGCCAAACCCGCCATTCTGAGCGTCGACGACGATCCCGGGGTCTCTCGGGCCGTGGTCCGCGATCTGCGGCGCCGTTACGGCGCCGACTACCGGATCCTGCGGGCGGAGTCCGGGCCGCAGGCGCTCGAGGCCCTGCGCGAGATGAAACTGCGCGGACAATCGGTCGCGGTGCTCATCGCCGATTTCCGGATGCCGGGTATGGACGGTATCGAATTCCTCGAACAGGCCATGGACCTGCACCCCTACGCGCGCCGGGTGCTGCTGACCGCCTATGCCGACACCAATGCCGCCATCGACGCGATCAATGTCGTCGATCTCGACCACTATCTGCTCAAGCCCTGGGATCCGCCGGAGGAGAAGCTCTACCCGGTCCTGGATACGCTGCTCGACGCCTGGCGCAGCAGCGACCACCGGCCGGTGCACGGTACGAAGGTCGTGGGCAATCGGTGGTCGCCCCGGTCGTCGCAGGTGCGTGAATTCCTGGCCCGCAATCAGCTGCCGTACCGCTGGTTCGCCGCCGAGGAACCCGAGGGCGCGCGGTTGCTCGAGGCCGCCGGCGCCGACCCGCACCGGTGCCCGGTGGTGATCACGCAGGAGGGACAGGCCCTCATCCAGCCCAGCGACGGCGAACTCGCGCAGAGCGTGGGCCTGAGCACCCAGCCGTCCGGTGATTTCTACGATCTGATCGTCGTCGGCGGTGGTCCGGCGGGACTGGGCGCCGCGGTCTACGGCGCCTCCGAGGGGTTGCGCACGGTCCTGGTCGAACGGACCGCCACCGGCGGTCAGGCCGGGCAGAGCTCCCGGATCGAGAACTACCTGGGCTTTCCCGACGGCCTGTCCGGCTCGCAACTGGCCGACCGGGCCCGCCGGCAGGCGGCGAAATTCGGCGCCGAGGTCGTCACCACCCGGGATGTGGTGGGGCTGGAGGTGAACGGTTCGGCCCGCGGGGTGCGCTTCGCCGACGGCGGCAACCTGTCGGCGCATACGGTCATCATCGCCACCGGCGTCGACTATCGCCGCCATCCGGCGCCCGGAGTGGACGAATACACCGGCCGCGGCGTCTATTACGGTTCGGCGATGACGGAGGCGGCCGAATGCGCCGACCAGGACGTCTACATCGTCGGCGGGGCGAATTCGGCGGGGCAGGCGGCCATGTTCCTGTCCCGAAACGCCCGCACCGTCCATCTGGTCGTCCGGGCGGATTCGCTCGAGAAGTCGATGTCCTACTACCTGATCCAGCAGATCGAGCAGGTGCCGAATATTCAGGTGCACGTCGAGACCGAGGTGGTCGCCGTCGACGGCGCGGATCATCTGCACACGATCGTCCTGCGCAACAACCGCACCGGCGCCGAGGAGAAGGCCCCGGCCGAACGGCTGTTCCTGTTCATCGGCGCCGCCCCGCAGACCGAATGGCTCGACGGAGTGGTCCATCGCGACCCGGCGGGCTACGTCCTGGCCGGGCCCGATCTCCTGGTGGACGGTGACCGCCCGGCCGGCTGGGAACTGCCGCGGCCGCCCCACCATCTGGAGACCAGCGTCCCCGGGGTGTTCGTGGCCGGGGACGTCCACGCCGAATCGGCGAAACGGGTGGCCTCCGCCGTCGGCGAGGGCGCCATGGCGGTGATGCTCGTGCACAGGTATCTGGCCTAGGAGAAGGTGAGCGATGACCATCTGCGATCCCGCCGAACTGCGGACGCTGTTCCTGTTCGAGAAGCTCGACGACGAACAACTGGCCTGGTTGTGCGCCGACGGCCGGATCGAAGAGCTGGAACCGGGACCGGTTTTCCAGGAGGGCGATCCGGCCACCTGTTTCTACGTGCTGATGGACGGGGAGGTGCGGATGACCAAACTGTCGGCGGGTCGCGAAATCGAGATGTCGCGCACCGGCCACCGCGGCTCCTATGCCGGCGCCTGGACGTCCTACCTGGGCGAACACGCCGAAACCCATTACAGCGCCTCGTTGTACGTGACCCGGCCGTCCCGGTTCTTCGTACTGGACGCGCAGATCTTCTCGCAGATGATGCACGCCTGGTTCCCGATGGCGGTCCATCTGCTCGAGGGCGCGTTCTTCGGTAACCGCAACACCAATGCCCGGATCGCGCAGCGGGAGCGGCTGCTGGCGCTGGGATCCCTGTCGGCGGGGCTGACCCATGAGCTGAACAATCCGGCCGCGGCGGCGGTCCGGGCCACCGCAGGGCTCCGCGACCGGGTGGCCGGTATGCGGCACAAGCTCGCGATGATGGCGCAGGGCAAATTCGACACCGCCAGTCTCGAAACCCTGGTGCGGTTGCAGGAGGAAGCGGCGGCGCAGGTCGCCAAGGCGCCGGAGCTGTCGCCGCTGGAGGCCGCCGACCGTGAGGACGTCCTCGGCGACTGGCTCGAAGAGCACGAGATCCCGGGCGGCTGGGAACTCGCGCCGAATTTCGTACAGGCCGGATTCGATACCGACTGGCTCGAACGGGTCGCCGCCACTCTGGAGGGGTCGCAGCGGCAGGTGCTGGAAGGCGCCTTCCGCTGGCTCAACTACACCATCGAGACCGAACTGCTGATGAACGAGATCGGCGATTCCACGAGCCGTATCTCGACGCTGGTGGACGCGGCCAAACAGTACTCCCAGATGGATCGGGCGCCGTTCCAGGTGGTGGATCTGCACGAACTGCTCGACAGCACACTGGTGATGCTCAGCCGCAAGATCGGCGATTCGATCACCGTGGTCAAGGAATACGACCGTACTCTGCCCGAAGTGCCCTGCTACGCCGCGGAACTCAATCAGGTGTGGACGAACCTGATCGACAACGCGGTCTACGCCATGGAGGGCAGCGGAACACTGACGGTGCGGACCCGTCACGACGCCGATTGCGCGGTGATCGAGATCGGCGATACCGGGCCGGGTATCCCGGCCGAGGTGCAGGGCCGGATCTTCGAACCGTTCTTCACCACCAAACCGGTCGGCGAGGGGACGGGACTCGGCCTCGATATCTCGTTCCGGATCGTGGTCAACAAGCACGGCGGGGATATCCGGGTCGAATCGCATCCGGGCGATACGCGGTTCCTGGTCTGGCTGCCACTCACCCGTCCGGAACCCGAACCGGAGTAGACCGGCGAGTGCCCCGGCGATAGAGGGCCTGTGCCCGCTGGCTGCGAAGCGCCGCAGGTGATTACGCTGGCGCCATGTTGGTGGGGCGCGATGAGGAGCGCACCGTACTGGACGGCCTGATCGCGGATGCCACCGCCGGACGGGGCCGCGCTCTCGTCGTGCGCGGAGAAGCCGGAATCGGAAAATCCGCCCTGGTCGAGTACGTCGCCGCCACGGCCGCCCGAATGCGGGTCATCCGGGGAGCCGGGATCGAATCCGAGGCCGAACTGGCCTTCGGTGGTCTGCATCTGCTGTTGCATCCGTATCTGGACCGGCTGGACCGGCTCCCGGCGCCCCAGGCGACCGCCCTGCGTGCCGCGCTGGGCTATGCGGAAGCGGCCGAGACCAACCGGTTCCTGGTGGGTGCGGCGACACTCACACTGCTCGCGGAGCTGGCGGCGGAGACACCGACCCTGCTGCTGTGCGACGACGCGCAATGGCTGGACCAGAGTTCCGCGGATGCGCTGCTGTTCGCCGCGCGGCGATTCCACGCCGACCCCATCGCCGTCCTGCTCGCCGTCCGCGATACCGTCGCCCCGTTCGGCACACCGGGTATCGACACCCTGCGATTGTCCGGATTGTCGGCCGATTCGGCCGCGCAACTGCTGGCCCGGCACGCTCCGGGCCTCACCGTACCCAGCCGCGACCGTGTTCTCGCCGAATCGGCGGGCAACCCGCTGGCCCTTATCGAACTCGGCACGACCCGGTACACCGCGGAACGCGCCGGGCATACCGATCCCGGCCACGAGGTCGGGCCGCTGCCGGTGGCGCGGCGGGTGCAGGAGAGTTTCCGGGCACAGATCGCGAGCCTGCCCGAGAACACCCGCACCATGCTCGCCGTGGCCGCCGCCGATACCGGTGCGGGCCTGGCGACGATCCTGCGTGTGGGCGCCGCGTTCGGACTGGACGCCGCGGATCTCGAACCCGCCGAGCGGTCGGAACTGATCGTGATGGCCACCGATACGCTGCGGTTCCGGCATCCGCTGATCCGGGCGGCCGCCTATCAGCACGCACCGCACCATCAGCGGCTCGCCGTCCACTCGGCATTCGCCCGGCTGCTCGACGCCGCCGGTGACTCCGATCGCCGGGCCTGGCACCTCGCAGCGGGCACCGGCGGGCCGGACGAGGCGGTCGCCGCGGAACTGGAGCGCACCGCCCGCCGCGCCGAACATCGCGGCGGAGCCATGGCCGTCTCCGCCGCCTACGACCGGGCCGGGCGCCTCAGCGTGGACCGGGAACGTAAGGCGCGCCGGATTCTGCTGGCCGCCCGGGCCGCCTACGACGCGGGTAAGCCGGACCGGGCCACCAGGCTCGCCGCCGAGGCCACGGCCCTCACCCGTGACCGCGGGATCGCGGCCGAGGCGATCCATATCCGCGCTCAGGTGGAATACGAGCGGACCTCCCCCGGTACCGACGCCGAACTCGCGCTGGAGGCCGCCGCACTGGTCGCGGCGCACGAACCCGAGCGCGCGGTCCCGATTCTGGCGGAGGCCGTCTGCGCCGCGCGCGACGCTGCCGACCCGGCGCTGCTCGCCCGCGCGGCAGATCTGCTGCGGACACTCGACCTGCCCGCCGAATCCGGCTCGACGCCGCTGGTACGCGCGCAGATCGCCTGGTCGGACTTTCTCGACGGCCGGCCTGCGTCCGCCGTCGAGGCGATGACTCGCCAGTTACGGGCGGTGTACGACGAACCCGGCGACTATCTGGCCGAGGTCGTCGCCGCGTTCGGTGGACTGATGCTGGCCCGGGACGAGGAGGCCGTCGCGATCATGGAACGCGCTCTGGCCCGGTCCAGAGCCTCCGGTTCGGTGGCCTGGATTCCCTACACCGCCGAGATCGTCGCGTTGGCCGAGGCTCTCGGCGGCCGCTTCCACCGGGCCCGGACCTCGATCTCGGAAGGTCTGGCGATAGCTACCGAGTTGGGTATGGCCACCGAGATACCCGCCTTGCACGCGATCGAGGTCTGGGAGGCGGCGGCCTGCGGCGATCTTTCCCGCTGTCGTGATCTGGCCGAGCGGATCATTCCGGTACTGGCCGCCGGGCACCGTACCCATGCCGCCCTCACCATCTGGGGTCTGGCGATCGCCGATCTGGGCGACGGCCGGTTCGACGATGCCCGCATCCGGCTGGAACAGGTCTGTTCCGGTCCGGCCGCGCATGATTTCCTCATCCGGGCCGTCCCCGACCATATCGAGGCTGCCGTGCGGGGCGGACATCCGACGCGGGCGCGGAAACATTTCCCGGCCCTGCGGGATTGGGCCGGGCAGACCGGGAGCCCGCTGGCGCTGGCCCTGATGCACCGGAGCCGGGCGCTGCTCGGCCCGGACGAGGATGCCGAAGAGCACTACCTGTCCGCGCTGGCACACCACAGTTCCCACGACGGCCGGTACGACTGTGCCCGCACCGAGTTGCTGTTCGGAGAATGGCTGCGCCGCCACCGGCGCCGCACGGATGCCCGGACCCGGCTGGCGGCTGCGGTGCAGATTTTCGACCGGCTCGGCGCCCGGCTGTGGGCAGCGCGCGGCCGGACCGAACTGGCCGCTCTCGGCGATCGGCCCGCCGCTCCGCACGATGATCCGCTGGCCCGGCTGACACCGCAGGAAGCACAGGTGGTGCGCTTGGCCGCGGCCGGATTGAGCAATAAGGAGATCGGCGCCCAGTTGTTCCTGAGCCCGCGAACAGTGGGTCACCATCTCTACAGGGCGTATCCGAAACTGGGGGTCGGGCGACGTATCGAACTGGCCCGGCTCGAACTCTGATGGCGCACGATGACCTACCCGCTCGCGCCGGACCGTCCCGGACGCCGGTCATACGACCGATGCGACGGCGGTGACCGTCGCCTTACGTTCTTCCTGTCGGGCTACACCGAACGAACAGGAGATACGAGATGTTGCTGGAGAACAGAACCGCGGTGATCTACGGCGCCGGCGGATCCATAGGTTCGGCCTTGGCGAGCGGATTCGCCGCCGAGGGCGCGACCTGCCATCTGGTGGGCCGCACCGCCGCTACCCTCGACGCGACGGCCGGGAAGATCCGCGCGGCAGGGGGTCGCGCGGAGACGGCGGTGGTCGACGCGTCCGATGAGTCCGCGGTCAACGACCACGCCGCCTCGGTCGTCGACGAACACGGCAGCCTCGATATCTCGGTCAATGTCATCTCGCAGGCGGCGCATTTCGGCCCGCTGCTGGAACTGCCGGTGCGCGATATCGCCGATTCGATAGCGACGCTGATGACCACCCACCTGATCACCTCGAAGGCCGCGGCCCGGCATATGGTCAAACAGGAGTCCGGGGTGATCCTGTTCTTCGGTGGTTCCGATCCCGCGCAGAAAAGCCCCGGCCTCGGCAATGTCCAGATCGGTATGGACGCGGTGGAAGGGTTGCGGCGGCAATGGGCGTGCGATCTGGCGCCGCACGGTATCCGGGTGCTCACGCTGTTGACCGGTGGTATACCGGAAAGCTTCCCGGATATCCCGGAGACCGCGCAGGCCCGCCAGAGCCTGATCGACGCGACTCTGCTCGGCCGCGCCGCCTCCCTCGGCGATGTCGGCAATGTGGCGGCATTCATGGCCTCCGACCGGGCCCGGTCCATCACCGCCACCCAGATCAACATCTCCTGCGGAGCGTGCGCGGGCTGACCGTCGAGGGACGGTTCGCCGTCGGCGAGCCGTCCGTAGGGCACCCGGCCGGTCACCGGTGCCGGCGATAGATGATCGGCTGCGCGGCGATGTCGTTGGCCGCGAAGTTGGCCAGGACGAACGAGCGGAAACTGGGCCGCAGGACCAGCCCGGGCAGGAATACCCGCAGCGACGGCCAGGAGGCATGGTTGACCAGGCTGTAGTTCTCCGATTCGCCGGGTAACGGTTGCATGGGTACCGAATTCGGCAGCGCCGTCTTCCGCTGGAACCAGCCGGCGGTGTATTCCCAGACATCGAGGACGGTCCGGCGGTCGGCGCAGTGGAAGTAGTTGAACAGGAACCAGTCGCCGCGATCGTGGTCCACATCGGCGATCCGGGCCGGGCTGTTCGCGGCCACCAGATGGACCGCGCGGGCCCGCTCCTCGAAGAGGCCGACCAGTTCGAGCCAGGCCGGCGCGGTGCGGACGGCCGCCGGGCCGGCGATGTCACGGGTCCGCACCAGCACCACCACGTCGTAGCGGGCGGGCCGGACTCCCGCGTCGCGCAGGATCCGCCCGCCCTCCCCCGGCGGGCGCAGTGCCGCGCCGAACACGGTCGCCTCGATCACCTCGTCGCGGGCGGCGAGCTGCCGGCACAGCCGGACGGCGTGATCCAGCAGGCGCCGGCGGGCGCCGGAACGCAGCGGCAGCGGCCCCGCCCACCGGCCGATCTCGGCGGCGAGGAGCAGGAAACCGTTATCGGTCGGGGTGGTGAGACCAACCTTGGCGGACTGATGGTCGTTGACGAGATTCATCAAAATTCCTTCGAGCGTGAACGGATCGGATCAACGCCGGTCGAGACCGGACAGCCGCAGTGCGAGCCGGTGGCGCACCGCGGGCGACAGCCCCGCGGCCCGCAGGCCGAGATTGCGTACCGGGCGCGCCACCGCCGGTACGGTGCCCGCCGTGGTGAGCCGGCCCGCCGTCGACATGACATCGCGCGCGGTCCGATACCGGGCGGCGGCATGCTCGTCCAGCAGGTTTTCGGATTCGCCCGTGAGCACCCGCGACAGTGTCCGGCCCGCCGTCACGGCATCCTCGATCCCGAGATTCATACCCTGGCCGCCGGCCGGTGAATGCACATGCGCGGCGTCGCCGGCCAGCAGGATCCGCCCGTGCCGGTAGGTATCGGCCAGCCGGTGGTGCACCCGGAACCGGGACCCCCACACCACCTCGGTGACCTCCGCCGGTACGGCGCGCGGCCCGCGTTCGTCGAGCAACCGCTGGATGAAGGCGATATCCGGTTCGTGCGGCGCCTCGTCCACCGCGGCCACCACCCGGAACATCTCGTCGGGCAGCGGCGCCACCACCACGAGTCCGGCGGGCGAGAAGTAGAGGATCACCTCGTTATGGGGTACGCCGCCGCGCAGCCGGACATCGGCGAGGGTGAACGATTCGGCGTAGCTTCCGCCGGTGAATCCGATACCCGCCTGTTCGCGCACGGTGCTGTGCATACCGTCGGCCCCGACCAGGTAGCGGGCCCGGATCCGCGATCCGTCGTCGAGTGTGGCGACGACCGTGTCCGCGTCCTGGGTCACGGCGGTCACGGTGACCGGGCGCCGCACCTCGACACCCAGTTCGGTGACCCGCTCGAGCAGGAACTTCTCGGTATCGGCCTGGGAGATCATCAGTGTGTAGGGATAGGCGGTGGGCAGATCGTCGAACGGAACCGGGATGAGTACCTGGTCCCGGTCGCGGATGGTGAAGACCGGGGTGTGTACACCGCGCTCGACCAGGGCCGGAACGACGCCGTAGGGCTCGAGGATCTCCAGCGTGTGCGGATGGACCACGGCCGCGCGGGAGGTGTTCGCTCCGGCGGCCTGGCCGTCGACGATCAGGACCTCGTGGCCGAGTTGCTTCAGGACGAGAGCGGCGGTGAGACCGACCGGGCCGGCCCCGACGACCAGGACGTCCGCTGTATCTGTAGTCATGGTTCCTACCTGCGCTTCCCAGAAGGTCAACAACTGTTGGCATCAACGCTAGAACCACCCGGTAGCATTGTCAACAGTTGTTGGCCTACAATTGTTGACATGAGAAGATCCGCAGCCGAGACAAAAGACAAGATCCTTGCCGCGGCCCGCGAGCGATTCGCCGCCGACGGCTACGACCGCGCCACTATCCGCGCCATCGCCGCGGATGCCGATATCGACCCGGCGATGGTCATGCGCTACTTCGGGAACAAGGAACGGCTGTTCGCGGCCGCGGCCGAATTCGACCTCGAGTTACCGGATCTGACCACGGCTCCCCCGGACCGCATGGGCCGGGCGCTGGTGACCCACTTCCTCGACCGCTGGGAACGCGACGAAACGCTGTTCATCCTGCTGCGCGCCGGGGTCACCAACGACGCCATCGCCGACCGGATGCGCGCGATCTTCGCCGCCCAGCTGGGCCCGGTCCTGAAGGCCACCGGCAACGATCCACAGGAGGGACCGATGCGCGCCGGTCTGGTGGCCTCGCAGATCCTGGGCATGGCGCTGTGCCGGTTCGTCCTGCGCTTCCCACCGCTCACCGTGATGACCCGGCAGGAGGTGATCGACTGGCTCGGGCCCACGGTGCAGCGGTACCTGACCGGCTCCGCGGCGGACCGGTTCGGCACCGGAATCAGCGCGGCCGCGCCACCGGAGCCGCCGTCGCCATCCGGCTGATCTGCACCTGGTAGCGCTCGATGAACGGCCGCACCTGCTGCGCGATCACCTTGTTGTATTCGGCCGGGCGCTGCCGCGGGTTGGCGTGCCCGGTACCGCGCGGCTTCACCACCAGCAGATTCCCGTCGATACCACCGACCTTGTCGATCAAGACCCGGTGGGTGTAAACGACATCGACCACCCGGTCCCGGCTCGCGTTGTGCGGCCGGATGAAAACGATCGCGGGGCGGGGTTTCCCGTGCGCGGGGCGCGATATCGCCCGCAGATCGTCGGTCGCGCCGCCGGCCACGATGGCCAGGAACTGGGCTTCGATCAGCCCGTTGCTCGCGACGTCCTCGTTGTAGATCTTGTCGCGCAGCACCTCTTCGACCGAGGTCTCCAGCTCGTTCATCCGGATACCGGGCACCGGGCCGCGATCGAGGAAGTTGTCGCGCCGGGCGTAGGTTTCGACGGCCACCCGCAACCCGCGACTCTCCCGCGCGCCGGGCAACCAGCCCATCCAGCGGACCATATCCTGGCCCAGACCACGGCTTTCGGGGCGGACGGCGTTCAGATCGAGTGGGGTGCAGTCCAGCATCACACCCACCAGCCGGCGATCGCTGCTGGTGTGGATGTGCTCGGCGACCTCCAGCGCGATCACCCCGCCCATACTGTGGCCGGTCAGCACGATATCGCGCACACCCGACATCACCGCGGCGCGGATCACCAGGTCGGCGATCACCTCGGTATCGATACCGCGATTGTCGTAGCGGATGGCCCAGACCGCGCCGAGCTGGCGCAGCGCGGGCAGCGATGCGGCGGTGGCGCTCGCGTTGAGCCCGCCCAGCCCGACCAGGTCGACCACGGCGGTATCCCGTTTCTCGGGAAGCGCGGGGTCGGCGATCGGCAGCAGAGCCGGTTCGGTCAGTGCCAGCCGGGCCCGTTCCGGTCCCACATCATGCTCCCAGTACTGGGCGAACGCCACCATGACGATCGCCAGTACCGTGGCCACCCGCAACAACGCCAGTCTGGTGCGGCGCAACGTCTTCCAGTGGGACCCGAGGCGCGTTTCGCGCCACCGGTCCCGTCGACGTTCGTCGCACCAGTCCGCGACGGTGGACGGATGCCATTCGTCCATCGGCGACATGACTCCACTGTAAGGGCTTCCGGCCGATCGCTCGCCGCGGCGAGCGGTGGCCCGGCTCATAGCCGGTCGGCGCGCACCCCGTCCACCAGCAACCGCCGGATGGCCCGGTTGAGATCGGCGATGGCGTTCTCGTCCGGATCCCGCAGGCCGTGCACCACCCCGGCGAGCAACATGCCCGTGACCGCCCGCGCGGTATTGCGGGTATCGAGATCGGCGCGCAGATAGCCGAGTTCGACACCGTGATCGAGGTATCCCGCGGTGAGCGCGTCGGCGGTATCGAGCAGACCGTAGAGGCGCCGGGTGAGTTCGTCGTCGATGCCCGTGGCGTGGAAGAGCAGCAACTGCGCCACTCGGCGGTCCGCGATCAGGATCCGGGTCAGCGCGACGCCGATCCGGTCGATCTGCTCCCGGTACTGGTCCAGGGTGGTGGCCGCGTCGGGCGCGTTGTCGGTGCCCAGGGCTTCGATGATCCGCGCCGCGAGATCGTCGATCACATGGTCGATGATGTCGCGCTTGTTGCTGAAGTAGCGGTAGAAGGTGCCGTGCCCGATACCCAGCGCGGTGGCGATATCGGCGATCCCGGTGGCGTGGTAGCCCTGCTCGGCGAAGCAGACGAACGCGGTATCGATGATCTCCTGCCGAAGCTCGGCCTTACGTCGTTCGGCTCTCGTCGATGGCTTCGTCACGTCCTCGATGATACTGTCATCAGAAGCGGAATGATGTGTCATTCTGTGATGTGTCGTTCAGATCGGTAGGAGGGTTCGGCGTGGCACCTCGATATGACGCCGTCGTGGTCGGTGCGGGATTCGGCGGAATGGGGGCGGCCATCCAGCTCGACCGCCTCGGTCTGCGTGATTTCGTCATCCTGGAGCGCGAATCGGATCTCGGGGGGACCTGGCATGTCAACCGCTATCCCGGGCTGGCCGTCGATATCGCCTCGGTGACCTATTCCTATTCCTTCGAACCCAACCCCCACTGGTCGCGCCTGTTCGCGCCCGGCGCCGAACTGAAGAAATACGCGGAGCACATCGCCGATAAATACGCCCTGCGGGAGCGTATGCGATTCGGCACCACCGTCGAGAGCGCCCGCTGGGACGCCGGAGAACAGCAGTGGGTGGTCTCGACAACCGGCGGCGAGGAGCTCACCGCCCGCTATCTGCTCACCGCGACCGGTTTCCTGTCCCAGCCCTACACTCCCCCGTTCCCGGGCATCGAGTCCTTCGCCGGCAAGATCATCCACACCACCGACTGGGACGCCGGATACGACCTCACCGATCGCCGGGTCGCGATCATCGGCACCGGCGCCACCAGCGTCCAGCTGGTCCCCGAGGTCGCCGCGCGGGCGCGCGCGCTCACCGTCTTCCAGCGGACGCCGATCTGGGTGGTCCCCAAGATCGATATGCCGATACCGCCGGCCGTGCAGCGGCTCTTCGCCCGGATGCCGGCGAGCCAGAAGGCCGCGCGGCTGGTGAACACCTCCCTGCTGGAGGCCCTCATGGTGGTGGGGGTCCTGCACTACAAACAGGCCCGGCCGATGAACAAGGCGGCGGCCCTGCTGGCCAAGGCGCATCTGCGTGCCCAGGTCCGCGACGAACACGTCCGGGAGCAGCTCACGCCCCACTACGATTTCGGGTGCAAGCGGCCCACCTTCTCCAACCGCTATTTCGCCACCTTCAACAAACCGCACGTCCGGCTCGAGACCGAATCGATCGACCGGATCGAACCGGGTGGCATCGTCACCGCCGACGGCACCGAGACACCGATCGACACCCTGATCCTGGCCACCGGGTTCAACCTCTGGGACGTGAACTTTCCCGCCTTCCGGATCGTCGGCCGCGACGGGGTGGATCTCGGTGAATTCTGGCGCGGCAACCGGTTCCAGGCCTACGAGGGCATCACGGTGCCGAAATTCCCCAATTTCCTCAGCCTCAACAGTCCCTATTCCTATAGCGGCCTGTCCTACTTCACCACCATCGAGGCGCAGATGAAACATATGGGCCGCCTCTTCCGGGAGTTGCGCCGCCGCGGTGAAACCACCTTCGAGGTCAGCGAACGCGCCAACGCCGAATTCCTGGATCGCGTCACCGATAAACTCGGCTCCTCGGTGTTCTACGGCGGCGATTGCGCGAGCGCGCGCAGTTACTATTTCAATCAGCACGGCGAAGCCGCGCTCCTGCGCCCGACCAGTACCGTCAACGCCCACCGCGAAGCGGTCCGGTTCCCGCTCGACGATTACCGGTACGGCCCGGCGGAGGCCGCCGCGGAAATTATGTGACGGCGGATTCCTGCCAGCACCGGACAGACGCCGCGTTCCCGGCCGCACCGGGCGCTTGTGACCGGTGGAAAGGCGCCGGGTCGATCGTTATGAATTCGGGCAAAAAGGCGCGTATCCCCCGACCGGGATCGCCGCTACGATACGTCCGCGTCGTAAGGTAGCGCTCAACCGGCAGAACCGAACCGCGGCCACAAGCCAACGGAGACAGTTCATTCGAGTGACCACCACGCTGCCTCCGGGCCGCCGCGGCGCACACCACGGCGGCCGACGACGTTCGCCGTGGGCTTCGCGTATCACCTCCCGGAAACGGCACTCACGGCACCACGAATGCCGGCCGCCACCGGTCGATTCCTGCTGTCCGAAAGAAGATCGTGTCCAGATTCTCCAACCGAATCCTGATCCTCCTGCTGTCCCTGTTCTCGGTGGGAATGTTCGGCGTCGACGCGCACGCCGAACCGCTCTACCCCCAGCCGGATCCGGACCCCTTCTACACCGCACCCGCCGATATCGCCGACCGCGAACCCGGCGACGTCGTCCGCACCCGCAAGATCGATACCGGTCCCTATATGGGCACCGAGGGCTGGCAGGTGGCCTTCCGCTCCACCAATTCCCGGGGCGAGGCCATCATGGGAATGACGACGGTGCTCCTGCCCACCGGCGTGGAACATCCGCCCCTGGTCTCCTACCAGGCGCTGATCAATTCGCTCGGCACCCGATGCAATCCCTCGCGGTCGCTGTTCAACGGTGAGCTCCAGGACGCCGTCGGCGCCAT
This sequence comes from Nocardia sp. NPDC049935, assembly GCF_055586645.1. Taxonomy (NCBI): domain Bacteria; kingdom Bacillati; phylum Actinomycetota; class Actinomycetes; order Mycobacteriales; family Nocardiaceae; genus Nocardia; species Nocardia sp. NPDC049935. The sequence continues at coordinate 1,298,568 of NZ_JBVJHV010000001.1, read as the reverse complement.
GCTCCCGATCGGGCGCGGCTGGGCCATCTCGGTGCCCGACTATCTCGGCCCGAACGTCGCCTACGCCGCCGGGCGGCTCAGCGGCATGGTCACCCTGGACAGCATCCGCGCCGTCCAGCGGGTGACCGAACTCGGCCTGTCCGAGTCCCCGGTGGCCGTGGCCGGATACTCCGGCGGCGGGCTGGCCACCGGCTGGGCCGCGGCCATGCACCCGACCTACGCACCGGAGCTGAAGATCTCGGCGGTGGTCGCCGGCGGTATCCCGGCCGATCTCGAGCAGATGGCGCTGGGGCTGGGTTTCGCACCGCATCCCGGTTTCGGCCTGGCGTTCGCCGCGGCGATGGGACTGGAACGCGAATACCCGCACCGGCTGCCGATCTCCGATCAGCTCAACGAGAACGGCCTCTGGTTCCGGGAGTTCACCCATGACGCGTGCCGCCGGTTCCTGCTGTTCCACGGCGCCTTCCGCAGCGCCGAACAGATGGCGGCGTCCAAGAGCCTGATGGACAGCCCGGAAGCCCGTGAAGTCCTGCACGAGAACAGCCTGCGCTTCTACGACGGTGTGCCGACCGCGCCCACCTATCTGTGGCACGGCCGGTACGACACTCTCACCCCGTACGACGGTGTCGCCGAGTTCGCCGACCGCTACTGCCGCGCGGGCGCACCGGTGAAACTCACCACCTACGATATCGCCGAGCATATGACCGCGGCGGTGGCCGGATTCGCCGACGCCTGGAACTTCGTGGAGGCACGCTTCCGCGGTGAGCCGGTTCCCGACGGCTGCTGACCGGCCATACCGGTCCCGGTGACCGGGCGCATGGCGCAGTACGCCCGGTCAGCGAGCAGCCGGTCCGCGAAGGACCGGCTGCTCGTCCGTCTCGGGGCACCGGCACGACGCCGAACCGGCCGACCGCCGGGCACCGCGAGGGTCCGGTGGCCGATCCGTGTCAGTGCCCGCCGGTGTGGCCGCGAACCCGGTCGGCGACGAGGTCGACGGCATGCTCGGGCCCTGTCGCACCCCGCACGGTCACTCCCGGCTCATCCCGATGCAGCGGCTCGAGGGTATCCAGCTGCGAATCGAGCAGCGTCGCGGGCATGAAATGTGAGCCCCGCGCGGACATCCGAGCGAGCAGGTCCGGCCGCTCGGCAGTCAGATGCACGAAGAACAGGCCCGGCACCGCGACCCGGAGCCGGTCACGGTAATCCCGTTTCAGCGCCGAACAGGCGATCACCCCGCCGGAGCCGTCCTCGTTCCGAAACCGCAGCCACTCGCCGACCGCGGCCAGCCACGGCCCGCGGTCCGAGTCGTCGAGCGGTACCCCGGCCGCCATCTTGGCCAGATTCGCCGGCGAATGCAGATCGTCGGCATCGGCGAACGGTACGTCCAGCCGCAGGGCGAGCAGTCGCCCGGTCGTACTCTTCCCGGTACCCGACACCCCCATCACGACGACATACGGCGCCGGTGGCCCCGGCGGGATCTCCGGGGCCCGCGCGCCGGTCATCCGATCCTGTCGATCTCGGCGGGCCCGAGAGAACCCGCGGGATACTCCTCCAGGGGCGCCAGATCGCGCGACCAGCCCGCGAGTACCGGCGCCAGCACCCGCCACGCCTCCTCGGCCTCGTCCGCGCGGATGGACAGCGCCGGATCGCCCTCCAGCACATTCATCAGCAATGTCCCGTAGGCGGGCAGTTCGGGTGGTTCGATATGCGCGGTCAAGGTGAGCGGCGCCAGGGTGTCCACGCTGGCACCCACCGCTGTCAGCGCCAGCGTGAGGCTTTCCGGGTCGAGCCCGAATCGCAGCACATTCGGCGCCGTGCCGCCGTCGTGCCCGAACGGCATGGACGGCACCGGCCGGAAGTGTACGGCGACCTCTTTGCGGTCTTGCGCCAGCGCTTTTCCGGTGCGCAGGACGAAGGAGGTCCCCGACCAGCGCCAGTTGTCGAGACGTAGTTCGATTTCGGCGAAGGTCTCGATCCGGCGTTGCGGATCCACGCCTGCCTCGTCGGTGTAGGACGGCACCGCCCGGGTACCGACGGCGCCCGCGCAGTAGCGGCCACGCCGGGTGCGGTGCGGGATATCGCCGTCCGACAGTGGCCGCACCGAGCGCAGCACATCGACCTTGCGGTCGCGCAGGTCGCGCTCCGACAGGGTGATCGGCGGTTCCATCGCCACCAGGCACATCAATTGCAGGAGATGGTTCTGCACCATATCTTTCAGGGCACCCACATGGTCGTAGTATCCGGCGCGATCCTCGAGCGTGAGCGTCTCGTCCCAGACGATCTCGATCTTCGCGATATGAGAACTGTTCCAGATGGATTCCAGTACCCGGTTGGCCAGCCGGCTGCCCAAAAGGTTTTGTACCGTCGTCATGGCGAGGAAATGATCCACCCGGAAGATCGCCTGCTCCGGGAGCAGATCCGCGAGCTGCCGATTCAGGCGCTGCGCGGTGGCCAGATCCTCGCCGAACGGTTTCTCCAGCACGATTCGGCTGCCGGCGGGCATCTCGGCGGCGTGCAGCGTCTGTATCGCCGCGGGAAACAACGCGGGCGCCAGTGCGAGATAGACCGCGACCGGCCGCTCTCCGGCGACCAGTCCGGCCACGTCGACCGCGTTGCGCACATCCACCTGCCGGTACCGGGCGGCCGCGGCCACCGCGTCCCGCGTTTGTTCCGGTAGGTCACCGGCATACCGGTCGAGGCAGTCCGATACCCAGGCCCGGAATCGCCGGTCGTCCCAGTCCGCCAGATCGGCGCAGACGAGATCGAACCCGTCGTCGAGATAACCGCCGGTACGCAGCGCGGCCAGGCCGGGAAGCAGATAGCGGCCCGTCAGATCTCCGGTGCCGCCGAATATCACCAGGCGCGTGATCATCGGAATATCCCGGTCGCCGCGGACTGCATGTTCCGTCTCCTCTTCGCTCGGGCAATCGAGCTACGGACTGTCGACAGAAAGCAGGCCCAAATTAACAGCCGCCGCCACGCACGCGGAACGGTCGTTGCCAAGATGAGACAGGTTCGCCGCCCGGCGCGGAGATTTCCCGGGACGACCGTAACCACGGCCCACCACGGCACAACGCCGCCGGCATCAGCGGGATACTTCGCTGGTCCGGCAACTGCTCCGCGGTGTCGCCGAGACGAACACGGACCGGCCGCCCTACCCGCGCTCCCCCTCCGGACCCCTTCGAATTCATTCAAACTCATTGCCACAAAAGGCATTCGACGAACTCCGCTCGGACATTGCCGCCGCATCATCGGCATTCACCCGGCACCGACGTGACGACAAGTGCTGGACAATGGTTCAATTTGCGTGCAAACGCTCGGAGCAGGAGGAAACCATGGCAGTGCGTTACTCGAAAAGAGAACAGACCAAACTCGTGAACCGGGTGAAAAAACTTATCGATCAAGGAAAAACACTCAACGCCGCCTGCACCGCGGTGTCCGAGCGCGAAGGCGGTTCACCCGCGACGAACACCATCGCGAACTGGGTCAAGGCCGCGGGCATCGCCGACGAGGCCGCCACCGCACCCGCGCAACCGAAACCCCGCCGCCGGACCCGGCCCGCCGCCACGGCACCCGAGACACCCGCCGCCGAGGCGGCCGAGGAGACCCCGGCGACCCCCGAGCCGGTATCGGAGGCCGCCGCCACCTCCGAACCCCTGCTCACGGCGACCGCCGATACCGACCCGGCCTCCGACGCCACGCCCGACCAGGAACCGGCTCCCGCCACTCTGGTCCATGTCCGTACCACCGGGGCCGTTTCGGATACGGCCCTCGAGTTCGACGATCTGCTCGACGAGAACCATCGCCTGCGCACGGCGCTCACGGAGGCCAACCGGGAGATCCGCGCCATGCGTGATCTGCTGGTGGTGTACGCGAGCCGGTAGCCGCCGCGGTCTCCCGCCGCGGGGCCGGGATCCCCGGCACCGCGGCCACGGCACGCGAGCCCGACCGCCGGGTGGGCCGCGAACCTGGTCGGCGCCGGTCACCGGCCCTCATGCGGTGCCGGAAAGGTCACGGCACCGTGAAAGCCGAGTCCGAGGTACGCCGGCTGCAATGGGAACAAAATCGAGAGTACGTCGAAGTCGAACACCGGATTGCGCACGCTGAATACAACCCGACCAACTGGGACGATTACAAGAAGGCGGCGGGCCCCGAAAGTCGAACGCGTTCACCGAAATCGGCGGTGCCGAGGCTGCGGTCGCTCTCGAATCCACCCGGCCTCTGCCCCGGGAGCGGAAAATTCTCGTGAACCGTCGCGGCGTCTCTGGTTGACTCGCCCACGTGGACTGGGTGCGGGAGTTCTATTCCAGAAGTGGCTCGTGGTGGGGCAAGGCCGAGGCCCGGGTCACCGATCGGGACCACCGCCGGGTGGACCTGCTTCGCCGGCATGGTGTCGAGAGCGGGCGGATTCTGGAGCTCGGATCGGGGTACGGTACGACGGCCGTGGCGGCCGCGCGGGCGGTTACGAGGTGGTCGCGGTCGAAATCAGTGACCGTGCGGACTTCACCGGCGGATTGGCGCGGGATGTCGTCCCCGGGGCGTTGACCCTGCACAAAGCGGACTTCTACACCGTGGAGCTGGAGGGACCCTTCGACGCGGTCTGCTACTGGAACGGATTCGGCGTCGGATCGGACGCGGACCAGCGTCGGCTGCTCCGACGCATCGCATCCGAGTGGCTCGGACCGGGGGCCGCGGCCCTTGTCGATGTTTTCAATCCCTTCGTCTGGGCCGGCTGGGACGGCGACGAGGAACACCGGGTGGCGGACATCGACAGTGGCTATGATTACGAACTCAGAGAACGGATTCGATTCGATCCGGTCACCTGCACCGCATTCGACACCTGGTGGGAGCCGGCCGCGCCGGACCGCGTCATCGAGCAGTCCCTACGCTGCTACACCCCGGCCGACCTGGCCCTGCTGCTCGACGGCACCGGCTTGAACCCGACTACCATCGTTGCCGGAGAACATGTTTCGACCGCATGGTCATCCCACCCGGGCTTGGTGGGCCTCCTTCGGGAAGAGTTCGTGTACCTCGCGGTGCTTCGCCACAGCGGCGGAGACAGCGCGAAAGCCACGCTGTCCAGCGTGTAGTCATCACCTGCAGCCGTCCCGAGACCGAGAGCGCGGGCTCTAGAGAACCCTGCCGGTCCGATCGAGCGCATCGACAGCGACCTGATGCCTATGGACCGCCTGGGCGGTGTCGATTCCGTCGCCGGGCGGGCCTGTTCGGGCTGGGTTCCGGAACTCGGATGACCCCGTTTGCACCATCCATGCGTGTCCGGTCGAGCGGTCGGCGTGACAGCTCGTATTCTGCAGTCGACCTGGCTTTATCCCGCTTCGCTCGAGCAGGAGGTAAGCATGGCTCACAAGTCCGACGCCCCCGTCTACGACCCCACAGCGGCCTGACACCGGGCCGGGTTCCGGCACCGATGCTGGCCGTCTCGGGCCGACCACCGGATAATCCGGGGTGGGCAGTGGAGATGAAGTGGGACGGCGTGCGTGCGATCACCGTCTGCGACGGCGGGGAGTGCCGGTTGTTCAGCCGCAACGGCCGCGATATCAGTGGCTCGTACCCCGAAATGGTCACCGCGCTCGCCGAGCGATCCAGCGGCCGCGACATGGTGGTCGACGGGGAGATCATCGCGCAGAATCCGGCGGGGGTGCCATCGTTCGGGCTGCTGCAGCGCCGTATGCACGTCAGCCGCCCGTCGCGGGCGTTGATCTCGGCGGTACCGGTGCAGCTGTTCTGCTTCGACGTCCTATCCGTCGATGGCGAGGACGTGACCGCCCTGTCCTATCTCGATCGCCGGGACAGACTGCAGGAGCTGGGGTTCGATGCCGCTCCGATTCAGACCCCGCCGTACTGGGTTGGTGTCGGCGCCGACCGGCTGCTCGCCGCTGCGGCCGAGACGGGCTTGGAGGGCATCATCTCCAAACGCCTCGATTCGGCGTACCGGCCCGGGCGCCGATCGCGGGCATGGGTCAAATCACCGATCCGCAAGACCACCGAGGCCATCGTGGCCGGATGGGTACCCGGTACCGGGTCGGCAAGCACATCATTCGGGTCCTTGATCCTGGCCGGCCACGACTCGACCGGACGGCTGCTTCATATCGGGAATGTCGGCACCGGATTCACCGCCGCGGAACGCCGAGAACTACGAGCCCGCCTGGACGACATCGCCTGCGCCGAACCACTGTTCATTCTGTCGCGGGGCCGGGTCGGGCGGCCTGCCAGTCCACAGTGGGTGCATCCGGTGCTCGTCTGCGATATCGAATACCGCGAGTACACCGGCGAAGGGGTCCGGCATTCGAGCTGGAGGGGCCTGCGCACGGACAAAGACCCGGACGAGGTGGGACTACCGGAGTAGCCGATGATGTCTTTCCGGCCGTTGATGCCAGAGAGCTGTGTCAACCTAACGGGTGCATCTCCCCCGGTCGGAGGAGGTGCAACCGGCCGAGGTGACGATACCGCCCGCGACGCACTCGGACATCACAGGCGGTATCGGAGTCCACCGCGCGCGGCGGCGGACCGTTTCGCACACCCCTCACCGGTATGCGGAGGGCAGGGTTACCCGGGTTCCGGGACGGTCCCCCGCTCGCGGACCCGTTCGACGCGGCCGACGAGCAGTACATACGACGTGATACCGAGCAGGGTCACGACGGTCATGTAGACGAACGCGGGCGCGAAGCTCGCATCGGTGACCAGGAACCCGATGACGATGGGCGTAGCGATACCCGAGAGGTTGCCGATGAAATTGAACATGCCACCGGTCAGGCCGATCAACCGCTCGGGAGCCAGGGCGGAGACCAGCGACCAGGTGATCGAGGCCAGCCCGTTGCCGAAGAACGCCACCGACAGGAACACGATCACCAGCACGGTCGAGTCGGTGAAATTGGCACCGATCAGAGTGGTGCTCAACAGCAGTCCGGCGATGATCGGGCCCTTGCGGGCGATTCCGAGCGGGACCCCGCGCCGCAGCAGGTAATCGGAGAACACACCGGAGAACAGCACCCCGATCACCGCGGCGATGAACGGCAGGGAGGCGAGGAATCCGGATTTGATGTAATCCATATCGCGGTATTTCACCAGGTAGGTCGGGAACCAGGTGAGGAAGAACCACAGGGTGGAGGTCAGGCAGAACTGGCCCAGGTACACGCCCCACAGTTTCCGCCGGCCGAGCACCGTCGCGATATCGCTCCGGGTCACCTTGGCGCGCGTGGGCCGGGAACCGGTCAGATCCACGAGACCGCCGCCCTCACGGATATGGGCGATCTCGGCATCGTTGGCGCGGGAATCGCGGGGCTCGCGGTACACGAGGTACCAGATCAGACCCCAGACGATCCCGACCCCGCCGGTGAAGATGAAAACCCAGTGCCAGCTCAGCACCGACTGCAGCCACGACAGCACCGGGGTCAGCAACGCCAGGCCGATGAACTGGCCCGAGGTGTAGAAACCGATGACGGTGGCGCGTTCCCGCTCGGGGAACCAGGCGGTGGCGACCCGGTTGTTGATGGGATAGGCCGGGGCCTCGAAGGTTCCGACCAGCAGCCGCAGCACGATGAGTGCGACGAAACCGCCGATGATGCCCATGAACACCGTCGCCACCGACCACAGCACCAGGCACGCCGGGTACAGCACCCGGGGCGGCACCCGGTCGACGAACCAGCCACCCGGAATCTGCAGGGCGGCATAGGTCCAGCCGAAGGCCGAGAGCAGCAGGCCCTGCTGGGCCGAAGACAGATCCATCTCCTCGGCGATGGCGGGTACCGCGATGGACAGGTTGGCCCGGTCCATATAGTTGATGACCACGGTGACGAACAGCATGACCGCGATCAGGATCCGGGCCCGGCTCGCTTTGACGGCCAAAGTAGTGGGGGCAGTGCTTTTCTCGATCAAGGTTCTCATACTCACCACTCCGCGAACGATCCGTCACTGTGACGCCAGATCGGGTTCCGCCACCGGTGCCCGACCGCTGCCCGTTCGAGCACGTACTCCTCGTTGATCTCGATGCCCAGACCGGGACCGTCCGGAATCCGGACCTGCCCGTCGGAATAGGTGAACACCGCCGGATCCACGAGATAGTCGAGCAGCTCGTTGGTGGTGTTGTAGTGGATGCCCAGACTCTGTTCCTGGATGGTCGCGTTGTAGCACCCCGCATCGATCTGCAGGCACGAGGCCAGCGCGATCGGGCCGAGCGGGCAGTGCAGTGCCAGGGCGATATCGTAGGCCTCGGCCATATGCGCGATCTTGCGCGCTTCGGTGATACCCCCGCAGTGCGAGGGATCGGGCTGGATGATATCCACCGCGCCCGAGGCGATCACCGATTTGAAATCCCAGCGCGAGAACAGCCGCTCCCCGAGCGCGATCGGGATCGGGGACTGCCGCAGCACGTCCACGACGCTGTCGATGTGCTCGGACAGCACGGGTTCCTCGACGAACATCAGCCGGAACGGTTCCAGCTCGCGCAGCAGCACTTTCATCATCGGTTTGTGCACGCGTCCGTGGAAGTCCACGCCGATTCCGATATCCGGGCCGACGGCCTCACGAACGGCCGCCACGTTGGCCACGCACCGGTCGATCTTGTCCCAGGTGTCGAGGTACTGCAGTTCCTCGGTGCCGTTCATCTTCACGGCGCTGAAACCGCGACCGACCGCGTCCCGGGCGGCCTTCGCCGTTTCGTCCGGCCGGTCGCCGCCGATCCAGGAGTACACCTTGATGCGATCACGCACCCGGCCGCCGAGCAGCTCGTGCACCGGGACGCCGAGCGCCTTGCCCTTGATATCCCACAGCGCCTGATCGATACCCGCCAGCGCGCTCATATGGATACCGCCGCCGCGGTAGAAACCACCCCGGTAGAGCACGGTCCACAGATCCTCGATCTGCCCCGGATCCTGTCCGATCAGGTAGTCCGACAGTTCCTCGACCGTCGCCGCGACCGAGGCCGCCCGGCCTTCCAGTACCGGCTCACCCCAGCCGACGACGCCGTCGTCGGTTTCGATACGCACGAACAGCCACCGCGGCGGCAGCGTGTACGTCCTGATCGACGCGATCTTCATGACTTTCCTCCTGTGCAGCGGACTGCGTTGTCCGGTGACGAGCGGGCACTATCGGGTCCGGGCCCAGATTTTCGAGAGTCGGCGAGCTCTGCCACGCACCTCGTCGGCGCTGTCGCCGGGCCGGTAGAGCGAGGTCCCGAGACCGGCGCCGCCGGCTCCCGCGGCGAGCCAGTCCCCGAGGTTCGATTCGTCCACCCCGCCCACCGGCAGCAGTTCGACCTCGGCCGGCAGCACGGCGCGGACCGCCCGCATACCGGAGATGCCCAGCGCGTCGGACGGGAACATCTTGAGACTACGGGCGCCCGCGCGCACCGCGGTGAACGCCTCGGTCGGCGTCGCCACCCCGGGGTACGGGCGCATACCGGCGGCCAGTGAGGCGGCGATGACCTCGGTATTCGTATCGGGAGACACGATAACTGCGGCACCCGCCGTCCGGGCGCGCGCCACATCCTCGACGCTCAGTACGGTGCCGGCGCCGACCGGGATCCGCCGGCCGAAACACCCCGCCAGGAGCTCGATGGAGCGGAACGGGTCCGGTGAGTTCAGCGGTACCTCGATAGCGTGGATACCTTCTTCGACCAGTACGGTCCCGACCGCGATCACCTCGTCGGGGGTGATTCCGCGCAGGATCGCGATCAGTCCGGATGCGCCCGCGGGCGCCGGGTCGGCCATGAGGGTCTCCTCGTTCGTGGTCGGTTGTCGTGGCCCGGTCATCGTGGACTCCCGTCCGCCGCGACCAGGCCCGCCGCGACGGCGACCGACCACAGTCCGGCGGCGGCCGCGTCGTCACCGCTCACGATCCGGGCCGGCACGCCGCGCATCCGCAGCGCGACGGCGTAGCGGCGGCACAGGTCGGTATTTCCGCACAGCACGATCGGGTCCGCGCCGCCCTGGTGCGGGAGCAGATTGCGCACTTCGTCGGCGATGACGACGCCGGAGACGTAGTCGGCCAGCGAGGCCGGATCGAGCAGGCCGTCGAGTACCAGCGCCCGCGCCCCGAACAGGGCGGTGCTCAGCCCGCGGCCGTGCGGGGAGAATCCGGCGGTCAGGCCCCGCGAGAACGCGGTGTCGTCGCGGCGCGGTGTGGTGGCGGTATGGCTCAGCAGCCCGTGCCGCGTGACCAGGCCGTACAGCTCCCCGCTCATGGCCGTGGTGAACGAGAGCACCTTGCCGTCGTCGACCCGCAACCATTTGGTGTGGGTTCCGGGCAGCACGAGAGTATGGCCGGCGCCTGGTTCGCCGATCAGTTCCAGCGCGCCCAGGACCTGTGTCTCCTCACCGCGCAGGACATCGCCGGCGATATCGTCGCGGGGATCGGAGGGGACTCGCAGCCCGGGTACGAGATGCAGTACGCCCCCGGCCGCGCAGACATCGGTGAGTCCGTGCGCGAGGGCGTCCAGTCGGGCCGGCACCGTGAGATAGCCGGCTTCGCGCCAGCCCTGCGCGCTGCCCACCATGCCGCAGGCGAGGGTGGGCAGCGCGGGATGGTCACGCAGCCAGGCGCCGCACACCTCCTGGAAAGCCGCTTCGTAGGCCCGCGCGCGGGCCGCCGCATCGGCGGCGTCCGTTCCCGCGGCCATATCGAGCAGCCCGCCGCCGGGCTCGCGGGTATCGAGGACCCGGCCACCGGCGCCGAGCAGCCAGGACCGCATCGAACTCGTACCCCAGTCGAGTGCGATGAGTCGCGGCGTCGAGAGCTCTGGCCGGTCGGGTGTCATGACGGTCACTATGACCAGGGCATCCCATTATTACCAACCTGCTCCCTATTTATGGGACTGTGGAGCTCATGGCCCTCGCGCACGATGAGATTCCACCCGGCACCCAGACCCTCGCGCGAGGTCTGGCCGTTGTCCGCGCCGTCGCCGACGGCGCGCACGGATTGCGGGAGATCGTCGAACGCACCGGATTGGGTCGCAGCAGCACCCACCGGCTCGCGCAACTCCTCGTTCTCGAGGGTTTCCTGCGCCACGACGCCCGCGGCTACACACTCGGACCGGCACTCATCGAATTGGGTTTCAAGGCCTTACACGGGAACCCGCTGCCGCTCGTGGCGCGTCCGGTTCTGGAGGAGTTGTCGGCCACCGTCCTCGATACCGTCCATCTGGCGGTTGAGGACGGCGGATCGGTCCTCTACCTCGACAAACTCCCCGGGTCACGGGGCGCGGAGATGCGGTCGAGGATCGGTTACCGGATGCCGCTCACCCGCGCCGGCGTCGGCAAGGCGCTGCTACTCGACGCCGCCGACCGCTGGGCCGGGCAGTACACGGCCGACGAAGCGGCGCTCCCGCCCGCGGCCCGCCGCGGGGAACTCGACGAATTCCTCACCCGGATGCAGGCCTATGCCCGGGCCGGCGCGGCCATGGACCTCGAGGACAACGAGCCCGGTATCCGATGCGTCGCCGCCCCGATCCGCGATGCGTCCCGCGCGGTCGTCGGCGCAGTCAGCGTCTCGGCGACGACGCCGTATATGCCGGACGAGCGGATGCGCGGCCTGATCCCGGTGGTGCGGCGGGCCGCGGGCCGGATTTCGGCCGCCCTCGGTTATCAGGCGGTATGACCGGAAGCGGTTCGATCCGGCAACGTCACGCAGCCGCCGTCACCCGGTTCCACCGAATCGTAGGATATGTACCGCCGGAACAGTATTCGGGCGACGATTGCGAACTCACGGCATCGACGGCCGAACGGGTTCCCGCATTCGAGCATTATCCGATATTCCGGAAACAGCCCCGCGGGAGGATGTTTCGCATACCACGCGCACGAGATCGCCACGGCGACTTATTCGATCGAGAGAATTTCGGATAGCGCAGGATATTTGCGTACGATCCGATTCGTAAACAGTCTTCGGAATCCGGGATCCGAATCATGATCAAAAATAGATGCGGCTCCGCGCGGAAATTACCAGAGATGCGCACACCGACACTTCCAGACACAGCGGGTGATCATCATGCCTGCTCACAGCCGTGTAACGGTTATCACTCCACAGGGTCGAGTCATCCGCGTAAATATGTGGACCGCGCATATATTTTCACCGGATATATACCGATCAGCGCCATGCGATCACAGTTGATCTTATATTCGCGCGGCACTCAGGACATTTTCTGTCCGGAATACAGTTCAACTCCATTTAACCTGAGTGACGAATAACGTTTATATAACGTGACTATCAATGTCTTCGGCGGCGCAAAACGGCCTCGCCGGATCGACCGATACGAACAGGAGCGAAAAAATGGGTTCAGTGGATCTGGGCAGCCTCGGTGACCTTCTGAGCGCGTTTTCCGATATCTTCAGTGGATTCGGAGGGCTGGCGAGCTTCTCCGCCGAATAATCGGCATGCCATCGGCGCGGCGGAGTCCGCGCGAACGGCCCGCCGGACGATGCCGTCCGGCGGGCCGTTTCTGTCAGGACCGGGGCCAGGCGGCGCACTCCGGCGCGGGCGCGTCCTGGAACAGCGGTTTCCCGGACGGTGTCGCGTAGACCACGTAGAGCACCACCGGTTCGGCACCGAGATTCATACCGGCATGGACGTTCCCGGCACCGGCCGGTTCGTCGAGGACCGCACCCGCCCGATACTCCGGCGCCACACAGTCGGGGCCCGGATGGGTCAGGGTTCCCGCCGTCACCAGCCCGCGCACCGGACCGTCGTGGTAATGCCAACCGGTGGTACCGCCCGGTGCGATCACGATCCGCCGCGCCACGAGGTCGGTACCGGGCCCGGACGGCGTGAGGCCCGCGGGAATCGATAGCTGCCCGAGTGGTTCGGAGGTGATCCCGGCGCCGGGCGTCGCCCCGGCGGGCGCCGTTTCGCCGCCGGACCATATCGTCGCAGCGCTCGTCATCGCGATGAAACCGCTGATCAAGGGCCTCATCGGAGCAGTGTAACCACCCGCCGGGCACCGTCGGAACGCCCGCGGCGCGGTACGGCGGAATGGGCACGGCGGCCGCTGCGCGGGTCGGGTTCACGCCGGATGCCCGACCGGCGCGTTAGGCTGCTCCGGGCAGGTTCCGCCCGCGGCGGTACGGCCCGGACATCTCGTTCTCGCCACCGCCCCACCCACTGCGAGAGGACCGAGATGCCGACTGTCGAGGGTGTCGATCCGGCCGTCCCACCGAGCGGCCCGGGTTGTGTCGAGTGTGAGCAGGAACAGGGCTGGTGGGTTCATCTGCGCCGCTGCGCCCAGTGCGGGCATATCGGCTGCTGCGACAGCTCGCCGGCCCGGCACGCGTCCGGCCATTTCGAGCGGACCGGGCATCCGGTGATCCAGAGCTTCGAACCCGGCGAGGACTGGTTCTGGGACTTCCGCACCACGCAGCTGTTCGAGACGGGGCCGGCACTCACCCCACCGCACCATCATCCGCCCACGCAGACCGTGCCCGGCCCCCGCGAGCGCGTACCGGCGGACTGGCGCGACCATATCCACTGACCCGCGATCAGGGCTGCCGCGCACCGGCGCCGCGTGCGCTCGCTTCCTCCCACAGCGGCCCGAAGACCAGCCAGAGACCGGTGATCGACCAGGCCCGGCCGATCCAGGTCAGCAGCGACCCCACCTGCTCGCCCTCCGCGACGAGTCCGATCACCAGGCCCAGCGCCGCCGAGGCGATAACGGCGGCCAGCACTACCCGGTACCACTCACGCCAGGTGGCCTCCACCCGTTCTCTACTGCCTTTGGCCGGTTTCACCGGGGCCGGACCACCCGCGAAACGGTGGGCGAACCGGGTATCCGCCCAGCGGACCACCGCGGGGCCGAACGCTACGCTCACCCCGAGGTAGATCGCCGCGAGACCGTGCACCACCCCGGGCCGGGCGCCCCGGTGCAGATCGGCCGCCGCGGCCGCGATGAGTGCGATATCGAGCAGCGGGATCCCCCAGAGCAGTACCGCGCCCAGTGTGCGCAGGCGCAACAGATACCGTGCGACGAGCCCGGCGGCGAGCAGCACCCACAGCCCCACTTCGGACACCACGATCATCGTCGCGACGGGGTTGTCCCGGACAATTCCCAGCATGCCACCCTCCCTGTTCTCGACCTGCGAAAACGCTAAGGCCGCGGAGGCGGTGCGCACATCCTCCGATCGGAGGACCCGGGGACGATTCGCGGCGGATCCGGAGCGGCCGCGAACCGGGTCCGGTCACATCCGGGCGTATCGAGCGCAGGCGAAATCGTAGAGGCCGTAGGCGGCGATCCCGAGTCCCGCCGCGATCAGCAGGAACATGCCGAAAGGCTGGGCTCCCAGCGTTTTCAGCGCCGCGTCCAGCCCACCCGCCTTCCCGGGGTCGGCCTGGGCGACGGCGACGATCACCAGAACACCCACACCGCCGATGGCAATCCCTTTGCTGGTATAGCCGACGGTGCCGAGCCGGCGGAGTACAGGGCCGTCGGTGCGCAGCTCCTTCGTGAACTTGCGCGTCACCCCTTTGTAGACGTGATAACCGCCGACGGCGATGATCACCAGACCGGCGACGACGAGAACCGCGCTACCGGAGGAACTCTGCATCAGCCGGGCCGACAGTCCGGCGCTCTCGCCGCCGCTGGAACGTCCGCTGCCCCGTGCGAAACCGAAGGCGGTGACACCGTAGGACACATAGACCAGCGCGACGGCGAACGCTTTGACCCGGTGCACTACCGCCGATCCACCGTTCTTCTCGGCCAGCCGGGTACCGGCCCCGAGAATCGCCTCCGCGAACCGCCACAGCGCCATGAACGCGAACGCCACCACTCCCACCGACAGGACGAGGACTCCGCCCGGCTCGGCGGCCAGTGCCGCCATCGCGCCGGACTGGTCGGTGGCGCCGCCGCCCGACCCGAACGCGATTCGCAGGGCGAGATAGCCGATCAGCAGGTGCACCACGCCCGCCATCACGAAACCGGCGCGGGCGCATCGCTCGAACGCGCGATGGCCGGTGATCCGTCGCGCCGCCGAAGCCGGTCTGGACAGCGAAACCTGGGACATCGAGAGCCTCCTGCTACCGGAGGCGCCGCGGGCTACGAAACGCGGGGCACCGCGCGTACCCGGCCCGAACTGCCCGGCACGGCGCGGCTTCTCGTAGTTTCGGTACGCCCGCTCGCGCCTCCTCCGTGATCGAACCGATGTCGGCCGCATACCCGGGTGCCCCCGGGCCAAACGGTCGCCCGGCCCCGGGAGGGCGGGGCGCCGTTCACTCGGAGCCGCCGCCTCCGGTGGCGAGCAGGCCCGCCAATTCGTCGAGCAGGGAGATCATCCGTTCACGCTGTGCCGGTGGCAGATGCGGCAGTTCCACCGCCAGCGCGCTGTCGATCGGCGCCCGGCCGCGCGTCCGGAAGACGTCCTGAGCGACGCCGGGATCCACCGTCACCCGGACCCGGCGGGCGTCGTCGGGATCGGGCTCGGTGGTCAGCAGTTCCTGTTCGCGGAACCGGGCCACGATCCGTGAGACCAGGCTCTGGGTGATCGCCGTACGCCGGGTGATATCGCGGATCGACGAAGCGGGATGCAGTGCGACGTCCTCGAGCACCGCGTACTCGCTGGGCGGAATCCGGCGGCGACCGGTGTTTCCGGTCGCGACGAACGCGATCGCGCGCAACCGGCGGGCGACCAAATGCAGGCTCGCAGCATCCACCACGGCAATATACATCCCTTGTCATATAATTTATGATCCATCACTATGTATGGAAAATCCGGCGCCCTCTACCGGGCCTGCCACGGCCTGGACACCGATCTCGGCCTGTTCCGCCGGCGCCGCCGCACCGCGCTCACCACGGTGGTGGCCGGACGTACCGTGCTGATCACCGGCGCCTCCTCGGGAATCGGACGGGCGACAGCCGTACGGCTCGGCGCGGCCGGGGCCACCGTGGCGCTCGTGGCCCGGCGGGAAGCGGAGCTCGCGAAGGTCGCGGCGGAGATCCGGGATTCCGGCGGTACGGCCACCGTCCACCCGTGTGATCTCAGCGATTTCGACGCCCTGGACGCCATGGCGGCGGCGGTGCTCGCCGAGCACGGCGGCGTGGACATCCTGATCAACAACGCGGGCCGCTCGATCCGGCGCCGGCTCGACGAATCCTACGATCGCTTCCACGATTTCGAACGCACGATGCGCCTGAACTACTTCGCCGCCACGCGCCTGATGCTCGCGGTGCTGCCGGGAATGCGGACCCGGCGGTCCGGCCATATCGTCGATGTCCTGTCGGTCGCGAACCAGTTCGGCGGGCCCGGATACAGCGCCTACGTGGCCTCCAAGGCCGCCCTGGACTCGCTGGCCGGCAGCCTGCACGCCGAAACCCTGACCGAGAACGTCCGCTTCACCTCGATGTACATGCCCCTGGTCCGCACCCCCATGCTCGCGCCCAACGAGCGCTACCGGAACAGCGCGGCGCTGACACCGGATCAGGGCGCGGACGCGGTGTGCCGGGCCGTGATCGATCGCCCGCGCCACAGCGGGCCGCTGCTGGGCCGGTTGGCCGCGCTGATCGATATCGCGTTCCCCGAGTACTCGGCGACCAAGCGCAACGCCAGATTCACCGGCGGGATGTAGTAGCCGGACCCCTGGGACGGCTCCGCGAGGAATAACAGCGTACAATGTACGGTATTGCACGCACGGCGATACCGGCGTGCGCCCGTTGTCCGCACCGCACCGTCAGGAGTCGACCGATGCCCCGATCGGGCCGTACCGCCACCCCGCCCCGCTGGCTCAAACCACTGAACCGGGCCCTGCTCCTGATCCGGAAATTCGGGGGTATGCGGGAGCTGCCGGTACTCACCGTGCCGGGCCGGCGCAGCGGGAAACCGCGTAGCACCCCGCTGACCGTCATCACCCTCGACGGTCACCGCTACCTGCTGGAAGGTTTTCCCGGTGCCGATTGGGCCCACAACATCCGCGCGGCCGACGGATTCGCCGAACTCGCCACCGGACGCACCGCGCAACGGGTGCATCTGGCCGAACTGGACGCGGAGGCCGCCGTACCGGTGCTGCGGGCCTGGCCCGAACTCGCCGGTACCGACGGCCCGCGCCTCATGCGCGACGCCGGTGTGGTGGACGCGGTGACACCGGACGCCTTCGCCGCGCTGGCGGGCCGGTGCGCCGTCTTCCGTATCGATCCGGCCTAGCGGACCGGTTCCGATGGTCCGTGGCATACGCCCGAACGGCGTTGCCCCGCACCGGCTGTCGTCCGATGGTGCCACCGCCCGCCTCCTGGCTACGATCGACGGCGATGGATATCGACATCATGCTCGATTCACTGGACGGATTATCGGTCGGGGACGCGCTGGGGGCGGAATTCCCGGTGATGCGCCGCTCGATCGCCGAGCTGCGGGCCGGCGATCTCACACCCGGTCCGTGGGGATGGACCGACGATACGGAGATGGCCTGCTCCGTCGTGGCCGAACTGCTCGGGCACGGCGCCGTCGACCAGGATCGGCTCGCCGCCGCCTTCGCCCGCCGGTTCGATCCCCGCCGCGACTACGGGTTCCTGGCCGTCGGCACCCTGCGCCGGATCGGGCGGGGTGAATCCTGGCGGGAGGTCTCCGGCGCGGCCTACGACGGCCAGGGTTCGTGCGGGAACGGCGCGGCCATGCGGGTCGCACCGCTCGGCGCGTACTTCGCCGGGGATCCCGGGCGGATCGTCACCGAGGCGATCCGGTCGGCCGAGGTGACGCATCTGCACCCCGAGGGAGTGGCGGGAGCGGTCGCGGTGGCCGTGGCCGCCGGCGTGGCCGCACGAGCCCGCCGTACCGGGGTGCGGCCGACGCCCGAACAGTTCGTGACCTCGGTTCTGGCACCGCTGCGCGACGGCGAGACGGCCCGGGGTATCCGGCACGCTCGCACCCTGCTCGGCGCGTCCACCGAACAGGCCGCCGCCGAATTGGGCAACGGATCGCGGGTCACCGCGCAGAATACGGTGCCGTTCACGATCTGGGCGGCCGCCCGGCACCTGGACGACTATCCGGCCGCGGTCACCAGCTGTATCGAGGCCGACGGCGATATCGATACGACCGCGGCCGTCACCGGCGGAATCGTGGCCGCCTACACCGGATCCGGCCCCGCGGGGATCCCGGCGGCCTGGCTCGCGGCCCGGGAACCGCTGCCCGGATGGTTCGAGCGGGAACGAACCTCGCGGGCACGCCCGGTATCGGTGCCCGGCCGCCTCCGCCGGTGGTTCTCCCGCACCTCGTGAGTCCCCGGACCCGGTCGCGGGCCCGCTGGGGATAGCCGGTGGCTATCGGTAAAGTGGCGCGCAGTACGCGTCGCGTTCGCGTCGAGAATGCGTTTCACATCGATGATCGTCGGCGTCACGGCCCGCCCTCGGGGCGGCCCGGACACCGTTGCCAGTTTCGAAATCGTGCGAGGACGAACTGAGAGGATCTGATGGGCCGGGATCTGACGCAAAAAGAGTTGCTGGTGGAACTGGAACCGGTGGTCGCCGAGAATCTCGACCGGCACCTGGGCACCGCCAAGGAATGGCATCCGCACGACTACGTCCCCTGGGACGAGGGCCGCAACTTCGCCGCCATGGGCGGGCAGGACTGGGAGCCCGGGCAGTCACGGCTCTCGGAGGTCGCCAAGATCGCCATGATCACCAACCTGCTCACCGAGGACAACCTGCCCTCCTACCACCGCACCATCAGCGAGCATTTCTCCCGCGACGGCGCCTGGGGCACCTGGGTGGACCGCTGGACCGCGGAGGAGAACCGGCACGGGATCGCCATGCGCGACTACCTGGTGGTGACCCGCGGCGTGGACCCGGTGGCGCTGGAGAACGACCGGATGGTCCACCTGACCCGTGGCGTGCACGCACCCGAGTACTTCCACGGCATGCTCGATCAGGTCGTCTACGTGACGTTCCAGGAGCTGGCCACCCGTATCAGCCACCGCTGCACCGGGAAGGTGTGCAACGACCCGGTCGCCGACGCGATGCTCAAGCGGATCGCCACCGACGAGAACCTGCATATGCTCTTCTACCGCAACCTCGCCGACGCGGCGTTCGACCTCGCCCCGGACCAGGCGATGGAATCGGTCACGAAGATCATCCTCGATTTCGCGATGCCGGGCCGGGGGATGCCGAACTGGCGCCGCAACGGGGTGCTGATGGTCAAACACGGTATCTACGATCTGCGCCAGCACCTCGACGAGGTGCTGATGCCGGTCCTGCGGATCTGGCGGGTCTTCGAACGCGAGGATTTCACCGCGCGTGGTGAGCAGGCCCGCGAGCAGCTGGCCGAGTACCTCGAGAAACTCGGCAAAGACGTCCGGCGGTTCGAGGAACAGCGGGCCCGCCTGGTCGAACGAGAGGCGCGCAAGGCCGCGGCGGTCGGCTGACCCGGTGCCGGATTCAGGCGGCGGCCGGAGCCTCCGCCCGGGTCCGGCCGCCCGGCACCCGGACCGCGGCACAGAGCAGCGCGGCCACGACGCACAGTCCCGCGGCCACGAAGAACGCGCTGTCGTAGGACCCGTGGGCGTCGCGGATGTATCCCGCCCCGAAAGCGGCCGCCGCGGCGCCTATCTGGTGTGCCGCGAACACCCAGCCGAACACCACCGGGGCCGCGGCGCCGAACCAGCTGCGGCACAGGGCGATCGTCGGCGGTACGGTCGCCACCCAGTCCAGGCCGTAGAACACGATGAAAACCCAGGTACTCGGCTCGGCATCCGGGGACAGCAGAGCCGGTAGCGCCAGCAGCGACGCACCTCGGCCCAGGTAATAGATCACCAGCAGGACGCGGGCATCCACGCGGTCGGTGAGCCATCCGGAGAAGACGGTGCCCGCGACATCGAAGATGCCCACCGTGGCCAGCAGGGAGGCGGCGACCGTCGTCGGCATACCGTGATCGTGCGCGGCCGGGATGAAATGGGTGCCGATCAGGCCGTTGGTGGTCATTCCGCAGATCGCGAAACTTCCCGCCAGCAGCCAGAACGCCGGCACTCGCGCCCCCCGGACCAGCCCGCTCGCGGCCGCCGCGAAGCTGCCGGTGGGCAGCGGCTCCGGCGTTTCGGCGGGATCTCCGCCGAACGCCGTGGTGCCGATATCCTGCGGGCGGTCGCGAATGAACAGCAGCACGAGCGGAATCACCGCGAGCGCGGCCCCGGTCACGATCACCGAGGCCCAGCGCCAGCCGAACCGCTCGGTCACATCGGCGACCACCGGTAGGAAGATGAGCTGTCCGGTGGCGCCGGCCGCGGTGAGCAGGCCGGTGACCAGGCCCCGGCGCGCGACGAACCAGCGCGTCGAGACGGTGGCCACGAAACCCATGGAGATGGATCCGGTTCCCAGACCGACCAGGACACCCCACAGCAGGACCATCTGCCAGCTCGCGGTCATGAAAACGCCCACACCGGTTCCCAGCGCGATCGCGATCAGCGCACCGGTGAGGACCGGCCGGACCCCGAAGCGGTCCATGAGGGCGGCGGCGAACGGGGCGGTGACGCCGAACAGCACCATGTTCACCGACATCGCCGCGCCGATGGTGGCATGCGACCAGCCGAACTCGTGGTGCAGCGGGGTCATCATCACACTGGGCACCGCGCGGAATCCGGCCGCGCCGAGGATCGCCACGAAACTCACCGCGGCGACGATCCACGCGAAATGCAGCCGTGGTCCGCGGCCTGCCGGCACCGGGGCTTTACCGGGATCGATATCGGTAGTCACGAGGAATCAGCATCCGGTAGCGGGCGGAGTGCCACCAGTGGCAGGATTGCCAATATGCCGGAAAATCGTGCCAATGGATCGAGCGGTGGCACCGCGCCCGTCCGTCGCCACCGGATCGCCGTCCTGCTGCTCGAACCGGCGATCGGTTTCGACGCGACCATTCCGCCGCTGCTTTTCGGCGAGGCCACCGGTGACGACGGGACCCCGCTCTACGACGTCGTACTCTGCGCGCTCGAACCCGGGCCGGTCCGGACCACCACCGGATACTCCCTGGTCGCCACCGCCGGCCCCGAAGCGCTGGCCACCGCCGATACCGTGATCGTGCCCGGAACGCGGTTCGCACCGGCCCGCCGCGACGGGCGTCTGGTCCCCGCACTCGCCGCCGCGCTGGCCACCGTCACGCCCGGTACCCGGATGGTGTCGATCTGCACCGGCGCCTTCGTGCTCGCGGCCGCGGGCCTGCTGGACGGCCGCCGGGCAACCACCCACTGGCAGTACGCCGCCGGGTTCCGCCGGCTGTTCCCCGCGGTCGAACTCGACGAGGCGGTGTTGTTCGTGGACGAGGGCGCCCTGCTCAGTTCGGCGGGCCTGGCGGCCGGAATCGATCTGTGCCTGCACATCATCCGTCGTGACCACGGCGCCGCGGTGGCCAACCGCGTCGCCCGGCACTGCGTGGTCCCCGCGTTCCGCGAGGGCGGGCAGGCGCAGTTCATCGAACATCACATACCCGAGCACGACGATCGCAGTACCGCGGCCGCCCGGGCCTGGGCCCTGGGACATCTGGCCGAACCGCTGAGCGTGGCCACCCTCGCGGCACACGCCCGGATGAGCCGGCGGACGTTCAACCGGCGCTTCCAGGCGGAAACGGGAATGTCGCCCGGGGCGTGGTTGCGCGACCGCCGGATCCAGCGGGCCCGGGAACTCCTGGAATCCGCGGATATCCCGGTCGACGCGGTGGCGGAGATGTCCGGGCTGGGTTCGCCGGACAATCTGCGCCACCACCTGCGGCGCAGTCTCGGTATGTCGCCGTCGGCCTATCGCCGGACCTTCACCGCGCCCTGATCGGTACCGCGTGGCGCCGTGGTGTGTCGCGCGTCTCGGCGTGCATACCCCCGCGAGGTCCGGGTATGACGGCGGAGTCCTCGTACCGGCCACGCCGGTACCGGATGTTCTTGCCGGATCCACCTTGGGAGAAGTAGCCGATCATGATCGTTTCGCAGACCGCCCACGCGACCACCCCGGCCACGGGGGCCACGCACAATTCGCGGGTATGGCGGCACGGCACGGTGATCTGGTTCGATGCCCAGAAAGGTTTCGGCTACCTCGCTCCCGAGGACGATATCGCCCCGGTGTACGTGGAGTACCGCAGTATCGACGCGACCGGCTACCGGACCCTGTTCCAGGGCGAACGGGTCGAATTCACCAGTGCCCAGCGCGCGGGCGGGGCCGAGGCCGTCACCGTGCGCCGCCGCGACCGGACCGACGACACGCTGCCGGGCGCGGTTTCGCACGGCCTGGGCTGACGCCCCGCCGGGAACCCTCGTACGCGGTGTTTCACCGCCATCGCTCGGGGCAATCGCCGCGCATGGATGCCGACAACACGAACCCGGCCGGCCCGGACCGGCTGCCACCACCGCATACGCAGGTCACCACCGATGACCTCCGCCGGCTGCTCGGGGCACCGGACGACGGTGCGACCCTGGTGCTCGCGGCGGGCCGGATCGATCTGGAGACCGACCCCGAGGCCGCCGCCCGGAGTCTGGCCGTGATCACCCGCGGCGAGCTGGCCGCCCGCATCGGCGCGACACCCGATCCGACGGCGCTGGGCACGCAGGCCGCCGAACTGAACACCGAGATCCGGTTGCTGGGTTCCTGACGCCGGTCCCGGCTGCCGTTGACGCCGAATAGTTTTGTTGCAAAACTGATTCGCGATGGAGACGGCGGAACCCGGTGCGGAGTACACACCTCTGGATCCCGCCCGGCTCGCGGCGGTGATCTCACCGCTGCGCCGCACCCTGTTGGCGGCCGCCCGGGCCGCGGAGAACCTCCCCGAGATCCCCGACGCGCAGATCGAGATCCTGCGGGCGCTGGCTCCGGGAACACCGGTCGCCCCCGGGGACCTCGCCGGACGCCTGGGACTGGGCCGGTCGACGGTCAGCAACCTGCTCGCGGCCATGGAAGCGAGCGGACTGGTCGAACGCCGCCCCCACCCCGGCGATCGCCGCCGGGTCGAGGTCGTGCGCACAGACCGGTCCCGGGATCTGCTCGACCGATTCGACCTGGCCGCGAGCGCACTGGTCACCGAGGCCGCGGCCGCGCTGGACCCCGCCGACCGGGCCGCTCTCGCCACCGCCGTCCCGGCCCTCGAGCGGTTGCGCGAGGCCCTCCGGCGACGTCGCAGCCCCGAGGAGAACGAATGAGCACGCTACGCCGGCGGCTGGCCCGCCGGCTCCAGGCCCGCACCATCAAAGGGCTGGAGCCCGGCCCGTACGACATCGGCGTCCGCAGGAATCTGCGCGTTCCCATGGACGACGGTGTCGAACTGCTGGCCGACCTGATCACCCCGCTCGGTGGGCCCGGGCATCGGTTGCCCACAGTCGTGATCCGCGGCCCGTACGGCCGCAGCGGACCGGTCGCCGGCCAGGCCCGGGCCCTGGCGCGCGAAGGGTTCGCGGTGCTCTTCCAGAGCTGCCGGGGCACCTGGGGTTCCGGTGGGGAATTCACCCCGCAGATCGACGAGCAACGCGACGGTATCGCCACCCACCGGTGGGTCCGGGCCCAGCCCTGGTGCACCGGACCGGTGGTCACCTACGGCGCCAGCTATATGGGTTACACCCAGTGGGCGGTGGCCGCCGCACTGCAGCGCGAGGATCCCGCCGCCGCGCCCGACGCGCTGTGCCTGATCACGACCATGCCCGATTTCGGTGCGGTCACCTGGGACAATTCGGCGTTCGCGCTCCGGAACGCGCTGGGCTGGTCGCAGATGATGTCCCGGATGATCCATCGCGAATTCCTCGCGCTGCTCTGGGGGCAGTTGCGCCCGGACCGCCGGCTGCGCAGGGCGTTCGGTGTACTGCCGCTGGCCGAGGGGGACCTCGCCGCCACCGGCAGGCGGCTGCACTGGTACCGGGATTGGGTCGCCCACGAGCGGCTCACCGACGACTACTGGACCCGGCAGTCGCATACCGCCGCGGTCACCGAGGTCACCGCGCCGGTGTACATGATCACCGGCTGGTACGACATCTTCCTGCCGTGGCAGCTGGCCGACCACGCCCGGCTCGCGGCGGCAGGCCGGGCGCCACGGCTCACCGTCGGCCCGTGGGGTCATCTCTCCCGGGGAATGGGGGCGCCCGCGCTCGGCGAGAGCGTCGCGTTCCTCCGGGAACATTTCACCGGGGCCGGCAGCGATCGGGTGGCTGCCGTACGCGCCTACCGCACCGGCGCCGAGCAGTGGCACGACCTGCCGACCTGGCCACCGGCCGGGGTGTCCCTCGAATCGCGGTACCTGTCCGCGGCGGGATCGCTCACGACCGATCTGCCCGACGGCGGTGTCACCCACTATGTCTACGACCCCGCCGATCCCACGCCCGCGCTCGGCGGGCCGAGTCTGCTACCCGATTCGGGTCCGGTCGACAATGCCGTGCACGAGCGCCGCGACGATGTGGTGGTCTTCCGGAGTGCACCGCTGGCCGATGCCCTCACGATCGCCGGCGAGCCGGTGGCGCGTATCCGGTTCCGCTCGTCACAGCCCGGCGCGGACCTGTTCGTCCGGATCTGCGATATCCATCCCGACGGCCGGTCGATGACCGTCTGCGACGGGATCCGCCGGATCGGCGGTATCGCGACCGCGGACACCGATCCGCCGGCCGGCCCGGACGGTTTCCGCGAGGTCGAGGTCCGGCTGTGGCCCGCCTTCCACCGATTCGCACCCGGGCATCGGATCGGGCTGCAGATCAGTTCCGGCGCGCACCCCCGCTATGCCCGGAACCCGGGGTCCGGGGAGCCGGCCGTCACGGCCGCGGCACTGCGGCGCGCCACCCAGGAGATCTCCCACGCGGCGGCGGACCCGTCGCGAATCGAGCTGCCGGTATGGCACGCCGGCGACGCGACTCAGTAGAACACCGGCCCGGGCACGCCGCCGCCCACGGCGACGGCGTCGCCGGTGATCGCGATACTGCGCGGTGAGGCCAGAAAGGTCACCACATCGGCGACCTCGGCGGCATCGATGATCCGGTGCACGGAATTCCGCGCGAGCCCGGCCTCGAGGTCTGCGACGGGCGTACCCGACTCGCCGGACTGCGCGGCCAGGCGTTCGGTGAGACGTTCGGTGCGGGTGAGCCCGGGATGTACCACGGTGACGTTCACACCGTGCGGGCCGAGTTCGTCGGCCAGGTTCTTGGTCAGCGCCGAGACACCGACATTACGCACGGTCTGCGCGATGGAATTGGCCTGTCGCGCGCCCAGACCGCTGATATTGATGATCCTGCCCCAGCCCTGCGCCACGAAATGCGGCGCGACCGCGCGCGCCGTCCGCAGATATCCGAGCACTTTGATCTCGACCTCGCGGCGCACCACCTCATCGCTGGTCTCGGCCAGGTTCGCGGGGGCTCCGGCACTCCAGGGCGTCGCCGCGGCGTTGACGAGAATATCCACGCCGCCGAGTTCGGCGATCGTCCGGTCGACCAGTGCGCGGACCTGCTCGTCGTCGCCGGTGTCGGTCGGCACGCCGACCACGCGCCGGCCCGTCTCCTCGGCGACCGCGCGCGCCGCCGCCGTGAGCGCTGTCGCCGAGCGGGCCGCGAGCACCACATCGACGCCCTCGGCGGCCAACCCGCGGGCCACCGCCAGCCCGATGCCCTTGCTACCGCCGGTGACCACGGCCCGTTTCCCATCCAGTTCCAGATCCACGCGCGTGACGCTAGCAACCGGAGCGGTGCGGGGCACCGGTCCGGATCGGCTCGAGCCGAACACCGTGCCGCGGGGTACGGGCTGGCGCCGGAGAGGCGGAGTCCGCAATCGCGGCGGCGCGATATAGCGGAGTGCCCGTATGTCGTTCGCGTTACCGCACGCCGAGGGTTTCCGCCGCTGCGTGTGAACTCGCGCGCCCGATCGCAGGACAACGATTACAGCGCGCGGCAACCCACCTCGCCACGAAGGGCCCGATACCCGCATCAGTAGACCGGTTCATATTGGTGCCCAATACTTTTCGGCATTTCGATTCCGGTTCCACGCGATTAACAACCGGATATTCCGTCTTCTTCCGGACGTGACCAACCGGAAACGAACCGGGCGTCAACTTGATTCATCGGTGAACTGCCACCCGCGCAGCGACGGTCCCGTCACACCGAATCCAGCCGCCGTTCGCAGGAGTCGAATCATGTCCGCACCCGCCGAAACCACCGCCGATATCGATAAGGCCATCGCGGAGAACATCGCGAAATCACTGTCGGAGATCCCGCATCCGGCGCTGCCGAAGGGCACCGATATCTACGGATCCACCAAGATCTTCCCCGACTACCGGGCGGAGGCCGGCGAAACCTATTTCACCCTCGTCCACGGGATCGCGCACGAATCCTCGGTGAGCTTCGTCGCGGTCCTGCAGGCCACCCGGGCGCTGCGCAAGGGCTTCGAATCCGCGATCTACTTCTACGGTCCCGGCGCCATCAACTGCATCGCCAACCGCGGATTCCCCACCACCGGCGACAGCGGATTCCCCGGCGAGCAGAACATCAACGACGCGCTGGCCACCTTCATCGGGGAAGGCGGCACGGTATTCGCCTGCCGCTTCGGGCTGGCCCTGCACGGCGCCCGCGAGGAGGACCTCATCGAAGGCGTCGTCCCCGCGCATCCGCTCGACGTCCAGGACGCGCTGATCCACTACGCGCGCAAGGGCGCCATCATCAATTCCACCTATCAGGTGTAGGGCCGGCGCCATGACCGAGATATCCACCCGGGTAGATCTGGCCCTGCTCGGTATCCGCGTCGACGTACCGGTACGGCGCCGGGCCGGGGCGGGCCCCAGCGACGACGGCCATGTGCTGATCGACGGCGCCGGTGCGGCCGTACCCCTCCGCCCGGACAGCCCGTACACCCTGCGCGGCGACCGGCTCCTGTTCGAGGGCACCGATGTGGGTGTCTCGGTCGAACCCGTGCGGCGGCCCCGCTTCTACGATCTGCGCACCGCCGAGGGCGTCGCCTACGAGCAGATCGCGAGACTGCACGGCGCCGATGTCCTCGCCACCACCGTCGTGCAGACCTGCGTCCGGTACGCCGAGGACCAGCGCTGCCGGTTCTGCGCCATCGAGGCGTCGCTGGCCGCGGGCGATACGGTCGCGGTCAAACGGCCCGCGCAGCTGGCCGAGGTGGCCGCGGCGGCGGTCCGGCTCGACGGGGTACGGCAGATGGTGATGACCACCGGCACCTCCGCGGGCCGGGATCGCGGCGCCCGCCATCTGGCCCGGTGCGTCCGTGCGGTGAAACAGGCCGTGCCGGAGTTGCCCATCCAGGTGCAGTGCGAACCACCCGGCGATCCGGCGGTACTCGAAGAACTCCGGGCGGCGGGCGCCGATTCTCTCGGGATCCACGTCGAATCGCTCGACGACCGGGTACGCGCCCGCTGGATGCCGGGTAAGGCGACCGTCCCGCTGGCCGAGTACCGGGCCGCCTGGAAGGAGGCGGTGCGGATCTTCGGCCGCAACCAGGTGTCGACCTATCTGCTCGTGGGCCTCGGCGAGGATCCCGACGAACTGGTGGCGGGCGCCGAAGAACTCATCGCGCTCGGGGTGTACCCGTTCGTGGTGCCGTTCCGGCCGTTGCGCGGCACCCTGGCCGTGGAGGTCGACGGGGCACAGGCGCCACCCGCGCGGGTGCTCGACGAGGTGACCCGGCGGGTGGCGGCCGCCCTGCGGGCCGCGGGTATGGACGGGTCCGGGCAGAAGGCCGGATGCGCGGCGTGCGGGGCGTGCAGCGTCCTGCGGACCTCCGGAGGCTGAGATGACCGCGACCGCGACGGGAGCCGCCACGCCGCAGCACTCGTGGTGGGACGAACCGGCGCCGGCCACGACCGGTTCACCGGACTACTGCGTCCTGTCCGGGCACCCGTCCCCCGCGCCCCCACCGGGTGGTTTCCTGATCCGCCGCGCCGGCGCCGGGCAGCGCGCCGCCTACCGCGCCCTGCGGCGCGAGAACTTCGTGGTGGACCAGGGGCTCTTCGACGGCAGCGACGCCGACGATATCGACGACGATCCGCGCACCGTCGTCCTGGTCGCGGTCGCCGCGGACGGGACTGTACTGGGCGGGGTCCGGCTGGCCCCGGCCACCGCCGAGGATCTCGGCTGGTGGACCGGCAGCCGCCTGGTCGTGGCCTGCGGACGGCGAACCCGCGGGGTCGGGACGGCGCTGGTACGCGCGGCCTGCGCCTATGCCGAGGAACACAACGTGCTGCGCTTCGAGGCCACCGTCCAGCAACGGCACGCGGCGCTGTTCACCCACCTGGGCTGGCTCCCGCTGGACGCGACCACTCTCGGCGCCGCCCCCCATCTGCGGATGACCTGGCCGATCGATCGGATCGCCCGCCTCACCGAATCCACGAAAGCGCTACTGGGCCCACTGCTGGCACCGGCCGGGGCCGCACCGATGGGGCTCGGCGGCAGCGGTTTCCGGGGCGATGACGGCGCCCCGGTACCCGGCAGCGATCTCGTCGCCGCCTGCGACGCCGTCATCCCGTCGATGGTCGAACGCGATCCGGAATGGGCCGGTTGGTGTTCGGTGCTGGTGAACCTCAACGATCTGGCCGCCATGGGCGCGCACCCGGTGGGACTGCTCGACGCGGTCGCCGCGCCCACCCGCTCGCTGCTGGCCCGGATCCTGCGCGGTCTGGTCCGGGCGAGCGAGGTATGGGATGTGCCGGTCCTGGGCGGGCACACCCAGATCGCTCCGGCGGCGCTCGCGGTGACCGCGCTCGGACGCACCGCGCGCCCGGTCCCGGGCGGTGGCGGGCGGGCCGGCCACGAGATCCGTCTCACGGCCGATCTCGGCGGCGCCTGGCGGCCGGGATACCGCGGGCGGCAATGGGATTCGACGTCACAGCGCACCACCGCCGAGTTACACGCCCTCGGCCGGTTCGTCGCCGATACCGCGCCGGCCGCCGCCAAGGATGTCAGCATGGCGGGGATCGCCGGAACCGCCGGCATGCTGGCCGAGGCGTCCGGGACGGGCGTCGAACTGGAGGTGGCCCGCCTCCCCCGCCCCGCGGGCGCCGATCTCGCCGACTGGCTGACCTGTTTCCCGGGCTTCGCGATGCTCACCGCCGATCGTCCGGGTGCGCCGATCGCCCCGGCCGGTCCGGCCGACTCCGCCGTCTGCGGCGTCCTCACCTCCACCCCGGGTGTGCGGTTGCGCTGGCCGGACGGAACCATCACCACCGCGGTGCCCGGCACCGTCACCGGATTGGGACACTCATGACAGAACTCACCCTCGCCGTCGCCGCCGCCGAATTCGGCCGCGATATGGAGCAGTGCTATCGCACCATCGCCGATCTGATCGACCGGGCGCGCGCCCGGGGCGGCCGCCTGCTCGTCCTGCCGGAGGCCTGCCTCGGCGGCTATCTGCCCAGCCTCGGCGGCGGCGCCGAGAGCGAGGACGCCAAACAGCAGCGGCTGCGCAGTCTGCCGCCTGCCCTGCGGCTCGACGGGCCCGAACTGGCGCGCATCAGGGAACTCGCCGCGGATATGGTCGTCACCCTGGGCTTCTGTGAGGCCGATGGCGATACCCGCTACAACGCCGCGGTCACGCTGAACGGCGACGGCGTCCTCGGTTCCTATCGCAAAGTGCACCAGCCCCTCGGCGAAAACCTCTGCTACGCCGCGGGATCGGAGTATCGCGCCTTCGATACCCCGATCGGGCGGATGGGAATGCAGATCTGCTACGACAAGGCCTTCCCCGAGGCCGCCCGCGCCCTGGCACTGGACGGGGCCGAGATCATCACCTCGCTCTCGGCGTGGCCCACCGCCCGCACCGCCACCGCCGAACGCCTCGAGGACGATCGCTGGACCCAGCGTTTCGATATCTACGACCGGGCCCGCGCCGTGGAGAACCAGGTTGTCTGGATCGCGTCCAACCAGGCCGGTACCTTCGGTTCGCTGCGCTTCGTCTGCAGCGCCAAGATCGTCGGGCCGGGTGGGGAGATCCTGGCGACTACCGGCACCGAACCCGGACTCGCCTGCGCGCGGGTCGATATCGGGCAGGCGCTCGGCGCGGCCCGCGGCGGCGGGATGTACAACCTGCGTGACCGCCGGCCCGAGGTCTACGACCGCGTGGTCGCGCGCGCCGGGGTGGTCGGGCAGCCGGCCGGTCCCGTCCCGGCCGCGGCCGTCTCCGGAGCGAACTCATGACCCCGCGACCCGATCCGGCGGCGGTGGAGCACCACGACGTGGTGGTGATCGGCGCCGGTCAGGCCGGGCTGTCCATCAGCAGGCTGCTCACCGGCCGGGGAATCGACCACCTCGTCCTCGAACGCGACACCATCGCCCACGAATGGCGCGATTCCCGCTGGGACAACTTCACCCTGGTCACCCCGAACTGGCAGTGCGTACTGCCCGGATACCCCTACACCGGACCGCGGCCGGACGGGTTCATGTCCCGCGACGAGGTCTACGCCTGGGTGCGCGGCTACGCCGACACCTTCGCCGCGCCGGTGCGCGAACACGTGACGGTCACCGCCGTCACCGCCGCCCGCGGCGGCGGATTCGATCTCGGCACCACCGGCGGACCGCTGCACGCCGGTCAGGTCGTGGTCGCGGCCGGCGGCTATCACACACCGGTCGTCCCCCGGTTCGCCGAACGCCTGCCGGCCTCGATCCACCAGCTGCACTCCGCGCGGTACCGCAGTGCCGGCGATCTTCCCGATGGCGCCGTACTCGTTGTGGGGACCGGGCAGTCCGGCGCCCAGATCGCCGAGGATCTGCATCTGGCCGGACGGACCGTACATCTGTCGGTGGGCAGCGCCCCGCGGGTCGCCCGCTTCTATCGCGGGCGCGATTGTGTGGCGTGGCTGCACGATATGGGTCATTACGATGTGCCCATCGAGAACCAGCCGGGTGGTCTGGGTAAGCGAGAGAACACGAACCACTATGTCACCGGGCGCGACGGCGGCCGCGATATCGACCTGCGCCGGTTCGCCCTGGAGGGCATGTCGCTCTACGGCCGGATGACCGACTGCGCCGACGGTGGGCTGCGGTTCGCCCCGACCCTGCGGTCGGCGCTGGATTCCGCCGACGCGGTGGCCGAGAGCATCAAGGATGCCATCGACGCGTATATCGCCCGGGAGGGTCTCGACGCGCCCGCCGAACCGCGCTACCGGCCGGTATGGGAACCCGGCCCCGAGTGCACGGTCCTCGATCCCGTGCGGCACGGCATCACCTCGGTGGTGTGGTCGGTCGGCTATCGCACCGATTACCGCTGGCTGCGGGCCGGGGTATTCGACGGCGAGGGTCATCCGTGCCATCACCGCGGGGTGACCGGCGTGCCCGGGCTCTATTTCCTCGGCCTGCCGTGGCTGCACACCTGGGGTTCGGGCCGGTTCGCCGCCATCGCCCGCGACGCGGAATATCTCGCGGACCGGATCGGTGTCGCCGCCCGTGAGACCGCCGCCGCCTGAGGGCGAAACCGATGGCCGTCACCAGAATCGCCGCCGTGGCCGCGCATTTCGGCGCGAATATCGCCCGCTCCCTGGACAAGATCACCGGAATCGTGGAACGGCTCGCCGAGGACGGCGTCGGCCTGCTGGTCCTGCCCGACGCGGCACTCGGCGGCTATATCGGCGATCTGCGCAATCCGGATCCGGCCACCGGACCCGAGGCCATCGATCCCGACGGCCCGGAAATCCGGCTGCTGTGCCGGATCGCCGGTGCCATGACCCTATGTGTCGGCTACGCCGAACACGCGGGCGACCTTCGGTACAACGCCGCGGTCTGCGTTTCCGGTGACGGAGTCCTGGGCCGGCACCGCAAGGTGCATCAACCGGCCGGGGAGCATCTGGCCTATGCCGCCGGAGACCGGTTCGCCGCCTTCGATACCCCGGTGGGCCGGATCGGGATGCTCATCGACTACGACAAGACCTTCCCGGAATCGGCACGCACACTCGCCCTCGACGGGGCCCGCACGATCGCCGCCCTGTCGGCGTGGCCCGCGAGCGTCACCGATCGCGCCTCCCGGATGCCCAACGACCGCCAGGCCCGCCTGTTCGATCTCTACGATCAGGCGCGCGCGGCCGAGAACCAGGTCGTGCTCGCCTCCTCCAACCAGACCGGTATCACCGGCACGCTGCGTTTCCTCGGGCAGGCCAAGATCGTCGGGCCGGGTGGGGAGATCCTGGCCAAGACCTGGTCCAAGGGCGGTCTGGCGGTGACCGATATCGATATCGACGCCGAGGTGGACCGGGCCCGCCGGGTGCTGCGTCATCTGGCGGAGCGCCGGGTCCGGGCCTACCCGAACCTGCTCACCGAAAAGGGCGGCCCCTGATGCGAATCGCACTGCTGACCTATTCCACGAAACCGCGCGGCGGTGTGGTGCACACCCTCAATCTCGCCGAAGCACTGGCCCGGCTGGGCGGCGAGGTCACCGTGTGGACGCTGGGCCGCGGCGGCGATCCGGGCTTCTTCCGCCCCGTCGATCCGGCGGTGCGGCTGCGCGTGGTCCCGTTCCCGGATGTGGCCGGCGAGGCCGTCGGCGCCCGTATCCTGCGCTCGATAGCGGTCCTGCGGGAGGCATTCACGCCCGGCGCCTACGATATCGTGCACGCCCAGGACTGCATCAGCGCCAACGCCGCCGGCCGGTGTCTGCGGACCGTGCACCACCTCGATACGTTCACCACGCCCGAACTGGCCCGCTGCCACGACCGCGCGATCACCGAACCCTACGGCCATATCTGCGTCTCGGCGGCGGTGGCCGGCGAGATCCGGGCCGGATGGGGGTTGCGGCCCACCGTGATACCGAACGGGGTCGAGTACCGGCGTTTCGCCGACACGGCATCCGCCGCGCGCGCCGGCTGGCGGAGGCGCCTGGGCCACTACATACTCGCCCTGGGCGGGATCGAACCGCGCAAGGGCAGTATCGACCTCCTCGACGCCTACGCCGGTCTCCGGCGGCGGCACCCGGCGGTGCGCCTCGTCTTCGCCGGTGGGGAAACCCTGTTCGACTATCGCGACTACCGGGCCCGCTTCGAGACCCGCGCCGCCGCACTCGGGATCCGCCCGGTCGTCCTCGGCACCGTCGCACATCCGGCGCTACCCGCCCTGATGGCCGGTGCGGCCGCGGTCCCGTTCTTCTCCACCAAGGAGGGTTTCGGGCTGGCCGCCATGGAGGCGCTGGCCGCGGGGGTTCCCGTGGTGGCACGGGATCTGCCCGTCCTGCGTGAGGTCTTCGATACGGCCGTCCGCTACGCCGCTACACCGGAGGAGATGGCCCGCGGCCTGGCCGAGGCGCTGTGTCCCGATCCGCGGCGGGCCGCCCGCGGCAGGGCGCTCGCCGCCCGGTTCGATTGGGAGCGCGCGGCGCGGGCGCACTGGGAGTTCTACGAGAGACATCCCGTCCGGGGTGCCGCGGTCGCGATGCGGTGACCCCGGTATCCGGAACCGCCCTCGGCGGTCTGTTTCCCCTGCATACGGAGATTTGCCCGGTGTAGGCTCACGCCGTGTCCACAGTCTCGGCCGAACCCTCGTCGCGCATCCGCGACTGGGCCGAGAGCGGAGTTCCCGCACTCACCGGGCTCCCCGGCGGACCGGCCCTCATCCCTCCCGGCACGGCGGCATCCGCCGCCCGGCGCTACACCGACCGTATCGCCGCGGTGACCGGCGGGCGGGTCCGGCTCGACGGCGCCCGGCTGCTCGGCGAGCGGACCGCCTACACCGGATTCCGCCGCGGCGGCACGATCTCCGCGGGCGGGCACTGCCGCCTGCTGCCCACCGCGGACGGCTGGGCGGCGGTCAGTTGCGCACGCCCCGACGATCCGGTGTTGCTGAGCGCCCTCGTCTCCCGCGACCTCGTGGCGGATCCGTGGCCCGGCGTCGCGGACTGGTTGCGCGACCACACCGGCGCGGAACTCGCCGAACGCGCCGGGTTGCTGGGCCTGGCCGCGGGCCCGATCGCGCCGGGAGCGGCCACCGCGCCGCCGGAGCCCGCCGAACCCAGGCGGGTCGCGGGATTACGGGTGGTCGACTTCAGCGCGCTGTGGGCGGGTCCGCTCTGCGCCCATATCCTGGGCCTGGCCGGCGCACGCGTGATCAAGGTGGAGACGCCCACCCGCCCCGACGGCGCCCGCCGCGGCGATCCGGACTTCTACCGCCTGCTGCACGGCGGTCACGAATCCGTCGTCCTGGACCCCGGCGACCCCGCACAGCGCCGGGCGTTGCACCGGCTCGTGGCGTCCGCCGATATCGTGCTCGAGGCCTCGCGCCCGCGGGCCCTGGCCGGTTTCGGCCTGGACGCGCGGGAGTTCACCGAGTCCGGGATCACCTGGATATCGCTCACGGCACACGGGCGTGCATCGAACCGGATCGGATTCGGTGACGATATCGCCGCCACCGCGGGCCTGGTCGCCCGGACCGCGGACGGCACACCGGTTTTCGCGGGCGATGCGATCGCCGACCCGCTGACCGGATTGGCGGCGGCCGCGATCGCGATGTCGGCGGACGCCGGCGGTGCGGGCCGGCTCTGGGATATCGCCATGTCCGCGGTCGTGGCCGCGACCCTCGAACCGGATTCGCCCACTGTGCTCGCGGACGAATCGCGCCTCGTCGCGCCGTCCCGGCGCGCACCCGCCGGCCCCGCACCCGACAGCGGGCGCGATACCGCCGCCGTACTCGGCGAACTGGGTGTACGGCTCGGATGAACGACCTGCTGATCCGGAACGCGGAGGTCGGCGGCCGGCCCCGGACCGATGTGCTGGTGCGTGACGGTGCGATCGCCGCGCTCGGATCCGGCCTGCCGGCCACCGGGATCGCCGTACTCGACGCGGCCGGCGGGGCCCTGCTCCCCGGGCTGCACGACCATCACCTGCATCTGCACGCCTTGGCGGCGGATTCGGCTTCCGTGCGGTGCGGTCCACCGCGGGTGCGCGGCGCCGCCGAGTTGGCCCGGGCTCTCGCCGCGGCACCCGGCGACGGGTGGATCCGCGGCACCGGATACGTCGAAACCGTGGCCGGGCTGCTGGATTCGACCGGTCTGGACGCACTCTGTTCCGGCCGCCCGGTCCGGATCCAGCACCGCAGCGGCGCGCTGTGGATTCTCAACTCCGCGGCGGCCCGGCTCGTCGGCCTGGACGCCGCCACCGAACCGGGTGTGGAACGCGATACCGGCGGCCGTGCCACCGGGCGGCTGTGGCGCGCCGACACCTGGTTGCGGTCGCGGTTGCCGGAGGTCGGGCCGCCCGATCTCACCGCGATCGGCGCCCGCCTGGCCCGCTACGGGATCACCGGAATCACCGACGCCACACCCGATCTGACCGATACCTCGCTCGCCGCGCTCGTTCACGCGGCGGCGTCGGGTGCGGTACCGCAGCGGCTGAACCTCCTGGGTGTCCCGCTGGACCGCGGCTGCGGCCCGGTGGTGACGGCCGGCGCCTACAAGATCGTGCTCGCCGACTCCGGCCTGCCCGATATCGACACCCTGGCCGCCACGGTCCGCCGAGCGCACGAGGCCGGACGCGCGGTCGCCGTGCACTGCGTCAGCCGGGAGGCGCTGCTCATCCTGCTCGCGGTCTTCGCCGGCACGGGGACGGTACCGGGCGACCGGATCGAGCACGGCGCGATCATCCCGGCCGAATCGGTCGGCGCGCTGCGTGATCTCGGGCTCACCGTCGTCACCCAGCCCGGTTTCCTCACCGACCGGGGCGACGACTATCTCCACCGCGTCGAACGCGCGGATCTGCCCGACCTGTACCGTTGCCGGAGCCTGACGGCGGCGGGAGTCGGCCTGGCCCTGTCCAGCGACGCCCCGTACGGCCCGGCCGACCCGTGGCAGATCATCGCGGCGGCCGTCACCCGCCGGGCGCCCGGCGGCACGGTGATCGGCGGGGGTGAGACCCTCCGCGCCCGGGACGCGCTCGGCCGCTATCTGGCTCCGCTGCCCGACCCGGGCGGGCCGGAGCGGGTGGTCGCACCGGGCGCCGCCGCCGATCTGGTGCTGCTGGACCGGCCGGTCGCGGCGATACTGCGGGAACCGGCCGCCGACGCGGTGCGGGCGACCCTCATCGACGGACACGTGGTGTTCGACCGCTGACTCGATCGGCCACGGCGCGTGCGCGGACACGGGTTTCACTGCCCGCCGGGCGGCTCCGCGATCTCGTCGACCAGGCCCCACGCGAGGGCACGGTCCGCCCGTAGCGCGACTCCGGTGACGAACAGATGCAGGGCCCGCCAGCGGCCGATCCGGCGCGGCAGGCTCACCGTCCCGCCCGCTCCGGGAATCAGTCCCATCGCGACCTCGGGCAGCCTGAACACCGTGTCCGGCGCCGCGACCACCCGGCCGGCGAGTGCGGAGATCTCGATTCCCGCCCCGACACAATGCCCGTGCAACCGCGCTTCGGTGTGTGCCGCGATCCGGGCCAGCAACCGGGCCGCGCCGCCCCGGGTGCGGATCAGATGCGCGGTCGCGATATCGGGGGTGTGGCCGAACTCGTCGAGATCGCCGCCCGCGCAGAACGACGGGCCGGCGCCGTCCAGCACGATCCGAGTGAAGCCCGCATCGGCCACGGCCACCCGCAACGCGTCGACCAGGGCGTCACGCAGCGCGGTGCCGTAGGCGTTGCGCCGTTCCGGGCGGTTCAGCGTGATCCGCAGCGTCGCCCCCGCGGCGTCCAGCAGAACCGGATCCGTGACCGGCGGAGGCGGTAGCGGGCGGCCGAGCAGACGCCGCTCGGTGAGCCACGCCGCGAATTCCGCGCCGCCCTGCAACGTGGAATACGCCAGCGATTCCACATCGATCGCCGCGGGGATCGGCAGATCCGCCGAGGCCCGCAGCACCTGCGCCGCGATATGCGACGCCTGCGGACTGTGCCGCACACCGGCCAGGAACTCCTCGACCGCGCGTTCCACCTCGTCGCAGCCGACCACCGCCCGGTCCGCAGGGTCGGGCCCGGCGGCGTAGGTGAGGTCCAGAGCCGCGGTGAGCGGGGCCAGTTCGGGACGGATCGGCGCCGAGCCGATCCCCACCACGAGGCCACCCAGATCGGGTACCCGGGCCGCCGCGGCCGCCGCGGTGGGCCCGTCGGCGCCGTCCAGGTCGACCAGGGTCACGGGTTCCAGCAGGGAGGTGGCGTCCAGTACCGCCACCGGGCTCCCGCCGCCGGCCACCTCCGCCGCGGTGCGGGTGCGCACCTCGATATCCAAGTCTGCCCTCCTGACCTGTGGCTAGAAAGGTAGCAGGGCGGGTGCCGGGCCGGCCGCGACCTCAGTTCGCTTCGCTCTCCGCGATCTGCCGTTCCTTCGCGACGTCGACGGCGGCCAGCACCTCGGGTGTCACGGTCCGCAGGAACGGTACGACGGCGAGCAGCACCGCCGCGGCGAACACCGAGAAGGCGGCCTGCATACCGACGAACTCGGCCAGCACGCCGACCACGCCCGCGCCGATCGGCATGGCGCCCCAGCTGAACAACCGGGCCACCGCGCTGTAGCGGCCCATCAGTTCCGGCGGCACCAGGTACTGGGCGATGGTGCGGGCATTGATGGCCCACAGCGTGCCGCCCATACCGCCGAGGAAGGCGCCCGCCGCGACGATCCACATATCGGTGGTGACGACCGGCGCCGCCACCATCGCGAAGGTGCCCACCAGATCGGCGAACAGCGCCCAGCGCCGGCCGATCAGCCGGTTCACCGTGGTCACCGTGAGCGCACCGACCAGGCCGCCGATCCCGAGCGCGCTGAGGACGATCCCCCATTCGCTCGGGCCGAGGCCCATGACGGTGGTGGCCAGCAGCGGCATCAGCGCCAGCCAGGCTCCCCAGCACAGGCACAGCACCGTGAGCACCAGCGCCATCAGCCGCAGTAGCCGCTCGCGCCAGAGAAAGCGCAATCCGTCGCGGATCTGCCCGCTCACGCTCTGCCGCGCCGCGCCCGCGTCGCGGACCACCCGGAACCGGCCGGCCAGCAGTACCAGGATCGCGGTGGCGGCGATGTAGCCGGCCGCCGTGGCGCCCAGGGCGAACGCGGTGCCGGCGGCCACGAGCAGACCACCGACGAACGGACCGCAGAACTCGTTGCACACGGTCTCGGCCCCGGTGACCCAGGCGTTGGCGCGTTCCCGCCACCGCGGCCCGACCGCGGCCGGCGTCAAAGCCATCGCGGAGGTGAGCGCGATGACCTCCGCGATCCCGAGCACCGCGCCGCACAGATACAGCAGCGGCAGATTCACGGCGTCGGCGGCGCAGGTGCCGAGCAGGACTCCCAGCGCCGCCAGGCGCAGGGCGTTGGCCACCCACAGCAGCCGGCGCCGGTCGAAGCGGTCGACGAGGACACCGATCGGCAACGCGGTGAGCAACCACGGCAGCGTCAGAGTGAGTGAGACGGCGGTGACCTGCGCGGGCGATGCGGTCAGGGTGGTCGCCAGCAACGGTAGCGCGATCTTGGTGACACCGTCGGCCAGATTCGTCACCGCGGTGAAGAGCACCAGGACGACCGTGTTCCGGACGCTGGTATCGGCGGCCGCCGGGCCTGCGCCGGCGGACGTCTGCCGCTTCCGCGCCGTGAGCTGGTCGGTCATAACACCTCCCGGTAACTGGCAAAGCCGGATAGCTGGTTGGTCTGATTCGGCATACTATCGGGTTTTTCCTGAAGAATTAACCGGTGAAATGGTCTGTCCGGTTGTGATACGAGGAGGTGGCACATGACCGAACCGTCCGCACACGCCGAACTCGTCATGGCATTCGCCAATACGGTGGATCTCGAGGAGGGCACCGATGCGCTGGCCTCGGCGGCCGGGCTCGCACAGTGGCTGACCGCGGCGGCGCTGACAGCCACACCGCCCCGTATCTCCGATCGCGAGCACGCGCAGTGCCTCCGGCTGCGGGCCGGCATCCGCGAAGTACTGGCCGCCGAGGGCCGGCGCCTCCCTGTGCTCGCCGATGCCGATGCCGTACTGCGCGATATCCCGCTGTTGGTCTCCACTGCCGCTCTGCCCCGCTCCGGTCCGGCCCGATCCGGTCCCGCGCTCGTGGACAGCGTCCTGCAGCCGGACCCCGCGCTGTCTCCGGCGCGCGCGGCACTGGGCGCCGTCACCGCGGCGCTGGCGACCGTGCTGATCACCGGCGAGGCGGTCCGGGTCAAACAGTGCCCGATGTCGGAATGCGGCTGGGTCTTCTGGGACGGTTCCAAGAACCGCAGCCGCCGGTGGTGTTCGATGCGGGTCTGCGGCAATCGCGCGAAGGCACGTGGTTTCGCGGCACGCCGGCGGGTCTGAGCAGCCCACGGCGCTCCACGGCGGCGGCACGGCGGGGCGGTGCATCGCATACCTCAGCGCCGCTGCGCCGCGGCGAAGGTTTCGCCCAATTTCCTGCGATCGATCTTGCCGTTCTGGTTCAGCGGCAGCAGATCGAACACCGCCACCGTCCGGGGCACCATATAGGCGGGCAGCCGGGCGCTCAGCGCCGCGCGCAGGGCGTCCTCGCCTTCCGGTTCGCCGGTACAGGCCGCCGCGAGTTCCACATCGCCGTCCCGGCCCGGCACCGCCACCACCACGGCGTCGGCCACCCCGGGTTGTTCGCGCAGGACGGCTTCGATCTCACCCGGCTCGACCCGGTATCCCCGCACCTTCACCTGATGGTCCACCCGGCCCAGATGCACCAGCTGTCCGTCGTGGTAGGCGACGCGGTCTCCGGTCCGGTACCACTGCGCGTCGGTGAGCGGTCCGGTGCCGTCGTAGCCGGTGGCGGCACCGTCGGTGACCGTGACGAAGCGATCGATATCGTTGTCCGGGTCCACGTATCCCGGAAACCGCTGCGGTCCCCGCAGGCACAACTCGCCGTCGTCGGCGCCGCGCCCGTCCTCGCCGAGGATCAGGTGTTCCAGATGTGGATACGGGGTCCCGATCGGGACGGTCCCGTTGGCCGGACGCACCCACCGGGCGGGGTCCTCGGGCAGCCGGTACTCGGTGCACGTCACCGTCATCTCGGTCGGACCGTAGATGTTCTCCAGTACCGAGTTCGGGGCGGCCCGCCGCCACGCCTCGGCCTGCTGCAGGGTCAGCGGTTCACCGCAGAACAGGCTCCAGCGCAGGGCCGGCATCACACCGGGGCGCAGGGCACGCAGGCGCGAGGCCAGTGAGATGACCGACGGTACCGAGTTCCAGTGGGTGATGCCGTACCGGTTCACGAACCGGACCGGTGTGAGGACGTCGTTGCGGGTCGGCACCACCAGGGTCGCGCCCGATCCCCACGCGGTGAACATATCGTAGACCGACGGATCGAAGGTGGGATCGAAGGTCTGCGACAGCCGCGCGCCCGGCCCGACCTCGTACCGGGGGATGACATGCCGCAGGTAGGCACCGATATTGCTGTGCCGCACCCGGACTCCCTTGGGCACGCCGGTGGAGCCGGAGGTGAACAGGATATAGGCGATATCGCCCGGCCCCGCCGTGGCCGCGGGCAGCTCGGTCCCGGCCGTGCCGGCTGCCCGGTCGAGCTCCGGATCCCCCAGCCGGAGCACCGGCACCGGCAGACCGGCGGGTGCGCCGGGGTCGGTGACGACCAGGTCCAGTTCCGCCGCCGTCGCGATCGCGGCGTTGCGGTCGAGCGGGAAGGCCGGGTTCAGCGGCACCACGGTGGCGCCGAGCCGCTGCACCGCGAGATATCCGGCGTAGGCCAGCGCGGTACGCGCCGCCAGCAGGCCGACCCGCGCCGGTACCGCACCACGGTGGTGCCGGATCATCGCGGCGGCGATACCGGCCGCGAGATCGTCGAGTTCGCGGTAGCTGTACCGGCGGTCGCCGATCTGCAGGGCCGTATGGTCGCCGAAGCCGGCCACCGACGCCGCGAACCAGTCGTACATCGTGGGTTTGTCGTTCATCGGTTGTTCCTTTCGGCGGGGCCGCCGCTAGCGGCCCACCCGGGCGGGCGGATCCGCGGTGACCGAGACCAGGTGTTCGAAGGATCTGCGCACCAGGCCCGGCCGGGGCCGTCCGCGGCGGGCCGAATCGAGCGCGAAACGCAGCGAACGCGGGAGCTCGCCCCACGCGTCGTAGGCGGTGCGCAGCAGATCCGGTGGCTGCGCGTCACGTTCGGCCAGCAGTGCGAGCCGGAAGCGCTGATGCCGGCTCACCGCCCAGACGTCCTCGATATGGGCGGCCAGCGCCGCGGTGTCGGTGGCGAGCGTGTCGCAGATCAGGCTCAGGGCCTCGACCCCGCCGGTAAACCGCCGCTCGGCGCACGGCACACCGGCGCCGGGCGTCGCCGGGTTCCGGACGAGCCAGCGGTAGTGGCCGTCCGGCGGCAACACCGTCGGCTCCCCCAGCGCGAACGTATCCCGATTGCGGATCGCCAGGGACGGGGCCGGAACCGGCGCCATGGCGGCCCGCAGTTGCGCATCGGTCAGGTGGCCCCGGTAGGCGTGTTGTTCACCGTGCGGCATCAGGGCGGCGAAATGATCGACGACCAGCCAGCAGCCGGCACGGTACCCGCGCAGCAGGATCCAGTGCGGAGTATTCGTCTCGCCCGGCGCCCACGGCAGTCCGGCGGTGTTCGCCACGGCCAGGACGCGTCCGTGGACCTCGAGTTCGGCACGGAGCGCGGCCGCGCATTCCGGCCAGCCCGCGGCGCCGTGATAGCCGAGGGCGCCACCCCGGTCGTCCACATCGACCCGGTGGTGATGCGAGAAGACCAGTGCCGCCCCGGGATCGGCGACGACCGCCGGCCGGATGGCCTGCGCGAGCGTCCAGGCGGCGTCGCGGTTCTCGTCATCGAGGTAGGCGACGAGGTTGGCGGTGTAGCAGCTCAATTCCGGGGCGCCGCTGTACCAGGTCGTGCTCATGGTGAGTTCTCCTCTCGGAGGGGCCCGTAGGCGCAACTGAGGGGGATATCGGATTGCTCGCGCAGACTCACCCACCGGTAGGCGCCCCAGACTCCGGAGCCGGTGCCCGGCGAGATACCGATCCGCCACGGAACCCCGCCGATACCCGCGCCGGAGGCCTTCACACAGGCCTCCTGGGCGGTCCAGACCCAGGCGAGTTCTACGGCGGCCTCCGCATCGGACAGTCGCGCGAGCCGGTCGCCCCGCAGGCAGCGGCGCAGTAACCGGCGGTCCGGATCCGCGTGCGGGCACTGCACATCCACACCCGCGGCGCGTCCGGCGGCCACGAAAGCCGCCACGACGCCGCCGTCGTGGGACACGCTGATCCCCAGATCGTGCCGGGCGGCCAGGGCGGGTTTGCCGTTCGGGCCGGGCAGCACCGGGGCATCCGCGGCGGCGGGGCGCACCGCGCGCAGCGTCGCACGTAACAGCACGCGGCCGGCGAGGAATTCCCGCACCCGCCAGGGCGCCATCCCGGCCGCCGCGGCGCGGTCGGCGGGGTGCGGGCGGGTGGCCGGGACGAGATCACCGGTGGCCAACCACATTCCGGTACCGATCTCGGTTATCGCGGGTCGCCGGTCCACAGTTCCGTATCCAGTTCCGCCAGCAGGGCGGCCGCGTCATCGGCAACGGCCGCCAGGACGAGTTCGGTGGTGCCACCGCCGATTCCGAATACCGCGGCCTGAGCGCGCAACCGCTGCGCCCCGGCCGCCGCGAACCCCTCGGCGCCCTGCAGTTGGGCGCAGCCCGCGAGCACTTCTTCCACCGCCGGGCCCACCGCCGCCTTCAGCAGCGCGGCCGCCCGGGTATCGCGTCCGGCCGCGATCCGGCCGGCGAGCGACTGTACGAGCGCGTCGAGTTCCCGGGTCCGCACCAGACCGGAGGCGAAACGCTGGCGTACGGCGCCGAGGTCCCACAGGGTGCCGTCGCCGTGGGGCCGGTCCGCGAGCCACCGATAGGTGTCACGCAGGGTCCGGCGGCACAACGCGACCGCCCACAGCGCACCCGCGAGCCGTTCGGTGCCGATATGGCGCGCGAAGGTCGCCAGACCGTGCCCGGTGCGTCCGACCAGATATTCGCGGCCCAGTGCCACGTCGGCCATTTCGAGGTGGCCGACACCGGCTCCGGCGAACAGTTCGGAATCCGCGGGATATGCGGTGACACCGCGCGCCGCGGCGGGCACCAGCACCCAGGTGAAATCGGTGAAATGCCGTCCCGCGCGGTGCCGGGCCAGTACCAGGAGGTATTCGGCCGGCGTCGCGTTGGTGATCCAGCGTTTGCGGCCGCCGACCACGATCGAATCCTGTCCGATCCGGACCTCGGTCTC
Source organism: Nocardia sp. NPDC049935 (assembly GCF_055586645.1). Classification (NCBI taxonomy): domain Bacteria; kingdom Bacillati; phylum Actinomycetota; class Actinomycetes; order Mycobacteriales; family Nocardiaceae; genus Nocardia; species Nocardia sp. NPDC049935. Next base: position 1,255,523 of record NZ_JBVJHV010000001.1, on the reverse strand, counting down.
TAGCGCGGTCAGATCGGAACCGGCGCCCGCGTCGGTCGCGGCGAGCGCGACCGACGTGCGACCGGCCAGCGCCTCGGACAGGACGGCGGCGGCGCGTTCACCGCCCCCGGCGAGAACGGGCAGCGCGGTGGCGAGCTGGACGCATACCGACAGTGTCGCCCCCACGGTGAACCGGTCGTCGATCGCGCGCAGGACCGCGGCGAGACGGCCCGGGTCCACACCGGAGGCGACATCACGGTCCCGGTACACGGCCCCGATCGCCCCGGCCCGTCCCAGTGCGGACCAGACGGCTGTGCCGGGTGCGTCCGCCGGCAGAGCCGCGAGGCCGGACGCGACCGATTCGGAAAAGATCCCGCCGTCCGGTTTTTCGAGCACCGCCGCCGGGCCCGGGCCACGCTCAGACAAATCGCACCTCCGGGTCGAGGAGCGCCAAGCGGCCGTCGGCGAGGTGCAGCCGGTCGTTGGAATAGTTCAACGCCGCCGAGCGCAGATCCCGCAGCGCCAATTCCAGGCGGGTCTCGGAATCCTTGAGGTACCCGTGCCGCAGGCCCACGGCGTCGACGAGATCGTCCACGGCCGCGTAGCACTGCTGCGAGGCGGTGATCTTGAGGGCGTTCAGGAGCAACTGCACCCGCGGCGCGGACAGATCACCGGACACCAGCACGGTCTCCTGGGTGCGGCGCAGCAGCGCGTGCACCGTGTCCAGCCGCTGGCGGGCGGAGGACAGCCGGGTCAGCAGCAGTTCCGAGCCGAGATCGAACCTCGACCGGTTCCGGCGGTCGCGAAACAGCCCCAGCACCCGCGACAGCGCACCCGCCGCCGTGCCCAGCCAGGCCGCCGACCAGCCCAGATGTGCCATCGGTGCGAAAACCGAGGTGGAGATATCGGCGAACGCGCCCGGCTCCCCGACGAGCTGATGGGCGGGTACCCGGCCGGCCAGGCTGCGCGGCACGCTGTGACTGGCGCGCATTCCCATCGGCTGCCAGTCACCCGAGCCGCCGACCTCCAGTTGTGCGCGGTCGGCGTACACCAGCGACACCCGGTTCGGGGAATCGGCGTCGGCGCTGCGCATCGTGATGAGGAAGCCGTCGGCATGCGCCCCGCCGGTGACGATCGGAGCGAACCGATCGATATCGAGCAGGCCGCCGGTCGCCCGCAGCGCCGATTCCGCGCTGAGCAGATGACCGCCCTTACCCGCCTCGGTGGTCACCGAGGCCACATACACCTCACCGGCGCCGATCCGTTCGAGCAATGGCCCGCGCAGCGGATCGCCCGCGAAACGCACCAGCGCCGCGACCTGCTGGCAGTGCATGGTGAAGATCATCGCCACCGACATGTCCGCGCGGCCCAGCCGGATTCCGGCGTCGATCATCTCGGTGAGGGTGCCGCCCAGACCGCCGTACTCGGCGGGTACCAGCAATCCGAGCATCCGGGTGCGGCGCATCGCCTCGAGCGCCTCGACGGGGAAGGCGGCCTCGCGGTCGGTGCGCGCCACATGCTCTTCGGCGATCCCCGCGACCTCGTCGGCCCGCTCGGCGATCGACGCGGCCGACAGTGCCGGGGCGCTCATGCCACCGCTCCCGATATCTGCGCCGAGATCGCCTGCCACAGGCTGCCTGCGGTGGCGAAGGTGGCATCGTTGAGTTCGTCGTCGGGCAGGGTGATCCCGTAGACGTCCTCGATCGCGAACAGCAATTCGATGGATTGCATGGAGTCCAGTCCCAGATCACGCAGATGGGAATCGGCGGTGATCTCCCGATCGCCGGCGAATTTCAGGAACGGGGTGAGCAGGCCGGTGAATCGCGAATCCATGACGGTCAGTCCTCTCTGCGGGTGCGGATCAGCTCCAGCCGGGAGGGCTGGGGCGGCCGCTCGGGGTGATCGGAGTCCACGATCACCTCGGCGGGAATCGGGTGGCCGAGAAAGGCCAGCAGGCTCGCGTAGAGCCCGTAGGCGCCGACATTGGGGACGGCGAGCAGATCACCGGGCGCCACCGGCGGCAGCGAGGCCGTGCGTGCCCACATGTCCAGCGGTGTGCACAGCGGCCCCGTGATCATGGCCTCGATCGGCGGGGCGTCCCCGGAATCTCCCGGGACCGCCAGGTGTGGGCGCAGCGGCGGCAGCCGGCGCATCCCGGACATGCCGCCGAGATGATTGATCCCGGATTCCAGTACCACCACATGCCGGCCGTGCGACTGTTTGACATCGAGCACCGCGGTCAGCAGAGTTCCGGCCGAGCCCACCAGATAGCGTCCGGTCTCGAACGCGATCTCCGGGCGCGGATCCGGTAGTTCGGCGTCGAGCAACTGCTCGAGTTCGGCGCGCAACCCGTGCAGCGGCACCGGATCTCCACGGGTGGCGAACGGGGCGCCGAATCCGCCGCCGAGGTCGAATATCTCGATCTCGGCGCCGTGGGCGCCGAGCGCCTCGGTCAGGCGTACGGCGGTGCGGACCGACGCGGTGAACTGGTCGGCGAGGTCGCGCACCTTCATCAGATTCGTGCCCATGTACAGGTGGAATCCGCACACTCCGACATTCGGCCGGCCCGCGAAGCGCTCCGGTGCGTCCAGAACCTGCCCTGCATCCACCCCGAACTGGGAGGCGACACCGGTCATCGCCAGCCCCTGACCGGCCGCGGGCCTGTCGTCGTTGATCCGTAACAGGCACCGCGCCCGCACCCCGGACGCACCGGCCAGCGCGTCGAGCTGGTCGAGACCGGCCGCCGAATCGACGGAGAACTCGCGGACGCCGAGGCGCAGGGCGCGGGCCAGATCGGTATCGCGTTTACCGGGCCCGGTGTAGAGCACCTGCGCGGCGGGCCAGCCGGCCTCCAGCGCCGCGTCGAGCTCACCGGGCGAGCACACCTCCGGAAGCGCGCCGCCGGCACGCAGTTCGCGGAGCAGGGCGGGATGGGGATTCGCCTTCAGCGAGTAGTACAGCAGCGCGCCGCCGGGCAGGGCCGCGCGCAGGCTGGCGTGATTGGCGCGCACCTCGGCCAGGTCGTAGACATAGGCCGGGGTGCGGGTGCCGCCCAAACGGTCGGCGAGGTCTCCCGGGCTCCGGACGGTCTCATGCACCACGATCGGCCTCCGCGACGAGGGCGGCCAGGGCGGTCCGGTCGACCTTCCCGTTGCCGGTGAGCGCCAGCCGGTCGACGACCAGGCAGCGGCGCGGGATCTTGTACTCCTCGATCTCCGCGCGCATCGCGTCGAGCATCCGCTGCGGCGTGGTGTCGGCGACGACCATCAGCACCGCCGGGCCGTCCGCGCCCGGTGGCAGGACGGCCGCCGACTGCACACCGGATACCCGCCGGGCGGCGGCCTCGACCTCCGTCGCGCTGACCCGGAAGCCGCGCTCCTTGTAGAGGTCGTCGCGCCGGCCGTCGAAGTAGAGGTGGCCGTCAACGCCGACTCGTCCGTAGTCACCGGTCCGCAGTTCCGGGAGCACACCGTCACGACGCGGGAAACGCCGCGCGGTGAGTTCGGGACGCCGCCAGTACCCCGACATCACATTGGGGCCGCGCACGACGATCTCGCCGATTTCGCCCGGGGGCAGCCGGGTTCCGTCGTCGTCCACCGTGAAGACCTCGGTGCCGGGTAACGCCACGCCCGAGGTGCCGGGATGTTCGAGATCGGTGTCCGGTGCGGCGATGGTGGCGCGTTTGCATTCGGTGAGGCCGAACATCAGTTGCACGCGCAGGCCCGGAATCGCCTCGCGCAGCGCCGACAACACCTGCGGAGAGATGGCCGCACCGGTATTGGTCAGCAACCGCAGGGCCGGTGCGGGGCGGGGGCGCCGGGCGAGCAGCCGCGCCAGCGCCTCGGCCACGGCGGGAACCGCGGGCAGCACCGTCGCGCCGGATTCGACGAGATGGGCCACCAGCCGCGGCCCGACCTCGGCCGCGGCTCCCAGCCAGATGTGCGCGCCGGAGATCGCGCCGAGGAACAGCTGATACAGCCCGTAGTCGAACGACATCGGCAGCGGGCAGTACACGATATCGCCTGAGCGGTAGCGCAGAACCGACTGGATGGCGCCGGCGGAGAACAACACCTGATCATGGGTGCCGACAACGGCTTTCGGTGCGGAGGTGGTGCCGGAGGTATAGACGAACAGGACCGGGTCCACGCCCAGCGGCGCGGGGAACACAGCGGTATCGGGGCCGGTGTAGGCGTGGGCTTCCAGCTCCGCCGTGGTGACCACGTCGATACCGCGTTGCCGCGCCGGGGCGGGCAGTTCATCGGTGACCACCAGGACCGGTTCGCAATCGTCGAGCACATGCTCGAGGGCGCGCGCATTGGTCTGCTCGTGCAGGACACACACCACCGCGCCCAGGCGTGACACCGCGTAGACCAGCACCGGCTGCAGCAGGCTCGCGGCGGTGGCGACCACCACCCGCTGTCCGCGGCGCACGCCCAGCGTGTCGAGCCGGCCGGCGAGCCGCCTGCTCGCCGCGGCGAGCTCACCGGTGTCCAGGGTCCGGCCCCCGCAGGTCACCGCGGGCCGCCCGGGCCACTGCCGGGCAGCGCTGTCGGCCAGATCATGCAGCGCTGTCACGACAGTCCTCCTTCCCCCGTGGCCGCGACGGGTGCGCGGCGGATGATCCGGCAGAGATCGTCGACCCGGTGCAGGTTCTCCGGAATCAGATCGGCGGGATCGATATCGGCCGCGAGTTCGGACTCCAGCCGCTCGATGATCTCCACCAGCCGGAAGGAACTGAACCGGGGCACAGCGGAGAACTCCAGTCCCGCGAGCAACGGGTCCGCGCCGACCTCGAGCACCGATCCCACCAGCGCGGCCACCGAGCGCCGCAGGTCCGCGTCGACGGGGGCGCCGAATATCGCCCGGTCGGCTTCCAGTAGCTCCCCCAGCCGGGTCAGGACCCCGGGCGGTTCGGCCCGGCCCCGGGCGACCCGGCGGGAGGCGAGATACGTCTGCTCCACCACCGAATCCCACCGGCCCAGATGGGCCTCCAGCTCCGGGTGCGGCGCTGTTCCCGTGCGCGCCCGGAATGCCGCGTGCAGCCGCCGGGAGCGGGCCAGCAGCCAGGTTTCCAGGGTGAGCCCGTCGTAGGCGGCGGCCCGGTCGGGGTGCGATTCGTAGGCGCCGAGATACTCGGCCACGGCGCCGAATTCCGTTGTCACGACGGGGTCCGCGACACCGGCCGGTTCGAAGGACAGCACCTCGGCCGTGACGCAGGTCAGCCCGTCCGGCGGGAAATCGAAGTGGCCGGGTACGGCCTCGCCCCACGGCGTCCGGTTGGCGTACGCGTCCACCACCCTGCCGTCGGAGGTGAGCAGGAAGCTGTGCTCCAGGTGGCGCTGCCGGTAGTAGGGCACCCACGGCATATCGAACGCGTCAGCGCGGACGTAGACCGGCCGGTCCGCGCGAACAGCCTGCGCGAGATCCGATCCGGGTACGGTCCGGCGATCCCCGAGCGCGAGCCCGAGCAGAACGCCCGCGTCGGCGACCTGATCGTCGAAGACCGGCTCGACGGTGGGCAGTCCGCCGCGGGCGATCCGCGGCCGGAAGCGCAGCGGGGCGCCCAGTGCGAGATGTGTTCCGGGCCCGTGGTGGTGGTCGGCCAGGACCGCCAGATTGGCCTGGACGCAATCCAGCAGCTCGGCGTGGATCCCGGTCGGCGCCGTCATCGTGTTCTCCCCGCGCCGAGCAGTTCCCCGGACCCGACGCGGTGCAGTCCGGCCACCGCCGCCGACAATGCGCGGCCCTCCGGTTCCGCGTCGCTCAGCTCGCCGTCCAGCAACTGCTGATAGGCGGCGAGATCCAGATACCCGTGTCCGCTCACGCAGACCAGCACCCCGCGCTCGGAGCGCAGTCCGGCATCGTCGCCCGCGGTGGCGAGCTTCGCCGCGGCCGCCAGCGCGTGCCCGGATTCGGGCGCGGGCAGCACCGCCTCGTGCACGGTGAGCTGCCGTCCGGCCTCCAGCGCCTCGACCTGGCCCACCGCCGTCGCCGCGATCAGGCCCGCGTTCCGCATCGCCGAAACCACCTTGGCGGCGGCGTGGAACCGCAGCCCGGCCGAATGCGAATCCGGGATCACGTAGTCGCTGCCGATGGTGTACATGGCCTCCAGCGGTCCGGTGCCGGTGGCGTCGGTGCGGTCGTAGGCGTACACGCCCCGGGTCAGTTTCGGTGTCGTACTCGATTCGGCCGCGACCAGCAGCGGCGCCGGTGTGCCGGTCGCCACCGCTTCGGCGTGGAAGGGCAGCGCGATACCGCCGAAGTTCGAACCCGCCCCGACACAGCCCACGACCGTGTCGATCGTCGCGTCGCGGGCCGCGAGCTGCTGCTGGGCCTCCAGCCCGATCACCGACTGGTGCAGGATGCTGTAGGTCTCGCCGCTGCCGATCGCGAAGGCGGCGCCGGCCTTCTCCCGGGCGTATTCGACCGCCTCGCCGATGGCCAGCGCCAGGCTGTTGCCCGCCGACCCGTCGTGGGCCGCGCCCACGGATGTCAACTCGGTCGGGCTGGACTGCACCTCGGCGCCCAGCATCCGCATCAGCACACCGCGATAGGGTTTGCGGCGCAGGCTGGATCCGACCATGAACACCGTGCAGCGCAACCCGAACAGGGCGCAGGCGGCGGCCAGGGCCGTTCCCCACTGCCCGGCCCCGGTTCCCGTCACCAGTTCCCGGACCCCGGCGCGCGCGTAGTAGTGGGCCTGCGCCAGTGCCGTGTTCAGTTTGTGGCTGCCCGAGATGTTGCCGCCCTCGTACTTCACATAGACCGGGACCCGCGCCCCGATCGCCCGCTCGAAGCCGGTGGCCCGCCACAGCGGCGTCGGCCGGAAGCTGCGGTAGGCCTCGGCCACCGGTTCGGGGATGGGCCAGAATTCCTTGGCCGAACCGCTCTGGCGGACCAGTTCCATCGGCAGATTCGCCTGTACGCCGTCGGTGGCGGCCACCTCCGGGCTGCGGTCGGGCGGAAGCGGCCCGTCCAGGTGGGGCAGGACGCTGCGCCAGGTCTCGGGGATCTCGATACCGCTCATCGCTGCTCCTGTGCGGCGGCGACGACGATATCCACCAGATCGCGCACGGTCCGGAACCGGCGGCCGACGAACAGATCGTCGGACAGCGTCATATCCAGTTCGTCTTCCAGGCGCATGAGCATGCCGACGAAACCCAGCGAGTTGACCTTGAGCAGGTTGCCGCTGAGGGGTTCGTCCTCGGTGATCCGGTCGGTGGGCACCGAGATCCGGGATTCGGCGATCACCATTCTCTTGACCGCTTCGGCGACCGCGGCGCGGTCGAGTGCGACTGTGGACATTGATCTTTCCTTCGTCGGTGGTTCGTCGGGACTGGCGGTCTCACGACCCCGTGCCGCGCAACAGGCCGGCGGCTTCGACCACCCAGGTGTGGGTGAGCAGGGCGCGCAGGGTCACCGGCCCGCGGACGTGCAGGCGCCCGGTGCTGATGGAGATCTCGGCGCCGAGGCCCATCGCGGGCCCGTCGTGCAGCCGCAGCGATCCGTTGACCACGATCGCGGCCGCGTCGACCCGGTCGGTGAATTCGGCGGCGACCGCCGCCTCGCGCGCCACCACGCCCTCGGTGTGGCGCGAGCCGTACTCGCGGATATGCGTCAGCGCCCCGGAGATATCGCGCACCGGCCGCACACCGACCGCCGCGTCCAGGAATTCGCGGCCGAAATCGTGCTCTTCCAGGGTTTCCCAGCGCGGTTCCGGCCCGGACCCGGTATCCGGCGCGGTCAGCGCGGGATCCAGTTTCATCCGGAAACCGGCCGGCGCCGCGCGGAGCAGGGCGCGCAGGTATTCGTCGGCGATATCGTCGTGCACGAGCACCAGTTCCACCGTGTTGCAGGCGGTGGGCTCCGCCAGTTTGCTGTCCAGGGTGATGGCGGCGGCCAGCTCCGGGTCCGCGGAGCGGTCGACGTAGAGGTGGTTCACTCCGCCGCCGCTGGCGATCACCGGAATCGAACTCGCGGTGCGGCAGTAGTCGATCAGCGAGGGGCTGCCGCGCGGGATCAGGACGTCCACCGCGTCCGGGCGCGCCAGCAGTTCCCGCAGGATCGCCCGTTTCGGATCGTCGAGGGTGGTGACGAGACCGGCCGGCAGACCGGCCGCGGCGAGGGCCTTCTTGGCGACCTCCCCCAGCGCGGTATTGGTCGCCGCGATCTCCTTGCCACCGCGCAGCAGGACGGCGTTACCGGTGACGACGGGCAGCAGTGCGCCCTCGACCGTGACCGTCGGGCGCGCCTCGTAGACCATCAGGGCCACGCCGAGGGGTTTGGGCACCTGCCGCAGGGAGGCCGACTCTCCCATCGGGACGGCGGGCCCGGGCCGGGTGACCTCCGGCAACGCGGCCGCCACCGTTTCGGTGAGCGCGACGAGCTGATCCAGGTGCCGGTCCTGCAGGCGGACCCGGTCGATGAGGGATTCCGGTAGTCCCCGGGCCTGCGCCGCCGCCACATCCTCGGCATTGGCCGCGCGGACGGCCGGCCAGGCGCCGGTCAGACTGCGGGCGAGTTCGGTGGGGTATTGCTGATAACTCCGGTCGCCGACCGGTGGGGCATCGGTGTATGCCTGCCGGGCCGCGCGCAACAGTGTGTCGGTCATGATCTCCTACCACATGAATTGGCCGCCGTCGACGATGAGCTTCTGACCGGTGAGATAACCGCTGTGCGGGCCGATCAGGAACTCCAGGGCGTCGGCGATGTCATCGGGGGTCCCGATCCGTCGTTGGGGGATCTCGTCCAGCACCGCCGACCGGCGAACCGGATCGTCGAGCCGGAAGCGGGTGACCAGTTCATCGGTCTCGGTCATCCCGGGAACGAGACAGTTGACCCGGACGGCCGGGGCGAGTTCCAGTGCGAGACATTTGGTGAGCTGGAGCAGCCCGGCCTTACTGGCGGCGTAGTTCACGCCGTCGGCGCGGGGCCGGATACCGGTGGTCGCGCCGATATTGACGATCGTGCCCGCACCGGCCGCGAGCATCGCGGGCGCGATGGCCCGGATCAGATGGAACGGGCCGGACAGGTTGGTATCGATCACCCGCTGCCAGTCCTCGTCCGCGAGTTCCAGAAACGGTTTGTCCCGGTTGATCCCGGCATTGTTGACCAGCACCTCGGGGGTGCCGAATTCGGTGAGTATCCGGCCGCCCACCTCGCGGACCGCGGCCGGATCGGCCACATCGGCCCGGAGCGCCACGACCCGGTCGCCGTGTGCGGCGGTGAACGCCGCGGCCGTCGCCGCGTCCCCGCGATACAGCGCGACGACCCGGTAGCCGAGCCGGACCAGCCGGGCGCAGAACGCGGCGCCGATGCCGCGTGTTCCGCCGGTGACCACCGCGAGGGGATCGGTCATCGTTCACTCCTTCCCGGCCGGGAGCCCGGCCGTGAACTCGTCGACATGGGCCAGGACACGGGCCAGGTTCGCCGCGCGCAGGATCTCGAAATGGCCGCAGTCGATATCGCGCACCCGCAGCCGGGTGCCGAGCCGCCGCCATGTCTCCGCGTGCCTGGGCTCCGCGCCGGCGCAGGCGATCAGCAGCGCCGGACCGTCGTACCGGCGCTGCGCCCGGTAGGTCTGCGCGGCGGTGATGTGGGCCTCGGCCGTGCGGCGGATCAGATCCGCCTCGGGAACCACCGCGCCCGCCGAGGCCACGACCTGTTCACGGAGCACGGCCCGGGCGGCCGGGCCGGCGGCCTCGGGGACGGCCGGGCTGTCGAGCATCACCACCGCCGGGCGGCTGCCTCGTTCGGCGTAGCGTGCCGCGAGTTCCCAGGCCAGCGATCCGCCCAGCGACCAGCCGAACAGCAGCCGCGGGGGTCCGAGACCGGACAGCGCGTCCTGGTACCTGTCCACCATCACCGCGACGTCGTCGTCGGGAACCTCGCCCCGCATCAGGCCGGCGGCCCGGATCCCGTGCACCGCGCCGAGTCCGGCCAGATGCGCCGCCACACCGAGATAGGGTCCGATGCCGCCCCCGGCGGGCGGGAGCAACACGGTGTGCGCCCGGGTGCCGCGCCCCAGCGGGACCAGGAGCGAGGCGCCGGCGATCGACCCGGTCACGGCCGGACTCCTTCGGCGCGGATCGCTTCGGCCAGCGCCGAAACCGTCGGGTCCCGGAAGAAGTCGAGAACCGTGAGCTGGACCCCCCACTCCTGTTCGATGGCCGCCAGGGCGGTGAGCAGATTCAGCGAATGCGCGCCGTACTCCAGTAGCGAGCGCTCGGGCGCGGGGAGTTCGCTCCCGAGCACCTCCGCCCACAGCGTCTGCAGCCGGGCCTGCACCGGATCGGCGGCGGGCTCGGCGCCCTCCGCGCCCGGCCGCGCCCCGCCGGCGGCCTCGTCGTCGGCACGGCGCACCAGCGCGGGCCGGTCGACCTTGCCGTTCGCGGTGAGCGGCACCGCATCGGTCACCAGTACGGCGGCCGGAACCATCGGTGCGGGTAGCAGTCCCGTCAGCTTTCGGCGGATCTCGCCGGTATCGAGTTCGGCGCTCTCGCCGGGAACGAGGAACAGCAGCACCCGCCGATTCGCGCCGTCACCACCGACCGCGGCGACGGCCGTGCGGATACCCGGCAGTTCGCCTGCCACCGCCTCGATCTCACCGAGTTCCACCCGGTGCCCGCGAATCTTGACCTGGTCGTCGTCGCGTCCGAGGAACAGCAGCACCCCGCTCTCCGACCACATGACCTGATCGCCGGTGCGGTACCGGCGGCCCTCGGGTGGGCGCCGCGGATCGGAGACGAACCGTTCGGCGCTCCGTTCCGGATCATGGATATAGCCGCGGGCCGGGCACCGGCCGCCGAGATACAGCTCGCCGGCCACTCCCCGCGGGGCCAGATGACCGGTCCGGTCGACGACCTGCGCGGTGACGCCGGTGATGGGTGTGCCGATCGGTACGTGTGATGCCCACGGCGCCTCGGTGCCGCGGAGCCGGTGGGTGGTCACCGCGTGGGTCTCGGTGGGGCCGTACAGGTCGACCAGCTGGATATGGGGCCGGTCGGCGAAGAAACGCTGGATCTCGGAACCGGCGATGAGCTGCTCACCCGAGACACACAGGTGCGTGAGCTCGTCCAGCTGCGCCCCGGCCGTCGCCGCGGCCCGCACGAAGGGTGACAAGGCCGCCACCGGCAGATACAGATGGGTGACCGCCTGCTCGCGGATATGGCGGACCAGCGCGGGGAAGTCGCGGCGGTCCACACCGTCGCGCGCCACCACGGTGCCGCCGGCGGTCAGCGTGGGCACGATCTCCTGGAACGACACGTCGAACCCCGAGGGCGCGTAATGCAGGAAGCGGGTCCGCGGTCCCATATCGAGTGCCGCGAGCTGCCATGCGGTCAGATTCACCAGCGGGCCGTTGTGCATCAGCACACCTTTGGGCCGGCCGGTCGAACCGGAGGTGAACATGACGTACACGCCGTCGTCCGCCGATTCGATCCGGCCGTCCGTGTGCGGTGTACCGGGGACGGCGGTCCGGGCGTCCACCGGAGCGACCAGGTCGGCCCCGGGCGGCCCGGCGGCGCCCACTACCAACCGGCACCGCGCGGTCGCCAGCATGTAGGCGACGCGCTCGGGCGGCAGGCCCGGCTCCAGCGGCAGGTAGATCGCACGCAACCGCAGCAGCGCCAGGATCGTGACCACGGTGTCGGTGAGCCCGGTCGTCGCCAGCCCCACCACGTCACCGGCGCGCACACCGTGATCGCGCAGCCGTCCGGCCATTGCGCGCACCGCGGTATCGAGCGCGCGATAGGTCAGTGCGGCGCCTGCTTCGGCGACGGCGACCGCATCGGGTGTGGCGTGCATCCGCTCGCGCACACCGCCGTCCAGCCCGGCCGATACGGGTGCACGGTAGAAGCCGTCGTCGCGGTCGGTCTCCGCGGCGGAGGCGTCGCCGAACAGCCCCGCCACTCCGGTCCCGGGTTCGGCCAGCACGGTATCCAGCGCGCCGCGCAGCGATTCGAGCACACCGTGGGCGACCGCGGGCGGCAGCAGGACGGTGTCGTATTCCAGCTCGAGGAGCCAGCCGTCCGGCGTGGGCGTGACGCCGAGCCAGAGGTCGAATTTTGCCGTTCCGGTGCCGTGTTCGCGCAACGCCCGCACCTCGGCGTCCTGGATATCCGTGCCGTCCTGCATCGCGAGCATGCAGGAGAACAGCGGGTTGCGGTTACCCGCGCGGTCGGGCGCCGCCTGCGCGACGATGCGGTGGAACGGCACCGCGACAGCACTTTTCGCCGCGGTCACCGCGGGGAGGACGATATCGCGCAGATAGTCCTCGAATCGCATCTCCCAGGACACCTCCACCACGAGCGGCAGGGTGTTGACGAAGAATCCGCACAGCGCGTGCGAGGCGATGGTGCGCCGCGCCATCAGCGGCGCGCCGAACACCACGGATTCGTTACCGCTGTGCCGGGCGAGCACCGCGGCGTAGACGGCGGCGAAGAAGGCGAACGGGCCGGCCCCCGATTCCCGGCAGCGCCGGTCCACGGTGCGCGACTGTTGCGCTCCGAGCCGCAGTTCGAGGCGGTCGCCACGGAAATCGGTGGCGGCCGGGCGGTTCGGGCGGGGATGGAGCACCGTCGCCGGTACCCGCCGCAGGGATTCGGCCACTGCCGCGGCCGCGTCGTCGACGAGAGGGTCGGCCGCCGCCGCCAGCTGTGCGTCCAGTTCCCGGCGCAGGGCCCGCTCGCGGCGCGCCCGAAGCGCGGGGGTGTCCAGGTCACCCCGCAGCGCCCGCCCCAGATCCGAAACGAACGGCCGGAGCGAATAGCCGTCGAATACGGTGTGGTGCACCACCACCAGCAGGACCGATCGCGAGCCGTCGGTGGCCGAGAGGTGTGTGCACCGGATGAGTGGGGCGGCGGCGAGGTCGAAGGCCGTCGCGGCCGTTTCGGCCAGCGCCCGCTCCTTGCGCCGGTCGAGGCCCGCGGCGTCCACCACGACGGTGTCGACGGGCACGTCCGCCGCGAGACCGGCTTCGGTGAGCACCGCGTGCGGACGCGGGATCTCGCGCAGCGCCGTCCGCAGCGCGGGTTGGACCGCCAGCACCTCGGCGATCGCCGCGCGCAGCGCGTGCGCGCTGTGGCGTGGATCGAGCTCGATCTCGGCCACCACGTTGTAGAGCTGCGGCGCCGGCACCGAGCGGTGCACCACCATCAGCCCGAGTTGCGATTCGGTCAGTGCCGCGTGCTGCTCCCCCGCACCGTGCGTCGTCGCCGCGGTCATCGGATGCGCTCCGGAGTTCCGGTCTCGCCCACGAGTTCGCGCAACCAGAGCCGCAATTGCCCGACCGTCCGGATCGTCGCCAGGCTCCCGGCATCGATCTCCCGGTCGTCGTCGGGTACCAGCGCCACCGCGATATGCACGGTGGCCAGCGAATCCAGCCCGATCTCGGCCAGCACCGAATCGTCGTCGAACGGCCCGTCGACGAACCGCGCCAGCTGCGCGTCGACCGATTCCGCGTCGCGGCCTGTCGTCCCCGGGCCGCCGCGCCCGAAACCTTCCCTCACCGTTCCTCCTCGAAATCGTCCGGCCGGCGAACGTGCCGTCGCGCCGGAGACATTCGCCGATTCCGTCCGGTTCCGCCGGTGGGCCCGGATCCCCGCCGGAGCGGGTCCGCGGTGGCAGCGGAACCTGGTGCCAACCCTGCCCGGCGGGGCACTCACGGCTCTCTCATTCCGCTCTCACACCGATAACTCCGTGAGCACGTGGGAAATACGGCCGTAACAGAGGACCGAGAGAGCGACTGCCTAGGGTCGGAGCCGACTCGTCCGGACCGTCACCGGTTCCGGACCGGCCGCTCGCCCACCACGCAGGAGGTGTCATGTTCGAGACGAAAACCGTGAACCCCGGCCGCGTACCGGCCGCCGCCACGTCCGCCGGCGCGGATCCGACCGCGCCGTCCGGCGATACACCCTGGGACTGAACCCGGACCGAGCCGGGGCCGCCCGGGACCGCCGGGCACAGCGGGTATGCTGCCGATGCCGCTCAGCTCGCGATACTCGGCGGCACCCGCCCCACGAGGTGGCCGCGGATACGTTCGGACATCCGCTCCGCTTCCGGGGCGGTGGTTCGCAGCAACTCCAGCGCACGTCCCCACAACGCCTCGGCGGCCTGCCGCTGATTGTTGCGCAATCGCACCTCGGCCAGTGAATCCAGCGCGCGTGCGTGCCACAGCGTGGCGTGCAGGTCCTCGAACGAATCCGCGGCCCGCCGCAGATATTCGTCGGCACTGTCGAATTCGCGCCTGGCCAGGTGCAACCGGCCCAGTGCCAGCAGCACCCGGCCCTCGCCCAGATGCGCGCTCACCGCTGCGCAGATCTCCAGGGCCCGGGCCAGGACCTCTTCCGCGTCGGCGAAATCCTGCCGTTGTGTCCGGATCACTCCCAGACCGCACAGCGCGAACACTTCGCCCACCCGGTCCCCGGCCGGCCGGACCAGCTCGAGCACCCGGTGATACGCCTTCTCGGCCGCCGCGTGCCGGTCCTGGCGCAGGTACAGTTCGCCGAGCCGCTGCCATGTCTGGGCCTCGACCCGCTGGTTCCCGGCCTCCCGGCACAGCCGCATGGCCTCGTCGAGTGCCTGCTCGGCCTCGTCGAAATGCAGCAGATCCATCTGCACCTGGGCCAGGTTGGCCAGGGTGTGGGCCTCGGCCACCGGATCACCGACCTCCCGGAATCCCGCGATCGCGGCGCGGTATCGGGTGAGCGCACTGTCGTGGCGGCCGGCCATGCGGTCCGCGAAAGCGAGGTTGCGCAGGGTGAGCGCCCGGCCGTGCCGGTCCCCCAGCCGGTCGAAGAGCAGCAGTGCCCGCTCCAGGCCCGCGGTGTCCGACGCACCCCGGGTGATCTGGCGCAGCGACCCCAGCGAGCACAGGATCGCAGCCTCCCCGCGCGCGTTTCCCGCGTCGCGCACGGACCGCAGCGCGCGCTCGTGGGTATCGCACCAGTGGTGCACCATGCCCCTGGCCTCGAACAGCGTCACCGCGGTCGAGGCCAGATCCCAGCACAGTTCGTCCGCCCCGGCCGTCGCCGCCTGATGGACCGCGGCGACCAGCCCGTCGCTCTCGGATTCCAGCCAGCCCATCGGGTCGGCGACGACGCGGTCCACATCGGCGCCCGGGAGCCACCAGCGCTCACCGCTTCCGTGCAGCACCGTGTAATCGCCGCCGTAGAGCCGGCGATGCGCCTCTTCCGCGAGGGCCAGATGCGCGCCCAGCAGCCGGGCGAGCGCGGAGCGGCGAACCTGTTCACCGTCTTCGGCGTCCAGCCGCTCCCGCGCGAAGATCCGCACCAGATCGTGGAACCCGTAGCGGCGGCCGGCGGTCTCGCCGACACCCAGGAGCCGGGCCTCGACGAGCTCTTCCAGAATGTCCTCGGCCCGGCGGCAGTCGGTATCGAGCAGGGCGGCGGGTACCCACACCGAGAATTCCACCGCCTCGCACAAACCCAGCAGCCGGAACAGTCGCCGGGCGACCGCCGACAACCCCTCGTAGGACACGGCCAGTGTCGAGCGGACATGCAGGTCGCCGTAAGCGATCTCGTCGAGCCGGCGCTGTTCGTCCTGGAGCCGGTCCACCATGAACGACACCGCCCAGTGCGGGCGCGCCGCCAGTCGCGCACCGATGATCCGGATCGCCAGCGGCCACCGCCCGCACAACCGGACCAGGCTCTGCACTGCCTCCGGCTCCGCGGCCGCCCGCGCCGGCCCGGCGAGATGTTCGAGCAGCCGGGTGGCGTGTGCGTTCTCCAGGCCCTCGAGGTCGAGGGTGAGCGCGCCGGGCAGATTGCCCAGCGGACGCCGGCTGGTCACCACGACCGAGCAACTGGGACTACCCGGCAGCAGCGGCAGCAGTTGTTCCTCGGTATCCGCGTCGTCGAGCACCACCAGGACCCGCCGGCCGTTGAGCCGGCTGCGATACAGATCCCGCAATTCGTCCGGGCCCGTGGGCAGATCGTTATCGCGCAGACCGATCGCGCGCAGGAACCGGCGCAGCACGTCGACCGCCTGGCTGCGCGGGTTCGATGTGGTGCCGTGCAGGCAGACGAACAGCTGCCCGTCGGGGTAGTGATCGCGGAGCCGGTGCGCGATATGCACCGCCAGCGCGGTCTTGCCGATACCACCGCGCCCGGAGATCCGCGCGATCCGCATCGCG
The DNA here is from genome assembly GCF_055586645.1 of Nocardia sp. NPDC049935. Lineage (NCBI taxonomy): Bacteria > Bacillati > Actinomycetota > Actinomycetes > Mycobacteriales > Nocardiaceae > Nocardia > Nocardia sp. NPDC049935. The sequence continues at coordinate 1,239,391 of NZ_JBVJHV010000001.1, read as the reverse complement.
TTGGAGTACGGTTCGCCGCCCAGTTCCTTCTCCACCGCCGCGACCGCCAGCCCTCGCCCGGTGAAGTCACCGATATCGGCCGGTAGCTGATGCGGGACCTCGTATCCGTCGCCGGCGCCACCCGGGCGTCCCGCGCCGTCCTCGGAAACCGGCGGCGGGCCGGGAGCCAGCAGCAGCCCTTCGTCCTTGGCAAGGATGGACGACTCTATGCGGCGCAGCGACTCCCCCGGTTCGATACCGAGTTCCTCGACGAGTTCCTCCCGGGCCCGCCGGTACACCTCCAGCGCTTCGGCCTGCCGGCCCGACCGGTACAGCGCGACCATGAGCTGGCCGCGCAGCTGTTCCCGGAGCGGGAACTCGGCCACCAGACCGGTGAGTTCACCGAGCACCTCCCGGTGCCGCCCGAGGGCGAGTTCCCATTCGATGCAGCGCTCGTGCACCCCGACGCGCTTCTCCTCCAGCGCGTCGGCGAGCAGTCGCGCCCGCCCGGCCGCACCCGGCAGCACCGGCCCCCGCCACAGCCCCAGCGCGGCCCGGCACTCGGTGAGCGCTTCGGCCGTATATCCCTGTTCGGCCAGCTCGTCGCCACGCCGCAGATAACGGTCGAAAAGGGCGGCATCGACGGTATCCGCGGCCGGCGCGCACAGGTAGCCACCGGGCCGGGTGACTATCGCCCGATCCCCGGTGAACTCCAATAGGTCCCGCCGCACCCGCGAGACGCAGGTCTGCACCTGCCCGCGCGCGGTATCGGGCGGCGATTCGCCCCAGATCGCGTCGATCAGGTCGTCGACGGTGACCAGGGTGCCCACCCGCAGGAGCAGCAGGCCCAGGATCGTGTGCTGCCGTCGCGCCGTGAACCGCCGCGTACCGGCGGCGCCGCGCACCTCCACCGGTCCGAGAACGCTGTACAGCGGTCTCTGCGATACGAGGTTGTCCTCAGTGCCGTTCACGCAACTCCCCAGACCGAGGGCATCCCGGTCTCCCCTCTGCGACAGGGGTCCGCGATACCGACCACGAGTGGTGTTGTCGGCGGCGCGATCGGCCTGCCGGCCAACGGCCGCAAGGCTGAAATGCTATCGACGAGCACTGAACACCCGGCAAGCAGCTCGGGACGGGTTCATGAATGATGGCCTTCGGCGCCCGCCGGACTCAGTCGGTGAGGTAGGCGACCAGACTGCCGATCAGTCCCTCGAGGGCGTCGTCGAGGTCCCCGTAGGTGCCCAGCGTTCGTTCCGAGGTGATACCGCGCATCGCCGCGGGGATCAGCGCGGCCACCTGGCGGATCTTCACCGGATCCACCGGCAGATCGGCGAAGGCCCGTTCACAGGCCTTGTCCCAGTGGGGTTTCCAGGAGGCCAGTTCCGCGGCCGTGCGCGGATAGTCGCGTTCGAGTTCGGCGTGGTCGCGGGGTAGCGCGGCACGCAGGGTTTCGATTGCCAGCGATTCCGGTGTGCGCAGCCCGACCGCCATGGTCCGGATCATCGCCGCCACCCGTTCGTACAGGGTGCCGTCGGGTTTGATGCCGGCGGGCAGATCACCGCGTTTATCGGCCGTATGCCGCAGGACCGCCGCCCACAGACCGTCGATATCGCCGAACTGGTACTTCACCACACCCCAGGTCGCACCGATATCGCGGGCGATCCGGTTCCCGGACACCGCGGCGGGATCGCCGGTCGCCAAGGAGGCGATGGCTGCCTCGAGCATGCTCTCCCGGGAGGCGAGGCCGCGTCTGTTCGCGCGTCGCCCACCTGTCGCCACATCCGTCACGAGGATCGAGTGTAGCGATATCTACCAGGGGAAACCAGTTTCATCGAACCCTCTTGCATTCTTTCGTAGACCCTTCTATTCTCGATAGCACCGCGTGGCCTGGGTCACAGCGGATGATCGCCGCGTACCGACCGCACCGAGCCCGGAGGATCGAAATGGCACAACCACCCCTGTCGATGGAGCCGACGGGCTGGTTCCAGGTCGCCTGGTGTGGCGAGATCACCGTGGGCGCAGTCCACAAGATGAAGTACTTCGGCCGCGAGATGGTGGCCTGGCGATCGGCGTCCGGCCGGATCGCGGTATTCGACGCCTACTGTGAACACCTGGGCGCCCATCTCGGCTACGGCGGCCATGTCGAAGGCGAGAATCTGGTGTGCCCGTTCCACGGCTGGGAATGGAATCGCGAAGGCCGCAATGTCTGCATTCCGTACGAGGATCATCCGAATCGGGGGCGCCGGATCCGTAGCTATCCGGTGGTGGAGCGCAACGAAGCGGTATGGATCTGGTACGACGTCGAAGGGCGCCCGCCCTATTTCGACGTTCCGGATATCTTCACCGCCTTCGGCGACGACCGGACCGCCGCGGACTACTATCCGCCGGTGCCGGCCGCCACGCTCTACCGGCGGCAGCTGGAACTGCACCCGCAGTACATCATGGAGAACGGCGTCGATTTCGCGCATTTCAAGTACGTGCACAAGACCCCCTTCGTCCCGGAATTCACCCGGCACGATTTCTCCGGCCCGGTGTCCTACGTCGACTTCACCATCGCGTTCGACGCGAAGGTTTCCGAAGACGCGGTCAGCAGCGGCGTCGAATCGATCAACGCCGGACTGGGATGTTCGATCACCAAGAGCTGGGGCATGGTGGACAACCGCACCATGCCTGCCGTGACCCCGGTCGACGAACGCACCTCCGATGTCAGGTTCACCGTCTGGATCGGACGCAAACCGGGCGACGACGCCCCGGAGATCACCGAATACGGCAAGACCATGGCGGATTTCGTGATCGAGCAGTTCGAGGCCGATGTCCATATCTGGGCGCATCAGCGTTATTCGGATCCACCGGCACTGTCCCGCAAGGAATTCCAGGGGTTCCGGGCGCTGCGCGAATGGGCCCGGCAGTTCTATCCCGGGGAGGCCTCCCGCACCGGATCCCCCGGCACACTCGCCACCCCGCACCCGGACGCCGCCGGCCGGATCTGATCCGAGCCGGACGGCCTCCCGCCCGCTCCACCGCAACAGAAAGGCTTTCGACGATGAGCGCCAACGGCAAGGTCCGCGTCTTCCAGGTCGCGACGGGCAACCTGGGCACCGAGATGATCGGCCGGATCCGGGACCATCCCGACCTCGAACTGGTCGGCCTGCACTGCTATTCGCCCGAGAAGATCGGCCGCGACGCCGGTGAGATCGTCGGACTCGATCCGATCGGCGTGATCGCCACCGGTTCGGTCGAGGAGATCCTGGCCGCCCGGCCCGATGTACTCACCTTCCACGGTGTCTTTCCGGACGAGAACCTCTACGAGAAGGTTCTCGAGGCCGGGATCAATGTGGTGACCACCGCGGATTGGATCACCGGTTTCCATCGCGATACCAATCACCGGCACCCCTCGGGCCGGAAGGTGAGCGAGGTGATCCAGGCGGCGTGCGAACGCGGCAATGCCACGTTCTACGGCACCGGTATGAATCCGGGCCTGGCCCAGATCCTCGGAATCGTGCACACCGCCGATGTCTCCGAGATCGAGAACATCACCGTCACGGAATCGGTGGACGTCTCCTGCCACCATTCGGTCGATACCTGGAAGGCCGTCGGATACGGCCGCCCGGTCGATGATCCGTCGATTCCGGATTCCCTCTACACCTACACCGCCGTGTTCTCCGATGCGGTGTATCTCATGGCCGATGCCTTCGATCTGGAACTCGACGAGGTGCGATTCGACTACGAACTCGGCGCCTGCACCAAGGATATCGATCTGGGCTGGTATTTCCTGCCCAAAGGGTCACTGGGCGCCAACTACATCAAGTATCAGGGCATGGTGGACGGCGTACCCCGGGTGGAGACCCACCTCGAATGGCAGATGACCCCGCATACCGATCCGGCCTGGCAGATCCAGGGCTGCTACATCACGCAGGTCACCGGTGATCCGAACATCTACAGCAAGCATATGATCTTCCCGCGCAAAGGATTCGATCTGTCCGATCCGAAGAACTTCGCGTCGATCGGGATGACCGTCACCGGGTTGCCGGCGCTGAATTCGATCCGATCCGTCGTCGCCGCCCGGCCCGGGATCATCACCAGCGCGGACCTGCCGCTGCGCGGTTTCGCCGGGCGTTTCCGGATCTGACCACCCAGGCCACACAGATGTGATGTAGGTCATAGCTCTTGCCGTCCACGGGTTCCGGGCCGATTCTCGATACATCACGACGAGCCGTCCGGATCCGTCGCGGTATCGAGGAGCAGGCCATGTCCGAGGCAGCCGACCGAGTGATCGCGGTTCCCCCGCTGAGCCGTCCGGTCGCCGTGATCGGTGCCGTGGTAATCGGCACCGTGATCAATCTGGTCATCTGGCTGATCGGCGCCGCCGCGGGCGGTTCGTTCGAATTGACGGAGAAGGGCGAGACCTTCAGCGTGGCGCCCGGGGGTGTTCTCCTGTTGTCCGCGGTGCCGATGGCGATCGGGCTCACCGCCGCCGCGCTTCTGGCCTATCGATGGCTCGGAGCGCTGCGGACGGCGGCGGTGATCGGCTCACTGCTGACTCTCGGCACCCTCGCGCGCACCTGGACCTCCGATTTCGACGGCCCGTCGATGATCGCGCTGACCGTGATGCATATCGTGCTGGTCCCGGTGCTGGTGGTCGCCACCGAGGGCATGCGCCGGAAACTCAGCGTGTGAGGTCCGCGCGCATGCCGGTGAGGGTCCAGCGCACCAGGGTGGGGAAGTTCTGCTCGATGAGGGCCATTTCGGTCCGCGCGTCCGCGGTCGGGACCGGGGTCGACGACTCCTGGACCGCGATCACCGCGTGATTGATCGTCAGGGTCGCCAGCGAGCGGCAGCCCGTGATCGCCAGCGGTTTCGGGAAACCAGCCCGCAGCGCGGCTTTCACGAGTTCGTTGACGTATCCGGTGACGGCCAGCCGGTCCTCGATGGTCATGAGCCGGGTCAGGTGCGGATGCGCCCGTAACGCCCGGTCCAGGGCCAGGCACCAGTGCAGCGCGGTGTCCTCCCAGGTGCCGTATTCCTCGAATTCGAGACGTAATCGCGAGAAGTGCCGGGCCACCAGCGCCCGGATCAACTGCTCGCGATTACCGACCTGCGCGTAGAGCGTTTTGGTGGAGATCCGGAGATCCCGGACGAGCCGCTGCGCGCTCAGGGCGCCGAGACCTTCCGCGTCGAGCAGTTCCAGCGCGCGGGCGTAGATGGTCTCGGCCGGGATCAGCGGTTTGGCCATCGCGGCACCGGTCCGGGCATCAGTACTTGAGGGCGCCCGCGTCGACGGCGATCTGGCTGCCGGTGATGGTCGCCGATCCGGGACCGGCCAGCCATGCCACCACATCCGCGACCTGTTCCGGCGGCATGAACCCGCTCTGGCCGTCGGCGCCCGCCGTCGCCGGGCGCAGCGGCACGGGCGGGAAGGCGTTGATGTAGGCGGGATACCGGGCGAAGATATCCATCATCGCCTCCGGTTCGATCATCGGGGTGTCGACCGAGTAGGGGTGGATCGAGTTCACCCGGATACCGAACTCACCGGCCTCCACCGCCAGTGTGTTGGTCACCGCCACCAAACCGTGTTTGGACGCCGCGTAATGCCCGTTACCGGGGGTGGCCTTCAGCCCGGCCGACGAACTCACGATGACGACGGAACCGCCGTTCCCGGCCTCGATCATCGCCGGCAGCGCGGCCCGGACGGTGCGCCAGGTGCCGTTGAGATTGACGTCGATCACGGTGTTCCACTGTTCTTCGCTCATCTCCCACAGCCGCCCCCAGCTGAGGACCCCGGCATTCGCCACCAGCACATCGAGCCGGCCGAACTGATCGATACCGTCGTCGACCGTGCGGCGCAGTGCCTCGAGATCCCGGATATCGACCTCGCGGGCGAGCACCTTGCGGCCCGCGGATTCGACCAGGCGCGCCGTTTCCGCGAGATCCTCGGGGGTGGCGGCCGGGTAGGTGACGGTGTCGGCGACCGGGGCGCAGATATCGATCGCGATGATATCGGCGCCTTCCTCCGCGAGCCGGACGGCGTGCGCGCGACCCTGCCCTCGCGCGGCGCCCGTCACCATGGCGACCTGTCCCTGCAGCGTCTGCGTACGGCTCGTCATCGCGGATCCTTCTCCCGTTCGAGTAGCCGGGCACCGGGCGCCCGGACCGGCTCACGCCGGCGGTTCCGGTGCCCCGTACCCCAGATTAAGAAAATGCCATTTTCTCAAAAAGTAGTCCCGCGCCCGCTGCGACGCAAGACCTGTCCCGCGGCGCGCGACCCACTCGTACGGATCAGAAGTACGTACCGCTGAACGGGTGGTCGTCCACCCCGAACAGCAGATCCGCGGCCGCCGCCGCGCCCCGCCGATGCTCGGCCACCCGCCCGGCCAGGGCCAGATGGCGCCACGGCGTACCCCCGAGATACGCGGCGGCCAGCGTCGCGACATCGACGGTGAGATCCGGGGACGCCTCCGTCGCCGCGACCTCACCGCCGGCGATCCGGTAGCTTCCGGTATTGGCCGGCAACAGGTCATCGGTGACCGCGACGACCAGCGCCGGACCCGGCCGGTAGCCGCGCCGCGCCAGGGCCTGCGGCACATCGACCAGCCTCAACCAGGTCTCGTCCCGGATCTCCGAGACCCGCACCGCGCGTTCGTCGGTGAACAACCGGCCCAGCGGGGAATCGGGGGCGGCCGCGGTCAGCACCACCGAGTCGACGATATCCGCGCTGAGCAGATAACGGATGAGACCGAGATAGGCGGCGGTGGAGGTGGCCACCAGATCGTCCACCACGACCGTGCGCCGGGTACCGCGCGGCCAATCGGGCGCATCGTCGGCCCGGTAGCGCACGAATCCGTCCTCGGACCCCGGCTCGCCGTGCACCACGACGTGCCCGGCGGCCCGGGTCAGTTGCTGCAGCCGCCACCAGTACGACGGCCGGTCGATCGCGCCGGTCCAGGAGATATCGCCGGTGGCATAGATCTTCTCCGGCACCTCCCAGACGTCTTCGGGGGCCAGCAGGCGCACCGGACCGGACGGCGGCACGGTATCGCGGAACCGCGCACGGCGCGTATCGATCTCGAGCCGCGCGGCCGAACCCGCCACCCCGTACCCGAACCGTTCGTAGATCCCCGGCTGAGTGGCGCGCAGCGAGGCGACGACCTCACCCCGGGCGGCGATATCGGTGAGCTGACGCCGCAGCAGCGCGGTCGCCAGACCGAGCCGGGCATGGGTAGGCAGGACGCCGACATGGGTCACTGCGGCGTGCGGTAGCCGCGCCCCGCCCGGCGCCACCAGCCGGCTGGTGTAGGAGTTCGCGGTGCCGGCGAGTTCGCCCCGCACCCGGACACCGAGGGTCCGTCCCGGCTCGTTCAGATCGTCACCGGTTCCCGCCGGCAGTGGTGGCGCCCCGACCATGGCGGTCCGGAAGACCCGCTGCGCGGCGCGCAGATCGGCGGTTTCGGTGAGCACTTCGACGACCGGATTCGACAACACCCGCGCCACGCTAACCCACGCCGCCGGTGCCGGCCCCGGTCCCGCTCAGGGTGACCGGAACCCGGCGCCCGCCGGCCACCTCACCGATGGCGCCGCAACAGTGCCAGCGCCCCGGCCGCGGCGAGGCACGCCGTCGCGGTGATCGCGTAGGGCCCGCGCCCGCCCGGCAGGATCCGCAGCGAGATGCCCGGATCGCCCATCGCCTCGCCGATGAGCCGGTCCAGCATGGGGCCGTCGGGAATCCGCCCGGCGGTGTGATCGATCGGGTCCGATATCGACATCACCACTCCTCGTCTCGGGTCAGGCCGTTTTCCAGGTGACGATCTCGTCGAGCGCGGCGCGGGTGGTGCGGAAGGAGTTCACCGGATGCCGCGTATCCGGGTAGCCGAAGGAGATCGCGGCCAGCACCCGGCGGGAGCCGGGCAGGCCGAAGTATTCGCGCACGAACGGCGCGTACGCCGCCACCGAGGCCTGCGGAATGGTGGCCAGGCCCAGCGTGTGCGCGGCCAGGAGCACCGTGTTGATGTAGAGCCCGGTGTCGATGGCGCCGTAGGGCCCCAGTTCGTCCTCGGTGGAGACGATCGCGACATGCGGCGCGTCGAAGAATTCGAAGTTCCGCACGAACTGGCGCAGTGACGCCTCGGCATCCCCCTTGCCGATGCCGAGGCTCTCGTAGAGCTGCACGCCCGACTCCTTGCGGCGCTGCCGGTAAGGCACCGGGAATCCCGCCGGGTGAGGCAGGTCCGGCTGGGCCGGGGCCCCGGATCGCACATGTGCGACCAGTTCCCGGCGGAACCGGTCGGTGCCCGCGCCCTCGGTGACGATGACCTGCCAGGGCTGGGTGTTGGACCACGACGGAGTCCGTAACGCCAGTGTGAGCAGTTGTTCGATCACCGCGTGGGGTACGGGGTCGGGCAGGAACTGCCGGCAGGCCCAGCGCTGCTCGAGGATCGCGCTCAGCGCCTCGTACTGATCGGTGCGGACGTCGGTCGAAGTCACGGGAGGACCCCCTTGCCGTTCGGCTGTGTCGCGTGAAAAGCAGTCTCGATTCAAGACTGAACCCTAGCAGGGGTAGTCTCATTTTGGAACCACCTCGACCGGGATCCGTACGATGGGACACGTGCGATACGAAGAACTCGCCGATTTCCCCTGTTCGATCACCCGCCCCCTGGTGGTCCTCGGGGACCGGTGGACCCTGCTGGTACTCAAGACGGCCTTCAACGGGGTCCGCCGCTTCAACGCGTTCCAGACGACCCTCGGCATCCCGCGGGGCCGGCTCCAGGACCGCCTCGACCGGCTCGTCGAGCACGAGATCCTGGCCAAACGCAAAACCGCCGACGGCGCCTACGAGGAGTACCGCCTCACCCAGAAGGGTCACGACCTGTACCCGATCCTGATCGCCTTCCGCGACTGGGGCGACCGCTATATGGCGCCCGACGGCCCTCCGGTGCATTTCACCCATCGCGACTGCGGCGGTGAAGCGCATGTGACGCTGGCCTGCGACGAATGCGGTGAATTGCTCACCGCGCGGGATATCGCGCCGGTTCCCGGGCCCGGGATGACGGCCCTGCCCGCCACGGCGGCGGCGGGAACCGGGGCCGGCCGGACGCCGGGAGCATGAGTACACCCGGCGGTCCCGCTCCGCGGGGCCGCCGGGTGCGTGCGGGGTCAGGACGCCGGCGTGGGTTCCGCCACCCGCAACCGGCCGCCGTGATCGTATTCGGACGGTTCGAAGGACCTGGTCGCCCGGCCGTAGGAGAGGTGCGATCCCGGCCAGATCGGCGCGGCGTTACCGTCGCTGGAGGTGTACCAGCCCGGGCAGCTCCCCGCGTACACGGTGCCGGCGAGCCGCTCCCGGCGCCAGTCGTTGTGCCGTTCCTGCACCCGTGGCAGCACATCGAGCCAGCCGCCGGCCGCGCGGATGTGCTCCAGGGCCCGGCGCACATACCGGGCCTGCCGTTCCAGGATGTAGACGAACGAATTCGTCGTGGTACCGCCGGTGCCGGGTCCCGAGATCATGAACAGATTGGGATAACCCGAGACGGCGACCCCCAGATAGGCCTTGGGTCCGGACTTCCACTCCGCGTGGAGTTTCCGCCCGTCACGCCCGGTGATATCGATGGGGGCCAGATACTCCTCGGTGCGGAAACCGGTGCACCACACGATCACGTCCGCGTCCACGCCGCGCCCGTCTTCCAGCTCGACACCACTCGCGGTGACCCGCGCTACGCCCTGCCGGTGCACGCTGACGTGCGGCCGGTCCAGCGCGGGGTACCACTCGTCGGAGATCAGCAGCCGGTTGCAGAAGGCCGGATAGTCCGGGGTCACGGCCCGGCGTAGCGCGGCATCGCGGATCTGGCGGCGGATCTTCAGTTTCACCCACGCCTGCAGGCCCGCCCGGGCCGGGTCGAGCCGGCGGAAGATCAAGGGCGCGCGGTGTTCGTTCCAGAGAAATGTCAGATGATGCTGGAGCCGGGGGAATCCCGGTATCCGCGCCAACGTCCGCCCGATGACCGTGGTGCGGCGATCGTGCCGGTTCACCACCCAGTTCGGCGAACGCTGCACGACCGTTAGTTCACCGACCCGGTCGACGATCGCGGGCACCAGCTGGATCGCGCTGGCGCCGCTGCCGACGACCACCACCTTCTTACCGGTCAGATCCACCGAATCATCCCACTGCGCGGAATGAAACGCGGCGCCGGTGAATTCGCCGATCCCGTCCAGATCCGGGATCTTGGGCCGGGACAGCACACCGGTCGCGGTGATCACCGCGTCGAAATCGCGCGTCGCGCCGTTTCCGAATTCCAGCGACCAGGTGTCACCGGTGAACGTCGCCGCGACCACCTCGGTGCCGAACTCGATCTTCGCGGTCACCCCGAACCGTTCGGCGGTACCGCGCAGGTATCCGAGGATTTCCGGCTGACCGGCGAAACGCCTGGGCCAGACGGTATCCAGCGCGTAGGAGTAGGCGTAGATGGAGGACGGCAGATCGCAGGCGACCCCGGGATACCGGTTGGCGTGCCAGACTCCGCCCAGATCGTCGCAGCGTTCGTAGACAACATAGTCGATCTCGTTGCGCTCCAACTCGATCGCGGCCGCCAGGCCGCCGAAACCGGCTCCGATGATCGCGACGGCCGGACGCCGGGTGGCGCTCATCCCTGCACCCCGACATTCTGCAGCCGCACCTGGCCCCGGGCGATCAGCCGCTGCCGGTCGTCGGTGACGCTCACCTGCCACAGCTGCTGTTGCCTGCCGCGGTGGACCGGGACGGCTTCGGCCGACAGGGTTCCGGCGGTGGCCGCGCGGAGGAAATCGGTGCTGTTGTTCACGCCGAGCGCCACCCCGCCGGGGCCGCCCTCCCGGTTGAGCCAGGCCCAGCCCGCAGTGCTGGCCAGCGATTCGATGACCGCGCAGTGGACGCCGCCGTGCACCACGCCGGTGGCCTGATGCAGCAGCGGTGCGACCGTCCATTCGCCGCGCACACGATCGGGCGAGACCTCGGTCAGCCGCAGGCCCACGACACCGTCGAAACCCTTGGCGTTGAGTTCGGTGAGATCCTCCGGGGTGGGTCGCACGGTGGACACATCGATTGTTCGGGGCATATCAGTATCCCATCCACTTGGTCACGATTTCGGCCAGAATTTCGTCGGCGCCCCCGGCGATGGAGAACACCCGCGCGTCGCGGTAGTGCCGGTTGACCTCGGTATCGCGCATATAGCCGGTGCCGCCGTGCAATTGGAGCGCGGCGTCGGCCACGAACTGCGCCGCGTCGGTGGCCTGCTTCTTCGCCATACACACCTGCGGCACCAGTACCTCGCCGGCGTCGACCCGGACCATGATCTGGTGCGCGAAGGCGCGGCTGACCTCTACGGCGCGGGCCATATCGGACAGGGTGTGCCGCACCAGTTGCCGGGCGATCAGCGGTTTGCCGAAGGTGCTGCGTTCCCGGGTCCACTCGACGGCCAGTTCGAGGCAGCGCTGCGCGGTGGTGTAGGCCATCACGGTCTGCGCGAGCCGCTCGCTCTCGAACAGCTCCATGATCAGCCGGAAACCCTCGTTCTCGGCGCCGACGAGATTCTCGGCGGGAACCCGTACCTCGTCGAAGGAGAGTTCGGCGGTATCCGAGCAATCCCAGCCCAATTTGTCCAGATGCCGGGTGACCTCGAAGCCCGGGGTGCTCTTCTCGATCAACAGCAGTGAGATGCCCTTGTGGCCGGGTTCGCCGGTGCGTACCGCCGCGACCACGAAATCGGCCCGCACACCGGAGCTGATGAAGGTCTTGGCCCCGTTGACCACATAGGTGTCGCCGTCGCGGCGCGCGGTGGTGCGCAGATTCGCGACGTCGGAACCCCCGCCCGGTTCGGTCACCCCGAGGGCGGCGAGTTTCTGGCCGGCGAGGGTTGGCCGGACGTATTTCGCGATCTGGTCCGGGGTGCCGTGCGCGGCCACGGGTATCAGCGCGACGTGATGGGTGAACAGCGCCATCAGCAGGCCGCTGGAACGGCCGCTGCGCACCAGTTCCTCGGCCATCACGTACCAATCGATACTGTCGCCGCCGCTACCGCCGACCGATTCGTCGAACCCGAGCCCGAGCAGGCCCAGTTCGGCCGCTTTCCGGTGCAATTCGACCGGGATCAGCCCGTCGCGCTCCCATTCGTCGATATTCGGCGCTATCTCCTTTTCGGCGAATCCGCGGACCATCTCACGGAGAGCCACTCTCTCCTCGGTGGCGAAAGGATCTGATGCCATCTGCTCCCCAGCTCCCGGATCGGTATCGAGCACAGAAATCATTCGGTCCGTATCCGAATTATCGAACCGGACGCAATAATTACTGTACGGACGGAAATCCGAGTCCACACCCCCCGATCGGGTGGGTATATTCGCGTAATCCGCTCGGCACGAGTCGATTTCAGTGCGGAGCCAAGCACCCCGTCAGCGGGCGGCTTCCTCCGGAAGCGCAAGCCCCAACGCCGCACGTCGCGCTCGTTCCTCCGGGGACAATGTCTGCACACTACCGATCCGCCGGGCGATTTCCGGGTGCCGCCATTTCAGGTATCCGTAGCGTGCGACCCCGATTCCGAGCAGGGCGAGAAATATGTACGGAAGGATGCTGTACGGGAATTCTGGTACCGGAATCACATTGTGGTAGATCACGTAACCTACGGCCAGCACCGATACCACCGATACCGCGAGGATCGGGGCGCCGAGCGCTTTGATCCGATACAGCCAGATCGGGGTGGAAATCGCCACCAGGAGATACGCGACGATGAATCCCCAATTCGACAGTGTCGCGACGTAGGTTTCGAATTGCACGCGGCCGACCGAACTCACGGTCGCCACGATCCCGGTCGCCAGGCCGACGGCGGCGATACCGAGAATCGCCGTACCCGGGGTGCGGCGGATCGGGTGCACCCGGGCCAGCGCGGCCGGCAGCGCGCCTTCGGCCGCGAGGGTGTAGAGGCCGCGCGCGCCGGCGTTGATCACCGCCGAACTCCACACCAGGGCGGCGATTCCCACCGACGGACCGATCACGTACTCGGTCCACGACACCCCCGAATGGGCGGCCACCTGGGCCAGGGGCGCCTTGTCGGGGTCCAGATCGGCGAATCCGGTGACCTGCGGGTAGATCGACACCAGATAGAGCACGGCCAGGATCAGTACCAGCCGGAGCACGCCGCGGGCCACGCTGCGGTGCGCGTCGCGGGCCTCGTGCCCGAGTGCGGCCGAGCTCTCGAAACCCGCGTACGCGCCGACCGCGGTGACCGCCGCGATATAGGTGCTGCTGTTCCCCAGATGAGCGGGATTCAGCTGTTCGGTATCGATCCGGGCGCCCTGGGTGAGGTACGCGGCGACGATGATGATCCCGATACCGGCCAGCGACAGCACCTCGAAGGTGAGCCCGAACTTCGCCGACAGCGACACCCCGCGTAGCGGCACTCCGGCCGCGACCGCCACGACCACCACCAGAATCAGCAATTTCCAGCCCGGATGGTCCACGTCGATCCCGACCTTGTCCAGGAACAGGCTGAAGTAGAGGACCGCTCCGACCACACCGGCGGTGAAGAAGCCGACATACCCGATGATCAGCCCCCATCCGGTGGTGAACGCGACACCGGGACCCAGGCCGTTGCCCGCGTAGGTTCCCAGCGACCCCGACGAGACGGTGCGCCGCGCCTGCGCGCTGATCAGGACCGCGATCAGCAGCGCGACCACGGCCCCGATCACCGCCGCCCAGACCGCGCCCTTACCGGTCACCAGGAACAGGGAGGCCGGAATACCCGCCAGGGCGATACTCGGCGCCGCCGCAGCCAGGCCCTGTGCGAAGACATCGAGCGGCCCGGCGGTTCCGGCCGCCAGCCTGCTCGGCTCGCCGGCCGCCGCACTCCCCTGTGCACCGGCCGCCGCCTCAGTTGTCGCCATACCGCTCGCCCTCCTCGCGCGCCTCGGGCCACCGGCCCGCCGCGGGGCCGTGCCGCCTGTCCCGATTCAACGGAAACGGATTGTGTCCGCACAGTTTTCGGATCACCGGGAGCCGAACACCGCCCGGTTCCCGGACCGGGCCCTCACGCGCGGTCCGGCACGGCCTCGAGTTCCTGGAGCGCACGCCGCACCACCTTCCCGGTCGCGTTGCGGGGCAGCGCCTCGACGAACAGCACATCGCGCGGGACCTTGTGCCGGGCCAGGCGCGCCCGCACATGCTCGCGGATCTCCCGCGGCTCCGGCGCCGGGCCCGGGACCGCGGCCACGACGACCGCGCGCAACCGCTTCCCGAACTCCGGGTCGTCCACGCCCACCACCGCCACATCCGCGATACCGGGATGATCCGCGAGCAGATGTTCCACCTCGAGCGGATAGACGTTCTCCCCACCGGACACGATCATGTCGTCGTCGCGGCCGTCGACGAACAGCAGGCCCTCGTCGTCGAAGTGGCCGATATCGCCGGTCGACATATGACCGTCGATGATCGCCTTGTGCCCGCCGTCGGTATAGCCCTCGAACGGCGCCCCGGTGCGGACGAAGATGCGGCCCTTGGTATGCGGTGTCCGGATACGCGTTCCCGCCTCGTCATAGAGCGCCGCGTGGACCATCACCGGGGCCCGGCCGGCCGTGCCGGGGGCCCGGCGCAGCTCCGCCGGTTGCGCGACGGTCGCCACCGCGACCTCGGTCGACCCGTACAGGTTGTAGAGGACCTCGCCGAAGGTGTCGTGGGCGCGCCGCGCCAGTTGCGGGGTGAGCGCCGAACCGGCCACCACGATCGCGCGCAGCGCCGAGAGATCGTAGCGGGCGAGCGCCTCCTCCCCCAGGTCCAGTATCCGGTGCAGCATGGTCGGCACCGCCACCAGCAGTTCGGCCCGGTGCTCGGCCAGCGCCCGCACCGTCGCCTCGGCGTCGAATCGCCGCGCCAGCACCACTCGGTTGCCCAGCGCGACCCCCACCGTCCACATACCGAACGGATAGGCGTGGAACAGCGGGGCCGCGATATGGATCGTCCCGTGGCGCGGGAACGGGATCCGGTCCACCAGCATCGCGCTCAGCAGCGGGGTGACGGTGGTCCGGGGCGCGCCCTTGGGCGAGCCGGTGGTGCCGCTGGTCAGGATGACGAAACCGCCCGCCCGCTCCGGCGCGGGCGGCGCACCCGGCTCGGCTCCGGCGATCAGATCGTCGATCGTCTCCGTGCCGGGATCGCCGCCGGCGGTATCTGCCGGCTCGGCCCAGGTGCGCACTCGTGGCAGCGCGGCCGGGAGCCCGGCCAGCGCGGCCGTGAACTCGCTGTCGTGCAGAACCGCCTGCGCCTGTTCCCGCACGATCACCTCCACCAGCTGATCCGCGCCGAAACCCGTGTTCAGCATGGTCAGCCGCAGACCTGCCCGGCCGGCGGCGGCGATGGTCAGCAGCAGTCCACGGTGATCCCGTGCCACGACCGCGACCACCGCACCCGGCCGCAGGCCACGCGCCAGCAGTGCGTTCGCCAGGGCGTCGGCCTGTTCGTCGAGTTCCCGATAGGTCAGGACGCCCCGCTCGTCGACCACCGCCGTGACCTCGGGGAGCTCGCGCGCGGTCTTCCGGATCAGCGAGGCCTGCGCACCGAAACGGCGGGTATCCTTCGCCAGTCGTATCACCCCGCGCGGACGGGTCAGGTCCAGGACGCCGGTGCGCTGCAGCCGGGCATAGGCTCTCAATTCCTCGGCGAGCAGTCCCGCCCGGGTGCGAAGGCCGTCGATCGTCATAGTTCTTCCCTGCTCTCAGTGCCCGAGTTCGGCCCGCACCGCGGCGACCGCCGCTTCGATACGGCTGGCCACCTCGAGTTTCGCCAGAATGCGGCTGACATGTTCCTTCACCGTGTCCGGGCTGATGTACAGCCGGGACCCCACTTCACGATTCGACAGGCCGTCGACGACGAGCCCCAGGATCTCGCGTTCCCTGTCCGTCAGCGTCGACAACCGCTGCCGCACCGCGGGATCGGCTCCCGGGTCGGGGCAGCGCGGAGCCGCGCCCGTGGTGACGATGACCCCGGAGACCAGCGCCTCCACCGCCCGCACCACGGCCTCGGCGCCCGGGCCGGCGGCGAGCACCGCGTCGGCGCGGGCGGCGTCCACCGACGGCGAATCCCGCCGGACCAGTACCGCGATCAAGGGCCTGCGGGTTCCGGACCGTAACCGCGCCACCGCTTCCGGCAGTCCGGGCAGCGGCGCCACGGACGCGTCCAGCAGCACGACGTCGGGACGCCAGCGCAGCGATCGGTCCACCACATCCCGCCAGGGACACGAACCGGCCAGCACCAGATCCCGGGCCGCGATCATGGAACGCTCGAAATCGCGTCGCGTGAACGGTGAGTCGGAGGCGACCACCAGCGTGCGCGGCTGCGGCAACCGGACCGCCGCCGCCTCGGCCACCCGGCACTCCGTCCGTCGGTCCACCGTCGTCGTCCCGGTTCGCACCCGCCCTCACCCCCGGTCTCCGAGTTCTGCGCGCAGGAACCGTGCCAGCGCGCGCGGCGTGGGATGTTCGAGCGTCAGAGTGATGGGCAGTGTCAGCCCGGTCGCCGCCTGGACTCGATTGCGGAATTCCACCGAGCCCAGCGAATCCACCCCGATCTCCTTGAAGGTGCGGGCACCGTCGTCCACGGCCGGGTCGGCGTGGTCGACGATCTCGACCAGCTGCTGCCGGATCACCGACAGCAGGATTCCTTCCTGTTCCTCCGGTGCGATACCGCACAGCCGGTCCTCCAGCGCCGTACTCGCCGCGGAGGCCGCCACCGACCGCCGCCGCGACCCCGCACCCGTCGCGGTACCGCCCGCCGTCTCGATCCGGGCCGGTATCAGCAGCGACCGGTCCGTCCGCAGGGCCGCGTCGAAGAGCGCGAGCCCCTCGTCCGCTGTCAGTGCCGTCACACCGCCGCGGGCGAGCCGGGCCCGGTCGGCGCCGGTCAGTGCGGCGGTGAGCCCGCCGGGTTGCTCCCACAGCCCCCAGGCCAGCGAGGTCGCCGCCAGACCGCGGTGGCGGCGGTGGCGGGCCAGGGCGTCGAGGAAGGTGTTGGCCGCGGCGTAGGCGGCCTGGCCCGGCGAGCCGGCCGTTCCGGCCACCGACGAGAAGAGGACGAAGGCCGCCAGGTCCCGGTCGGCGGTGAGTTCGTGCAGGTGCCAGGCCGTATCGACCTTGGCGGCGAAGGTCTCGGCGAGATGGCGCGGCGCGACGGCGGTGAACACCGCGTCCGACAGTGCGCCGGCGGTGTGCACGACGGCCGTCAGCGGGTTGGCCGCGGGGATGCGGTCGAGCAGGGCCGCCACGGCCGCCCGATCGGCCAGATCGCAGGCCACGACGTCCACCCGGGCTCCGGCGGCGCCCAGTTCCGCCACGAGTTCACCGATACCCGGCGCCGCGTCGCCGGAGCGGCCCGCCAGCACCAGATGCCGGATTCCGTGGCGCGTCACCAGATGGCGCGCGAGGAGGCGGCCCAGCGCGCCGGTGCCCCCGGCGATGAGGACGGTGCCCTCCGGATCGGCGTCGGCCGGCCACCTCCCGGCCGGCGTCGCGGGTCGTGCCCGGACCCGCCGGGGCGCGAGCCAGGTGTCCCCGCGCAGGGCGAGCTGGGGTTCGCCCGCGACCGCGGCCGCGGCGACCGCCGTGGGCACGCGGTCCCAATCGTCCAGATCCACCAGCACCAGCCGGCCCGGATTCTCGGTCTGGGCCGAACGCAGCAGACCCCAGACCGGCGCATGGGCGAGGTCGCGCACATCCTCGGTCTCACCGGTGGCGACGGCCCGGGCGGTGAGCACGGTCAGTGTCGTCTCCGGGTCCGCGCGCAGCAGCCATTTCTGGACCGACGCCAGCGCCGCGGCAGTGGCGGAGCGAGCCGCCGGGGGCAGCGCCCGATCGGTGGGACGCAGCAGCAGTACCGGGCGGCCGGTGCCGTCGCGTTCGACGCCGAGATCGGTCCAGTCGATCGGCTCGGTGACAGCGGGCGGCGGCAGCGGTTCCCATTCCTGCGCGTACAGCGCGTCCGGAACCGGGTCCGCGGCGAGTTGCGCGACCGGAACCTCCCCGAGGGTCAGCGATTCGATCTCCGCGACCGGAGCCCCGTTCCGGTCGGCCAGACTCACCCGGACCCGTTCACCCGCGACACCCCGGATCCGGACCCGCAGCGCCGTGGCGCCCGTCGCGTACAGCGCGGCCCCGGACCAGGTGAACGGGAGCCGCACGGTTTCGGCGTCCGGGTCCGCGCGCACCGCCACCTGGGCATGCAGGGCGGCGTCCAGCAGCGCCGGGTGGATACCGTAGGCCCCCGCCTCCGCCGACGACGCCGCCGGTTCCTCCGGCAGCGCCACCTCCGCGAAGAGATCCGCGCCGTCTCGCCAGACGGCCCGCAGCCCGCGGAATGCCGGGCCGTATCCGTAGCCGTGGCCGGCGAGCCGGTCGTAGACGTCCCCTACCGGCACGGACACCGCTCCGGCCGGTGGCCAGTCGGCCGGGCCGGCGGGGGCGAGACCGCCGCCGGCGGCGAGTGTTCCCTCCGCATGCGTCGTCCAGGGGCGGCCCGCGCCGTCGTCGGCCCGCGCGTGGACGGTCACCACCCGGTCGCCGCTCGCGCCCGCGCCGCCGACACTCACCTGCACCGCCACGGCGGCATCGGCGGGAACCATCAGCGGTGTGCGCAGGACCAGTTCCCGCACCACGGGACTGCCCACTTCGTCACCGGCGCGGATCGCCCATTCCACGAATGCCGCTCCCGGTACCAGGATCCGGTCTCCCACCGTGTGATCGGCCAGCCAGGGTTGCGTCCGGCGGGACAACCGGCCCGCCAGGATCACTCCGCCGGAATCCGGACGCGGCACCACGACGCCCAGGACCGGATGGTCGGCGGCCTCCAGGCCGAAGGCCCGGACCGACGCCGGACGGGGCGCCGTCCAGAAACGTTTCTCGTCCCAGGCGTAGGTCGGGAGCCCGATCCGTGGCGCGGAATCCAGGATCCGGTCCCACGGCAACGCGTATCCGCCGGTATGCAGTTCCGCCAGCGCCAGATCCAGCGTGGCACGCCCCGGTTCCTCCCGGCGCAGCGATCCGACCGACACCACGGCCCGCCCGGATTCCTCGGCCACCGACTGCACCGCCGTGGCCAGCGCCGGATGGGGGCTCAGCTCGATGAAATACCGGTACCCGTCGTCGAACATCCGGCGCACGGTCTCGGCGAAACGTACGGGTTCGCGCAGGTTGCGATACCAGTACTCCGGTGCGAGCGGTTCGTCGCCCACCGCGGTCCCGGTGACGGTGGAGTACCACCGGGTCGCGCCGCGCCGCGCCGTGATCCCTTCCAGATCGGCCGCCAGACCCGCGCGCAGGGGTTCGACCTGCGCGGTATGCGAGGCGTAGTCCACGGCCAGCAGGCGGGTGAACACCTCGTCACGCGCGAGATCGTCGAGCAGCGCGGTGACCGCGGCGCGATCCCCGGCCACGACGGTGGACAGCCGGCTGTTCACCGCCGCCACCGACACCTGCCCGGGCAGGCGGGCCGCCAGCTCACTCTCCGGCAACCCGACCACGGCCATCGCACCGGTGCCGGCGATCGCCGGCAGCGCGCGGCTGCGCACCACCACGACCGCCGCCGCGTCGGCCAGGCTCAACGCCCCGGCGACGTAGGCCGCGGCCACCTCGCCCTGACTGTGTCCGATCACCGCGTCCGGTTCGATACCGCGAGAGCGCCATTCGGCGGCCAGCGCCGACATCACCGCGAACAGTACCGGCTGCACCACATCGTCGGCGCGTAGCGCGGGCGCGCCGGGATCCCCGCGCAGCACCGCGGCGACCGACCAGCCGGTGTAGCGGCGGATCGCGGCATCGATCCGGCCCAGTTCGGCCGCGAAGACCGGAGATTCGCCGAGGAGATCGGCGGCCATCCCGGCCCATTGCGCGCCCTGGCCGGGGAAGACGAACGCCACCTTGCCCGACCGGACCGGTTCGCCCGGCCCGCGGACGACGGTGCCGGCCGGCCGGCCCTCTGCCAGCGCCCGCAGTCCGTCCCGGAGTTCGTCGCGGTCTCCGGCGACGATCGCGGCGCGATGCCCGAAATGGGTGCGGTCGAAGGCCAGGGCCCGCGCCAACCCCGTCAGGGACAGCCCCGGATCGTCGTCCAGCCGCGTGAGCAAGCGGCGCGCCTGTCCGCGCAGCGCGGGTTCGGTGCGCGCCGACACCGCGAAGAGTCCGGCGGGCCGGCTACCGGTCAGCGGAGTTTCCACCGGGAGCGGTGCGCTGCGCGGGGCCTCCTCCACGATCACATGCGCGTTGGTGCCGCTGATACCGAAGGCGCTCACTCCGGCCCGGCGCGGACGCGCGCCCGCGGGCCAGTCGGCCGGCTGGGTGCGCACGACGATGCCGCCGCTGCCCCAGTCGATCCCCGGCGCCGGTGTGCCGGCGTGCAGTGAGGCGGGCAGGCGCTCGTGCCGCAGCGCGAGCACCACCTTGAGCACGCCGCCGATCCCGGCGGCGGCCTGGGTATGGCCGATATTGGATTTCAGCGATCCGATTCCCAGGGGCCGGTCGCGGGGCCGGTCCGGACCGAAGACGCGGGCCAGTGCCCGGGCCTCGATGGGGTCGCCGAGGGTGGTGCCGGTGCCGTGCGCCTCCACGTAGTCGATATCGGCGGGCGTCAGTTCCGCAGCGTCCAGTGCCGCCCGCAGCACGCGCTCCTGCGCGATACCGTTGGGCGCGCTCAACCCCTGACTGCGGCCGTCCTGATTCACGGCCGACCCGCGGAGCACCGCCAGTACCGGGTCACCGTCGCGTACCGCGGTTTCCAGCCGTTTCAGCACGACCAGCCCGGCGCCTTCGGACCAGACGATCCCGTCGGCGTCGGCGGCGAACGGGCGGCAGCGTCCGGTCGGCGACAGTCCACGCAGCCTGCTGAACTCGATATGCGCGCGCGGTGTCACCAGCAGGCTGATCCCGCCGGCGAGCGCGAGATCGCAGTCGCCCGCCCGGAGCGCCTGCGCGGCCTGGTGCAGTGCCACCAGTGACGAGGAGCAGGCCGTATCGACCGTGACCGCGGGCCCCTGCAACCCGAGCGCGTAGGCGATCCGGCCGGAGGCGACACTGGCGGCGTTTCCGGTGGATACGTACCCGTTGAGCTGATCGGGATCGGCTCCGCCGAGATATCCGCTGTCGTACAGGCCCAGATAGACCCCGGTGGCGGAACCGGCGAGCGACTCCGGATCGATTCCGCCGCGTTCGAACGCCTCCCATGCCGTCTGTAACAGCAGACGCTGCTGCGGATCCATCACCTCCGCCTCGCGGGCGGTGATACCGAAGAACGCGGCATCGAACCCGTCGATACGGTCGAGGTAGCCGCCCTGCAGCGTGTAGGCCTTACCGGCCGCGTCCGGATCGGGGTCGAGTAGACCGGCCGTGGACCAGCGGTCGGCCGGTGCCTCGCCGACGGCGTCCACACCGTCCGCGAGCAGGCGCCACAGTGCGTCCGGATCGTCGGCGCCCCCGGGGTACCGGCAGGCCATCGACACGATCGCGATCGCGTCCCCGGTGCGGTCCGGGCCGGGGACGGCGGTCACCCGGGAGGCGGCGGTCGCGGGCCCGGTCCGGCCCGGTCCGGGGTCGGGTGCGGCGGAGGGCGCGACCGCCGCGGCGAGGGCGTCGATGGTCGGGTGGTCGAAGACCAGGCCGGGGTGCACCTCGGCGCCGAGATATCCCGAGAGCTCCGCGGCGAGTTCCACCAGACCACGAGAGCCCAGTCCGAATTCGGCCAGCGGGCGTCCGGTTTCTATGCGTTCCGGCTCGAGCGCGGTGATCGCCGCGACGGCGTCCACGAGCCAGTCGCGCACCCGCGCCACGGTCGGGACGTCCCGGGTGGCGCCGGTGGCGTCCGCGCCCGGCGCTCCGGGTGCCGGCTGTTCGTTCCGGGCTTCCGAGTCCCCGGACACCGTTCCGGCGCGATCGAGTTCACCGGCAAGATAGGCGGTCCGGCTCGCCCGGCGTTCGATCTTGCCGCTGCTGGTCTTGAAAATGGAACGCGGCCGGACCAGGACCACGTCGTGCACGGCGAGCCCGTGCTCCACCGATACCGCGGCCCGGACGGCCGCGGCGATCTCGGCCAGTTCGGCCGGGCCGGAAGCCTTCACCTCGGCGACCACGACCGGTAGTTCACCGCGCTCGGCCCCGTCGACGGTGAACGCGGCGATGCACCCGGCGCGCACGCCGGGATGCGCGTTCTCCGCGGTCAGTTCCAGATCCTGCGGATAGTGATTGCGCCCGTCGACGATCAGGAGATCCTTGCTGCGCCCGGTCACGAAAAGATGCCCGCCGGAGAGGAATCCGAGGTCGCCGGTGCGCAGGAATCCGCCGCGGCCGTCGGTGAGCACGGCGCCGAAGGTCTCCCGCGTCTTCGTCTCGTTGCCGAGATATCCCTGCGCGACGCTGTCACCACCGACCCAGATCTCGCCGATATCGCCGTCGGGCAGCGCGGACCGCGATTCCGGATCGGCGATCACCACGGTGACGCCCTCGGGTGGACGTCCCGAGGAAACCCACGGGGGTTCGCCGTCGGCCGCCCGATCCAGGAGAACCGGCGCGCTGTCCACACCGCCGTCCACGCCACCGGTCACCAGCAGCGTCGCCTCGGCAAGTCCGTACACCGGCAGCAGCGCCTCGCGCCGGAATCCGGCAGGCGCGGCGGCTTCGGCGAATCGCTGTAAGGTGCTGGGCCGCACCGGTTCCGCGCCGTTGAACGCCACCCGCCAGGAACCGAGATCCAGCGCGGCCATCACCTCCGGCGACACCCGCCGCACACACAACTCGTATCCGAAGTTCGGGCAGCCCGCGGTGTGGACACCGTACGCGGAGATCGCCTCGAGCCACCGTTGCGGTTTCTGGACGAAATGCGCCGGCGCCATCAACGCGGTACTCGAACCGAGGTAGACCGCGTGCAGCACCGGCAGGATCAGCCCCATATCGTGATACACCGGCAGCCAGCTGACGAACCAGTCCCGGTCGGCGCGTTCGGCGAGCCGGTCGGGCGTATGCCCCATCGCCGCCGCCAGCGCGCCCTGATTGTGCAGCAGGTTGCCGTGACCGACGATCACCCCGCTCGGCGCCGAGGTCGAGCCCGAGGTGTACTGCAGGAAGGCGGTATCACCCGGACCGACGCCGGGATCGCGCCAATCGTCGGCGAACCCGCCGGGCACCTCCTCGGTCGCCACCCAGGTCAGGCTCGCCAGTTGCGGCAGCCGGTCGGCCACCGCCCGCAGTCCGTCGATCGTCTCCCGGGTGCTCAGCACCAGGTCGATATCGGCGTCGGCGATCACCTGGTGCAGCCGCCGCAGCGACCGGTCGGCCTCGTGGAACTCCGGCAGCGGTACGGGCACCGCCACCACACCGGCGAACAGGCAGCCGTAGAACCCGCCCAGGAAACCCAGGCCCGGCGGGTACAGCAGCAACGCCCGCTGCCCGGCCCAGCCCTCGGCCTGCAAATGGGCGGCTACCGCCCGGGCCCGGCGGCCCAGCTCGGCATAGGTCAGCTCCGAGACCGGCCCGTCGAGATCGCCGGTTTCCAGGAATCGATAGGCGCGCCTATCCGGTTGTTCCGAATAGCGCGAGACCAATAGATCGACGAACGATCGATACATCCGGGGGATCCTCTACTGTTCTCGTTGTCTCCGCCGTACACCCGATCCGAATGCTCGGAAAGTATTCACGCAGTTATTCACGGCGACGACGGAGAAGACATTCACCGGACCGGAAAGGGTTCATTTCCGGCAGTCGGCGAAACAATTTTTCAGGCCCAATTCACCATTATCTTGTGCAGCAGGTCCGCGAGTAGTTCCGGATTGTTGCGCATGATCTCGTGATTCTCGAAAATGCTGTAGGTCTCCCACGCGGGGTCGGCGGACAAACGCTCGTAGGTCGATGTGAACGGGGTGCCGGGCCAGGCGCTCGCATAGATGTAGGCGTGGCGGATCCACGGCGCGGGCAGGCCGGCGCGGCTCGCCTGCAGCAGCGAGGCCACCGGATGCGGGGCCGACCGCGGATCCGATCCGGGCGGCGGCAGCAGGGTGCGGCCGTCGGCCGCGCCGAGCTGCCCGAAACCCTCCCGCAGCGGGTCGTTGAGCAGCATCCAGCAGGATTGCCCCGGTTCCGGCAGGAAAGCGTCCATATAGATCGCGCCGAGACAGCGGTCCGGTAGCGCCGCGCAGACGCCGCGCAGCACCATCCCGCCGTAGCTGTGGGCACAGACGACCAGGTCGTCCAGATCGTGCTCGACGATATAGGAGACGACGTCGGCGATATGGTCGTCGAGGTCGGCAGTGGCCGCGGGCCGGGCGGCCGGCTCCGGCTCGAGGCCGGGCAGCGTTACCGCGAATACCCGGTGCCCGTCCTCGCCGAGCCGGGCGGCGACTTCCTCGTACACCCATTCGCCTTCGAAACTACCTGGAATGAGTAGAGCGGTGCTCATTGTCGTCCACCCCCGGTTCTCACGGTACAGCGGTTATTGCGATCCGCCGGCCACTGCCGATTCCACGTCGACGGGGAAAATCGATGCGACTGCGCATCTCGATCGCGAATTGTCTTGATCGAATCGTAGCGCAACCCGACCCGCGGGAACCCCCCCAACCGGGTGATATATTCACGAATTCCATTCGGACGCAGCATATCAGGGTTCGGGCCGGGCGGATTAAGAACACCACAATTATTAAAACTTGTGGACGGACCGGCTTCGTGAATGTATCCGGTACGGGCCCCGGACCGGGGCGGACACCCGGGATAAGGGTGTCCGCCCCGGCGCGTTCATTCCTGGTAGACACCGTCTTCGGCCAGCCGGGCGTCGCGCGACAACAGCATCCCGGCCTCGCGCGCCCGGATCTCCTCGGCCGCTGTGCCCTCCGCTCCGAACCTCCGATCCGGGGGACGGCGGTAGAGCGGCGTGCCACCGCACAGGGCGTCCAGAAACCTCCGCCGCCCGGCCAGTAGCCGGGCCGCGGCGCGGTCCCGGTATCCCGCGCGTTCCGCGGCGGGTATCGCCCGCTCGAACGCCTCCGAATGCACCACCGCGATCAGGCACGAGACGTGACCGAAGCCCAGACTGGTGAGCAGTCCCGCCTTCAGCGGCAGCGTCTCTCCGAAACGCAGCGGCTCCCGCACCCACACCAGATGGGGATGCCGCGCCTGGACGTCATCGACGCAGTCGAGGCTGCGGTTCGGGGGAATCACCCCGTCCGCGAGCACCTGGCACAGGCCGATCAGCTGGAAGGCGGCGGCTCCGCCCTTCGCGTGCCCGGTCAGCGACTTCTGTGAGACCACGAACAGCGGATTCCCGTCGCCGCGGCCCAGCGCGGCGGCGAGCCGCTCGTGCAGGTCCGCTTCGTTCGGATCGTTCGCCGGGGTGGACGTATCGTGCTTCGACACGACCGCGATATCGTCGGGCGTCACCCCGAGTCCGCGGAGCCCGGCCGCCAGTTCCGACTCCCGCCCGCCGCGTCCGGCGGCCAGCGCCCCGATACCGGGTGCCGGGATGGAGGTGTGCACACCGTCTCCGAACGACTCCGCGTAACCCACCACTCCCAGTACGGGCAGACCGTGGCGTACGGCGATATCACCGCGGGTCAGCAGAATCGTCCCGCCGCCCTGGGATTCGACGAAACCCGCCCGGCGCCGGTCGTTGGCCCGGGAGAAGCGCCGATCGGCGATCCCCCGCGCCGCCAGGACCGCCGAGTCGGCGGTGGCCGACATATCACCGAACCCGACCACCGATTCCACGCCGAGATCGTCGGCGCCGCCGGCGACCACGAAATCCGCTCTGCCGAAACGGATCTTGTCGGCGCCCTCGGCGACCGAGACAGCGGCGGTGGCGCAGGCACCGACCGGATGCACCATCGCTCCGTAGCTGCCGATATAGGACTGGACCACATGTGCGGCGGCCACGTTCAACAGCGTTTCCTGCAGCAGGTCGTTCGGCCTTTCGTTGCCCAGCAGCAGATCGATATGGCTCGAGCGCACCGCCTGCAGCGCACCCAATCCGGTTCCCACCGTATTGGCGACCCGCGCCGGATGAACCCAGCGCATCAGCTCGGCCGGCCCGAATCCGGAGGAGAGGAAGGCGTCCACGGTGGTGACGATGTTCCAGAGCGCGAGCCGGTCCAGCGAGGCGGCCATATCCGGCGAGATGCCCCAGCGGGTCGGGTCGAATCCGGTGGGTATCTGCCCGCCCACCGTGCGCGACATCTCGACCCGGCGCGGCACCCGGACCTCGGTACCCGCGCGGCGGGTCACCGTCCAGTCCGTGCTGCCGGGTACCGGCGCGATCACCGTGTTGTCGCCGTCGGCCGCGGCGAACGCCCGGGCCTCGGATTCGCCGCCGACGGTGAAGGTCATATCGCGTTCGAGGAATACCGAGGCCAGTAGCGGCGCCGTATTGCCGCGGAGTTCGCCGTCGTCCTCGAACCGGCGGACACCCGTGCGGGCGAGGACCGCGTCGTGATAGCGGTCCGCGATCTGCTCTTCGGGGACCGGTTCCCCGGTGGCGGTGTCGTACCAGCCGGGAACCGGTTCGTTCTCCCAGGTCAGCAGTCCGGTGGTCCATGCCAGTTCCAGGACTCCGGCCGCCGAGAGCCGGTCGGAGACCTCCATCTCGAATCGGGTGCGCGCCGAACCGTAGGGGCCGAGTTCACCGGCCCCGACGATCACGACCATCTCCGCCAATCCGGTGGTCACCGTTCCCCATTCGGGTACGGGCGCCGGAGCGGCGGCGGCCGGGGGCGCCGGAAGCGCGGAAATCACCTGCTGCGCGGTGGATTCGGAATCCGGGTCCGTGGCGGCCTCCTGTTCCGCCCGGACCCGGGCCGTCAGCGCGGGCAGGTCCAGCCGGATATCCGACAGTCCGCCGGTCAGATCGATACGGTGTGGCCCGTCCGCGGTGACGAGGCGGGCGCGTGCCGAGCACCAGACCAGCAGCTCGCGCGATATCTCGTCGGCCGACCAGGTTCGCACGCCCTCGGCCTCGACCGCGGCGACCAGCCCGTCGTTGCGACTCATCAACCCGGTACCGCGCACCCAGCCGATCACCGCGTGTACCAGGGTGACCCGCCGCGACCACGCCGGTTCGGCCCGCCAGCGCGCGACCACCGCGTCGAGTGCCGCCTTGGACTCCCCGTAGGCGCCGTCACCGCCGAATACGCCCCGGTTCGGTGAACCCGGCAGCACCACATGCAGTTTCGCGTCCACATCGTGGTCGGCGCCGATCGCGGACAGGCCGCCGATGAGGCGCTGTACCGACCACAGCAGGACCCGCATCTCCATTTCCGCACGCGGCCCGGCCTCGGAGAGCTCGCCGGTGACCGGTGGCGCGGCGAAGGGAAACAGCAGAGTCGGTGTCATGGCGGGTTTGACGAGGGTGGTGGAGCCACCGGAGGTTTCGGTCAGCGGGCGGGCGATCCAATCGATCAGCGCGTCCACATCCCGATAGGACGCCAGATTGGCCGATACGACCCACAGGGCGGCCCCGGGGCGGGCGGTGCGCCGGTACAGGTCGCGGTAGAAGTGCAGCCGCTGCTCGTCGAGCCGGGAGGTGGTGGCGATCACCGTCGCGCCACCGGCCAGGAGCCGGCCGGTCACCGCGGCGGCGATGGATCCCGCGCTCGCGCCCGTCACCACCGCGATATCGCCGGCGTATTCACCCGCCTCGTCGCTGTCGGCGGCTTCGGCGATCTCCGCGTAGCGCTGCGCCAGGTCCGGCCGGTCCGTGGCGGCGGCCCGGTCCCGCCACCACCGGGCCTGCGCGGCGACGATCGCACCGGCGCCGGCGAATACGGGCGATTCCACCGCCGGATCGCCGGCGAGCCAGAGGTGGGCCAGATCCTCGCGGGCACCGGCCCATCGGTCGTCCAGACGGACCGCCCGGCGTTCGTCGAAGGCGGGCGCGACCAGCCGCGGCCAGTCCGGGCCGAGTTCCGCCGATACCGCGTCGACGACGGTGGCCGCGGTGTCCTCCGCGACCGGTCCGGGCGCCGGTTCTTCGAGTCCCAGCTGTTCGAGCACCAGACGGGCCGCCGAGGCGAGTACCCCGTCGCGGCCGGTGACCCGCTCGGCGAACTCGGCCGATACCTCGACCGTCGCGGGTTGCCCGGCGCCGGCGGCCGGTATCGGGTCCACCGCCGTGCCGTGCCGCGCCGCCACGGCACGGACCGCGCCGTCCACCGCGGTGTCGACCGCGGCGCCGTCGGCCGCGCCGGAAACCAGCGGACCGCCGAGTGCGCCGCCCCGCACGCTCGTCCCGTCCCGGGTGCCCAGCGCCAGTTCGGCGGTCACATGCGCGATCCAGCCGTCGCCCAGCCCCCAGACCGTCCGGACCCGGTCGCCGATCGCGGCGGGCCGGCGCCCGGAAGGGCCCAGCGCGCGGCGCAGATGGTCGTCGAGCCATTCGGTGAGCACCGGCCCGAAAGGCCGGTAGGTGCGCGCGAGTGTCCGCACGGTCGTGCCGAGGGCGGCGAGGTCGGCGTCGCCGGCACCGTCGATCGAC
Organism: Nocardia sp. NPDC049935; assembly: GCF_055586645.1. Lineage (NCBI taxonomy): Bacteria > Bacillati > Actinomycetota > Actinomycetes > Mycobacteriales > Nocardiaceae > Nocardia > Nocardia sp. NPDC049935. The sequence continues at coordinate 1,210,920 of NZ_JBVJHV010000001.1, read as the reverse complement.
CCCACGGCCAGTTCCGCGGCCAGATCGACCAGAAGCTGATTACGGCGGGAGGACACGCCGTCGCACAGCCCCTCGACGGTATCGGCGGGACCGATCTGATCGGTGCGCAGTTTCGTCCACAGCGCGATCAGCACCGCGGTCGCGTCGGCGGCCGTGAATACGAGATCGTCCGGGCGGCGATCGGCGGCCGGGTCCGCGGGCGCCTGCACCGGTGACACCGCGGCCGCCGGGATATCAGCGGATCCGGCGGCGTCCGGGGGCTCGCCCTCGTCCTCCGCGGGATCCACCGGGTCCGTATCGGTGGCATGGACGAGGGCCGCGTCCCGTTCGATATTCAGAACATCCACATCGGCGGTGGCGAAACCCGGTAGCCGCAGCGTCCGGGACGCCAGGTTGGCCAGGGTCGGCGCGGCGGCGAGCCCGACCTCCACGAACCGCCGCACTCCGAGACCACCCCGCGCCGATGCGGTGAACAGCAGATCCTGTGTTTCGATCCACCGCACCGGACTGGCGAACTGCCAGGCGAGCAGTTCGACGAGTACCGTGCGGCACAGCTCGCCGGGCCGGGCCGCCCACCCGTCGTAGTCGGCGAGCACTGCCTCGAGCGGCTCCGAGGGCACGAGATCGGCGATCTCCCGGAGGAATTCGCGGTCGAGTGAGAACGGCCGGGGCACCAGATTCGGGATATAGCGGCCGACGAGGGCCTCCGGCCGGATCTCGGCGGGTAGCAGTTCGGAGAGTTTCGCCCGGAAATCGGGCACCCCGGACCGCAATACCCGGGAGTGGAACGGCACGTCCACACCCGGAACGAGAAGGAACGCGCGCTCGCCCCCGGTCCGGGAGCGCCGGAGTTCGATCTCGGCCTCGAGGGCCCGCAGGCCCGCCCTGGTGCCCGCGATCGAATACTGGGCGTCGCGCAGGTTGAGATTCACCACTTCGAGGAATTCGCTACTGCGGGAAGCTGTTTCGGCGACGAAAGCGACCACGTCACGATCGCTCAGACCGATCTGCGACGGGCGGATCGCCGCCATCGCGTACTCGCTGTGACCGGATTCGGTGCGCGGCACCAGCAGATCCATGGCCTGACCGCGCTGGAACACGATTTCCAGGAGCGTCTCCAGCGGCAGCACCCCGGCCACTGCCGCCAAGGCGACGTACTCGCCCAGGGAATGACCCGCCAGATACGCGCCTTCGGTGTAGGCGCCGGATTCCCGCAACTCCGCGATCTGCGCCACCCCGAGCGTGGCCAGCGCCGCCTGGGTGAACTGCGTCAGGTGCAGAACGCCGTCCGGGTGGCGGTATTCGACGCCGCCGGCCCGCAGCACCGTCGGATTGTCGCGGACGACCGCGAGAATGGAGAACCCCAGGACGCGGCGGGTGTGGGCGTCCGCGCGTTCCCATACCGCCGCCGCGGCGCGGGACCGGGCCACCGCGTCCAGCCCCATCCCGCGGCGCTGGATGCCCTGCCCGGGAAAGGCATACACCGTCGGCGGCGCGGCGAGCCGGCCGGTGGCCACCATCACCGGCTCGTCGCCGACCCGGCAGGTCACCTCCACGATCTCGGCGCCGGCCGCGACCGCGATCCGGTCGACCCGGATATCGATACGCGCGCCGGGGCGCACCGGTGCGAGGAAGCGTGTGGTCCAGGCGGTGAGGTTCCGCGAGGACGACGGGTCGCCGGGGTCACCCGCGGTCACCGCGTACTGCCCGGCGGCCGACAACCACATCCCGTGCACGATCACCCCGCCGAGTCCGGCCAGCGCCGCCGCGGCGCCACAGGTGTGGATCGGGTTGTGATCGCCCGACATCTCGGCGAAGGCGGCCATACTCGCGGGCGCCACCACGGTGAGCTCGCGGCGCCGCCGGCGCGGCGTCTCCCGATACGGTTCGTCCGGCGCTCCGGCCGCCTGCGCGGGGTCGGCGACGGCGGCGTTACCGGTGCGGCCGCGAATGGCGAAGCGTTCGGTGAGCGTCGCGAGAACCGGGCCGTCCAGGCCGGTCCCGATATCGTCGAAGATCGCGCCGATCGTGACGTGCACCTCGATCACCCGGCCCAGTTCGGTATCGGCGACCTCGCCGGATTCGGCGCGCACGGTCAGCACTCCGATATCGGCGGGCCAGTCACCGAGCAGACGGATCCGATGGTCGAGATGGACCAGGTCCAGAAAACCCTCGATCGCGGCGACGGCATCCGGCCCGGATACGGCGCCCAGCACCGCGAATACCGCGGGCCAGCAGGCCCCGACCAGTACATCGGGCACCGCCGAGCCCAGCGGGCTCACCGACTCCGGGAACCCGGCGCCCACCACACCCGCGTGATCGGCGAAAACCCCCGGCGTCCACGCCAGGTTGAGGTGCGCGACCCGGCGGCCGCCGATCTCGCGCACTTCGGGCAGCGGCCCACCGGCGGCCACCCCGAGCAGCGCCGACATCGCCGCATCGGCCTCCTCCGCCGTCACCACCGGCGCGCCGCCGGAACGCGCCGTCGCGGGCACGCCGATTCCGACCCGCAGCCGCGCCCCCGGGGTCAGCGCGACCGCGAGTTCGACCCGGTCGGGTGCGGTCTGCTCCAGCGTCGCCCCCGATGCCACGTGCTCGAGTAGTCCCGCGGGCCCGGCCGTCCATTCACCCGGCGGACCGAGACGGTGCACCGGATTGGGCACCAGCCGGCCCGCCCAGAACACATCCGGTGCACCGAGCACCACATCCACCGCCGCCGCTCCCGATTCCGTACGACGCCGGGCGAGCACCGGACGGGCGCTCGCACCCGCGGCCAGCAACGCGTCGGTGGTGGCCCGCTCGAACCGGTCCAGGAGTTCACCGACCGGTTCGTCGGCCCGGGTGATACCGGCCACCGAGACCGGACCGGGGATGACACACACCTGATCGGCGGAGTAGCGCTCATCGTGGGCCTGCCACAGCGAATCCGAGCGCCACCAGCGCCGGACGTCCGCGTCGAGCACCGGTACGAAATTCACCGGTTTGCCCGGGGTCCGGCACAGTGCCACGAAGAACGGCGTATCGGCGGGATGCAGGACGGTCGTATCGGCCGCCGGATATTCCGCGAGCAGCGCCGCCACGGCGTCGGCGGGATGGCCCGGCAGATCGTCACCGGGGAACAACGTCGGGATCGGGCCGCGGTCGGCGGGATGCAGCCGGGCCTCCGCGCGGCGCAGCATGGCGGTGAATCGGTCCCGCCAGGCGGTATCCGCCCACGGCGACGACGCGCTTCCGGACCCGGCTACCCGTCCGGTGGTATCACCGACCGTCAGTTCCACATAGCGGCGCAGCCACGCGGCGTAGGTCATCTCCGCGCTGTCGCCGAAGAACGGTTTGGCCGTCGCGTTCAGGGCGGCGACGATCTCGTCCCGGCGCGTGGATACCGCCTCCGCGTCTCCGGCGACCTCGTCCAGCAACCGGCCGGTGCGCGACGCGGCATTGTCGATCTCGTGAATATCTGCGCCCAGATGGCTGCGCCCCGAGGCCATCCCGCCGCGCGCGGTTCCGGCCGCCACCCAGCCGGGTGTCCCGGGGGTGTCCACCAGCAACTGTTTGACCGCCGCGGAGGTGGTGGCCTCGGCCGTCGCCATGGCGGCGGTGCCCACCAGCACGCCGTCCAGCGGCATCGCCGGGTAGCCGTACTCCCGTGACCACGCGCCGGTGAGGTAGTCCGCGGCCCGTTCGGGGGTGCCGATACCCCCACCGGCGCAGATCACCAGGTTCGGGCGCAACCGGAGCTCGGCGTAGGTCTCCAGCAGCAGTTCGTCCAGGTCCTCCCACGAGTGGTGCCCGCCCGCGCGCCCGCCTTCGATCTGCACGATGATCGGCTGCCGCGGAGTCTCGTTCGCGATCCGGGACACCGCCCGGATCTGAGCGACCGTTCCGGGCTTGAAGGCGATATACGTGATACCGGCCGCCGCGAGTTCCGCGACGAGGGCCACGGCCTGCTCGAGTTCGGGAATGCCCGCGCTGATCACCACACCGTCCAGCGGCGCTCCCGCCGCGCGGGCCTTCTGCAGCAATCGCTTTCCGCCGAGCTGCAGCGACCACAGATACGGGTCGAGGAACAACGCGTTGAACTGCACCGCGCGACCCGGTTCCAGCAGCGTCCGCAACTGCGCTGTCCGGTCGGCGAATACCGCCTCGGTGACCTGTCCGCCGCCGGCCAGCTCCGCCCAGTGGCCCGCGTTCGCGGCGGCCGCGACGATGCCCGCGTCCACGGTCGTGGGAGTCATCCCCGCCAGCAGGATCGGCGAGCGCCCGGTGAGCCGGGTGAACGCGGTTTCGGTGACCGTCCGCCCGTCGGGCAGTGTCACCGGCCGCGGCGCGAACGCACTCCACGCGGGCGACACCGCCGGGGCCGCGCCGGGGGTCAGCAGATTGCGCTGGCCGGGCCGGGTCATGGCCGCGACGACGCCGATCCCCGATCCGCGCAGCAACGGAGCCGTCAGCCGGGTGAGCAGGTCACCGGGGCCGACGTCCAGCACCCACCGCGCGCCCGCCGCGGCCAAGGCGTCGACGGCCGCGACCCAATCCACGGGTTCGACCAGGATCCGGCGCGCGAGCCGGCGGGTCGCCGCCACGTCCAGACCGCAGCGCGCGGCCCAGTCGGCCGCGAGGTCCGCGGCCGCGCTCAGGGACGGGTGGTGGAAGGCCAGGTCGATCGGCAGGTCGTCGAATACCGCGGGCCGGGCCGGGCCGCCGGGTGCCCGGGACGCACGCTCCGCCGCGACCGTCGCGTACCGCTCCTCGAGTCGTATCAGCGTCTCCGGCGGCCCGGACAGCACCGTGTGGCGGCGGCCGTTGCGGATCGAAACCACCGGCGCTGCCGCCGGATCCGATCCGGACCACTCCGCGACGACCTCGCGCAAGATCTCCGGATCCGCCTGCGAGACGGCGCGCATCGGCGCGGGCTCCCCCGGTGCGACCAGCCCCAGCCGCCGCCCGACCAGGTCTCCCGCCGCACCGATGAGCTGCGCGATCGCCAGCAGCCGGGCACGGGCGTCGGCATCACGCCCGGCCACCGCGGCGACCCCCAGCACACCCTGGGAATGGCCCGCCACCGCCACCGGTGCGGCCCGGTCCGGATCCAGGCCGCACCGCTCGAGCGCCCACAGTCCCGCCAGCTGGGTGAGCAGCACCCCGGGCACGGAGATCGCCGCCGACCGCAATACCGGCGGCACCGGCCGGGGCCGGTCGTCGCGCCGCAGCAACCAGTCCGCCGGATCGAATCCCGCGGGCCGGGCGACCAGCAGGTCGGCCGATACCGGATCCAGGTAGCCGGCGGCGCGCGCCACCAGCGCCGCCATTTCCGCCCCGATATCGTGGTCGTCGCATATTTCGACGAATGCGTCCTGCCACGGCGCGCCCTGTCCGCCGAATGCCAGCGCATACGGTTCACCGGACGAGAAGAGTTCTACGAGTGGAATGCCGTCATTTATTTCTCCGCCCCGGTCCACCTTATGCAGACCGGGGACGGCACTATCGTCGATCGTCACGGCGATGCACTTTCTCTCGAGAGGGATGGTTTCCGTTTCATCGGAATTCGCCAGGAGTGTCGCTGCGCTCGCATATCTCCCACGATGAGTACACTGATCAGCGATGATGTGATCGCGCGCGCGATCCGTGGCCCACCCCGTCGTAGCGTCGGCACATATCCGCGGAGAAGATGCGCACGGTCGGGATCGCGATTTTCCGGTGATTCGAATCGTATCGGAAACATTTCTTTCGGCATCCCCCCGATCGGGTGATCGTTTCCTCGGCTACCGAGCGGATGTCAATTCCAGAAATACACCGGGTAACGAACATCATAAATAAAAATATTGCGCCCGGGTCTCCCGCCGCGCGCAGCGCCACGGCCGCTCCGGGCGGCATCGGCCCGGCAAACGGGATGCCACGGCACTGTTACCATCCCGCTGTGGCGGCGCCATCCCGCCGGGGACGTGACCGCGGGACAGAAGCGGAGGGCCTATCCATGACCGCACGCACAGCGGTGTTCACCACCGTCGACGAACTGGCGGCGACTCTCGAATCCGGTGCGCCCGTCACGCTGCTCGATGTCCGGTGGCGGCTCGACCGGCCCGACGGCCGCGCGGACTATCGCACCGGTCATCTCCCCGGCGCCGTCTACGTCGACCTCGATACCGGGTTGTCGGACCACTCGGTCACCGGGCGCGGGCGCCATCCGCTGCCCGACGGCCCCGCGCTGCAGCGTTATCTGCGGGCCAGGGGTGTGCGTGCGGGTGTGCCCATCGTGGCCTACGACGATTGGAATCGCGCCGGTTCGGCCCGCGCGTGGTGGGTTCTCACGGCCGCCGGGCTGACCGATGTCCGTATTCTCGACGGCGGTCTGGCGGCATGGCGGGATTCCGGCCGGCGACTCGAAACCGGTGAGGTGATTCCCGCCGCCGGTGATATCACCCTCACCCACGACGACCTGTACGCCGGCGCTCTCCGGGTCGCCGGCGAGGGAGACCTGCCCGGGCTCGTCGGGGCCGGCGGGTTGATCGACGTCCGGGCCCCGGAGCGGTATCGGGGCGAGAGCGAGCCGGTGGACCCGGTGGCCGGGCATATTCCCGGCGCCGTCAACGTCCCGGCCACCACGCTGCTCGATGCCACCGGCCGTCTCCTGCCGGACGACGAGATCGGGGCGCTCCTACCGCCTTCGGCGGCGGCATCGCCGCCCACCCTGTACTGCGGATCCGGCGTCACGGCGGCGATCGCGGTCGCCGCGCTGGCCGCCACCGGCCGGGATGCCGCCCTGTTCCCCGGATCCTGGTCGCAGTACAGCGCCGACCCGGCCAACCCCGTCGAACTCGGAGATGCGGGCGGCGGCTTCTAGGGTCGCGCCTTCCCGCGGGGCCGTTCGCCGATCCGGGCAATTGCGTTCGAGCTGAGCGCAATGGTGGGCCGCCGCCCCGTCGCGCGATTGGATCGACGGAGAGCTTCCGGAGGTGCACCATGACGACACAGGCAGCCGACACCGATCTCGACGCCTTCGGCGCCGAGTGGCGCGAATGGCACCGGCGGCACGAGGCGCAACTGGCCGATCCGCACGGATTCCTGGCCATTACGGGGCTGCACTGGCTTTCCGCGGCTCCGCAACGGTTCCCGGGCGCGCCCGGAACCTGGTCCACCGGCTCCGGCGGTGTGGTGGTCGATCTCGGTGACGATGAGGAACTGGTGATCGACGGGTCCCGGGTCCGGGGTACCCACCGATTCGGTGTCATTCCCGAACGAGGTGGGGTGAACGCCGTCTGGGGCGAAGCCGTGATCGAGGTCGCCCGGCGTGGCGGATACGACGTGGTGCGGCCACGCCACCCGGACAATCCGCTGCGGACCGGGTTCCGCGGCACACCGGCCTACGCGCCGGATCCGCGGTGGGTGTTCGAAGGGCGATACCTCGCATTTCCCGAACCCCGGCCGACCACCGTGGGCGCCGCCGTAGAAGGGCTGGAGCACGTCTACGACGCGCCCGGGCAGATCGAGTTCCTCCGGGACGGAGAGGTGCTGCGGCTCACCGCGTTCCCCGGTAAGACGCCCGGCGAGCTGTCGATCCTGTTCACCGATGCCACCTCGGGGGTCACGACCTACGCCGCCAACCGGGCGCTGCGGGTCCCCGCACCGGCCCCCGACGGCACCGTGATCCTGGACTTCAACCGCGCCGCCAATCTGCCCTGCGCCTACACCGATCTGGCGACCTGCCCGCTGCCGCCGGCGGAGAACCGGCTCCCGATCGCTGTCGAGGCGGGCGAGAAGATCCCCTATGAGCGCGGGTGAAGCCCGCGGCGCCGGGGCACCTACCATCACGACCCTGTCGTTCCTGACCCCGGGGAACTATCCCGACGACGATCCCGCCGCCGGACTCGAGGACACCCTGCGGCTGTTCGAGTTCGGTGAACGCCTCGGGTTCGACGGGGCCTGGATCCGGCAGCGCCATCTCGAGCACGGGGTCGGGTCGGCGGCGGTCTTCCTGGCCGCGGCGAGCCAGCGCACCCGCCGGATCCAGCTGGGAACCGCGGTGATTCCCATCGGCTACGAGAGTCCGTTCCGGCTGGCCGAGGATCTGTCCATGGCCGATGTGCTGTCCGGCGGCCGGTTGCAGCCCGGGTTCAGCGCCGGGACCCCGCCGCACGCGGACCTGATCGGCGACCTCGTCTTCGACGGCGACTGGCGCGGCTACGACCTTTCCTACGGACGGATCTCGCGGCTCGTCGCGAATCTGCGCGGCGATTATCTGGGCGATCCGGATACGGTCATCCACTCCCCCGGCAACACCCAGCGGCCCCGGCTGCAACCGTACAGTCCGGGCCTGGCCGATCGCCTCTGGTACGGCGGCGGCAGTACGCGCTCGGTGCGCTGGGCCGGCGAGAACGGTCTCAACCTCCTCACCGGCAATATCGTATTCGGCGAAACCACGGATGATTTCGGTGCCGCCCAGCTGGGACTGCTCGCGGAGTTCCGGCGCCGCGCCGGAACCGGCCGGCCGTCCCGGGTCGCGGTGGGCCGGGTGATCGTCCCGACCGACGGCGCCGATCGCGGCACCCGCGACCGGTACCGGCGGTACGCGGCCGGGCGATACGAGCGCACTCTCGCACCGCGGGGGGAACGCCGGATCCTGTTCGCACCGGATCTGGTCGGTTCGGCCGCGGAGATCGTCGATCGGCTGCACGCCGACCCCGTGCTCGCGCAGGCCACGGAACTACGTCTCGAACTGCCCTACGAATTCCACCGCGACGACTACGAGCAGATCCTGCACGACACCGTCGAACTCGTCGCGCCCGCGCTGGGGTGGCGGCCCGAACCCGGCGTCGTGCCGACCCTCAGTTCCGGATCAGCGTGATCGGGAGACCGTCCTTGGGGAACGGCAGTGAGTGATAGTCCATCGGCGGCACATAGCCGGGGTCCACGGTCCAGTGGTAGTCGCGCAGCAGCCGGTGCATGATCGCCTTGACCTCGAGGCCACCGAAGTACATTCCGATGCATTTGTGCACGCCGCCGCCGAACGGCTCCCAGGCGAACCGGTGCGTTTTGTCCTCGTGGCGATCCGGGCCGAACCGGTCGGGGTCGAAGGCCAGCGGGTCGGTCCAGTATTCCTCCATGAGATGGGTGAACTGGATACCGACGATGACATCGGTGCCGGCGGGGATCCGCACACCCTGGACCACCGTGTCCTTCACCGCGTAGCGGACCAGCACCGGAACCGGGGCCCGCAACCGGAGCGCCTCGCGCATCACCAGGTCGACGGAGACCAGTCCCTCCAGTTCGGACTTCGACGGCGCCGGGCCCAGCGCGAGCGCTTCGTCGCGGCACCGCTGCTGCCACTGCGGGTGCTGCCCGAGATACTGCAGGATGGTCGAGGTGGTGATGGTGGAGGTGTCGTGGGCCGCCATCATCAGGAAGATCATATGGTTCACGACGTCGTCGTCGCTGAACCGTTCGCCGTCCTCGGTCTCGACATGGCAGAGCACCGAGAAGATATCGTCGGTCTGCCGCGCGCGTTTGGCCGGCAGGTAGTGGCGCAGGAACCCCTCGAGTACCTTGCGACCGCGGTAGGCCCGGCCCCACCGGGTGAACGGCGCGTTGATCCGGACGATTCCGGCCGCGGCCTGGACACAGGCGATGAACGCCTTGTTGACCCGGTCCATCTCGGCCGGGCTCGTATCCTCGACACCGCCCATGAACAGGTCCGCGGCGATATCGAGGGTGAGCTGCTTGAGCTTCCAGTAGGACGGGAACTCCGTGCCCGCCGCCCAGTTCGCCACTCCGCGTTCGACGGCGGGGTGCAGCCGCTGGGTGTAGGCCTCGAGCCGGGACCGGGTGAACGCCTCCTGCATGATCCGCCGATGCGCGAGATGTTCCTCGAAATCGATCAGCATCAGGCCGCGGTCGAAGAACGGGCCCACGAGTTCGGACCAGGCCGGTTCGTTGGCGAACGCCTTGTCCTTGTTCTGCAGTGCCGCACCGCAGGCGTCGGCCCCGAGCAGCATCACGGCGTTCTTGCCGAGTGCGCGGAACGGCGCGACCGGACCGTAGCGTTCCCAGCGGCTCCGGCACAGCGCGACGGGGTCCTTGGCGTATTCCAGCACCTGCCCGAGCAGGGGCAGTCCGCCGTCGTCGCGGTGCCGAACCGGGATCGGCCGCGGCCCGGCGGCCTGGTCCGCCGTTCCCTCATGGGGTCCCAGGGTCTCGGCCGTCATGGTTCACCTCGCGCGTTCATGTGGTGCCGGTCACGTCAAGACTGATTCAGGAAGAGCCTCCTGTCAACCTTGACCGGCGGGTCGCTGTGGCATGCTGGCGGCATGGCCGTGCAATCAGGGGTCTACCGGGGCCTCAGTGCCGCCGAGCGCGCCACCGAGCGCCGCGCCCGGCTGCTCGAGGCCGCACTGACGGTCTGGTCGAATCCGGAATCCAAGACCACGATGACCGCGATCTGCACCGCGGCCGGGCTCAGCGAACGCTATTTCTACGAGAGCTTCTCCGGCCTGGACGCGGCACTGGAAGCGGTGATGAACGCGATCGCCGCCGAGATCGAGGAGACCAGCCGGCACGCCGCCGAGAACGCGGGCGCCGAACCCGAGGCGCGGGTGCGCGCCTCGCTCCACGCGTTCGTCCAGCTGCTGCTCGACGACCCCCGGAAGGGCCGGGTCGCGATCGTGGAATCGGTCGCGATTCCGAAACTGCGGCAACGCCGGACCGAACTTCTGCGCCATCTCGCCCACCAGTCCGCGCTCGAGGCGCGGGAATTCCTCGGCCCCCGGGGTCGCAGCGAGGACGACGACGAGACGGCCGGCCTGTTCTTCATCGGCGGGATGGCCGAACTGGTCACCGCCTGGCTCGACAACGCGGTCACCGCCTCGGCCGACGATATCGTCGACGCCGCCACCCGCGCCCTCCTCGGCCTCTATCACTGATCCATCGGACAGCGGATCGCGCGGTGGATCAATGCCATTCTTGCCATCTTTACAATCTTTGTGACCATAAACAACGAGGGCGATGTTCCGCCGTGTGGCAACCAATGGAATCCGGGCCCGAAATATGACCTCGGTCACAGCGGCGAGAGGGTAGACCCCACCAGCTACCCACCACGACCTGGAATCTCACCGATCCGGGAACCGAGCGGCCAACCTGGGCATATTTATTGACACACGATTTGTTGTGTATCTAATTTGGGCCCCGCCCCCGGGAAACACCCACGGGCACTTCGTATCGCCGGCCTCCCCGATCGCTGCGGCGGGTTCCCAGAGGCGCGTTCCGACTCGGTGACGCGAAGAGGTTCACGCGGCGGTTCGGAGGTCGGTCTTGTCCGGAATTTCACGGCGCACCTTCTTGGGTGGCTCCGCGGTAGCGACCGGAACAGCCCTCGCCGGGGCGGCAATCGCCCGGGCGGACACCACAATCCGCACACCCAGGCGGCGCACGCCGCTCGTGCGCGAGGACCATCGGGTGATCGTGATCGGATCCGGTTTCGGCGGTGGCGTCGCCGCATTACGGCTGGCGCGGGCGGGTGTACCGGTGGTGTTGCTCGAACGCGGCAGGCGGTGGCGCACCGGCCCCGGCGCCACCACCTTCCCCGACCCGGCCCAACCGGACAAGCGTATGCTTTGGCACGGTTCGGCGCCCCAATTGTTCGGTCGGCCGGTGGCATTCGATCCGTACCTGGGCCTCGTCGACGCGGTGGCCGGTGAGAACATGACGGCACTGTGCGCGGCCGGGCTCGGCGGCGGATCGCTGATCTATCAGGGCATGTCGCTACAGCCCTCGAAAGAGGTCTTCGGCACCCATCTCCCCGAGGACCTGGACTGGGATCTGATGAACCGGGTCCACTATCCGCGGGTCGCGCGAATGCTGCGGCTGGCGGTCGCGCCCGACGAATTGATCGCGCACCCCCACTACGCCGCCGCCCGGATATTCGCCCGCAATGCGCGCGCCCGTGGACTGCCGGTATCGAAGATCCCCATGCCGATCGACTGGAACTACGCGCTGGCCGAGACCCGCGGCGAGATGAAGCCGTCCTACACCGATGCCTCCGGCTCACTGGGGGTGAACAACGGGGGCAAACACTCCGTGGATGTCACCTATATCGCCGAAGCGGAGGACACCGGACTGGTCGATGTCCGGACCATGCACACCGTGACCGGAATCGAACGCGGCGCCGACGGGCGCTGGATCGTGCACGCCGACCGGACCGACGAATCCGCACGGATCCTGGAGCAGCGGATCCTCACCACCACCACACTGGTCCTGGCCGCCGGCAGTCTCGGCACCACCGATCTGCTGCTGCGGGCCGCGGCCGCGGGCGCGATCCCCGATATGCCCGACGCGCTGGGGTCCGGCTGGGGCACGAACGCGGATCGCATCTACACCTGGACCGATCTCGCCGAGGGATTCGGCGCCGCCCAGGGCGGCCCGGTGATCTACGGCAGCCTGAACTGGGACGATCCCGCGACGGCCCATACCGTGATCCAGGCGTCCATCCCGCCGCTGGGGATCGACGCCCACACCACGATGCTCGTCGGCTACGGAGTGAGCGACGCCCGTGGGCATTTCACCTACGACTCGGCTACCGATACCACCCGCCTGCGCTGGCCCGCCGACGGCGACGCGGCGATCCAGTACGGGCAGATCGAGAAAACCGTCCACGCCGTGGCGGGCCCCGCCTCGGTGATCGCCGATACCAACCGGGTGTTCCCCTCGACCTGGCACGGTCTCGGGGGCGCCTGTATGGGCCCGGTCTGCGATCTCGACGGCCGGGTGCTGGGTCAGCGGGGGCTGTACGTTCTCGACGGCGCGCTCCTGCCGGGTAACGCCGCGGCGTGCAATCCCTCGATGACCATCGCGGCAGTGGCCGAACGCGCGATGGACAATATCGTCGGCCGTGATGTGGGCACGGTGATCTGAGCCCCGGAGCGACGGGCCGGGACCGTTCAGCCCTTGCGGCCGACCGCGCCGTAGAGCACCAGCCGGGTATCGGGCAGATCGTCGCCGAGCCACCGCTGCAGCGGGACCACCCCGGGGTCCAGGTTCTCGAAACCGTCCAGGAACGAGGTCACCTCCTCGCGTGACCGGTATTTCACCTGCGAGGAGGTGTTCATCGCGTCTTTCGAGGTGCGCTCGATGATCTCCGGATGGCTGATATCGGCGCCGTGGGTGAAGGCCAGATAGCTGCCCGGGGCCAGGGCGTCACGATAGCGGGCGAGGATGCCGGCCGGATGTTCTTCGTCCATCACGAAATGCAGGACGCCGACCATCATCACCGCGACCGGTTCGGTGAAGTCGATCCCCGATTCGGAGGCGAGCCGTTCCAGCAATTCCGCGGGATGGCGCACGTCGGCGTGCAGGGCGCTCACCGCGGGGTGGTTGCCCATCAGGGCATTACAGTGCACGAAGACGACCGGATCGTTGTCGACATAGGCCACCCGCGCGTCCGGGTGGGTCTCGTGCGCCACCTCGTGCACGTTCGGGGAGGTCGGGATACCCGAGCCGAGGTCGACGAACTGCCGCACGCCCGCGGTGGCGGCCAGCCGTACCGCGTGCAGCAGGAAGTTGCGGCTGAACCAGGCCAGCGATTTGGTTTCCGGCGCCACGGCCAGTATCCGATGCGCGAGGGCGCGATCGACCTCGTAGTTGTCCTTACCACCCAGCAGGTAGTCGAACACCCGGGCCGAGCGCGGCTCGTGTGGATCCACCCCGCGCGGTGTGCGTTCCATTTCCGCCACGCTACCTCCGATTCCGGCCACCGGTCGTGGCGAATACCCCGCCCGTGCTCATACGCTCGAATCACCGCCCGCCGCGGTCCGTTCGGCCCGCGCCAGCAGCGCGTCAGCGACCGCACGGGGACGCCGGCCCAGACCGCAGGCACTGGCCACCCCGTCGACCGGGCGGCCCAGCGCGTCCTCGACCAGCGCCAGCAGACGCAATTGCTCGGCGTCGGTGGGAGTCTCGTGGACCACACCCGCGTAGAACGCGGTGTTCGCACCGAGCGCCAGTCCCCGCAGCGGCGCATAGAATTCCGGCCGATCCGGCGGCGGCACATCACCCGCGGCCAGTGGCGCGTGCAGGAATTCCAGCGGCCGGTCCGCGGGCCAGTGCCGCGCGATCGCGTTGGCGAGATCGACCAGTGGCCGGGTATCACGCAACGTGGCCCTGGCCTTGTTGTGCAGACTCCCCAGGCACAGATGCACACCGAACCGGGTGCCGGCCGGGGCGGCCGCGGCGATACCCGCGATACCCCGGGCCAGACCCAGCGCGAGGTCGGCCGGCCGGTGCAGCGGTTGCGCCGAAGCCATCAGCACCAGTTCCGCGGTCGCCTCGAGCTGGATCACCACCCCGTCACCGGCGAGTTCGCGGATCCGGGTGATCTCGCGGACGGTCGCGGCGGTGAAGACGGCGCGATGCCGGAGTACGCCGGTGACGCCCAAAGCGATGAAGGCGAGAGTGAAATCGGTGGGCATACCGATCTGCAGGGCGGTGCCCGGCGCCGCCCGGCCGGGGCACAGCTCCGCGAAGACCGGAAGCGCCTCCTCGGCTTCCCCCCGGTATCCGAGATCGAGGGCGTCGGCGACGAGGCGGCGGCCCCGGGGCACGCGGTGGCGGGTCCGGTCCCGGCTCGACCGCCACTCCCTGGGGCGGTCGACCTCCAGAACACCTCGCTCCACCAGGTTTTCGATAATCGGGCGGATATAGAATTCGTAGCGGCGCGTCTCCCCGGTCGGCAGGGTGCGCAGCCGCGGTCCGGCGGCGTCGAGCATGGCCCGCATCGCATCCTCGGTGGTGTCGGCCGGAAAACTCCCGACGAAATGCACGGCCCGCCTGTTCACGGTCGTATCGTAGCCCCGGAAGCCCTCACCTACCTGCCCGTGCGCGATTCGCTGTCCCGGTGCGCGGCATATCGTTCCGGGACCGCCGCCACGACACTCGTTGCGCGCCAAGGCGACCCCCATTAGGTTCCGTGAGCATGACTGCACAGAGCTTTCCGCGCGGCCGCATCCGGCGAGCGCTCCGTTCGCCGATCACCGCACGATTGCTGGCGACCCTGGTGGTCGCGGTGGCAGGACTGACACCGGGCGTCGCCCAGGCCGCCGAACCGGATCCCGGGCAGTGCGAGCCGGTTCCGTTCCGCACCGGCAGCGGCGCCACCCTGGCCACGACACTGTGTACTCCGGCCGGCGCGGCCACCGGCAAGGTCATGGTCCTGATGCCGGGTTCCAACTACAACCACACCTACTGGGATTTCCCGCACGCGCCCGAGACCTACAATTTCCGCCGCGCGATGAACGCCGCGGGATTCGCCACCCTCGTCGTCGACCGGGCGGGGACCGGCACGAGTTCCCGCCCGGCCAGTACCGGGGTCACCGCCACCGCCGATGCCCAGGCGCTGCACGAACTCGTGGGCGCCCTGCGCGCGGGGTACGCGGGGGCCGACCCCTTCGATACGGTCGTCACCGGCGGGCATTCGCTCAGTTCCGGTGTGGCCGTGCTGGAGGCGACCACCCACCACGATGTCGACGGCGTGCTGCTCACGGGCTATTCGCACAGTCTGAACGTGCCCGGCGCACTGGGCATCATCGGCACCTACCAACCCGCCGAACAGGATGCCGCGTTCACCGGCCGTGGTTACGACACCGGATATCTCACCACGCGGCCCGGTACCCGTGAACGTTCCTTCCACGCGCCCGCGACCTCCGATCCGGCGGTGGTGGCCGTCGACGAGGCGACCAAGGACGTGTTCTCCGCGGCGGAGTATCCCGACGGGCTGACCTCGACCCTGCCGCCCATGTCGACGGAGATCACGGTGCCGGTTCTGGTGGTCAACGGCAGCGCCGACGTGCTGTGTTCGAACGCCTGTGCCGATACGGCGACCCTGCAGGCCGCCGAGGCCCCGCATTTCGCACCCGAGGCCCGGCTGCGGGCGTTCGTTCTGCCCGGTAGCGGGCACTCGGTCAATCTCGCGCGTAATACCGCCGACTACCGGGCAGTCGTGCGGGACTGGATGGACTCGATCCCCGGCTGACCGGATCCGGGACGCGTCACCGGGCCCGCGCCCGCGCTAACGGGTGGGCGGCAGCGGTCCGCCGGACCGCTCGGCCGCTTCGCGCAGCGTCCGGAACTCGGCGGCCAGCGCGTCCAGTGTGTAGTGCGCGTTGAGTCCGCTCGGGTTCGGCAGTACCCAGACCTCGGTCTCGCCCAGTCCGCCAGGCTGGGGCCCGACACCGGTTCGCGGACGACCGAACGCGGTGCGGTAGGCCCCCAGACCCAGCACCGCGAGAATGCGTGGCCGGTAGCGCGTCACGCGGTCCACGAGCGCGCGGCCGCCGTCCCGCAATTCCTGTGTGGTCAACTCCTGCGCCTTCGCCGTGGTACGGGGAACGACATTGGTGATACCCAGACCCAGCGCCGGTAGCGCGTCCTGTTCATCGGGGCGCAGCAGCCGCGGCGTGAACCCCGACCGGAACAGCGCGGGCCAGAAACGATTTCCCGGCCGGGCGAAATGATGGCCCGTCGCACCGGACCACAGCCCCGGGTTGATACCGCAGAACAGCACCCGCAGATCGGCGGCCAGGACATCGGGAATCGTCGACCCCGCCGCGGCGGTCAGGTCGGCCGGGGTGGGGCGATAGCCGCCGGACGGTGCCATCCCCTCAGTCTGCCCGATCGGCGACCGGAGTCCGGGCGCCGCCCGCCCCGCCGCCCCGGCGCGTGCGCACTGCGCGAATCGGGCGGCCGCCTCGTCCGGCTCCCGGCGGACCGGTCGTAGAATCGGAGTCGGTTGTCGACGGCAGGATGCGCACCCGCCGCGACCGCCCCGTTTCCGGGCCCGTTCTCCGGGCGCATGGTCGTTGTCGAAACCCTGTCCGCCGATTCGATCGGAAGGTGGTTCGGTGATGCGAACCGAGGGAGACGCGTGGGATATCGTCACCGGTGTCGGGCTCACCGCCTTGGGCGTGGCCACTTTCCGGGCCCTGGAATCGGCGCTGCCCGATCCACTGATTCGTGACGACTACGCGGCATTGTTCGTCCGGGCCGCGGGTGAACCCCATTTCCTGGACATACTGCGCGACCCACCGAAGGTCGCGGGCCGATCCCTGGTTCCGGGCTTCATGGGGCTGCGGACCAGGTTCTTCGACGAGTACTTCCTCGCGGCCGTCGAGGCCGGGGCCGGCCAGGCGGTGATCCTGGCGGCCGGGCTCGACGCCCGGGCCTATCGGCTCGACTGGCCCGCGGGCACCGTCGTCTTCGAAATCGACCAGCCCAAAGTGCTCGAATTCAAGGACCGCGTGCTCGCCGATCACGCCGCGGCGCCGCGGGCGCAGCGGCGGACGGTCGCCGTCGATCTCCGCGACGACTGGCCGGCCGCACTCGTCTCGGCCGGGTTCGACCCGGATACCGCCACCGCGTGGTCGGCCGAAGGGCTGCTCCCCTACCTGCCGGGCGCGGCGCAGGACGCCCTGTTCGACCGTATCCGCGACCTCTCGGCGCCCGGCAGCCGATTCGCGGTCGAGACCGCCCCGTCCGGCGCGGTGGCGGGGAACTTCGCGAACCTCGAGGCGAAGTACTTCGACAAGAACCCGTTCGGCGATATCGACCCGACCGAGCTCTTCTACCACGACGAGCGCAGCGATCCCGCGCAGTGGCTGACCGATCACGGCTGGGCGGTACAGGCCACCGGTTCGGCCGAACTGGCCGACGCCTACGGCGTGACGCTGCCCGAACTTCCCGAGGAGCTGGAGCAGCAGTGGCAGCGCCCGCGATACCTGTCGGCGGCCTACGACACCACGGCGCCGGAGCCGGAGAACTCCGCCGGCTCGGTCTAGCTCTTCAGGGCGCGGTCGAAGAGCTCTCGGAGTTCCAGGTAGTGCCGCTCGGCACCCGCTTCGTGATACATGGAGGTATCGGCCATGGTGTACCCGTGCGGCGCGTCGGGGTAGACCGCGGTCCGATGGTCCACACCGGCCGCCACGAGCGCGGCGTCGAAGGCCGCGGCCTGTTCCGGGGTGTTGCTCGGATCGTTGTCGGCGTGCCCGGCCAGGACCGCGGCCCGCACCCGGGGCACCTCGTGGTGCGGGCTGTCGGGACCATCGGTGACCAGGCCACCGGTGTGGAACAGCCCGATCGCGGCGACCTCGGCGGGCCGGTGCGCCGCCAGCACGAGCGCGGCCCGGCCGCCGAAGCAGTAGCCGGTCGCACCGACCTGGGTTCCGGTCACCCCGGGCAACCCGTGCAGGGTCGACAGCCAGGTCTCACCGTCGGCACGCAGCAGATCCGGTGTCAGGGCCGCGATCCGCGCGCCGACGCCCGAGGCGAAGAACGCCACGCGATTGTCCGGATCACGGAGATCGGTGGTGGGTGCGAGATCGGCGGCCCGGCCGTCGCGCCAGAAGATATTCGGCGCCAGTACGACATAACCCCAGGCGGCGATCCGGTCGGCGATCTGTTCGATCTGCGGCCGCAGGCCGATGGCATCGGGATACAGGAGAACACCCGGACCGGCGCCTCCCGCCACATACGCTTCGGCAACTCCGGCGGGCAGTGCAATCTCGATCGTCGTCACGCCTCGACCCTAGCCAGCGGAACGGGCCGGGGCCGCCGGACCCCGTGACGCCGCGGAGATCAACGGCGTCACGGGTCGGGTTTCGCGGTCAGGGAATGACGACCGGCCCGGCCACCGGCGCCGGCTCGTCGGCCCAGCGGTGCCCGGACTCCCGCGGGGTGAGACCCTCGTCCGTCCACGCGGCCAGCAGCAGCGCGACCTTGGTGTGCATGATGGTGCGCAGCCGGTCGAAGGAGTTCTCCGGGTTGTCGTCGACCTCACCGAGCAGCAGCCACCACGCCCACGCCACCGCTCCGGCGTTCGCCACGAAATCCGGCAGGACCGGGATGCCGCGGGCGGCCAGCATGGCCTCCGCCTCCGGCGTGGTGGCGGCGTTCGCGGCCTCGACCACGACATGTGCACGGACGTCGAACGAGTTGTCCGGGGTGATCGCATAGGAGATCGCCGCCGGCACCAGGATGTCGACCTCCGCGGAGAGGATGGCGGTGCGCGGCAGCAGCTCGATGCCCGCGGGCAGCCGGGAACGATCGATTTCGCCGAAACCGTCGCGCAGGTCGAGCAGGGCCGGGATATCAAGCCCGTCGTCGCAGTGCAGGGTGCCGGCGGCATCGGCCACGGTGGTGACCTTCATACCGGCCTCGTGCAGGTAGTAGGCCGCCGCTCCGCCCATGGTGCCCACGCCCTGGATCGCGACCGTGGTGTCGGCCGGGCCCTTGCCCCGCCACACCGCCGCGGCGAGACAGGCGTGCGCGACGCCGTAGCCGCCGATCACATCGCCCAGCAGGAAGCCGCCGTCGACCGCGGCGTTCAGGCCTTTGCGGACGCGTTCGAGGGTCGCCACCGGGTCGGCCGCGCGGCTGATCGCGGCATGGTAGCTCTGCCCCATCCCCAGCTTCTCGAAGACTTCGTCGATGAGGTGCTGCGGGACCCCCAGATCCTCGGCCGTGACCCAGTGCGAGTCGATCCACGGGCGCATGGCCTCGCAGAACCGCTCGAGCACCTCGACGGCACGGGGATCCTTGGGATCGAAATCGATCCCGCCCTTGGCGCCGCCGACCGGCAGATCGAAGGTGGCCGTCTTGTTGGCCATGCCACGGGCCAGATCCTCCACCTCGTGCACCGTGCATCCGGCGCGCATCCGGGTACCGCCGGTCGCCAGGCCCGCTCGCAACGTGTGGACGACGAGATAGCCGACCGCGCCGGTCACCGAATCCGTCCAGTGCAGCCGCATATACGGTTCGGAACGGCGGATCGCGGGGGCGACGGCGACAGCCGCGGGGATGGTCGGAACGGTGTGCGTGGCCACCTGCGGTGTGCCCCCGGCCGGGTCCTGAATCGTCGTCACGGCGAACCCCTCCTCTTCAAGTTCATGTTTGGCGCCACCACCCGCAGGGAATTACCCGAGTAGCGAGAGTCCCTGCCCGGACCTCGTCGTCCCCGGCCGATGGCTGTGCATCCGGTTCACCCAGCGTGCATTCGCACCCTGCCGCGCGTCTATTTACGGTTCGTTCACGGCAGTGTTCAGTACTCCTGCACAACGCTTACGCTCATGGGTATGGACCTTTCGCTGGCCCGATTGCGAATGCTGCGTGAGCTGCACCGACGCGGCACCATCACCGCGGCCGCGACGGCCCTGCACTACACCGCCTCCGCGGTGTCCCAGCAGCTCGCGCAGCTGGAACGCGATGTCGGCACCAGACTTTTCGAACGCCGGGGCCGCCGGGTGCAGCTCACCGATCTGGGTGTGCTGCTCGCCGAGCACGCGGAGGAGATCCTCGCCTCGGTCGAACGCGCCACCCAGGCCCTCGAGGAGGCCGGCGAATCGGTGACGGCCAAGATCACGGCCGGCGTGTGGGCCTCGGTCGCCTCCGGCCTGCTGCCCGACGCGCTCAACGCGCTCGCCCGCACCCATCCGGGCATCCTGGTCCGCACGAAGGAACTCGCACCGGAGGCCACCGCCGCGGCCGTCCTGGACGGCACCCTCGATCTGTCCTTCGTACTCGACTACTCGAATTCTCCGATGACCTGGGACCGCGGGCTGGAGCGGGCGGTCATCGCGGTCGAGCGGTTACACGCCGCCGTGCCGGCCGGGGCGGTGCCCGCGGCCAGTGTGACGCTGGCCGAACTGTCGGAGCATCCGTGGATCCTCGCTCCCGCGCGATCGCATTTCGGGCATTCGGCGCGACTGGCGTTCCAGACCGCGGGCCTGGAACCGCGGATCCACCACGAGGTGGAGGAGCAGGCGACCGCAATGGCCATGGTCGCGGCGGGCCTGGGAGTGACGCTGGTATCGGATCTGGGCCTGGCGCTGCGCCCGCCGGGAGTATCGGTCGTCGCGCTCGGTGATGTCCTCACCCGGACCGTTTCGCTGGCCTACCGCACCAATACGGCGCGGCGAGCGGCGCTGCTGCTGGTCGTGGACGCGATCCGCACCGCGGCGGCGGAGAAGGGCCTGGGCGCCGATACGGCGCTGCCCGCGCCCACCACCGAACCGGCGGCGCCCGCCGCCGCCCCGGACGAAACCGCCGGCGGCCGCCTGGCGTTCGGGTGAATCCGTCCCGCCACGCCGCCGGTCCGGTCTCCCGGTCATACCCCGGGACCGCGCCCGGACCGCGCCGGCTCGCGGGCGGCCCGCCGGGACTCCCCGAGATCGGGGTGCAATAGCCGCGACACCTCGCGCGCGGCGTCGACCACCAGCGGCGCGACCCGCTCGAGCCGGTTGCTCTGCTCGTCGCCGCACAGCGAGATACCGGCGACCGGTCCGTCGGGTCCACGCACCGCCGCGCCGGCGCAACCCACCCCGTGCGCCGATTCGCCGAGATCGAAGGCCAGGCCGCTACGCTGCCGGATCCGATGCAGTTCCCCGTGCAGCGCCGTGCGCTCGGTGATCGTGCGTCCGGTGCGTCCGGGCAGCGTCCGCCCGTAGACGAGGTCGACGGTCTCCGGTATCAGCCGCGCGAGCATCGCCTTCCCGGCGGCGGTCGCGTACGCCGGAACCCGGCCGCCGACCCGGGACGGGACCCTGGCCGCGAACGGTCCTCCGATCTTGTCGAGATAGACGCAGTCCGCTCCTTCGAGAACGGTCAGGTGGACCACGAGGCCGGTCCGCTGATGCAGTTCGTGCAGTACCGGTGCGGCGGCGGCCCGGATCCGCCCCTGCCCGCCGTCACCGCCCAGTGCGAGTGCGCGCCCGCCCAGCCGGTACCCGTAGGCGGCGTGCTCGATCCAGTTCAGGCGCACCATCTGGTGCAGGATCCGATGCACCGTGGAGCGCGGCAACCGCGCGCGGCCGGCCACTTCCTCGAGTGTCAGCCGCGACCCGCGCCCGTCGAAGGCGTCGAGGATCAGCGTCATCCGCTCGACCATCGACGCGGGCAGGCCCTGGTTCGGCGCATCGACCTCGCAGACCGAATCAATAACAGTCATCGATCACTCCAAATACGCACTTCATCGAACTATTCATCTCGAAAACTGAAATGAATTCTCGTTGACCGTAGCACCACGGCATCGGGCCGAGGGGCGAAATCGGCGTATCCGGCGGACGTCGGCGGTGCGGTACCGCCCGGCGGGTTCACACCGCATCGCCCACGCGATCCGCCGGACGCGGATACCGCGCCCGCCGGCGCCCCACGCGGACCCGGTCTCGCTGAGTGGTAGCGATTCCCGGGCTACCGGCCACACCGTGAGATGTTGGCGCGCGATGTGCACCGCGAACGAGAGGCGGCATTCCATGACCCGAGCACTCCCCGCGCAGCCGGACCCGGCCGCCGTTGTCGCCCGATTGACCGGCCCCGGCGGCCGGTTCGAGATGGACACCGAGGACGTTCTCGGGGTGGCGATACCGGTCATGCGGCATCGGGGCCGTTCGGTCGGTGAACTCCTCGCCGCCTCGCGGGCCTGGGGTGAGCGGGACTACCTGGTCACCGCCGACCGCCGCCTCTCGTTCGCCGCGCATCTGGACGCCGTGGCGGCCCTGGCGACCGCGCTCCGGGACGATTATGCGGTCGCCCCCGGCGACCGGGTGGCGATCCTCGCCGCCAACAGCCCCGAATGGGTGATGACGTTCTGGGCCACCCAGTGCCTGGGCGCCGTCACCGTCGGCCTCAACGGCTGGTGGGTACCGCGCGAGATCGACTACGGGTTACGGCACAGCCGCCCGTCGATTCTCGTCGTCGATGCCCCGCGCGCCCGGCTGCTGGACGGTATCGATACCACCGGAATCACGGTCCTCACCGTGGAAACCGACCTGCCGCGGCTCATCGCCGGCCGCGCCGGCGCGGAACTGCCCCGGGTGGCGGCCGGCGAGGACGACCCGTCGGTCATCCTCTACACCAGCGGCACCAGCGGGCGTCCGAAGGGCGCCCTGCATTCGCAGCGCAACCTGCTGGCCGTGGCCGACTACCATCGGTTCAACGACGCGCTGATGGCCGAGTTCACCGGCCGCACCTACGACGACACCGAGCCCAGCCCGCTGCGCTACCTGCTCACCTCGCCGCTGTTCCATATCGCCAGCCTGCACAATGTGATCGTGCCCCGGCTCGCGACCGGCAGCGCGGTCGTGATGACCCAGGGCGCCTTCGATGTCGACCGGGTGCTCGGGCTGGTGGAACGGGAGCGGGTCACCAACTGGGGCGCGGTGCCCACGATGGCCGCCCGGCTGCTCGCCCACGACGACCTCGAGAAATACGATCTGTCCTCGCTCACCGCCTTCGCGCTGGCCTCCGCGCCGTCGTCGATCGCGTTCAAGGACAGGCTCCGGGAACGGCTCCCGGCAGTCGGCACCACCCTGGCCGACAGCTACGGCCTGACCGAATGCAGTACCGCCATCGCGGTGGCCACCGCCGCCGATCTCGAGCAGGCGCCCGGCACCCTCGGCCGGCCGATCCTCACGGTGGCCCTGGAGATCCGCACGCCCGAGGGTGAGCGGGTCCCGGACGGGACGGAGGGCGAAGTCTGTGTGCGCAGCCCGTTCGTCATGCTCGGCTACTGGGAGGACGAGGCGGCCACGGCCGCGGCGATAACCCCCGACCGGTGGCTTCGGACCGGCGACTACGGACTGGTGCGCGAGGGCCGGCTGTGGCTCACCGGCCGGCGCTCCGATCTCATCCTGCGCGGTGGCGAGAACATCTATCCCACCGAGATCGAGCAGTGCCTCGAGGAGCATTCCGAGGTCGAGGAATGCGCGGTGTTCGGCATTCCCCACCCCGATCTCGGAAACGAGGTGGCGGCGGTGGTGGTCGCGCGCGACGGGACCGTCGGCGAGGCCGAACTGCGAGCCTATGCCGCCGAGCGCCTGTCGTATTTCAAGGTGCCGGCGCGGTGGCGGATCACCACCGAGGCGTTGCCGCGTAACGCGACCGGGAAACTCGCCCGCCGTTCCATCACCTTCTGATCCGGGGGTGCTCCGCGCCGCGACGGTGCGGAGCACTCCCGGTGTCAGCCGAACGCGGCGAAGTCGTCCGGCCATTCGGCGAGCAGCAGATCGCAGGTGACCCGCAGATCCTGTTCGGCGCCGGCGATCGTGATCCGCCCGTTGAGACAGGACTGGATGGCGCCGAAGGTGGCGTGGACCAGGATTCGGACCAGCGTCGCGTCGCGTTCGGTCACCGTGCGGATACCGGCCGCGTCGTAGAGCAGCTGCCGGAAATTGTTGTCCACCCGCGCGGTATCGGGGACGGCACTGGCCTTCGCGGTGCTGTTGGACTGGATCATGGCGGTCGCCAGCAGCGGCCGGCGCATCAAAGCCCGGACCACCTGCACCAGGGTGTCGTACACCGCGTCCGCGGGCCGCCGGTCACGGCGTGGACGGCGCGCGAACGCCGCGCTCATCCGGTCGATCTGGTCCAGCATGACCGCGACGAAGAGATGGGTCTTGGACGGGAAGTACCGGTACAGGGTCGCGACCGCCACACCCGCGAGTTTGGCCACCTCGTTCATCTGGACCCGCTCGAGGTCGTTGTCGGTGGCGAGCGCGGCGGCGGCGTCGAGGATCCGCACGACCCGCGCGCGCTGTTCGGTGGAACTCGGTGCCGCGGCATCGCGCGCTTCGGCGATTCTCGGCATCGCGTCCCTCCTCACCCGGTCATCCGTACGGTTCGATGCTGCCAGTACGTCGCGACCGGCAGGTAGGCGCGTCCGATGAGTGAGATCGGCACCGGGCCCGGCGACGGTCCCGGACAGTGAGATCGCGACACCGCCCGGTCGCCACGGTCCCTAGCGTGAGCCGTACCGGGCCGGCCGCCGCGCCGCGATACGGGATGGGAAACAGAGAGGCAGTCCAGTGATCGACAAGAGCCTGTTCGGACCCTGGTGCGTGATCGCCGGTGGATCCGAGGGGGTCGGCGCCGCGTTCGCCGACGAACTGAGCCGGGCCGGAATGAACCTGGTGCTCATCGCCCGCAAACCCGAACCGCTCGAGGAGACCGCGGCGAAGGCGCGCGCCCACGGCGTCGAGGTACGCACGCTCGCTCTCGATCTGCTCGCCGCCGACGCCGTGGCGCGGATCCGCGCGGCGACCGCCGATATCGAGGTCGGCCTGCTCATCTTCAATGCCGGGGCGAACTCCTACGGAAACGAATTCGTCACCGGCGATCTGGACGGCTTCCGTCGCGTGATCACCCTCAATATCGACCGCCAGCTCGAGCTCGCCCATCATTTCGGTGGGCCGATGAAGGAGCGCGGGCGCGGGGGCATCGTGCTGCTCGGCTCGCTGGCCGGGTACCTGGGCTCCGAGCAGCAGAGCGTCTACGCCGCCGCGAAGGCCTTCAGCCGGGTGTTCGCCGAGGGGTTGTGGATCGAACTCGAACCGTACGGGGTCCATGTGGTCGAACTGGTCCTCGGTGTCACCCGGACACCGGCCATGCGGCGGGCCGGGCTGAACCTCGAGCTACCGGGCATGCTGGTCGCCGAACCCGCGGACGTCGCGCGCGAGGGCCTCGAACATCTCACCGACGGCCCGGTCTGGGTGGCCGGGGGCAACTACGAGGCGGCCCGCAAACGCAGCGGTTTCCCGCGCGCCGATCTCGTCCGCAGCGCCGCCCGCGCCCTGCGCAAACTGATGAATCGTCCCTGAGCGGCCCGGGCGGTCACCGCAGCCCGGCCTCCACCGGTATATCCACCCGGCCGGCGGTATTCACGCCGAGCAGATCCGCGGTCGGCGGCGCGCCGTCGATCCGCGGCGACTCGTCCGCGGCCGCGGTGGCCGGCCCGGGTTCTTCGCGATAGCCGGGCGGGCGCAGCAGATAACCGAATCGCGCCGGCCAGCTCGTCGCGTTCCGGATATCGCGCACCATCGACGCCAGTTCGCCGTAATTGACCCTGATCGGGTTGTGGGTTCCGATGTTGTGCACCAGCCCGTACCGCACCGGTTCGATCTCTTCGGCGTAACTGCCGAACAGCCGGTCCCAGATGATGAACACCCCGGCATAGTTCTTGTCCAGGTACGGATTGTTGGACCCGTGGTGCACGCGGTGATGCGACGGGGTGTTGAACAGGTACTCGATCGGACCCCACATCTTCCCGATCCGCTCGGTATGGATCGGGAACTGGAACACCAGGTTCAGCGATTGCATGAGCAGCACCATCCACACCGGGAAACCCAGCAGCACCGCGGGCACGAAGAACGCGCTGCGCAGCAGCATCGACGGATTCAGCCACGGCAGCCGGATGGCGGTGGTGAGGTTGAAGTACTCCGAGGAGTGGTGCACCGAATGCGAGGTCCACATCAGCCGCACCCGGTGGTCGGCGCGATGAGCCCAGTAATAACAGAAGTCGACCACCACGAAGGCCAGCGGCCACACCCACCACGATCCGGTGTCGAGGTGCCAGGGCGCGACGGCGGCGGCCAGCGCGAGCGGCCCGACGACCGCGGCCGCCGTGATCACCGGTTTGGTGATCCGGCCGAGGACGAACGTCACGATATTGGTCGCGACATCCCTGCCGTGATACCCGTGATTACCGGGCCCGGTATCGGGATCGATGCGGGTCGCCGCCCATTCGGTCAGCATCAGCACCACGAAGGCGATCAGGGTGGGGACCACGAACAGTGGATCGCGCATATGCGGGGCCTCTCGCCGAAGTGTCTCTGGTACCGATGACGATCCCGCACGATCGTCGGGCCACCGTGTGACGGTAATGAAGGATTTCTGAGGAACCGGCGCCGGGTCCTACCGGTAGCCGCGGGCGAGCAGGTATTTCGCCCCCGCCTCGAACCCCGCGGGCCCGGGCACCGTGAAACCGAACGCGTCGGCCAGCCGGTCGGTGGTGTCGAAAGCGGCGCATACGGCGAGGGCGTCGGCGATCTGCTCGCGGGACACACCCGCGGCGAGCACCTCCCGCATCTCCGCCGCGCTCACCGTCCCCCGCCGGACCAGCGTGGCGAGCAGCCGCAGTGTCGCGCGCAGCCCTTCGTCGACGGGCGCGGTATCCGGGTCGGCCAGGACCGCCCGGACCTTCGCGCCGTCGCGGTAGGCCCGGGTCGCCGTCGCGGTATGGGCGCCGACGCAGAACGCGGAGTCGTTGACCACCGAGACATAGGCCGCCATCAGTTCGCGGTCGGCGACCGACCATTCCGAGGGCCCGCGCATCGCTTCGTGGGTGAAGGCCTTCGCCGCCGCACCGTAGAACCCGGGCCGGTAGAAGACCAGTTTCGCGGCATCGGGCAGCGGATGTCCGGAGAAGATCCGGATGATCGCGAACAGCAGTCTGGTCCGGGGCCGGTACCCGCGGTTCAGGATCTCCGGCCGCATCAGGGTGCCTCCTGATCCCGGGTGGCTTCTGCCAGCGCCGCGAGGCCGCTGTCGTACAACCGGGCCGAGCGGCCGACGGCGGCGCAGACGACCATCTCGAACAGCTGATCCTCGTCGAAGCCCGCCGCCTTCGCCGTGGCGAAATCGGCATCGGTGATCTGCCCCGGAGCGGTGACGACCTTCTCCAGCAACGACCGCAGGGGCGGCGCGACCTCGGCGTTGCCGAAGGCCCGGGCGCGCTGCTCCCGCGACGCCCGCCCGTCCGCGGTCAGCACCCGGTCCACCAGGGCCCGGTGCGCCGCCCGCTTCTCGTCCTCTCCCGGCACGGCGCCCACGCTACCGCTACGACCCCCATCCACCACGCGTTTCGGCCGATCGGTACCCACCCGGCCCACCGGGCGCCGGCCGCCGCCCGGACCACCGTTGCGACAGAACTCGGGACGTTGTTACAGTTCGCCCTGTACACGTTCTCAGGGCGGGGTGGAATTCCCCACCGGCGGTGATGGCATCCGGGCCGATCCGGAGGCATGAGCCCGCGAGCGCCACGATCTCCGCGGAGGTGGTGGGTCGAGCAGATTCCGGTGCGATCCCGGAGCCGACGGTCAGAGTCCGGATGAAAGAGAACGCGGCACCGGAGCGCCCGCCCGCCGGGTGGTTCCTGTTCGCGTTGCCATGCCCTGGGTGACATAGCGAACAGGAGAAGACCATGTCACCCGAATCCTCACGTATCGCCGTCGTCGCCGCGCGCTGGCACGCCGAGATCGTCGACCGCGCGGTGACCGCCTGCCGCGCCCGGCTGGCGGAACACGGATACACCGAGATCGAGGTCGTCGAGGTGCCCGGCGCCTTCGAGATCCCGTTACAGGTCAAACGATTGGCGGCGACCGGCCGGTACGCCGCGATCGCCGGCTGCGCACTGGTCGTCGACGGTGGGATCTACCGGCACGATTTCGTAGCGTCGACGGTGGTCGACGCGCTCATGCGCATCCAGATCGACACCGATGTGCCCGTGTTCTCCGCGGTTCTCACCCCGCATCATTTCCACGAGCACGCCGAACATCTCACCTATTTCGGCCGGCATTTCGAGATCAAGGGCACCGAACTCGCCGACGCCGTCGCGACCACCCTGGCGCTGGACCCGGTTCCGGCCTGATTCGTCCGCGGCCGGCGCCCCCGGCCCCCGGAAGAGCGGCGCCGCCGCCGATCCGAGGGCCGCGGGCGCCGTATCGGGTTCGGCGCTACCGGTTCCCGAATACCGAGTTCAGCAGGTCCGCCGCGGCCCGGTTCACCGGCTTCAGCACCCGGCGGTACACCAGTGCGGCGGGCCGCACCACGAGCACCTGCCAGCAGCGCCCGAACGCGCGCAGCACCGGCCGCATTGCGTAGCGGTACACGAATGCACACGGCACCACGACCAGGATCCGCACCACCGCCGTCGCGCCCCGCCACCCATAGGACGCCACCACCGCCACAGCGGTCAGGCACGGCCGCAGTACCCACCGCCACAGTTGCCGCAGCGGCCATTCCACACACCACCGCCACAGCCATTCCGCGCTCACCGCGATCGCGTACAGGACCGGGCGCAGGATCCATCGCCACAGCGCGCCGAGGACCGGGCGTAACACCGTCCGCCACAGCCATACCTCGACGGCGTGCCGCAGCGGCCGCAGCACCCGATCCAGCAGCAGCGCCCCCAGCGGGGTGAGGACCATCCCCCACAGCACATGCTGCACCGCCCACCCCCACAGCACGTCCTTCAGGAACAGCCACAGCGGCCGGACCACCCAGAACCACAGGAACCGTCCCACCGGCGACAGCAGCGTATCCAGGACGAAGACACCCGCCGCGACCACCGCCCGGCCGCACAATTTCACCCCCTCCCACACCAGCCGCACCGGTACCAGCAGCACGATCGCGACAATCCGCGCCACCCATTCACCGACCGACGCCCGCTGCCGCGGGCCCTGTGGATCCTCCGACGTCATCGAATCCTCCTCCCACCCGGAATCATCGCATCACGGCACGCCGCGTGAACGCCGTGTTCCCGGTGAGGGAAGAGCGGGACGGAATTCCTAGCGCGCCGACGGCGTGAGCGATTCATCCTGCCGGTCGAGGAGTTTGGCGGCGATATTGTCCAGCGCCCGGTCCAGCAGCACCCGGTCGCGGGGATCGGCGAAGGTCCAGTCCTCCAACCGGCCGTCCAGCCACTGCCGCCACTTCGCTTCCAGCAGACGCACTTCGGCGCCGCCGGAATCGGTGAGACGCAACCGCCCCTCGACGGCCGTCAGATACCCTTCCTCCTGCGCACGGCCGAACAGCGGTGCCAGTACCGCCGGGGGCAGCCGGTGATCCCACGCCATCTCGGCCACGGTGGGCGCCCCCTCGACCCGGGTCCGCACATGCACCTCCACCAGCGCCCAGGCCACATCGGGCGCGAGCGCACTCCCGGACTCCTTCAGCACCACCCGCCCCGGCACCCGGCCGGTTCGTTCACGTTCCCGGCGCAACACATTCGATATCGCGCGCTCGAGTTGCGCCAGATTGTCCGACGAATCCGGTACGCCGAACCCCTCCCCGAGATCGGCGGCGCCCGCCCGGGCGGAATCCCGCAGCGGTACTTCCTTCAGGAACCAGGCGACCACGAACCCGGCCAGCGCGACGGGAACCACCCACAGGAATACGGAATTGATGGCCGAGGCATAGGCGTCGATGATCGGTTCCGCCTGCGCCGGGGGCAGGGCCCGCAGCGCGGCCGGGTTCTGCGCGGCCGCCGCCGGGACTCCCGTCTCGGCCAGCGCGGCGGCGAGTCCGGGTGTGAGCGAATTGCTGTAGAGCGTGCCGAATATCGCGGTGCCGAAGGCGCTGCCGAGGGTCCGGAAGAAGGTGACCCCCGAGGTCGCCGTGCCCAGTTGTTCGTAGGGGACCGTGTTCTGCACCACGATCGTGAGCACCTGCATGGCCAGGCCGATACCGAGGCCGAGCACCAGCATATAGAGCGATTCCAGCCAGATACCCGTGTGCTGGTTCATGGTCGACATCAGGAACAGCCCGGTCGCCATCACCGCCGCGCCCGCTATCGGGAAGACCTTGTACCGGCCGGTCCGCCCGACCACCGACCCCGACAGCACCGAGGTCACCAGCAGCCCCACCACCATCGGCAGGGTGCGCAGCCCGGAGACCGTGGCCGAGACGCCGTCGACGTACTGCAGGTAGGCGGGCAGATACGTCATCGATCCGAGCATCGCGAAACCCACGATGAAGCTGAGGATCGAGCAGACCGTGAAGACGTTGCCGCGGAACAACCCCATCGGCAGCACCGGCTCGGGCGCCCGCCGCTCCGCCACGACGAACCCGGCCAGCAGCACCACCGAGGCGGCGAACAGGCCCACGATCATCGCCGAATTCCACGGGTACTCCTGCCCACCCCATTCCAGTGCCAGGATCAGCGCCGATACCCCGAGGGCCACCAGCGCGATTCCGGTGTAGTCGATGATGGGCCGCAGCGGTGAGCGCACCACCGGAATCGTCTTGGCCGCCATCGCGATCATCAGGACCGCGATGGGGATGTTCACGTAGAAGCACCATCGCCAGTCCGCGTGGTCGGTGAACAGACCGCCGAGGGTGGGGCCGAGAACGGTGGTCACCCCGAAGACCGCACCGAGCGCGCCCTGGTATTTCCCGCGCTCCTTCAGCGGGATGGTGTCGGCGATCAGCGCCATCGCGGTCACCATCAGGCCGCCGCCCCCGAGGCCCTGCGCGGCCCGGGCCACGATCAACTCGACCATGCCCTGCGACAGACCGGCCGCCGCCGAGGCGAGGACGAAAACCACTGCGCTGGCCTGGAACACGACCTTGCGGCCGAAGAGATCGCCGAACTTGCCGACCAGGACCGTGGCGATGGCCTCGGCGAGCATATAGGCGGTCACCACCCAGGCCATATGACCCGCTCCGCCGAGGTCGGCCACGATGGTCGGCAGCGCGGTGGAGACGATCGTCTGGTCGAGCGCCGCCATCAGCATGCCCAGCAGGATGGTCACGAAGACGAGATTCGTCCGGGAACGACTCATCTGCTCGGCACCGTCCACGGTCCCGCGGCGGGTGGTCATCGGGCGATTATGGCCGGGCCCCGCCCACGCCCCGGGACAACACGCCGTCCACCACCCGGCCCGGTACACACGCCTGTGACGTCGTGTTTCTGTCATCGCGGCGGAGTACGCTCGCACCCGTCGGCGTGGCGGTGACACCAGGAGGTCGGCTGTGGACGTATTGCTCGGTATCGGTACGCGCAAGGGATTGTTCCTGGCCCGGAGCCGGGACGGCAGGTCGAGCTGGGAGGTGGGTCCCCCGCAGTTCGCGGTGGCCGATGTGAAGGCACTGGCCATCGACACCCGGCGGGCGACGCCCCGGGTCCTGGCCGGCGTGCTGGACAGTCATTTCGGGCCCACTCTGGTGACCAGCGACGACCTCGGCGCGACCTGGAGCGAGCCCGACGACGCGCCGCTGGCCTTTCCCGCCGATACCGAGGCGGCGCTGCAGGGCGTCTGGCAGATCGCGCCCGCCACGGACGCCGAACCGGACGTGGTGTACGCGGGTGTGGAGCCGTCGGCGTTGTTCCGCTCCGCCGACGGCGGCCGCACCTTCGCGCTGATCCGCGGCCTCTGGGATCATCCGCACCGGCCCGAGTGGATGCCGGGCGGCGGCGGTCTGGCACTGCACACGGTCCTGCCCCATCCGCGCGACCCCGAGCGGATCGCGGTCGCCATCTCCACCGGCGGCGTCTATCAGACCGGCGACGGCGGAGCCTCCTGGAAACCCACGAACAAGGGCGTCACGGCCGATTTCATGCCCGGTGAACTGCCGGAGTGGGGCCAATGTGTGCACAAGGTCGCCATGGACGCGGGCTCACCGAGCACCCTGTATCTGCAGAATCACGGGGGCGTTTTCCGCAGCACCGACGACGGGACGAGCTGGCAGTCGATCGACGGCGGTCTGCCCGCCGCCAATTTCGGGTTCCCGATCGTCGCCCACCCCCGGCGCCCGGGCGTGATCTACACCTTCCCGCTGGTCGCGGATATGGACCGGTTCCGCTTCCCGCCGGACGCCACCTGCGCGGTCTACCGCAGCACCGACGGCGGCGAGACCTGGTCGGCGCGGACCGACGGGCTCCCGCGGGTTCCGTTCTGGGCGGCGGTCATGCGTGATGCCATGTGCGCCGACGACGCGGAGCCGGCGGGAATCTACTTCGGCACCCGCAACGGCGAGGTCTACTGCAGCGCCGACGAGGGCGACCACTGGCAACTGGTCGCCGACAAGCTGCCGGATGTGCTGTGCGTCCGCGCAGCCGTGGTCGGGTGACGGGGGGTGGCCCGCGTACACCTGCCGTCCGTGCTCCGTCCCCATATCGGCGGCGCGAAAGAAGTCGAGGTCGACGGCGCCACCCTCGGTGAGATCCTGGATACCCTGCGCGAACGATCGCCCGCCCTGGAGCGCCGGCTCCGCGACGAAAGCGGGACGCTGCGCCGCTATGTGAACTTCTTCGTCGACGGGGACGAATGCCGGACGCTGGACGGCCCGGATACGCCTGTGGGCCCCGGATCCGAGGTGATGATCATCCCGTCGGTGGCCGGCGGGTGAGACACCTGCGGCGGGCACGGCGCCGGACCGCGCCGTAAGGTCCATCCCGACCGACGAGCAGAACGGAAGTAGCACCCTCCATGTCGAAAATCGTGTTGTTCGGGGCCACCGGATATACCGGCCGCCTGATCGCCGAGACCCTCATCGGCCGGGGCAGCGCACCCGTACTCGCCGCCCGGGACGCCACCGCGGTCGGGAAACTGGCCGCGGACCTCGGCGGTGCGGAGACCGCGGTGGCCGATGTCACCGATCCCGCGTCGGTGCGGGCGCTGCTGGGCCGGGGCGATGTCCTCGTCACGACGGTGGGCCCGTTCCTGAAATACGGCGGACCCGCGCTCGCGGCCGCGGTGGCCGCGGGGGCGCATTATTTCGATTCGACCGGGGAAGGTCCGTTCATCCGCACCGTCTTCGATCACGACGAGCGGGCCCGCGACGCGGGTTGCGCGCTGCTCACCGCGTTCGGGTTCGACTACGTCCCGGGAAATCTGGCCGCGGCCCTCGCGCTGGAGGAGGCGCCCGAGGCCGTCCGGGTCGATATCGGCTACTTCATCGCCGATCCCGGCACCAGCGGCGGCACCCGCGCGTCCATGGCCGGCATGCTCTTCGCCGACGGTTTCGCGCTACGCGACGGCCGCCTCACCGCGGAGCGGACAGGCGCCCGGGTGCGCGCGTTCGAGGTCGCGGGCCGCACCCTCACCGGTGCGTCGGTGCCGGGCTCGGAGCATCTGGCCCTGACCCGGTCCTACCCGGGCCTGCGGGATGCCGGGGTCTATCTCGGGATGCCGGGAATGGCCGCCCAGGGACTGCGGGCCACCTCCCTGCTCACCGGCGCGATCGCCCGGGTGGATCCGCTGAAACGCGTCGCCGAGGGCGCGCTCGATCACCTCGTCCGGGGATCGACCGGTGGCCCCGATTCCGCGTCGCGGTCCCGGACCCGCACCTGGGCGGTCGCCGAGGCCTCCGACGCCGCGGGCCGGGTCGTGGCGTCGGTGACGCTCACCGGCGGCGATCCCTACGATTTCACGGGGGCCATCCTCGCGTGGGGTGCTCGGACCGCGCTCGACGGCGGCCTGCGGGGCACCGGGGCACTCGGCCCGGTCGAGGCATTCGGCCTCGACGCCCTCACCGCCGGAGCAACCGCCGCGGGCACGACCCGCTAGCCGAATGACCCCGCGCCCGCGGCGGCCTCCCGTATCAGGCCAGGCCGGGTGCCGGGTCGACCGCGAGCGACAGGGTGTCCTTCACCATCGCCAGGGCGGCGCCGAGCGGGCTCGACCGGCCGCCGGAGAGGGTGAGGTCACCGGCGTCGCCGCAATCGAACCGGACCGCCTTCTCCGGACCGGCCAGCACTCCGAAGGGCCCCTCGCTCCGGCGATATTCCCGCAGTGTCACCGTCACCCGGCCCGGGTCGCCGGCCCGCGCCGCCGCCACCTGCCGGAGCACGGCCCCACAGTCGTTCGCCGCGACCGCGCGTTCGGCGGTATCGGCAGTCACGGGCTCCGCGGCGACAGCGCACGCACCGACATCCCAGCCCCACAGCAACCCTGTCAACAGGCGCACTTTGGTGGCCGCGTCGGTACCGGAGAGGTCCGCGGTGTAGTCGGCCTCCGCGATCCCGCGGTCCTGTGCCAGCTCGACCGCCGCGTCCAGCGGCAGACCTTCGCCCAACCTGTCGAGGACGAAGGTCGCCGTCCCGTTCAGGCAGCCCTGCACCGCGCCGACCTCGAATCCGCGGAGCCCGGCCCGCGCGAATTCACCGGCCGGCAACGCCGCGCCCGTCGCCGCCGAGATACGGATACCGCGGCCGTACTCGCACGCCACGCGGTGCAATTCGGACCATCCCGCGAGCAGCGGCGATTTCGTGGCGGTGACCAGATGCGCGCCGGAGGCCAGCGCCGCACAGCCGTCCGCCAGTGCCGCGGCGGCGCCCGCGGGATCCGACGGCACCGCCTGCGCGACGACGGCCGGCGCGGTTTCCGACAACAACTGCTCGATCGGGGTGCGTGCGGACCACTGCCGCCGCTCGGGCGGCTCCGCGCCTGCGGGCAGCAGCACTTGATTGTCCCGTCCACGGATCGCGACCAGCCGCGGATCCACGCGGTACCGCCGCCGGAACTCCTCGCGCCGGGACCGCAGGACCGTCGCGTAGCCGCGGGCGACCGGGCCGAACCCGATCAGCAGAATCGGTAACGGCAGAACTGCCTTCATCCGGCCAACTCCGGTTCCTTCGTTCGGCGTGCGGACCCGCCGCGTGCGGAGATTCGTCCGGCCGACAGTAACGCCGCCGCGCCTCCGGCACCGGGCCGGGTCACCCGGCGCGCGTCGCCGCCGATACCGGCCCGCACCGCCTTACGATCGTCACACCAGCGGAAATGCGGAAATCAGGGAGGTCAGCAGATGCTCACGGCCCTCGCCACCGCGGCAGGCGAACCGCTTTCGATCACCGAACGCGATATCCCCGAACCCGGCGCGGGCCAGGTGCTGGTCCGCGTCACGGCATGCGGGGTCTGTCATACCGATCTCGACCTGCTCCAGGGTCACTGGCCCGACGCCCCGTTCCCGGTGGTGCCGGGTCACGAGATCACCGGTGTGGTGACGGCCGCCGGGCCGGGGGTGACCTGGCCCGGGATCGGCACCGCGGTCGGCGCCCAATTCCTCGGGGATTCCTGCCGCCATTGCGACTACTGCGCACGGGGCGACCAGATCCTGTGCCCGGACAAACGGATCACCGGCATCCTGATGGACGGCGGCTACGCCGAATACGCCGTGCTGGAAGCCGATTTCGTGACCCCGCTACCGCCCGGCCTCGATCCGGTCGCCGCGGCGCCGCTGATGTGCGCGGGCCTCACGGCGTTCAACAGCCTGCGGCAGGCCGGTATCACCCCCACCTCCCGGGTCGCCGTTGTCGGCACCGGCGGGGTGGGCGCACTCGCCATCCGGTACGCCGTGGCGATGGGTGCCCGGGTGGCGGCCGTCGGCCGGTCGACTCGCGGCGAGGCCGCGGCCCGGGAGCAGGGCGCCGAACTGTTCGTCGCCACCCAGGACACCGACCCCGCCGAGGCCCTCCGGAACTGGGACGGCGGTGCGAACCTGATCCTGAACGCCGCGCCGTCCACCGGCGCCGCGGCGGCGACGCTGACCGGGCTGGCGCCCGACGGCACGCTCGTGCTGTGCGGTTACAGTCCCGAATCCCTGGTCCTGCCGCCGCAGCCGATGGTTCTCAACCGCTTGCACGTGATGTGCAACCCGTCCGGCTCGCCCCACGACGCCCGCGATGCTCTCGCGTTCTCCGCCGCCCACGGTATCCTGCCGGATATCACCCCGATCGGCCTGCGCGACGCCAATACCGCACTCGACGCCATGGCCGCGGGTGGTGGCGGCGTGCGCGCGGTCATCACGTTCGACTGAGCGGCCACCCGTCAATCGTCGGCGCCGCGGTGCACCACGATCGGCCGGTCGGCGCGATGGAGCAGATTCTGGCTGGTGGAGCCCAGCAGCGCGCCACGGAACCGCCCCCAGCCCTTACTCCCCACCACGGCCATCTGCCCGTCCTCGAGGGCGCGGAGCAATTCGCGGGCGGCCGATCCGCGCCGAGATCGTTCCTCGACCGCGACATCGGGAAAGTCCTTGCGGTACGGGGCGATGATCGTCGACAGCGTCCCGGCTTCGGAACGCGCGACGGCGTCCCAGTCGACGACCATCGCCGTCGGGCCGAGAAGCTGCATGGCGGTGGGCACGGAGTCGCCGACGGCGGTGGCGTCGGACCAGGCCCGGACCGCCGTCACCGGCGCGGTCAGCAGGTCGGCCCATTCGAAGGCCAGGCGGGTCGCCGCCGCCGAAACGGGGCTTCCATCCGCTCCCACCACGATCGGGCGGTGGTCGGGCACCGGATTCGCGGGGTCGCCACGCCAGACCGCCACCGGGCACTGTGCGTGGGTGACCACTCGCAGAACCGTGGAACCGAGGATCCAGCGCTCGACCGATCCGGCCCCGGTCGCGCCCAGCACGATCAGCGCGGCGCTCTCGGCGGCAGCGATCAGGCCGGCGGCGGGCGCCTTGTCGTCGGCGACGGTCCGCGTCTCGACCCCGGGCGCCCACTGCCGCACCGACTCCACCGCCTCCTCGAGGAGTTCGGCGCGGTAGGCCCGCTGTCTCTCCTCCAGTTCGGTGGCGGTGATCGCGATCTCGGGCATCGGCCCGGGAGCCGGTGACGAGTGCACGAGATGTATCGGGAGTGCCAGTCTCTCGGCGAACACGGTCGCCCACCGGGCGGCCGCCAGCGAGGTATCGGAGCCGTCGACACCGGCCACGATGTACTGTCCTGAGGCGCTCGGCCGCATACCATCCCACCTTTCGTACCGCTGCCGCGCTCGGTCACCGGCATCGGCGCACGCGAAAGCGCCTTTCCGGCCTGCCGACCCGTCGGGCACAGGATAGAAGCCCGGTGGTCGCGAGGCGGGCAGACACGCACGTGCTCGCCGCAACTCGCGGCCCCGCTGTGCCCGGTCGCCCGACACGCCGTCCGGAACCCGGTGTCCGGTGCGCCCTCGACCGCCGCAGGAGAATTCCGTCGGCGGCCGGCCCGCGCCCCGAGCGGCCGGTACCGCGCGGAAGGAGCTCCCACCGTGCCGAAACCGGACGCCGGACGCCGCCGGGCACTCTTCGACGCCGACGCCCGGCTGTCCTGGGCACTGGCCGCACTGGCCGGTTTGATCGGCGCCGCCGCGTTCACCCATACCGCCGGGTTTTTCGTCACGTTCATGACGGGGAACACCGAGCGCGCGGTCCTCGGCTGGTTCCGCGACGAGGCGGATATGGCCGCGGCCGCGCTGGCGCTGATCACCGCGTTCGTGGCCGGGGTCGTCGTCGCGTCGTGGTGCCGGCGGCACTACTGGGCCCGGCATCCACACGGGCCCACCCTGCTGACGACGGTCTGCCTGGCGGTGGGCGCGGGTACCGATCTCGTCCTCTACCAGGGGAATCCGGACGATATCGACTTCGTGCCCATCCTTTTCGTGGCCTTCGGAGTGGGCGCGCTGAACACCTCGTTCATCAAGAACGACGAGGTCTCGGTGCCTCTCAGCTACGTGACCGGCACGCTGGTCAAAATGGGGCAGGGCATCGAACGCCACGCCAGCGGCGGTGACTACGCGGACTGGCTCGGATACTTCCTGCTGTACGGCGCTTTCGCGCTCGGCGCCCTCGCGGGCGGCTTACTCGGACTACTGGTCGCGGGCTGGGCGATGCTGATCACCGCGACTCTCGTATGCCTCACCGTCACCGGCTACACGTATCTGCATCTGGATCGGCACGGCCCGTTCGAGGAATGACGCGATGCGGACCTGGGGTGCCGGACGCCGGCACGCCCGCGGGGAGAGCGGCTCACCCGCGGCGCCACCGGCGAGGGCACCCTCCACTCTCAGAAGACCAGGCCCAGTAGCGCCCATGCCGCACTGACAGCAAGCCCGGCGACCGCGGAGCCTAGACCGATTACTGCACTCATGACGTTCTCTCTTCTTCCGATGAAATGATGGGATAATTCTCCGGTAAAGAAACCGCGAAAGCGACGAAGCCCTCGTAACAACAGGCTGTGAACGACTGGAATACGCACGCAGCTACCGACAGAGCCATCGTCCGGCGAGGACACCCCTTTCTCTGGAGCGCCCACGTCTGCAGACTAACACCTGGAATCGGCACCGTCAGGACCCCGCCATCGGAAAACGGTCCGGTGAACAATCCGGCGTCACCGGCCCTACAAATGTCCTATATACGAGCGATTCCGGCAGGTACGAGCCCGACCAAACGCCTGTCACAGACCGGGACAGGAGATGATATCCCCATTACCGCAGAGTTTCTCCTGCCGGGTTTTCGTGATTGTTAGACACCTCTCCGGAGTAATAACGGGCCAGGTATCGAAATTCGGCACCGATCCACTCCGTCATTCAATTGCGTACACAATGCCAAAAACGACCATCGAATTGTGACGATGAACGTGAACGGATATCAGGCCGAAGTCTCCTCCGGTTTCGCACGAATCATTTTGACCAGCGCCTCGTGCAGCATCGCAGCCGTTTCCCCGGCGCGCTTTCCCAGTAACTCGACCTCCACGAAACCGTCGATCAGCGCGCGGGCGGGATCGAGCAGACCCTGCCCCAGATTCAGGCCACCACCCAGAGAATCGGCCATCAGGATCCGCCACGCCTCCTGCCGTGCCCGGTGGCCGCCGGCTTCGTCCAGTGCCGCACCGAACGCGCGCACCACGGCCGCGTACACCGGCCGGGCGGTGGGATCGGCTCGGCGGAACAGCTTTCTGGCTTGACCTGCCGGGACAGGGGCGCCCGCATCCGCCAGCTCGGTCGCCGCGAGGGTGATCCACACACGGGGAGCGGCGGTCTCGCCGGGTTCCGGCGGTTTGCGGCGCTCACGGCGCAGTGTGTCCTCGCGTTTTTCGGCGATCTCGATACCGCGCAGGGCGACCGTGTACTTCGCGAACAGCACGTCCACCGCGGCGATGATCTCGCGCGCGATATCGGTATCGACGGGGTGGATATCGAACCCCCGGATTTCCAGCCCATACCTCAGTGCCATCTCCCGGACGAGCCCGATCGCCTCGGAGTCCGCGCCGTCACCGGCCGCCCGCGCAACGACCGGTATCCCCGGAGCGGCAGGTGGGACCGGCTCTGCCGCACACCGCGAATCGCCCACCAGCCGCAGCGGAGACGGCGAGACCTCGACCGAGGGGTCCACACCGCGGGAGAGCCCCGCGGTCGAGGACCCGTCCGGTGACGCTTCCGGATCCCGCAGCAACGACAATTCGGGTCGGCCGGGCTGCGGCACCTGCGCGGCGCGGGACGGAAGGAGTTCCGGCCCGCCGGAATCGGCCCGCTGCGGCACCATCGGCTCCGGCCGGTTGGGTTCGACCGGTTGTCCCGGTGTCGGCCGGGCCGTCTCCGGTCCGGCGGAAGACCCGGCCGGCACTGGACCGGAGGTGGAACCGGCCGGCACCGGGCCGGAGGTCGAACCGGCCACGGTCGCGGGGCCGGTCCCCGTGGTCGCGGGCCGCCGCCCGGCCGCCTTCGCGGGCAGCAGTCCGAACTCGGAAACCCGCGGCGGACGCCGCACCTCGTGCGCCGGACCACCGGCCGCCACGGGTCGCACCGACCCGTCCTGCGCATCGACCGGGGACCGCCCGGCCCGGCCCCCTGCCTCGACCGACGACTCCGGTCCCCCCGCTGCCGCCGACGGCCGGGCCGAACCCGCGACAATCATCCCGGCCCCGGGCAACGGCACAGCGACTGCCACCGGCGGCCGGGCCGCCACCTCTCCGCCCTCCGGAGACGACACACCCGATTCGCCGCCCTTCCGCACGGATACGGTGGGCCGGTTCGGTTCACCCGTGGCGCCTGCCGGGGAGTGAGCTGCGATGTCGGGCATCGTGCCCGCATCCGGTGCGGGCGCCGCGGTCCCGACGACGGGCGTGGGCTCGGGAATCATCGCCGGCGAAGCGGCGGCAGCCGTATCGGGCGCCGACGATCGCGCGGCCACGGCCGCGCGTTTCCGCGACCACGGTGTACCGGCCCGCGCCTGCGCACCGGCCGGGTCCGCGACCGCGCGGCCGTGCGCACTTCTAGCGGCGGATACCCGCGCGGACGAACCCCGGCGGTCCGTCGCGGAGACCGCGGCGACGGTAGGCCCCGGAACCTCCTCGACCGCGGCCAGGGCGGCCTCGAGTTCCGCGGTGACCCGGGAGGCCTCGGCGATCAACTGCCGCATGGTCGATACCAGAATGCGCAGTTCGCCCACGTCTACCTTCGGGGTCCGGCTCACCGATCTCTCCGCTTGTCGTCGCAGCAGTCGGGCCGGACCCACTCATCAGCCCGGCCGATACCCACGGTGGACTCACACTGACATCCCTACAGTCTGTGCTGTCGGCGTTCGCCGCGCGAGCAGCGAGAACTCTCCTGGATGGGAAGCCGGGAACACGAGGGCCGTCGGCGCTCCGGACTCATCTGCCGTCTTGCCGCCCTGTTCCGGCCGACAGTAGAATGTGATCCACATCACCAATCAGGGGCGGGCGCGCGCCGCGGCGCGAGTACCCTCGCACGCATCCCGGTGTGCGTTCCCGCGAAGCCCCCACGATCCGATACGAGGGAAGGCGACACCGAGGAGCACGAATCATGTCCGGTTTGGTGCGCAAGAGTTTCGAATCACCCGAGGAGACCCGCAGATTCGAGGCGGGCAAGGGCAGGCTCGATCTGGTCAACCTCGACTCCGGTCCCGTCGGCCGCGCAGTTTTCGAGCCCGGCTGGAAATGGTCCGAACATGTGAAACCGATCGCGCAGACCGACAGCTGCCAGGCCGCGCACGCGGGATACTGCGTGTCCGGGCACATGGTGGTGGTCATGGACGACGGTGAGAAGCAGGAGTACGGGCCCGGCGATTTCATGAGCGTCCCGCCCGGTCACGACGCCTGGATCGTCGGCGACGAGCCCTGCGTCATGATCGACTGGCAGGGGTTCGCCGATTACGCCAAACCGTAACGG
Organism: Nocardia sp. NPDC049935; assembly: GCF_055586645.1. Taxonomy (NCBI): domain Bacteria; kingdom Bacillati; phylum Actinomycetota; class Actinomycetes; order Mycobacteriales; family Nocardiaceae; genus Nocardia; species Nocardia sp. NPDC049935. Next base: position 1,169,446 of record NZ_JBVJHV010000001.1, on the reverse strand, counting down.
ACCTCCCGGGTCAGCGGCGCAGCAGCTGGGTCAGCAATTGCCCGCTCTCCTCCAGCGACATATGCGGAAGGTACGCCCGGCCGATCGCGATTCCGATGGCCGGCAGCGCCGCGGGATCGGGGAACACCATGTACATCGGCCGGTGCCGGGGCTGGAACTTGGCCTTGAAGGCCAGCAGTGAGCGGAACCCGTAGACCGGTTCGAGGGTGCGGCCCAGCAGATCCAGCAGGGCGTCGAGCGTGCCGCGATCGAGATCGGATTCGGCGGGATCGGCCGCGGCCAGCGGTGCGCCGGACAGGCTGAGGAATTCGAGCCCCTCCGCCTCGGCCGACAACGCGGCCGAGGCGATGAGGAATTCCATCGAGGCGCGGAACCCGTCCGACCGGCGGCGCATGAAATCCAGGGTCAGGCCGACCGGGGCGCCGTCGCGGAACACCGGCAGCCACGAGGTGACGGCGTGCACGTGGTCGTCCGCGTCGACCGCCAGCAGCAGCCGCACTTCCGGATCACGGAGTTCCGCGAGCCCACCGAGGGTGAACCCCATTTCGGGCAGGCCCTTGTCGGCCGCCCATTCCTCGGAGATATCCACGATCTGTTCGGTCACCGACAGCGGGGCCTCGGCGTAGGTCGTCCAGCGCGCCTCGATCCCTTCCTTACCGGCCCGGTTCAGCGCGGTCCGCACGTCCTGGAATTTCTTACCCTTGAACGCCAGGCCGTCCAGTTCGATCAGGGTCTCCTCCGCCACCTGCAGACAACTCCAGCCGTGGTCGCGCGCCAGGGCCGCGGTGTCGTGACCGACCGAATAGAGGCAGGGTGTCCAGCCGTTACCGAGGCAGAAGGCCGCGAACTCGTCGACCGCCTCGGCGAGCCCGCCGCGATCGCCGATCGGATCCGTGACGGTCAGCGCCACACCGGAATGCACGCGATACGCCACGGCATGCCGCCCGTCGGCGGTGAACCAGTATCTGTTGCCCGCCCAGGTACTCATCCACGACAGCGATCCGCCGCCGGGTGCGTGCAGCAGTTCCCGCACCCGCCGCTCGCCACCGAGGTCGTACCCCGACGGCGGAGTGAGGAAGCTACGCAGCATGAGGGCGCAGAACACCGCCCACACCAGTACGCCGATCCATTCGAACAGTACGGTCGCCGCGGGAGTCAGCGGTAGTACCGGGGGCTCGAAGAGCTGGAGATATACCGGTGGGAGCAGCCGCAGCGGCGCATCGCGGAGCAGCGTCGCGATACCGGGCTCCCGGTCGAATCCGTCGCCCAGCAGGGTCCCCGACACCACATAGGCGACGAGGGCGGTGCCGGCCACGACCAGAGTCGCCCGCCAGACCCGGCGGTAGGTTCCGCGCGGCGCGCGGACGTCGAAGAGACGCCTCGTCGCCAGCAGCAGCACCAGAACCGCCACCAGCGCGAGCAGCGGAGCGAATTCCATGTACACCGAGCTGTGCCGGTGGATCCCGTAGAGCAGCGAACGCGTCTGGTCCTGTTCGGTGATCCGGACGACGGCGCTGGCGGCGGCGACGACGATGAGCGCCGCGTGCCCACCCACCGACAGCAGCCACGCCGCGCGCCGGCCGCGGCGCAACCCCTCGGCGCCGACGAGCAGCACCAGCGACGGCATGAGGTTCATCATCAGCGGGCCCAGACCGGACAGACTCAGGGCCCGCTGCCCGCGGCGGCATTCGTCGTGCAGGGCGGGATCGGCGCAGACGTCGACGAGTTCACGTGCGCTGTAGGGGACCTGGTCGAACAGTTCCCGCAATGACGACAGCGGCCCGATGGCGTGCGGTGAGAACACCGCCAGGATCGGACCGGCGACACTGGCCGCGACGACGAGTGCGACCAGGGTGCGGCGTTCCCGGATGGTCCCGCCGAGCGCCGGCCGGCGCGCGGCCCGCCCGAACAGCACCGGGCCCAGGAGCAGTCCCGCCATCGCGACCGACAGTCGCGTCACGTCCTGGAGATGCCCGGCGAACAACGCGGCGGTCACCAGGACCACCAGCAGCAGGGTGCGGATCCGGCGGCGCCACAGGGTGTGCATGGCCGCGGTGGCGGCGAGCAGCGCGCCGAGAACCCAGGGCAGGGGTTCCTCGGTCACATGCCCGTGCAGTTCCAGACCCCACGAGTTCGGCACCGCCGCGGCGATCTGGGCCGCTACCAGCGCCAGGCCCGCGCCCGCGCCCTGGGACACGAACACCGCGACGGCGAACCGGCGGCTGCCGATCCGCTGTTCGACGGGTACCGCGACGGCGAGGACGAACAGACTCGACAGCACGTAGTCGCCGAACCCGGAGGCGAACAGGCCCGAAGTCCACAGCGTCCACACATGGCCTTCGGTGAACGTGCGGATCCCCAGCGAGACGTTCGACGCGAGTTCGGGCGACGGGCCGCGGCGCAACGCGCCGGTCGCCGCCGCCAGAATCCAGATCACCACCAGCAGGCCGAGGGCCACGGGCGCGCGGGCGGCCCCGGAGACGATCCGGTGCGTCATGACGCGTCGAGGCCGAGTCGGTGGCCGAGCCACGGCATCTCCTTCTCGAGTCCGGCGGACCACACGGCGAAGCTGTGCGCCCCGGGCAATTCGGTGAGGTGGACATCCATACCCGCGGCCCGGGCCGCGGCGGCGAGTTGTTCCATTCCGTGCCGGTACTCGGCGTCCTCCAGGCCCACCACGAACGCGCCGGCGGAATCGGGATAGCGGTGGCGGGCCAGCAGATCGGCGGGGTTGTTCCGCGCGAAGGCCGCGGCGTCGCCGCCGAAGGCGGCCCGCAGCGTCGAGTCCCGATCGCCCAGCGTGGGCTCGGGTTGTCCCGACATATCGAGGAAGGTGGGATAGACCTCGGGGCGGGTGGTGGCCAGTTGCAGGGCGCAGGTGCCGCCGTAGGACAGCCCGCCCACGGCCCACGCACGCGGCTCCGGGTCGACCTGCAGATGCTCGCGGACCCACCGCGGCACGTCGACGGCCAGATAGGTGGCCGCGTTACCGAGCGGCGAATCCACACACAGCGGGTTTCCCAGGCGGCTACCGGTGCCGTCCGCGAGCACGACGACGGGCGCCAGTCCCCGGTGCGCGGCCGCGTAGTCGTCCATGATCTCGGTGAGCCTGCCGCCGACCAGCCAATCGTCGGTGCTGCCCGGTTGGCCGGCCAGCAGCACGAGCACCGGCAGCGCGGGGCGCGGAGTGGCGAAATACGCCGGTGGCAGATAGATCCGCGCCTCCCGGGCGGAGAATCGGGAGACCGCGCCCGGTATGGCCGTTTTCGTCACCGCACCGGTATCCGGCAGATCCTCGGGCGCCACCCACTCCCCCGGCCGCGGGCCGGGCGCACCCGCCTGCGGCGCCAGCGCGGCGTCGAACGGGACCGTGCGGTAATCGCTGAGACCCACCACCTCGCGCACGGTCGGATACGCGTCGTACACCGCGTTGATTCCCCCGGCCGCGGCGATCACCACCGCGACGGCCGCGGCGAGGAGTCCGGCAGCGACCGCCGGACGCGCCCGGTCGCGACGCCGGGCGAACCACCGGCCGGCCAGCAACGCGACCGCGAGCACCGCGGCGCCCGACCAGAGATAGACGCTGCGCGGCAGCGGGTCGGGGAACGGCCGCCACACCTTGTCGATCAGCACGGCGGCCACGACCACGGTCACCACCGCCACCGCGACGGCCGTGACGACTCCGACGACCAGCCGGCGACGGCCGCGCCGGACGGCGAGCACGGCCAGTCCCACTGCCGCGACCAGCGCGAACACGCCGACCGCCGCCGTCGTGGTCACGTGCAGATCGAGTATCGGCTCGACGGGCCCGGTCCACGACATGACACCCAGTATGCAAGCGCACCGCGACCGCACCGATGACCGACACCGGCGGCCGGTCGCCCGCGACGCCGGGTCGGCCGGTCCATCCGGGACGGGCATCCGGGGATCACGCGCCACGTCCTGGCGTGGCACCGGCAACCGGCACTACGCTGCGAATGACACGTCATTCCAGAAGTGACATCGCATTCCCGGACGACCGCCGGACCGAAGGAGTACGCCCATGCCGATGGCCGGATTCAGGAGCACCACCCCGGACCCCCGCGACCCCACGGTCGCCACCGGCGCGGCGCCGGCGGTGCGATCGTGACCCGGCGGGCCCTGGTCATCGGTTGCGGTGGCACCATCGGCGGCGCCTGGGCCGTGGCCGCACTCGCGGCACTCGCCGAGCAACTGGCCTGGGACCCCCGCGAGGCCGATATCCTGCAGGGCACCTCCGCGGGCGCCGAACTGGTCACCCTGCTCGCCGGCGGGTACCGCGCCCGAGATCTGGTGGAGATGCACACCGGCCGCACCGAGGATCCCGTTCTCCGGCGGCATATCGCCGCGACTCCGGCCGGGGTCCCGCCCGTGCCCGCTCCCCTTCCACTCGCACCGGCCGGACTGCTGAAGGCCGGGGGCGGGCACACCCGCGTCACCGGAATCGCACCGCGTGGGCGCGGGGACGCCCGGTGGCTGCAACGGCTCGCCGATTCGGTCGCCGGACCCGACGGCCGGTTGCCGCATCCGGGCGCGCGGATGGTGGCCTACGACCCCCGGCGGGCGGAACGTGTCGTCTTCGGCGCCCCCGGCGCACCCGTCGCGACGGCCGGGGAGGCGCTGCGCGCGTCCTGGGCGGTACCCGCGTGGATGCCGCCGGTATCGATCGGCGGGCGGGTCTACGTGGACGGTGGCGCCGCGTCCACCGCGTCGGTCGATCTGATCGGCCCCGGCGAAGCCGACGAGATCTACGTCATCGCCCCGATGGCCTCCGCGGCCGGTGTCCGCGCGCCCGGTCCCGGCGGGCTCGCGGAACAGCGACTGCTGCGCAACCCCATGTCGGCGGTTTTGCGGCGCGAGATCGCGCTGGCCCGCGCGGACGGCCGGACCGTGGTCCCGATCATGCCGGGACCCGCCGATATGCGCGGGCTCGGCTGGAATTTCATGAACCACGGGCACCGCCGCGCCGCCTTCGACGCCGCCACGGTGCACGCACCGGAAGCCGTCGCCAGGGCGCTGGCCGCCGCCGGACGGCCGGCACCGAGGTAGTCCGGGCCCGTGCACACCGAATCTCCACAACTGGTACCGGTTCTCTCCACACGCGGTCGATAGGCTCGCCGACCATGGAACAGAACGCACCGGCCGGGGGAGGTACGGCGCGACGGATCCTGGTGGTGGACGACGAACCCACGATCGCGGAATCGGTCGCTGCCCGGCTGCGGGCCGAGGGCTTCACGGTCGAGACGGCGCACGACGGCCCGGCCGCCGTCGCGGCAGCGGGCGCTTTCACGCCCGATCTCGTCGTCCTCGATGTGATGTTGCCCGGCTACGACGGGCTTGAGGTGTGCCGGCGCATCCAGGCCGAACGCTCGGTCCCGGTCCTGATGCTCACCGCGCGGACCGACGAAACCGACCAGCTCATCGGTCTCGGTGTGGGTGCCGACGACTATCTGACCAAACCGTTCTCGCTGCGGGTCCTGGCCGCACGGGTCCACGCGCTGCTGCGCCGCGTCGAGCGCGCCGGGCAGGGCAACGGCGCGATCACCGTGGTCGGTGATCTCCGCATCGACGCCGACCAGCGCAGGGTCTGGCGCGGCGGAGTCGAAGCACAGCTCACCCCACTGGAATTCGACCTCCTCGCGCGGCTGGCCCGGCGCCCCCGCGCGGTGCTCGCCCGGGAGCGCCTGCTCGAAGAGGTATGGGACTGGGCCGATGCCGCGGGCACCCGGGCGGTGGACAGTCATATCAAGGCGCTGCGCCGCAAACTCGGCGCCGACCTGATCCGGACCGTCCACGGCGTCGGTTATGCCCTGGAGCCACGATGACGCGCCACGTATCCCCCCGGCCCGCGACCGCGGACGGCGAACCGGGCCCGGTGCCCACCCTGCGCCGGATATCGAATCGGGTGGCGGCGGCGTTGCCCCGGCCCCTGGACCGGATCCGCTCCCTCAAACTCAAACTGGCGATTCTGATGACCTTCGCCGGCGGCCTGGCCTTCGGCTGGTTCCGGTTGCGGATCGGCTGGCTGCCACCGATGACCACCCTCGCCGCCATGCTCATCGCACTCGTATCCTCCCAGTTCCTGGCCCACGGCATCACCATGCCGTTGCGGGAGATGACCGCCGCGGCCCGCCGGATGGCCCGCGGCGACTACACCACCCGCGTCCGCGCGTCCTCCCGCGACGAAGTGGGCCAGCTGGCCGAGGCGTTCAACCGGATGGCCGCCGATCTCGCCGCGGCCGACCGGCAGCGCCGCGATCTGATCGCCAATGTCTCGCACGAACTGCGCACGCCGATCACCGCGCTCAACGCCGTGCTGGAGAACCTGGTGGACGGCGTATCCGAACCCGACCCCCGGACACTCGAGACCGCGCTCGCCCAGACCGAGAGGCTGGGGCGCCTCGTCTCCGAACTCCTCGACCTGTCGAGTATCGAGGCGGGCGCCGTCCCGCTGGAGCGTGAAGAGTTCGCCGTCGCACCCCTTTTCGCCGAAGTGACCGCCGAGGTCGAGGTCATGACGGCGGCACTCGGCCGCGGTATCCGGTTCCACAGCGAAACGGACCCGGCCGGTGCCACCGTCTACGCGGATCGCGCCCGCCTCCATCAGGTGCTGGTGAACCTCCTCGACAACGCCGCCCGGCACGGCCCCGCGGGCGGTGCGGTGCGGATGCGGGCCCACCGCACGGGGACCGGCCTCGCCATCGATGTCGACGACGATGGCCCCGGTATCCCGCCCGATCAACGCGAACACATCTTCGACCGTTTCACCCGCGGCGGCCGCACCGACGGCGGCGGCACCGGCCTGGGCCTGGCCATCGCACGCTGGGTGATCGAACTGCACCACGGTTCCATCGCCGTGACCGGTCCCGGCTCACGTATCCGCGTCGTCCTCCCCTCCGCCCGGACACCCGACCTCTGACCCACCCCACCCCCGCACCCGGAAGCCGTTCGGCCCCGGGGCGATCCCGCACACCCCCAGGAGCACCACCATGCCCAGACGACTCGCCTCCGACGACACGGCGCCGAAGACCCGTGCACCGGAAGCGGCGGATGCCACCGCCCCCGGCACGGCAGCGGGACCCTCGAATCTGCCCGCACCCGCCCCGCCGCCCCGCTGGCGGCGGGTGGCCTATACCTCCGGCGCGCTGCCCGCGGCGGGGATCGCCGGTCTGGTCGCGGCGACCGCGGTCCCCGTGGACCGGCCCGGAATCGGCTGGTTGCTCGCGGGATCCGCCGCCGCCGGCGCGGTGATCGTGGTCCGCCGCCGCGCGCATCGGACGGCGAATCCGGACGCAGACCGGTCGGCCGGGACGAACCGGTATCGGGAACGACTGTTCTGGTCCATATCGGCACTGGCGCTGCTGGCGGTCGGTACCTTCCGGGCCGCCGAGTGGTTGTTCGTCCTGTGCCTGGCCGCCGCGACCGTGGCCGGATCGCTCGCGGTGGTGGATCGGCGGTCGGGCCGCGGGATTCTCCGGGACGCGATCGCGGTCCCGCTGGCATCCTTCGGCGGCCTCGCCTGGGCATACGCCGCCCAGGACGGGCGGCCGCGGCGAGCGGGCACGGCCACCCGGCGACTCGGTGTGTCGGTGGCCGTCACCGCCGGACTGCTCGCCGTGTTCGTACCGCTGCTGGCCGGCGCCGACGCCACCTTCGCCGCGCTGGTCGAAGGGCTGATCCCACAGGTGAACAGCGATGCCGCGGTGCGCTGGATCGTGCTGTTCCTGGCAGCGACCGCGGGCTGTCTGGGCGCGTTCTATCTGCTCGCCCGCACCCGTACCGAGGCGGCGACGGCGGATAAGGGCCCGGACAAGACGTTGGCCCGGCTCGAATGGGGTCTCCCGGTCGGCGCGCTGACGGCGGTGTTCACGGTCTTCGTGGGCGCACAACTGGTGGCCTTGTTCGGCGGCGACGACTATGTACAGCGCACCGCCGGGCTGACCTACGCGGAGTACGCCCGCGGTGGATTCTGGCAGCTGTCGGCGGTCACCGTGCTCACTCTGGCCGTCATCCTGCCGGTCCTGCACCGGGCCGCCCGGGATTCGGCCGCCGACCGGCAGTGGCTGCGAATCGTCCTGTGCGCGATCAGCGGGCTCACCCTGGTGATGATCGCGTCCGCGCTCGGGCGGATGTGGACCTATCAGCAGGCCTACGGATTCACGGTGCTGCGACTGCTGGTCGGCACCTGTGAGCTCTGGCTCGGCATCGTCTATCTCCTGGTGATCGTCGCTGTCCTGCGCCTGGAGGCGACCTGGTTGCCGCGCACCGCCGCCGGCACCGCCGTCGCCGCGCTGCTCCTGCTCGCCGTCCTGAATCCCGAGGCCCTGGTGGCCTCCGGGAATATCGACCGCTGGCAGCGCGGGGAGGAACTGGATATCGACTATCTCGCCGGAATGTCGGTCGATATCGTCCCCGCTCTCGACCGGCTGCCGGCGGGTCTCGGTCTCGAACTACGCGACCGGCTCGGCTCCGGGCTCGAAACGGACACCTGGAACAGCTGGAACCTTGCCCGGATGCGAGCCCGGTGACACCGGCGGCCGGCCGATCTCAGCGATATTCGGCCAAGCCCGCCGCCAGTTCCGCCGGATCACCGTCGCGCAGTCCCGCGAGCGCCTGCTGAAGCGCGAAGGTCGCGCGGATGGCCGCGATACGCGCGGCGAGCCCCGGATCGACCGGGCCGGCACGGGCCAGGATCGTATGCACGAACGCGCGCCCGTGGCCGGCCTCGATCGCCGCGAGATCCTCGGCCCGGTCCCCGAGGGCGATATCGTCCCAGTCGAGGACCCCGGTTATCCGCGGCACCCCGTCGCCGCACTCCCACAGCACGTTGTCCACGCCGAGGTCACCGTGGACGACCGCGTCGGCGCGCGGCCGGATCACCTCGAGCGCCGTGAGTTCCCGGTCCGCCCGGTCCCGCCCGCGGGCCGATAGCAGCGGGAACAGGTCCGCCCGCACCCGACGGGCGAAATCCGGCCAGCGGCCGGCCGGGGTACGCGGCAGCAGGCGCCGCGCGGCCGGGTCCTGCCCGGCGCCGGCCATCGCGGTCAGCATCCGCGCGTACCGATCCGCGACGGTATCCGCCGTATCGGAGCGGGCGAGCACCGCGGGATCGAGTGGGGCGCCGGGGATCCGGTCCAGCACCAGATAGGGCGTGGCGTCCTCGTCCCGGCCTTCCGCCAGCGGAACCGGTGTCCGGACCCCGAGGTCCAGCGCCCGGAGAGCATGTAATCTCCGCGCTCGTCCGGGCAGCCGCGCGGCCGCGGCGGGAGTACGCGGCAGGCAGACCACGCGGTCCGCACCCACGATCACCTCGTGGAACTGCCCTCGCCGCACTACCGTATCCGGCTCGCCCGGCAGCAGGTGCCGCAGCAGTTCGCGGCGGCGGTCACGGATATCCACCGGGTCGGCGGGATCACGCCGCGGAGCCGTACCGGCGGGTGACGAGGCGGGTTTCCGCGTGTGCTCCACCTGCCTCCCTCCGGTTCGGTCCCCGCACCGAACCGCGGAGGTCACGGCCGGGGCGGGGTCCGGGGCCGTGACGGCTTCCCCGGCAACGGAGTCCGGAGCCGACCACCTCGACGGCGCCCGCCGATATCCATGTTACTGTCCGGTAGGTCACAGGCGTGAAACAAGCCACGTTCGGCAGCGCGCTGTGATCCGGCACCCGGATACGGTTCCGGGGCGGACGGCATGGAGAGTGACGATGATTCGGAAACAGTGGCGTTCCCGGTGGGGGCTGCGCGGACCGGCAGGACGGGGCGCCGCGGTCGCGGTGGTTATCGCCTGCGCCGCCGCGGCGGTAGGGATCGCGGCGAATCAGCCGCAGGCGGCGGCGGCCCCGGACGATTTCTACCTCCCGCCGGCCCAGATCCCCGCCGAGCCCGGAGCCGTCATCAAGACCCGGCCCATGTCGCTGCTGGCCGCCCTGCCCACCGAACAGGGATGGCCCGGCAAGGCCGACCACGTCATGTACACCACCCGGCTGCAGGACGGCTCGCCGGTGGCGGTCACCGGGACCTATATCGACGCCGCGGGCCCGTGGCTGGGAGCGGGCCCGCGACCGACGGTGGTCATCGGCCCGGGCACCTCGGGCCAGGGCGACCGGTGCGCGATGTCGAAGGCGTTCTCCACCGGGATCTCGATCACCGCCGACCCCTCCCCCTCGCTGTCGGCGAACCAGGAACTGCCGTCGTCGGCGGTCTGGAGCCGGCTGGGCGCCCGCGTCCTGGTCACCGACTACGTCGGCCTGGGCACCCCCGGCATCCACACCTACGCCAACCGGATCGAACAGGCGCATGCCGTACTCGACGGCGCACGGGCCGCGAATGCGCTCGGCGGAGTCGGCGCCGACACCCCGGTGGTGTTCTGGGGTTACTCCCAGGGCGGCGGCGCCGTGGGCGCGGCCGCGGAGATGCAGACCGAGTACGCACCGGAACTGAACCTGCGGGGCACCTGGGCCGGCGGCCCGGTCGCCGATCTCGCCGAGATCCTGAAGCGGATCGACGGCGCGCTCATCGGCGGCGCCATCGGATTCGCCGTCAACGGCCTGCTGGCCCGCTACCCCGATCTGCAGAAGGCGGTGGACCGCGTCACCGGCCCGGCCGGGCGGGCCACACTCGCCGAGCTGAGCGATATGTGCATCGGGGACATCATCACCCACCACCCGTTCATGAAAACGAGTTCGCTGACCGTCGACGGACGCTCGCTCACCGAGCATCTGAACGAGATCCCCGAGGCCGCTCCGGCGCTGTCCGAACTCCGGCTCGGAAGCCGCGCACCGGCCACCCCCGTGCTGATCACCAGCGGCCTCAACGACGACACCGTCCCCTACAACCAGGCCCGGCGACTGGCCGACGACTGGTGCGGACAGGGCGCGACGGTCACCTTCCGCACCAACGACCTGCCGCCCATCCTGCCCGGCACCACCATCCCCAACCATTTCGGTCCCGAGATGATCGACGGGTTCGGCCCGGACAACGCGATCACCTATCTGCTCGATCGACTGGCGGGCAAACCGGTTTCCGGCTGCACGATCGACTGATCCCACCCGGCGGGGCGGCCGGGCGGCACATCGCCTGCCACCCCGCCGTTCCGTTCCCCGGCCGCCTCGGCCGAAGGTGATACCGATCACCACGTCGAGGCGGCCTTTTCGTTGTCCGGGCGCGGACCCGGCGATCCCCGGCGAAGCGGCGGCAAATGCCCCGATGACCGGCCCCGACGCTCCTCCGGCCCGGCGCATTCGCGCCCGCCGCAGCCGCTGTCACCGTTCCCGCACGCGTGCCGGCCCGGCCCACACACCGCGCCACGATCATCCCAAATGTCCGAAAAACTGCGGCTACCTGCACATTCACCGCCCACCCCGATAGTTGATTAGCGCAAGCAACCGATATATTGTTGATTACCGAAAGAAACTAATCACTGTCTTGGAGTCGTCGTGACCGTCTCAGCCGCCACCGCGCAGAAACTCCTCGGCGAGATGTTCCAGATCAGCCGGGCACTGCGGTCGGCACTGGCCCACTCCGACGCCGGCGAGCTCCTGCCCGGGGCTCTCGGGGTCCTCACCACCCTCGAGACGAGGGGCCCGTGCCGGCAGGTCGATCTCGCGAGCGATCTGCGCATCACCGCGTCGGCCATGAGCAGGCACATCACGGAACTGGCCGCCGCAGGATATATCAGCAGACGAGCCGATCCCAGTGACGGCCGGGCCGCACTGGTCGAGCTCAGCGGCGACGGGCAGAACCTGCTGCACCACGCGCGGGATATCCATACCCGCCATCTGCAGGAGACGCTCGGCGACTGGAGCGAGGACGACGCCGAACAGGCGTTCCTGGCCGTACGCCGACTCCGTAATTCCCTCAATGCCACCGATTCCGGCGACCGCTGTGGCGTACCGGACGAGAATTCGCAGGTTTCGAAAGAGAGAGCCGATGTCTGACACCGAGGCGCCCGCAGCCTCTCGCGATCCGCTCGCCATGAGCCATCGCCAGATCCTCGAAGCGATGACAGGCCTGCTGGCCGCGCTGTTCACCGCGCTGCTCAGCACCACCATCGTCGCCAACGCCCTACCCACCATCATCGCCGACCTACAAGGCTCCCAAACCGCCTACGCCTGGGTCATCACCACCGCCCTGCTCACCAACGCCGCCTCCACCCCCATCTGGGGCAAACTCGCCGACCTCTTCAACAAGAAGACCCTGGTCCAAACCGCCATCGTCATCTTCGTCATCGGCTCGGTCATCGCCGGACTCGCCCACAACGTCGGACTCCTGCTCGCCGCCCGCGCCCTCCAGGGCGTCGGCATGGGCGGACTGACCGCCCTCGTCGTCGCCATCATCGGCAGCATCGTCCCGCCGCGCGAACGCGGCCGCTACTCCGGCTACATGGGCGCGGTCATGGCCGTCTCCATGACCGGCGGACCCATCCTCGGCGGCGTCATCGTCGACAGCCCGCTGGGCTGGCGCTGGTGCTTCTACATCTGCATCCCGCTCGCCGTGATCGCGCTGTTCCTGCTGCAGCACACGCTGCGACTGCCCACGACGCGCAAGGACGACGTATCCATCGACTGGCCCGGAGCCCTGCTGCTCACCGCGGGCGTCTCGGTCCTGCTGATCTGGGTGTCCTTCGCCGGTAAGGCCGGCTACTACGAGTGGTGGTCCACCGAATCCGCGCTGTACGTCGGCGGCGGTGTCCTGCTGCTGCTCGCCACCGTGCTGGTGGAGTCGCGGGTCAAGGATCCGGTGATCCCGCTGAAGATCGTCACCGAACGCACCACCGCGCTGGCCATCATCGCCTCCATCGCCGTCGGCGTCGGCATGTTCGGGGCCACCACCTTCCTCGGCCAGTACCTGCAAACCGCCCGCGGCTACTCCCCCACCGCCGCCGGGCTGCTGTCCTCGCCGATGGTCGCGGGCATGCTCGTCGCGTCGGTCACCTCCGGTGCGCTGATCACCCGGTTCGGCAAATGGAAGCCGTTCGTGGTCTCCGGCGCCGCGCTGCTGGTGGTCGGATTCGGGCTGCTGTCCACGGTCGACCACGCCACCAATATGTGGCTGATCGGTACCTTCATCACCCTCACCGGCGCGGGCGTCGGCATGATGATGCAGAACCTCGTGCTTGCCGTCCAGAACACCGTCAGCGTTCAGAACATCGGCGCCGCCTCCAGCAGCGTCGCCTTCTTCCGCACCTTCGGCGGCGCCATCGGCGTCTCGGTCCTCGGCTCCGTCCTGGCCACCCGGGTGGCCGAACTGTCCAGTGCACGATTCGCCGAACTGGGCATCCCCACGGGCTCGTCCTCCGGCAGCGGCAATCTCGACCTGAAGGCGCTGCCCGCGCCCATCGCCGAGATCGTGCGCTTCTCATACGGCGACGCCACCGGGCGGATCTTCCTCATCGCCGCGATCGCGACGGTGGTGGCGCTCATCGCCGCCATCCTGCTGCCGAACCGCCCCCTGCGGCGCACCATCGATATCGAACCGGTGGCCGACCCCGCGGCCGCGGTCGCCGATCCGATGACCGCCGATCCGGCGAAAGACCGGGTGCCCGACGACCTCTCCGGTCTCGACACCACCCCGTACAACGTCCCCGAACCGGTGGGCGCGCAGGCCGGCGGAGAGCGGCGGCCCGACGGCACACCGGCCGAACCGGTACCGGTACCGGTCGGCGCCATGGCCGGTCCGGCGACCACCGGGCAGAACGGCCACGGCGTGTACGGCGCGGGCGCGCCCGCGACGACGACCCTGTCGGCGGGCGCGAGCACGGGTGGATCTCCGGAATCCGCGGCGCTCGAGGGCCGGATCACCCGGGACGACGGCGGCCCTGTCCTCGGTGCCGCGCTCACCCTGATCGACCAGCGCGGACATCAGGTCGCGCGGGCGATCGGCGGCGGCGACGGCAGCTACACCATCGGCGCCCCGGGAGCCGGGAACTACGTACTCATCGCCTCCGCGGCCGGGCACCGGCCCGCCGCGATCAATGTGGCGGTCAACGGACAGCTCGCGCGGCTGGACCTCACTCTGTCGGGACTGGGCGAACTCTCCGGCGTGGTGCGCTCGGCGCGCGGCGGTGAACCGCTGGCCGGGGCCACGGTCACGGTGACCGATCAGCGCGGCGAGGTCGTGGCCTCGGCCGCCTCGGGAACCGACGGCGCCTACCTGTGCCACGGCGTGGTGCCGGGTGTCTACACGCTGGTCGCGGTCGCACACCATATGCGCCCCAACGCCAGCGCGCTCACCGTGCCCGATACCGGCATGCTGCGCCACGACATCGAACTCGCCCCGATGGCGGTACTCACCGGCTCGGCCGGCGCCGAGGGCGGACGCGTCGCCACCGATATCCAGGTGACGGTGCTGGACGCGACCGGTGATGTCGTCGCGACCGTGCGCACCGACGAGAACGGCCGGTACGTGGTCACCGACCTGCCCGAAGGGCAGTACACGGTGGTCGCCCGCGGCTACCCGCCGGTCACCGGGCAGGTGAACGTCACCGGTGAGGAAGCCGGCTACGACATCCGGCTCGGATACGGAAACGAGGACCACGCATGACCGGACTGACCGCCCGCATCCGCACCCCCGAGAGCTGGCCACTGGCCGGCGCGGTACTCACCGTCACCGACGCCACCGGACATCAGATCGCCCGGGTCGTCGCCGACGAGACCGGCACGGTGGCCACCGAGGCCCTGCCCCAGGGCATTCACACCGCCGTCCTCACCGCGCCGGGCTATCAGCCGCTGGCCCGCACCGCCCAGATATCCGCGACGGGTACCGGGTCGCTCGGCGAGATCACCCTCGTCTCCGCCGTGGAGACCGTGGCGCTCCCGCCGGCCGGGCCCTGGACCATCGATCCCGTGCATTCGACGGTGATCGCCACCGCGCGCCACCTCGGCATCTCGAGTATCAAGGCCCGGTTCCCCGATGTCGGCGGGCGGATCGATATCGCCGAGCCCTTCGATCGGTCCTCCGGATACGCCGAGATCAAGGCCGCCTGTATCGATACCGGGATCACCATGCGTGACGATCATCTGCGCTCGGCGGATTTCCTGGACGTCGAACAGTATCCGGTTATCGCGTTCACCGGCCGCGGCCTGCGCCGTACCGGGGCCGACACCTGGGTGATGCCCGGCGAGCTGAGCCTGCACGGACAGCGGCGGCAGGTCGATCTCGACGTGACCTTCGGTGGCTTCGGCGCCGATCCCTGGGGCGGTGTCCGGGCGGCCTTCCACGCCGAAACGCTGCTGCACCGCAACGATTTCGCCATCGACTACAACGCGGTGGTCCGGGCCGGGGTGGCCGCGGTGGGCACCACGGTCAAACTGGAACTCGATATCCAGGTGGTCCAGGGCGAGCAACTTCCCGCTATGTGAGTTCCGCGGGCTCGGCCCGGGTATCGCCGCCGTCGTCGAGAGTGCGGATCACCCGGGCGGGATTGCCCACCGCCACCACACCGGCGGGCAGATCGCGAGTGACCACGGCGCCGGCACCGACCACGGTGTCGGCGCCGATCGTCACTCCGGCCAGAACGATCGCCCCGCTGCCGAGCCAGACGTTGTCGCCGATGGTGATCGGTTGCGCGGCCTCCCATTTCGCGCGCCGGCGCACCGGGTCCAGCGGATGCGTGGGTGTCAGTAGCTGGACATTGCTGCCGATCTGGACATCGTCACCGATCGTGATCGCCGCGACGTCGAGGGCCACCAGCCCGAAGTTCACGAAACTCCCCGACCCGATCCGGATCCGGGTGCCGTAGTCCACCCGCAGCGGCGGCCTGATCTCGGTGTCCTCACCCACCGCGCCGAGCAGGTCGGTCAACAGCGCACGACGGCGCGCGACCTCCCGCATCGGCGTGGCGTTGTAGGCCTCCATGAGATCCATCGCCCGCAGACTCAGTTCCCGCAGTTCCGGGTCGTCGGCGAGGTAGGGCTCCCCCGCCAGCATCAGCTCTCGCATCGTCCGGTTATCGGCCACGGGTCCGAGGGTAACCGCCGCCGCGCGCGGCGGCGGGATGGACGGCGTTGTGCCGGGCGAGCACCTCGAAGAGCGGATCGGCCGGACCGATGTCATAGGTTCGGGGACCCGTTCGCGGATCGGGGACGAACGCCCACAGCAGCGCACCCGCCGTCCCGGCGGCGCGCTGCCCGGCGATCTTGCGATCGATATCGGCGGCCCGCCGCCGCAGGGAGGAGTCCGAACCATCGGCGTACTGGCCGATTTCGCCGACCAGTAGCGCTTTACCCGCCGCCCGGGCCTGCGCTATCCGGCGGGCCAGCCCGTTCCACCGGTCGCCGGGGAGCGGCACCCCGTCGGCGTGATAGTCGTGGTACTGCAGAATATCGACGAACCGCGATTCGGCCAGATAGCCGTATTCGTCTCCGGCGGAACCACATTGGCCGCCACCCAGCAGACCCGCGGTGATCGGCACCCCGGGTGCGGCCGCACGCACCAGCGCCCCGGCCTCGTCCATGAAGGTGCGCAGCACCACCGCCGCGTCCGGGGGACAGACCCGCGCGGCCGCCGCGCAATCACCCCCGGGACAGCGGCCGGGCTCGGGCTCGCCGATGATCTCCCAGGCGGCGAGGGCGGGCGAATCCCGCCACCGCGATACCGCGGCGATCAGCCATTCCCGGAAGGAGGCGGCGATTCCGTGCGGCCGGGTCTGCCAGCCTCCGGTGTACCAGTCGTATTGTTTGTAGATCTCGTCCTCGCAGGCGCCGTCCTGCGCGGTCAGCACCGGGATCACCAGTTGCCCGTGCCGCCGGGCCGCGGTGAACACCGCGTCCACGGCCGACCAGTTCCGGGTGCCGGTCGCTTCCTCGGTGGCCAGCGCTTCGAAGGCGTTGAAGCGCGTCAGCGACCGCGCGGGCAGTGCGGCGAAATAACGGTCGAGATCGACCTGCGCACCGCAGCCGCGATTGACCGACCAGTCCGTCGCGAGCTGATAGGCGTCGAGGCCGGCGGGCCACCAGGGCGCCCCGTCCAGCCGCAACGCTCCCCCGGCGACGCTCACGCGACCTGCGGGCACACCCGAACCTCCGTCCTGGGAAATCCGGCCGCACCGCCCGGGCCGGCTGTCAGTTCAGCATCATCATCATGCCGAGGAACATCAGCATGAAGCCGAAGAAGTTGTTGGACATATCGATCCACCTCCGTACCGGCGACCGCGACCCATTCGCGGCCATTCACCGTTAGGTGACGGTACGATATTCAGCGGTTCGAATTTCCCACCCGCTCCCGGGACCGGGAACACCTCCGCCACGATCAGCCCGGCGACCCCAGATGGGCGTCGAAGAAGGCGAAGACCCGCCGCCACGCGTCGCCGCTGGCCTCTTCGTCGTATCCGAGCCCGGTCACCCGGATCACCGGTTCGACCGGAAGCCGGTTCGCGAACCCGTGGGTGACCCCCGGATAGGTCTTCACATCGTGCGGAACGCCGTATTCGTCGAGCACCCGCTCCATCCGTTCGGCCCGGTGGATATTGATGGGATCCAGCCGACCGTAACTCGCCACGATCGGGCAGCTCCCCCGCAGCATCTCGGCGTAATTGCCACGGCTGGTCGGATAGAACGGCGCCGCCGCGTCGAAACCCCGGGGCGCGGTCAGCAGGGCGAATCCGCCACCCATACAGAAGCCCGCCACCGCGACCTTGCCCGTACACGCCGGATCGTTGCGCAACCGGTCCAGCGCGGCGAGGATATCGCGCACCGCCCGGCCGTCACCGGTGAACAGCAGATCACGGAAAACCCCCGGCACACAGCGTGCGCCCCGGGCGAACAGATCGGGCGCCAAGGCCAGATATCCGTTGTCGGCGAGCATCCGCGTATGACGCCGGGTATCGGCGGTGAGACCGACGGCATCGTGGAGCACCACCACTCCCGGCCACGGCCCGGGGCCCTCCGGGGCTTCCCGGTGCGCGGCGATATCACCGTCGGGAGCAGCCAGCTGGATCATCGTCATCGGCGGGTCATCTCCTGTTCGAGTCCGGCATTTCGCGGCAACAGTGGTCGCGAGTCTAGTGCCGGACCGGGCCCGGTCGCCGATCACCGGCCGGGTGCGGCGACGATCGGCGACCCGGCGCTCAGTCGGGAACAGGGGACCCCACCACCCGCCCGGTCGCGGCGTCGACGGTCACCTCGAATTCCCGCCCGTCGGGGGTGACGACCTCGACCTCCCACCGCGGGGCGCCGTGTTCGGTCTCGAATTCTGCCGATACCGCCCGGCTGCCCGCGACCGCCGCCGCGGCGGTATCCATGGCCTGCTGCCGGTCGATACCGGGATCGGCGACCAGCGACCAGCCGCCGGTCGTGTCCGGTTGCGCTTGCGGTCCGTGGCCGAGGGTTACTCCGGCGACGGCGAGCGAGGCGATCGCGGTGAAGGCCGCGACCGCCGCGCCGACGAGCAGCCAGCGCAATCCGGTGAACGCGCGACGGAAGACAGATGCCATGGTGAAACCTCCTGTAGAGCAGCCCTTCCCGACTGCGATCACCACTGTGGCAGCGCGCAGCTGAAGCCCACCTGAAGCAACCTGAAGATCATTTCAGGCGGGTCTGACAGTCTTGGGGGATGCGCCTGCTGATCGTGGAGGACGAGAAGCGTCTTGCTCTCGCGCTCGCCCAGGGTTTGTCCGCGGAGGGTTTCGCTGTCGATGTCGTCCACGACGGCGCCGAAGGCCTGCTCCGCGCCACCGGTACCGACTACGACCTGATCATCCTCGACATCATGCTGCCGGGGATGAACGGCTACCGGGTGTGCTCCACCGTGCGCGCCGCCGGACACGAGACCCCGATCCTGATGCTCACCGCGAAGGACGGCGAATACGACGAAGCGGAGGGTCTCGACACCGGCGCGGACGACTATCTCTGCAAACCGTTTTCGTACGTGGTGCTGCTGGCACGTATCCGCGCGCTGCTGCGCCGCCGCACCCGTGGCGGCAGCCGGGTGCTGCGTATCGGCGATCTGGTCGTCGACCCCGCCACCAGGCAGTGTCTCCGTGGTGACCGCGAAGTATCGCTCACCGCGAAGGAATTCGCGGTCCTGGAGCACCTGGCGGTGCGCGCGGGCGAGGTGGTCTCGAAAGCCGATATCCTGCACCATGTCTGGGACTTCGCCTACGACGGCGATCCGAATATCGTCGAGGTCTACATCAGCACCCTGCGCCGCAAGATCGACGCCCCCTTCGGCTGCCGGACCATCCTGACGGTCCGCGGCGCGGGATACCGGCTGGCCGCCGACCGTGGCTGAGCGCGCATCGCGGTGGCGTTCGGTCCGGGCGCGCACGACTCTCGGCGCGACCGCGGTGGTCGCCGCCGGACTCGGCGCGGCGGGGCTCCTGGTTCTCACGGCCCTGCGCGGCAATCTCGTGGAGAGCGCGAGCCTGCAGGCCGAACACACCGGTCGCGATATCGTCGCCCAACTGGACGCCGGAACCGCGCTCGACCGGCTCCGCCTGCCCGATCCGGAAGACGAACCGGTACAGGTGGTCTCGATGGACGGTCGGGTACTGGCCGCCGACGAGGAACTGCGCGGCAGCCCACCGATGGCGGGGTTCGGCCCGTATGCCGCCGACGAGGACGACGACGATGCCGAGCAGTTCGACGAGGACGAAGACAGCGACGAGGACGACGAGACGGCGCCCGGCGGTACAGCCGCCGGTGTCGGGGCCGCGGCACCCGGCACCGGCGACGACGCCGGGATCGCGTCGGCGGCGACCGAGGCCGTGTTCGGTGATGTCGAGCTCGCCGTGGACGACCCCACCACCACCGACCGATTCCGGGTCGCCGCGCTCGCCGGTACCGCACCCGACGGCCGGCCGGTCACCGTGTACGCCGGGACCTCGCTGGATACCGCCGACAGCGCGGTGGCCGATGCGCGCGCGGCCATGCTGACCGGTCTGCCGCTGCTGCTCGTGCTCGTCGCCGCGGTGACCTGGCTGGTGACCCGTCGGGCGCTGCGCCCGGTGGAGGCGATCCGTACCGAACTCGCCGAAATCATGCACGGCGACCTGTCGCGCCGGGTTCCGGAACCCGCGTCCCGCGACGAGATCGCGCGGCTGGCCATCACCACCAACGACACTCTCGCCGCCCTGGAGGAATCCGCGCAGCGGCAGCGTCGTTTCATCGCCGACGCGGCCCACGAACTGCGTAGTCCGATCGCCAGCCTGCGGACCCAGCTCGAGGTCGCGCAGGCGCATCCGGGGCTGCTCGAACCGGGCGGACTGCTCGAGGACACGGTCCGGCTGGAACATCTGGCCGCGGATCTACTGCTCCTGGCCCGGCTCGACGCCGGTGAGCAGCCGCGCAGCGAACGGGTGGCGCTGACCGAGCTCATCCGCGGTGAACTCGACCGTCGCCCCGCCGACCGGATCCCGGTCGGCTTCGCGGCCTCCGATACGCCGATCACCGTTCTCGGCAGCCGCACCCAGCTCGCCCGGGTCCTCGGCAATCTGGTCGACAACGCGCAGCGTCACGCCGCCACCACGGTGCGAGTGGAGCTGACCCGCGGACACAACACCGCGGTGGTCACCGTCGCCGACGACGGGCCGGGCGTACCCGAGGCCGATCGGGCGCGAATCTTCCAGCGTTTCGTCCGGCTCGACGATGCCCGCAGCCGCGACGACGGCGGTGCCGGGCTCGGACTGGCCATCGTCCGCGATGTCATCGAACGCCACCGGGGCACCATCCGCTGTGGAACCGGAGCCCTCGGCGGGGCCCACTTCATCGTGGAACTGCCCGCCTCCGGCGACGCGTCCTGACCGCCGGAACCCGGCCGCGGTCAGGCGGCCGGCGCGTATTCGTCTTCGTCGGCCAGCGCCTGCTCGCGCAATGTCTTCAGCGTCTTGGCCAGAATGCGCGATACCTGCATCTGCGAAATCCCGAGCCGCTCGGCGATCTGCACCTGTGTCAGTCCGCCGAAGAACCGCCACACGAGTACCTGACGCTCACGCCGGGGCAGCGCCTCGATGAGCGGACGCACCGTCATGGCGTCCTCGAGCAGTTCGTAGCAGGGTTCCTCGCTGCCCAGCCGGGCCAGTACGGCCGGCGGCGCACTGTCGTCGTCCTGGTCCCGCACGGTGGCGTCGAGGGAGTTGCTGGTGTGCCCGTTGCCCGCGATGAGCGCCTGGGTGACGTCGGTCAGTTCCACGTCGAGCTCCGTCGCGATCTCGCGCGCGGTCGGCATCCGGCCCAGCCGCTGGTAGAGCTCCTCGGTGGCCGGTCCCACCCGCAGATGCAGTTCCTTGGTGCTGCGGGGCACCCGCACCGCCCAGGTGTGATCGCGGAAGTGGCGGCGCACCTCACCCATCACCGTGGGTACCGCGAACGAGAGGAACGAACTGCCCCGGCCGGTGTCGAAGCGGTCCACCGCGTGCACCAGTCCGACGCGCGCGATCTGGAGCAGATCGTCGAAGGCCTCACCGCGGCCGGTGAAACGGCGCGCGATGTGTTCGGCCAGCGGCAGGCTCAGGTGCAGGATGTGGTCCCGCAGCTCCCGCCGGTGCGGATCGTCCGGGGCAAGGGCCTCCATCTTCTCGAACCAGGGTTCGATGTCGTCGTAACTGTCGCCGCCACGGCGTGACCGCGACGGGCTGGGTGCGGTGGCGGTCCGGCTCGGCGCCGCGACAGCGGTCGTATCGTTCATCTGGGCTCCTCGGGCGTCCCAATCGGCTCGGTGATCGGCTCGACCTCACGTTGATACCCGCGTCCGCGTGATCGAAACGTGATCAGGTCAGATTTGCCCGAACAAAAGCGAACTCGCTGCTCCCGGCGCCGCGGTCGTCAGTGCTCGCCGTGCCGGATCTCCTCGCGCGGTTGCGCGAAACGGACGGTCTCCCAGCCGATCAGCACCACCAGTACCGCGCACAGGATCGACAGCGAGGCCAGCGCCGGCAGTGCGGCCGCCGGCGGAATCAGGGCGAACAGCACGACGACGGCCACCACCCGCGATATCGTGACCTGTCCCGTCGCATACGCTTTGCAGCCCACCAGGCCGATCAGGTAGAGCGCCACACCGCCGTACAGCGCGAAGAGCGGAATACCGTACAGCGCGTCGGTGAGCGAGTGATGCGAGCTGTCACCGACGTAGTACAGCACCTTCTTCAAACCCAGCGACAGCGCGATGATTCCGACGATCATCGGGAAATGCCAGTAGGTGTAGCTGTTCCTGGCGATCTTGATCTGCCGGTCACCGTCGGCGGCGGCCAGCGCGTGTTCCACCGACAGCGCCGCGACATCGAAATACGCCCACCAGAGCAGCCCCGAGATGGCGAGCCCCAGTAGCGATCCGAGGGTGATCGGCCAGGAGATGGGTAGCGCCGCGACACCGATCCCGATCGAGACGATCGACTCGCCCAGCGCCACGATGATGATCAATCCGTAGCGTTCCGAGAAATGCCGGGCCGAGTTCACCCGCCAGCCCTCGCCCGCCAGCAGGGTCCAGAGCATATCGCCGACGATGGCCGCGATCCACAGCGCGATCTGCACGGCGCCGGAGGTCATCGCCGCGATGACCAGCAGCGCGGTCCCGATGGTGATCGATCCCAGCCCCCACCGGACCACCTGCTCGCGCAGGCCCGGATCCGAGGCGCTGGCCAGCCAGAACATCACCAGGTGCACCAGCCGGGCCACCAGGTAGGCGATGGCGAACACCAGCGGCCCGAACCAGCCGCCGGGCAGATCGTGGAACGCCTCCGGAATGGTGAGGGCCGCGATGAACGCGGCGCCCATGGCGACGAACATCGCCACCCGGGCCAGTCCCTCGTCGGCCCGCACCACATTGCCGAGCCAGCTGTAGGCGATCCAGACCCACCACATCACCGCGAGCACCAGCAGTGCGCGCAGCATGTTCTTCGCGGTCGTCTCGTCGGCGGCCAGATCGGTGACCTTGGTCAGCGCGAAGACGAGGACCAGGTCGAAGAACAGCTCGAGCTGGGTGACCGCGGCGCCCTGCGCGACAGGTTGCAGGCGCACCCGATTGGATCCACTCATAGCGCAGATCCTCGCACCCGGCGAGGCCGATCGCACTTTCCTCCACACCCGACGGCCGACTCCCACCGGGTACGCCGCCCGCAGGGCCGTACCTCCCACATTGCGCAACCAGTAGTTGCGTTACACGGAAGGATCGCCTACCGTGTAACGCAACCAAACGTTGCATGTAGAGGAGTGATCATGGAATACGGGAGCATCGAACGTGAGATCCATGTCGACGCGGCGCCCGAGATCGTCTTCGAGGTCGTCAGCAGACCCGAGCACATCTCGGAATGGTGGACCGACGGCGCCACCTTCGATCCCTCCCCCGGATCCGTCGGCGAACTCGTCTGGGGCGAGCGCGAGGACGTCTCCCCGATCAAGGTCATCACCTCGGAACCGCCGCGGGTGTTCGCCTTCCGCTGGCGCTACCCGGACGCCGTGGACGACACCGAATCGTCGCTCCTGGTGACCTTCGAACTCGTCCCCGCCGGCACCGGCACCCGGATCAGGCTCACCGAAACCGGTTTCCGGGAAATGGGCTGGGAGGCCGCCGTCCTGGAAGAGCAGTACCGCGCCCATACCGACGGCTGGGATTTCTACCTCCCGCGGCTCGGCGACTACCTGGCCGGTCTGGTGTCGACCCCATGAGCGCCACCGTCGACGACGATCTGTGGTCGGCGGTCGGCGATCCGACCCGCCGCCGCATGCTCGACCTGCTCCTCGCCGAGGGCGAGGGCACGGCGACCGGCCTCAGCGGGCAACTTCCCGTGACCCGCCAGGCCGTCGCCAAACATCTGGCCGTACTCCACCGCGTCGGACTCGTCCACGCCACCCCCGCCGGCCGGGAGCGTCGATACCGGGTGGACGAGGCCCAGCTCGCCCGCGCCGTCGCCCAGCTCGCCTCGGTCGGCGCGGCCTGGGACGCGCGCCTGCAGCGCATCAAGCGGATCGCCGAAGCCATCCAGCGCGAACAGGACCGGCGGTCCGCTCAGCAGTGAAATCCGCGAACACCCGCACCGAAACGAGGACACATCATGGTGAACATCCTGCACAGAGTGGGAATCCGCACCTCCCCCTCCGACGTCTACAAGGCCCTCACCACCACCGACGGCCTCGCCGGATGGTGGACCACCGACACCACCGGGACCGGTGACGAACTCGGCGGACGACTGGAGTTCCGCTTCGGAGCCGACGGCTTCGATATGGAGGTCCGCGATCTCGAACCCGACCGTCGTATCCGCTGGGAGGTCGTCGGGGGACCCGACGAATGGATCGGCACTCATATCGACTGGAAGCTCGACCGCTCCGGCGACTGGACCGTCGTCCTCTTCGAGCACACGGACTGGCGCGAGCCGGTGGAGTTCATGTACCACTGCAGCACCAAATGGGCGACCTTCCTCCTGAGCCTGAAGTCTCTGGGTGAAACGGGCCGGGGCGCCCCGGCGCCCGACGACGTCGAAATCGACAATTGGAACTGACCTGCCACCTGCGGCGTCGGCGGAGTATCGGCCGGAATCGGACCGACTCCGCCGAATACGCCACGAACTGCGGATAACCTTGTTACCGTCATGCTGCTGAGTGCGGCGGCCGGGCGCTGGACCAGCACGGAGCCGGGCTGCCGACCGATATCGGTTCGCGCGGGATCCGGCCCACGCGAACCGGCCGTGTCATACAGCAGAGCAGTTCGATCAGGACGGAATGGCACTTATGACAGTTCGACTCGCTGTATCCGACGGCCCCGCTACCGCCGCCCCCACTACCCGGAAACGGTCACCCAGGCCGCGCCCGCTGCGTAGCCGAATCGTGATCGTCACACCCTCCGCGGCCGCGGCCGTGCTCCGGCTGGGCGGCTGGCTCTTCGACCGGACCACCGCGGGCTGGGAGACCATCGCGCTCACCGCGGGACACGAGGGGACACGAGCCCTCGAGATCGTCGGCGCGACAGTGCTGGATCTCGACGAAACCCTGAGCCGCGCCGACTGGGCGGCCGATATCGACGAACTCGCGGTATGCGCCGAGATGTACTCCGCCGATCTCCGGGTCCGGGATGCGGTGCGCAGTCGGCTCGATCGCGGGACCGAGCACACCTACCTGTGGGGCGGCACCCCCGCCGAACCGGATGCCGACGCCGCGCTCACCCGCCATCGCGTCAGCCTCGCCGGCCTGGCATTCAAGCGCCGCGCCCTGGAGGCCGCGGGAGCCGAGTGCGGGCCCACCGAAAACGAAGAGACCTTCTGGCCGGCGAACCGCCGGAGATAATCCCTATTCCGAGGGTGCCGCGCCCGCCGGTTGCCGGCCGGGGCGCGGCGTATACGGCGACAGCAGCGCGGAATCCAGCCCGCCCGTGCCCTCGCCGGACGGCCTGCGCACCGCCAGCCGGGAATTATCGCTGGTGAGCCGGTGCAGTACCCGCGCGATCGACGACAGGATGGTGGGGACGTCGGCGGAACCGTCGACCAGCCGGCCGACCATCGCATAGCAGAGGTTGATCATGACCAGCGCGATATCGGCGACATAGTCCGGGTCCAGCCCGTCGAGAAGCTCGGCGGCCGCCGGGACCACCGCATCGAAGCCCTGACTGTCCAGCCTGTGCCCACCCGGGGTGACGCGGGCGTAGTAAAAGGCCTCGGCCATCCGCGGACTGCGCTCCCACGGCTGGAATACGCCCTCGATCAGGCGCATCAGACCGCGATCCAGTGGTTCGTCCGGCGGCGGCGAGGCCAGCTCGGTATAGGAGTTGTCGGCCATCCACCTCTCGACGGCCGCCAGGATCAACGCGTCGCGGTTGCTGTAGTGCTGGTAGATCGTGGTCAGCGAGACCCGGGCGCGTTTGGCGACCGTACGCAGCTGCACCGCGTCGTAGCCGTCGGACTCGACGATCTCCACCACGGCGCCGATTATTTTCGCCGCCGTGGCCGATTCACCGAGACCGTTCACCGGGCTATGGTAGCCCGGCCTTGCCCGGCAGCGGCCCCATCACGGTGAATCATGCCGGAAACAGCGTCGGCCACATCATCATTCGAGCGCGCGCACCCGCTGGCACCCCGAAACCCACCGAACCAAGGTTAGGATTACCTTTCCACGGAGTTGATCACGGGTCGTTCGCTGCCGTGGCCGATGAAATACCGATGATGAGGGGTTCCCATGACTGCCACTTCGACGCTCGACCGCGCCGGCGACACCACAACTCCGGATCGAACCGCATCCGCCGATATCGGTCTGCTGATCCTGCGGGCGGCGTTCGGACTCCTGTTCGCCGCGCACGGCGCCCAGAAGCTGTTCGGCTGGTTCGGCGGGGACGGCCTGACCGCCAACAACGCCGGTTTCGAGAAGATGGGCTTCCATCCCGGCAGCGTGTTCGGCACCATGGCCGGTCTCAGTGAACTCGCGGGCGGACTGCTGCTGACCCTCGGCGCGTTCACCCCGCTGGCCGCGGCCATCGTCCTGGGCACCGCCCTCGTCATCGTCGATACCGGCTTCCACAAAGGGCTGCTCGGCGGTTACGAGCTGGGCCTGCTCTTCGCGGTCGTCGCCCTGGCGGTCGCCTTCACCGGCCCCGGCCGGCTGTCCGTGGATTCCGGCCGCCCCTGGGCCCGCACCGGCCCCGTCTGGGGCGCGATCTCGGTGGCTCTCGCGGTCGCGGCCGCGGTGGTGACGCTGGTTTTCAAGGCAGTTCTCTAGTCCGGCCCACCTCCGGCCCGATCGGCGCCGGAGTCCGGCGCACCGGGTAGACGGCGATTCGGCACGGCCGAATCGCCGTCTGTGCGTTATGCTTCCTTCGAGCCGTAGCGCTCTTCGATCGGCCCGGACCACGGTCTCGGCGCAACCGGTCCCCTATCGCTCCCCGCCCGTCTCCGGGCCGGCGACTCGACACACCTTCTCGGTTCCTCTCCCACCGGAAGTCTCACTGCCGTCCCGTGGACCGACGGCCCCTCTCACCCCTCATCGAACCCGTCCGGCACACACCGGACGGGCCCGAACCGACCCCGAAGACAGGAGCCATATGTCATGGGCACCCACGGAATAACCACCGGCACCGAGCGCGTCCTCCTCGAGAGCATGCTCGACGACAACCGCGCCGCACTCGTCGCGACCGTCCGCGGCCTGTCCGAGACCGCGGCCCGCCGCCGGCTCGTGACCTCCCTGACCACGCCGATCTCCCTCGTCAAGCATGCCGCCGCCGCCGAGCGAATCTGGTTCCAGCGTTTCTGGGCCGGACGCACCGAATCCGAATGCGACGGCTATTCCCGCCGCGACGAAGGCACCTTCGCCGTCGCCGACGACGAAACGCTGGCCGATGTGATCGCCGAGTTCGAACGCGCGGGCGAACAGTCCCGTGCGATCGCGTCCCGCTTCGCACTCGACGACACCAAGCACAACCCGCGCGAGGGCACCGTCAGCATGCGGTGGACCCTGCTCGCCATGATCCAGGAGTTCGCCAGGCACGCGGGCCACGGCGATATCCTGCGCGAGCAGCTGGACGATCCCGGATCCCGGTAGGAACGGCCGGCTCCGGTCCGGCAGGCACGATCAGGCCCCGGCGTGCAGGTGCGCGGCCCACAGCGACGGCGTGGCGCGGAATGTATCGCGCACCGCGCGAACGGCATCGTGCAGGGCGTGGGCGGCACGGTCGGTATCGGGCGCCGCGCGGCCGGACTCGGTGAGCGCGGCATAGAAGCTGTCGGCGATCTGGGTGGCCGTCTCGTCGTCGACGGTCCAGAGGGTCCCGATGACCTGCGGAAACCCGGCGAGTTGAAAGGCCGAGGTGAGGTGGATCGCCTCATCGATGAGTTCGGCGCCGGTGGCGGCGGTTTCACACGCGGAGAGGTAGGCCAGGCGCGCGTGGCCGAGGTCGAGCGGGGCCAGGGCGGCGACGGTGAACGGGGCCGTGGCGTGGTCGTGCAGGAGCAACCGGCTCCGCGAGGGATCGGCCGGATCGCTGATCCCATGGCAGGCGAAGTGCGCGATCGAGCATTCACGCAGGAGGTGCAGAACCCTGTCCCTGGTGGGCGATTCGACAGTGTTCCCGCCGGCCGATCCGGTTGCCCCGTCCGGGTGAACCGGCCCGCCGGTCGACGGTACGGAGGCAGCGCCGGATTCCGGCTCGGTCAGTGTGATCACGGCAGGCAGGCGGGCGGCGAGCACGGCGGTCTCGGCGGGCACGGCGTGCAGGCGGCCGGGGACTCCGGGCGTGGTCGGCATCGCCACGACCAGCGCCGGCCGCACGATATCGCGATCGGCGCCGGTCGCACGCCGCCGGGCGTGCCGCAGGGCGGCAACGGTCGGAACGTAGGAGGAGACGACGCGGTCCATGACGGTCCGGACCGCGCCTCTCTTGCGCGGGTCGAGGTGGTGACCGGCGGCATGGATCGGCAATTGCCCCAGCAACCCGCCCGGTATCCACCAGACCCGCGGGCCGGGCGTGGACGGTGCCATCGGATGCCGGTGACCGAGGGCATCCAGAACGGGGCCGGTGGCGTTGTCCCACAACCATTCCAGGGTCCCGCTCAGACGTCGTTGCGCGGCCTGCCGCTGCGCCGCGGTCGCGCCCCCGCCGGCCTCGGCCAGCGCCTGACGGAAGGCAACGACCCGCTCGGCCACGGCGTCTCGGTTCAGCCCCGGCATCGGCAGCACTCGGATTCCGGAAACGGTCATCAGGAGAGCGTCGCTACCGTGCCGGCTGATATTGAACAGCACCACCGGGCCTTCGGCGGCCTGTTCGAGCAGCCGGTCGATGTCCGGTGGGAGCGCGAAGGCCGTGAACCCCGGCCGGGTGCGGATCCGGGTCAGCAACTCGTCGAAATCCCGCGCGAGGCGATGCCGGTTGTCGGTCGTGGACTCCGGTTCGATACCGGTGGCGGCCACCGGGGTGTGGTCGAGGAGTTCACGGAGCCGGACGAATTCGGCGGCCAGGTCCGGGTGCCGATCTGCCAGGTCGGTCGTATCGCCACGGACCTGCAGTGCCTGCCCGAGCAGTATCGCGCGGCCGGCCTCCAGCAGCCGTACCGCCGGCGCACCACGCTCGGCCGTGGGTGCCGACGGGTCCCGAAGTGCCAGCGCGGCCGCGTCGGCGGCCAGTTCGGCGTACTCGCCCAGGGCGTGCTGCTGATCCGGTCGCTGCAACCGGCGTGGCGCCACCTCGGGCAGCAGCCGGACCGCCGTGTCCAGCAGCTCCGCCGCCCGACGGCGGCGGTCGCGGAAACCGGTCGGACTCCGCGACAGGCCGACTGCGCTGAAGACCAGCATCATCGCCCGGACCTGTCTGCCCGACCAGAGCAGATCGGCGGCTGTCCGAGCCGCCTGGATACGGATCGACGGCTGCGCCACCGGCGACCGCGCGGCTTCGCCGAAGACCGTCGCTGCCTCGTCCAGGTCCAGTAGGGGGGTCACCGCCTCCCGCATATTCCGTACCGTGTGGTCGTGGCCGGACCGGATCAGGAGGGCGTTCCCGAGCTGGATCAGCACCCGCGCGCGCCCGGGGTGATCGGGTGGCCGGGACTGCACCGCCTGGCGGCATACCGCGACGGCTTCGTCCGCGTCCGCGCCGGCGCTCGTCCGCTGGAACCGGGTCATGAGCACGAGCCCGAGCGCGGCCAGTTTCGCGGATCGATCGGGCGCGGCGGGCGGCGTGATCCGCAGCGCCTCCCGGCAGACGGTGACGGCCTCGTCCAGATCCGCGACCGCGCCCGTCCGCTCGAATCGGCTCTGCAGCATGGTGCCGAGGTTGGCCAGGCGATCGGCCATCGCACTGTGACCGGACGGCGTCACCCCGACGGCCCGTCGCCCGACGGCGACCGCCTCGTCCACATCCGCCGGCGCACCCGTCCTCGCGAACCGGCGCCACAGGGCGCTTCCGAGGTTGTTCAGGCACAACGCCAGCCTGGGGTCGTCATCGGCGACGGCCCGCAGCACCTCGCGGCGCAGGGCGATCGCCTCGTCCACGTCCGCCTGCGCACCCACCCATTCGAATCGGCTCAGCAATGCGTTCGCGAGATTGTTCAGCCGGAGGAACCGGTTCGGATTCTCCCCGGGGGTGGCCTGGACCGCCGCCCGGCATACCGCCACCGCCTCGTCCAGATCCGGAAGTGCACCCGTCCGGTCGAACCGGAGTAGCAGGGCACCCCCGAGATTGTTCAGGCACAATGCGCGCTCGGGGTGATCTTCCCGGGTGGCCGCCACGGCCTCCCGGGCGATCGCCACCGCTTCGTCCAGTTCCGCCTTCACTCCCGCCTGCCGGGCCTGGTTCTGCAGGGCGGTCGCGAGTGTGGTCAGGCGTCCCACGCGATCCGGATGGTGGGCCGGGGTGGCCTCCAGCGCACGGCGGCCGACCTCGACCGCCTCGTATACGTCCGCCGGCGCACCCGCCCATTTGAACCGGGTCCGCAGCGCCAGCCCCAGACCGCTCAGAAATACCGGATGTTCGGAGTTGCTGTCTCCAGAGGTCTCGAGGGCGCGGCGCCCGAGTTCGATCGCCTCGTCGAGATCCGCCGGCCGACCGGCCCGGTCGAACCGGAGAACCAACGCACTTCCGAGATTGTTGAGCCGCAGGGCCAGTCCCGGGTCGCCGGCCGGGGTGGCCCGCACCGCCTCGCGGCCGATCTCCACGGCTTCGTCCAGGTAGGTCATGGTGCCCGTCTGCCGGAACAGGTGCTGGAGCGTGATTCCGAGATTGGTCATGATCGTCGCTGCGACGGTCGCACCGGCCGGAGCGACCAGTAACGCTCGACGGTCACTCGCCACTGCCTCGTCGAGGTCGGCGCGAGCACCGGTGCGGCCGAACCTCGACCGGAGGCAACTGGCGAGGGTATCCAGGTACATCGCCAGTTCGGGTGAGCCATCCGAATCCGCATGGACCGCCGCGCGGCCCATCGCCACCGCGTCGTCGAGAACGGCGGGCGCACCGGTGCGCTCGAACCGTCGGTGGAGGGCGAGGGCGAGGTTGTGCAGAAGCATCGCCCGGTCCGGGTGGTCGGCGGGGTGGGCGTGGAGCACTCGGCGGTCTGCCTCCACCGCTTCGTCGAGGTCCGCGACGGCCCCGGTGCGCTCGAACCGGGCGCGCAGCGTCCTGCCGAGATTGGTCAGGCACATCAGGTGGTGGCGGTGGCCGGCCGGCGCGATATCGACGGCGCGGCGGCAGAGATCCACCGCCTCGTCGAGGTCCGCCGGCGCACCCTTCCATTCGAAGCGGATCCGGAGCGCGTTCCCGAGATTGTTCAGGCCCGCGGCCAGTTCGGGATCTCCGTCCCGGGTGACCTGCACGGCTCGGCGCCCCACCTCGATCGCCTCGTACAGGTCCAGCGGTATGTCCGTGAGGGTGAACCGGGCCTGCAGGGTCGCGCCGAAAGTGATCAGACAGGCACCCCGGCCGGGATCGTCACGCGCGGTGGCCTGTACGGCCCGGCGGCACACGTCCACGGCCTCGTCGAGGTCCGCGGGAGTGTCGGTTCGTGCGGACCGGATGCGCAGGAAATCCCCCAGTGCGTTGAGCCAGATCGCCCGGCCGGTGTAATCGGCCGGCGGCATCTTGGACCATTGCGTCCGGTCCGGGTCGCCGGCCGCCGTGGCGGCGACGGCCCGGCGGCACGCGTCCACCGCCCCGTCCAGATCCGCGCGCACCCCCGTGCACTCGTATCGGGCCGCGAGGAGAACCCCGAAGCTGCCCAGCCTGGCCGCGCTACCGGGGTGGTCGAGCGGTGTGCCCGCGAGTATCCGCCGCCAGAGTCCGACGGCGGCGGTCAGGGTGTCGGCACCGAACCCCGGCAGGTCGTAGAGAACCGTGATGTCGCCGGCCACCGCGAACACCTGATCGGCGACGATTTGCGCGTGCCCGGGAGGCCCGGCGGGACCGAACGCGTAGTCGAGGATCGAGGCGAGCAACTCGATCGCCGCCGGCCACTCCCGCTCACCACCTCCCGGCCGCAAGGCGAGATAGCGGTACCCGTGGAATCTCGCCAGCAGCAACCTGGAATCCAGGTCACCGTCGTCGGGCCGGAGATCCGCGGCCAGCAGGCCGGCCTCGGCGGCGGCCTCGGGTTCCAGCACCGGCCCGAGCGCCGCCTCCTCCTCGGCGCGCGCCACCCGGCGGGACACCACGGCACGCAGCATCGCCCGGCGCTCGTCCTCGGAGCCGGGTCCGTCCAGCACTGCGGTCCGCATTGCGTGCGTTGCCTCGAATTCTCGCGACGGCCACTGTCGTTGGTACCGTGACCGTTTCGCGTACCGGCCATCGAGGATAAGATCCTGCGAGCGCGCCGCCAAGTCCCGGACCGGGAACTTCGGGCAGCTGTGCCCACCGCAGTCGCCGATCCCCGGGGGTTCCACCAGTGCCATCGCAGCCACCCGATACCGCCCGCACCACCGCGGCGTTGGCGTATCTCTGCGACCACCTCGCCGAGATACGCGGCACGCTGGACGACCCGGGCACCGATGCCGCCACACCGCTGCAGCGCCTCCTGACGGCCCTGCACGCGGGCGGGTCCGAGGACATCGGGCCGGCGCTCGACGCGGTCCACACCGCGCTCCGGGTCGCCGGTGACGCACCGGGACTCTTCGGCCACACCCGGAGCCTCGAGGCCCTCGGCGTGCACAGCTTCGAGATCGTCTACCGCTGTCCCCTGCGGATCTGCACCGGCCGCGACGACGTCCACGCCGCCGACCCGCCGCGCTGCGCCGTCAGCGGTCTGCCGCTACACCGCGAACGGCTGGCCTGAATGAGCGGCTTCTGGAGCGAGGTCGCCAAGAAGCTGGCCGAACAGTGGTTTTCGCTGCTGGCGTTGCCCGGCGCCCTCTACCTCGCCGTTCTCGCCTCCGCGCATACCCTCGGTCACGCCCGCGCCTTCGATCTCCGCTACCTCGGCGACCGGATCACCGCCTATGCCGGACATCCGGCCGTCACCGCCCTGGGCGGACAGGTTCTCCTGGCGGTCGCCGTACTCGCCGGCGCCGCCGTGGTCGGCCTGTCCGCCCAATTCCTCGGCGCCGGGATCGAATACCTCTGCCTGGCCGCCGGCTGGCAGAGCTGGCCGCGTGCGCTGCGGCAACCGGCCCGTTGGCGTACCCGGGCCCGCCGGCGCCGGTGGGACGCCGCCGACGCGGTCTACCGGGCCGAGTACCGGAGAGCGCTGGCGCCCGACCCCGCCGACCGGCCCGACCCGGCGCGGCGCCGGCGCGCCGTCCGCGTTCGGGACCGGATCGCGGTGGAACGTCCCGAACGTCCCACCTGGAGCGGCGACCGTATGCATGCGGCCGCCCTCCGCCTGGACAACGATCATCACCTCGACCTCGCCACCGTCTGGCCCGCCGTGTGGCTCACCCTGCCCGACACCACCCGCGAGGAACTGACGGCGACACGCTCGGCCCTGTCACGGGCGACGGTCCTCGCGGCCTGGGCCGTGCTGTATCTGCCGGTCGCCGTCCTGTGGTGGCCCGCCGCGCCCCTGGCCGTCGTCATCGCCGCCACGGCACGCCACCGGATCCGCACCACCGCCGACACCTACGCCACACTCCTCGAGACCACCACCCGTCTGCACGCCGCGGCCCTCGCCGCGCAGCTCGGCCTGGACCACTCCGGCCCGCTGACCCCGGACCTCGGCCACGACCTCACCCACCGGCTCCGCAGCCGGCCCATCTCGGAGCCCTGACCATCCGCGTCGGCGGTACCGGCCACCGCATCCGGTGACCGGTACCGTGCCGACCCACGATGCCGCCGGCGGGCCGACAGCCCTGCCGGAGCCCGGTTTCGCCGGGCCCCGGACTATTGCGGAGCGGGGTACCGCTCGTCCAGATCGAGGTTCAGTTCCAGAACCAGCACCCGCGGCTCCCCCAGGAAACCCAGTGCGCGCGGTGCGGTGTGCGCGGCCACGAGTTCCCGGACCCGGTCCTCACCGATACCGCGCACCCGCGCGATACGCGGGATCTGGATCGCCGCGTACTCGGGCGAGATATGCGGATCCAGACCGCTGCCACTGGCGGTGACCGCGTCGGCGGGGACCCCCGGTTCGGCCGGGACCGCACCGGGCACCGGCACGATCCGCCCCTGGGAGTAGTCCGTTCCCGGTTCGGCGCATTCCACCGCGACGCCGCGGTAGGTGGTCAGGAACGGCCGGGCCGGGCAGAACTCGTTCACGCTCACGACCCGTACCGGGGACGTCACCTCGCCCCGGGCATCGCGTGGGCCGATCACCGACAGCACCGCTCCCACACCGCCGTCCGTGCAGAACGGCCGGCGCCCGTCGACCCCCTCCCGGTCGCCGATCTCCTTGCTGCGGGTGCACACCGTGGTCAGCAGGCCGGGGTCGTCGGGGGCGGCGTCGACGATGCTCTCCGGCCCGAGGTTGGACGCGGAGGTGGACAGCGGGTCGTATCCGTCGCCGGCCGCCGAGGGCCGGCTCTGGAAGTACTGCGGCAGCGCGTTGCCGTCCGCATCGGCGAACGACTGGCCCAGCAGTTCGGAGCCGACGACGGTATCGCCCACCTCGATCAGCGAACCCTCGGACCGGTCTCGCAGTCCGGGCAGCTGCGCGACCGCGAAAACGACCAGTGGATAGGCGATTCCGGTGATGAGAGTGAGAATGAGCAGGGTACGCACGGCGGCCAGATGCTGCCGGATCCAAGTCGATGTACGCATATCAGGACATCCCCGGGAGAAGGTGGACGGCGAGATCGATGAGTTTGATCCCGATGAACGGAGTGACGAGCCCACCGAACCCGTAGATCAGCAGATTGCGGCTCAACAGCTTCGACGCGTTGGTGGGGGTATAGCGGACCCCGCGCAGCGAGAGCGGGATGAGGGCGACGATGACCAGCGCGTTGAAGATCACCGCGGACAGAATCGCCGATTGCGGACTGGCCAGGCGCATGATGTTGAGCGCGTCCAGACCCGGGAACAGCGCGATGAACAGCGCCGGGATGATCGCGAAGTATTTGGCGATATCGTTGGCGATCGAGAACGTGGTGAGCGCGCCCCGGGTGATGAGCAGTTGTTTGCCGATCTCGACGATTTCGATCAGCTTGGTCGGATCGGAGTCGAGGTCGACCATATTGCCGGCTTCCTTGGCCGCGGAGGTGCCGGTGTTCATCGCGACGCCGACATCGGCCTGCGCGAGCGCGGGCGCGTCGTTGGTGCCGTCCCCGGTCATCGCGACCAGCCGGCCGCCGTCCTGCTCCCGCTTGATCAGCTCGAGCTTGTGCTCGGGAGTCGCTTCGGCGAGGAAATCGTCGACACCGGCTTCCTCCGCGATGGCCTTCGCGGTCAGCGGATTGTCGCCGGTGATCATGATGGTGCGAATGCCCATCCGGCGCATTTCGTCGAAACGTTCGCGCATCCCCTGTTTGACCACGTCCTTGAGATGAACAACCCCCAGCAGTCGAGCCGTACCGCCGGCGATCTCTCCCACGACCAGCGGGGTACCGCCGGCCGCGGAGATGCCGTCGACCGTGGTGCCGATCTCTTGCGGGACCGAACCGCCGTTCTCCCGCACCCATTCGACCACGGCGCTGGCCGCCCCCTTGCGGAGCCGGTGTCCGTCGGCGAGGTCGACTCCCGACATCCGCGTCTGCGCGGTGAATTCGATCCAGGTCGCGCCGGTCAGTTCGCCGGGTGTGCGTTCCCGCTTGTTGAAGGCCTGCTTCGCGTACACCACGATCGACCGGCCTTCGGGCGTCTCGTCCGCGAGGCTCGACAGCTGCGCGGCGTCGGCGAGTTCGTCGTCCGGAACACCGGGCGCCGGAACGAATTCCGAGGCCTGCCGATTGCCCAGGGTGATGGTGCCGGTCTTGTCCAGGAGCAGGGTGTTGACATCACCGGCAGCTTCCACCGCACGCCCCGACATGGCCAGGACGTTGCGCTGGACCAATCGGTCCATCCCCGCGATCCCGATGGCGGACAGCAGCGCGCCGATGGTGGTGGGGATCAGGCAGACCAGCAGCGAGACCATGACGATACCGGTGACCCCGTGCGCGTCCAGCGCGACCGTATCCGGCACCCCCGGATTCTCCGATTTCGCGAAGATCGCCAGGGGTTGCAGGGTCGCCACCGCGAACACGAAGATGATCGTGAGCGAGGCCAGCAGGATGTTCAGCGCGATCTCGTTCGGTGTCTTCTGCCGGCTCGCGCCCTCGACCAGCGCGATCATCTTATCGATGAAACTGGCCCCGGGCTCCTGGGTGATCCGGACCACGATCCGATCGGACAGCACCGTGGTTCCCCCGGTGACGGCACTGCGGTCGCCACCGGATTCCCGGATCACCGGCGCCGATTCGCCGGTGATGGCGGATTCGTCCACGGAGGCGATGCCCTCGACGACATCACCGTCACCGGGGACCACCTGCCCGGCCTCCACCACGACGATATCGCCGCGCCGCAGTTCCGGAGCGGCGACCGCCTCCTCCCGCACGGGGCCACCCGGCGTCCACTCCACCAGCCGCCGCGCGACGGTATCGGTTTTGGCCTTGCGCAGCGTATCGGCCTGCGCCTTACCCCGGCCTTCCGCCACGGCCTCGGCCAGGTTGGCGAAGACGACGGTGAGCCACAGCCAGACCACGATCGCCCAGCCGAACAGGCTCGGATCGGTGACCGCGAGCACGGTCGACCATACGGCGCCGATCTCGACGACGAACATCACCGGGTTGCGCCACATGGTGCGCGGGTCGAGTTTGCGGAACGCCTCCGGCAGGGAGGACACCAGCATCTTCGGGTCGAGCGCACCGTTGGGCACACTCCCGCGAGCGGGTGGGCCCAGACGATCCGGCCCCGATTCCACGGCGGTATCGCCCTGAGACGGGGTATCGATGCGGCCTGTCATATCAGTGGATTCCCTCAGCGAGCGGCCCGAGCGCCAGCGCGGGCAGGAAGGTGAGCGCGACCAGGATCACGGTGACACCGACGACCATGCCGACGAACTGCGGCCGGTGCGTCGGCAGCGTGCCGATCGACGCGGGAGTGGTCCCCTGCCGTGCCAGTGAACCGGCCAGCGCGAGGACGAAGACGATGGGCAGGAACCGGCCGAACACCATGGCCAGCCCGAGCGCGGTGTTGTACCACTCGGTATTGCCGGTGAGACCGGCGAACGCGGACCCGTTGTTGTTGGCCGCCGACGTGAACGCGTACAGCACCTCGGACAACCCGTGCGGGCCGGAGTTCAGCATCCCGTCGCGTTGCCCCGGCAACGCCATGGCGACAGCGGTGCCGGTCAGCACGATCAGCGGACTGACCAGGAAGTACGAAGCGGCCAGCTTGATCTCGCGGGGTGTGATCTTCTTACCCAGATACTCGGGAGTCCGCCCGACCATCAATCCGGCCACGAACACCGTGATCACCGCCAGGATCAGCATGCCGTAGAGGCCGGACCCGACGCCACCGGGAGCGACCTCGCCCAACTGCATGTTGAACATGGTCATCATCCCGCCGAGGCTGGTGTAGGAATCGTGGAAGGAATCGACCGCGCCGGTGGAGGTGAGGGTCGTCGAGGCGGCGAAGGTCGCCGAATCGGCCACGCCGAAACGTTGTTCCACGCCCTCCATCGCCGCGCCGACAGCGGTCGGGACGGTGCCGTGGGCCCGCAGCTGGAAGAAATTCGTCAGGCTCACGCTGACCACCGCGATGATGCCCATCACAGCAGCGATGGCGAAGCCCTGTTTCTTGTCGCCGACGATCCGGCCGAAGGTCCGCGGCAGCGAGAACGCGATCACCAGGAGCAGGAAGATCTCCACCCAGTTGGTCCAGACCGTCGGATTCTCGAACGGATGCGCGGAATTCGCGTTGTAGAAACCACCGCCGTTGGTCCCGAGTTCCTTGATGACCTCCTGGCTCGCCACCGGACCGCCGGTGACGGTCTGCTCACCGCCGGCCACCGTCTGCGCGATCTGATCGTGCAGGTGGAAATTCTGGACGACACCTCCGGCCACGAGCACGATCGCGAAAACGAACGCGATCGGAAGCAGAATCCGCAGGGTGCCGCGCACCAGATCGACCCAGAAATTACCCAGGTCGCCGGTGCGGGTGCGGGCGAACCCGCGCACCAGCGCCATCGCCACGGCCATACCGACGGCCGCCGAGACGAAGTTCTGCACGGCGAGGCCGGCCATCTGCACCAGATGCCCCTGGGTCGATTCACCGGAATAGTTCTGCCAGTTCGTATTCGTGACGAAACTGACGGCCGTGTTCCAGGCGAGCGCCGGGGTCATCTCCGTGGCGGGATCGTCGAGGTGCAGCGGCAGCCTGCCCTGCACCAGTTGCAGGAAGAACAGGAACAGGATGCTCACCGCGGAGAAGGCGAGCACACTGCGCGCGTACGTCGACCAGGATTGTTCGACCTCGGGCCGGGCGCCGATCCCGCGATAGATCAACCGCTCGGCGCGCGAATGCTCACGGCGGGTGTAGACGCGATACATGTAGTCACCCAGCGGCACATGGACGAGCGCGAGGGCGAGCACCAGCGAGGCGATGAAGACGATGCCCGCCGTTGTCGTATTCACCTAGAACCTCTCGGGAAAAAGCAGTGCCGCGACCATGTAGATCGCGACGGAGACGGCGAGCAGCAGGCCGATCGAATTGGCGATCAAAGCTTCTCCACTCCCCTCTGGATCAGGCCCAGCAGCGCGAACACCGCGACCGTGAGCACTGTGAACACCACAACAGCCATCCGAACGACCTCCATCTCGTGCCTCATTCAGAAAGACACCGGGTGAGTCAAGCTGTTGACGGGGCGCGTTCCAAGGTTCTTTACGGGTCCCTAGCGGATCACCGCCGGTAATCGACGCTTTGCTGACGGAGCGGCCCTGTCGCCGGGTGCAAGGATGCCGTGAACGCGGGAGCCCGACGCATCAACACACCGTAAAGACCGAGTTCGGCCCCGGTGTACCGGCGCTACCGTCCGTACAACCGAGCCGGGATGCGGCTCACCTCGACGCGGGAGGCGCCCGATGGCGGTAGTGACACTCGACCCCGGTGCCGACGGCAATCGCGGGCAGCTGCGCATCTACCTCGGCGCCGCGCCCGGCGTCGGGAAGACCTTCGCCATGCTCGGGGAGGCGCACCGTCGTCTCGGCCGCGGGCGGGACGTCGTGGCCGCGATCGTGGAAACACACGGGCGGGCCGCGACCGACGCACTACTCGAGGGAATCGAGCAGGTACCGGTGAAGACCGTCGAATATCGCGGCACCCGGTTCCCGGAGATCGATATCGCGGCGGTGCTCGCGCGGGCGCCCGCCGTCGTCCTGGTCGACGAACTGGCCCATACGAACACCCCAGGCAGCGGAAACGACAAACGCTGGCAGGACGTCGAGGAACTGTTGACGGCGGGGATCGAGGTGATCTCCACGGTCAACATCCAGCACCTCGAGAGCCTCAACGACGTCGTCGAACAGATCACCGGCATCCGGCAGCGCGAAACCGTCCCGGACTCGGTGGTACGCGGCGCCCAGCAGGTCGAGCTGATCGATATCACTCCGGAAGCATTGCGTCGCAGGCTTTCCCACGGCTCTATCTACTCCGCCGACAAGGTGGACGCCGCACTGCGGCACTACTTCCGGCCCGGGAACCTCACCGCGCTACGGGAACTGGCGCTGCTGTGGCTGGCCGACCAGGTCGACGCGGCACTCGCGAAATACCGGGCCGATCACGAGATCACCGATCTGTGGGAGGCGCGCGAGCGGGTGGTCGTCGCGGTGACCGGCGGCCCGGAATCCGAAACGGTGGTCCGCAGGGCCGGCCGGATCGCGATCAAGGCGAGTGCCGAACTGGTTCTCGTCCATGTCGTCCGCGGCGACGGATTGGCCGGCATCTCGGAGCAGCGATCGGCGCGATTGCGCGAGCTCGCGGACAGCCTCGACGCGTCGATGCATACGATCACCGGCACTGATCTGCCCGCCACGTTGCTCGAATTCGCCCGGCAGGTCAACGCGACACAGCTGGTTCTGGGCACCTCCCGCCGTTCCCGGTGGGCGCGCATCCTCGACGAGGGCATCGGCGCCGCCGTCGTACAGCAGTCCGGGAAGATCGATGTGCACCTGGTGACGCACGAGGAGGCCCACCGGGGCGGGCGGCCACTGATCACACTGCCGCAGAACAGGGTCCGGGCGTGGATCGCCGCGGTCCTGGTGCCCGCGGCGGTGTGTGGTATCAGCGCTCTGCTGCTGGACGGCATTCTCCAGCTCGGCGGTCTGAGCGCGGTGTTCTTCATCGGAGTCGTCACCGTGGCCCTACTCGGAGGCGTCGTCCCCGCCGCGGTTTCGGCCATGCTGTCCGGTCTGCTGCTGAATTGGTTCTTCGCCGATCCGCGCTACAGCCTCACCATCGCGCAGCCGGACAGTTTCGTCACGGTCGTGGTGATGCTCTTCGTAGCAGTCGCCGTCGCGGCGCTGGTCGACGCCGCGGCGAAGAGATCGCGCCAAGCCCGTCGGGCCACCCGGCAGGCCGATCTGCTGACCCTGTTCGCCGGCGCCGTGCTCCACGGTGCGGATCTGCCGAAGCTACTCGAACAGATCCGTGAATCCTACGGTCTGCGCGCGGTCAGCCTCGTCCGGGGCGAACAGGTCGTCGCGTCGGTGGGTTCGGATCCGCCTGTCCGTACCGGCGATGCCGAGAACTCGGTCGACGCCGGTGATGCGACAAGCCGGCTGCTACTCGCCGGCCACTCCCTGGCCGCGATCGACCGGCCCGTCCTCAACGCGGTCGCCAACCAGGCGGCCGGGCTGGTGCACCAAGCGGAACTCGCGGAAGAGGCGAGCGCGGCGGCCGCGCTCGTCGAAGCCGACCGGCTCCGGCGCGCCCTGCTCTCGGCGGTCAGCCATGACCTGCGGACACCGCTTGCGGGTGCGAAGGCCGCGGTCTCGAGCCTGCGCAGCGACGAGGTGGAATTCTCGGCGGACGACACCACCGAACTGCTCGAAGCCATCGAGGAGTCGGTCGATCAACTCACCGCTCTGGTCGGCAATCTGCTCGATTCCTCGCGCCTCGCGGTCGGCGTGGTGACGCCGCAGTTGCGACGCGTGTACCTCGAGGAGGTAGTGCACCGAGCCCTGGTCGGTGTCGGTATGGGCGCGCGCGGCGTGCGACGCGGTGGTGTGGAACGCGTCGAGACAGAGGTCGGTGATATGCATGTCCAGGCCGACAGCGGCCTGCTCGAACGGGTGATGGCGAATCTGATCGACAACGCGCTCCGGCACGGTTCACCGGAATCCCCGGTGCGTGTCGTGGCGGAGCGGCACGAGCAGGGCACCTCGATCGCGGTCGTCGATCACGGCCCCGGGATCACGCCCGGGGCCGAGGAGAAACTGTTCGAGCCCTTCCAGCGCCGCGGCGACCGCGACAACACCAGCGGTGTGGGTCTCGGGCTGTCGGTCGTGAAAGGATTCGTGGAGGCCATGGGCGGAAGAGTCTTCGCGGAACCGACCCCCGGCGGCGGGTTGACCGTCATCGTCGAGCTCCCGTCGGACGGGTCGCAGCGGCCGGTCCGGACCCGGGAGATGGCAGGTGGGTGACCTCGACGCGACGCCTCACAGCACCAGAGGCCCGAAACCTCCGGCCGGCCGGGCCGCGGATTCCGGTGGGGAACACGTCGCGCCGAGGGCGAAAGTACTCGTGGTGGACGACGACCCCCAGATCGTGCGGACGCTGCGGGTCGATCTGACCCGCCGCGGCTACGACGTGCTCGTCGCCGGAACCGGCACCGGCGCGCTGCGGGCGATGGATAAACAACCCGATGCGGTGATACTCGATATCGGCCTGCCCGATATCGATGGTTTCGACATACTGGCCGGGCTGCGCGGCTGGACCGAGGTTCCGGTGATCGTCGTATCGGCGCGCACCGGTTCCGCGGACAAGGTCCGCGCGCTCGACGCCGGCGCAGACGACTATGTCACCAAACCGTTCGGCATGGACGAACTGGTGGCACGCCTGCGTGCGGTCCGGCGGCGCGGCTCCCCCGGTGCCAACCCCGCACCACAGGTGGTCACCGATTCGTTCACGGTCCACCTGGACAGCAAGAAGGTCACCAAGAACGGGGAGACGGTTCATCTCACGCCGACGGAATGGAGCATGCTCGAAATACTCGCGCGCAATCGTGGGAAACTGGTCGGCCAGCGAGAAATACTCCGCGAGGTGTGGGGACCGGGCTACACCTCCGAAACCCACTACCTTCGCGTGTATCTCGCCCAACTGCGTCGCAAACTCGAGGACGATCCGGCCCGGCCCGTTCACCTGCTCACCGAACCCGGAATGGGATACCGCTTCCAGTGATCGCTCGCCCTACCGCCGCACATCGGACCGGCGGACGCCCGGCCGCGCCCCGTCGAGATCGCCGGTCCTCCGCTCCCGCTGCCCCGAACGGTCATTCGCGTATCGAAGCACCAGGACTGCGACGAGGAATACGCCGAAGACCACAATAACGGGCACCAGATCATCCACGGCGTGGGCTCCCTCTTCCGAGACCGAACGAATCGAACCAGGCAAGCGTCCACGCGGATGCCCCCGACGTGAAGGACCGCAGGCGGATCTTCACGTCATCCTGACCCTGCCGTCGACGAATCAGCCGGTCCCGCTCGTCGCCGCGTAGATCAGCAGCGTCACCATGAGCGCGACGATGCCCAGGATGCCACCGATGAGCGCATCGGCCCGATTGGTCGCGACCCCGCGGTCGACCCGGTCCCAGCCGACGAAACCTGCTATCACCGCCGCCACACCCGCCGGCGCGGTGAGAATCTCTCCCGCGAACGGGATGAAAAGGAACGCGACCGCGACGATACCGAGCATCAGGGCCGTCAACCCGGCGCCATTTCGGGCCGGCGGCAGATCGTCGGGAACCGGTTCCATATCGGGCAGCCTAGACCCCGATCACCGCCGACAGAGGTGTTCGAATCGCGTAAGGATCGCAGTCCCGGCTCCGCCCGGCGGGCACAGTGAACACATCACCCCATCGATCTCGAGAGGAACGGCCATGCCGTTACGACGGGTGCAAAGACCACTTCCGATCCGCCATCGCTACGCCGGGCCACTACTGACCCTGGGGTTCGCCGTGCCTGCCGCTCTTCTCCTAACCGCCGAGACATGCGACGGGTGGTCGATCGCGGCGGCGCTCGCCGTCGGCACCCTCACCGCCGCGCTGGCATGCCTCGGCTGGGACCTGTGGCTACACCCCTGACGACCCAGCGAATCCCGTGCCCACCTCCTCGACGGCCCCATCCCGCTCTGCTCCGTGCCTACGCGCATGCAGGAGCACCCCCGCGGCGTTCATCGCCGGCAGCCAGGGCTGAGTCCAGGTCCTAGGGTGGACCGGGCCGACCGACCCGGCCCTCGACCTCCTGATCGACCACCTGCGCGCGGGCCGACCCGATGCCCTATCCCGCGGGTGACCACCGACCGCTCGGCGTCTTGCCAACGAGCAACGGATTTGCCGCTGCGCAATACGCAACATCCGAAATATGTTCCCTCCGAATGCACTCGGAGGCTCGCCGACTACCGATGAAGGCGAGGCCGGACGGTCCACCAGGCTGCCCACAGGGGAGTTGCAACCCGGCG
This sequence comes from Nocardia sp. NPDC049935, assembly GCF_055586645.1. NCBI lineage: Bacteria > Bacillati > Actinomycetota > Actinomycetes > Mycobacteriales > Nocardiaceae > Nocardia > Nocardia sp. NPDC049935. The sequence goes on along the minus strand of NZ_JBVJHV010000001.1, from coordinate 1,125,965 downwards.
TCGCCGCCACTCGCGGGTGGCCGATTCACGCAAGGCTCGAATCCTGAGTCACGGGCCACCGAGGTCCCAATCGAAGCCGACCTCGCCGCGAGGGATCCCACTCCCATGATCCGAAACCCTTCACCGATGATGTTGCCGGTCGGGTTGAGGGCGGGCAAACACCCCGTTCGACCTGCCGATTAGCTCTCCTGAGCCTGTCTGAGGTAATCTCATCGAGCGCCCGGGCACCGGGCGCGACGGGCTGTGGCGCAGTTTGGTAGCGCACTTGACTGGGGGTCAAGTGGTCGCAGGTTCAAATCCTGTCAGCCCGACACAGGTCAGAGGGGGTTTCCACTCTCCGGGAACCCCGCTCGGCACGGTGAATGTGCCAAGAACGTGTCAACGCACGGAGAGCATACTTTCTTCAGATCACCCGAACAGAGCGGCCCCCGCCGCCTTCAAATCCTCGGGTTGTGCATCGCTGTAGATCGACAGCGAAACCGCCGGGTCATGGCCATGCCACGCCGCGACGATGTGCACCGGGATACCGAGCGCGAGCATGAGCGACACCGAAGTGTTCCGCAGCCCCTTCAGCTGAATCCGCCGGAGACCGGCGCGTTGGCTGATCCGCTGGAACTCATCGCTGTACCACTCCGGCCGGACCGGCGTCCCATCGGCGTGAACGGCGATCAGCCGGTCATCGGTCCAAGGGATCCCCAGCGCCAGGGCTTCCGCCTTCTGCGTAAGGGGCTGGTCGTCGAGATCGGGGGACTGACCTGATGCCGTGCTTGGTAGTGGTGCCGCCCGCAGATTCCTTCTTGCCCTCGCAGATGACCAAGTCCGGTACCCACTCGGTGACCACAACCGGTACGAGCTATGCCCAGGTGCTGGGCTGGGTGGCCGACACCGTGAACTATCCGGGTTCCTCGGTGGCCGGCTCGGACCTGGTCGTCCAGTCCTCCGGTACCGGCATCACCGTCGAATCCCAGGTCACATGGAACACACCGAGCGGATTCACCAGGACGGTGACTATGCGGCTGACTCGATCCGGCGTGGTCCTGGCCACCGGCACACCGGTCACGATGCCGCCGAGTACCTCCGGCATCGCCACTGTCTCGATTACCGGCCTCACCGTGATCGCCGGTGATCTCATCCGGCTGGAAGCGGTCCGGGACTCGGGTAGCAGTAGCCCGAGCTGCACGACGGCGGACACCAACTACGTGAGGGTCTACAGACCTTGAGCGTGGGTGTGGAACTCGCGCCGCAATGGTTCGTACGTCCTGAAGCTCTTCGTTACCGCTTCGGCCAGTTCAACAGGCGTTCGATGGTATTGGTGAGGTCGACGTCTATGACCTCCACCTCAACTGTTCCCGTGTACGGAGGATGGTCGTGATCGGCCGCCGAGACCGACCACTGACCGGTGAAGGACTGCGAATCCTCATCATCCGTAAGTAGCAGCACCCCATTCGGCGGAACCTTGTGGGGAACACCTGCACGCAGATCCTCGAGCTTCACAGACAACTCAACGTACTCTCCGTCGTCGTCATGGTCGCACTCAATAGCGTCGAATTGCTGGGCGGTATGGTGGAAGCTCGGAGGCGAAATGACTGGGATACTACCGCCGATGGGGTACGGAGTTAGGACGTCCACGTTGTATGTTCTCGGAGGTTTAGGTAGGACTTCGGTGACATCGAAATCGTCTTCGTCTACCACTTCGACACCCCATACGGGATACGGAAACTGAACCTGAATATTCGGACGCTTGAGGTAGATGTCGGCATCGTTCATGACAGTGAGCGAAATTTCCTCACTTGCCGTGAGCTGAGCAGCGTATTCGACCAAATCCGGCCACGACTCCTCGACCTTGGCCATCCAGTTTTCGACGCTTTGCATATAGGACTCCACGGTTCTTTGCTCACCGAATGTGCGCCCTAGCCGCTTCGCGTTCTCAGCCGCGTTTGCGTGGTGTCCGAACCACACTTGCGTGTAGTGGCCAATGAGTTTGGACGAGTATCTCGGCCTTACGATCCTGCCCTGTATCCGCACAGAGGGTTTCGCCGGTCGATTCCGTATAGCACGCTGCAAGAGAAGCTCAATCTCCGGTCCAGTAGCCAATCTGGTCTCCCCGTCGGGACGAAACCAGATCTGTCCATTATCAAGCAAGATATCTGCACGGTTGACCTTGTGTGGACACGCTTTTCCTGATGGGCAGGTCTCGCCCGGCTTTAATGTCGGAACCTGCATCTTGAGCTCCCGGTAACAAGCATGGATCGGGTCGCCCCACCGTGGTGGATCGACCACGATTACTACAACTCGTCGGGTTGGATCACCGCTGTCACCATCTAGGTGCAACATGTCCCAGCCACTAGGGTTACTACCTAAGTAAGCCTGGATTTTCCTGCGAAGATCCTTGCTTTCCGGCGGGTTCTCGATGCCCTCTGCGCTGCCCTTCTTCACGCCGAGCACCATCAGCGCGTATCCATCGAAGTACTCTTCGGCGATATACGGCATGCGGTTCGCGGTCCCGAGAATGAACTTGGTGATCTTCGCGACTTCCCTGCTATCCCGGAAATTCAGCTGTGACTTCATCTCCAGATAGTGCTTTTCGGAGTAGTCATCGGTCTTCGTGAGTGCCGCGACGAGCGCCTGCCACTCGGCTGACGACGAAGGTAGGCGTGACACATCGAAGTCCAACATCCCTGTCGGTTCCTCTCGGTTTGGATGCCAGCGGAGCCTACGCGCGGAAGCTGACAGAAAGCCAAGAGGACGACGAAGAGCAGACGCGAAACGCCCCCGTCTATCCGATCTCCGGATGGGCGGGGGCGATCTTTCGTTCATTCACCTGGCAGGCATCACGTCCGGGCAGCACTCGACCATCCCGTCCAGGGTGACCACATGTGCGAGAGCGATGACCGCACGCCACGCCCGCGCCGCTCGCACATCGTTGGTGGTGAGTTCCGGGACCACGACCGCCGCCGCGTCGGAATCCAAGACGTGCTGCGCGGCGATAAGCGGCGCATGCGGTGACATCGGGTTGATGAACACCGTGTGCACGAGATCGAAGTCATGGTGGTCGGCCAGTTGCTCGAGGTCGCGGCTGTCGAAGTCCGGGTTACACATGGCGACCGCGCTTCGTACGCTCATGCGGTCACATCCGTCACATACTCGACCGCCATGTGCCAGCGTCGGCAGCGGTGCCCGCGATGGATGTCCATCACATGGAACGCGTGGGATCGGCCTCGGATCGGGTCGGTGAACCGGCACGTCCCGTGCAGGTGCGGGAGGCTCGCGCGTAGCCCGCTCGCGAGGCGGCTCAGTAGCTTCAGGTCGACCGGCGCGTAGTGCTTAGGAATGGCGGCTCGATGTCTCGACCGGCTGGTGAGGGCGGGTATCTCCTGGCGCATGAGGGACCTCGGCGGTGTGGGAGTGTGGGTTGGGGACCACATTCGACGCTAAGGACACCCCTATATCCCGCTCTACATAATTGCGCGTGATTGCGCAGCAATCTGCTGCAAGGCCGGATAGGACCACGGAGAATTGCAGTACACGTATCTCATTGAGAGCAAGGACGTCGCCATGACCGTACTGAGAATGCTCGGCTCCGGGTCCAAGAACGGGCAGTGCCCGGCGCTGTATGCCACCGACCATGACACCCTGGTCGTGCAGGGATTGGCCGCTGCTGGAGGCCGCTCGGTGCTGATTCCGCACGCGCAACTGCTGAAGTGGGCCGAACCGGGCACGACGATCGCCGTCGAGCGCATCGACTCGGCGCAACTCGTGCGGGTACCCGGGCAACCCGTCTCCGACGAGATCCGCGCTCAGTTGCTGCTTTCGCCGGGTGAGATGGCGGTGGAGGTTCCGCGATGCGCGGAGTGAGCGGAGACCTGTCCGGCGCAGGGGTGTTTGAGCAGTATTTCCGGGCGGCGCGGTCCAGCGCTGTGCATGTCGAGGTACAGGATGTCTATCGGGTGGAGGACGAGGAGGAGTCACTCGCCCGCTGGCGTGAATCGCGGGAAATCGTTGAAACCGAGGGCGACCGCGAGTGGTGCGCGCTGGTTGCCGATGCGGTGGCACGCGGGGTTGCCGTGCAGCGCATTCGGGTAGTGACGGTGCCCCACACCGAGTACACCCAGTGGCTGATCGAGGCCAGCGCTGATAACGCGGCGGCGGGCGAGCAGATCCGGTACGTGCCCCGGCATCTCGTCGATGGACCGGTGCCGCAGGACGACTTCTGGCTTTTCGACGATGCCACCGTCGCCTTCAACACCGTGGACGGAGACGGTGCAGCGGCCGGACTTGCGGTATCCACCGATCCGGTGATCGCCGAGTTGTGCTCCGGCGTATGGCGTCGGCTGTGGACCCAGGGCATCGGCCTTGCCGAATACACGCAATCGGAGCATGTCAGCCGGTGAGCAGCAATGTCGGGCAGGCGCGTGCGGCTCTGGGGGCCCGGCTGCGTGATCTCCGGAAAGATGCGCGCCTATCCGGCAAGGACATGGCGGAGCGGTGCACCTGGCACCCGTCCAAGGTGTCGCGGATCGAGCTGGGCAAGCAGCAACCCAGTGAGGACGACTTGCTGGAATGGTGCCGCGTGACCGACTCGATGCTGGCCTACGACGATCTCGTTGCCACGCTGCGGAACGTCCAATCCATGTACCTCGAATGGCGGCGGGTGGTCGCCTCCGGGCGGGCGCATCGGCAGCGGCAGTCCCTGGAGATCGAGGGCCGCGCCCAGCATGTTCGGTGGTTCGAGAACGCGGTGATTCCCGGCCTGCTACAGACGGCCGACTACGCGCGCGCCGTGCTGGTGGAGTGCCGAAGCCAGATTCCCGGGGGGCGCGACGATATCGACGAAGCCGTATTGGTACGGATGGCCCGGCAGCATGTGTTGCGGACCGGCCGACGGCGGTTCGCGTTCATCGTGGCCGAGTCGGCACTACTTCAGGTGGTCGGATCCCGAGCTGTGATGATCGAGCAAATGGGGAAGCTCATCGAGGAGGCCAGCAACCCACGGGTGGACCTGGCAGTCGTGCCGCTGGACGCGAACATGCTCCTGGGCTCCCACGGATTTGCCATGTTCGATCGCGAGTCGGTGTTGGTGGAGACGATCAGCGCGGAGCTGACCATTACCCGCCCGTCCGAGATCGCCGTCTACGGCCACACGTTCGCCGCAATGCACGAGATCTCCGTGCACGGCCGCGAGGCGGTGGACATCGTCGCGGATGCGGCCTCCCGGCACGAGCGCCTATCGATACTCGGCTAGTCGGTGGCCGGCCCCCGGTGGTCATCGAGCCATTCCGTCCACGCGGCTGCACCGCTGCCCACTACTTCGGCGCCATCGCCTGCGGGTGGCTCGTACGGGTCGATTGGGTTCAGTTCCGGTGCCCTGCAGGAACAGACGCGGAGGACACCCGTGTGGTTCCTGTCTGGTGCGCAATGGCTGCACCGCTCGAAAACGACGTGGTTGGTTGCCGAGCGGCGCACGCGAGATCAACAGAATTGGTCAAGAACGCCAATCGGCTTCAGCGATCGGTACGCGCTTGTCGACCTGCCCGGTATCCGAAATCTTCCACGTCTCGACAGATCCTGGAGTGCCGCTCATCTGTCCGCCGAGCTCACCCGCGTCGAGGTTGTAGGTTTGCCCGATGTAGGAGTACACCGTCTGACCATTCTGGGACTCCATCCGGACTTCGCCGACCTCCATCATGCGTCCGCCGCCGGGGCCGGGCCGAACTCAACATCGCCGGTCGATACCGATCCGGCTCCTACGCGCTTCTGACCATATTGTGGCTGCATAGCGGGAAGTGAAACACGACCGACCGACATTTCAGGGCGGATCGGTGAAGGTCCGAGCAGACACGCCAGAGGGCAGGAACCGCAGCGGTGCCTGTCGGCGGCGCCAGTAGGCTGCTTGCTCTGTCACGGATCAGTCACTAGCGGAGGCACGATGAGAACAGTCATCGCCCAACAAGCGACCGCGTTCGGGTGGGACTGGCTTACCCAACCCGCCGCGACGATTGTCAGCGGAGTCTTGGTGATCGTCGCCGCAGGTCTGGCGTTCTGGGGTGTTCAGAGCCAGATCAATAGCCAGCGACGGCAGCTTTCGATTGAATTCGACGAACGGGAGCTCGCCCGGATCACCGAGGTTCTCGTGTCCGCAGCGGGGGCGCTGGAAGTGCTGCAAACCTTGCTAATCGAGATGAAGAACAACTTCTACGGAGGTGATCCGGCTGAGGAAGAAGACGAATACGGCCGGATTGAACGCACTCGTAAGCACCGTGACGCATATTCCATGCTCGGCGACTCGTTCGACGCGTGCAGGATCGAAGCAACGAAGCTGGACTTGCTCGGCTTGTCTGACGCCTCGGAGAAGATGGAAGGCGCGATCACGGCACTCGAAAGTTACTGGGACATCCTGCGGAATCCCGAGTGGGATCGCCCGGACGACGGGCCCCTTCGACTAGCTATCGACGAGGCGATGACTGCCTTCCGATCGGCTCGCAGCGAGCGCTCTCAACAGATCACCGACAAGATCGGGCGGTCAAAGAAGGATGGCAAGGCGAAGGCGCAGCGCGACGGGAAGAAGGCGGGAAACCGCCGGTGAAAGCAACCGAATGACAGCGAACCATGGTGCCAAGAATGTGCCATCGTTCACGCACACGAGCGCACTTGACCCGCACCCTATACGGGGCAACCACCTCTGACCTGGCCGGTTCTAGGGTCTGGACCGGGAGACCAGACCTTCCAGTTCCCTGGGGGTCAAGTGGTCGCAGGTTCAAATCCTGTCAGCCCGACACAGAGAACCCCTCCTGACAAGCGGTCGGAGGGGTTTCTCATTGTGGTGACCTGAGCGTTTCCGGCACGATCTCACCAAAATCTCACATTTTCGGCCCCTACCGGCCCGGCGCCCAGCGCTCGAGAACCTCTCGATAGTCGGGCACGGTCTCGGGGATATCGATGTAGTGGGCCTTGGCCACCGCGCGGGTATTGCCGAGCTGGCGGGCCGCGCGCTCAGGATCGCCGTAGGCGTGGTCGACCGCGGTGGCTGCGCCCTCACGGAAGGTGCGAGGCGTCACCCAGGGGAAGTTCACGCCGCGGGCTGCTCGCCAGGTGCGGCCGAAGTTGTTGGGATTGCGCAGCGAGCCGTTGAGCGCCGGGAACAGCAGGCCTCGCAGGTTGGGACAGGAGGTGACCTCGAGGTCATTGCAGGCTTCTCGGATCGCTTCGACGCAGCAGTTCGGCGGCCAGCTCGGTCAAGGTGGTGTTGCGGATGATCCGGCCCTGCCCGATCTGCTCACGGCAATCGAGCATCGACTCGGCGAGCCTGTTGCTCGCATCGTCGGCACTGCGGCCAACCCGCTCGATCTGGTGCGGCGCCCCCGAGCTCGAGCTCCTGTCCGGCTGTGGTGTAGGCACTCTAGGGGGGAGTACATCGGGGCTGCTGCACGATCGGGTGACAGTTGTTTTTTCTGCGATTGCTACCGGGACCCCGGGCAGCGGCGGCTCGACACCTTCTCATGGACGCAAAGGAGCCCCCGCCGAGACGGCGAGGGCTTTTCTACGGCGCTACCACACCATTCCGCAGTGGGAAAGCTACAGTCAGGGGTTTGGCGGCGAGATGGGCGTGCATCCCACACCCCTCACCTCACCTCTCCTCACCCTGACCTTTTGGCAGGTGAAAGCCTGACCCTCTTCCTCGCTGTTGACCGGGAACAGTACGTTCACGTTCGTGAGGTCGGCGACCTGTGTGCGAGCTCCATTGAAGCCCTCACAGTGGCTGCCGCTGACACTCGCTCCAACAGCCCTGCCGGTCGTGCAACTGTAGTACGGGTCGCGCGGAGAGTTCGGTCCTTGGGCGGCGGCCGGAACGGACAGCGCCGCGCCCACCACGCCGGCCACAACGAACCCGGCGACGAAAACGCGAGAGATCACAGTGGTCCTTTCATCAGAATCTGGACACAGAAGATCAACGCGCCCAGCGTAGGAGCAGGCAGTCACCCGTACCGGCAACCCGAACCACGCGGCGATTTCCACAAGTACCAGCGATAGTGACAACTGCTGGTGATTCCCCCCGCACCCACCCGACCCGCTCGGCGCAATAAGCCGACGTGATGACCCCCCGCACCGACCATGCCCGCAGCTACCGGTGGTTGCCCAACGGCAGCGGCCACCGCGCCCTCGGCGACGTGACCACCACCCGCGAACACCTGCAACGGATGACCGCGCCCTGAATCGGTCAGCGCCCAGGATGTCGGTGGGCGGGTGCACCATCGAAGCCATGAGCGAGCACGACGACGTCATCACAGCCAACGCGACCTCGGCCCGCGACGCCGGGTGGCCCGAGCTCACGGGTTCGCCCAAGCAGATCGATTGGGCAACCACTCTGCGCGCGGACAAGATCCGCGAGATGGAAGCCAGCGCCCCCGCGGAGGTCGACTGGTACCGCGAGGTGATGCTGCGCGAGACCTCCGCCGGCGTCTGGATCGACAGCCGTAGGCACCCCTGGCAGGCACGGTTCATCGGCAACGTCACCGACGAGGAGATGGAAGCACTGAAAGCGAAAGCCGCACAGCAGCAAACCCCCGCCGAGCAGTGAGCTATCGCGGCGGCTGAGCTGCTGGCTGCGGGCCGGGCTTGCGTACCACCCAGTCGACTGGCTGCGGGCCGGACTAAACCCATCCCCTTTTGATGGCGTCCGGAGGACCCGCAAATGCGCATATTTCGCCATTCCGAGCACCCACGCACTCAGCCCGAGCGGCCCGCGCACCCCACTTTCATAACGTCCGCGGCTATGAACAACCACGGTGGTGCCCCGCACGCTGAAGACCCTCCACGGCCCGACACCAATCGCCGGCGCGCATGGCGGCGGCGAACCGCGAAAGCTGTGGGCTGGGTCGGTCTCGGCCCGGCCGCCGGCGCGCTGCATTGGGCCGACGCTGAACTGACAGGGGCGGCCGGATTCGAGTGGATCCAGAGCCTTCTGAGCTGAATCGCCTCCCACGGTCCGATCGCCCTGGTGTGGCTGATCGGACCGACTGCGACCCCGGCGGAGAAAAGGGCATACGAACGTAGCCAGCGCGACCTGCTTGGGAGTCATCACGGTCATCCTGGACGGTTGCCATCCCTGGTAGATCGCCTCGGTCGGTGAACAGAGCACGATGGCCGCAGCGCCGAAGGTCTGCGGCCATCGAAACGCCTGAGCCGATCGAATACAGGTCCAGAGGCTATCGACCCTTGCCGGACTCGATCCGATACTGCTCCACCACGTGGTCGTATCCCTCCCGACGATCCGCGGCCATTTCGTCCTCGGCGTGGACGCCGATGCTCCACGGGATCGGGCATGGAGGAGCGTGGTCGGGGTCAGGGCACAGCAGGCGCTCGATCTGTTCGGCCACCGCGCGTGCTTCCGTCTCCGAGGCGATGACGCCCAGACGGATCTCCCACAACCGTTTCTCGTCCGGCATCTATCAGATCTCCTTGCGGTGGCGCTTGTAGTGACCCCGCGGCACATTCCTGTCCGCAGCCTTCTTCGTATCGGCGACCGCAGCCGCGCTGCAGCCGCCACGTTGTTCGGGTTCGGAGGATTGGCGTTATGCGCCCGAACTCGGGCGGCGATCGCCGCGCCACCGCCCGCGGCGGCACCAGTACTGCCGCGACACCGACCAACCCCGCGACAATAGCCAATACCGCGCGCATGAAACGTGCTGTCGAAGAGATTATTCCAACCCCCATCGGACCCTCGTACACCCTCCAGACGGACCGATTCCTACCCGAGCGGGCCCTCATAACCTCGTCGACCCGAAGGTCCGTGCGCATATCGAAGGCACTGGGAACAGCCGCGGAGATGGCGCAGCCGTCCCGTCCCGCGATCTCATGCCTCCGCAGGATTCTGGTCGTTCTGCTCTTGCGCCTGCGCCCAGGTTGTCGCCCATTCGTCGAGCGGGCGGATGGCCTGTATGAGTGCTGCCCCCAGCTGAGTGAGCTCATAGCCATCGGCCGAGGGCGCGATGATCCCATTCGACGTGAGTTCGCGAAGCCGCTGGTAGAGGACGCTGGATGACAAACCGGCACACCGCGTCAGCAGCGCACGCGCGCCGAGCGGACCCGTACGCAGTTCCCAGAGAATTCGCAGCGCCCATCGACGGCCGAAGAGATCCAGGGCCGCCATGATCGGCCGGCCGGTAGTCGATCCACGAACCGGCCCGCCCGGGCGTGGTGTCGGCATGACCCTCCTTGCGTTTCGTTTATCGAAACACTAGCATCCATTCTGCGTTTCTGATTCCGAAACAATCTCGATATGGGAGCTCCGATGTCGCGAATAGCCCCGCTGGAACCGCCGTACGCAGACCAGGCCGGTGCGCTGCTCGCGCGCATGATGCCCAAGGGTGTGCCGCCGATCGGGCTGTTCCGGATATTCGCCAGGAACCTCCCGATGGCCGGCGCCATGCACGAATGGGGACGCTATGAACTGGGGCGACAGCTGACTCTGACGATGAGGGAGCGCGAGATCGCCATCGATCGGACATGCGCGCTGTGTGGCTGCGAGTACGAGTGGGGCGTGCACATGATGATGTTCGCCGAACGGGTCGGGTTCACCCGCGAGCAGGCGGCGTCGTTGGTGCACGGAGGCCCCTCCGACCAGTGCTGGACGTCCGAGCGGGAGCAGTTACTCATCCTCGCCGTCGACGCGCTGCACGAGCGTTCCGACATCGATGACGCGCTGTGGGCACGGCTCGTGTCGGTCTTCGACGAGCTTCAGCTGCTCGATCTACTTCTGCTGTGCGGGTGGTACCACGCCGTCAGCTTCGCCGCGCGCGCTACGCGCGTGCCGCACGAGCCCGGCGCGCCTCGCTTCGCCGACTTCCTCTCCCCGCCATGACGATCACGACGCCGACAAGCCTCGCTCTCGCCCGCCGACACTCGTCCGAGGCCGACCGTAGGTCTGATGTACATCCCAACACAGGAGGTTCCATGCCGAAGGGCTACTGGGTCAGCGTCTATGGCCCCACTTCGAACCCGGAGAAGGTGGCTGCTTACGACAAGCTGGCCGGTCCGGCCGTCAAGGCCGGGGGCGGCCGGCTCCTCAGCCTCGGCAGCCGGGTGGTGGCGTACGAGGCCGGAATCGCCGAGCGCACCGTCGTAATCGAGTTCGACACCTTCGAGCAGGCCGTCGCGGCACGCGAGAGTGCGGCCTACCAGGAGGCGCTGACCGCCCTCTCCGACGGCGTCCAGCGCGACTTCCGCATCATCGAAGGCACCCACTGACCGCGGTCCACCCCGCGCGGTTGTGGTCGAGGACTGCTTCCCATTCGCTACGCATCACCCTGCCACGATATGGGCGCCGAAGCCGTGCGCGCGTCTGCCCGTCTTCCCGGCTCGGCGTATCTTCGGCACAGTTATCAGCCAGCCGTATTATTACGAGCGTATCGCAACGGCGAGGAGTGGAAGCGTGCCGAAACAGGTCGATCATCGTGAGCGTCGCGAGACGATCGCACGCGCGCTGTGGCGGTCGGTGGATCAGCGGGGAGTCACGGGCCTGAGTCTGCGCGAGGTCGCGAAGGAAGCCGGGATATCACACGGCCAACTCCAGCACTACTTCACGACCCGGCGGGAGCTGCTGTCCTTCGCCATGGACTTCGCTGCCGAGAAGACCGACCGGCGGGTGGCCAGGGGACTGAAGGAACTCGGCGCGACACCGCATCCGCGAGATGTCCTACGGCTCACGCTCACTGAGTTGCTGCCGCTGCACGAGGATGCGCGCGCGACGAGCCGCATGAATGCCGCCTACGTCCTCGAGGCACTACACGACACCACGATCCGCGATCGAACGCGCGACGGGCTTCGCCAGGGACGTGAACAGGTCAAAGCGCTGATCCAGCAGGCGATCGCCGAGGGAAGGATCCCGGCCGACCGCGACCCGGACACCGAGACCGACCGTGTGCTCGCGCTCACCGGCCTCGCGCCTCTACTCGACCTGGACGTCATCCGCCCCGCCGACGCCCTCGCCGCGATCGATCGGCATCTCGACGAACTCTTCACGGTTCAGTCGAGGACCGCGTCCGCCTCGACCTCCACGAGGACGTCGGGTTCGAAGAGATAGTCGACGCCGATCGCCGACAGGGGCGGCAGCGGGTTCGGCAGGCCCAGTTCGCCGGCGACTCGTTCGATACCCTCGATGAACGCGGGGTACTTGTCCGGACTCCAGTTCGTGACGTAGAAGCGGAGCCGGACCACGTCGGCGAAGGTCGCGCCGGCGCCTGCCAGACCGCGAGCGGTACTACGCAGGGAGTGCGCGACCTGGCCGGCGAGGTCCCCGGTGGCGACGGGGTTGCCGTCGGCGTCGCGCGCGATCTGGCCGGCCACGTGGACCTGGCGGGTACCGGTGGCGATCGAAACATGATGGTAGGGAACGGGAGTGAACATGCCGTCGGGGGTCAGGTATTGCACGGGCATCGGTGGGCCTTCCTTCGCGATGTAGGTATCCGATGTCTACCTGGTACTCGAAGGACACTTCAACGAGACTAGGTGGCATGCAGGAAACCGCTCCCCCGCCTTCGCCCGGCCCGCAGCTGTCGCCGCGGCATCGCGAACTGCTCGATCAGGTGCTGGACAAATGGTCGATACAGGTTCTGGAGGCGCTGTGTGAGGGGCCGTTGCGGTTCAACGAGCTCCGCCGGGCGATACCCGTGGTCACGCAGAAGTCGTTGACGACGGCGCTGCGGCGGCTGGAGCGCAACGGGATGGTCGATCGGATCGTCACCGATACCCGGCCGGTCGCCGTCGAGTACCGCATCACCGGAATCGGGAAATCGCTGCAGGATCTCATCGATGCTCTGCTGGAGTGGACGACGGTCGCCCTGCCCGATGTGGAGCGAGCGCGGGATCGGTTCGACGACGAGTCCGGACGGCTGTCCTAGATCCAGCCTTTCTCGCGGGCTCTGAGGGCCGCCTCGTAGCGGTTGGAGACCCCGAGTTTGGCCATCGCGGCGGACAGGTAGTTGCGGGTGGTACCGGGTGAGAGGTGGGCGCGGCGGGCTATGTCGTCGACCGATGAGCCGTCGAGGGCGTATTCCAGGACGTCGGCTTCGCGGGCGGTGAGTACGGTGTCGCCGGCGCTGATGGCTTCCGCGGCGAGTTCCGGGTCGACGTAGCGGCCGCCCGCGTGGACGGCGCGGATCACTTCGGCCAGGGTGGCGGCCGAGGTGGTTTTGGGGAGGAATCCGCGGACGCCGGTGGCGAGTGCGCGTTTGAGGTAACCGGGGCGGCCGTGGCTGGTGACGATCAGGGTCGCGGCGCCGGGGGTGGTCTCGAGGAGTTGCGCGGCGGTGTCGATTCCGTCGATTCCGGGCAGTTGGAGGTCGATGACGGCCACGGCGGCCGGTTCGCTGCTGTCACGGCGGCGCCAGGCGGCGACGAGTTCCTCACCCGAACCCATATGGGCCACCACCTTAAGGTCGGGTTCCAGATCGAGCATGGTCGCCAGGGCCGCGCGGATGAGGGTCTCGTCGTCGGCCAGGAAGACGGGTATCACTGTTTCCCCCACTGTATTTCGAGCAGGAAGCCGGTGTCGCCGGCGGTGGTCTCGAGGGTTGCGCCCACGGTCGCGAGCCGTTCGGCCAGGCCGCGCAGCCCGGACCGCTCCCCCATCGGAAGATGCGGATTGTCGTTGCGCAGCGACATTCCCGCGCAGCCGAGGGTGAGTGTCGCGACGGTGGCCGCGGAGTGTTCGACGATATTGGTGGTGCCCTCGCGGACCACCCAGGCCGCGACCTCGTGGAAGCGTCCGGGGACCGCGGCGGGATCGCCTTCGAGGAACAGGCGGCAACCGGCCGCCTTCAGCAGCGAGCGGGCACCGGCGACCTCGCCGAGCAGGTCGATCCCGCGGTAGCCGCGGACGAGTTCCCGCATCTGTCCCATCGATTCGACGGCGAGGGTGCGGACCTCGTCCATTTCGGTGGCGGCGCGGTCGGCGTTCCCGGCGCGCGACAGGGCGGTCGCGAGTTCGCTTTTCACGGCGATCGCCGAGAATCCCCGGCCCACCACATCGTGGAGGTCCCGAGAGAAACGCAGCCGTTCCTGCGCGACCCGTAGTTCGGCCTCGACGAGTTTCGTGCGCTCCAGTTCGTCGACGATGCGCAGCCCCCAGACGGTGAGCAGGGCCGTTCCTATCGCGAAGAGGCCACCCGCGGCGACGACGACGCCGATGCCCAGGGCGGTTCTCGGGGAGTCGCCGAACACCCATCCGGTGCCGACCGCCGCGCCCAGCAGGATCCACCATCGTCCGCGCACGAACGGCACCACCGCGAACGCGGCCAGGAGGACCGGGAGAATACCGACCACCCCGGCCCGCCGCACCACCGTGTCCTCGGCGGCGGTGCGGGCGACGACGGCGGCAGCGAGCCATACGGCCACCAACACGGCGGTGGCGGCGGGCAGCACCCACCGTCTGTTCATCAGGGCTGTCGACGCGCCGAGTTCGGGACGCGCTTCGACCGCGACGACCGCCGCCGCGGTGGCCGTCACAGCGGCGGCCGTGGGCCAGGGCGAGCGCGTGGTGAGCGCGATCGCCAGGCCCATTCCGACCAGGGAGGCCTGCAGGGTGACCCGGGTGTAGAGGCGGTACTTCGCGGCTCCCGGCATCTCGTGCCACCAGGAGGTCCAGCGGGTCACCCGCGATCGTCCCAGCGGAAACTCGTGCGGGTCAGCGCGAGCGCCAGGACGGTCCATATCGCCAGTGTCGCAAACGGACGGCCGAGTTCGGTGAACGTGTCGGCGAAACCCAGGGCGGGTTCGGTGTCGCCGATCGAGGCGGTGCCGGCGACACCCAGCGATATGAGGTCGGAGACGGCGGCGAACGGGGTCCAGTCGGCGATATCGGCCAGCCGGTCGGGCAGGATGGCGCGGATGGACCCGAGTCCGAGCATGGCGACCGTCATCACCGGCAGTGAGGTGATCTGCGCGGCCTCGGCGTTCTTGGTGACGGTGCTGGTGGCGAGCGCGAGCAGGGAGAACAGCAGGATCCCGCCGGCGAGGGCGAGCAGGAGCGCGACGGGGTTCACCGGCGCGGGGGCACCGGCGCCGTAGACGACCACGGCGACCACCGCCGCGCAGGCCAGGGTCACGACGGCGCCGGGGACGGCCGGGGCGGTGAGGATCTGCCGGTCGGTGGCCTCACCGGTGCGCAGTCGTTTCAGCACACCCTCGCCGCGGCGCGTCGTCACCATCGAGAGCACCGAGTAGTACTGCACGAACAGCAGAGCGACCACCGCGAGCAGTTCGAAGGCCGTCGCCGCGGTCGCCCGGGTCGGCGTCTCGCTCCGGGCGGCGATGAAGAACATGGCCACCGGGATTCCGATGGGGAACACCGTCGCCATGTAGATCAGTGTTTTGTTACGCCGGAACTGCAGGTATTCGGCCTTCGCGAGCGCGGCCAGCGGCCGGCGGCGAAATCGCGGGGTGGGGGTCGCGAGGGTGGTCATCGGAGGGCTCCGATCAGGTCGTGGGTGGACGCCGGGGTTTCGGGGGTATCGGTGCCGTCGGCGATATCGAGGAATACCGATTCCAGGGACGCGGCGCGGGCCTCGAGCCCGCCGAGGACCAGCCCGTGGTCGCGCGCCCACCCGAGGACCTCGAAGAGATGTCCTTGCAGGTCGTAGGTGGTGACGGTGACCCGGGCCCGGGCCTCGACCTGCGCGTCCCGCAACGGCGGCAGCGGCAGGCCGGGGTGGTCGAAGACGATGCGCGCCGGATGCCCGTCGACGATTTCACGCAGGGTGCCCGCCCGGGCGACGACACCCTTGTGCATGATCACGATCCGGTCGGCGAGCGCCTCCGCCTCGTCCAGATAGTGCGTGGTGAGCACCATGGTGACCCCGGTGGACTTCAGGTCGGCGAGCAGCCCCCAGGTCCTGCGCCGGCTTTCCGGGTCGAGTCCGGTGGTCGGTTCGTCGAGGAACAGCAGCCGGGGTTGCCCGAGCAGCGCGCAGGCCATATCGACGCGGCGCTGTTCGCCGCCCGACAGCGATCCGACCCGCACGTCCGCCCGATCGGACAGGCCGACCCGGCCGAGGGCGGTATCGGTGGTCGTGGGCGCGGTGCATGTTCCGCGCCACATCTCGAGGGTTTCCCGGACGGTCAGTTCGGCGGGCAGCCCCCCGGACTGCAGCATGATGCCGATCTGCGGCCGGACCTCGTCTCGATGGCGCAGCGGGTCCAGCCCGAAGACCTCCACCGAACCGGCCGAGGGTGCCGCCAGGCCCTCCAGCAGATCGAGGGTCGAGGTCTTACCGGCGCCGTTGGTACCCAGCAGGGCGAATACCTCGCCCTCGGAGACCTGCAGGTCGACACCGCCGACTGCCTCGAAGGCGTCCTTGCCGCGGCCGTAGACCCGGCGTAGACCGCGCGCGGTGATGACATCGGTGGGCCGGGATGTCCCCGGCAGCGCCGGGCGGAATTCGGGTGGCTGGTGCGGAACCGTGTTCATGTCTTCCAGCCTCGCGGGAAGAAGCCGTGGCCAGTAGTGAGCGCAGTCAGCGGATCCGGTGGGTAAATCATGGTCCGGTGATGACAATTGTCATCACTCGCGCCGGGTCCGAGGCGGCGCCGACGCGAGTGGCCCCTCCCGGCAGGGCGGGAGGGGCCACTCGGTGAACCGGTTGGGGTCCGGATCAGGCCAGGTCGTAGCGGTCGTTGTTCATGACCTTCGTCCAGGCCGCGACGAAATCGTCGACGAACCGGCGCCCGGCGTCACGCTGGGCGTACACCTCGGCGACCGCGCGCAGCACCGAATGCGAGCCGAACACCAGATCGTTGGCGGTGGCCGACCATTTCGCCGCACCGGATTTCCGGTCCCGGCCCTCGTAGACGTTCTCCGCCGACTCCGACGCCTTCCACTCGGTGCCCTGGTCGAGCAGATTGACGAAGAAGTCGTTCGTCAGGCTGCCCGGCCGGTCGGTGAACACGCCGTGGGCGGTACCGCCGTAATTGGCGCCGAGGGCACGCAGGCCGCCGACCAGCACGGTCAGCTCCGGCGCGGTGACGTCGAGCATATAGGCGCGGTCGAGCAGCAGCCGCTCCAGCGGCGCCTTCTCACCGGGGCGCGTGTAGTTGCGGAAACCGTCGGCCCGCGGTTCGAGCACCGCGAACGACTCCACATCGGTGCTGTCCTGCGTGGCGTCGGTGCGTCCGGGCGCGAAGGGCACGGTGACCTCGTGCCCGGCGTCGGCCGCCGCCTTCTCCACGGCCGCCGAACCGGCGAGCACGATCACATCGGCCAGCGAGACCTTCTTGCCGCCCGTCGCGGAGGTGTTGAAATCCTGCTGGACGCGCTCCAGCACGGGCAGTACCTTCGCGAGTTCGGCGGGTTCGTTGATCTCCCAGCTCTTCTGGGGTTCGAGCCGGATACGGGCCCCGTTGGCGCCGCCGCGCTTATCGGTACTGCGGAAGCTCGCCGCCGCTGCCCAGGCGGTCTTGACCAGCTGGGCGACCGACAGACCGGAATCGAGGACCGTCCGCTTCAGGGCGGCGACATCCCGGTCATCGATCAGCGTGTGATCCACGGCGGGCACCGGGTCCTGCCACAGCTGGGGTTCGGGGACCCACGGGCCCAGGTACCGGCTGATCGGGCCCATATCGCGGTGCAGAAGTTTGTACCAGGCCTTGGCGAACGCTTCGGAGAGTTCTTCCGGATGATCCAGCCAGCGGCGGGTGATCTCCCGGTAGACCGGATCCTCGCGCAGCGACAGGTCGGTGGTGAGCATGGTGGGTGTACGGGCGGGTCCGTCGAACGGGTCCGGGATGGTGCCGGCGCCGGCGCCGTCCTTCGGTTTCCACTGCCACGCGCCGGCCGGACTCTTGGTGAGTTCCCAGTCGTAGCCGTAGAGGTTCTGCAGGAAGCCGTTTCCCCATTTCGTGGGAGTCGCGGTCCAGACGACCTCCAGACCGCTGGTGATCGCGTCGCCGGCCTTACCGGTGCCGTACGCGCTCTTCCAGCCGAGGCCCTGCTGCTCGA
Source organism: Nocardia sp. NPDC049935 (assembly GCF_055586645.1). Lineage (NCBI taxonomy): Bacteria > Bacillati > Actinomycetota > Actinomycetes > Mycobacteriales > Nocardiaceae > Nocardia > Nocardia sp. NPDC049935. The sequence goes on along the minus strand of NZ_JBVJHV010000001.1, from coordinate 1,107,976 downwards.
TCGGGGCGCCCTCGGGTTCGGCGCCGACCAGGTCGGGATCTCCCGCGCCGTGGGTCTTCCCGAAGCTGTGACCGCCGACGATCAGGGCCGCGGTCTCCTCGTCGTTCATCGCCATCCGGCCGAACGTCTCCCGGATGTCCCGGGCCGCGGCCACCGGATCCGGTTGGCCGTTGGGGCCTTCCGGGTTCACATAGATCAGGCCCATCTGCACGGCGCCGAGCGGACCGGACAGTTCGCGGTCGCCGCTGTAGCGCTCGTCGCCGAGCCAGGTGTCCTCCGGACCCCAGTAGACCTCTTCGGCCTCCCAGATATCGGGGCGGCCGAAACCGAAACCGAACGTCTGGAAGCCCATGGATTCCAGCGCCACGTTGCCGGCGAACACCAGCAGATCGGCCCAGGAGATCGCATTGCCGTACTTCTGCTTCACCGGCCACAGCAGCCGGCGCGCCTTGTCGAGATTGGCGTTGTCGGGCCAGCTGTTCAGCGGCGCGAACCGCTGGGCGCCCTGCCCGCCGCCGCCGCGGCCGTCGGCGATCCGGTAGGTACCGGCGGCATGCCAGCTCATCCGGATGAACAGCCCGCCGTAGTTGCCGTAATCGGCGGGCCACCAATCCTGCGAATCGGTCAGGACCGCGGCGACATCGGCCTTCAGCGCTTCGACATCGAGTTTCGCGAATTCCGCGGCGTAGTCGAAATCCTCCCCGAGCGGGTTCGATTTCGACGAGTGGGCGTGCAGCACCGAGACATCGATCTGTTCCGGCCACCAGTCCGAATTGGCGCGGGGGCGATGATCGGTATGGGGCGTCGGCGACGGAATCGCCGGGTTCTCACTCTCGCTGGTGCTGCGAGTCCCCGTGTCAGGAGCGGGCGGACGGCTTTCGGAGGTCACGACATTCCTTCCTGAATGAGTGGTACGGGCTGCGATCAGGGGTGCGGAACCGGTGCGCAGTTCGGGCACAGACCCCAATAGATGACCTCGGCCTCGTCGATGGTGAAGCCGTGGTGATCGGATGCGGTCAGGCAGGGTGCGGCGCCGACCGAACAGTCGACATCGGCGATGGCCCCACACGCCCGGCATACGACGTGATGGTGGTTGTCGCCGACCCGGGATTCGTACCGGGCCACCGATCCGGGGGGCTGGATACAGCGGATCAGGCCTGCCTCGGTGAGCGTGCGCAGCGAGTCGTACACCGCCTGATGTGATACCGCCGACAGGTCGGCCCGCACGGCGCGGATGATCGTATCCGTGTCGGCGTGCGGGTGGTCCTGCACCGCGCTCAGCACCGCGACTCGCGCGGCCGTGACGCGAAGCGGAACTCCCCGCAGCATCTGCTGGAAGTCCGTGGCTGTATGCACGTACGGAAGTCTCGTCCCTTTTCTTGAATGAGTCAAGTATCGCCCTCGTTCGCGCCCGGCGCCGCACGCAGGAAGCGATCCATGCGCGCCGCCGCCTCCTGCGGCGAATGACCGTCCCAGGCTACCGGCCGGCAACGCTCCGGGATCCGGAAGAGATCCCAGTGTCGCACGTCGTAGTGGTTGGCGATCTGCCCGGTCGGCAGGGTCGCGTAGACGACGAACCAGCCGCCCCCGAAGCACAGCTCACCGTCGCTGTGGCGCAGACTCTTGTGTACGTCGTACCGGCCGGTGTGCGCCCACTCGTTGAAGGCGAGGGCGTTGTACAGCATCCGATAGCGATACAGCTCCGCAAATGTATGGCGACCGTCGCTGGTGTTCTCGTCGACCCCGGCATCCATACCGCCATCCTCCCTTCCCGCGAGCGGCATGGGAGCGACATCAGGGCTCCTGTTCGGGCTGTGGTCGCTGTCGGCGGAAGCGACCGGGCTCGAAGGTTTCGCCGGGACCGACCCGCGGTCGCCGGTCCCCCGGCTCCGGCGGCGCGGCGTCTAGGGTGCGGAGTATGACCGAAGCCGCGCCCGAATCGGGCAGCCCGGATCTGCGGCCGGAAGTCGAGACGGTGCACGCCCTGCTGGCGGCCTGGCTGGGCTCGGCGGCGTCACCGCAGATCCTCGACGCGTTCGCCGCGGCCCATCACGACGATTTCTCGATGGTCACCACCGACGGAACGGTACTGGGGCGAACGGAACTGCTGTCGGCGCTGCATCGCGGCCGCAACAGCAGGCCCGGTCTGGCCATCACCGTCGCCGAGGTCGAAACGCTCGCCGCCACGCCCGACATCCTGGTGGTGCGGTTCGCCGAACGCCACGAGGACGGCGATCGACGGGAATTCCGCCGCACCACCGCGGTGCTGCTCGTCGATCACGGCGCGGATCGCTACCGGTGGCTGGCCCTGCAGGAAACCGCGGTCACCGAGGAGGCGGTCGCGGGGGTTTTCGAGTAGCCCGCCCGCGGCCGGCCCGCGTCAGTACGCGCCGTCACCCCGCGCGACGGCGCGCAGGGTGCGCGCGATGATCCTCAGGTCCAGCAGCATCGACCAGTTCTCGACGTAGGAGATATCGAGTTCGACCGATTCCTCCGGCGACAGGTCGGAGCGTCCGCTCACCTGCCACAGGCCGGTGATCCCGGGCCGTACCAGGAGCCGGCGGCGCATCACGCCGTCGTAGGAGTGGACCTCGCGGCGCACCTGCGGGCGCGGGCCGACCACGCTCATATCCCGGGCCAGTACGTTGAAGAACTGCGGAAGTTCGTCGAGACTGTATTTTCGCAGGAAACGGCCCACGGGCGTCACGCGCGGATCGTCCTTGAGCTTGAAGAACAGCGGATTACCGCCGTTCGCGCCGATGAGCGACCCGGCTTCCCGGTCGGCCCGCAGATACATACTGCGGAATTTGATCATCCGGAACGGTTTACCGTCCGTCCCGATCCGCTCCGACAGGTAGAACACCGGGCCGGCGCTGGTTCCCTTCACGGCCGCGGCGAGGATCAGCAGTATCGGCGCGATCGCCACCAGGACCAGCGCGGAGAAACAGATATCGAAAACGGTTTTGCCGAAGGACAGCGCCCGGTCGTATTGCGGTCGTTCGATATGCAGCATGGGCATACCCGCCAGCACCTGCCCGGCGACCCGGGTACCGGAGATATCCATGACGCCTGGCGCCACGATGAGTTCGGTTCCGAAGGCGTCGAGATCCCAGGCGAGCCGCCGGATATCACGGGGACCGAGCCGGTCGGTGGCCATCACCACCACCGTATCCGCGCCGGTTCGCCGCACCGCACTGCGTACCGAGCGGTCGTTGCCGACGATCGGAATCGACCGGGTGCCCACCACGAGGGTCGCCGGTGCGTCGATCGCACCACCGGTCGGCGTACAGACACCGACGACGTGATAGCCGTACAGATCCCGTTCGGAGAGGGCGGTCGCGATGGCGCGGGCCGAATCCGGGCCGCCCACGACCAGGACGGAGCGCCGGTACCGGCCGAGCGCGCGATGGCGGGCCGTATGCCCGCGCCACAGCGCCCGGGTGACGACCAGACCCAGCAGACCGAGCGGTAGCGCCACCACCAGATGTGCGTGCGCGATATCGATCCGCAGAATCAACGAGACGATGGCGATCGTGCCGAACAGTTGCAGGGTCGCCGAGGCCAATCGCCGGAATTCGTCGGTTCCCGCGCCGATCGTATGGGGCGACCGGGACCCGCTGCGACCCAGCAGGATCGACCACCCCACCGCGATGCCCAAGGTCAGAGCGGTCACGCGTGGTTCGAGTTCCCAGGAGAGGGGACGGGTGGCAACGATGCTGGACAGTTGCGCGCACAGCGCGGCGACGGTGACCACCACCAGGTCGGTACCGGCGAGCCGGCGCATATGACCCGCGCGCCACGAGTCCCGGTCAGCGGGATTCGGCAGGGACAGGTCGACCGTGCCACCGACCGCCCGGAGATCCAGAACCATGAAACGTACCCGCTCGAACTCGGAACCACCCGTGCCTCCGACCGCCGTATCCGGCAGCGGATTGCACGTATTCTCAGGAAGTCCGGCCCGGAAGAGCGCAAATATGTCTCATCCGGGCCGGTCTGTTGCAGAAGTATTGCCCCGATCGGCGCCGCGCACAAGCGCTGGGACGCCACCGGGGCCGGGGGCGGCACCGCGAACGGGGGTCGATCCCGGAGAAACCCCGTATTCGGTTGGCCGCCATCGCTATACACAGTCCAATCGTTACGGGTTAGCTGAAGATATGCTCTAGGTCACCAAAGTGCGACAACGTTGCGGCCATATGTCGCAACTACGCCGGAGAGGTGCTAGTTTTCCGTCGATCGGCACAGAGAAGTTGCTTCTCGGGGCTGCGGGGCGCCGCCGATGACCGTGACCGTCCGAGTGGAGCCCGAGTGCATTGCCGATTGTGTGAGTCGACCCGGCTGTCCAGTGTTGTGGACCTGGGGGCGACACCTCCTTGTGAGAGTTTCCTTTCCGAGGAACAGCTAAACCTTCCGGAATCCACCTATCCGCTCCATCTCCGCCTCTGCGCGGACTGCCTGCTCCTGCAGCTCCCGGCGCTCATCACGCCGGAGGACACCTTCACCGAGTACGCCTATTTCTCGTCCTACTCCGCGAGCTGGGTCGCGCACGCGCGGGAGTTCGTCGCCGCGGCCCGATCCCGGCTGGGGCTGGGTCCGGAATCCTTCGTGGTGGAAGTGGCCAGTAACGACGGTTATCTCCTGAACTCCGTCGTGGCGGCGGGAATCCCCTGCCTCGGCATCGAACCCTCGGAGAATGTCGGGGCCGCCGCGCGGGCCGCCGGCGTGCCGACGCTGACCGAGTTCCTGGACGAGAACACGGCGCGACGAGTGCGCGCCGAACACGGTCCCGCCGATCTCGTCGTCGCGAACAATGTCTACGCGCACATTCCCGACCTGCGCGGTTTCACGCGGGCGCTGCGCACACTGGTCGCCGACGACGGATGGCTCTCGATCGAGGTGCATCACGCGCTGAACCTGGTACGCCACGGCCAGTTCGACACGATCTACCACGAGCATTTCCAGTACTACACGCTGGCCTCGGCGCAGCGGGCCCTGGCCACCGGTGATCTGGCGGTGGCCGATGTGGAACTGCTCGATACCCACGGTGGATCGCTGCGGATCTGGGCGCGGCCGGCGGCCGCCGTGACCGGACCGTCGCGCCGGGTCGAGGAGGTGCTGGCACTCGAGGCCGACGCCGGCCTGCACGGCGTGCCGGGCTACCGGCCGCTGCGCGATCGCGCCGAGACAGTACGCCGGGAGCTGCTGCGCTTCCTGCTCGACCGGAAGGACGCGGGCGCGACCGTGGTGGGATACGGCGCGCCGGGTAAGGGCAACACCCTGCTCAATTACTGCGGTATCCGGCCCGACCTGCTCGCGTACACGGTGGACCGCAACCCGTACAAACACGGCCGCTACACCCCCGGCACCCGCATCCCGATCCACTCCCCGGACCGGATCGAGGCCGACCGCCCCGACTACGTGCTCGTCCTGCCGTGGAATCTGGAAGCCGAGCTCACCGCGCAACTGGCGCCCGTCGGAGAGTGGGGCGGGCGGCTGGTGTTCCCGCTGCCCGAGATGCGCGTGGTCGATCCGGCCGCGGTGGAGGCGGGTGCGCGATGAAGGTCGTGTTGTTCTGCGGCGGTTACGGCATGCGGATGCGCAGCGGAGACGCCGACGGCGCGCCCAAGCCGATGCAGATGGTCGGCCCGCGGCCGCTGATCTGGCATGTGATGCGCTACTACGCCCATTTCGGGCATACCGAGTTCATCCTCTGCCTCGGTTACGGGGCCCATCACATCAAGAATTTCTTCCTCACCTACCAGGAGACGATGTCCAACGATTTCGTCATCCGGGGCGGCCGGGTCGAACTGCTGCACTCCGATATCGCCGACTGGACGATCACCTTCGTCGATACCGGGCTGGAATCGGCCATCGGGGAACGGCTGCGCCGGGTGCGCCCGCACCTCGGTGGCGACGAGATGTTCCTGGCCAACTATTCGGATGTGCTCACCGACGCCCCGCTCGACCGGATGATCGACCGGTTCTCCGAGTCCGGGGCCGCCGCCTCGATGATGATCGTGCCGCCGCAATCGTCGTTCCACTGTGTGGATGTGCTGCCCAGCGGAGAGATCAAGCAGATCACGCCGGTCGCCGAACTCGCGATCTGGGAGAACGGCGGGTATTTCGTGCTCACCCAGGACATCTTCGACCATCTGCCCGAGGGCGGGGATCTGGTCGAGGACGCCTGCGGGGCGCTGGCCGCCCAGGGCCGGCTCTTCGGCTACCGGCACGACGGATTCTGGAAGCCGGCCGATACGTTCAAGGAACGCGCCGAACTCGACGCCGGATACCACCGGGGCGACCGCCCGTGGATGGTGTGGGAGGGCGCGGCCCGATGATCACGCTGACTCCCACTGATCTCACCGAGATCGCGGTACTCGGTGCGCACTGCGACGATATCGCGATCGGGATGGGCGCCACCCTGCTCACACTCACCCGCGCGCATCCGGGCCTGCGGGTCCGGGCGCTGGTGCTCTCCGGTGGCGGCACCGCCCGCGAGGCCGAGGAGCGCAAGGCGTTCGACGCGTTCTGTCCGGGCGCGGATCTGGAACTGACGGTGCTGGATCTCCCTGACGGCCGCGCCCCCGCGCACTGGGACCGGGTGAAATCCGAACTCGCGCGGTTCCGGGGCGGGACCGAGCCGCAGCTGGTGTTCGCACCGCAGAGCGCCGACGCCCACCAGGATCACCGGATGCTGGCACGGCTGGTGCCCACCGAGTTCCGGGATCATCTGGTGCTCGGCTACGAAATCCTCAAATGGGAGACCGATACGCCCCGTCCGGCGGTCCTGCATCCGGTTCCGGAGCCGACCGCGCGAGAGAAGGCGCGGCTGCTGGCCGAATGCTATCCGTCGCAATCCGGGCGGGACTGGTTCGACGAGGAGGCGTTCCTGGGGCTGGCCCGGATCCGGGGCGTGCACTGCCACCGGCCCTACGCCGAGGGCTTCGAACTGGTCAAGGCCGTACTCGATTTCGGAGGTGCGTAACAATGCGTGTTCTGGTCACCGGGCATCAGGGCTACCTGGGGACCGTGATGGTTCCGGTGCTCGTGGCGCGCGGGCACAGCGTGCGCGGACTCGATACCGGATGGTTCGCCGAGTGCGTGCTGGGTCCGGCCCCGCAGGATCCCCCGGCCACGGTCGCGGATCTCCGCGATATCACGCTCGACCAGCTGACCGGTTTCGACGCGGTGATCCATCTGGCCGCGCTGTCCAATGACCCGCTGGGCGCGCTGAATCCCGGGATCACCCACGACATCAACCACCACGCGTCGGTGCGGTTGGCGCGCCTGGCGAAGGAGGCGGGGGTCCGGCGCTTCCTGTACGCGTCGACGTGTTCGGTGTACGGCGCGGCCGGCGACGGGCTGGTCGGCGAAAGCGCTCCGCTGCGCCCGCTCACGCCGTATGCCGAGAGCAAGGTCCGGGTGGAGGACGATCTGGTGGATCTGGCCGACGCGGATTTCGCGCCGGTATTCCTGCGCAATGCGACCGCTTTCGGGTTCTCGCCGCGGCTGCGGTCCGATATCGTGCTCAACAACCTGGCCGGGCACGCGGTGCTGGACGGGGTGGTGCGGGTGCTCTCCGACGGGACCCCGTGGCGGCCGCTGGTGCACGCGGCCGATATCGCCGAGGCGTTCGCGGTATGCCTGGAGGCGCCGGTCGCGGCGATCCACTGCCGGGCCTACAACATCGGGACCGAGGCCAACAACCGGACGGTCGCCGAGATCGCGCACGCGGTGGCAGCCGCGGTACCGGGGTCGGAGGTGCTGATCACCGGTGAGTCCGGCGCCGACCCACGGTCCTACCGGGTCGATTTCGGCGCGGCGCGGCGCGATCTGGGTTTCGAGGCCCGCTGGACGGTGGCCGAGGGCGCGGCGGAACTGGTGCGTGAGTACACCGCCCGCGGACTCACGGCGGACGGGTTCGCCCAGCGGTTCGTCCGGCTGGCGCGGCTCCGGCACCTGAGCGATACGGGTGCGGTGGACGCGACCCTGCGGCGGGTCAGGGTCGGTGCGTGAGATGGGGCGATTCCAGCAGTTCCCGCCAGCTGCCCGCGGCGCGGTCGCGCGGCGAGACCACGGTGACCTCCCGCGGCCACACCAGCCCGAGGTCGGGGTCGTCGTAGGCCACGGCGAGGTCTTCGGCGGGGTCGTGCGGGCGGTCGATGCGGTAGCAGATATCGGCGGTATCGGTGAGCGCCTGGAAACCGTGCAGGAAACCCGCGGGCACGTACAGATGCCGGAAATCGGTGTCGTCCAGCAGGAACGCCTGGTGGCGGCCGAAGGTGGGCGAGCCCGGGCGGATATCGACCAGGATGTCGTGCACGGCGCCGTGGGCGCAACGCACAAGTTTGGCCTCACCGCGCCCGCCGCGACCGTGCATCCCGCGGATCACGCCCCGCGCCGAACGGGACTGCGAATCCTGGACGAACGCCGCCGAGGCACCGGCGCCCAGACGGTTGTCGAAGATCCGCGCGTCGAAGGTGCGGGTGAACAGGCCGCGGTCGTCGTGGAAGGGTTCGGGCACCAGGAGCAACACGTCGGCCAGTTCCGTCTGTTCGATTCGCACCCGGTGATGGTGCCATGAGCGGCATCCGGTTCGCGGAGACCGGCACCGCGCGTACGGTCGTCCTGGACGCGGGGCGTTCCGGCGCGGCCGGGGATCCGCCGGGCTGCCGGGCCTGCGGTCATCCGGACGCCGAGACGGTGCTCGACCTCGGCCCGATGCCCGCCGCGGATCATTTCCCGCCCGCCGATACCCCGCCGCGACCGGACGAGACGGCGCATCCGCTGTCGATGGCGGTCTGCCGCGGATGCGGTCTGGCCCAGCTCGTCCAAGACGATACGACCACCGCCGAACCGCGCGGAGTGGAGCCCCGCGCCCTGCGTGAACAGGCCGCCGACGCGATTCGAGGGGTCGCGTCGGCGGGGCTGTTGCGGGGCGCCACCATCCGCGAATTCGCCAGCCCGCACGGCGGGAGCTGGCTGGGTCTGCTGGCCGGGCGCGGTTTCACACCGGCGGACGGTCCGGCGGATATCGTGCTGGATTCCTTCGGCCTCATGCACGACCGGGATCAGGCCGCCGGGATCGCCCGCCGGGCGGCGGCGACCGCGCCCGGCGGGGTGCTGCTGCTGCAGTACCACCCGCTGCACACCATCGTGACCACGGGCCAGTGGAACGCGCTGCGGCACGGCCATTTCGCGTACTACTCGCTGCGGGTACTGCGCGAAATGCTCGCCGGTGCCGGTATGTCGGTGGTGACGGCGTGGGATTTCGCGCTCTACGGCGGGACGGTACTGATCGCCGCCGTGCCCGGGACCGCCGAGCCCGACGACGCGGTGCGCCGGGTGCTGGCCCGGGAATCGGCGACCGGCGATCCCGGGACGCTGCGCGGATTACAGCACGCGGCCGACCGGCATGCCGGGCAGTTGCGGGCGACCCTGGAAACGGCGGCGGCGTGCGGCGCCCGCGTCTACGCGTACGGGGCCGCGTCCCGCGCGGTCGCGCTGCTGTGCCGGGCGGGAATCGGGCGCGAGCTGCTGGCCGGGGTCGCGGACGCCGCGCCGGCCAAACAGGGGCGCCGGATGCCGGGCACGGATATTCCGGTGGTCTCCCCCGAGCAGCTCCTCGCGGCTCGCCCGGACCAGGTACTGCTGACCGTACCCGATCTGTTTCCCGAGGTCAGCGAGCGTTACCCGGAACTCGCCGGGCGCTGGCTGATCGACGAACCCGATCCACCCCCGCGGGAGCGGCCCATCCGGTAGCGCTCTTTCCCCATACCGGCCGGGGCCGTATCGACGGCGCCCGGCGTCACCCGGACAGCACCCGCGATGCCGCGGTGCTGTCGCGATACCCCATCCCGTCATTCCCTGTCATTCCCACGAAAGGATCAGTGGTGGCCCGCGTCTCGGTCTGTGTCCCCGCCTTCGAGGCCGCGCGGACGCTCGAGCACACCCTGCGTTCGATCCTGAGCCAGGACGCCGAATTCGAACTGCTGGTGCTCGACAACGCCAGCACCGACGCGACCGGCGCGATCGCCGCGTCCTTCGACGACCCCCGCCTGCGGGTCGAGCGCAACGACACCACACTGCCCATCGGGGACAACTGGAACCGCGCGATCGCGCTGTCCACCGGCGATCTGGTGAAGGTGGTGTGCGCCGACGATATTCTGCTGCCGGGTGCGCTCGCGGCACAGATCGAGGTGATGGCCGATCCGGCGTTCGCGATCAGTTCCAGCCGGTTCCAGGTGATCGACGAACAGGGCGCGCTGGTGGAGACCGATCTCGGACTGCCCGGACTCGACGGGGTGCGTACCGCGCGGGCGCTGGCGCGCACCATCGTCCGGCGCGGGCCCGCCGAGTTCGGGCCGACCGCCGCGGCGATGTTCCGGCGGGAACATTTCGACCGGGTGGGCGGGTTGCGCGGAGATCTGGTGTTCCCGATGGACGTCGACCTGTTCGCGCGGGTGGGTCAGTTCGGGCTGTTCTTCGGGCTGCCCGAGGTCGCCGCGGCCTGGCGGGCCTCCACGTTCAATCTGTGCGCCCGCACGTCCACGATCAGCAAACTGAGCGAAACCCTGCGGTTCCACCATCGGCTGGCGCGGGAGTGCCCGCGACTGCTGTCACCACTGGATGTGACCATCGGCGACCTCCGGCTGGCGCGTACCGCGCTGGAGCGGTTGCGGGTGCGGACCGGACGTGTTCTCCGATCGCGACGCGGATCGAACCTATGACGACGATCGTGCCGCGGGTGCATATGACGGGGTCGGAATGGTTCGGTTCGGCACCGGGTGGGTTGAACCGCTATTTCACCGACCTGTTCGGCGCGCTCACCGGCCACTCCGGGATCTCGGTCTCCGCCGCGGCGTTCGGCGCCCCGCCGCCGGGCGGGCTGTCGTGGGGGCCGGTGGGCGGATCCACCTGGCGCCGCGCGCGCACCGCGTTCCGGCCCGAGCCGTACGGCCCGGGATCCCCGGCCGTACTGGACCGGCATTTCACGCTGTACGGGCCGCCCGCGCGGCGGTCGCGGCACCGGCTGGTGGTGCATTTCCACGGGCCGTGGGCGGCCGAGAGCCGGATGGCCGGTGATGGCGCCGTCGCGGCGCGGATGAAGTTCACGCTGGAACGGCTGCGGGCCCGGCCCGCCGACCGGTTCGTGGTGCTGTCCGGGCATTTCCGCGATCTGCTGATCCACGACTACCGGGTGGCGCCGGAGTCGGTGGCGGTGATCGCTCCGGGGGTGGACCTGCACCGATTCCGGCCCGTCGCGCGGCCGGCGACGACCGTGCCGATCGTGCTCTGCGTCCGGCGGCTCGAACACCGCATGGGTATCGATGTGCTGCTGCGTGCCTGGCCCGGGGTCCGCGCCGCTCATCCGGACGCGCGTCTCGTGCTGGTCGGCACCGGTACGGCCGAGTCGGCGCTGCGCGCACAGGCCGAGCGGGCGGGTGCGGGCGTCGTCTTCACCGGCGCGGTCAGCGATTCCGGGCTGGCGGACTGGTACGCGCGGGCCGCGGTCACGGTGGTCCCCTCGGTCGCGCTGGAGGGTTTCGGCCTGATCGCCCTGGAATCGCTGGCGTCCGGGCGCGCGCCCGTGGTCACCGACTGCGGTGGCCTGCCCGACTCGGTGCGCGGCCTGGACCCGTCGCTGATCGTGGCGGCGGGCGATTCCGAGGCGCTCACCGCTCGGCTGACGGCGGCGCTCGACGGTACGGTCCCCGCGGACGCCGCCTGCCGCGCCCACGCCGAAACCTTCTCCTGGGCCGCTGCCGCCGACCGGCATATCGCGCTCTACCGGGAGCTGGCCGCATGATCCGCGCCGTTTTCCTCTGCCATACCGCGGCTCCCTCCGGCGCCGAACTGGCCGTCCTGCGGCTGGTGACCGCGCTGCGCCGGGCCGGCCGAGTGGACGCGTCGGTCCTGCTCACCGCCGACGGTCCGCTGGCGGATCTGCTGCGGGACCGCGATATCCCGGTCACCGTGCACCGCACCGGGTTCGACAGCCGTTCGCTGACCATTGCCGGTTCGGGACCGGTGCGACTGGTCACCGGGGCACTGGAATTGGCACGGCTCGGCACCGAGGTCGGCGAGACCGTCCGGTCGGGACGGGCCGACGTGGTGGTGGCGCAGAGCATGAAAACACTGCTGGTGGGCGCGGTGGCGGCGCGCCGCGCCGGTATTCCGCTGGTCTGGCAGGTCCACGACCGGATCGGTGCCGATTATCTCGGTGCCGTCCTCGCGTTCGGGATCCGGATGCTCGGCTGGGCCGTCGCACGCGGGCTCGTCGCGAACAGCCGGGCGACACTGCGCACCCTGTACACCCGGGGAAGAGTGGCGGCGGTCGTCTACCCGGGGCTCGAGGACACCGGGCCGGTGCGGCGGGCCCCGCAGCGCTCCCCCGGCGCGGTACACGTCGTGATGGCCGGGCGGCTGACCCGGTGGAAAGGCCACGAGGTGCTGTTGAGCGCGCTCGCGCTGGTACGGCACCGGCCCGCCCGGGTCGTCCTGGTGGGCGGAACGCATTTCGGTGAAGAGGACTACCGGTCGCAGCTGCGGGACCGGGCGCGGGCGCTGGGTACGGCTGTCGAATTCACCGGTCACACCGACGATCCCGACCCGTACTTCGCCGACGCCGATATCGCGGTGCACTGTTCGGTCCTCGCGGAACCGTTCGGCCAGGTCGTGGTGGAGGCGATGCGGGCCGGCTGCGCGGTGGTGGCCGCCGACGCCGGAGGACCCACCGAGATCGTCCGCCCGGAGGTGGACGGCCTGCTCACGCCTCCCGGCGATCCGGTGGCGCTGGCCGCCGCCCTGGACCGGCTCATCGCCGACCCGGCGCTGCGCACCCGGCTGGGCGCGGCGGCCCGGGAGCGTGCCGGTGAATTCGGGATCACCGCGACGGCGGACGGGATCGCCGCTGTGCTCGAGCGGGTGACCCGCGGGCGGGCGGTACCGGCACGATGAACACCTCGACCGAGAACACCATCCCGATCCGGATCGTGCACCGCCACTATCCGGTTTCGCTGGACGGACTCCGGACTCCGGACTACGACCTGCCGACCGAGATCATCCCGGCGTTCGCGGATTGGCCGACGGAGAAACTCCCGCTGGTGGCGGCCCTGGCGGACCCCGCCGCCGACCTCCCCCGCACCCGGGCCGCCCGGATCCGCGAATTCGCGATCCTGCTCCGCGATATCGCCTACGTCAGCTTCGGCAAATACGGGCAGTACCTGGTGACGGTCGCGACCCTGCCGCTGATCGCCCGGTTGCTCGGCGCATCCGGGATGGGCCTGCTGGCGGTCGGGATGTCGGCGTACTTCCTCGGCTCCCTGATCGTGGACCTCGGTATCACGTCCTATCTCGCCGCCCGGGTACAGGAATCGGGCACCGACCACGCCGTGGTGAACCACACCCGCGGCACCTATCTGGCCATCCGGGGCGGGATCCTGGGCGTCCTCGGCGCGGCGCTGGGTGTGGCGGCGGCCGCCGCGAGTCCGGAGTACCTGGTCATGGTGCTACTGGGTTTGTTCGTGGGTGGTTTCTGGTCGCTGTCGGAGGACTGGGTGCTCATCGGCCAGGGGCGATTCGGCGCGTCGACGCTGTACCAGTCCATCGCCCGGGTGGGGTACCTGATCCTGCTGCTGACCTTGTTACCGCGATTCCCCACCGCGCCCATGGCGATGCTGTGCCTGCTCGGTTCCGCGGTGATCGGCCTCGCGCTCACCTGGTGGGACACCTGGCGCGTGTTCGGCCCACCGGCGCCGCCACGCGGCGCGTGGAAACTGATCCGCGCCGCGCTCCCGGTGGTCACCGGCCGGCTGCTGACCACCAGTTACGGCCAGGGCGCGGCCACGGTGTACGGGGCGGTGCTCGACGCGGTATCGCTCGGGCTGTTCTCGGCATCGGACCGGCTGGTGCGCGCGGTGCAGTCGCTGCTGGACCCGATCGGTTTCGCACTCCTGCCGCGGATGGCGAAACGCAGCGGTGAGCAGCGGTTCTGGCCGGATGCCTTCCGGGCGCTGGCCGTCTGTGTGGCGGCGGCGGGAGTCGCCACCGCCGCGCTGTGGGTGGCGGCGCCGCTGGTGATACCGCTGGTATTCGGCGCCGAATTCGCCGGTGCGGTGGGCGTCCTGCGCCTCGAGGCGCTGATCCTGCCCGCCACCACGGTGACCTCGTTCGTCACCACCGCGGTCCTGCCGGTGCGGCAGGACACCGTCGGCGTGCTCATCGGTTCGGCAATCGGCACCGTCGTGGCGGGCTCCGCACTGCTGATCGGGCTGCGCACCCATTCGGTGTGGACGTTGGCGGGCGGCATCGTGGCCGCCGAGTTCGCGGTGGCGATCTGGTATCTCGCGCGGATGCGCGCGCTGATCGTGCGGGAGCGCGTCGCGGGCACTGCGGTGCCCGCCGGTGCGAAGAGAAGAGGGACGCGATGAGGATTCTGTTCGTCGGCGACGACTGGCTCGGCAGCAATGCCCGTTCGCTGGCCGAGGGATTCCGCCGCCTCGGGCACGAGGTGATGGTGGTCGATTCCACCCCGGTGACGCTGCCGCCGCGGCTGTCGCCGTCGTGGTGGTATGCCAAACAGGGTGCGGGGCGGGCCCCGTGGGCGGCCGACCGGGTGCACACCCGGCTGGAGCGCGCCGCCGCGGAGCTGCGTCCCGACCTGGTGTTCGGATTCAAATCCGTCTACCTGGACCAGCGCCGTCTGCTGGAGATCCCGGCCGCGCTGCATGTGCACTACAGCCCCGACGATGTGTCCAATCCGGCGAATATCACCGCGGATTATCTGGCGCACGAGGCGGAATGGGACATGGTGGTGACCACCAAACGTCACAACCTGCCCGAACTCACCGCCCGCGGCGTGCGCCGGACCCTGTTCGTGCGCAGCGCCTACGATCCGGCCTGGCATCATCCGGCAGCGCGGCGCAGCAGCCGGCAGTTCCTCGTCGGATTCATCGGCGCCTGCCGGCCCGATCGCCGCCCCGGCATGGTGTCGCTGGCCCGCACCTACGGCGCACAACTTCTGGTGCGGGGGCCGGGATGGCGCCGGGTACGGCAGTTGCGCACCACGCGCGCCGCGGTCGCGGGCCCCGTCTACGGCGAGGATTTCGCGATCGCGGTGGCCTCGGTGACCGCGAACCTGGTGCTGCTGAACTCCGCCAACCGCGATACCCACACCTGCCGGACCTTCGAGGTGCCCGCCTCGGGCGGCCTGTTCGTCGGGGAACGCACCGACGAACACGCCGATCTGCTCGACGACGGCACCGAGGCGTTCCTGTTCTCGAGCCGCGACGAACTCGACGACATCCTGGAACGCTGCGCGCAGTACCCGGACCAGGCGGCCAAGACCGCCGAAGCGGGGTACCGGCGCATCGTCGAGGGCCGGCACACCTATACCGATCGCGCCGAGGAGATCCTGCGTGCGCTGGACTGAACCGGCCGGACCGGCGGGTGGACGCCGATGCTGATCCCGGACACCGTGACCTCGAATACGCCGCTGCTGATCGTGGCGGCGGCGCTCACCGCACTGCTGCTGGCCGGGCTCCTCGCCCGGGGTGTGCTGCGGGTGCTGCTGATCGCGCAGACGGTGTACTGGGCGATGTCGTATATCGCGCGCCCGGTGGTGCTACTGGTCGTACGCCCCGACCCGCATTTCGGCGACAACGTCGCCGACCCGCGGCTGGCCGAGATCGGATACGACGCCGGGATCGAGGCGGTCCTGCGCCCGGTGGCCTTCGGCCTCACGGTGTACGCGGTCATCGTTCTCGCCTACGTCCTGTGGGCGCGGCGGCGGCCGCGGCCCGGCCCGGCGCCACTGGCCGGGGACCCGGACCTGACCGCCACCCTGTGGGTGCTCTACGTGCTGGGGACTCTCGCACGCCTGGTGAGCGTCGCCGGCGGCGCGGCCGGGCAGGCCGGAGACGTACAGAGCGCCTCACCGGTCCTGAGCCTGCTCACCATGCCCGCGACCCTGGGCGCCGTCGGGCTGATCGTCTTCGCCCGGCCGCCCCGGCAATCCGGCACGCTCCTGTTGCTCGGCGTGCTCATGGCCGGCGAACTCTGGTGGACCACGGCGACCGAATCGAAGACACCCGTGCTCGGCGCCGCCCTGGCGGTGGCC
Organism: Nocardia sp. NPDC049935; assembly: GCF_055586645.1. Classification (NCBI taxonomy): domain Bacteria; kingdom Bacillati; phylum Actinomycetota; class Actinomycetes; order Mycobacteriales; family Nocardiaceae; genus Nocardia; species Nocardia sp. NPDC049935. Next base: position 1,091,859 of record NZ_JBVJHV010000001.1, on the reverse strand, counting down.
GTCCGGTGTGCGCTGACCGGCTGGACGCGGGCGAAGGTGCTGGGCATCGGCGCGGTCTCGGTGACCGGTATCGCCGGGTTCGACTGGCTGCAATCGCTGAAGACCTCGCCGTATCTGCGCGCCGAAGCGGCGGCCGTGGACGGCGCCTATCCCACCGCGGTCCGGCCCTTCCTCAGTCTGCTGCGCCGATTCGACCTGCTCGAGGCCGCGACCGACGCCTACTACGTGGGGCCGCAATCGTGGCTGTCCCCGGGCGAGGTGGCCGGGCATCTGGCGCGCAGTATGGTGCCCGCGCAATTGCTGGCGGAGGAGAAACTGCACGCCGGCACCGCGTGGGCCGCCGAGGTGCGCGGCGCCTCGGTCGATATGAGCCAGGTGTCGGTCTCGCTGGCCGAAGGCAATATCGCCGAGGGCTATGTGCTCGGCGGGACGACGGGTGTGGTCGTCGGGGTGGCGTTCACCGCGATCGTGCTCGTGGGCTGGGCGCGGGCGCTCTACGCGCGCCATCTGGTGCCGGTCCTGTTCGGTATCGCACTGATCGAGGTGCCGGTGGTCTTCGAGCGCGGAATGCTCGGCAGCGCGGAAACATTGGGTAAATACCTGCAGGTCGTGGTGCTGGCCTGGCTGGTACGGCTGGCGGTCGGCCAGTGGCGGCGCACCCATGCGCCACCACCCGGCCCGGACCGCGAGCCCGATCGAGAATCGACGATCCGGCCGGCCCGCGGGCCGGTCGGCGCGACCGTGGGAAGTGAAGGAAGACAATGATGGAACTGCCCGATTACCTGCGCCTGGTGCGCCGCTACTGGGCGGTGGGGTCGGCGGGCGTGGCGCTCGGACTGGGTCTGGCGGTGTACCAGACGGACTCGGCCCCGGAGACCTACACCGCCACCAGCACCGTGTACGTGACGATGGCGACCGGCACCTCGGTGGCCGATTCGTATCAGGGCGGGCTGGCCGCCCAGCAGCGGGTGCGTTCCTATCTGGAACTGGTCACCAGTGACCGGGTCGTGGATCGGGTCATCGGGCAGCTCGGGCTGGGCCTGGACCGGGAAGAACTGCGCGCCAAGATCACCGCGGACACCCCGCCCGCGACCTCGCTGCTGCGGGTTTCGGTGACCGACGAGGATCCCGAGACCGTGCGGGTACTGGCCGACCAGGTGGTTTCGCAGGTCCGGGCGCTGATCGACGAACTCGAGACCATCGAGGCCACCGCCGCCCCGGCGGCGCGGGTCGCGGTGGTCGACGCGGCGCAGACCCCCACCGAGCCGAGCGGCCCGGGCAGCACCCGGATGCTGGCGGTCGGCGCGCTGGGCGGTCTGCTGTTCGGCGCCGCGGTGGCCTACCTGCTGGATCGGCTCGACAAGAAGGTCCGCGATACCGCGGACCTGGCGGCCCTGGGGCAGCCCGTACTTGGCACCGTCTCGCTCGGCGGTCCCGATGAGCGCGCCGGTCTGCGCGCGGTGCGTGCGCGGCTGCCCGAAGCCGGCCGGCTCGTGGTGACCGGGCTGGGCGGTCGCACCGAACCGGGTGTGGTGCTCGGGCTGGCCGCCGCGCTCGGCGCGACGAGCAGCCGGGTGCTGATCATCGACGCGGACACCACCGGCGCCGGCGTCTCCACGCTGCTGCCCGAATCGCTGCGGCAGCCGTCGGCGACGGAATGGCCGGTCCGGGAGGACAATTCGCGCCGCGAACTGGTGACGGCCTCCAGCCGCACCACCGCCGCGGTGCGCGGTGAGGTCTTCGACCCACCCACGGTCAAACTGGATCTGCGTGCCGGGGCCGCCGCGCCCCCGCTCGAGGAGATCGCCGCGCCCGCGGTACCCGGCGGACGGTCGGGCGAGGGTCTGGCCGCGATCCTGCGCGAGGAGGCGAGTGTCGAGCGCACACTGGTCCCGTGGCCGGAGCAGTCGGTGACCGTACTCGCGCTCGGCAACGCCGACGAGGACACCCCGGATCTGCTGGCATCGGCGCGTTTCGACACCGTTCTCGCCGAAACCGGGCAGCGGTTCGATCGGATCATCGTCGCCACCGCCCCCGCCGACGCGGTGGCCGTCGCACCGAAGACGACCGCGGTGCTGGGCATCGTGCAGCTGGGCCGTGATCGCGGCGATCACGTCGCCGCGGCCCTCACGGCACTCGCCGGTACCGGCGCCACGGTGGCCGGTGTGGTCGCGGTGGCGCGGCGGAGCCGGTGGCGGCGATCGTGAGCGGTCCCGAACCCGATTCCGTGCGCCCGCGCCGGCGTCTCCAGCGGCGTGACCTGCTCGCGGCGGGATTGGGTGCCGCCGGAATCGGTGCGGTGGCTGCGCCACTGGCCTCCTGCGGACCGCAGCCCGCGCCGGTCGTGGTCCCGGTGGGCACGCTGCCCATGACCGTTCGCGATATCCGCGCGTTCGGTGCGGTCGGCGACGGCGTGGCCGACGATACCGAGGCCCTGGCCGCGGCCTGCCGCACCGACGGGGTGCCGCCGGTGGTGTACCTGCCCGCCGGGGAGTACCGGATCACCGCCTGGCCCGATCTTCCCGACTACGCCGTCGTCTACGGTGACGGCGCCGATGCCACCACGGTGTTCTGTGACCGCGACACCACCCTCGTCGACCTCGAGGGCAAACAGCGGATCCGCTTCGCGCGCCTGGGCTTCTACCTGACCGGCCCGGCCGCCACGGCGGTGCGGCTGGCGGAATGCTTCCGCTGCAGTTTCGATTCCGTCCTGCTGCGCGGTAATCATCTCGGCGACAACCACCCTCGATATACCGCGCAGCGCGGCGTGGTCCTGGAGGCCAATACCGGCGGAACCGCCTTCATCGACTGCGATATCAACAATTTCGGAGTCGGGCTCGCGACCTCCTGTATCCAGAACTACGTCACCTCTTCGAAGTTCACCGGCAACCGCGTCGGGGTGCTCGGCACCGGTAACGACCACAATGCCGGGCTGGCCCTGACCAACGTGGAATTCGTCTCCGATACCGATCCGGCCACCACCGACCGGCATCTGCTGATCGACGGGGCCGCCAACAACTGGTGGCTCACCAACGTCTGGTTCGAGGGGGCGGAGGTCGCGGTCCAGGTGGGCGCCGCGGGCCGGGGCGGGCCGTCGCAGTTCGGAATGGTCAACTGCAAGGTCGCCGCCCGGGCCTGCGATATCGACCTGATCCACTGCCGCCAGCCGTATCTGGCGAATATCGCCTTCGACGCCGACCCCGGCAGCCGGCCGGCCGAACTGCGGATCGACGAGGGCGGCTGCCCGGAGGGGATCGCCGTCAACCTGATCTCGTCCGCCGGCGCCGAGGTGGACCCGGCGGTCTTCCCGCGGCACTGGCAGGTGCTGGGCCGCGGCCATACCCACCGGCCCGTATTCACCGGTACGGTCACCGCCCGCGGTAACGGCGCCGAGGAACTCCTGAACGCGGTGGCCCCCGACGGCGCCGGATTGGCCTCGGTGCTGGCCAGCGGCGCCTGGCTGTCCGAACGCGCCGATGCCGGTGTGGTGCTGCGGGATCCGGAGGGCGGGTACTGGCGGCTGGTGGTGGCACCGGACGGCGCGCTGCGCACGGCGCCGCTGGGCCGGGACCGGCCGGTGCGCTGAGATGACCGGGACGAGCGCGACTCCCGGCGGGCGGCGCCGGGTCCGGCGGTGGCAGGTGGTCGCGTCGGGTCTGGTACTCGCGGCGCTGGCGGCCGTCGCCGGATGGCCGGTGTTCGTCCGGCCTCAGGTCGACCCGCTGCGGCCCGCCGACGCGATCGTCGTCCTCGGCGGCACTCCGTACGAGCGGTTCGACCTCGGGCTCGAACTGGCGCGCGAGCGCTGGGCGCCGGAGTTGCTGATCGCCGCGTCGACCGGGCTCGACGATCCCCGGATGGACCGCTACTGCCGCACCCCCTACCCCTTCCGCGTCACCTGTTTCGAACCGCGGCCGTGGACCACCCGCGGTGAGGCGCAGGAGATCCGCCGCCAGGCCGCGGCCAACGGCTGGCGCCACCTCATCGTCATCACCTTCACCCCGCATATCTCGCGGGCCCGCTACATCGTGGACCGCTGCTTCGACGGCGAACTCACCATGGTCGCCAGTCCCGGGCGCACCGACCCCGGGTTCTGGACCTGGATGTATATCCGGCAGAGCGCCGGATATCTCAAGGCATTCACCGAATCCGGCTGCTGAGCCGAAGACCCCAGGAGCGAGAGTGATCACCGAATTCGGCGGCAGCGACAGGGCCCAGGCCCGGCTGCACGCGCTGATTCCCGGCGGCGCGCACACCTACGCGCGCGGCGCCGACCAGTACCCCGAGCATATGGCCCCGGTACTGGTCCGCGGGCACGGCTGCCGGGTCCTGGACTGTGACGGCAACGAGTTCATCGAATACGGGATGGGTTTGCGCGCGGTGACCCTCGGTCACGGCTACCGCCCGGTCGTCGACGCCGTGGCCGCGGCCATCGCCGACGGGGTCGGATTCTCGCGGCCCACCGTGCTCGAACTGGCCGCCGCCGAGGATTTCCTGGCCCTGGTACCGGGGGCGGAGATGGTGAAGTTCGCCAAGAACGGCTCCGATACCACCACGGCCGCGGTCCGGCTGGCCCGCGCCGTGACCGGGCGGACCACGGTGGCCGTCTGCGCACAGCCGTTCTTCTCCGTCGACGACTGGTTCATCGGGACGACCGCCATGGCGGCGGGGATCCCGGAGCAGCCGACCGTCCGCTTCCCCTACGCCGATCTGCCGGAACTGGAGCGGATCCTGGCCGATCGGCAGGTGGCCTGCGTGGTCATGGAGGCGGCGACCGCGCTGCGCGAACCACCACCCGGCTACCTGGCCGGGGTCCGGGAACTCTGTGACCGGTACGGCACCCTGCTGGTGTTCGACGAGATGATCACCGGGTTCCGCTGGGCGGCCGGCGGCGCGCAGCAGGTGTACGGAGTGGTTCCGGACCTCTCGTGCTGGGGTAAGGCGATGGGGAACGGTTTCCCGGTCTCGGCACTGGCCGGACGCCGCGAATACCTGGAGCGCGGCGGGCTGGCCACCGATGCCGAGCGGGTGTTCCTGCTGTCCACCACGCACGGTCCGGAGACGGGCGGGCTGGCCGCCTTCCGGGCGGTGGTGCACGCGTACGCCACCACCGACCCCGTCGCCCGGATGGAGCACGCGGGCCGGCGGCTGCGGGCCGGTTTCGAGGAGATCACCGCCGACCTCGGTATCGCCGGGCGGCTGCGGGTCGCGGGCCGGCCGTCGTGCCTGCTGTTCCAGACCCTCGATCCGGAGGGCGAGCCCTCTCAGGGGTACCGCACGCTGTTCCTGCAGGAGTTGCTGCGGCGCGGTGTACTCGGCCAGTCCTTCGTCACCTCCGCCGCCCATACCGACACCGATATCGATCGGACCCTGGCCGCCTGCCGTGACGCCGCCGCCGTCTACCGCCGGGCCCTGGACCAGGGTTCGGTGACCGGCCTGCTCGAAGGACGCCCGGTGGCACCGGCGGTCCGCGCGTACGCCGCGCCCCGCCGGCTCGAGGGGGTGCTGCGGTGAGCGCGACGGCGGACGCGACCACGACTCCCGGCCCGGGAACGGCCGGTGCGGCGGACCCCGCAGGCGCCGCGGTCGCGATCGTGCACGAACGGTTCACCGAATACGGCGGATCCGAGGCGGTGGTCGGTGAATTGGCGCGTATCTGGCCGCGGGCCCGGGTGTTCGCGCCCATCGTCGACCTCACCGCCGCCCCGGCGCACGCCCACCCTCCGTGGGACACCATCTCCGGCAGCGGCCTCTCCCGTATCCATGCCGCCACCGGCCGCCGTTCCCACGCCCCGCTGCTGCCGTTCGTCCCCCGCGCCCTGCGCCGCCTACCTCTCCGGGGCCGCTTCGACGCGGTGGTGATCAGCCACCACGCCTTCGCGACCCAGGCGGCTCTCGCCACCGACGCGCCGGTCATCGCCTATGTGCACAGTCCGGCCCGCTGGGCGTGGGAACCGGAGTTCCGGGCCCAGGAGGCCGGCGGCGTGGCCGGCAGAACGGCATTGGCCGCCCTGGGCACGCTGGCCCGCCGGGGTGAAACCGCGGCCGCCGGGCATCTCACCGCGGTGGTCGCGAATTCCCGCGCGGTCGCCGACCGTATCCGGGACCGGTGGAATCTGACGGCCACAGTCGTGCACCCGCCGGTGCGATTGGACCGTTTCTCGCTCGACCCGGCCGTACCGCGCGAGGATTTCCTCCTGTTCGCCGGCCGGCTCGTGCCGTACAAGCGGCCCGATCTCGCGATACGCGCCGCGCAGCGGGCGGGCTGCCGGCTCGTGGTGGTCGGCGACGGACGCTACCGGGCGCGGCTCGAGGCGATGGCCGGTCCGGAGACAACCTTCCTCGGCGCCGCGCCCGACGAGGTCCTGGCCGATATGTACCGCCGCTGCCGGGCGCTGCTCATGCCGGGTGTGGAGGATTTCGGCATCGTCCCGGTGGAGGCGATGGCCTGCGGCGCGCCCGTCCTCGCGGTGGGCGCGGGCGGCGCCCTCGACACCGTGCTGCCCGGTCACAGCGGCGCCCATATCCCGGTCGGATCCGACGCGGACGTCATCGACGGCTTCGCCGCGGCATTGCGCGACCCGGCGAGCACCGCACTGTGCCCGGCCGGGATCCGGCGGCACGCGGAGTCGTTCGCACCCGAGGTCTTCCGCACCCGGATGGCGGAGGTCGTCGGCGCCGCGATGCGCCGGTAGGCGCGCGGACGGGTCAGAAATCCTCCGGGCCGGGACGGACGGCGTTATCCGGAGTGTGCAGCACCCACTGGGCCTTGCCGTTGTTCTTGGCGTGGTAGAGCCCCGTATCGGCGGCTTCGAGCAGCGCCTCGGCGTGGCCGTCGGACACCGTGGTCATCACCGCGCCGATACTGGCCGAGACATGGAGTTCGTGATTGCCGGCGTCGAGGGGTTCGGCGAGCGCGTCGAGCAGCCGGTTGGCCACCAGCGCCATGCGCAGATCGTCGACCGGCGGTGGGACCAGTGCGACGAATTCGTCGCCGCCGATCCGCGCGACCAGGCAGTCCAGGTCTTCCACACTCTGCTGCAGCCGCTCGGCCACCGCGGCGAGCACCTTGTCTCCGACACCGTGTCCGAATCGGTCGTTGACGTTCTTGAACCGGTCCAGGTCCACGAAGCACAAGCCGATGCAGTCCTCGGAGCCGGCACTGTTGATCGTCGCGTCCAGACGCTCCAGCAGGTGACGGCGGTTGGGCAGCCCGGTCAGCGGATCGTGGCGGGCCTGCCGGCGCAGTTCGTCACGCATCCGGTGCTGTTCGGTGACATCCTCACCGACGGCGAGCAGATAGTTCGGATGCCCCGGACGGCCCTCCACGAAGGTGATGGAGAACGACGCCCACCCGTAGCTGCCGTCGGCGCGCGCGATCTGCTGTTCGAGTTTCACCGCACCCCGTTTGTTGGGCACCAGGCGTTCGTAGACCATTTTCCGGATCCGGGCGCGATCCTCCGGATGGGCGAACTCGTAGACCGAGATACCGCGCAGCTGCTCCACCGGCACGCCGATCATCTCGGCCAGCACCTGGTTGACGTCGAGCAGTACGCCGTTGGTATCACCGATGGCGATCGCGACGGCGGCGTTCTCGAACACCACCCGGTACCGCTCGTCCACCCGCCGCATGCTCTTATCGGGTTCGAGGGAACTGAACAGCAGCTGCCGCCGCCAGCCGAACCCCTCCCCGAATTTCGCGAGCAGGATCGCCACCCGCCGCGAGAGCTCCGCATCGGGGTCCGGACCGGCCAGTGATCGCAGGACCGGCGCCGACGCGGCCACCACGTCGTCGGATGTCAGTCCGGTGGTGACCAGCGCCGCGCCGGCCCGCGCGCCCGCATCGGAGTCGAAGGGGGTCACCGTCAGCGCGCGGGCCAGATCCACGGCCAGGCCGTCGAGCAGCTCCTCGAGATCCGCGCCGCCGCCCGGTGCGGCCCCACCCGCCGCCGTCAGCGCCTCCGACCACGATCGGACCAGCTCCTGACGTTCCGACCCCGTCATCGCACCCCTTCGACTCGCCGATCTCGCCCCCGTTCGCGGATACCTGTGATCGCGGTCCGGGTGGCATCACACCTGCCCGAATAGTGAACATACTTCCTCATCGGCCGATGATCACTTCGAGCCGGTAGCCCGATTCTCCGCGAAAATGCTCACGCCCTTGTATCGCTGCGTGCCCAGTTGCCACACCCAGCTCGCCCGGACACAGGCCGAGAGGTCCTCGAGATACCACTCGACCTGCGCCGCGAATTCGAAATCCATGCCCTCGCGCGCGGCACACCGGGCGGCGACGCTGTCGTGCCGGGAACGGAATTCGACCAGCCGGGCGCGCACGAGATCGGCGGACTCGCGGATCGCGTCCGGGAGTGTCGCGCCGGGGCTGTTCAGCAGGCAGACCGGTATCAGATTGAAATCGGAGCGATCCACGACGCATTCCTTCTCGAAGGAGAACATATCGTTCATCAATGCGCCCAGCTCGGCGGCGAGCACCTGTAATCGGCGCAGATCGTCCGCGAGTCCCGCGCCCGCGAGCGCTTCCCAGGACAGATATCCGTCCCGGCCGAATTCGCATAACGCGATGGCCGGGTACATTCCCGATACCTGCGCGCGCAGGTCGATATATTCCGCGACCGTCAGCACGTCACCGCGCGATCGGGCGTTCTGGTCCCGGATCGCGGTGTGCAGATGCTCCTGCGTCGAGGCCAGGAACAGGTCGAGCCATTCCGGATCGGCCAGTTCCGTCAGCCGCGTCAGGAATTCCATCGTCGCCGATTCGAACGGGGACGGATTCTCCGGCGGGGTCCGGGTCTGCAGCAGCCGGGACAACCGGTCGAGGTCGGTGCGGGCCCGCTGCTGCTCGACATCGGCGAGGTGCCCGAACTTCTCCCGGCCCACCGTATCGTTGAGCCAGAACAGGATCGCGTTGAACAGTCCGATCACCGACAGCCGTTCCACGCTGATCGGGCCCGGATGCAGATACGGTGTCATGCTGTTGTAGTGCGCCCCGGCGGGTTCGAGCCAGATGCCCTGTGCCCGGCAGTACCGTTCGACCTCGGCACAGGCCTGATCGCCGAACGGGCTCGGCCGGAAATCCCGGCAGTAGTCGTCGATATCGCAATCCGGTGTACTGAACAATTCGCGCAACGACCACGGGTCCCCCGCACTCACCCAATCCTCGTATTGCGCCTGCATATCCGCGATCTTCTGCTCGAACGCCGATGTATATCGAGAAGCCACGACGACTCTCCTCCCGCCTAACCAAACCCTTCCAGTCTGGTCGACGGAACCGGTCGCTGCCACTGGACCGAGCGGTCCGCCGGCAGCGACCGGGCCGTATTCAGGCGGGGCGCATCCGGAGATGGCAGACCATCGCCGCGGGCAGCCGGCGCAGATGCCGTTCCAGTTCGTCGCTGCGATGGCTCGGCAGCAGCCGGTCCCAGCCGCGCGGCGGTGCGACCTCGGCGAGCACCACGATCACCCGGCATCCGGTGTATCGCCGCCGTATGAACCGGGCGACGGGTTCACCCACCCCCGATTCGCCGCCCAGAATTTCCAGGGGCACTCCGGGCCGCCACGCCTCCCAGTCCGCGGCGAACGCGGCGCCGTCGTCACCCGGTAACACCACGTGCACCGCCACCACCTCCGTACTCGCCGATATGGCCGCCGCGACGGCCTCCCGGGTGAGTTCGGAGATCTCCGCGACGGGTACCACCGCGACGGTGCGTCCGGGTCGCGGCCGCGCGGGCCCGGGGTGGACCAGACGGCATTCCCCCATCCGCGCGTAGGCGCCGCGCACCCGTTGCATCAGTACGACCAGCACCGGCAGCACCAGCACGATGGCCCACGCGCCCTCGGCGAATTTCATCACCGTGGTGATCACGGCGGCGACCGCGGTGAGCAGCGCACCGAAACCGTTGAGCAGCAGCAGCGCCCGCCAGCGCGCCGGCCGGTGCCGCCACCAGTGCCGCACCATCCCGGCCTGGGCGATGGTGAACCCGACGAATACCCCGATCGCGAACAGCGGTACCAGCGCGTTCATCTGCCCGCCGGACACCACCAGCAGCACGGTGGCGCCCAGGCCGAGCGCCACCACGCCGTACCGGTACACCTGCCGGGCGGAGGCGACCGCGAAACGATGCGGCAGGCAGTTGTCGTCGGCGAGCAGCCGGGTCAGGGTCGGCAGACCGCCGTAGGAGGTGTTCGCGGCCAGCGCCAGCAGCACGATGGTCGCGAACTGGACTACGTAGTATCCGATCCCGTCACCCAGCACCGTCGCGGTGAGTTGCGACAGCACCGTCACCCCGGGTTCGGGACGCACCTGGAACTTCTCGATCAGCACGGCCAGCCCGAGCAGCATCGAACCCAGCAGCAGCCCCAGCGTGACCTCGGCCCGCCGGGCCCGGCGTACCCGGGGCTCGGCGAAGCTCGGGACGGCATTGGCGATGGCCTCCACCCCGGTCAGCGCCGCGCATCCGCTGGAGAACGCCTTGAGCAGTAACAGCACGCCCACCGCTTCCAGTTCACCGGAGCCCGCGGGCACCGGCGCCGCGGCCGGAGCGTCACGAAGCAGGCCGCCGATGATCACTACGAAGATCCCGCCGACGAAGACGATGGTCGGCAGCATGAACGCCCGGGCACTGTGCACGATGCCGAACAGGTTCAGCACCGTGATCCCGAGTGTCACGGCCACGCATATCTCGGCGGCCGCCCCGTGCAGACCGGGAAACGCGGACGTGAGCGCCGCGACTCCCGCGGCCACCGATACCGCGACATTGAGGACGTAGTCCACGATCAGCGAGGCGGCCGCGACCAAACCGGTCCGGGGTCCCAGATAGCGTTTCGCCACCGCGTACGCGCCGCCACCGTCGGGAAACGCCGCGATCACCTGCCGGTAGGAGGCGATCAGCACCGCCAGCAGGACCGCGATCGCCAGCGTCACCGGCAGGGTCATCCCGAGGCCGGCCGCACCCGCGGTGGCGAGAACCAGCACGATCGCCTCGGGTCCGTAGGACACCGACGCCATGGCGTCGAGGGAGAGTCCGGCCAGTCCGGTGGGCACCGTCAGGCCGCGGCGCCGGGGTTCGGTCCCGGCGGTCCGGCCGGGGTCCGGAAGTACAACAGTCACAGCAGCGAGTGTCGGACCGCTGCCCGCCCGGACGAAGAGGTGTTGACGTGTCCTTGACGGCGACGTGACGACGCCCACCCGAGCTCCGCGGCGGCGGGCCTCAGTGCTCGCCGGCGCGGATCCCGTCGGCCAGTTCGCCGTCGCTGCCGACCCGCACCAGGGCGGCCGCGAAATCGGCGGTGTGGTCCGTGGGCGCCAGTGCGGCGAGTTCTTCCGGGTCGGCGGGCAGGTCGATACGTTTGGCGCCGCGCACCGTGCGGTCGTCGAAATAGGGCCGCACCCAGGTCCACACATCCTGGACCTCACGCAGGAAGATATGGCCGCCGGTCGGGCCGATGCCCTTGAACTGCTGAACGAGTTCACCCGCCCGTTCGATATCGTGATCGGCTTCGTCGGCGAGCCTGCGCAGATCACCGCCGTATCGATCGAGCGCGAGGGCGGCGGTCGCCCCGAGTTGCGAGGCGGCGCTCTCGTCGTAGCGGCGGTAGTGGCCGCGGCCGAGGGCGTCCACCAGGTCCTGCCAGTCGGCGTCGGCCACCTTGCGGGCGGTCCCGTACCCGCTGTCCACCAGTTCGGCCGTCGCCGAGATCGCGAGATCGGACGAGATCCGGGCGCTGAGCAACTCGGTCAGCATCAACAGCTGGAACAGCGGTGCCGGTTTGTCGTCGAGGTGGATACCGGCTTCGGACGCGAAGGTGGTCCCGGCCCGGTCGAGCAGTGTGTGCACAACGTCTCGCTGGCTCATGGCGCCTCCTTTCCGCCCGCGCGTACCCGCTCGCCTCCGATCCACACCTCGGCACGTCCGCCCGGCGCCGGACACAGTCGGCGCCCAGGGTCCGCTCCTCGCCGGCGATCCGCCAGGCTTGGACTCAGCGGGTATCTTTTACTCCCGGCCGCGGATGCGGTCCGAGATCGTGCAGGGAGATCCACCGGAGCCAACCGTCGACGATCGGAGATCGGTGCATGACCGCCACTGATGAGTACCTGTCCAACAACGCGCAGTACGCGCAGCAGTTCAGCGGGCCGCTGCCCCTGCCCCCGAGCAAAGGCGTCGCGGTGGTGGCCTGCATGGACGCGCGCCTGGACGTGTACCGGATCCTCGGATTACAGGAGGGCGAGGCGCATGTCATCCGCAACGCCGGTGGTGTGGTCACCGATGACGAGATCCGTTCGCTGGCCATCAGCCAGCGGCTGCTGGGCACCACCGAGATCATCCTCATCCACCACACCGACTGCGGAATGCTGACCTTCACCGACGACGATTTCAAACGCTCGATCCAGGACGAGACCGGCCTGAAGCCGGCGTGGTCCGCCGAGGCGTTCCCCGACCTGAACGAGGATGTGCGGCAGAGCGTGCGGCGTATCGAGACCAGCCCGTTCGTCACCAAGACCTCCTCGCTGCGAGGGTTCGTCTTCGATGTCGCCACCGGCGCACTCGAGGAAGTGAAGGCCTGACCACCCGGGGCGCGCCGGGGTCCGGCTACCCCGGCCCGTCCTCGAACAGCCGCGCCGACGGCCACCGCGCCGCGGCCACCAGATCACGCACCACCCGGACCAGTTCCCCCGCGACGACCTCGACCGCCGGCGAGCGCCGCCCGGCGCGGGGCAGGCCCAGCACCACATTCCTGGACGCCTCCGGATCGTCGAGCGGCGCCGCCGACAGCAGCCCGGCCGCGACATCCGCGGCGACTCCGGCCGCCGGCAACACCGTCCGGCCGTAGCCCGCACCGGCGAACTGCTTCTGCATCGACATCGAGTTCGTCTCGACAGCGATGCGCGGGACGATCCCCGCGCGGGCGAACGCCTGATCGATAAGCACTCGCAATCCGTGTCCCGCCACCGGCATCACCACCGGATGCGCCGCGAAGGTCTCCGTGGGCACCGGCTCCTCGATCCGTAGTCCGGCCTCGGGTGCCGCCACCACCCACAGTCGCTCACGCAACAGGGGCCGCGCGTGCAGTGACGGGGTGCTGCGCAGGTTGTACAGCAGGGTCATATCCACCTCACCGCCGTCGAGCCACTGCTGCAGATGTCCGGAATAGGCGGTGAGGATCCGTAATTCGATACCCGGATGGTGCGCGCGCAACCGTTCGAGCAGCGGGCGCGCGAGGATATCCACCGTACTCTCGAGCAGTCCGACGGTCGCGATACCCGTGACCGGCCCGGGCGCGGGGGTGATCTCGGCCCGGGCCCGGTCCAGTTCGTGCAAGGCCCGGCGGGCGTGGTCGATCAGTACCGCGCCCGCCGCGGTGGGCCGCATCCCCTGCCGGGTGCGCTCGAACAGCACCACCCCCAGCTCCGTTTCGAGAGTTCTGATCTGCCGGGTCACCGCGGGCTGGACCAGGTGCAGCAGCTGCGACGCCTTGGTGACGCTCCCGGTCTCGGCCACTGTCACCAGGGCCTTCAGCTGTTTCAGCTCCACCGGTCCGGCCTCCATCGCGCCACGGCATGGTCATATCAGTAATCGTTATTTTACAACACCCGAGATCACCTTCGATGATGGACGACGGCAGGTGACGAGTGCCGGTACCGGAGACGACTCCCGAGGTCACGCGCGGAAAGGAAGTCCGATGTACGAGCTCGACGAGGACGAAGCCGAAATCGTGGCGCTGGTGCGCCGATTCGTCGACCGCGAGGTCGAACCCGTCGTCCGGGAACTCGAGCACGGCAACATCTATCCCGAGAAACTCGTCGAGCAGATGAAGGAGATCGGGATCTTCGGGCTCGCGATCCCCGATCCCTGGGGCACGGCCAGCGTCTCGACACCCTGCTACGCCGCGGTCACCGAGGAACTCGCCCGCGGCTGGATGAGCCTGGCGGGCGCGATGGGCGGGCATACGGTGGTCGCGAAACTGCTGCTCGCCTACGGCACGCCGGCGCAGCGGGACCACTACCTGCCCCGGATGGCCACCGGCGAGATCCGGGCCACCATGGCACTCACCGAGCCCGGCGGCGGATCGGACCTGCAGGCGATGCGGACCTGGGCCCGCCGCGACGGCGACGGCTATCTCGTCAACGGATCCAAGACCTGGATCAGCAACGCCCGCCGGTCCGCACTGATCGCCCTGCTCTGCAAAACCGATCGAGACGCCACACCCGCGCATCGCGGCGTCAGCATCCTGCTGGTGGAGAAGGGCCCCGGCTTCGAGGTGTCCCGCGATCTGCCCAAACTCGGCTACAAGGGTGTCGAGAGCTGCGAACTCGTCTTCGACGATCTGCGGGTGCCCGCGGACGCGCTGCTCGGCACCGAGGAAGGACATGGATTCGCCCAGATGATGCGTGGGCTCGAAGTCGGGCGGATCCAGGTCGCCGCCCGGGCGCTGGGCGTCGGGCGGGCCGCGCTCGAGGATTCGCTGCGCTACGCGCAGGAACGGGAGAGTTTCGGGCAGCCGATCTGGAAACACCAGTCCATCGGTAACTACCTCGCCGAGATGGCCACCGAACTCACCGCCGCCCGCCAGCTCGTCATGTACGCCGCGCGGCGCTACGACTCGGGCGAGCGGGCGGATATGGAGGCCGGTATGGCGAAACTGTTCGCCTCCGAGACCGCCATGAAAGTCGCGCTGAACGCCGTCCGTATCCACGGCGGCTACGGCTACTCCACGGAATTCGATGTCGAACGCTATTTCCGCGACGCCCCGCTGATGATCGTCGGCGAGGGCACCAACGAGATCCAGAAGAACGTGATCACCAAACAGCTGATCCAGCGCTACCGGACCGCACCGTGATCGCGGCGCGCACCCGGCTCGCGCCCGGGGTGGGAAGGCAATAATTGTGCATCCGCTGGACGGCGTCACTGTCGTATCCCTGGAACAAGCCGTGGCCGCGCCGTTCGCCACCCGTCAGCTGGCCGATCTCGGGGCCCGGGTGATCAAGATCGAAAGGCCGGGCGCCGGTGATTTCGCGCGCGGCTACGATCGCACGGTGCACGGCGAGGCCAGCTATTTCGTCTGGCTCAATCGCGGCAAGGAAAGCCTGGAACTCGACGTCAAGGACCCCGCCGATCACGCCTTGCTGGGCCGGATCATCGATGGCGCGGATGTTTTCGTACAGAACCTGACGCCCGGCGCCGCCGCGCGGCTGGACCTGGACGCCGCCACGCTGCGCGACCGCCGGTCCGAACTGATCCATTGTTCGATCTCCGGATACGGCCCCGACGGCCCGTACCGCACCAAGAAGGCCTACGACCTGCTGGTCCAGTGTGAAGCCGGTCTTCTCGGCATCACCGGAACACCGGACGAGCCGGCGAAGGCCGGTATCTCGGTGGCCGATATCGCCACCGGTATGTACGCCTATTCGGGCATCCTCACCGCGCTCTACGACCGGGAACGCACCGGCCGCGGCACCACGCTCGAGGTGGCCATGCTCGACGCACTCGGCGAATGGATGATGCAGCCCGCCTACTTCTCGGTCTACGGACAGCAGCCGGCCCGCCGCACCGGCGCCCGGCACGCCTCGATCTCGCCGTACGGCCCCTACCGGGCCGGCGACGGTTCGTCGGTGTTCCTCAGTGTGCAGAACGATCGCGAATGGGCGAGCCTGTGCGCCCGGGTGCTCGGCGACCCGGCGCTCACCGACGACCCGCGCTTCGTCCACAACCCCGAACGCCTCGCCCACGACGACGAGATCACCGCGATCCTCGAGGCGGCGCTGAGCCGCTACTCCGCGGACGAAGCGGTGCGGGTCCTGGACTCGGCGGGTATCGCCTGCGCCCGTCTGCGCACCCCCGAGGAATTCGCGGACCATCCGCAACTGCGTGCCCGTGACCGCTGGCGCGCCGTCGATACCCCCGGCGGTACCGTCCGCGCGCTGCTGCCCGCCGTGACCGTGCCCGGTCGCGAAGCGCGTATGGGCCCGGTACCCCGGCTCGGCGAGCACAACGACGCCCTGCGCGCAGAATTCGACCCGGCCCGATCGGAGTACAGCCGTGAGTGACACCGTGGAAGCGCAGGCGGACGCCTCGCCGCCCGAAAGTCCTGTCGCCCCGGGGGAACGCGAGATCGGCGTGGATCCCACTCTGCTGTTCCGCTTCTCCGCGCTCACCTACAACGGCCACCGCATCCACTACGACCGCGACTACGCCCGCGATATCGAGGGTTATCCCGGCCTGCTCACCCACGGACCGCTGCAGGCACTCGCGATGGCCGAGGCGGCCCGGGCCCACGGCGGCCCGGCGGATCCACGTACATTCGACTACCGTCTGCTCTCGCCGCTGTTCGACCATCAGGGCCTGGTCGCCGGCGCCGCGGCCCGCGACGGCGGGCTGCACACCCACGCGCGTGACAGATACGGCCGGCAGACCGCGCGGGGTGTGCTCACCTACGGGACGTGAAAGGGGCCGCGGGAGTGGAAACCGGATCGGTATCGCGTCCCGGTGACGCGCGGATCAGCTGGCAATCGGACGGATCGCCGGACGCCCCGCCGCTGCTCCTGCTCTCCGGGCAGGCGAACTCGCACCATTGGTGGGACGGCGTGCGCCCCCGCCTCGCCGAACGGTTCCGGACCATATCCTTCGACTACCGCGGCACCGGCGGTTCCCGCGCCGACGACAGCGGCACGCAGAACTGGTCCACCCGTTCGTTCGCCGACGATGCCGCCGCCGTTCTCGACGCGGTCGGGTGCGCCCGCGCCTCTGTCTACGGCACCTCGATGGGTGGCCGGGTCGCGCAGATGCTCGCGATCGGCCATCCGCACCGGGTCGACCGGCTGATCCTCGCCTGCACGTCACCCGGTGGGGCGGCCGCCCAGGAGCGCGGCCCCGAGTTGCGCAGGCTGCTCGGGCAGCGTGATGCCCGAGCCCGCCGGGAAGTCCTGCTCGATCTGATGTACACCCCCGAATGGACGTCGGCGCCGCCGCGCCGGTCCCCCCTGCTGGGCGACCCCGCCATGACCGCACGCGCGCGACGCCTGCATCTGCGCGCGAGCGACGAGCACGATGCGTCGGGCCTGCTGTCCACGATCACCTGCGAAACCCTGATCCTGCACGGCAGCGACGACCGTATGGTGCCGGCCGGCAACGCCCGGCTCATCGCCGACTCCGTACCCGGCGCCGTCCTGGAGATCTTCCCGGGCGGCAGGCACGGTTTCTTCGACGAGTTCCCGGCAGTCACCGACAGGGTCTGCGCCTTCCTCCTGGCCTAGCCGGCTCCGCCGGTGCACTGGGTCCGCGTAATACATAGTTCAATGCGCATATCTTGGTATCGGCACTATCTTGGAGCAATACCGCCGGAGTCCCGCCCGCGGAACTGCGGATCGCGGATCGCTACCGGCGCAAGCCGATGCATTTAGGGGCCCGGTTTCCGGTTATATACAGCAGGATTCGGGCGATATGTCGGCATGAACGACACAGACTCCCCGGCGGGGCTATCCCCCGAGCGGTCCGGACGAGGCACGGCCGGAACGGGTGCCGCGGCGGGACAGGCGGAGCGATGACTTTGCGCTGGCTCGACAAATCGGCTCTCACCTGCCCTTTCACCCGCGGAGGCCACCGCGCCGGCGCGGTACCGGCGACCCGGGTCGTGATACGGCGCGGACGGATCGGCATCCCACCGACGGTGGCATGCGACCGTTGCGCCGAGCACCTTCGCGATTTCGAGGAGTACCGGGGCATACCCGTCAGCGTGATATCCCTGCACGACTCCCCCGACCTGCCCGCACCCTGCCCGTCGGTCTGGCGCTCGCACGCCTGTTCGCTGCAGGCCGGACACGACGAGGGCCCCGGACCCACAGCGCACCGGTGCACATGCGGCGCCGAGCCCGGCCCCACCGACACCGTGGCCGACTCCGGCTCCGGGGTAGACGGCAGTATCTCCGCGTAACCGGCACTCCTGACTGCCGATCCGTACCGCGGAAGCGGATTCCGCCCGCTGCCGCTTACCATTCCGGTATGCGGCAGCGGGCGGGATCTCAGCTGGTCAAATCGTCGAGGGTATGGGATTCGTCGCGAGAGAGCGTGATTCCGAGATTCGCCGCGGTGCGATCCACCTCGTCGTCGTCGCCCCGGGCCAGATCCACCGCGAGACCGTCGGCCGACAGCACCTCGACGTTGAGGCACAGCGACTGGAGTTCCTTGAGCAGAACCTTGAACGATTCCGGGATGCCCGGTTCCGGGATGTTCTCGCCCTTGACGATCGCCTCGTAGACCTTCACGCGGCCGACCACGTCGTCGGATTTGATGGTCAGCAGTTCCTGCAGGGTGTAGGCGGCGCCGTAGGCCTGCATGGCCCAGCATTCCATCTCGCCGAAACGCTGACCACCGAACTGCGCCTTACCACCGAGCGGCTGCTGGGTGATCATCGAGTACGGGCCGGTCGAGCGGGCGTGGATCTTGTCGTCGACCAGGTGGTGCAGCTTCAGGATGTACATGTAGCCCACCGCCACCGGGTACGGGAACGGCTCACCGGACCGACCGTCGAACAAGGTCGCCTTACCGTCCTCCCCCACCATCACGTCGCCGTCACGGTTGGGCAGGGTGGAGGCCAGCAGACCCGCGAGTTCGTCGTCGCGAGCGCCGTCGAATACCGGCGTCGCCAGGTTCGTACCCGGCGGCACCGACAGCAGTTCGTCCGGCAACGACGCCGCCCAGCCGGGACGATCACCACCGGGAAGCCGGACGTCCCAGCCCGCTTTGCCGATCCAGCCCAGATGGGTTTCCAGGATCTGCCCGATATTCATACGACGCGGCACACCGTGGGTGTTCAAGATGATGTCGACCGGGGTCCCGTCGGGCATGAACGGCATATCCTCGGTCGGCAGGATCTTGCCGATCACACCCTTGTTCCCGTGCCGGCCCGCGAGCTTGTCACCGTCCTGGATCTTGCGCTTCTGCGCCACATACACGCGCACCAGCTCGTTCACACCCGGAGGCAGGTCGTCGTCGTCCTCACGGGAGAAGACCCGGATACCGATGACCTTGCCGGACTCACCGTGGGGCACCTTCAGCGAGGTATCGCGGACTTCGCGCGCCTTCTCACCGAAGATCGCCCGCAACAGCCGCTCCTCCGGAGTCAGCTCGGTCTCACCCTTCGGCGTGACCTTGCCGACCAGGATGTCCCCGTCGCGCACCTCGGCACCGATCCGCACGATGCCCCGCTCGTCGAGGTCGGCGAGGACCTCATCGGAAACGTTCGGGATATCGCGGGTGATCTCCTCGGCGCCCAGCTTCGTATCGCGGGCGTCGATCTCGTGCTCCTCGATATGGATCGAGGTGAGAACGTCGTCTTCGACCAGACGCTGAGACAGGATGATCGCGTCCTCGTAGTTGTGGCCTTCCCACGGCATGATCGCCACGAGCAGGTTCTTACCGAGGGCCATCTCACCGTTCTCGGTGCACGGACCATCGGCCAAAACCTGACCACGCTCCACCCGCTGACCCTCGTCCACGATCGGACGCTGATTGGCACACGTGCCCTGATTCGAACGCGCGAACTTCCGCATCCGATACGACTTACGGGTGCCGTCATCGGCCATGACCGTGACGTAGTCGGCGGAGACTTCTTCGACCACACCGGTCTTCTCGTTCACCACGACATCACCGGCATCGACCGCGGCCCGCAGTTCCATACCGGTCCCCACCACAGGAGATTCGGAACGGATCAGCGGCACGGCCTGACGCTGCATGTTCGCACCCATCAGGGCACGGTTGGCGTCATCGTGCTCGAGGAACGGAATCATCGCCGTCGCCACCGACACCATCTGACGCGGGGAGACATCCATATAGTCGACCCGGCCGCTGTCGATGATCTCCACTTCGGAATTCTTCCGGCGCACCGCGATCCGGGAAGCGACGAATCGACCGGCGGCATCGACCGGTTCGTTCGCCTGCGCGACGATATGCCTTTCCTCTTCGTCGGCCGTCAGATAGTCGACCTCGTCGGTCACCACTCCGGAGACCACCCGCCGGTAGGGCGTCTCGATGAACCCGAACGGATTCACCCGCGCGTACACCGAGAGATAGCCCATCAGGCCGATATTGGGCCCTTCGGGCGTTTCGATCGGGCACATCCGGCCGTAGTGGCTGTAGTGCACGTCGCGAACCTCCAGCCCCGCGCGCTCACGCGACAGACCACCCG
This sequence comes from Nocardia sp. NPDC049935, assembly GCF_055586645.1. Taxonomy (NCBI): domain Bacteria; kingdom Bacillati; phylum Actinomycetota; class Actinomycetes; order Mycobacteriales; family Nocardiaceae; genus Nocardia; species Nocardia sp. NPDC049935. The sequence goes on along the minus strand of NZ_JBVJHV010000001.1, from coordinate 1,071,663 downwards.
GACCGAGAGCGGACAGCCTGCGCTTGTTGGTGAGACTCGCGAGCGGGTTGCGTTCGTCCATGAACTGGGAGAACTGAGAGGTCCCGAAGAACTCCTTGAGGGCCGCCACCACCGGGCGGACATTCATCAGCGACTGCGGTGTGATCGCCTCGATGTCCTGGGTGGTCATCCGCTCGCGGACCACACGCTCCATCCGCGAGAGCCCCACCCGGAACTGGTTCTGGATGAGCTCGCCGACGGTGCGCACCCGGCGGTTACCGAAGTGGTCGATATCGTCGACCTCCACCGGAACCTCGACACCGCCGGGGCCGGTCATGGCCCGCTCGCCGGAATGCAGCCGCACCAGGTATTCGACAGCGGCCGCGATATCCTCGCCGGTGAGCACGCGCGGACCCGCCGAACCGGCGCGGTCCACGCCGATCTTCTTGTCGATGCGGTATCGACCCACGCGGGCGAGGTCGTAGCGCTTCTCGTTGAAGAACAGGTTCTCCAGCAGGTTCTGCGCGGATTCCCTGGTGGGCGGTTCGCCCGGACGGAGCTTGCGGTGAATATCGAGCAGTGCCTCGTCCACACCGGCGATAGTGTCCTTCTCCAGGGTGGACATCATCACGCCCGAGAATCCGAAACGCTCGGTGATCTCCTCGTTCGTCCAGCCCAGGGCCTTGAGCAGCACGGTGACCGGCTGCCGCCGCTTACGGTCGATACGCACACCGACGGTATCGCGCTTGTCGATATCGAACTCCAGCCACGCACCGCGGGAGGGGATCACCCGGACACTGTGCAGATCCTTCTCGGTGCTCTTGTCGACCGAGTGGTCGAAGTACACACCCGGCGAGCGGACCAACTGGGATATCACCACGCGCTCGGTGCCGTTGACGACAAACGTGCCCCGTTCGGTCATCATCGGGAAGTCACCCATGAACACCGTCTGGCTCTTGATCTCACCGGTGTCGTTGTTGATGAACTCCGCGGTGACGAACAACGGCGCCGCGTAGGTCATGTCCTTGTCCTTGCATTCGTCGACCGAGGCCTTGACCTCTTCGAAGCGCGGCTCGGAGAGGGTCAGCGACATGGTCGCCGCGTAGTCCTCTATCGGGCTGATCTCCGCGAGCACCTCTTCCAGCCCGCCGGCAGGTGAATCACCGCGGGCCGCCGCACGCTCACGTGCGGCGGGGGCACCGGTCAGCCATTCGAACGATTCGGTCTGTATCGCCAGAAGTCCCGGAATCTCCAGGGGTTCGCGGATTCTGGCGAACGAGAGCCGTCGCGGGCCGGAATCCGGGTGGTCCTCGGGTATTGCGGGCTCGGAGTGGTGCGAGATTGCCACGCTGCGTCCTTCCAGCACCTCATAACGCCCGTGTACGCGGGCGTTATGAGTTCTGCTCGTCCTGTGGGCGGTATGCCGATACGCGCACCGTGCGGGCACCGCCGGACGAACTCGACGACAGAACCGTGGAAACAGGCACGCAGACAGTGCCACTTTCCACGGTATTTCGTATTTCGAGAGTCGGACAGCGCGCACCCCGGCGCGGATTCCTAAATTACACCCCGGATCGACAGATGTCGAGAAAAAAGAACAATCGCGCACAAGGCAATTCGGCGCTTTCCCCTTCTGATAATTACATACCGATCCGGACCACGTCAAGCGACTCGAAGATATTCCGCGCACTGTTCCGGCGACCGCCGATTCCCCATTCCCCTCTCGAATATAGCGCACCGGGAATCCGCGCCCCCACCCGGGTCATACGAAATCGGATCCGCCGTCCACGTTCACGTTGGCGCCGGTCATATAGGAGTTGCGACGCGACGCCAGGAATGCGGCGACCGGCCCGATCTCTTCCGGCCGCCCGGCCCGGGGCATCTGCGCGGCATGACCGAAATGCGTTCCGATCGCCGCCATCAACCGGTAGGGGTCGTCGCTGTCCACCCCCACCGATCGCGCCCAGCCGGTGAGGGCAGGAGTGACGAAGGTGCCCGGCGACACCACGTTGACCAGAATCTCCTCCTTCGCCAGCAGCAGCGACAGATTCTTGGACACGCTGGTGACCATCGCCTTCGCCGCGGTGTAGGCAACGAGCGAGACGGTCTGCCGCTGCGTCGAATGCGCCGAGAAGATGACGATCCGCGCCCAGGAGGCACCGCGCAGCAGCGGCAGGGCCGCGTTCACGCAGTGCACGACGGACAGCACACCGTGGTCCACCGCGTCCCGCCATCGGTCGTCGGACAATTCCTCGACCGTGCCCCGCACATCCGGGCCGACGGTGTTGACGAGGGCGTTGAGTTCGCCGCCCCAGCGGTGGCGCAGCTCGGCGAAGACCGCGTCGATCTGTGCGATATCACGGGCGTCGGCGACCAGGCCGACGGCATCCGGGCTGCCACGGCCGGCGAGGTCGGCGGCGGCGCGCTCCACATCGTCGCGTGAGCGCCCCACGACGGCCACCCGTGCGCCGTCCTCCGCCAGGCAGCGGGCGGTGGCCAGACCCATTCCGCGACTTCCGCCGACCACCACCGCGGCCGCGCCGCCGAATCCCAGATCCATTCCGCTACCGCCTCACTCATCGGATGGGCACGAGCCGGCCGTTCCGGGCCCGCGCAACATACAGTATGTCTTATAGTAATGCCGGATGAGAAAGGTGGCGGCGGCCATGCGATCCCGGCGTGATACAACAGCGGTCATCGGCGCGGGGATCGCGGGACTGACCGCCGGCAAGATGCTCACCGACTACGGCGTGCGCTACATCTGCTTCGAACTCTCCGACCGCATCGGCGGCAACTGGGCATTCGGCAATCCCAACGGGCACTCCAGCGCGTACCGGTCCCTGCATATCGACAGCTCGAGACACCGCCTGTCGTTCCAGGACTTCCCGATGCCCTCGGACTATCCGGATTTCCCGCACCACACCCGGATCAAGGCCTACCTCGACGCCTACGCCGAAGCGTTCGGACTGCTCGACCGCATCGAATTCGGCAACGGCGTAGTGCGCGCCGAACCGCAGGAGGGCGGCGGGTGGACCCTGCACACCCAGGACGGGCGGACCCGTGACTTCGATTCCCTCGTCGTCGCCAACGGGCACCACTGGAGCCCCCGGTATCCGGGCTTCCCCGGCGAATTCACCGGGCAATCGATCCATTCCCACGCCTATATCGATCCCGGAGAACCGCTCGAGCTGCGAAACACACGGATCCTGGTGGTCGGTATCGGCAACAGCGCCGCCGACATCACGGTCGAGCTCTCGGCCCGCCACCTGCAGAACACCGTCTACCTGTCCACCCGCTCGGGTTCGTGGATCGTTCCCAAATACCTGGCGGGCCGTCCGGTGGACAAATACGGCGCGGCACTCCCGTTCGTCCCGCGCCCGCTGTTCCGCTGGGTGGTCAACACCGTCGCCGAGACAGTGTCCGGGAACCCGGAGCTGTGGGGGCTGCCGAAACCGCGACACCGATTCCTCGACGCCCACGGAACCCAATCCGTCGAACTACCCCTGCGGCTGGGGTCCGGCGATGTGACACCGAAACCCGACGTCCACCGGCTGGACGGCCACACCGTGCATTTCACCGACGGCTCCCGTGCCGAGGTGGAGGTGATCGTCTACGCGACCGGGTACAACATCAGCTTCCCGTTCTTCGACCCCGCCTTCCTCAGCGCTCCGGACAACCGGATCCGGCTCTACAAACGGATATTCGTGCCGGGTCGCGGCGATCTGGCCTTCGCCGGTCTGGCGCAATCGGTGCCCACCCTGTTCCCTTTCGTCGAATGTCAGGCGCGGCTCATCGCGGCCTGGGCCGCGGGCGAGTACGCACCGCCGCCGGTCGCCGAGATGGAACGGGTCATCACCGCCGACGAGCGGATGTACCTGGGCACTGTGCTGGACCGGCCACGACATACGCAACAGGTGGACTTCTTCACCTACGAGCGCCAGCTGCGCACCCGCGAACTCCCCGAGGGGCGTCGTCGCGCCCGAGCCCGCTACCGCGAAGGACAGGACGTGCCGTGACACCTATGACTCCCGGGCACCCGGAGATACCGGGGCCGGCCACGGTCCCGATCCCGCAGCGCCTCGACGATATCGATGCCGAGTGGCTGTCCGCCGCCCTGCGGGCCGGCGGCCGGCCGGTCACGGTCCGAGCCCTCACCGTCACACCGATCGGCACCGGCCAGACCGGTTCCACCTATCGCCTCACCGTCGGCTACGAGAACACCGCCGGCGACCTGCCGAGTACCTTCGTCCTGAAGTTGCCCGCCGAGGACGAGTCGATCCGCGCCGGAGTCGCGTTCGGCTACCGCACCGAGGTCGCGTTCTACCAGCGGGCGGCAGCGGTCACCGCGATACCGGTTCCCCGCTGCTACCACAGTGCGGTCGCCGAGGACGGCGCCACCTTCGCGCTGCTGCTCTCCGACCTCACCCCGGCGGTGCAGGGTGACCAGCTCCGCGGATGCGGTGTGCGGGAGGCCCGGCTCACGGTCACCGCGCTGGCCGGGCTGCACGGTCCGACCTGGTGCGACCCCGTCTGGCTCGAGATGCCCGAGATCGCCATGCCCAAACCCGGCGATACGCCCGCCGCGCAGGGCCTCGGCGAGGTATCGGCAACGGCCGCGCGGCTGACCGTGGACCGGCTCGGCGACGCGCTCACGCCCGAAGACCGCGAGACGCTCGTCGCCGCCTTGGACCGCGTGACAGCCTGGCTCACCCACGCACCCGGCCGCTATGCCCTCATGCACGGCGACTTCCGGCTCGACAACCTGCTGTTCGACCCCGGCACCACCGCGGTGACCGTCGTGGACTGGCAGACCGTCGGGGTCGGCCTGCCCGCACGCGACCTCGCCTATTTCACCGCGACCGGCCTGGAGCCGTCACTGCGACGGGAACGCGAACGCGATCTGGTGCGCGCCTACCACACCGGACTCCTGCGGCACGGTGTGACCGGCTACGGCTTCGACACCTGCTGGGAGGACTATCGGCTCGGGATGGTGCAGGGTCTGCTCATCCCCGCTCTCGGCTGCGCTTTCGCCGCGCAGTCGCAACGGGGCACCGAGATGCTCGCCGTGATGCTACGGCGCGCCGCCCAGGCGGTCCGGGATCTGGGAACCGTCGGACTCATCGGCACTCTCACACCGTGAACCCGGGCCGGGAGTCCGATGACATGCCGGCACCCGGCCCATCACGATCTCGCCGGGCGAGCCGCCCGGTGGGCCGGGCGGCTCGGACGGTTCATCTGGTGACGATCGTCGCCCCGGCGGTACCCGGGGCCCCGTACAGCAGCGCGAACCCGGTTCGCGGATCACCCGCGACCTGGCGCGGTCCCGCCGTACCACGCAACTGCAGCACCAGTTCGTGGAGTTGCCGCATCCCCGACGCGCCGATCGGTTCACCGTTGGCGATCAGCCCGCCGTCGGTGTTCACCGGTAGGCGTCCGGAGATCTCGGTGGCCCCCTCGGCGATCAGTTTCTCCTGCTCGCCGTCGGCACAGAAACCCGCCTCGGCCATATGGATCACCTCGGCGCCGGCGTCGGTGTCCTGTAACTGCACGATATCGATATCCTCGGGCGCGATCCCGGCGGACTCGAATGCCGCCCGGGACGCGTACACCGACGGGGCGGCGTCCTCCTGCACGGCGGCGTAGGTCGTATTGACCTCGTACGCCCCGTAGGTCCGGGTACGCACCTCGACCGCGCGCACATACACGGGGGTACTCGTGTAGCGGTGTGCGATATCGGCGCGGCACATGATCACCGCGGCCGCCCCCTCGTCCGGCGCGCAGAACATGTAGTGGGTCAGGGGGTAGTTGAGAACGGGGGCGGCGAGGATATCCGCCTCCGGGATCGGCTTCCGGCGGAACGCGTTCGGGTTGAGCCCGCCGTTGCGGTAGTTCTTCGCCGCCACCTTGGCCAGTGTCTCCACGGAGATATCGTGGTCGTGCAGGTAGCGGTTGGCCTTCATCCCGAAGAACTGCGTGGTCAGGTATTGCCCGTTCTCGCCGTACCAGGCGGGCATTCCCACGAGGGTCGGGTCGACAGTGAACGCTCCCCGGGGATGTTTGTCCATCCCGATCGCGATGCCGATATCGTATTTCCCCAGCCTGATCGCGTCGGCGCAGGCCTCGGTGGCGCTGGCCGAGGTGGCGCAGGCATTGAACACATTCGTGAACGGGATCCCGGTCAACCCCATCAGGCCCACGATGGCGTCCGGATTCGCGACTTCCCAGCTGCCGCCGATGGCGAACTGGATATCCCGCCAGCGCAGACCGGCGTCGGCGAGCGCGGCCCGGATCGCATCGGACCCCATCTGCATCGCCGTTTTACCCTCGAACCGGCCGAACGGATGCATTCCGATGCCGATGATCGCTACGTCGTGCGACATATCTTTCTCCTGTCCCTCAGGCCGGCCGGAACGCGAAGGTGAGCACCTCGGCACCGTCTGCATCGGTGCCGAGCCGGACCGTCGTCAGTTCGACGTCCATCCCGAACGCCAGGGCGCCGGGATCGTTCTCGGTCAGGCGGCCCTCGACCCGGATCACGTCACCCAGCTGAACCAGACCCACCCCGAAGGGGACGAACGTCTTCGCCGTCTCATCCCCGAGATACGGGGCACCGGGCAGGAATCCCTGTGTGGTCCACGCGACGAGGGTGCCGGAGCGCGGCAGCGCGATGTCCTCGAGCGACGCGCCGCCGCATCGCGGGCACAGCTCCTGGACAGGAAAGACCGTCGCACCGCAGTCGGAACAGGATCCGCCGATCAGCTGGTATTCCTCCTCCGGCCAGGTGGAGATATCGGGGGCAATGAATCTGGGCAACGTCGGCTCCTCGCAGTCTCGCCGGTCGCAGTCGCCGGATACCCGCGCGACCGATCGGTCCCGCACCGTTCCGGCGAGGTTTACAATCCATACTGTAATACATACCGTGAGCGGTGCCATAACCGTGCCGCGGATTGCTCCAGAACCGCCCGAAGGCTTGCTTCCGCAGGGAAGATCCCTATACCGTTGTCATTACCGTATGCCTTCCACGGACGAGGGTGGGGGTAGCGCTCTGCCGCGGGACGAACGATGACGGCGACCGATAGCGATGACGGAGACATGATGAACTCACGCATACCGGATGGATTCGAGGATCTGCTTCGCAGGCCGATCGTCGGCGTCCTGGCGACGGTGACCCCCAACGGCTCGCCCGACCAGTCTCCGATGCGATTCACCTGGGACGGCGCCCATCTGCGGATGAGCCATACGATCCCCCGCCGGAAGTTCACCAGCCTTCAGGCCAACCCCAACTATTCGTTCCTGCTCACCGACCCCGATTCCCCCACCCGCTCGCTGGAGACCCGGGGCTGGCTGGTCACCGTGGAGGCCGACGAGAAGGGCGCCTTCTACGCCGAACTGAACGAACGGTACGGCGAGACCGAACGGGGCCTCCCGGCCGATGTGAACGACCGGGTCGTCCTGATCCTCGACGCGACGAGCTTCATCGCCAGATGAGCCCGTCACCGGCGCAGCCACCATGACTCTCCGGAGACCACCGATTCACCGACAACCGGATTTCCACGCGCCGCAAGGAGGCGACCATGACCCCGCACACCGAAGCGACGGTCTTCGACGCGGACTCGCATATGTACGAGACCGCCGACGCACTCACCAGATATCTGCCCGACCGGTACCGGCACGCGGTGCAGTACGCGCGGATCGGGCGGCAGACCCGGATCTGCATCAACGGCAGGATCACCGACTTCATCCCGAATCCGACCTTCGAGCGGGTCGCCGCGCCGGGAGCGCACGAGAAATTCTTCGCCGGTGAGAACACCGAAGGACTCACGCTGCGCGAAATGCAGGGCAAGGCCATAGAGGCGCCCGCGGCCACCCGCAATCCGGCGGACCGGATCATCGAACTCGACCGCCAGGGTGTGCGCGAAACACTCAATTATCCGACACTGGCCAGCCTGGTCGAACATTCCGCGGCCGACGACCCGGCACTGACACTCGCGATCATCCACGCCTTGAACAGATGGATGCTCGAACACTGGACCTACGCCTACGAGGGGCGGATCTTCAGCACGCCCATCATCAGCTGCGCCGAAGTCGACGACGCCCGCCGCGAGCTCGATTTCGTCGCGGAGAACGGCGCGAAAGCGGTTCTGATCAAACCCGGCCCCGTGAAGGGGATCCACGGGTGGAGGTCGCCCGCGCTGCCCGAATTCGACCCGTTCTGGCGCGATGTCGAGAATGCGGGAATACCGGTCGTACTGCACGCGAGCCAGCCACCGCTCGACGAGTACGTCAACCGGTGGGAGCCGCCGGCCACGAAGAGCTTCATGGCCATGAGCGCCTTCCGCTGGCTGGCGCTGGGACATCGCGAGATCTCGGATATGATCGGCAGCCTGATCTGCCACGGAACCCTCACCCGTTTCCCGAAATTGCGTATCGCGAGCGTGGAGAACGGAAGTTCCTGGATTCATCCCCTGTTCCACGATCTGGCCGATCTCACGAAGAAGATGCCGCAGAACTTTCCCGAGGATCCCTTGGAGGTATTCCGGCGCAATATCTGGGTGAGCCCGTTCTGGGAGGGTTCGGTGGCCGATGTGGTGGAGACCGTCGGCTGGGATCGGGTGATGTTCGGCTCGGACTACCCGCATCCCGAGGGCCTTCCGGAACCGAAGAGCTACTGGAAGTACGCCGAGGGTATGGACAGCAGGCGCACCTGGGATTTCATGGGCGACAACGCACGCCGGTTCATGGGATTGCCTATCGAGAACCCCGACCCCGCCGCCCGCCGCCCGCCCGCACTGGCGACCTCGACATCCTCCTGATCCGGCCGTCGCCCCTTTCGTCCGTACCGAGCACGCCAGAACCGGACGAAAGGGCGACAGAATACCCTGTGGTAACGTCAACGGTGTCATTTTCGGCAAAGAGGCGCATGGCGGAGGCTGGATGGTCGGAGACCCCGGGCACACTCCACCGCGCGGGCTCGCCGACCGTATCGACAGCCACAGAAAGTGGGTCTCCCCATGGCGAAGCAGGGAACCGCGACCAAACGCCCGCGCCGTGAACGCGGCTCTCTCAACCCGGAGGATATCGTCGCGGGGGCCTTCGAACTCGCCGAGGAGATCTCGATCGACAACCTGAGCATGCCGTTGCTCGGGAAGCATCTGGGTGTGGGCGTCACAAGCATCTACTGGTACTTCCGCAAGAAGGAAGAACTGCTCAACGCCATGACCGACAAGGCCATCCGGCAGTACTCCTTCGAGACACCGTTCATCGAGGCGAAGGACTGGCAGGAGACGCTACGCGAACACGCCCGGACGATGCGGCGGACATTCCTCGGCAACCCGATCCTGTGCGATCTGATCCTCATCCGGTCGGCGCTGAACGAGAAGGCGCTACGCCTGGGCGGCCGGCAGACGGAGCTGGTCATCGCGACCCTGGTCGAGGCCGGTTTCTCCCTGGAGGACGCCGTCGACACCTATTCGGCGGTTCAGTTGCACGTCCACGGCCTGGTCGTACTGCAGCGACTCTCCGACAAGAACCGCGAACTCAGTCCCGAATCGACCGCGTACTACGAGAATGTGATCGTCGATCCGGAGACCACGCCGCTGCTCGCCGAGGCTGCCGCCAAGGGTTATCACTCGGGGGCACCGGATGACCGCAACTTCGAACACGGCCTGGAAACGATCCTCGAAAAAGCAGGTCAGGTGTTGTCGGGCGCCGACAGGAAATCGGCGCCGGCCAAACGTGGAAGCAGGGCCCCGGCGAAGAAAACCACGGCGCCGAAGAAAGCCACGCCGCGCACCCGGGCCACCGCAGCGAAGTAGGGTGATTCGCGCGGCGGCCATGGCGACCCACAGCCACCGCACGAATCGTCGGCGACACGGCTCCCCGGTTGTCCGCGCGACCGAACGCCCCTCTCCGGGATGATCTATCGCGGCTGGAACCGCTGTGCCCCGTCGATTCGTACGACCTCACCGTTGATGTACGGATTCTCCAGCAGATGCTGGGCGAGATTCGCGTACTCGTCCGGAGTGCCGAGGCGCTTCGGGAAAGGCACCGTCGACGCGAACTTCGCCAAGCCCTCCTCCCCGATCAATTCCATGATCGGCGTACGCATGGTGCCGGGGGCGATACTGTTCAGCCGGATTCCCACCGAACCGAGGTCACGCGCTCCGGTGAGGGTCAAAGCGATGACCCCGCCCTTGGCCGCCGAGTACGCCGACTGACCGATCTGTCCCTCGTACCCCGCGATGGAACTCGTCATCACGATCGCACCGCGTTCCCCGTCGGCCTTCGGCTCGAGTTTCGCGATCCGCGCGGCGGCCAGCCGTAGGACATTGTAGGTACCGGTCAGGTACAGCCCGATGGTGTCGGTGAACCCCTTCAGGGTATGGGCGCTGCCGTCCCGGTTCACCACCTTCTCCAGCACTCCGAACCCACCGTGGGCGATGACCGCGTACCGCAATTCGCCCAGTTCGGACGCGGCGTCCAACGCCGCCTCGACGGCGTCTTCGTCCAGCACGTCGGTGCGCACATAGCACGCCTTGTTGCCCAGTTCGGCGGCCAGTTCCGCGGCCTTGTCATCGGCGACATCCGCGATGACCACCGCGGCACCGGCTCCGTGCAACCGGCGGACGGTCGCGGCGCCGAGCCCGCCGGCGCCACCGGTGACGAGGACGACTTCTCCCTCGAACGACACAGGTTTCTCCTTACTCTCCGTGGTCGAAAATCTGCGTGACCGGCTCAGCTACCGGTCCATTCGGGCGCCCGTTTCTCCGCGAACGCCTTCGCGCCTTCCTGGGCGTCCTCGGATCCGAAGACCGGCGCGATGAGCTCCATCTGCTTCTGGAAGGCCTCGTCCTCGCTCCAATAGCGGGACCTGACGACGACCTCCTTGGTCACCGCGACCGCCAGCGGGCCGTTGGCGGTGATCCGCCCGGCCAGCCGAACCGCTTCGGCCAATGCCTCGCCCGGTTCGGTCAGCGTGTTGACGAAACCGAGCGCCGCACCCTGTTCGGCGGAGAAGTTCTCGCCGGTGAGGGCAAGTTCGAGCGCCTTTTGATAGGGAATGCGCTGCGGCAGACGCAGTAATCCGCCGCCGCCGGCGACGAGCCCGCGCTTCACCTCCGGGATTCCGAATTCCGCGGTTCGCGACGCCACCACGAGATCGGTCGCCAGGACCAGTTCGGTACCGCCGGCCAGGGCGAAGCCTTCGACAGCGGAGATGATCGGTTTCTTGGGCGGCCGCTCGGTGAAACCCATACCGCGCCCGGGAATATAGGGGAACTCCCCGGACGCGAAGGCCTTGAGATCCATACCGGCGCAGAAATTTCCGCCACTTCCGGTCAGGACCGCGACGGACAGCTCCGGGCTGTCGTCGAGTTCGTCCATCGCATCGGCGAGCCCCCGACTCACCGCCAGGTTCACCGCGTTACGCGCGTCCGGTCGATTCATCGTAATCACCAGGGTGCGCCCACGACGCTCCACCAGGACTTCATCCGACATCGGTCACCTCATCACTCGAGAGCATCGAACAGATTTCGCGTCGCCGCCCGGCCCGGCCTCCGAGCCCGGTGTCCATCGCACAGCGACCCTCAGACCTCGATGACCAGGGCACCGCCCATACCGCCTCCCGCGCACATGGCGGCGACACCGAGGCCGCCGCCGCGGCGCCGCAGCTCGTACACCAGCGTCGTGACCATCCGGGCGCCCGAGGCCGAAATCGGGTGTCCGAGGCTGCATCCGCTGCCGGAGAAGTTCACGCGTTCCTCGTCCAGGCCGTATTCCCGGCAGGCGGCGATCGGGACGGAGGCGAAGGCCTCGTTGATCTCCCACAGCGCGATATCACCGGGGGTGAGCCCCGCCCGGTCGAGGACCTTGCCGATCACCTTGACCGCGCCCAGGCCGGTATCACGCGGTGCGACGGCCGCATTGGCCCAGGCCCGGACGGTCGCCATCACCTCGAGGTTCTCGGCGGCGGCGTAATCGTCACCTACCAGCGCCACCGCCGCGCCCGCATCGTTGATACCGCTGCTGTTCCCGGCGGTGATCGAAAAGCCTTCGATCTCGGGATGCAGAACCGGTAGCGCCGCGAGGCGTTCCAGTGTGGTGTCGCGGCGCGGATGCTCGTCCACCGCGAAATCGATCACCGTACCGTCGGCCTGCTGGACTTTCAGCGGTACGATCTCGTCGGCGAACTTCCCGGCCGCGATCGCGTCACAGGCACGCTGATGCGATCGCAACGCCCAGGCATCCATTTCCGCACGGCCGATCCCGACCTTTTTGGCGGTGTTCCAGCCGACGGTCACCGACATGTCCATGGTGGGGGCGTCGGGTGTTTCCGGATGGGACGGCGGAATCCACGGCTCGACGAACTCCATCTCGGGGCCGAACTCCGGTTTGCGCCACTTCATCAGCGGAGCGGTGGACAGCGACTGGACGCCGCCCGCCACCATCACCCGTTCCATATCGGAGCGGATATGCGCCGAGGCGTTGGCGATCGCGGTCAGGCTGCCCGCGCAGTGCCGGTTCACCGCCTGGCCCGGCACATTCTCCATCCCGCAGGCCACCGCGGCGTGCCGGGCCAGATCGCCGCCGCCGTAGTTCAGTTCGGCGAGCACGATATCGTCCACGGCTGTGGAGTCCAGTCCCGCCCGGCGGATCACCTCCGGCAGCACGGTGACGGCGAGGGTTTCGGTCGGCACGTCGGCCAGGGCGCCTTTGAACGATCGTCCGATCGCGGTCCTGACGGCGCCGACGATCACAGGTTCGGCCATATTTCTCAACCTCTGCTCGGGCTACACGCGCGGGGTGCAGCAACCTATAAGAACGACATGTCTACTGTCTCACCTACAGTATGTACAACAAGAAGGTGGTTGTTCAATACTGGAAGTAGATTCACAGATCGACCGGCGCCGACGGTTCGGCAAACCGGTCGGCTTCCGCCGCTCAGGCGACGAGGTCGGCCGAACCGTGACGAAAAGCCTCCCGCGGCACAAAGGACCCCTTCGCGATCAACGCCTTCGCCGCACGCACCTCTCGCGGCCGCCCGACCCCGGCGACTCCCACCAGACGCCCCCGATCCAGAAACACCGCCAGCAGCGACCCACTTGCCAGGCTGCCTTCGACGATGGATTCGGTGCCCGCCGCCGGCCACCCGGCGATCTGGAGATTCCGGCCGAATTGCGTGGTCCAGCACCAGGGGACCTCCTCGTACGGCTCACGCATTCCGAGGACGCCCCGTGCTGCGCATACCCCGTGCGACCGGGCATGATTCCAATGCTCGACCCGTTGCAGACCACCGAGAACACGGTTGGAAAGCGCGCGACGTCGCCGCCGACGACGACCAGCGAAGGCGCCTCACCCGCCTCCGCGAGCGCCCGGCGCAACGGCCCCACATCGTGAGCGGAGCGCAGGGTGTACGCGTCGCCGAGCGAACCGTCCACACATCTCGGCCCAGAACGAGCGGGGACGTAGCAGCACCCCGCCGATCTCCGCGGACCCCGACAACAGCTCTTTCGACACCGCCGGTCGCCGATACGGGGGTGCATTCTCGTCACCGATGAGGACGATCGATCCGGCGAAACCTTCTTTGCGCAGCGTCTCCGCGGCCGCGGCGCCGGCCACTCCGGCACCCAGCACGACGACCTGCCCACGGGGCGCGACGGTCACCGCTCGATCTCCACCATCTCGAAATCCTCTTTGGTCGCGCCGCAATCCGGGCAGGTCCAGTCGTCCGGGATGTCCGCCCAGCGGGTACCCGGCACCAGGCCGTCATCCGGCCAGCCGAGTTCCTCGTCGTATTCGAATCCGCAGATCACACAGCGGTAGAGCTTGTAGGCGGTCGTTGTCTCGTTCATGAGGCTCCTGTGCGGCGATACTGCTCTCCAGCTCGCCGTAATCAGATCCTGGGTTTTCAACTGTAACTATTACCGTATAGTACTACGGGAAGGGAATCAGCTCAGAAAGGAGCACCGATGGCTGGCCTGCTCAACGGTGTCAGGGTGGTCGAACTCGCCTCGTGGACCTATGTCCCGAGCGCGGGTGCCGCATTGGCCGACTGGGGTGCCGACGTGATCAAGGTCGAGGACACCCGAGGCGGCGACCCGTGCCGCAATCTCGTGGTGGGCGGACTGACCACCGAGAATTCCCGGGTGCGGGCGAGCTTCATGATGGAGGTGGGCAATCACGGAAAGCGCAGCATCGGGGTGGACATCAAGTCCGAACAGGGACACCGCATTCTCGCCGACCTGCTGAGGCGCGCCGACGTCTTCCTGACCAATTGGCTGCCGGGACCACTGGAACGGGCCGGACTCACCCTGGAGCGGCTGCGCGAGATCAACCCGGCCCTGATCATCGCCCGGGGCAGCGGCCACGGCAGTCGCGGCCCGGAGAAGGACCGGGGCGGGTTCGACGGGGCCAGCTATCTCGCCCGGGCCGGCGTGGCCTACGCGCTCAGTCCGCCGGATACCGAATTTCCGGTGGCCCAGAGCCCGGCGTTCGGCGATCTCCAGGGCGGCATCACCCTGGCCGGCGGTGTCACAGCGGCACTTTTCCACCGCGAACGCACCGGCCACGCACCGGTGGTCGACAGTTCCCTGCTCGCTCAGGGCATGTGGTCCGTGGCCCCGGATATCTGCGCCGCCGACTACTACGGTCTCGACCGCATCCCGGCCGGGCCCGCGGGGACGGCACTGAACCCCGCGGTGAACCGCTACCGCACCCGCGACGGCCGCTGGGTCCAGTTGATGTTCCTGCAGACCGACCGTTACTGGAAGGGTTTCTGCGACCGGATCGGCCGCCCGGACCTGGGTTCCGACGAGCGTTTCGTCCCACTGGCCAATCTGGTGTTCAACCAAGAGGCCGCCACGACGGAGTTGCGCAAGATCTTCGCCGAGCGCGATCTCGCCGAATGGCAGCAGGCCCTCGCGGACGAACCGGGAGTCTGGTCCACGATCGCGAGCCCCCGTGAGGTTCTCGACGACCCGCAGGTCGCGGCGAACGGCTATCTGATGACCGCGACCGACGACGCCGGCAACGACTACCGGACCGTGGCCGCCCCGGTGCAGTTCGACGAGACTCCCCCGGCGACCGGCCGGGCTCCGGCCTACGGCGAACACACCGAGACGATCCTGCTCGAACTCGGTATGGACTGGGACGCCATCATCGCCGCCAAAGACTCGGGCGCGATTCTCTAGCCGGATCCATCCGATCGATCGACCGGCTCGTATCTCGGCCGCCGGTATCGTATCGCGCACTATATTGTAACCAATACAGTAACTATTTCTAAGGAGCGTTGTCGTGGACAAGAACGACATGATCCTGATCAGCGTCGACGACCACATCATCGAACCGCCGGATATGTTCGCGAACCACCTTCCCGCCAAGTACGCCGCCGACGCACCCCGGCTCGTACACACCGAGGACGGCTCCGACGTCTGGCAGTTCCGGGACCGCATCGTCCCCAATGTGGCCCTCAACGCTGTGGCGGGCCGGCCCAAAGAGGAGTACGGCCTCGAACCGGAGGGGCTGGACGAGATCCGGCCGGGCTGCTATGACGTCGACGAGCGCATCAAGGATATGAACGCCGGCGGCATTCTCGCGTCGATGAACTTCCCCTCCTTCCCCGGATTCGCCGGCCGCCTGTTCGTCACCGAGGACCCGGACTTCTCCCTGGCGCTGGTGCGCGCCTACAACGACTGGCATATCGACGAATGGTGCGGCGCCTACCCCGGCCGGTTCATTCCGATGGCACTGCCGGTGATCTGGGATGCCGAACTGTGCGCCGCCGAGGTGCGCCGGTGTGCGGAGAAGGGTGTCCATTCGCTGACCTTCACCGAGAATCCGGCGGTGCTGGGCTACCCGAGTTTCCACGACCCGTTCTGGAATCCGCTGTGGCAGGCCCTGGTCGACACCGACACGGTGCTCAGCGTCCACATCGGCTCCTCCGGCAAGCTGTCGGTACCGGCCGTGGACTCCCCGCCCGACGTGATGATCACCCTGCAACCGATGAACATCGTGCAGGCCGCGGCCGATCTGCTGTGGTCCAACCCCGTCAAGGAGTACCCGGACCTCAAGATCGCCCTGTCCGAGGGCGGCACCGGCTGGATTCCCTACTTCCTGGAACGGGTCGACCGGACCTTCGAAATGCATTCCACCTGGACCCTGCAGAACTTCGGCGGAAAGAAGCCCTCGGAGATCTTCCGCGACCACTTCCTCACCTGCTTCATCAGCGATCCGATCGGTGTCCGGCTGCGGCACGAGATCGGTATCGACAACATCTCCTGGGAAGCCGACTATCCGCACAGCGATTCGATGTGGCCGGATGCTCCCGAGGTACTCGCCGGCGTACTCGAGCGAGAACAGGTACCCGATGACGAGATCGACAAGATGACGCATCTGAACGCGATGCGCTGGTACTCCTTCGACCCCTTCGCACATGTGCCACGAGAGAAGGCGACGGTGGGCGCGCTCCGGGCAGCCTCGGCAGGTCACGATGTGAGCATTCAGGCACGCAGCCACAAGAAGACCGCCGCCGAGGAGAAACTCGCGCAGTTCCAGTCCCAGATCAAGGCCGCCACCTCGCAGAACGCCACCTGATCACCCGGGTCGCCGGGCTGTTCACCGCACGGGGGACAGCCCGGCGATCCGACCTTTCGTCGCGCACTACGCGCCCCACCTACCTCAGAGGTACACGTTGAGCATTTCGATGCTGCTCGAGATGGCAGTCGGCAGCGATCCGGATCGCGTGGCCGTCGTCTCCGGCGATATCCGGATCACCACCGCGGAATTGAGCCGGATGGCCGACAGCGCGGCGGATTTCATCGATGCGTCCGGTGCCGAGCACGTCGCCTACGTCGGCACCGGGGGGATCATGATGCCGCTACTGCTCTTCGGTGCGGCCCGCGCCCGGCGCCCCTTCACTCCGCTGAACTACCGGCTCGGCACTGCCGCCCTGGGCGAGCTGGTCCAGCGGCTACCGGCGCCCCTGGTGATAGTCGACGGCGAATACTCCGACGCGGTACGCGGTATGGGCAAGGAAACGATCGACACCGACCGCTTTCTGGCCGCCACCAGGGCGTCGGGGAAACAGGCGGCCGGAGCCGAAGCGGAACCCGGCGACGTGTGCGTTGTGCTCTTCACCTCGGGAACCACCGCGCGCCCGAAAGCGGTGCGCCTGTCCCACGCCAACCTGACCGGCTACGTCATGGGCACGGTCGATTTCGGCTCCGCCTACCCGGAGGACGCCGCACTCATCTGCGTTCCGCCCTATCACGTGGCCGGCGTGGGTGCCGCCCTGTCGAATCTGTACGCGGGCCGCAGAATGGTGTACCTGCCGAAGTTCGACCCACGGCACTGGATACACCTGGTCGACGCGGAGCGGATTACCAACGCGACAGTGGTCCCCACCATGCTGGACCGGATCGTCACGGCCCTCACCGACCGCCCGGTCGCATTGCCCACCCTGGGCACACTCGCCTACGGAGGAGCCAAGGCACCGCTGCCGCTGATACGCCGCGCGGTCCAGCTACTACCCGAGGTCGGCCTGGTGAACGCCTACGGGCTCACCGAGACCAGCTCCACCATCGCGGTACTGACCCCCGAGGACCACCGGGTCTCCTTCTCGTCGCCGGACCCGGTGGTGGCCGCCCGTCTCGGATCGGCGGGCCGAGCGGTACCGGGTATAGAGCTACAGATCCGGGGCACCGACGGCACCGTCCTGACCGCCGGCGAAACCGGCGAACTGTATGTCCGCGGCGACCAGGTCTCCGGTACCTACGCCGAAATGGGATCCGCACTGGACGACGAGGGCTGGTTCCCGACCAAGGATCTCGCCTCGATCGATGCCGGCGGCTACCTGTTCCTGGGCGGACGCTCGGACGACACGATCATCCGCGGTGGCGAGAACATCGCCCCCGCGGAGATCGAGGACGTGCTGGTGGAGCACCCGGCGGTCAAGGAGGCCGCGGTCGTCGGCGCACCCGATCCGGAATGGGGGCAGATCCTGGTCGCGGTGGTGGTGCCCTCGCCCGGATCCGATCCGGATCCCGAGGAATTACGCGGCCATGTCCGCGCCGGCTTGCGAGGATCCCGGACTCCCGACCGGGTGGTCTTCCGCGACTGCCTACCTACCAACCCCACCGGGAAAGTGCTGCGACGAGTGCTCGTCGAGGAACTCATCCGGTCGCAACAGACGAACGAGGAAGCATCATGATCAAGAGCGGCAGCCGCCTGGAGAGCCAGGTGTGCGATACCCAGGTCATCGTCATCCGGGCCACCGAACCCATGGCCGATCTCCGGTGCGGCGGTGTTCCGATGATTCCCCTGGGCGCGGACAGGGCCCCGGACGCGGCGCTCGACCGCGAATTCGCCGATGGATCCGCCCTCGGCAAGCGGTACGTCCACGACAGCGGCGGCGAAGTGCTTGTCACTCGCGCCGGCGCCGGCACACTCACCATCGCCGCGGCCCCCCTCGAGCTGAAGGAAGCCAGACAACTACCGTCGAGCGACTGACGGGAGGCCGGCGCGAAAGCCCGTGGAGGATTCGGCATCAGCGATCCCCGGACGCGAAGCCGATCGCCCGGCCGAGTCGGACGCCTACGTGGCGACCACCTTGTCCCGGCTCGGTGACCCCGCGGCAGAGTCCTACGCCCGCGGCGTGCCGAGCGATCTGAAACGCTCGCCCACGACGCGCGGCCACTTCCATACCGTTCATGGCCATGGCCAAACCTACGACATGACTACGGGAACACCCGCCGGGCCGGCCATTGCCATCCGGCGACGCAGGCAGCCCGCGCCACGAACAGCGCGGCACCGGCCGATGACCACCGACTTCACCGTCGCAGCCATCTTCCCGACAGCGCGACCGGGAAGTTCGGCGTCATCCGCTCGTCACAGCCGCATAAAACTGATGGATCGATCAGCCGGCGCTGCCCGCGGCCACCTTCGACCCGAGCAGTTCGAGCGCGTTCTCACGCATCACCTTCCGGGTGTCCTCGTAGGAGAATTCCGGGAACTGCGGGATATCGGCTGTGAAGGTGGTCGGGTCGGCAAGTCCTTCACCGTGCGGCCAGTCGGAGCCGAACAGCACCCGCTCCACACCGATGGTCTCGGCGAGCAGTTTGACATCGTCCTCGTAGTAGGGCGCGATCCAGACGTTGTTCCGCAGCTGCTCGACCGGGTCTTCGGTGAAGTGGTAGGGCGCGGTGTTCGCCGCCTTCTTCAAACGCTTGATCAACCGGTAGACGAAGTAGGAGCCGTTCTCGATGCTCACCACCTTCAGCTCGGGATGCCGGGTGAACACCTGGTGCACGATCATCGAAGCCATCGTGTCGTGGATGGCCCGGTCGTCGAGCAGGATCTGATCCAGTGGATCCTTCTTGCCGAAACCCTCGAACGTCGCCTTGCCGCCCCACAGCGCGGCGATCGCGAGGTATCCGCTGTCGGACAGATGGAACCCCACCGGCACCCCGGCCTCCGCGAGCCGGGCCCAGACCGGATCGTGCAGCGGATCGCCGAGCGAGCGGGGCTTCGCCACACCGGGCACGGGCGCGGGCCGGACCAGCACCATCTTCGCACCCCGACCGAGCACGAACTCGACCTCCGCTACCGCCGCTTCCGGGTCGGCGAGCGAGATGATGGGGGCCGAGATCATCCGATGGTCGGGGCGGTCGAAACCCCAATCCTCGTCCAGCCACAGATTGAACGCGTGCAGCGAGGCCATGGTGGCGGGGATATCGTGTTTGAGCGCTTCCTCGACGCCGCAGGCGAAGGTCGGCAGCATGAAAACCGTCTCCAGCTTCTGCCGGTCCAGGACCTTCACCCGGGCCTCGCGGTTCTGGTATTCGGGATGATCCGGAAGCCGGTCCAGCTTCATCAACGATCCGGGATCGACCCCCTCGGGGATCTCGCCGCGGAACAGCAGATCGAGGCAGCCCGGTTCGACGATCGGGTCGAAGGTCGGGTTCGGCACGAAGTGGTTGACCTTCTCGCCCATCACCGCCAGGGTGCGTTTACCGCTGGCGACCATCTGCACACCACGACTCCTGAACTCTTTGGGCAGGTGACGGGTGAACGCGTCCAGCGGCTCGTAGTAGTGGTTGTCGACGTCGACTGCGAGATAGTCCAGCTTCGTCATCGGGGATTCCTTTTCGCTCGGGTCGGCCGAAGGTGGCGCCGCGCTGCCGACCGCTTCCGCAGATTCCGGCATGGCTCCGACACCGCAAGTCTTTATTACTGTATATCTTTCAGTATAGGCATCGGGCAACCCCCCGATCCCCAGACCCGGACGAGATCCCGGGTGGTGGTCACCGTCGCAAGTAGCGACAGGGTGTTGTCGATCATGGCCGTGCCGTATTCCCGCGGAATCCCGGCCACGGCGTCGCGAGGCAGCACCACGTCGTAGGCGGCATTCACCGCATCCATGACGAGGTTCGGAATCGCGACGTTCAGCGAGACCCCGACCGCGACGATCGTGGTGACGCCGAGATTGCGCAGGACCGCGTCGAGATCGGTGCCGCCCATCGGGCCGAGTCCGTGCAGGCGGGTCAGCACCACGTCCTCGGGTTCCGGCCCGAACTCCGGCAGCAGCCGGGCGCCGGCGCTCCCCGGCGTCACCGCGACCCCGCGGCGGCCGAGCGCGAAGAGTTTCGCATTGCGATTGGAGCCGAGACCGTCGGCCCGCCGGTTGACCACACAGTGCACGATCCGGACTCCCGCGGCCCGGGCGACCGGCAGTAGCGCTCCGATATTGGGCAGCGCCTCGCGTCGCGCCTCGTCGGCGAGCGCGGCCAGGCCCGCATCGGGACCCACGACCGCACCCTGGCATTCCTGCGTCACCAGAGCGGTATGCGCGGGCGCGACCAGCCGCTTCAGATCGGTTTCAGCCACCGGCTCGAACCCCGCTCATGCCGTGGACCCGGCTTCCACCGGCGGCACATCGTAGAACTGGGCGGCCCATTTACGCAGTGAGAGATATGGTTTGGCATCCTTCGGGGACAGCGGCGGATGCTCGACGTATTTCTGATACCGCCAGATACTGAGGTCTTCCCACACCGTGACGAGGAACTGCCGCTCCACCCGCTGCTGCACCTCGGGTGGCGGGACATCGGATTCGTCGCCCGGGTTCCGGGGCCACCAGATCGAGTAGAACAGATCAGAACATTCGTCGTCGACGGGCGTGGTCGCGAAGATGAGCCGATGCTTGGAAGACCCGTCGAACGCGCTGATCGAGCCACCGAGCCCGAACATCTCGGCGTGGATCTTCAACGCCATCTTGCCCGGATCGTCACTGCGGGCGTCGGGCCAGCCGGTGAGAAAGGACCAGGTGTGCCCTTCGGCGCGGTAATCGAGCATCTGCGGGGTCACGGTGGCGCCGTGGACGTATTCGAAGTGCAGGCTGTCGGGCCCGTTCTCCAGCACGACCTGGGGGTGCACCGGCTCCTGCTCGGTTTTGCGGGAGAACTCGGGGTACGGCCGGTAGTAGTCGTCCGGAGAGGACCCGAGCTCGGGGAACATGCGCAGGATATCGGGCATCTCCCACTGCGGCTCTTTGCCGTCGGGGTGATGCCACATGAATACGCACCCGTTCTGTTCGTTCACCGGGTAGACGCGCAGCCGAAGCCCGCGATTGACCCGGTCCTCGCCGGGAATCTTCTTGTTTCGGCCGTCCGGGCCCCAGCGCCAGCCGTGGAACGGGCATTCCACGCAATCACCGACGACCTTGCCACCGTGACCGATATGCGCGCCCAGATGGCGGCAGTGACCGGTCAGGATGTGCATCTCCCCGGATTCGTCACGGTAGGCCACGAGATCTTCGCCGAAGTAGCGCAGCGGGCGCACCTCTCCGACGGGGAACTCGGCCGACCAGCCGACCATGAACCAGCCGGTGACCTTCCAGGTGAAGGGAACCTTCACGGGATACCTCCGATGCCCGTTGAAACATTACTGTTGTCATTACAGTATAAGAAACCGGCACGGGTCGGCAACCGAGCCGTACGGCTCGTCCGCTGTGGAATCACGGTCACTCCGGGAGGAATCCTCTGCCGAATTCGGTGATGAATTCGATCGCGGCAGCCGGACTCGAACCGTCCACATGCACCACCGCCGAGGTAGCGCCGCGCCGTTCGAGATCGCCGAGGTGAGCACGCGCATCCCGGACCGCCCGGTGATCGGTCATCTCGAAATGTGGACAGACGATCTGCACATCGACGGCTTCCGGCGCCCGGCCGGCCTGGTCCAGCCGACGGCGCAGGTCGTCGACGGCCGCACCGAACTGCCCGGCGTTCTCGAGCGGCCGGGTACGCATGGCGGCTGCCATCGAGGCGTCGGCGATGATCGGCATCCAGCCGTTTCCGTGCCGGACCACCCGGGTCAGGGCGGCATTGCCGTTACCACCGATCCAGATCGGCGGATGGGGCCGCTGGACCGGTGGCTGCAGCCAGAGCGGGCCGGGGGCCGCGAAATCCTGCCCTGTCACCGGCGTCCCGGGATCGGACCAGATCCTGCGCAACGCCTCCAGCGCCTCGTCGAACAGTTCGGCCCGGCGTTCGTGTGCCACGCCGAGAGCCGCGAACTCGGCGCGTAGATAGCCCGCACCCACCCCCGCGATCAGCCGGCCTCCGGACAGTAGATCCAGACTGCCCAGTGCTTTTGCAGCCAGATACGGGTTTCGGAACGGCAGGACGTAGAGGTTGGTCAGCAAGCGGATATCCCGGGTGACCCCGGCCATGAAGCCCAGCGCCGCGATCGGGTCCAGGGTGTTGTGTCCCCCGTTGCGCCGCCATTTGAGCGACGGGGCCGGGTGCTCGCTCAGGGCGATCGCCACGAACCCCGCCTCCTCGGCGGCCGCCGCGACCTCGCGCATCACCTCCGGCCGCAGGAAATCATCCGGCGCCCCCGGCAACTCACTGGGATATTCGAGCACGTACTTCACCGTGCGGTCCTCCCGGCCGAACGCCCGTCCCCCGAACGGGCGAACGCGCATTCTTCGAGGAAGGCGAACACGCTGCGGTGGTAGGAGTCCGCGGCGAGACTCACGCTGATGTTGTGCCCGGTGCCGGCCTGCCGATAGGCGATGAATCCCACGGCTTCGCTGAACCAGCCTTCGATCTCGGCGAGATCCGCGGGTTCGCAGCGCCAGAAGGGCTCGTGCTCGGCCCAGCTGAAACGCACCGGCACCCGGACCCGCGCGGCGAGCCGGGGAAAATCGGCCGGCCAGTCGTTGACCACCGCGGTCTCGTAGGGCGGCGACGCCGACGCGATAGGCCGGCCGCCCAGGATCTCCGGTGGGTAGGCGCCGGCCGGACGCCACAGCAGGTCACGCACCGCCGCACCGCTGCGGGTGCGACGAACCTCCTCGATCCGGCGTAGTGCCTCGGCGTGCTTGTGCCGCCCGGTGCCCGCCAGTTCCACCCCGATCAGGTCGCGACCGCGATCGTGAGCGGCCATATTCATCGCGAGATCACAACCGGCGGAATGGGCCAGTACGAACAACCCCGCACCTGCCGCGGCCGGACCGAGCAGCGCCTCCACCGTGCGGTACGCGGTCTCGGCGCGGCGCACCGGTGAATCGAACGCCTCCCCGCGCGGCGCCGAGGCGCCGTATCCGGGCCGGTCCAGCGCGAGCACGGTGAATCCGAGTTCCGCGCCCAGCCGCAACAACGACAGGTCCGGCTGTCCGGGCGGATCGAAGTAGCGCGCGTCCGTAGCGCCACCGTGCAGCGCGATCACCACCGCGCGCGGCGCGGCGGCTTCCGCGCACAGCGCGGACATGGGGATACCGTCGATTTCGACGGTCCGCCGCACCACCGCAACGGGGCCCGGTGATCCGGCGTCCCCGGGACTCATCCGTCCGCCCGCAGCAGCAGCACGCCACTGGGTGTCAGGCCGCCGCTGCTCGCCACCGCGACACGGGCGCCGGCCACCTGGCGGTCGCCGGCCTGCCCACGTAACTGGGTGACCGCCTCGTGAATCAATCCCATGCCATGGGTCCTTCCGTGTGACAGCTGGCCGCCGTGGGTGTTCAGCGGCAGCAGACCGTCGCGGGCGATGTTTCTCCCGCCCTGCAGGAAATCCTTGGCCTCCCCGATTCCGCAGAAGCCGAGCGCTTCGATCCAGGACAGGCAGTTGAAGGTGAATCCGTCGTACAACTGGGCGATATCGACGTCTGCGGGCCGCAGATCCGTTCGCGACCACAGGTGCGCGGCCTGGCCGAGGACCTGCGGTTCGTGGGTCGCGGTGCTCTGGTCCCATTCCAGCCGTTCGATGATCTGGGTGCCCACCGCGTCGATGTAGACCGGCGGCGAGGCCAGATCGGCGGCGGTCTCCCGGGCCGATACGATCACCGCTACCGCACCGTCGCACGGCACATCGCAGTCGTAGAGGCCGAAGGGTGTGGTGACGGTGCGTGCACCCAGATATTCGTCCATGGTGAGCGGGTCACGATAGATCGCTGTCGGATTCGCCGCCGCGTTCGCTCGCTGGTTGAGAGCGATCCACCCCAGGGTCTCCCGGTCGGTGCCGTAACGGTGGAAGTGGCGCTGCGCGGTCTGGGCCAGGGTGTGCGCGGCGGAGATCGCGCCGAAGGGCGCCAGCCAGGGGTCGGAGATTCCGATCGGCGGCGAGATCTTGCCGGCGCGGGCCAGTTCCGCGTAGGTCGATTCCCAGATCGTGCGGAAGCACAGGACGTGCCGGGCGAGCCCACCGGCGACCGCCAGCATGGCGGCGATCAGTGAACCACCCGGGCCGAAGGTTTCGGCGCCGCCGTTGAACCAGGCCGGCCGGATTCCGAGCGCGCTCTCGACTGCCGTCACGCCGCCCTCGGTGAACGGACCCAGGTTCCCGGATCCGGGATAGGTGGACAGACCGTCGATATCGTCGAGATCCAGGCCGGCGTCCGCGACCGCGCCGCGGCACGCCTGCAGGGTGAGGGCGAGCGGATCGGCCATGAGCCGCCGGCCGATCCGGGACATCCCGATACCGGTGAGGGCGACCTTGTCCTCGAACTTCTCCCGTGTCGGTCGGGGGCGTAGGTACTCGCGGACCGCCGGCGGTTCCAGCACCGTCGCGAGCGCGCCGATATCCGGACTTCCGGAATCCGCCGAGGCCGGGTCCGGCGATACCGCGCGCGACAGGTCCGTCGATGCCGGATCGGACCGGTCGGCTCCACCGGCCGGCCGGAACAGCGGTAGCCACACATCCCCGGCGGGTTCGAACACCACCTCCATGCGCATCCCGAGCGCGAGCCGCCCGGGTTCACAATCGACAGGATTGGTGGTCAGCCGGACGCGCGGATCCTCCTCGAGCGCAACCTGGGCGACGATATAGGGCGCCGGTAATCCCGGCACCGAGAAGCGCTGGTTGATCGTGAAGCCGATGAGGGTGGCCCGGCCCGATACCGCCCGGATGCCCATCCGGTTCCCCCGGCAGTACCGGCACACCGGCTGCGGGGGGTGGATCAGTGCCGAGCACGAAAGGCATTCCTGGATACGCAGTTTCCCGTCGGCGCCCGAGGACCAGTAGAAGTCGGTCTGTGGGGTCACCGAGGGTGGTATGCGTGCCGCGCCGGCCGGTGGACTCGGTTCGGCGGCCATTACACGTACTCCTCGGCAGCGGGATCCGTACGGCGGATCACCCGGCCGCGACCTTCGGCTTCGCCGGAGCCGAATAGTTGGGCCGGCCCAGCCCCAGCACATGCTGGGCGATCATGTTCCGGAACACCTCGAGCGTGCCGCCGTAGATTCCGCACAGCGGCGCCCACCGGTAGATGTACTCCGCGCCCCCGTCGTCGGCGGCGCCCTCGGTATCGGCCGGCAGGGCCGAGGCCGCGCCGAGGAGATCCATGAGATCGGGCGAGATATCGCGCATGGCCTGCGCGATGGCGACCCGGCCGAACATATGCGGCGCGGCCAGGGCGGCTTCCATCCGGGCGATACTGCGGCCCAGCCGGTAGCCCACGGAGGCATCGTCGAGCGGCCGCCGGCCGCCGGGTCCGGGCCGCGCGGCCTGTGCGGCGATGCGGTCGACCGATACCGCCATCATCGCGCCCTGGTGGGTCATGATGGAGACGTCCTGGAGACCGTCACCGGCGGCGTCCACCACACCGTGCTCGGTGTTCAGCGGACCCATCAGGACCGACCAGCCGTCGTTCACCTCGCCGAGCCGGTACTTGTCGTCGACCCGGACATCGCTGTAGTAGACGATATTGGTGCGGTCGCCGTCGACCGTGCGGATCCCCTGGATCTCGATACCGGGGGTGTCCAGCGGGACCAGGAACATCGTCAGGCTCTTGTGTTTGCGCGCTTCCGGATCGGTATTGGTGATCAGGAAGACGTACTGGCAGTTGTGGGCGCCGGTGGTGAACATCTTCGATCCGTTGATCACCCACTGATCGCCGTCACGCACCGCGCGGGTCTTACAGGTGGCCACATCGGAGCCGCCTTCGGGTTCGGTGTAGCCCAGGCACAGCCGGACATGACCGCTCGCGACCTTCGGCAGTACCTCGGCCCGCAGTTCCGGTGAGCCGTGGTCACGTACGGAGGCCACCACGATCGCGGTGGTGCCCCAGGTCACCCAGGGCACCCGGGCCCGCCGCTTCTCCAGATCCCACATCCGCCGTCGCAGCCGGTCCAGGCCGCCGTCGGCGGGTTTGTTCAGTTCCGCTTCCAGCCAGCCCGCGGCACCCAGCGCCAGATGGACGCCTTCGTCGAAATTGTCGCCGGTTTCGCGGTCCCTGCGCCGGACCTCGTCGGTGACATGGGTGTCGAGGAAAGCGCGGGCAGCGGCGAGGAATTCCGCGTCCTCCGCCGATAGTTCGACCTGTGAGAAGTCCATGGACATGCTCCGTTCTAGCTCTGTGTCGCGGCGTGCAGTTCCGCCACGCGTGCGGCGGTGGCGGCGGCGTCACCCGCCGCCAGCGGCCATCCCTTGGCGCGGATCAGATAGGCACTGGCCGCCGATTCCTCGGACACTCCCAGCCCGCCTTGGACGTGAACCGCCACGGTCGCGGCCTTGGGTGCCTCTTCGGCCATGTAGACGAAGGCCGCGGGCGCCAGCGCGGGCTGCACCTCGGGCTCGAATTCGAGGAACCAGGCACCACGCCGGACGAGGTTGCGGGCAGCCTCCACGGTGACGGCGATATCGGCAAGCGGATGGGATATGCCCTGCAGGGTGGAGATGGGGACACCCATCGTGTACCGGGTGGTGGCGAACTCCGCGGCGATCCGCAACGTCTCCTCGACCAGGCCCACCAGAGCCGCGGCCGTCAGCAGCCGCCATTCGTCGAGCGCCCGCTCGTAGTGGGCAACCGCCTCGGCCCCCGCGGCCAGGACCGTGCGCCGGTCGGCGGTGGCCGGATCGATCCACGCCATCGGCAGCTGCCCGATATTGTCGACTCGCGCCGGCCGGGTACCGAAATTCAGCCGGACGATCTCGTCACCGTCGCGGACCACGATATGGTCGGCAACCGCCGCGGCCGGAACCAGCCGGGCGCCGGGCGCCGCTCCGAGCCGAGGATCCAGTCCGGCGATCTCGCGGCCCTCGAGCACCTCGACGTCGAGAGAGCCGGAGCCCAGCCGGGCGATCAAGCGCGCCGCGCAGATATGGTCGATCCACGGAACCGGCGCGATCACCCGGCCCAGTTCCTCGGCGACGAGGGTCAGGTCGACCAGCGTCGCACCATCGCCGCCCGCGGCTTCGGGCAGTGCCATCGTGGTGGCACCGGTTCCGCACAGTTGTTCCCACAGCCCTTTGTCGAAACCGGTGGGTTCGGCCGCGCGCACCACCTCGAGCGGGCTGCGGGTCTTGAAGAACTTCGCGTACGACGCCTGGAGTTCGGACTGATCCTCCGAGAGGCTGTAGTCCTGCCGGCGTAGTTCGTAGCGATCCATTGGTTTACTCCTTGTTCTGACGAGCCCGCGGCGAAGTCAGGCGCCTGCCGACCGGTCGCCGAAGAAGAACTCCTGCGCGTTGTTGTAGAGGTAGTTGTCGAGAACTTCGTCGGGAAGATCCAGCGCGAGCGCCTCCGGAACGACGCGCTTCATGGTGAGTACCGGCCAATCCGAACCGAAGATGACCTTGTCCTTACCTCTCGTCCGCATGAAGTGCAGCAGGCTCTCGGGCAGCCGCTTCGGCGACCACGCCGACGTCATGAGACGCAGATTCCGGTATTTCATGAGCAACCGGATGGCGACATCCCACCAGGGATCCGCGCCGTGGATCATGCAGAGGCGCAGTTCGGGGAACCGATAGCAGACCCGATCGAGATAGATCGGATTCTGTACTTCACCGGGAATGGGCGGGCCGGGCAGACCGGTGTTCATACACAGTGGCAGGCCCATCTCGGCGCATTTGTAATACAGCGGGTAGTAGACCGCGTCGGTGGGTGGGTATCGCCCGTCACCCCAGAAACTGGCTCCCACAGTGGTATAGGCGACCGGCAGATCGTTCACCAGGTCTTCCAATTCCCGCAGTGAGGACACCGGATGCAGAAGATCCACCCCGTTGAGCGCCAGGCTGAAACGTTCCGGATGCGCCTCCGCGAATTTCAGCGCGGTGGCCGACGGTTTCGCCATCGAATACATCAGGACTGCCTTCTCGACACCCTGTTCGTCCATCTCGTCGAGCAGCGCGCCGAGTTCGACCTGTTCGTACATCCCTTTCGGGCCCTTGAAATAGTCGTCCCGGACCTGGAGCATCCACGACGGCTGTTCGCGTTCGCCGAAATGCACATTGACCAGGCAATCGATAACTTTACGCATAGTCAGGCCTCCACTTCCGCGCTCTCGGCCGTCACCCGCGTCGCGGCCCAGCGGTAATCCGGTTTACCGTTGCCCAGCCGCCTGATCTCGGTGACGAAGAGGAATGTCTTCGGCACCTTGAAACCCGCCAGCCGGAGTTTGCAGACTTCGCGCAGCACCGCGCCGGTGACCTCGGCGCCGGCCTCGAGGCACACCAGGGCGGTCACTTCCTGCCCCCATCGCGGGCTCGCGCGACCCACCACCAGCGCGTCACAGACGCCGGCCTGGGCCCGCAGCACCTCTTCCACCTCTTCGACGAAGACCTTCTCACCGCCGGTATTGACCACCAGGGAGTCGCGGCCCAGCAACCGCAGGCTGCCGTCGGCCGCCACGGTGGCGCGGTCGCCGGGTATGGCCATCCGAATTCCGTCGATCTCCGGGAATGTCCGTTCGGTCGCTTCCCGGTCGCCGAAGTACCCGAGCGGAACCCGGCCGGTTCGGGCCGCCCATCCGATCTCCGCGTCGCCGGGCCCGAGGAAGCGGCTGCGATCCGCGGAGACCGCCGTCCCGCCCACCATCGGCGCGAAGGTATCCACTTCGGCGCCTTTGCTGCTGCGCCCGTATCCCATGCCGCCGGTCTCCGAGGATCCGTACCCCTCGACGATCATGGCGTGCGGGAGGAGTTCGAGTAGTTCGTGCCGGTGCACGGGATTGGTCGCGGCGCCGCCGGTGCCGATCGCCATCAGCGACGAGAGATCGTAGGGGCGCGAGCGGAGTTCACGCACGAGCGGTCCCGCGTAGGCGTCGCCGACGATGGTCATCAGCGCCGCCTTCTCCCGCTCGGCCGCCGCCAGCGCGACCCGGGCGTCGAAGCGCTCCCGATCGTCGTAGAGCAGGATCGTCTGACCCGCGAGCAGGCCCGCGAAGGACGTCCAGATTCCCGCTGCGTGCGAGAGGGGCGTCGCCGCGTACCAGACGTATCCCGTGACTCGAACCAGCTCCTGCAGCGGCGCCGCCGATTCATGGTCGGCACCGTTCATCGACGAGACATACATATCGCTCTGCCGCCACAGCACACCTTTCGGCCGCCCGGTGGTGCCGCCGGTGCACAGCATCACGAGATCGTCCGGTGAGGCGTCGAGCACCGGGTCCGCGCCGCCCTCCCGTATCGCGTCGTCGAACGCCACCGCACCCGTGATCTCGGCGCCCCCGCTGCCGTCGTCGACCGCCACGAGCAGTTCCACTCCCTCGGGCGCGGTCTCGGTGACCACCGGCCCGAAGCTTCGGTGGTAGACGATCGCGCGGGGCCGGATATAGGCGAGCAGATCGCGGATCTCGTGCGCGGTGTAGTGGTGATTGATGTTCACCGGCACCACCCTCGCCTTCATACAACCGATCATCACGTCGAGGTACCGGTCGTTACGCATGATCATGGCGACCCGGTCCTGCCCGCATTCCCACCGGGCCAGATCGGATCGGGGAGTATGCGCGCCGAATCCGCGACCCGCCAGGAAGGCGGCGAACCGGCCGGTCAGTTCCGCGGATGCGCCGAAGGTCGTTCTCCGGTCGCCGCAGATCGTCATCGTGCGGTCGGGGACCGCGGCCGCTACCGCATCGAATACGGCCCCGATGCTCCATTCGCTCAACGGAATCCTCCGCGGTAGGGCGTTGTCATGACGGGTC
This sequence comes from Nocardia sp. NPDC049935, assembly GCF_055586645.1. Taxonomy (NCBI): domain Bacteria; kingdom Bacillati; phylum Actinomycetota; class Actinomycetes; order Mycobacteriales; family Nocardiaceae; genus Nocardia; species Nocardia sp. NPDC049935. The sequence continues at coordinate 1,041,274 of NZ_JBVJHV010000001.1, read as the reverse complement.
CTCTCGTTCGGAATCGCGCCCGGCCCTCGGCTGCGCACCGGCAGTGGCCACCGTCGGCGTCCCCGATCCATCACCTACGAAATAGATGTGTCTACTGTATATCTATCAGTAAACCTTGGCGCAAGGTTTACCGCAGATCCACCCGAAGCCGATTCGACCGTCCGCCGACGGCAACCTCTTCACCCGCGCCGAGGGCCCGGCGGGTCGCACAGCCTTCGACCGTATGCTCTACTGTATATCTGGCAGTATTGCCGATCTACCCGACGAACATCCAGGAAGAAGCGGGTACAAGAGTGCACGACAAGACCGAGGCGCCTCCCTCTGCCGGCACCGTCCATATCGTTCGCGACAACGGTGTACTGCGGTTGACCATCGATCGCCCGGCACAGCGCAACGCACTGTCCCCCGCGATGATCGCGGCGCTCACCGAGACACTCACCGGCGCGGCCACCGACGACACCCTCCGGGTGGTACACATCCAGGGCGCGGGCGATGACTTCTGCTCGGGTGTGGACTGGGTCGCCACCAACAGCGACGGCCGCCGGCCGCGCACCGGCGATCTGGTCCGGCGGATTCCACAGACGGCCAACCGGCTGATCGAACTCGTCCATACGATCCAGCTGCCCGTGGTGTGCACCGTGCGGGGCTGGGCAGCCGGGATGGGCTGCAACCTCGCGCTGGCCGCCGATTTCACGATCGCCGCCGGTGAGGCCGTCTTCTGGGAGCCCTTCCTCGATCGCGGTTTCAGCCCCGACACCGGATCGACCTGGCTGCTCCCCCGCCTCGTCGGCCTGACCCGCGCCAAGAAACTGCTGCTCCTCGGGGACAAGATCACCGGATCCGACGCGGCCGGCTGGGGACTCATCCACGAGGCGGCCGAACCCGGCGAACTCGACCACGCGACCGATGCCCTCATCGAAAGACTCGCCGCCGCGCCGACCGTCGCCTTCGGTCTCGCCAAACAGGCCCTCCACGACAACCTGCACGCCGGTCTGCCGCAGGCCCTGACGCACGAACTACTCACCCTCGAGCTGGCCTGTCGCAGCGCCGATTTCAAAGAGGGTCTGGCTGCCTTCCGGGAGCGCCGGGAACCCCGGTTCCGCGGCCGCTGATCCGGCCCCGACGCGGACCGTCGACCCGGATCCGGTTACTCCGGGAAATAAGACGGGTCGGGCCCGCAGGTCCGATCGGTGTCGGGGAGGGCGCCGTCGCGAAGGTAGGTGTTGACGATCTCGTTCACGCAGGGGCTCAGACCGTTACGGAAGGCCCCGTGGATCCGGGTATCGGCGAGGGTGACCAATCGGGATCCGGACAGCGTCCGGCGCATCGCCACACCTTCCGAATAGGCGGTGCGGGTATCGCCCGTGGCCTGCAGGATCAGCGCCGGTACGGAATTACCCACCTCGGTGGGCGGCTCGACCGGTTCCGGCCAGAAGGCGCACGCGGTGATGTTGTTGGCGAACGCGCCGAACACCGGCTCGGTGGCCCGGACGGCCTCGATATTGCGGTAGTACCACGCGGGATCACGCGGGGCGGCCTTGTCACCGCACAGGACCGCCGCCATCCCCGCGGTCTCGAGCGGCACGGCGCCGGTGATCTTCGCCTTCAACCGCGGCATATCCAGGGGCAGGCCGGACACTCCGTCGGCGATGATGCGCACGGCCTCGGCGAGGTCGGCGTTCAGCTTCGGATTCGGCAGCAGTGCCAGCAGCATCATCGGCACGGTATGCTCGTCCACCAGATAGCCGTCCGCGAAGATCGGATGCCCGGCCGCGCGGCGGATCACATCCTCCACGAATGCCCGGACCTGCGGCCCGGTGCTGCCGAAGTGGTAGTCGGCATCGTGGCGGGCCGCCCAGCCGGCCCAGTCGTCCAGTCCGGCCTCGTTGGCGGCGCCCATATCCTGATTGACGCCGATCCAGTAGCGGTCCGGGTCGATCGCGCTGTCCAGCACCATCCGGTCGCTGCGTCCGGGGAACATCTGCATGTACACGGCGCCCAGGTAGGTGCCGTAGGAGCCGCCGAAATAGTTGAGCGTGCGTTCGCCCAGGGCCCCTCGGATGACATCCATGTCCCGGGCGGTATTGCGGGTCGTGGTGTACCGGGCCTTCTCGGGATCGGGGGCCAGGCAGGAAGCGGCCAGCGCGGCGGCCAGGGCGGTGTCGCGCGCGTAGCCGAAAACGTCGAATCCCGCCGAGAACAACATGGTGGGCAGTGGGATCCCGCACTGCACCCGGTCCGATCGGCCGATGCCGCGGGGATCCATACCGATCAGGTCGTAGCGGGCCCGCACATCCGGAGAGAAGGGCCGGGCGCCGGCCATCATGGCCAGGCCCGGACCACCGGGCCCGCCCGGATTGGACAGCATGATTCCGCGCCGGCGGGCCGGATCGGTGGCCGGGATACGGGAGATCGCGACCGTCAGCGTCCGGTGGTCAGGGCGGCTGTAGTCGAGCGGCACGACGACGCCCGCGCATTGCGCGCCCGCACCGTCGAGAGCCGGGTCATCACAGGGTTTCCAGTCCAGCCGCTGATGATAGAACCGTTCCAGCCCGCTGCCGATGCCCTCGCCCGGATCGGCGCCCACCAGGCCGGCGGGAAGCAGGAACACCGGTGCGAGCACCGGCACCAGCCATCTGGCCCACCGCGCCGGATTCGGGTCGCGCGCGACTCGCGGCACCGGGAAAGACGCGCGTGGGAATAGCTTCCGCCTCACCCCTGCGACACTATCGTTGCGCGACTCATCCGCCGGCCCACGGGCACCACGCCACGCCGATGTTCCGTGAACCGGGCGTCGCCGACAGCGCCACCCGGCCGCATACGCGCGTTCAGGGCATGATCACACTGCGCGTGACCGGCTCCGCCGCCGCCTGCCGGGCTCCCAGCCCCCGCTGCAACGACAGCAGCAGCGCATTGCGGGTCTCTTCCGGGTGGATGAGCTCGTCGAACCCCATATGCTCGGCCGAGTGATAAGACGCCTGTAGTTCCATCGCCCGGAGTTTCGCTTCGAGATCCTCGGCGGCGTTCGACGCGTTGCTGAGTGCCGCGGCGCTCATCGCGCCCATGGTCGCCCCGGGGTAGGCATAGGTCGCCACCTGGTCGTCGAAGCCGATCAGCGACATCACCATGGAGCCGAACCCGTATGCCTTACGCAGGGTGACGTGCAGTTTCAGTGTTGTCGCCGCGGTCTGGGCGACGAACATCTTCGCCCCGCTGCGCAGCACACCCGCCCGTTCGGACCCGCTGCCGGGCAGCATGCCCGGATTGTCGGCCAGAAACAGGATCGGCAGATGAAACGAATCGGCGACGGTGATGAAATGCGCGGCCTTGTCGGCCGCGGCGGCATCGATCGACCCGGCGAGGACCTGCGGCTGGTTCGCCACGACAGCCACCGGATGCCCGCCCAGGTGGGCGAGTGCGCAGATGATCGCCTGGCCGTAACCGGGCTGCACTTCGAACCAGTCGTCGCGGTCGAGAACAAGATCCAGGACGGCGCGCATATCGTAGGTGCGCTTGTTGTCACGCGAGACGATATCGAGCATTTCCGGGATCGTCCGCGGCTCCGCCGTTTCGTCCGGCCCACGCACCGCGGGATAGGACCAGGCGCTGGACGGGAAGTACGACAGGTACCGCCGGATCTCCGCGAGTACGGCATCGTCGGTGTCGGCGACATTGTGGATCAACCCGCTGGCCACCGCGACATCCGGGCCGCCCAGACGTTCTTTGGTGATGTCCTCACCGGTCGACACCTTCACCACGGGTGGACCCGCGGTGAAGATCGCGCCCTGCCGGCTCATGATCGCGAAATCGGATACCGGGGCGACCAGGGCACCGTGCCCGGCCGAGGGTCCGAGCACACCGGTGACCATCGGCACCCGGCCCGAACACCGCGCCTGGGCGAGCAGATCGGTGGGGGTCCGGCCGTAGTGGTCGCCGGTGGGCCGGAATCCGGCGCCCTCGAGCAGCATGATCAGCGGCATCTTGTTCCGGACGGCGAGTTCGGCCAGCCGGTAACGCTTGGAATTGCTGCCCGGTGCGATGGTGCCGGCCAGGGTCGTGAAATCCTCGGCCCCCACCATCACCGGCGCCCCGTCGACGAGACCGGATCCGGTCACGATGGCGTCTGCGGGGACTTCACCGCCGACCATTGTCCCGAATTCCTGGAAGCTGCCCTTGTCGAGCAGTGCCTCGATCCGGGCGCGGGCATCGAGTTTCCCTTTGCCGTGGTGTTTGGCGACCCGATCCGGGCCACCCATCCCCTGGACGCGGGCCCGGCGTCGCGCGAGATCGTCGAGAGTCGCGTCCCAGCCCTGAGTTTCGGTCATCGGCTTTCCTTATCCGTGCGCGCCCTGGCGGGCTCGTGATCTCGCGGCGAAGCGCTCAGGTGAGCGAGTAGCGAATGGGCAGGTGCTTGAGCCCGCCGACGAAGGTCGTCGCGACGAGTTGGGGTTCGCCGTCGAGTTCGACCGATTCCAGCCGAGGCAGCAATTCGGCGAAGAATTTGCTCACCTCCATCCGCGCCAGCGCGGCACCGAGGCAGAAATGGACACCGAAGCCGAAGGCCACATGCTTGTTGGGTTCACGGCGGATATCGAACCGGAAGGGGTCGTCGAAGATATCCTCATCCCGATTGGCCGAGGTATACGACAGCAGCAGCGATTCCCCCGCCGCGATGCGGACCCCGTTGACCGTCGCGTCCTCGGCGGCGGTCCGCATGAAGGCTTTCACCGGAGTGACCCACCGGATCATCTCCTCGGTGGCCTGCGGCATCAGACCGAGATCGGCGCGCAGTTGCTCCCGCTGCTCCGGGTGCTCGGCCAGTGCGCGCATTCCGCCGGAAATCGTCGCGCTGGTGGTGTCGTGTCCGGCCGTGGCGATGATCGCGTAGTAGGACATGGTGTCGATATCCGACAGCTTCTCCCCGTCGATCTCGGCGTTCGCGATGGCCGAGGCCAGGTCGTCGGTGGGATTCGCGCGGCGGGATTCGGTCAGTGCCTGGAAGTACGCGAACATCTCCGCCAGGGCGGTCATCGCGTCTTCGGACGCGATATCACGCTTGTATTCGTCGTCGTCGCTGCCCATGAGTTCCTGCGTCAGCTTCAGCATCATCGGGAAGTCCGATTCGGGCACCCCGAGCAGCGACATGATGACGTACAGCGGAAAGTTGACCGCGACCTCCTGCACGAAATCGCATTCGCCGCCGCGGTCGCGCATCGAATCGACATAGTTCTTCGCGAGCCGATCGATGCGCTCACCCATCGCGCGCATGGATTTCGGGCCGAACCAATCCGCGGCGATCGCCCGCACCACCCGATGCTGCGGATCGTCCATATGGATCAGCGTCCGGATACCGATCGCGGCCTGCAGCTCGTCGGAGGCGGCCGGCATGAGCACCGGGCGGGGCCAGTTGGTGAAGACCCGGTTGGCACGTTCGATCGCCATGACATCGGCGTGTTTGGTGATCGCCCAGAACGGTTTGTACCCGGGAACATCGACCCGGGAGACCGGGGCCTTGGCCCGTAGTTCCCGGAGCGCGCTGTGCAGTCGGGTCTCATCGGTGTAGGCGGCAGGGTCCGCAAATACCTTCGCGGCGTCGTCGACGATCGGCATGCTCATATGCGGTTCTTCCGTTCCGTGTGCTCTGTTCGTACTGCGCGTCGTACTACACGGGAGTGGGGCAGCGCTGCTCCCGGACGCGTTGTGCCGTCCACCAGAGTGATTTATAGTCAGCCTTACTGTCAAGTATTCAATAAGTCATACCGGCAACGGAGCGGTGGTAGTTATGTCCCCTGAACAACGCAGGATCGTGGTCGTCGGAGCGGGGTCGGGAATCGGCGCGGCAACGGCGGCCCACCACCACGGCGAAGGCGATTACGTCCTCGCGGTGGATCTGCGCCCGAACGACACTCCGGCCGCCCGGCACGAACAGTGCGATCTGCGCGATGCCGGCTCGATCGAGGCGCTCCTGGAGCGGATCGGCACGGGATGGGACGTCCTCGAGTACGTCGCCGGCGTTCCGGGTACCGCACCGGCCTACGACGTACTGGCGGTGAACTACCTCGGCATGCGGCTCATGGCCGAAGGGATGCTGCCGCGCCTCCGGCAGGGCGGGTCCATCGTGAGCGTGGCGTCGGTGGCCGCCCTGGGCTGGCAGCAACGCATCGAGGAACTGGCCGGCCTGCTCGACGCGACCGAAACCGAGGCAGTCCGGCGTTGGCAGGATGCCCAGGATCCGGCCTATCCCGTGTACAGCACCTCGAAGCAGGCGTCGATCCTCTACTCGAAACGACTCGCGGCCGCCGCCTGGCAGAAATACGGAGTGCGGGTGAACACGGTGAGCCCGGGGCCGACCGAAACGCCGATCCTGACCGATTTCGAGGCCAGTATGGGCAAGGACGTCCTCGATACGGTCAAGGCCACCGTCGGACGCCACGCGACCGTGGCCGATATCGTCCCGGTGATCGCCTTCCTCGGGTCTCCCGCCGCACGCTGGGTCAACGGACAGGACATCCATGTCGACGGCGGATTCGTCGCACCGATGTCCGTCGGTGGCCCACTCCAGCTCTGATAGCACCCCGGGGGCGGCCACCCTCGCGCCCGGAAAGATTGCCGATGCGAATAAGTACTATTACTGTAAATAATACAGTAATAGTGGCGCGCCTTCCGGCGCGTGAATCCGACAACGCCAGAGGTGAGCCGTGGACAGCCCTGTTCAGGACAAATCGACAACCAGCGGGGACACCCTCGACCTCCGCGACCCGTACCCGTACTTCGCCGCCCGGCGGGCCGAGGGCGGGGTATCCCACGGCACGGTGATGGACTACTCCAAGACGCCGGAAGAGTTGCGCCCCAAGGATTCCTACACCGCCTTCTCCTACGATGCGGTCAGCAAGGCGTTGCGTGACAGCAAGGTCTTCGACACCTCGCTCTACGATTCGACGATCGGTGTGTTCATGGGTCCGACCATCCTCGCGATGAACGGGTCCCGGCACAAGGCCCACCGCGGCCTGGTCTCCGCGGCCTTCAAACCGCAATCACTGGCCACCTGGGAACCCGAGGTGGTGCGGCCGATCTGCGACGCGCTCATCGACGAGTTCGCCGAGCGCGGGAGCGCCGACCTGGTTCGTGAGTTCACCTTCGAGTTCCCCACCCGCGTCATCGCGCGCCTGCTCGGACTGCCGGAGGAGGATCTGCCGTTCTTCCGCAAGGCGGCGGTGGCCATCATCAGCTACGCGGGCAATGTCGAACGCGCGCTGACGGCGTCGAAGGACCTGAAGGAGTATTTCCTCGGGCATATCGAACAACGCCGGGCGCAGCCGACCGAGGACATCATCGGCGACCTGGTCACCGCAGAGATCGACGGCGAGAAACTCTCCGACAAGGCGATCTATTCGTTCCTCCGGCTGCTGCTGCCGGCCGGGCTCGAGACCACCTACCGTTCGTCGGGCAACCTGCTGTATCTGCTGCTGAAACATCCGGAGCAACTCGCGGCGGTACAGGCCGACCACAAGCTCCTCCCCCTGGCGATCGAGGAGGGTCTGCGCTACGAGACTCCACTCACGCTGGTGCAGCGCTACGTCACCGAGGACACCGAACTGGACGGAGTGGCCATTCCCCGCGGCGCGGTGCTCGATCTCTGCCTGGGAGCGGCCAATCGCGACGAGAACCGCTGGGAACGGCCGGAAGAGTTCGATATCTCCCGCAAGCGCATCCCGCACATCAGCTTCACCGCCGGCGCCCACACCTGCCTGGGTCTGCATCTCGCGCGGATGGAGACCCGGGTGGCGCTGGACCTCCTGCTGACCAGGCTCACCGGCTTCGAACTCCGTACCGACGCCGATCCACATATCTGGGGGCAGCCGTTCCGGTCGCCGAACGCCCTCCCGGTGACGTTCGATGTCGTCGGCTGAACCGGTCGCCCGCACATCAGGCAAGGACTCCGACCATGCGTAATCCATTCGATCTGTCCGGGCGTTCGGCGCTGGTCACCGGAGCCGCGAGTGGTATCGGGGCGGCTGTCTCGGCGGCGCTCGCGGCGCGTGGGGCGGCGGTACTGGTCACCGATCTGGATCCGGCCACCCCGATGACGGCCACCGTCCGCACCGACCCGAAATTCGCCGAGCAGATGCTGGCTCGCATCCCGATGCGGCGCTGGGCCGAACCCGACGAAGTGGCGGGCGCATTCGTTTTCCTCGCCTCCGATGCCGCTTCGTTCGTCACCGGCCAGGTCATCCCGGTCGACGGCGGCCTGGTGATGTGATGCGGGAGCAATCCGCGCGCGGGCCGCTGCACGACGTGACCGTCGTCTCGCTGGAGCAAGCCGTCTCGGCGCCGATGTGCACCCGGCTGCTGGCGGATTTCGGGGCGCGGGTCATCAAGATCGAAAGTCCGCGCGGCGGAGATTTCGCCCGCTACTACGACGATGTGGTGCACGGTCAGGCCGCGCATTTCGTCTGGGTCAATCGCGGCAAGGAATCGGTGGTCCTGAATCTGAAGGATCCCGGCGGCGCCGAAGCGCTGCACCGGTTGCTCGATACCGCGGACGTGTTCGTTTCCAATCTCGCACCCGGCGCGACCGGCGCACTGGGTTTCGGTGCCGACCGCCTCGCCGCGACCCACCCCCATCTCGTCACCATGTCGATCGACGGCTATGGCGCGGGCGGGTCGCTGTCGCATCGACGAGCCTACGATCTGCTGGTCCAGGCCGAGATCGGTGCCTGCGCCGTGACCGGTACCGCCGGTGCGCCGGCCAAACCCGGTCCGCCGATCGCCGACGTCTCCACCGGCATCTACGCGGCGCTGTCGATCGTGACCATGCTCTACGCGCGAGCGGGCCACCCGGAATGCTCCGCTCTGCGCACCGCCTCGGTAAGCCTTTTCGACACCATGGCCGAGGTGATGGGCTACGCACTCACCTACAGCCGGCACACCGGAACAGATCAGGAACCGATCGGCATGGCGTCACCGGCGGTCGCGCCGTACGGCGCCTACCCGACCCGCGACGGCCGGACCGTGGTGCTGGGCACCACCAACGACCGGGAGTGGCAGCGCCTGGCCCACGACGTCCTGGAGCGCCCCGACCTGGCCGCGGATAAGCGTTTCGACACCAACTCCGGCCGGGTGGCCCACCGCGGAGAGCTCGATTCCGCCCTCGAGCACTGGTGTGGGCTGCATACCCTGCACACCATCCAGCAACGGGCCGACGCCGCCGGGATCGGCAACGCCCGGTACAACACACCCACCGACGTGGTCGCCCACCCACATCTGTCCCAGCGCGGCCGCTGGCGCACGACCGACTCCCCCGGCGGACCGGTCACCGCACTGCTTCCGCCCGCGATCATCACCGGCTACGAGCCCACGATGGGCGCGATTCCGGCGCTCGGCGAGCACACCGAATCAGTACTGGCCGCCGCCGGATTCGACCCGGACACACTCACCGAACTCCGCGACCGGGGCGCGATCGGCCTCCCGGCTCCCCGGAAGGCAACCGCGGAAAGGACACCCCGATGACCGAACAGCCCGTGGTGATCAGCGATCAGATCGACGGGATTCGCACCCTCACCCTGAACCGCCCACACCGCAAGAACGCGATCACCAGCGAGATGTGGGCCCGGCTGAGCAGCGAACTGCGCGAAATAACCTATCGGCGCACAGCCCGCGCCGTCGTGCTCACCGGTGCCGGTACGGCGTTCTGCTCCGGCGCGGATATCTCCGCGGCGAGTGGCATGGACGGATTTCCCGATCCGAGTGCCGAGATCCGCGCCATCAACGACGTGATCCAGCAGTTGCACGATCTGCCGGTGCCGACGATCGCGAAGGTACGCGGCATCGCGGTCGGCGCCGGCTGGAACCTCGCGCTCGGCTGCGATTTCGTGGTGTCCGCGCCGGACGCCCGGTTCTGCCAGATCTTCACCAAACGTGCGCTCTCACCCGATTGCGGCGGATCCTGGCTGCTCCCGAAACTGGTGGGTTTGCAGCAGGCCAAACGGCTCACGATGCTCGCCGACACCATCGACGCCGCGGAAGCCCACGCGCTCGGACTGGTGACCTGGGTGCAGCCCGAGCAATCCCTGGACACGTTCGTCGGCGAACTGGCCGCCCGCCTGGCCGCCGGCCCGTCCACGGCGCTGTCACAGACCAAATCCCTGCTGCACGACGGCGCCGACCGCACCTTGCGGGAAGCGCTGGCGGGGGAAGGCCACGCACAGACGATCAACCTGTCCGGGCCCGACGTCCTCGAAGCGTTCGCCGCGTTCAGCGAGAAACGTGACCCGGTGTACGCGGACTCCCCGCGGGCAGGTGCCTGAATTCCCGGAAGGAACGAGGTCGGCGATGACGACGAAGAACGGCGCCCGCGGCAAGCGGCAACGGCGCGAACGCGGCTCGCTCAACCCCGACGACATCATCGAGGGCGCGTTCGAACTCGCCGAACAGGTGTCGATCGACGGATTGAGCATGCCACTGCTGGGCAAACACCTCGATGTGGGGGTGACCAGTATCTACTGGTACTTCCGCAAGAAGGACGATCTGCTCAACGCCATGACCGATCGCGCACTGAGCAGACACACCTTCGACGCACCGTTCATCGACCCCGCCAACTGGCGCGAATCACTGTGCCACCACGCCCGGACCATGCGATACGCGTTTCTCGGCAACCCCATCCTGTGCGATCTGGTACTGATCAGGTCGTCGCTGAGCCCGCCGGCCGCCCGGCTCGGGGCCCGGGGGATGGAACGGGCGGTACGAGCGCTGGTCGACGCCGGGCTGACGGTGGACCAGGCATTCGACACCTACTCGGCGATCAATCTGCACATCCGCGGCTCGGTGGTGCTGCAACGGCTCTACGACAAGAACAAGGAGCTCGAGACCCCGGCCCGCGCCTACTACGACGATATCGTGATCGACCCGGACCGGACGCCGCTGCTCGCTCAGGCCATGTCCAAGGGCCGGAAATCCGGTGCGCCCGACGAGCACAACTTCGAATACGGCCTGCAATGCCTGCTCGACAGCACCGCCCGGTTGTTCGAACTCAACAGGGCCCTGGAAGCGCGCTCCGGCCCGTCTCCCGATCCGGCCGGCTGAGCGTACCGAGTTAGGCAGGCAGTACCGATGTCGGTCCGAGAATGGCTTCAGCAGACCGGAGATGTGCACCTGCGGATCTGGGTCCGCGGTGTGTCCTTCGATTACCGGGCCAGCGTGGAGGCGATCCACAACCTGATCGAAGACCACCGGCGTAGACAGCTTTTCACCATCGAATTGATCAGCAACTCCCACCGCCGCCACGAACTCCCGCGACTCCCCTGCGAAAGGCTCTATATCGGTCCGTCCCGCCGATGAGGGATCACTACCGCGACGCTAGGCACGGACTGCCGGAATGGTGACCGAGGCACGGAAACCCGGGCATCGCGCCGGATCACCCGGTTGGCGGCACTCCAGCAGAGTGCGCAGGTAATCGTGTGCGCCGGCGAGGGTTTCGATTTCGGCCCGAATGGAGTCCATCCGGGCAGTGACGGTATCGCGCCACGCGCCACCGGTATCGCGGTCGAGCAACGCGGCGATATCGGTCAGCCCGAGCCGGCCGGTGATGCGCCAGAGTTTGATGAGCGCGATCCGGTAGACCTGGTCGCGGCTGTAGTAGCGGCGACCGGCCCGGCGGTGCGGCACCAGCAGACCCTGCCGTTCCCAGTAGTGCAGGGTCGAGATCGGGAGGTCGAAGTGGTCGGCGACCGTAGCGATCGGGAAATTCTCGGTCGAGGTGTTCACCTGCCCATTTGAACTCAACCCGACTCGAGGAAGCAAGGTGACCCTAACTTGTTTCCGCGATCCGGGAGTTCCCTTGTCCAGAAAAGCCCTCACTCCACCCGCGGCCCGCGCGCGAAACCGGGACCGCCTGATACTGGCCGTGGCCTGCCTGGGTTCGTTCATGGTGATCCTCGATGCCACCATCGTCTCGGTAGCGCTGCCCGATATCCGCGCCGATTCGGGGTTCTCGGCAGCGGCCCTGCCGTGGGTCGTCAACGCCTACACCCTCACCTTCGCCGGTTTCCTGTTACTCGGCGGCCGGTGCGGTGACGCGTTCGGCCCCCGGCGGGTCTTCCTGCTCGGGATCGTCGTCTTCACCCTCGCCCGGGTGCTGGCCGGTGCCGGTACCGGCACGTACTGGCTCCTGACCATGCGCGCGATCCAGGGTCTCGGGGCCGCCCTGCTCATACCGATCACACTCGCCGTACTGACCACCACCTTCACCGAACCCGGCCCGCGAGCGCGGGCACTCGGCCTCTGGAGCGCGGTGGGAGCGGTGGCCGCCGCCTCCGGACCCGTACTCGGTGGGCTGCTGACCGAATGGCTCGGCTGGCGCTGGGTCTTCTTCGTGACCGCACCGCTCGGGATCATCGCGGTGATCGCGGCCCGGCAGGTACTACCTCGCACGCGACCTGCCGGTCCGGCCCGAATCGACCTGGTCGGCGCAGTGCTGGCCACCACCGGCCTGGTGGCGACGGTCTATGCGCTGACGCGGTCGGGGGGCACGGAACCGCACGGTGTCGCCCCGCCGCTGGCGGTCGGGATCGCGTGCCTGGCGCTCTTCCTGATCCACCAGGCACGCTGGGCGTCCCATCCGCTACTACCGCTGCGAATCTTCCGGTTACGCGAGGTGGCGAGCGGCAACGGGGTCATGCTGCTGCTCGGCCTCGGATTCTTCGCCAGCCCGATACTGCTGTCGTTGTACATGCAGGACGTCATGGGATACGGACCGCTCCGCGCCGGGGTGGGGTACCTCCCCGTGGGAATCGCTATGTTCGTCGGAGCACGAATGGCCGGGCCGCTCACCGTCCGTTGGGGCCCACGCCGATCGGCCCCGGCGTGCTGCTTGGTGGGCGCGGCCGGATTCTTGGCCTTTGCCGCGACTTTCGGCACGGGCCTGCCGTACCCGCTGGCGATCGGAATACCCGGTGTGGTGCTCGGCCTCGGGAGCGCGGCGGCGTTCACCCCCGTCACCGTGGCCGCGACCAGCGGAGTTCCCGCCGCGGAACAAGGTACGGCCTCCGGCCTGCTCAACACGACCCGGCAGCTCAGCGGCGCGGTCGGCCTCGCCGCACTGGGCACCGTCGCGGCCACGGTCACCGCCCACACCGGCGGCTCGGGCAACCCGGCCGCCCTCGCACACGGATATGCCGTGGCTTTCGCGGTCGCCGGGGCGTGCCTGATTCTGGCTGCCGCGACGGCTGTTCTGGCGATGCCGCGCGGATCCGGGACGTGATGCTTCACGGCTTGTTTCGATGCTCCGGCAGGACGATCGCCAAGATGAGGACCAACAGCGGAAGTCCGATCGCAACGGCGAAGCCCAGGGTGATCACTGCTGGGGCCGCGTCGGAGCCTCGAGTATCGACCACAACGGATACTCCTGGGTGCCGGTGATGAGGCCGGCCGCTTCGGTGATCACCCACCACGGGACACCGGGCGCCAGTGTCCCGACATGAGGGATCACTACGGCGTCGGCATCGTGCTCCAGCGCGTGCTGGACAGCGATCAGCGCGGCAACTACCGCGACTGCGTCGGTGTGAACGGTGTAAATGACTTTCAGCTGGTGGCGCCGTATGAGCGATTCGTACAACTGCGCGTCGTGGTCGCTGTGCAGCAGGGCAACCGCTCGCCTGGGCCTGTCCTGATTCTTCACCGAAGTGAACTCCTGGAGTCGATGGGGAGGAACGCCTCACCGACCGGCGCGGTAAGGCGCCACGGCACGACGCACCAGCCGTTGCCGGGCCTCCGGCCTTCGTGCGGCGTTGTATCGTTGCCGGTCATAACTTGGTCCTCGCTGGGTACTGGTTGAGCTGTAACCCATAGCCAACCGTCGGCGGTGACCTGGCGACAGAGCGCCGACTGGGCACTTATGAGGCGCGAATGAGGCCGAGCCCGAGTGGCCTTGGACGTTCGTAGGGGCGGAAGGTGAGACATGGCGACTGCGGAGCGCGGGATGCGTCGAGCGTTTGCACAACGCCGTAAAGCGCTCGGCTTTACGCAAGAGTCGCTGGCCGAGCGTCTGAGCGTGGAGCGGTCGACTGTCGTGCGGTGGGAAGCGGGTAAAAGTCAGCCATCGGCGTGGCTGTGGCCGAGAATCGCCGACCTACTCCAGGTCACGCCCGAGCAGCTCACAGAACTCCTTGCCGTCCGCTCGATATCTCCCGAGGCGCCCGGCGTGGCACATCTGCGAGCCGGCTCGGGCATCGACCCGCACGACCGCAAACCCATTTTTCATCTGCGGCGAGTGCTGATGGGATGTATTCCGGACGCACCGTCGTGCACGCAACCCGCACTGACCTCTGCCGTAATTCGCGCATGGGACCTATTCTTTTCGGCTCGATTCGCCGAATTGGAACGGGAACTCCCTACGGTCTTGGCAAGCGCGTACGCTGCGGCCGAGACGTCGAAGGGTGAGACACGGCGGCAGATCAATATTTCACTCGCTCAACTTCTGCATGCCGCCTCGAACCTCCTCGGCTACGTGGCGCAAGAGGACTTGGCCGCACTGGCGCTCATACGCGCGGACGCGCTGGCCGCCGAGAGTGGAGACGAGTTGACGGTGGCCGCGATCAAAGGATCCTGGTCGTGGCTGTTCGCAAAGAACGGCATGTATGACGATGCGGCGGTGCACGCAGACCGAGCCGCCGCCGATATCGAGCCTCGGCTGACAGCCGGCCCACGCCATGTCGCCATCTGGGGGGAGCTGATCTGCTACACAGCCTTCGCAACCTCACGAATGGGCAATTTCCACGAGGCCCGCAGATATCTACGCCTATGCGAATCGGCCGGGAACCAGCTGGACGACGAATACCACCGCCGACCCGAGGCATCCAACGTGTTCGGCCATTCTTCGGCCGCCAGCTTCGGGGTTATCAACGAAACCGACGCGAACCGGCCGCGCGAAGCGCTCGAGCTCGCCAAGGCTGCCCATGACGGCGGAACAGGCGTTCCGCCGACGCTGAGCAGCCGCAGGCTTGTCAACGTCGCGAAAGCGCAGATCCACAACCGAGACGATGTGGGTGCGGTGGACACGCTTCGACGGGCCTGTTCGATCGCACCGGAATTCATTCGTCACGTTCCTTTGGCACATTCCCTGACCAATGAACTTCTCGATCATCGGGGTAGACAACGGCTGGACGGACTAGCCCAGGTCGCCGACCATCTCAGCGAATTCGTCCCACATGCAGGGACCCGATCGTGATCGTCGATCCGGCCGCATTCACCGTCTTGTGCTTCGGTGACTCCAACACCTTCGGCCAACCCTCCGAGAAGCGGGGTCGCTGGCCGGCCGACGTACGCTGGACGGGACGGCTACAGGAACTCCTGGGCACCGGGTACGCGATAATCGAGGAAGGTCTCGGCGGACGCACCACCGACCTGGATGATCCCGACCGCGACGACCGCAACGGCCGTGCCTACTTTCAACCATGCCTGCGCAGCCACTCACCCTTGGACATGGTGGTGATCATGCTGGGAAACAACGATCTCAAAACCAAGTTCGGGCGAGAGCCGAGCGCCATCGGCGCCGCGCTCGAGGGATACATCGACACTATCGAACGCACTGCTTGGACCCGCACCGGTGGGGTACCTCAGGTATTGCTGGTGGGTCCGATCCACCTCGATGCCGGCCGGCCCGCGTTCGCCGAGCAAAGTTCTGAGTACGACGCCGAATCCGAGCGCAAATCGAAGGAGCTCGGCGCGGCGATTCGCCGCATCGCCGAATCGCGCAAGGCGTTGTTCGTGGACGCGGCTGTTGTCGCGAGTCCCGGGATCGACGGCGTGCATCTGAGCCGCGAGTCCCACGAGCCTCTGGCGAAGATGATCGCCCAGACCATCATCCGGAGTAGAGAACGCGGCGCGATCCGCCAGACCCTTCGATAGAGCGTATCGACCGTGCGCAGCGAGCCATCGAGAGAATTGCGCCGTGGCGCAAGGAAGAGCCTGTCCGGGCACTGCGGGAACGGATCCGGACAACCCGGGATTCAGTGAGTCGACGCACCGATCAGTGATCGGACCGCGGATACAACCGATTCCGGGTCCAAAGCATCGAGTACCTCATCGGGCGAGTGTTCGAGAAGTTCGCCGCGCGTCATCCGGTGTGTGACGACGATGACCCGAAAGCCTGCATGCCGAGCACAGAGAATATCGTTCGGCGCGTCACCCACCACCACGACCCGGGAGCTGGGAAGGGGGCTTCCGAGCCGGTCGCGATATCGATCGGCGAGAACAGCGGGCAGTTCCAGTCTGTCTCGGGAATCCGAGCCGTACGCGCCGAGGTCGAGTCGAAGATGTGCGTCCAAACCGGCCGCTCTCAGCTTGGTTTCCGCCGCGTATCGCATATTTCCGGTCAAGACGGTTTGAACGAACCCGTGTTTGTCCAGTTCGGCGATCGATTCGACCGCGCCGGCGTAGGCCGGTTGGTCGCGCGCCAGCTCGTCTTCGCCTTCGGACATCACCGCTTTCAGCTCGTCCCGGAAACGAGCGATACCATCCTCGGCCAGTTCTTGCGAGATTCCCGACTCAACAGCGGTTTCGACAACGATCGACTCATCGGTGAAGCCGTGTACGCGTGCTGCCGGGAAAACCACATCCGACTCCGGTAGCGAATAAGTACGCGAAATAGCCCTTCGAAGCCATCTCAGGTCGGCGGGGATCAGGGTGCCGTCGATATCCCAGATGACGAGCCTCGGGGGCGCCGCATTCATGAGTGCATTCTGGCAGACCCGATCAGGGCCGACGAGGTGGATGTGCTGCCGCGGCGGCACGTGGCAACAGGCGCAGGCCGAGGAGCGCACGCACGACGCCCGCTACCGGACGTCCGCTACGGATTCGCGTCGACACCGAGTTCGGTCAACAATCCGCGAACCCGTTGTTCGATAGCGTCCCGGATCCGGCGCACGGTCGCGATATCGGCACCGGCAGGGTCGTCGAGTTGCCAGTCCAGGTAGCGGGTTCCGGGGAAGTAGGGGCAGGTGTCGCCGCATCCCATGGTGATCACGACATCGGAAGTCTGTACGGTGTCGGCCGTCAGTACCGCCGGGGTGCGGGTGGAGATATCGATCCCGGCCTCCCGCATCGCCTCGATCGCCACCGGGTTGATCGTATCGGCGGGCGTTGTGCCCGCGGATCGCACGCGAATCCGGTCGCCGGCGAGGTGGGCGAGGAACGCGGCGGCCATCTGGGAGCGGCCGGCGTTGTGGACACAGACGAACAACACGCTCGCAACGGAATTCATCGTACGGGGGCCTTTCGACGAGGCGGGGCCCGAGTGAGGCGCCGCCGCAGAGCGAGGGATAGGTATACCAGGGCGAGCAGGAACGGGACCTCGATCAGCGGGCCGACCACCCCCGCCAGCGCTTGGCCGGAGTCGGCGCCGTAGGTGGCGATCGCGACCGCGATGGCGAGTTCGAAGTTGTTACCGGCCGCGGTGAACGCCATCGTCGTAGTTCGCGCGTAGCCGAGACGCAACGAGATCCCGAGGGCGATCCCGCCACCCCACATGAGCGCGAAATAGATCAGCAGTGGCAACGCGATCCGCACGACATCCAGCGGCCGGCCGATGATCTGCTCACCCTGGAGCGCGAACAGGATCACGATGGTGAACAGCAGACCGTAGAGCGCCCATGGACCGATCGCCGGGAGCAGCCGGTTTTCATACCGGTCCCGGCCACGGGTTCGCTCACCGATCCGGCGGGTGAGATATCCGGCGGCCAGCGGGATCCCGAGGAACACCAGCACCGAGACCGCGAAATCGACGGGCGAAGCCTGGATCGCGGTCTGCTCCAGCCCGAGCCATCCCGGCAGGACCGCGAGGTAGAACCAGCCCAGGACCGCGAACATGAGCACCTGGAACAACGAGTTGATCGCGACCAGCACCGCGGCGGCTTCCCGATCTCCGCAGGCGAGGTCGTTCCAGATGATGACCATCGCGATACAGCGTGCGAGCCCGACGATGACGAGTCCGGTCCGGTACTCCGGCAGGTCCGGTAGCAGCAGCCAGGCCAGCGCGAACATCAGTGCCGGGCCGATCACCCAGTTCAGCACGAGCGATCCGGCCAGCAGGCGCCGGTCACCGGTGACGGTATCGAGCCGGTCGTAGCGGACCCTGGCCAGCACCGGATACATCATGATCAGCAGCCCGGCCGCGATCGGCAGCGAGATCCCGTCCACCTCGACCGCGGACAGGGCCGCACCGAGTCCGGGCACGAGCCGGCCGAGTGCGAGTCCCGCGGCCATGGCGATTCCGATCCAGACCGGCAGCAGCCGGTCCAGCATCGGCAGCCGCGGGACCGGCACCTGACTCTCCGCGCTCACGCCGGGGTGCAGCAGACGGTTTCGGAACTACCGCGGCCGTCCGTGCCGCAGCAGTCCTGCACCACCTCGGCACCGTCCTGTCCGGCGAACTCGGGCGCGGTGCCGAAGGACTCCGAATCGGCCAGTACCGTGTAGATCTCCCACCGCTGCTCACCGGGCCCGCTCACCCACACCTTGTCCTGCGTCGCGAAACAACACGTCGTCGCGATCTGCTCTTCGGTGAACAACCCCGCCTCCGACATCCGGGCGATCTCGGCGTGCACCTGCTCCGAGGACTCGACCTCGACACCGAGGTGATTCAGACTGCCACCATGGCCGGGGTTCTCGATGAGCACCAGTTTCAGTGGCGGTTCGGCGACCGCGAAATTGGCGTAGCCGGGTTTGCGTTTGGCCGGTTCGGTGCCGAACAGCGTCGAGTAGAACCCGACCGCGGCCTCCAGATCGTCGACGTTGAGGGCGAGCTGTATTCGGGACATCATGATCACCACCTGTGTGACATATATCGAATTACTGACGGCGGCCAGTGTGCCACCTTTTCGACATAAGTCAATAAGTGCGGGTAGGATTGCTCGCATGCCGAAAGCGCTACCGGTCATCGACACCACCGCACCCGTCTGCTGCGCCCCCGTCGCCGCCGGCCCGATCGGCGACGACGCAGCGCTGCATATCGCCCTGCGTTTGAAAGCCCTCGCCGACCCGGTCCGGGTCAAGCTCATATCGCTGCTGCTGTCCGACCCCGATACCGGCCGCACCGGTGGCGACCTCGCCGCGACGGTCGAGCTATCGGAATCGACCGTCAGCCATCACCTCACCCAACTCCGCAAGGCCGGGTTCATCGACTCCGAACGCCACGGTATGAGCGTGCTCCACCGGGCCCGCCGAGACGCCCTGACCGCACTGTGTACCGTGCTGGACCCCACCTGCTGCCGCTGAGGACGTCGACGAGCGCGCCGGCGAACCGATCGAGCGCACCCGGAGCCGCGAGTACGGCCGTGTAGCGCGATCACCTGCCGGATGGCCGGAGAACCGATCGAAGTGCTGTTCTCACGGTTCGGGTACGTGGAAGTGCTCGTCCCGCATCCGGAATGCTTCGCGAGTTCCGTGTTCGGCGCGAGTCTTGACGAAGTTGAACTCCCCGGGCGCGAACTGCAGGTTGGTCCCGAACGCGTGGAACAGATAGCTCGCGACCTCCTCACCCTGATACGCCTGGCTCTGCTCGACCAGCCGGAACGCCTCTTTTGCGATGACGACACCGTCGGCGGGCATCTTGGCGGCCTTCTCGGCCCAGTAGCGCGCCCGCGCGGTGACCTCCGCGGCGGCGCAGGTTTCGGTGAACACCCCGAGCTGTTCGACCTCCGCCGCCTCGATGATGTCACCGGTGAGCAGCAGGCGGCGCGCGAGCACCGGGCCGAGGCGGTGGAAGAACATATGCAGGCTGCCGAGCGCGGGGCCGAGGAACCGGGTGGCCGGCATCCCGATCCGGGTGTCGCGGGCGATGACCGAGATATCGGTCATGAGCGCCATTTCGAATCCGCCGCCCAGGGCGTAGCCGCTGATCTCGCCCACGGTGACCTTCGGATAGCCCATCAGATTGTGGTAGAAACCGAACGATTTGCGGTCGACGGTCAGCCGCCGCCGCTGACTGGGCCGGCTCTTCGCCGGTTTTCCGTTTCCGCGCGCCCCGTACCAGCCGTAGGCATTGTTCATATCCGCGCCGGTACTGAAGACGCCCTCTGCGCCACGCAACAGCACCACGGTGATGTCGTCGTCCTCGGCGGCGCGGTCGAGGTGACGGGCCAGCTCGTCGCGCATGGCGGCGTCGTAGGAATTGCGCCGCGCGGGATTGTCGAGGGTGACGGTGGCGATCCGGCCGGCGGGATCCACCTCGTAGCGGACTCGGCCGGGCGTGGCGCTCGAGCTGGTCATCAGTGTTCCTCTTCTCTTCACGGAGATCTCGTGGTCTCGGGCACCGGGTGTCCGCGGATCAGTCGAGCGCGCGCCGGCGCCCGAACCGGGCGCCGGTCAGCTTCGCGGCGGAAGCGGCGACAGTGTCCACCTCGCCCGTGCACAGCAGCAGGTCGTCGCGGAACAACCTGGCGATGGATCGGATACCGGTGGCATGTTGTTCTCGTTCGATATCGAAACGCAGTTCGACCAGGATCGGGGTGGGGCGCCGGTAGGTGACCGTCAGCGCGCGCGTTTTTCCCGTCACCCCGGCCGCGCAGCTCTGGTGCTGGACCACCGCGTCGAAGAAGACCGCGAGGAAGCCGCCGTGCACGAGCCCCGGCGGGCCTTCGTGGACGAGCGGAAAGGTGATCCGCCCCGAGGCCGTCGCGGGACCGAGCCGATCGAATCGATACTCCGGAAAGCACGGGTTGAACGCCCCGATATCGAATGCGTGGTCCAGATATACGCGCTGGCTATCGGCCGGGGACTCCCCTACCCGGGGTGCGAGATCGGGCGGTGCCGCCGCGGCCAGCTCGTGTTCCCATCCGGCGAGTTGTTCGAGCATCGGCGCCACGGCCGGATGCGGATGTTCCAGCGAGATGAGCAGCCCCGCGATCCGGCGTAGCGCACCGGCCGCGGCGACGGTCTCGGCCAGGGGCTTCTCGCCGAAACGTATCGGGGACACGGCAGCCCCCGGGGCGGGTACCTCGTTCACGGCCAACGCACCTCTTCCTTACCATCTAGTCTCCCGCAAACCTTGGCAGAAGCTCAACGGTATTGTCTACTGTATCTAAATCAGTATCTATCGCGCACCTGCCCGCCCCAGGAGGGAACCATGCCGTTCGACACCATCGGCTACGACGTCGACGGACATACGGCCACCATCACGCTGAACCGCCCCGACGCCCTCAACGCGCTCAGCCCGCATATGATCACCGAACTGCGCACGGCCTACGACGAGGCCGAGAACGACGAGCAGGTGTGGACGCTGATCGTCACCGGCGCCGGGCGCGCGTTCTGCACCGGCGCCGATGTGAAGGCCATCCCCGGCGACGGCAAAGTGATCAACGAGCGGCCGTACCTGTCCACCTACGAACAGTGGGAAGCGCCCCAGGAGGGCACACCGCCGTTCCGCTCCATGACCAAGCCGGTGATCACCGCGGTCAACGGGCTGTGCTGCGGGGCGGGCCTCGACTGGGTGACCACCGGCGATATCGTCATCGCCTCGGACCGGGCGACCTTCTTCGACCCCCACGTCAGCATCGGGCTGGTCGCCGGCCGGGAGGTCGTGCGGCTGGCCCGGGTGTTGCCGCGCACGGTGGCGCTGCGGGTGGCCCTGATGGGCAAGCACGAGCGGATGACCGCCCGGCGTGCCTACGAACTGGGCATGATCACCGAGATCGTCGAGCACGACGGGCTGCTCGAACGCGCTCGCGAGATCGCCGATATCGTCAACTCGAACGCGCCCCTCGCGGTCCGGGGTACCCGCCTGGCCATCGTCAAAGGCGCGAATATCCCGCTACACGAGGCGGAGATGCTCGCCGAATCGTTCCGGGAACGGGTCACCCGCACCGAGGACGCGCTCGAGGGGCCGAAGGCCTTCATCGAGAAGCGCAAGCCCGAATGGCAATGCCGATGAGCGCCGGGGCGGCCGACGGCGCGTCCTCGCTGCGCGCCGATACCGGCGAATTCGAGACGATACTGCTGACCGTCGACCCCGCCGACCATGTCGCGACGCTCACCTTGAACCGGCCGCAGCGGCTCAACGCCTTCGACCGGACCATGTGCGAGGAGATCGCGCGGGCCTGGCAGCTGGTCAAACTCGACGATCGCGTCCATGCCGTCGTCCTGCGCGCGGCCGGCGACCGCGCGTTCAGCGCCGGCCTCGATATCAAGGTCCCCTACGGGCAGCCCGCGAGCGTCTGGCATCACGACGACCCCGGCGAGGCGCTCAGCCCGAAATGGCAGAAGATGTGGAAACCGGTCGTCTGCGCCGTGCACGGGATGTGCACCGCCGGGGCGTTCTATTTCGTCAACGAATCCGATGTGGTGCTCTGCTCCGAGGACGCGACCTTCTTCGACTCCCATGTCTCCGCCGGCCTGGTCTCGGCGCTGGAACCGGTGGGGCTCATGCGCCGTGTCGGCCTCGGGGAAACCCTGCGGATGGCTTTGATGGGCAACGACGAGCGGGTCGGCGCCCAGAGCGCGCTGCGGATCGGGATCGTCTCCGAGATCGTCGCTCGGGAGCGGCTGTGGGCCCGCGCCCACGAACTCGCCGCCACCATCGCGGCCAAACCCCCGGCGGCGACCCAGGGAACGGTCAAAGCGATCTGGGAGTCGCTCGACAAGCCCTACCGCACCGCGCTCGACCAGGGCCTCATCTATACCCGGCTCGGCAACCCGATCGGGAAGGCCGAACTGGCCGCCGGCCCCGCGCGCACTCCGCAGGAACCGAGGATCCGCTGATGACCGATACCGGAACAGACCTTCACCCACTGAGCCGCCGGATCGCCGATGTGCTGGCGCTGGCCCCGGATTCGCCCGCCGTCGAGTACGACGAACACTGGTACTCCCGGGGACGGCTCGGCGGGCTGGTGGAACGCCTCCGGAAAGGCATCCGGGCCGGCGGAGACGGCCCGCACCGGGTCGGAATCCTGCTGCGCAACCGGCCCGAGCACGTGGCCGCGTTGCTGGCGGTGCTGGTGGACGGGCACACCCTGGTGGTGATCAATCCGTCCCGCGGTGACGACCGGATCCGCGACGATATCGCGGACCTCCGGCTGCCGGTGCTGATAGGGGCGCCCGATGATCTGGATCTGCTGGTGACGCCCACGCCGGACGCGACCGTCGTCTCGATCCCGGGACCGGACGCGGTACCGGAGGTTCGCGCCGGAGCGAGCGCCGGTCCCGTGCCGGCCTCCGGGCCCGTGGTCGCGGTCCATATGCTCACCAGCGGCACCACGGGTCCGCCGAAGCGGGTGGATATCACCTACGACATGCTCGCCCGCAGCGTGATGGGCCCCGACCCGGCGGCGACCGCCGCACCGGCGCAGCCACGCAAGGGGGTCGCCATCGTGAACGCCCCGCTCGTCCATATCGGTGGCGTGTTCCGGGTGCTGCAATGTCTCACCGAGGCACGGCCGTTCGTGCTCCTGTCCCGGTTCGAGCTGAAGCTGTGGATCCGGGCGGTCCGCGCGCACCGGCCGGGTGCGGTGTCGCTGGTGCCCGCGGCCCTGCGCATGGTGTTGCATTCGGATCTGCGCCGGGAGGATCTCGCCGGAATCCGGGTGGTCACCTCCGGGACGGCGCCGCTGTCCGCCGACGATGCGGACGCGTTCTACGAGAAATTCGGCATTCCTGTCCTGACCTCGTATGCCGCCACCGAATTCGGCGGTGGTGTCGCGGGCTGGTCACTGGCCGACCACGAACGGCATGGGAAGACCAAGCGGGGCAGTGTCGGCCGGGCCACCGGAGGAGCCCGGCTGCGGGTGGTGGACGACGCCGGTCACGCCGTGGAACCCGGCCGGACCGGACTGCTCGAGGTGGTGCCGGGTCAGATGGGTCCGGATACGGGGTGGATCCGGACCACCGATATCGCGCGGATCGATGCCGACGGTTTCCTGTGGATACTGGGCCGCGCGGATCAGGCGATCATCCGTGGCGGATTCAAGATCATCCCCGACGATGTGCGCGGTGCGCTGGAGAGTCACCCCGCGGTACGCGGCGCGGCGGTGGTGGGCCGGCCGGATCCCCGGCTGGGTGAAACACCGGTGGCCCTGGTCGAACTGCGTCCGGGCGCCGGCGCCACCCCCGGCGAACTCACCGAGTACCTGGGCACCCGGCTGGCACGGTACGAGGTGCCGACGCGGATCGCCGTGGTCGGCGATATTCCCCGCACGCCCTCGGGAAAGGCGGATCTGCGTGCGGTCCGGGAGTATTTCGAGTCCGCCGCCGAATCGGTGGACGGCGATCATGTCCGCTGACCCCGACACCCTCTCCCGTGTCCTGCGCCGGCAGGGGCACGAGCGCGGCGATCATCCGCTGCTGATCTGCGACGACGAACGCCTCACCTATGCCGAGGCACAGTCCCGGTCGGCGCGGCTGGCCCGGGCCCTGATCGCGCTGGGAGCGGGCAAGGGCACGCATATCGGGTTGCTGTATCCCAATGGCGCGGATTTCGTGGTCGGGGCCTTCGCGGCAGCCCGGATCGGGGCGGTGGTGGTGCCGTACTCCACCTTCGCCACCGGCCCCGAGATCGAGCGACAGCTGCTCCACAGCGACACCCGGATTCTGCTGGCCACGAACGGGTTTCGTGGACACGATTACGTCTCCCGGCTGTCCGCGATACTGCCCGGTACCGCACTCGGCACCGCGACCGCGCGGGTCTCGGCCCGACTACTGGCACCCGCGATACCGAACCTGCGTCATATCGCCTTCCAGTACGACGGCGAACCACGCGGAAACGAAGCGGGTGAGCTCGAACTGCTCGCCGACAGTGTCGGCGAAGAACTCCTCGCCGCCGTGGAAGACGATGTCGAACCCTGCGACCCGCTCGCCATCGTCTACACCTCCGGTTCCACCGGCAGCCCGAAAGGAGTCGTCCACACCCACGGCGGTCTCCTCGGACATCAGCGCAACCTCAACGACATCCGGCGGCTCACCCCGGAGGACAGGCTGTTCTGCAACTCACCGTTCTTCTGGATCGGCGGTTTCGGTTACGCACTACTCGCCGGCCTGCTGTCCGGGGCGACGCTGCTCTGCTCCAATGCCGCCGACGCCGCGGCCACCCTCGACCTGCTGGAGCGCGAGAAGCCCACGGTCACCAATGGTTTCGCCGCCGGAGTCGCCCATCTGGCCCGTCATCCGAGCTTCCCGGACCGTGATCTCTCCTCGATCCGGCGCGGCAACCTCTACCCGATCATGCCTCCCGGAACCCGGCCGGCCGACCCCGGACTACGCCACAACATGCTCGGAATGACCGAGGCGGGCAGTGTCGTACTGCTCGGCGACGACGAATCCGATCAGCCGGAACACCGCCGCGGATCCTTCGGCAGACCGGCGCCCGGTTTCGATACCCGCGTCGTCGATCCCGATACGGGCGCGGACGTGGTGCCCGGCGAGATCGGTGAGTTGTGTATCCGCGGGCCGTATGTGATGCAGGGCTACTACAAACGCAGCCGGGAGGAATGCTTCGACGCCGACGGCTGGTTCCACACCGGTGACCTGGTCCGGGTCGACCCCGAGGGTTTCGTCTACTTCCTGGGCAGGCGGGGCGCGATGATCAAGACGGGTGGCGCGAACGTCTCTCCCGCAGAGGTGGAGAAGGCGATCGCCGAGGTCACCGGCGCCACCTCCTACGTGATCGGCCTCGACGACCCGGAACGCGGGCAGGTCGTCGCCGCGGTGATGGTGCGCACCGGCGACGACGCGGAATGGGATGAAACCGAACTCCGCACACGGCTCGCGGGTGAGCTGTCGGCCTACAAGATACCGAGGCGGTTCGCCACCCTGCGACCCGACGACGTTCCCCTGCTGTCCAGCGGAAAACTGGATATCCGCCGGCTCCGAGAGGTTTTCGATGTCTGAACATCCGGCCGCCGGAACGACCGTGGACGCCTTGATCCGCCAACGCGCGGAGGACGATCCGCATCGGCTCGCGGTGATCGATCCCCGAAATCGGGTCACCTACCGGGAACTGGAAACCGGCACCCGGCGCGTCGCCGCCGAGCTGGTCGATCGAGGAGTCGCCAAGGGCACGCGGGTGGGGTTGATCGCCCCCAACAGTGCCGGATGGGTCGAGATCGCGCTCGCCGTGACCCGGATCGGCGCGGTCCTGGTGCCCTTGAGTACCCTGCTGAAACCCCCGGAGCTGATCGCCCAGTTGCGGTCCGCATCCGTCGAAGTACTTCTCACCGTCGACGAGTTCCGGGGACACCGCTACCGCGACGCGCTACGGACTGTCCTCGGCGCAGCGCTCGACACCGCCCCGATCCACCACACCGCACTGCCCGCGCTCCGGAACGTGTACTCCCCCGAGGAGATTACCGCGGCGAGGCCGGCACCGGCGGCCGCTGCCGTCGTCGAGGCGCTGACCGGCACCGTCACCGGGGCCGACCCCATGGTCGTCATGTTCACCTCCGGGAGTCGCGGGCTGCCCAAAGGGGTCGTGCATTCCCACGGCAACGCGCTCGCCGCCGTCCGTTCGGGGCTCACGGCCCGATGCATCGATACCGAAACCCGCCTCTACCTGCCCATGCCGTTCTTCTGGGTGGGCGGATTCGGCGGTGGGATCCTGTCCGCGCTCGCCGCCGGAGCGACCCTGGTCACCGAGGAGTCGCCCCGGCCCGACACCACGCTCGACCTCCTTCGACGCGAAAAGGTCACCCTTTTCCGGGGCTGGCCCGACCAGGCCGAAACCCTCGCCCGCGAAGCCGAGCGCACCGGCACCGAGCTACCCGCACTCGCGCCGGGCAGCCTCGACGCCCTGCTGCCGCCCACCCGGCGGGCCCGCCCCGGTGCCCGCGCCAACCTCTTCGGAATGACCGAATCGTTCGGCCCCTACAGCGGCTACCCCGCCGACACCGATATGCCCGCCACCGCGCACGGCAGCTGCGGCCGGCCCTTCGACGGCATCCAGTTACGCATCGCAGACTCCGAGACGGGCATCCCGGTCCCCACCGGCACGGTCGGCGAGATCCAGCTCCGCGGCCCGCATATGCTCCGCGGCATCCACCGACGGTCCCGCGAAGACCTGTTCACCGCCGACGGCTACTACCCCACCGGCGACCTCGGCCACTTCGACGACGACGGATTCCTGTTCTATCAGGGCCGCCGCGACGATATGTTCAAGGTCAACGGCGCGACCGTCTACCCCAGCGAGGTCGAGAAAGCCTTGCGGTCTGTGGACGGCGTACTCGGCGCCCACGTCACCGATATCGATCGCGGAGAAGGCAGGCAGGTCGCGGCCGCGGTGCTCGTGACGGGCGACCCACCGCTGCACCGGTTGTATTCCGCGAGCAAGCAGGTCCTCAGCTCGTTCAAGGTCCCGACCGTCTGGATGCTGCTGCGCTCCGATACCGAAATCCCGCGCGGGTCCACCGGGAAGATCGATATCGCGGCCCTGCGGGAACTGCTGTCGGACCGCGGCGAACTCGTCCGGTCCCGGTCACGCTGAGCCCACCGGCCCGTCCACGACCGGTCCGGCCGCACATCACCCTCCCACGAATACGACAGGCGCACTCCCATGACCACCACACCGGCCATCGCGGATCTACTCGACCACATCGGTTTCCGAAAACTCTCGGACGACTCCGGTGTTATGACCTGGGAACTTCCGGTCGCACCCCATGTGGTCAACACATCGGGCGGACTACAGGGCGGTCTGATCGCCACGCTGGTGGATATCGCCGCGGGCACCGTCGCGCTGGACACGCTCTCCGCAGGCGGAGTAGTCACCTCGGATCTGAGCATCCGCTACTTCCGGGCCGTCACAGGCGGTTCGGCCCGGGCGGTTTCCACGGTCGTGCACTCCGGAAAGCGATCGATCGTCGTCCAGGTCGAGGTGCGCAGCCTTCCCGACGACCGGGTCGCGGCACTGGCGACGGTGAGTTTCGCGATCGTCGGATTCTCCACCCGCGAAACCAGCGTGGGTCAGGAGCCGGGCGGCCTCGGTCCTGCTACGAGGCCGACAGCGCCCCCGACGCCCTGAATTCCTGGCCGGCGCGCGACTACGGCGTCGATGGCGAACGTGATCGCGTACTCGCCCCATCCGACGGTCGGGCCCGATCCCGGCCGAACTCAGCGCACCGTCGACCGACGCGATGCAGTCGGCTATCTCGTCACCGGAAAACCAGCGCCGCTCGAATTCGATACACGACCGATCACCGTATTCCGCCAGGCGACGGGTCAGGTGGGCAGCGAAGGCGGCCCTCGATCAGGGGCAGACGCTGTCACGACCGGCTCCGATCACGATTCGGCGGCGGGCGGCCGGTAGAACAGCAGCAACTGGCCGGCACCCGCCGCCGCCCCCACTCCTGCCGCGATCAGCAGACCCGGCCATCCGGCGAAGCCACCGGTACCGAAGACCAACCGGTCGAGACCGAACCGCCCGGTCCCGACACCTGCCACCGCGATCGCCGCGACAGCGAGGACCAGGTTGTACTCCCAGCCGTTGCCGACAATGAAGAATCCATTACCTCGATGTACAGTCCAACCGGCCACCAGCATGAGAGCGACGAATCCGGCCGCCGCGACCGGGGTGAACAGACCGGCGGCCAGCGCCAGTCCGCATCCGATTTCGGCTCCCGCGGCAACTCGCGCGTGTACTGTGCCCGGTTTCATCCCGATGCTGTCGAACCATGAGGCGGTGCCGGCGATACCGCTCGGCGCCGAGATCTTGTTGTAGCCGTGGGCGGCCATTGTCAGTCCGAGACATAGTCGCAGGATCAACAGGCCGATATCGTATGCGTCCATCACACCCTCACGAGAAGCCGAACGATCGGAGATGGGCCCGATCCAATCTCCCGTACCATATACCGTATTAGTTACAGTAGTGATCAGAGGTGGAGATGGTCAGCAGATCCACCCGTAACGACGACCTGCCGCCGCGACGGCACGCCATTCAGGAGGCCCTCATGACGTCCCCCGCAGCCGAACCGGTCGGCGACGAGGATTTCCGGGAGATCCTCGCCCAGACCCGGAGCTTCGTCCGCACGGTCGTCGTGAAACGGGAGCGTGAGATCGCCGACGAGAACCGGATGCCCGACGAGATCGTCGAACAGGCCAAGGCCATGGGACTGTTCGGTTACGCGATCCCGCAGGAATGGGGCGGGCTCGGCCTGAATCTCGCACAGGATGTCGAGTTGGCGATGGAGTTCGGCTACACCACGCTCGCGCTGCGCTCGATGTTCGGCACCAACAACGGGATCGCCGGGCAGGTGCTGGTCGGATTCGGCACCGAGGAGCAGAAGGCCCGCTGGCTCGAACCCATCGCCTCCGGCGCGGTGGTCGCGTCGTTCGCGCTCACCGAGTCCGGTGCCGGATCCAACCCGGCGTCGCTGAAGACCACCGCCCGCCGTGACGGCGACGGCTGGGTCATCGACGGCGAGAAACGGTTCATCACCAACGCCCCCGTGGCGGATCTGTTCGTGGTCTTCGCGCGTACCCGCCCGGCCGACGACCAGGGTGCGGGTATCGCTGTCTTCCTCGTCCCCGCCACCACGGCGGGCGTCGAGGTCGGACCCAAGGACCGCAAGATGGGACAGGAAGGCGCCTGGACCGCCGAAGTCCGGTTCCAGGACGTGCGAGTCGAGGCCCAGGCACTGGTCGGCGGCAGCGAGGACATCGGCTACCGCGCGGCGATGACCTCACTGGCCCGGGGGCGGGTCCATATCGCCGCGCTCGCCGTCGGTACCGCCCAGCGCGCACTCGACGAATCCGTAGGCTACGCCGCGACCGCCACCCAGGGCGGGACACCGATCGGGGAATTCCAGCTCGTCCAGGCCATGCTCGCCGATATGCAGACCGGAGTCATGGCGGGGCGGGCCCTGGTCCGGGACACGGCCCGGCAGTGGGTGTCGGGCGAGGACCGGCGTCTCGCACCGTCGGCGGCGAAGCTGTACTGCACCGAAATGGCGGGTCGGGTGGCCGATCTCGCGGTCCAGGTGCACGGTGGCACCGGCTATATGCGCGATGTGCCGGTGGAGCGCATCTACCGGGACGTACGGCTGCTCCGGCTCTATGAGGGAACCAGCGAGATCCAGCGGCTGATCATCGGCGGGGGCCTCGTGAAGCGCGCGCGGAAAGCGGGCGGCCCGGGACACTGAGCCCCTCGGCGGCGGGCTCTGTCGACGTGATCATCGGACCGCCGGCGATCCTGTCCCAGGGGGAACCGAACGGCGGACCAGCACCCGCGTGGTGCTGCCGTCTTCCTCGGCGATATCCCGTACCGGCCGGAAGCCGATTCTGTCCAGCACCCGCAGTGAGGCTTCGTTCGGTGCGGCCACCGTGGCATATACCTCGGTCAGCCCGAGTGCGTCGAAACCGTAGGAGACCAGCACCCCCGCGAGTTCGGTTCCGAGGCCCGCTCCCCAGACCGCCGGCGTCAGCGCGTAGATGATCTCGTGGCCGCCGGCGAGCTCGCTCGGTTTGATCTCCGCGTGCCCGATCACGAGTCCGTGCCGGCGGACCGCCCAGACGTCGAACATTTCGCGGGCGTAGACGTCGGAGAAGAGCCGCCCGAACAGTGCCCGGTCCGCGGCTTCGGTAGCAGGTCCGTCACCCATCCACCGTGACACCCGGGTGTCCTGGAACAGCGCGACGAAATCGTCCTCGTCCTCGGGCCGGTACGGTTCCAGGAGCAGCCGTTCGGTTCGCAGCGCCGGGGTCACCACGGCGATCCTCGCTCGATCCGCGCGGCGAGTCCGGGTAGGTCCACCGCGCCAGTCGTATCGGCCGTCACGACCGGCGAGAGTCCCAGCGGGGCGGCCTGTTCCGCCCAGGTTTCCCAGTCGTGTTCGAGGTGCC
Organism: Nocardia sp. NPDC049935; assembly: GCF_055586645.1. Taxonomy (NCBI): domain Bacteria; kingdom Bacillati; phylum Actinomycetota; class Actinomycetes; order Mycobacteriales; family Nocardiaceae; genus Nocardia; species Nocardia sp. NPDC049935. Next base: position 1,010,467 of record NZ_JBVJHV010000001.1, on the reverse strand, counting down.
GGTCGTCCTGGTGGATCGCCGCCCGCCGCCGACCCGCATAGCGGGTCCGCGCGAGTTCGGCGGGAACATCGCACCAGACCTCCACCACCCGACCGGCGTTCGCCCGGACGATTCCGGCCCTGGCGAACCGGCCGTCACGCGGCTTGAACCACCACGAATCGACAACCACGGGGCCGGGGGTCGCGCGGGCCAGCGACCACACCGCGTCCATTGCGATCCCGCCCAGCGCGCCGGCGTCGGTCCGGTCGTCGACGCATGCCGCCAGCACCTCCTTGACCGCGTCCTTCGACAGGAACACCGCCCCCAACTCCGCCGCCAGCGGCCGGCCGAGCGTCGTCTTTCCCGAGCCCGGCAGCCCGTTGACCAGCACCAGAAGTTTCTTCACATGATCATCATGACGAACGATCCCGATGTTGCTCCCGGGATTGCGCGAGTATCGGCAGCCGGAGGGCCGACATCACATCCACGGAAACCCTCAGGACTCGCCGACGACCTGCTCCCGCGCCCAGCGGTAATCCGCCTTGCCGGCCGGACTGCGCACGATCTCGGGGCGGAACACCACCGCTTTCGGAAGTTTGTACCGGGCGATGGATTCGGCGGCATGCGCGACCAGTTCGTCGAAACCGGCCGACGCGCCCGCCACCAGCTCGACCACAGCCACCACCTCCTGGCCCCAGCGTTCACTGGGCCGGCCCACCACCAGCACGTCCGCGACGGCCGGATGCGAGGAAATCGCGACCTCCACCTCTTCGGCGAAGATCTTCTCGCCGCCGGAGTTGATGGTGACCGCGTCGCGGCCGAGTAGTTCCACGGCTCCGTCGGCCAGGTGCCGGGCGCGGTCGCCCGGCAGTACATACCGCACACCGTCGATCACCGGGAAGGTCGCCGCGGTTTTGGCGGGGTCGCCCTTGTAGCCCAGCGGGGTGAACCGGCGCTGCGCGAGCCAGCCGATGCCGTCGTGACCGGCCTCCAGCACCGATCCGAAATCTTCGGACACCACCCGGGTATCGGCGCCCGCCGCGAATTTCCCGGTGGAGACGAAACCCGCCGCCGAGACATGATGCATCTGCATACCGGTCTCGGAGGAACCGACACCGTCGAGTACGGCCAGACCCGGTACGGTCGCTATCCACCGTTCTTTCATCGCCGGGCTGAGCACCGCACCGCCGTTGGCCAGCGCCACCAGCGACGAGGTGTCCGCGACGCCGGATTCCACCGCGGCCAGCAACGGGCGGGCCATAGCATCGCCGACCACGATGGCCACGGAGACCTTCTCCCGTTCGATGGCGTGGGTGATGGCTCCGGCGTCGATATGGTCGGTGACGGGCGACAGCACGATTGTCTGCCCGGTGGTCATCGCGGTCATCAACGCCCACTGGGCGGCACCGTGGATCAGCGGCGGGATCAGCATCAGTTTGATGCCCGGGTTGGCCGCTACCCGCTCCGCGATCTCGTCGAGCGAGCCGACCGTCGCGCCGCTGTTCGCGTCGCGACCCCCGCACGCGCCCATATAGATATCGTGCTGACGCCAGAGCACACCTTTCGGCATGCCGGTGGTGCCGCCGGTATACAGCACATAGAGGTCATCGGGAGAGGGCCGCACCGGCAGTGGATCCGGTTCGTTCGCCGCGAGCACGGTTTCGTAGTCGACGGCGCCCGGGAGTAGTGCGTTGCCGGAGGAATCGGCGATCTGGATCAGCACCCGCAATCCGGGGAGTTCCGGCAGCACCTCGGCGAGAGTGGGCGCGAACGCCGCGTGGTAGACCAGCGCTGTAGCCCCCGAATCCGCCAGTAGATACTGCAGTTCGCTCTTGACGTACCGGTAGTTGACGTTGAAGGGCGCCACCCGCGAACGAAACGCGCCGAGCATGCTCTCGAGGTATTCGGGTCCGTTGTGGGCGTAGATTCCGAGCAGATCCTGGCCGACCTCGTGACCGGCCAGCGCCTGTCGTTCGGTGTGACAGCCCAGGCCCTGGGCGTGCAGATAGGTGGCCAGCCGCCGCGATCGCTCGGCGATCTGCGCGTAGGTCCGGCGCCGCTCGCCCTGGATGATCAACTCCCGGTCCGGGACCACAGCGGCGGCGGCATCGGTGGCGGAGACGAGCGTGAACGCCGGTTCGGTTCCGGGCTGGGGCTGAGACAACGTGACTCCTTCGTCTGGTGCGCGGCCGGATCGGATCCGGGCAATTCCGAGGGCCGGTCGGGGACAGCGGTTACGGGTTCGGTGCGCACCGCCCGGCGCCCACCCGACGTCCCAATCTCCGATGGGTGCGTCGGCGCACGAGCTGCAACGCGAGATCGACGACCCGGCCCGTCAACCGGTGAAAGGGCGGTGCGGCCAGACTGGTGATCGGCACCGGGAGGTCGGTTCCCACCACGGTGCGGTGGTGGCTGAACGTATCGAAGCCGGCTTTTCCGTGATACGCGCCCATTCCGCTGTCGCCGACCCCGCCGAACGGCGCGTCGTCGGGAAACATATGGATCGCGAATTCGTTGCGGGCCACGCCGCCGCTCCGGGTCCGGGCCAGGAAGGCGCGGAAGTCGGCGCGGTCCGGGCCGTACCAGTAGGCGACCAGTGGAGCGGGATGCCGGTTGATGTAGTCGACGGCCTCGTGGAGTTCCCGGTACGGCAGTATCGACAGGACCGGCCCGAAAACCTCCTCGGTGGCGATCGCCATCTCGTCGGTGACGTCCCGGACGATGGTCGGCGCGATCTTGCGAGTAGCCGGATCGGGCAGCGATTCGCCCGCGGGACCGATCTCGCACACCCGGGCCCCACGCGTACGCGCGTCGTCGATCAAACCGATGATCCGCTCGAAGTTCGCGGGATTCACCACGGCGGTGTAATCGGGATTGCCGAGGATTTCGGGAAACATCCGGCGCCAGGCAGCGCCCAGTTCGTCGGTGAAGGTATCGATCCGATCGTGCGGAACCAGGACGTAGTCGGGGCAGACGCACACTTGGCCGCCGTTGACCATCCGGGCCCGCGCGATCCGGTCCGCCGCCCGCGCGATATCGGCGTCGCGCGCCACCACTACCGGGTTCTTCCCTCCCAGTTCCAGGGTGACCGGGACGAGGTTCTTCGCCGCGGCACTCTGAACCAGCCGCCCCACCCGGGTCGATCCGGTGAAGAACAGGTGGTCGAACGGCAACTCGGTGAACGCGGCGCCCACCTCGGGCCCACCGGTGATCACCGCGAGTTCGGATTCGTCGAAATAGTCGCCGGCCAGCGAACGAGTGAGCTCGGCAGTATGCGCGGTGATCTCCGACATCTTGATCATGACGCGGTTCCCCGCCGCGAAGGCGGTGGCGGCGGGCAGGATCACGAGATTGAGCGGGAAATTCCAGGGCCCGACGATACCGACCACCCCCAGCGGCGAAGGCTGAACTTCCGCACGGATCCCGTACAGGCGGGCGAGCCGGTTCGGGCGAACCGGCCGCATCCACGTGCGGGTCCGGGAACGCGCGTACTCGATAGCGGTCAGCATGCCGGTGATCTCGGCGAACAACGTCCCGGTCCGCGAACGGGTACCGAAATCCCGGGTGAGGGCGTCGACGTAGGCGTCGGTGTGGTCGAGCACCATCGCGAGCAGGCGGTCGATGCGGTCTCGGCGGATTTCCAGGCTCGGCGGGCCCTCCCGCCGATAGGCTCGACGCTGAGTTTCCAGCACGGCGGAGAGGTCGATATCCATGATTCTTCTCCGTGGTCTGTCAACTGAGCTCGAAAGGGCCACCGTCGATGACGGCGCCCAATCTGCCGATGTCGATACCGAGATCGGCCGTCGCCGCCCGGCAGGCCGCCACATCTTTACGCAGGAACGGTGCCGCGAGCTGTTCGAACGTCCGGCGGCCTCCGGTGCGCCCGATGGACGCGGCGGCGTAACTGCGTCCGCTCGACACCGACAACGCGTGCAACAGTTGTTCCTCACCGATGCCCAGGCGATCACCCAGATCCAGTGCCGCGGCGGCCAACTGCGCGTTCGCGGCGAACAGGGCATTGTTCACGAGTTTGACGCTCAGAGCCGTGCCGAGCGCGCCGGTCGCGATCACCGTGCTCGCATACGCTTCCAGCACGGGTCGCGCCCGTGCGACCGCATCGGCCTCGCCGCCGAGCAGAACGGTGAGCTCGCCCGCCGCGATATCCTCGGCCGAACCGCTCACCGGTCCGTCCAGCAGTATCGGTCCGCCGGAGCTGCCGGCGGCCAAGCCGGTAACCGTGGTGACGGTGCCGGTCGTATGCGAGACGACCACAGTGTCCTCGTCCGCGGTGGCGAGAACGCCGCCGGGCCCGCCCAGGACCTCCACGAGCTGCGCGTCCGAGAACATACAGGTGATCACGGTGTCGGCCGACGCCGTGGCCGCACCGATCGAATCCACCACGACGGCTCCCCCGGTTCGCAACCGGTCGCGCACTTTCTCACGCCGGGCGTACACCTGCACCCGGTGACCGGCGGCAACCAGCCGATGGACCATCGGCTCACCCATCTGACCGGCTCCGACGAATCCGACGACCCGCGACATCAACGCTCCTCACTGCGCGCCCGACACCTGGATGGACCACTGGGAACCTCCAGTGTCGAGTCGCATCCAGTAATCCAAACAGTAACACTCCGAAACCAGGGAGATCGGCCGATACGACCGATTCACCGAAGTTCCGATCAGGCGATCCCGCCTACCGCTCGGCAACCACGCGATCACATTTCCAAAGGCATACCGTTGTGCTTACGATAGCATCAACTATAGAAACTTCGAACGTTGCCGCGAGGCCGAGTCGTCCTCGATACCTCGCGCCCATCAGTGCGAGCCGATCTCGCACCGGACAGCTGAGGAAGATTTGTGACGAGCCGACTGGACAACACCGTGGCCTTCATCACCGGCGCGGCGCGGGGGCAGGGCCGTGCGCACGCCGTGCGACTGGCCGCAGAGGGCGCCGACATCATCGCGGTCGATATCGCCGGACCACTCCCGCCCGCAGTGCCCTACGACTCGGCTACTCCGGGCGATCTGGCCGAGACGGTCCGGCTGGTGGAGGGGACCGGCCGGCGAATCATCGCCTCCGCGGTGGACACCCGTGATCTCGACGGGCTGCGCAAAGCGGTGGACGCCGGAGTCGAGGCCTTCGGTCGACTCGATGTGATCGTGGCCAATGCCGGGATCTGCGTCCCCGAGACCTGGGACGCGATCACCCCGGACTCGTTCCGCGACGTCCTGGACATCAATGTCACCGGCACCTGGAACACCGTGATCGCGGGGGCTCAGAAGATCATCGACGGCGGCCGGGGCGGGTCCATCATCCTGATCAGCTCCGCGGCCGGAATCAAGATGCAGCCGTTCATGGTCCACTACACGGCGAGCAAACACGCCGTTACCGGGATGGCTCGTGGACTGGCCGCGGAGCTCGGGAAACACCGGATCCGGGTCAACAGTGTGCACCCCGGCGCCGTGGCGACGCCGATGGGTGGCGGCGATATGGTCGCCGGCCTCACCGCCGCCATGGACACCAATCCTCAACTGGCCCATATGACCACGCCGCTGCTCCCCGACTGGGTCGCCGAGGCCGGCGATGTGGCCGACGCGGTGGCATGGCTGGCCGGCGCCGAATCCCGTTTCGTCACCGCGGCCCAGATCCCGGTCGACCTCGGCTCGACGCAATACTGAACGGCACGGCCTGTCCACACACGACCGACCCCGTGGGCAGAACCCCCGCGGGGCCGGGTTGTCGGGTTCGGGATGGATATCAGGGCAGGTAGACCCGTGACGCGAGCCAGCGTCCGTCGATCAACTCCATGGTCATGTTCACCCGGCTACGATCCACTCGGGGGTCCGGTGCGGCGGTGTTGGTCACCGTCTGGTCGATGAACAACAACACCTCGACCTTCGTCGGACTCGCGGATTTCACCGCGGAATCGAGAACCGTGCCCTGTCCGGTGGCCTTGTTGTCGAGCAACAGCTGCCGCAACTGGCCGCTGGACCGGGTGTACATATCCTTGAATTCGCCGGTCGCGCCGTCCAGGACGGCGGTGAAATCCTGATCCACACTGCTGGAGTCGATACTCGTCAAGGTGACGCCGAACGCCTGGGCCGCGTCCCGGGCGGCCGCGGCAGCGGCGTCGGTGTCGCGTTCTTTCTTCAGCTGCCAGCCCAGCCACCCGGCCACGATCAGGACGATCAGCAGCACCGCGGCGACGAACGGCAGCGCGAACTTGCGCGCGAGTGCCGAGACGACGAACCGCAGCACCGTCCATCGTGAGAGCGCGGGGGTCGCCGGGTCGTCGGCGGCCCCGGCGACGGTCTCGGCTTCGTCGTCCGGAATCGAGGTGGCGGTGTTCTCGGATCGGGTGGTCATGCGGTCATCTCCTGGGGATCTCGTGTGGGCATCCGGCTACCGGGGTGGGGCCGGCGCGGGTATGCCCGAATCGGCCAGCGGTAGCGGTATGGGAAGTGACAGCGGACCGGTCGGCGCCGGGTTCGCTGTCGTATCGGCAGGCACACCGGGCGGCGGGCCGGCAGGTGCGCCGTCACCGGGTGGGCGCGGTGCGTTGCGTGCGCCCCGCACCAGGATTCCCGGATCGTCGTTCGCGCAGAAGGTGTAGAGATACGGCTCCGGATAGTCGCCCAGTGAGGGTGGGCGGCGCGGCAGGTCGTAATCGCAGGAGTACCGCGGGTACAGGTTCACCAGCCCCCAGAGGCCGCCGTCTCGCATGACGGTGCTGATCGCCTCGAGGGTCGAGCCCTGGCGCTGGGCCGGGAAGAAGAACTCCTCGAACGCCGGTATCCGCGAATTGGTCAGGTCTGCCACCACCGAAAGGTTCGCCAGCAGTCCGGGAAGCAACGGGCCGTTGTCCGACAGGACCGCGTCCATGGCGGCGAGGGTTCCCGGGGCCCGGTTCAGCAGATCGACATAACCGGCGGTCTTGGCTTCGACGCCGCCCAGTAGAGCGGAGGTGTCGTGGGCGAACCGCTGCAGCCCACCCGCGCCGCCGGCCAGCGTCGTCAGCAACATCTTGCTGTCGCGCAGCAGCGCGACGGTCTGCGGCAGAACGGCGTCCAGGGTCGAGATCAGATACGTACCACCGTCGATGATGTCGCGGAGTTTCCGCGGCCCCTCCGGCCCGACCCCGAGTTCGTTCACCACCGCCGCGAGTTGTGCCGTATCGACCTGTGCGAGGGTGTTGTCCAGGCTGCCCAGCAACTGCCACAGCGGCACCGGGGTGGAGGTACGGTCGGCCGCTATCACCGCGCCGTCGGCCAGGAACGGCCCGGTATCGCGTGTGGGGCGGAAGTCGAGAAACTGCTCCCCGGCGGTCGAGAGGCTGGTGACGGTCACCCCGCCGTCGTCGGGTACCGGCCGGTCCGCGTTCACCTCGACAACGGCGACGACACCTCCCGAGGCGAGGTCCACCGACCGGACCACCCCGATGGGAACACCCCGGAGTGTCACATCCTGGCCCGGGAGCAGACCGCCGGACTGCGCGAGGTGGACTCGGACCGTGATGGCGCGTGCGGTCGGATCCGTTCCGAGCGCGCCGAAGACGAGGTAGCCGGCACCGAGGGCGAACACCACCGCGAGCGACACCGTCGTGAGTAGTGACCGATGCGCGCGGCCGTATCGAACCGACGCGATCGCCAGGCGCGCGGGCATATCGGCGACGGTCGCGACCGCCGACCTGCCCTGGTTGTCCCGTGCTCTCATCGGGGCCCCAGGACGCGGTCTTGCAATTTGAACAGCGTGTAGGTCAATGTCCCCACCAGCGCCTGCCAATCGTTGCTGTTCGGTGGATGGGCCCCCGGATCGGCCGGATGGGCCGGATCGGGCAGGGCGCCGATGGCGAAATCCTCCAGATCGACGTTGCCGTGCGAGGAGGTTCCGCTGGTCAGTTTGATGACCGGGACGAGCAGGGCGTTCAGCGCGGCCAGGCTGCCCTCCGGGCTGGTCGCGGCATTGTTCAATTCCGCGGCTATGCGATTCAGATTCCCGATCAATCCGCCGGCCTCGCCGCCCTGCAGCACCGGGAACTTCGCGAGTTGGATACTGATCCGGTCGATCTGGCGTACCACGTCGAGTACCTGCCGGGAACTGTTGTCCACCGTGTCCATGGCCGGGCCCGCCGCGGTGACGAAGTTCTGGATGACATCGTTCTGCGCGGCGAGGGTGGCGGCGAGCCGGTCGGTTTCGGCGAGGGCCGTCCGGATATCGTCCGAACGGGCCGATAGCGCGGTCACGAGCTGTGTGGACTGGTCGAGCAACCCGTCGACCTGCTCTCCGCGATCGCCGACCGCACGGCCGGCACCGTTGACCACGGTCGTGAGATTCCGGATCGCGCCACCGTTGACCAGCAGCGAGGCGGTGGTGAGCAGCTCTTCCACGGTGGCAGCGGCCGCGGTGGATTCCACCGCAATGCTGTCCCCGTCGCGGAGTCCTGCTGTTTCCGGGCCGGACTCGGGCGGCGGATCGAGCGAAACGAAGACGTCACCCAGCGGGGTGGCTGTCCGCAGCTCCGCCCGGGTCCCGGCCGGTAACCGAACGTCCTGCCTGATGCGCAAGGTCACGACCGCGGTGTAGTCGCGGACCGTCATCGCGGTCACCTCGCCCACTTCGGCCCCGGCCAGCCGGACCTTGGCCTGCGCCGGAAGATTGAGTGCGTTGGCGAAGTGCGCCTCGATCGAATATCCGGAATCCCCGCCTGCCCCGGGCATCATGGGGATGTCCTCCAACCCCACCGAACAACCTGTGGCCGATATCGACACCGCGACCGCGCATCCCAGACCGGCAAGGTGATTCCTGATTCTCATCGGGGCAACCTCGCCATCGCGTCGAGCATGTCGGTGATCCCGAAATCGGGGCCGAAATCCTGGAGTGTTCCGGTGCTACAACCCAATTGACGCAGGCCCAGGATATTGCACACCTCTTTGACCATCTGGCCGTCGAAGAAGACCTTGTCCAGCAGGGCATGGATTCGCACGCCCCGATTCGGCTGGTCCACCACCCGGTAGCCGTTGTCGAGCAATAGCGGGGTCACGTCCAGGAACTCGGCGAGCTGGGTCCGGTAGTCGGCCAGGGCGGTGGTCAGCACGGCCGTGTCCGCAGCGGTGGCATGCAGGGCCTCGCGGTTGGTGGTCAGCAGTTCCTCTGCCTGCAGCATCAACCGGTTGACCTGCGCGCCGGTCGTCCCAGCACCGATTCCGAGCCCTGCGAGGGTGGCTCCCAGCTCTCCCGAAGCCGCGCCGAAGTCCCGGATCAGGGCATCATTGGCCGCGGCCGCGGCGACGAGCTTCGACAACTCGTCCACCAATTGTGTGACGATATCGCGGGTCCGCGCTCCGGCATCGTCACCGAGTCGCAGCGCTTTCGACAGTTCATCCAGCGTGGCCCGCAGATCCCCGCCGTTTCCACTGGTGGTGGATGCGGCCACGGCCAGCAACCGGGCGATCGGCCCCTCGCCGGGTCGTTCACCTTCGAGATCACCGGAGAGCTTGTCGCCCATGGAGATCAACCGGTCGATCCCGACCGGGGTGCGGGTGCGGTCCAGGGGTAGCCGTGCTCCGTCGCCGAGAGTCTCACCTCCTCGATACACCGGGGTGAATTCGATATGCCGATCGGTGAGGACCGAGGTCGACAACGAGACCGCGGTCGCGTCGGCGGGGATCTGCACCGCGTGATCGATCCGCATGGTCACATCGACGTGGGTCCCGGTCGCGGTGATCGAGGTGACCTCGCCGACCGGCATGCCGAGCACCGCCACCGCATTGCCCACATACAGGCCCGCCCCACTGTCGAACTGCGCGACCACGGTGATGTCACCGGGTTGCCAGGGCCCGCCCGAGCATCCGGCCACGGCCCCCAGCGCCGTCACCGCGAGAATTCGCAGCAGTGTGAGCATGCTTCTCATTTGCAGTCCTGGAAGTAGGGCGGCAGGTTCAGCTGACCGGCACGGCCGCTCAGCGAGCACATCCACGAGTCGACGAGCACGCCGCCGGGTGCGCTGAAATCGACGGAGTTACCGGACCCGGACGCATTGGCCAGATTGCGTACCGAGACGGGAAGGATCTCCAGGGTGTTGCGCAGCAGATCGTCGTGGCGGGCGAGGCTCGAGAGCAGCCCCTGCAGACCGTGCACCAGTTCGTCGACCTCGGGACGATTCCCCACGATTGCCTGCACCTGTTCGACGAGGCGGGTGGTCGCGGTCATCAAGGTCTGGATGGCGTCGCGCCGTGAATTGATGTCCTGTAGTAGATCCCGGCCGACGGTGACGATCGCCGCGATATCGTCGCGCTGGGCCGTCACCACCGAAGTCAGCTCGCGGACACCGGCCAGCAGAGAACCGAGCTCATCACGCCGGCTACCCAGAATGGCCGCCAGCGAGCGGATATTGCGCAGCATATCCGGGAGGACGGCGGGCACACCCTCCAGTTGCCCGGCCAGGGCGTCCAGCGAGGTCCCGAGTTGTTCGGCGTCCACGTCCTCGAATGTGGTGGTCGCGTTCTCCAGCGCCGTTTGCAGATCGTAGGGAACCGCCGTACGCGACAACCCGATCCGATTCCCGGGAACCTCGCCCGGACCGGCGGGCCGGAGTTCGATATAGCGGGCACCGAGCAGGGTGGTCAGCTTGATCGCGGCCGTTGTCTCCACCCCCAGCGGCACATCGCGACCGACCTCGAAGGTCACCAGAACCCGGTCACCGGCCAGCTCCTGGTCCGATACCGACCCGACCTGTACTCCGGCGACGCTGACCCGGTCTCCCACCTTCAGACCGGCCGCCTGTGCGAATTCGGCCGTAAACGTGCGCGTTCCTGGTCCCAGCGAGTTCACGCCCAGGGTCGCGGCCACGACCACGAGCAGTACCAGTAGCGCCGAGGCGCCCAGTTTCCGTTTGTCGTAGTTCTCCAGGGGACGCAGTGGTGGCCGGAGCCGCCGCAGTACACGAAACGATGGCTTCTTCATTGTTCTCACCTACAGATGGGCGATTGCCGGACGGTCCCACTCGGTGAGGACATTTCAACAATCGCCGGAATCAGATTCGACAGTGCCGGAACAGCGGTGAAATTGAGGTTGCACAGGTAGACGTTCAGGAAAGTGCCTTCCTGGCTGATCCGGGCCAGGCCCTTCATCAATGCGGGCAGGTTGAAGCCGAGATAGGCGAATTCGTCCTTGTGTTCCTCGAAATGGCGTGTGAATCCGGGCTCACGGCCGAGCATCTCGTCGAGCGCCGGGCGGTCCTGTTCCACGACACCCGCCATCCGGTCTGCGACGGTCGATACCTCGGTGACGGTGGTCAGCAGTTCGTCACGGTGACGGGCCAGCCCGTCCACGATGGTCCGGGTGCTCGAGATCAACATGCTGAAATCGCCCGCGCGTGAAGCGAGTCCCTGCACCACCTGGTCGAGGTTGCCGATGACCGAGCCGAGCACCTGATCGGGTCCGGCCACCGTCTGGGCAAGAGCCGAGAGCTGCTGGATGAGCACCGTGAGCGAACCACCATCGCCTTGTAAAGCCTTCACCAGGGCCCCGGTCAGGTTGTCGACCTGCGCCGGATCCAGCCCGGCGAAAAGCGGTTCGAAGCCATTGAGCAGCGCGGACAGGTCGAAAGACGGTTCGGTCCGGGAGACGGGAATCTCGCCACCGTCGGGAAGCTCCTCCGCGCCCGCCCGCATATCCCTGGTCAGTCCGAGATAGCGCTGGCCGATCACGTTCTGATAGGTGATCGCGGCGGTCGTGTCGCTGTACACACGTTGCTCGGCCTGTACCCGGAACCGGACCCGCGCCTGTGTACCGTCGAGTTCCACACCGTCCACCCGGCCCACCCGGACACCCGCCATCCGGACGTCGTCGCCGATACGCAGACCGGTGACATCGGTGAAGATCGCGTCATAGGTTCTCGTCGGCCCGTCCACACCGCGGTGCAGGGTCACGAAGGTCATCCAGATGAGCGCGAACGCGATCACCAGGAAAAGACTCAGGCCGATCATGGTTCGTCTCTGGGTCATCGGACACCTCCGGTGGGTGCGGGGCCGTCGGTGAGCAGCTGTCCCAGCAGCAATTCCGCCGGATCGGCCTCGCCTCGCAGGACCCGGTCGATCACCGCCATCACTTCCGGCGGAAGGACCGGGCCGGGCATCGACCGCGGATCCAGCGCCGCGGGTAGCGGCGCGACGGTCGGTTCGACGGGCGCGGTCGTACAGCTGGGGGCTTCGAGTTGCCCGTATCGCGGGCAATCCGCGCGGGTGTACGGCGAATCCGGGGTGAGGCGGATCTGGAACTTCCCGGTACCGATCTGCTTCTCACTGTTCCAGAATTCGGCGAACCAGACATCGGAGAGCCGCTTGATCCGCCCCACGATCGGCGTGAACTCGGGACTGCCGGCGGCGAACACGTCGAGGACCGGCGTCAGCCGATCGGTGACCGTGACCACCTGGTCGGTGTGGGTCTCCAGACCGCCCGCGACCGTCGACAGCGTCGCGTTACCGGCGGTCAGCAGATCCATCAGCCGCGATTCCTGGCCGGCCAGAGTCTTCAGCGGTACCACCGCGTGATTGAGGGCGTCCAGGAGATCCGGCGCGGTCGCGGAGAGCCCACGCACCGCGTCCGCCAGCGCGGTCAGGGTCGAGGGTTGGCCCGGGGCAGCGATCAGAGCCGACAGCTCACGGGTGATCCGGTCCAGCTGGGCGCCCGCGCGAACGATATCGCCACCGCGCCGGTCGGTGGCTCCGGCGACAGCCGACAGGACACCCACGGTGTCACTGGCACCGATACGGGCGCTCGCGGCGACGATATCGCGTAATTTGGTGAGCGCGGTCTGGAATTGAACCGTCGACAGGCTGCTGTCCTGCGAGATCTCCGCTCCTGCCGACAGCCCGGGGGCCGGCCCGTTGTCGACCAATTGCACGGAGGAGACCGCGAACAGGTTGCTGGGCACCACCCGGGCCGTCACGGTGCGGGGGATATCCGAGAGGTGATGGGGATCCAGTTCCAGCCGGACCCGGCTGGGACCGTCGTCCGTGGCCGGAGTTACCTCGGCGACGGTGCCGACGAGGACACCCTGGAATTTGACATCCGAACGCGGGGGCAGGCCGTCGCCCACCTCGTCGAGCAGCGCGACCACTTCGGCGTGACTGTCGAATCGGCCCGCCGACTTCATCAGAACCGCACCGACGAACACCACGATAACGGCGACCAGCAGGATTCCACGCAGCACCAGGGCGAGCAGCGAGGGCCCCCGGCCGTCTTTGTCGAACAACGTCGGCACGCCTACCCCCCGAGCCTGGCGCTGGTACCGATACCCCAGAAGGCAACGGTCAGCAGTAGATTGACCACGATCATGACCGAGATCGCCGCCCGCATCGCCCGGCCCGCCGCGATACCTACGCCCTGCGGACCACCGGCGGCGTAGAAACCGTAGTAGCACTGGATCGTCGTGGTGAGCACGACGAAAACCACGGCTTTCACCAGCGAATACGCGATATCGGGGCCGGTGAGAACAAGCTGGAAGTAGTGCTGATACGTACCACCCGACAATCCCCCGGACGATGCCACGATCACTTCGACCGCGATGTAGTTCGCCGCCAGGCACACCAGATAGAGCGGGATGATGGCGATCACCGAGGCGAGAACCCTGGTACTGACCAGGTATGCGATGGATCGAATCGCCATGGATTCCATTGCATCGATCTCCTCGGCGATACCCATCGCGCCGAGTTGCGCGGTAAATCGGCACCCGGCCTGGGCAGCGAAGGCGAGCGACGCCATGATGGGAGCCAGTTCCCGGGTCGACGCCGTGGACGAAATCAGCCCGACCGCGGGTTCCATACCCAGCAGGTGCAGGGCGTTGTATCCTTCGAGCCCGACTATCGCGCCGCCGGCCGCACCCAGCACGATGATCACTCCGGCTGTACCGCCGCCGACGACGATCGAGCCGTTACCCCAGACGATATCGGACAGGATCCGCATGAATTCGCTGCGATAGTGGCGCAGCATCACCGGAATACCTATTACGGCCCGGAAGAAGAACGTGAACATGTGCCCGAGCCGCGCCAAGACCGTGGCCAGCTCGGCGGACGACCGAACGAGCGCGCGAGTTCCGGCCGGATAATACCGGGATGCCATTACAAACCCTGCCTGGGAAATAGCAGCATGGACAACTGCGTGAATACAACATTGACGATCATGAGCAGAATTATCGAGCTGACCACTGTAGAATTCACGGCATTCGCTACACCGGCAGGCCCGCCTTTCGTGTTCAGACCTTTCTCACAGGCCACGACGGCGACAATCGCACCGTAGACCACTGCCTTTATCAGGGTCAGGACGAGATCACCGACGGTAGCGAACGAGGCGAAGGTGGCCACGAAACTTCCCGGCGCACCCCCCTGCGCTACGACGTTGAAAACGAAACCCGCTATATATCCGACGAAACACACCACTCCGGTGAGCGAGACACCGATGACGATCGCCGCGAAGAAACGCGGAACCACCAATCGCCGGATCACCGAGACACCCATGATCTCCATGGCATCCAGTTCTTCGCGAATCTTGCGTGATCCCAGATCGGCACAGATGGCCGAGCCCACGGCCGCCGCCATCAACAGGGCCGCCACCATGGGCGCACCCTGCCGGATCACCGCCAGTCCACTGGCCGCGCCGGCCAGGGATGTGGCCCCGACCTGGCCGGCGATGAGTCCGAACTGGATGGACAGCGTGACACCGATCGGAAGCGAAACGAAAATCGTGGGTACCACGGCCGCCGACGCCATGAACGCCGCCTGACGCACGCACTCGCCGAAAGCGAGCCGGCCGGCGATCAGATCGGCGACGAGGAATTGCACGGTACGGACACCCAGCAGAAATTGGCTCCCGACGGTGGCCAGCGCGGTTCCCGGATGCCGATCCAAATACCCCCGGAACCACGAGAGCACCTGACTGGACGAGGTATCGACTACCGGGAAATCATTTTCGGATCTTCCGGTAGTCGTCATTCGGGCCGACACCCCGGACCCTGGCCGGATCATCATCTTTCGAAGTCTCCAATCAGAGCCCTGCGACCATTCCGAGACTAGAGTGTGCGTCAGCTCACAACATGCGTCAATACTGTTTTCGACAATTTTCAGGGGCGATTTTTCGGTCACATAGAAACGGAAATGACCGAATACTCGCGGCACCGAATCGTGCGCGAGCCGCCGAGAAAGCCGGCACTTTCTGAAAATTGCGTATTTCCGATTGCTTCGCCCCGCCGACAGAACAACAACCCACCCCGGGCGCCCGCCTTCGCGACTCCTCCTCTCCTGCAGGGCCCGAGAACCGGGTGCCACTATGACAACCCGGCCACCCGACCAGAACTATACGGTATGGCTTACCGTTGCAACTACAATCGCGCGGTTTCATGAGCCACACCGAGCAGTCGGCGCGGCCACAGCGGAACCCGGCCGGGACGCAAACCCCTCCGAGCACACCGGACGCCGATGGCCCGGACCGCCGTCGCAAGCGGCACAGTCAGGCTACCGTAAGCCATACGGTTTTTGATACCGTAAGCAGACTTACAGTCCGTGGGTCACACACCGCAGTAGAGGAGGCCGATGTGAGCGACACCGGGGAGAACACGGCTACCGGCCCGGAACTGGGCGCCCGGGTCGCCCAACGCGCCGAAACCCGGATGCTCATCGACGCGGAGCTGGTCCATGCTGCATCCGGGGCACAATTCGACAACATCGCCCCCGCGACCGGGCAGGTTCTCGGCACGACCGCCGCTGCCGGCCCCGAGGATATGCTCCGCGCGATCGCGGCGGCACGCCGCGCGTTCGACGAGTCCGACTGGCCGACGAACCCCGCACTGCGGCAGCGGTGCCTCGAACAACTCCAGGACGCCCTCGAATCCGAGACCGCCGAGCTCCGCGAGGAGCTCGTCGCGGAAGTCGGCTGCCCGATCTCCACCACCTATATCGCCCAGCTCGACTGGCCACTCGCCGACGCACTGCGGTATCCGGCCCGCTTGATCGACGAGTTCGGCTGGGAGCGTGAACTCACCGGCGGCGGACTCTTCGGCGACCGCAACGTCCGCACGGTGGTTCAGGAACCGGTCGGCGTCGTCGCGGCGATCTGTCCGTCGAACTTCCCCGTCGAGGTCGTGCTCAACAAGCTGGGACCCGCCCTCGCCGCCGGTAACACCGTGATACTCAAGCCGGACCCGCACACGCCGTGGAACGCCACCCGGCTCGGACGACTGGTCGCGGAGAAGACCGATATCCCCCCGGGCGTGGTCAATGTCGTGCCGACCCCGTCGAACGAGGTCGCCGGACTTCTGGCCACCGACCCACGGGTCGATATGGTCTCCTTCACCGGATCCACCGCCGTCGGCCGCATGCTCATGCGGCAGGGCGCCGATACGATGAAGCGGACATTCCTCGAACTGGGCGGTAAATCCGCCCTCGTCGTACTGGACGACGCCGACCCGCGGGCCGCGTTGCGCAGCGCCGCCGGTGTATGTGTACACGCCGGTCAGGCATGTGCCGCCACCAGCCGCATGCTGGTGCACCGCTCGATGTTCGACGAGATGGTCGACGGCGTCGCGGCCGCGTTCCAGGCGGTACCCGTCGGTGATCCGGCAGCTCCGGAGACTGTTGTCGGACCGTTGATCAGCGCGGCGCAACGCGCTCGAGTCCTCGGCTCCCACGACCGGGCGGTGCGCGACGGCGCCCGCCTGATCACCGGTGGAGGGACGCCGAAAGACCTCCCGGAACACCTCACCGGCGGGTTCTATGCCGAGCCCACCGTTTTCGTCTGCGAGGACCCGGGCCTGCCGATCGCCCAGGACGAGATCTTCGGCCCCGTCCTGGTGATGATCCCCTATTCCGACGACGAGGAGGCCCTGCGCATCGCGAACAACAGCGCCTACGGCCTCGCCGGCGCGGTGCTGTCCGCCTCGACCGACCGCGCCATGGGGATCGCCCGCCGGATCCGGGCCGGAGCCGTCGGCGTCAACGGCGGCATGTTCTACGGCGCCGACGCCCCGTTCGGCGGCTACAAGAACAGCGGCGTCGGCCGCCAATGCGGGCTCGAAGGTTTTCAGCAGTACCTCGAAACGAAAACGCTCGGATACCGGATCCGTTCTCGCGGCTGACAAAACCCGAGACCGATCACAGCACGAAGGAAAGGACAACCAGTGGGAAAACTGGATGGCAGGGTCGCGGTGGTCTCGGGCGCCGCCCGCGGACAGGGCCGCTCGCATGCGATCAACCTCGCCGCCGAGGGCGCGAGCATCATCGCCCTCGACATCTGCGCCGACCTCGAGGGCAACACCTACCCCTTGGCCCGGCCGGAACAGCTCGACGAGACGGTACGGCTGATCGAGAAGGAAGGGGTGCGGGCCCATCCCGTCGTGGTCGATGTACGGGAGCGCGGCGCGGTCTGGAACGCCATCGGGCAGGGTGTCGAGGAGCTGGGCCGCCTCGACATCGTGGTCGCCAATGCGGGAATCGCGCCGATGGGCAAGGCCCAGACGCTGCAATCCTGGTCGGACACCATCGATACCGACCTCGCCGGTGTCTTCAACGTGGTCCAGGCGAGCCTGCCCCATCTCGGCGAAGGCGCGTCGATCATCGCCACCGGATCACTGGCGGCACAACTGGGTAGCTCGACGAAACAGGGACCGGGCGGATCGGCCTACAGTCTCGCCAAACAGGTCGTCGCCCACTATGTCAACGATCTGTCCAACCAGCTGGCGCGCAAGATGATCCGGATCAATGCCGTGCATCCGACCAACGTCAACACCGATATGCTGCACAACGAGGGTATGTACAAGGTCTTCCGCCCCGACAAGGAGACCCCCACCCGCGAGGAGGCCGAGGCCGCGTTCCCCGCGATGCAGGCGATGCCCATCCCCTACATCGAACCGCAGGACGTATCGAATCTCATCGTCTTCCTCGCCTCCGACGACTCCCGCTACATCACGGGAAGTCAGTTGCGGGTCGACGCCGGGGGGTTCGTCAAAGCCGTCCCCTGGGGCAGGTAGCCGGATCGGTGACCTCGAACCTCGCCCGGGTGTGCGATAGGGCTTATCGCACACCCGGCGTGTGGCCCCGGCCCCGCCGCCCTATTCGGAATCGATTCGGCGCACGTTCCACGAACCGGAGAATTGCGCCGGACGCTTTTCGGTGAATGCCGCGTAGGCCTCCGGCACATCACCGGTGGCGAAGTTGACCGCTTGGGCCCGGGATTCGCCGGCGAGCGCTTCTCGCAATGTCCGGTCGGCGCCTTCGTTGATCAGCGCTTTGGTGTGCGCGAGCGCGACAGGAGGCCCTTGCGCGAGTCGCGCGGCGAGATCGTCGGCGAAGCCGTCGATCTCTCCCTCGCCTCGGATCCAGGTCACGAGCCCCAGCGCGTGCGCCTCCGCCGCGTCGATGTGTTCCGCGAGCAGGGCCAGTCGCTTGGCCTGCTGAACGCCGACGAGTTTCGGGAGCAGCCAGGAACCGCCGCAGTCGACCGATAGTCCCCGCCGGGCGAAGACCTGGGAGAAGCTCGCGTCGGGGGTCGCGACGACGAGATCGCACCCGAGCGCCAGATTCCATCCGGCGCCGACCGCTACACCCCGGACCTTGGCGAGAGTCGGTACGGGCAGGTCGTGCAATTGCTGGGCGACCGCCGATATCGCCCGCAATTTGGTGAAGGGTGGGGCGTAGGGATCACTGTCGACGACATCGGCCCCCGAGCAGAATGCCCCGCCGGCGCCCGTGAGGATCACCGCGCGCACCGCCGGATCGTGAGCGGCATCGGCCAGCACGTCGCGTAGCGCGATCCACAGCGCGAGCGTGATCGCGTTCTTCCGGTGTGGGCGGTTCAGGGTGAGGGTCAGCACCCCGCCGTTCTGTTGCTGCCGCAGCGCGGGTTCGGCGTCCATTGCGTTACTCCGTATCGTCCTGTACGAGATCCGGCCGGCGCGCTCGGCTTCCCGGAGCTCCCGGTCTCAGCGGTGGGGCTCAGAGGAACAGGTCCGTGGTGAGCGGACCGTCACCGGGGGTCACACGGTACTTGTCCAGGTCGGTGACCCCCCGGGATTCGAGCACCTCGTCGTCGATGAAGAAATTCCCCGTGGTGGTCGCCGACGGTGAGGTCAGGACCAGATAGGCGGCATCGGCACAGATCTGCGGAGTACGCGACAAGGCACTGCGTTCGGCGCCGCCGGGACGGTTGCGAATGGCCGCCGTGGCGATGGTCGTACGTGGCCACAGCGAGTTGACCGCGATTCCGTCGGCGCGCAGTTCCTCGGCCAGCCCCAACGTGGTCAGAGACATTCCGTACTTGGCGATCGTGTACCCCAGGTGCGCACCGGCCCATCGCGGTTCGAGGTTCAGCGGTGGCGACAGGGTGAGGATATGCGGGTTGCGACCACGCCGGGCGGATTCGCGCAGTGCGGCAATACTGAGTTTGGACAACAGGACGCTCCCCCGGCAGTTGATGTCCTGCATCAGGTCGTAGCGTTTCATCGACAGTGCTTCCGTATCGGCCAGGTCGATCGCCGAGGCGTTGTTGATCACCAGATCGATACCGCCGAATCGGCGTACCGTTTCCGCCACGGCGGCTGCCACGGCTCGGTCGTCGCGGATATCGCCGACGAACTTCAGGACCGAGCCCCCAGCACGCTCGATTTCCGCACCGGCGGCGTGAATGGTGCCCGGAAGTTTCGGGTGGGGTTGATCGGTTTTGGCGATCAACGTGATCCGCGCGCCGTCGGCAGCCGCGCGCTTGGCGATCTCGAGCCCGATACCACGGCTTCCCCCCGACATCACCATGGTTTTGCCCATCAGGGGTTTGTCGGTCCCGTTCATCACACCTCGTTCCGGTCGCCCCGGCACCACCGCGGATCTCGTCCGCACCGCCTCCGGGCGCTGCACATCAGCACACTGCCGATACTGTTATCGTATACATTACAGTACAAGCGACTGTCGCGATCTCCGCAGATCGGCCCCGCCGCCTCGAAACCGGGCCGTTCGACCTCCATACCCCACCGCGTCGCTTGATGTCCCATATACTGTAATCAATTCGGTAATGCACTCGTACGCGCTCCGCGACGGTGAGTAGCTGCCCGAACCCGAAGGAGCCCGGAGTTGAGTTCGACCGCCACCTCTCCCGATCCTGCACCAGCCGGACCGGAACGTGCTCCGCGGACCGCGCGCCGGGCCGCCGCCGCCGGATTCGCCGGAACCTTCATCGAGTACTACGATTTCGCTCTCTACGGAGTCCTCACGGTCTATTTCGCACCACTGTTCTTCCCGTCCGAGAACGACGCCACCTCCTTCCTGGTCGGCCTCGGCGTTTTCGGCGCGGGATTCGTAGCCCGGCCGATCGGGGGAATCGTCTTCGGCCGGATAGGCGACAGGCAGGGCAGGCGCACGGCCCTGATGGCCACGGTCGTCCTCATGGGCGGCTGCTCGGTGGCGATCGGGTTCCTGCCCACCTACGATTCGATCGGCGTCCTCGCACCGCTCGCGCTGGTCGCATTGCGGATCGGGCAGGGACTCTCGGCCGGGGCCGAGATGCTGGGTTCGGTGACCTACGTCATCGAGTCCGCGCCGCCGGCCAAGCGCGGGCTGCTGAGTTCGCTGACTCCGTTCGGCGCGGGCCTCGGCGGTTCCAGCGGCGCCGTTCTCGCCGCGATCCTGGCGCTCAACGTATCCGCGGACGATATGACCGATTTCGGCTGGCGGATCCCGTTCCTCGTGGCCGGCCCGCTGACGCTGCTCGCCTTCCTGTTGCGCCGGCGGATCGAGGATTCCCCCGAGTTCGTCCGGCTGGCGCGGCAGCACGCGGTGGCGCGTTCCCCGCTGGCCGAGACCCTGCGCGAACACTGGCGTCCGATGCTGGTGGCGGGCGGTGTCGCCATCGGCGTCAACGGAACCGCGGGGGTGGCGCAATGGTTCGGCGTGTACCTCGCGGGCAACCGCGACCTGCCGACCGCCACCGTTCTCATCACCTATGCGAGCGCGATGGTGTTCGGCGCACTCTGGGTCCCGCTGTCCGGTGCGCTGACCGACCGATTCGGCCGGGCGCGGATGCTCACCTGCCTTCTCGCCGCTTTTCTCGTGACCTCGGTACCGCTGTTCTGGTTGCTGTCCGCCACGGAGAATCCGCTCCTGCTGTTCGTCGCGATGGGGATCTACCTGGTGCTCACCAATATGGTCATGGCGCCGGGCTTCGGCTACATCGCCGAATTGTTCCCCACGCATATTCGCTACACCGCGTCCAACTTCGGTCAGAACATCGGCACCGTCCTGGGCGGCGGCACCGCCCCGCTGGTCTGCGGCGCCCTGCTCCTGGCCACCGATTCCGCGTTCGGTCCGACACTATGGATCACGGGTGTGGGCCTCATCGGCCTCGGTGCGGTAGCCGCCGCGCGCGTAATCGTCGTTCCCCGGCGCACCACTACCCCTGTGCCCGGTATCGGGGAAGCGGCGGGCAACCGGTAGCGGCGACCCACCGCCCTCAGCCGGCCACCCGGACTATCTGCCCACGCGCCGTTCCGGTCACCGGCGACGGTTCCGGTAAGGCCGGCCAATAGTGTTCGGTGAACAGTCGGCCCACCAGTTCGCCCCGGCTGGAGACCTTCATCTTGGCGAAGACCGATTTGATGTGATCGCGGACCGTATGCGGTGAGAGGAACAGCGCCGCGGCGATCTCGCCGGTTCCCAGACCGCGGGCGATGAGCTGGGTCACCTGCAGTTCCCGGCCGGTCAGACCGTGGGCCTCGGCGATCAGAGCCGCCACATCGGCCGGCGTCGCGGGCTCGATGACCAGGACGATCGGGCCCGGCTGCGCGCCCGGACCCCGCATCGTCGAGGCATGGCAGCACAACCAGCGCCCTTCGGTGGTGCGGATCCGCAGCCGGGCGGGGCCGTCGTCGAGTCCCGCCACCACCGCCCGGGCCTGCAGGACCGTGCCGAGGACCCAGATGGGCAACCGCAGATCGGGGCCGAGGGCCGAGGGGACCGACGGTCCGGCCGGCAACTCCGCGAGGTGCTGCCGGGCTTCCTCGTTCATCGACAACGCTCGACCGGACTCGTCGAAGAGGATCAGGCCGGGCGAGGGCGTGCCGGTACCGGTCGCCGGAGGTACCGGCCCCGCGAACCCACGGAGTCGCGCCGCGAGTGGCCGGGAGAGTCCGGCGAGCAGTTCCACCTCTTCGGGGGCGAAGGGCCTGTCCTGGCGGAAGAGGCTCACCAGCCCCCACGGCCGCGCGCCGATGCGGAGCGCCACCCGCAACTCGTCGTGCACACCTTGCGCGGCCAGCAGCCGCCGGAACCTCGCACTGCGTGCCGGGAGGTCGCCGGTCGCCCGCCGCAGCGACGCGGCCGGTACCGCGGCGCAGGCGAGTTCGCGAAACGGGACGATATTCTCTTCGAGCAGTTCGCTCTCCCAGTAGGCGGCGCATCCCTCACCGGACCCCAGGTTCTGCACCAGCATCGGAGCGGTCATCAGACCTGTTTCGGGGTCGGCGGACGTCCAGACGGCCGAATCGAACGGCACAACCCTGCCGAGTCCGGCCGAGACGTTCCGGAACACGCCCAGGGCGTCGCCGGCCCGATCGGCCGTTCGCAGGATGCCGCGCTGCGCATCGCTCATCGTCTGTTCCTCCGCCATCCCTCCATCCTGCCCGTCCCGTAGCGCGCGGCAATCCCGCGTTCGGGGGATTGTGGTCCGGCCGTTCACCTTCGGCCGGGGGATGGTCCGATCCCGTCGGCTCGTCGACTGTCGAATGGCACGCAGAAGAAGAGAGGACGATATGGATATCGCGATCATCGGCGCGGGAGCCGCGTCGGTCGCCCTGCTCGACGCACTGGCTGTCCGCGGACCGGAGGGTGTGGAGCGGGGAAACGGCACGGCGACGATCTTCGAACCGGCGCCGCAGTTGTGGCGGGGCCGCCCCTACACCCCGGATCTGGATTCGGTGCTGGTCAACACGCCGCCCCGGCTCATGTCGATCCGGGCGGGCGATTTCGACCACTACGCGCGCTGGCTGGGCGACAGTGGCACCGCCTATCTCGACGAGCGGTTGGGGTGCCCACTCGTGCCCCGAGCCGTCTACGGGGACTATCTGGCACACTCCGCCGAAAAGGCGGTCGCGGCACTGAGCGAGCAGGGGTGGAAGGTCCGCATCGTCCGGGATCGCGTTACCGGAATCACTTCTACCGGAACCGGATTCGAGACCCTGACCGCCTCGGGGCGACGCCTTCCGGCGACCCGTATCGTCCTGGGCGTGGGTGGCGGAACTCCTCCGGATCCCTATCGGCTGACCGGCTGTCCGGGCTACATCCCCGACCCGTACCCGCTGGCGACCACTCTGGACGGAGTTCCCGCCGGTGCCGCGGTCGCCGTCGTCGGCAGTGGCCTGACGGCAGTGGATATCGTCGTTTCGCTCGCCGCGCGCGGCCACCGGGGCCCGATCACGCTGTACTCCCGGAGTGGGGAACTACCCCATATCTGGCAACGACCGATCGACCGGCGGCCGCGGGTGCTCACGCGCGAACGGATCGACGAGTGGCACCGGGCACACGGCTCGGTGACCCTCGACGCACTCATCGCCCTCGTCCGGGAAGAACTCGCCGCGGCCGGAGAGGACGCCGACGGGCTGGCCGCCGAGATACTCGCCCCGGGGGAAGACCCGGTCGCGAGAATCCGGCGACAGTTCGGCGCTGTCGGCGACCTCCGGATCGGCCGGCGGCTGATCCAGGAGTCGGCGCATATGCTCGGACCGTTCGTATGGCCGCTGTTACCCGCCGCCGACCGCGACCGCCTGCGCGGGTATTTCCGCACAGCGACAGCACTCGCCTCGCCCATGGTGCCGATCAACGCGGCAACGGTGCTGCGGCTGCTCGATTCCGGTCAGCTCTCCGTAGCGGGTGGTCTGCGAACCGTCGAACCCGTCTCCGGAGGGTTCCGGATGCGCGGGGGCGCCGGCGACTCGGCCGCGGCAATCGTGATCAACGCGGTGAATCCCGCGCCGCAGACCGTTCCGGCCAGCGCGGAGACGCTGGTCGGATCCCTGGTTTCCGCCGGGCTCGCCGCCCGTCACCCGGAAGGCGGGCTGGTTTCCACCGACCCGCGGGTCCATATCCTGGGTGACCTGCACGGCGGTGATTCGTTCATCACCTCGAGCATCGCCGGGCTGGCCGTCCGCGCGCAGCGGACCGCACAGGTGTTGACAGCCGCGGGGTAGCGGCAGCAGCCGTGGCGGGGGCGGCGTTTCGGTCATGCACCGGTCAACGGCACATTCCAGGCGTCGTATTCGTATACCCAGTCGCCGTTACCGGCGGTTTTGAGCCAGTCGTTGGACCGGGACCCGCGCTGGATCCGCGCGGTCCGGTCCTTACGCAGGTTCTCGTATCCGGCAAGCGCCCCGGACGCGGAGCCGAAGCCGTCGGCGGCGAGACAGCGGGCCAGCACCACCGCGTCTTCGATGGCCTGGCCCGCGCCCTGGGCCATGAAGGGCATCATCGGGTGACAGGCGTCGCCGAGCAGCGTGGTGGTGCCCACGGTCCAGGCGGGGAGCGGATCGCGCACGTAGAGGGCGGATTTGAGGACGTCGTCGCAGGCGTCGAGCAGGGCGCGAGCCTCCGGGTGGAAGTCCCGGTACAGCTCGCGCAGTTCGTCGGCGCTGCCGGGCGTGGTCCAGGACTCCTCGGTCCACTCGTGCTGCGCGCAGGTGGCGAAGATGAAGATGTCCTTCCCCTGGCTCAGGGGGAAGGACACGATCTGGGTCGAGGAGTCCGGCCCCCACCATTTGGTGAAACAGTCCAGATTCGGCACCGACGCGACCGCCGCGGCCGGTACCACGGCACGGAAGGCCACCACACCGGTGAAGGTGGGGTTCTCCGCGCCGAACAGCGCGGTGCGGACCGCCGAATGGATACCGTCCGCCCCGATGATCACCTCGGCGTGGTGCGTACCGCCGTCGGCGAAATGGATCACCCCGTCGCGGATATCGGCGACCTGCCTGCCCATCGAGACCGATTCGCCGGGCAGGGCGGATTCGAGTGCGGCCATCAGGTCACCGCGGTGCAGGGTGAGCTGCGGTGACCCGTAGCGCCGCTCCGCGGCCGAGCCCATCTCGAGCCGGGAGGTCTCCGCGCCGGTATCCCACATCCGGCTGATCCGGAACTGTGGCCGGGCGGCCGAATCCCGCAGCGCCGCACCCACACCGAGCCCGTCGAGCGCCCGGACGGCATTGGGTGTGAGGTTGATATCCGCCCCGACCCGGGCGAATCGGCCGGTCCGCTCGAAGACCCGCGCGTCGATACCCACCTTCCGCAGGGCCAGGGCCGCGGTCAGACCGCCGATACCCGCTCCGCAGACGGCCACCCTCGGTGCCTTGCTCATGAGCTCTTCCTTATCTGTTCCGACATTCGATCTCGACCGGATCCGGTGCGCGAGCCGATGATTCCCTGGGCTTCGATTTCCACCGTCAGCCCGGGCTCGACCAGCGCCGATACCTCGACGAGCGTCGAGCACGGGAAATCACCGGAGAAAACGTGGGCGCGAGCCCTGCCGACGGCGGCCTTATCGGCGATATCGGTCAGATAGACGCGCAGGACGAGGATGTCGTCCACCTCGGCGCCGCAGGCCTCGGTGAGTGCCCGCACCCGCCGGAACGCCTCCTGCGCCTGCAGATATGTATCCGCCCCGCCGACGATCCCATCGGGCCCGCCGGCATGCATCCCCGAGAGGAAGAACTGATCGCCGTGCCGCCGGGCGTTGCTGAACATATCCGGCCGGGGCGCGTCGGGCACCGTGTCCACGGCGACCCGGGTCATGCCCGGACCCGCTGCCGCTCGGCGGATTCGCGGGCCAGCCGCTCGCGAACGGGCACGAAATCGTAGGTCGGGTAGAAATCGGTCCGGAAGACCCCCCACGCCCGCCGCTCCAGTTCGACGTTGACCGCGGCGAGCCGCGATACCGGCAGCCGCAGCGTCACGATCTGACCGACGCCCATCGCGACCACCCAGGAGACGACCTCGCAACCCTCCGGTGGAAAGTGCTGCCACCAGCCGGCGTCGTCGAGCGTGCCCTGGATCTGTTCCAGGTTCTGCGACTGGTCGTGCCGCAGAAACACGGTCAGCATCATGGTGTCGCCGGTATCGGCGGGGGCCGGGTTCATACCGGTTCTCCCGCGAGGATCGCGGCCTGTTTCCGCGCGTCGGCGCGGTAGATGCGGCGGATCCGCGACACTCCCAGATCGTGCTGGTACAGATGCTCTTCGTGATCGGCGTCGGCGGCCAGCGCCTCGAGCACCTCACGGTCCTGCTCGAGCACCTCCCAGTGCCGGGCCTCGAGCCGGGTGCGGTACAGGAACCGCCACACCTCGCGCTCCCAGCCGTCCACCCGGCGGGTGCGCCAGTGGAAGATCGCCGAATTGCCGGCGTCGACAGGGGTGGCCATGCCGACGATGCCGAAGACTCCACCCGGTCCGGCGTTCGGGGCGTACGGGATCTCCAGATCGACGTAATCCATGGAACCGCGCACGTATTCGACCCAGTCGAAGTTCACGCCGACCTGATCGGTTTTCTCGAAGAAGAAGCCGCGATCGGTTTCGCGGATCCGGAAGCGGGCGGAGGTGTCGCCGCCGGACATCGAATGCGAATCGCGGTGCAGGAAGGCGCCGTGCATGGGGTCGAGCACATTGTCCATATAGAAACGCCACGGCCCCGCCCATTCCGCGAAGTTCGGGAACCAGGAGACGGCCGGATCGCCGAGCCGGTCGGGCAGCACGAACGGGGTGGGTTCGGAGTCCGCGGTCAACGGGATGAACGCGAAGATGGTGTCGGCGGCCTCGACGACCCGCAGCGATACCGTCGCCTGTTTACCTTCGAGCGCGCACCCGGGCATACCGGGTACGGAGACGACGGTCCCGGTGCCGTCCACCTGTACGCCGTGGTACTTGCAGGCGAGCCGGTCGCCGAGATGCTGGCCCAGCGACAGCGGCGCGCTGCGGTGCGGGCACCGGTCCTCCAGCATGTGGACGGTGCCGCGGGGGTCACGGAAGAGCACCCAGTCCACCGACAAGCGGGTGACCTTCTTGGACTCACCCGCCTTGACCATATGAGACGGCAGGATCGGATACCAGCGGTCACGCAGGCCGGTGGCGGCGATATCGGCGGCGGTCAGCTCCTTGCGGACGCCGACCGCGCGCTTCTTCGGGCCGCCGGTCGCGGCGGGAGCGGAGGTGGTGGCGGTGGTCATATCAGGCTCCCAGTCGTCGCATCTCGGCGCGGAAATTGTCCTCGTCCCAGGCCCGGCCGTCGGGCGCGTGCAGACCCAGATCGTTCAGGCCCGCGATCAGGCCGGGTAGATCGTGGGTGCCCCGGCCGAAAACCTCCATGATGGAGCCGGAGAGTTTGGTCTCGTAGGGACTGATGGGTTCCGGATGTGTCTGGTGGGGTTCGAGGTACTGCGCGGTGGGCTTGTCAGGCATGGGCTGTCTCCTGTCCGTGCGATGCCATCGCATCGAGGCCTTCGGCGATGAGGGTGAACGCGGTGACCCATTCGTTGAACGAGGCGGCGCGTTCACGGTGGGCGGGGATCAGGGCGCCGTCGATGACGACGAACACGCCGTTGTCGATTCCGCCCGCGATGCTCTGTGGTTGCGCGATATCCACACGGTCGTCGGGAAGCGAGGCGATCACCAGACTGGGCGCGATGACCCGCGCCAGGAGGTCGCCGTATCCGGCCGCTTCCGGATCGACCTCGGGATCGCCCAGAACCAGGCCGGCGACCAGTGCGGGCCGCCGGGCGGCGAGGGCGATGGCGCCGAGGGCCGCGGCGCCGGTGGACACCAGGTGCACGCGGTCGTACCCGAGGGCCGTGACCGCGGAGGCCGTGGCGTCGACCCACGCCTCGAGGGATCCCGGATCGGCGGCGGCCAGCGCGCGGGCTCGCACGGCGACCGCGCCGAGTGCCTCGACCTGGCCGGCGAACCAGAGCGCCGGATCCGGTCCGGTGTGCAGGCACACCAGGGGGTAGGCGGGGGTGTCGTCGGCCCATTCGTCGCGGGTCATCGGCTCAGCCCTCCCGTACCGGGATGTGCACGGGCGGTGTGAACGCGCCCGGGGCCGGTTCGACGGCCGCGACATCGACCTCCACGATCGCCGGACCGCGGGTCGCCACCGCGTCCGCGAACGCCTGCTCGAACTTCCCCGGCCCCTGCACGAGGGCATACGGCATATCCAGCGCGGCCGCGAGCAGATCGAACCGGGGCGTGAACAGATCGACACCGGAGCGGTCGAACCCATTGGCCGCCTGCATATTCCGCAAGACGCCGTAGCCGCCGTCGTTGAATATCACGACCACGCACCACGCACCGGACCCGGCCAGCGAGGCCAGCTCACCGAGATGTACGGCCAGCCCGCCGTCTCCGGCGATCACGGCGGTCGGCACCTCGGGACGGCCGAGCGCGGCGCCGATCCCCATGGCCAGCCCCTGGCCGATACCCCCGCCGAGGGGGAAGATATTGGTCTCCCGTTCGTAGAACGGGAGCAGCCGGTTGCCCCATTGGCTCGACGGGATGGTCACATCACGCGCCACCACGGATTCGCGCGGTAGCACCGACCGCATCGCTTCGCAGATCTCCGCGTAACCGCCGATATAGCTCGTCAGCGCCGTGCGGGCGGCGGTACGGCCGGCGGTCACCCGGGCCGGCCAGTCCGGGTCCACCGACGTAGCGGCCAGCGAAGCGTTGATCGCGGCGAGGGTGGCCGCCGCATCACCGACGATGCCGACCTTCGCCGGGTAGACCCGTCCTATCGCCGCCGGATCCACATCGATCTGGATCCGGGTATCGGGCAATCGCAGGTGGTAGCTCTTGGTCTCGTTGGAGCGGAAATGGGTGCCGACCGACAGCAGCAGATCGGCGTCCTCGAGTAACGGTGCGATCTCCGGCGCCGTCGCGAAGTTCCCGATCACCAGGGGATCGTCCTCGGGCACGATGGCCCGGCCGGAATTGCTGGTCAGCAGGCCGGCGCCGAGAGTCCGCAGCAGCGTTGTCAGTTCGGCCGCCGCACCGGCCGCGCCCCCGCCCACCCACAGCAGTGGACGCCGGGCCGCCGCGAGCAGCGCGACGGCGTCGGCGATCGCGTCGGGGTCGGGCGCGGAGGTTTCGAAAACCGGTGGTTCGTATGCGCGCTGATCGGCCGGGCGGGCCAGATATTGCAGGTCCGAAGGCCATTCGACGCTCGCCGGTCCCTGCGGTGCGGCCAGGATATGGGCGATGGCGGTTTCCAGTTCCGCTTCCACATCCGCCGCGCTGTCGATGGACGACGCGTACCGGGACACGGCGTCGAGCATCTGCAACTGTTTGGGTACCTCGTGGATGACGCCGCGCGTCGACCCGCCGGAACCGAGGTACTCGGTCTCGATCTGACCGGTCACGTGCAGGACCCGGCTGCCCGCGGTCAGCGCTTCCAGCATCGAACCCGCGGCATTGCCCGCGCCGGTGCCGGTGCTGGTGATCGCGACACCGATCTTTCCGGTGGCCCGCGCGTACCCGTCGGCGGCATTGACCGCCGCCGCCTCGTGCCGGACCTCCACGAAATTCAGTTCCCGCGCCACCGCTTCGACGAGGGGCAGATTGTGGATGCTGATCACGCCGAAGGCGGTGTCGATGCCGTGCCGGCGCATGACACCGACGAGCACGTCGCCCCCGGTGGGCTCCTTCGTGCCGGGACTGTCGGTGGTCGTCAATGGTCTGTCCTCCGGAAGAATTCTGGGATCGGCGCGACGCCGGGTGGGCTGATGGTCAGAGGTAGCGGCCGACGCCGCCACCGACGTCGATGCTGGTGCCGGTGATGTAGCCGCTGCGCGGCGAGAGCAGGGTCACGATGGGGAAGGCGACCTCCTCGGCGGTACCGAACCGGCCCAGCCCGATACCGCGGTCGGCGGCGATCTCCGCGCTCCAGGAGTCGTAGTCGAGTGCGGTCCCCGAGGTCTCGAAGCGGCGGCGCCACTGGCCGGTGTCGACGAGTCCGAGCAGCACCGAATTGACGCGGGTGCCCTCCGCGGCGAGTTCGTCGGCCATGGAATGGGTGAGATTGAGCAACGCGGCGCGCGCGGCCGAGGTAACGGCCAGGCGCGGTTCGGGCTGGCGCGACAGGATCGCGTTCACGTTCACCACCGCACCGCCGTCGGCGGCGGCGAGTGCGCCGCGGGCCGCGCGCACCAGATTCCAGGAGCCGAAGATCTTCAGCTCGAATTCCGCGCGGATCTGCTCGTCGGCCGTCTCCCCGAGCGTGGCCATCAGCGAGCGGCCGGCATTGCACACCAGCCCGTCGATACCACCGAATCGCCCGGCGGCGGCGGCCACGAAGGATTCGACATCGTCGCGGTCGGTGACATCGCAGGCGGCGAGGTGGATCCGGGCGGGATCGGCGCCGAGGGCATCGATCGTGGCGCGCAACCGGTCCAGGTCGCGAGCGCAGGCGGCGATCCGGGCGCCCTCGGCGAGCAGCATCCGCGTCGTCGCCAGTCCCACACCGGAACTCGCGCCGGTGACTATCACGGTGCGGTCGGTGAGCTGCAGATCCATCGGGTCGGTCTCCTTGGTGAGGGAAGGTTCGGGCAGGCCGGTCGCGGCGGTCAGTGCATGACGAATCCGCCGTCGACCACCAGGGTCTGGCCGGTCAGGTAGCTCGCCGCGTCCGACAGCAGGAACTGCACCGTGCCCGCCACATCGCCCGGGGTCTGTTCGCGATCCAGTACCTGGTTGTCGGCATAGAGCCGGTATCTCGCGGCCGGCACCGTCGCCGTCGCCTCCACCCGGGTCAGGCCCGGTGCGACGGCGTTGACCCGCAGCCCGTGCGGGCCGCCGTCACGCGCCATCGTGCGGGTCATCGCCATCACCGCGCCCTTGGAACCCACGTAGTGCACCAGCCGCGGTGATCCGTACAGCGCGGCGTCGGAGGCGACGTTCACGATGGCCCCGGCGCCACCGGAGACCAGCTGCGCGAACAGGTGTTTGCTCACCAGCCAGGTCCCGAACGCGTTGACGGTCATCACTTTCTGGAAGAACCCCTCATCGAGTTCCCAGAAGGCGTCGCCGCCGACCCCGTCGGCCAGGGCCGCATTGTTGACCAGCGCGTCCGCGCCGCCCATCTCCCGCACCGCGCCGGCCAGCGCCACCACCGAATCGCGGTCGGCGATATCGGTGACCACCGAGGTCACGTCGTACCCTTTGCCCCGCAGGTCGTTCTGTGCCTTCTCGGCGAGTTCGGCGCGCATCTCCGCGATGACGATCCGGTCGCCCGCGGCGGCCAGCCGTTCGGCGATCGCGAATCCCAGTCCGCGCCCCGCCCCGGTGACAACGGTCAGTCTGCTCATAGGTCCGTGTCCTTCCAGAATCGCAGGATATGGGCGGCCACCGCCGCCGGCCGCTCCTGGATCGCCGCATGTCCGGCGTCCAGGATCAGCCCGAAACGGGCCCCGGGAATCGCCTCGGCGAGCAGCCGCGATTCCTCGACGCCGGTGACGATGTCGTCGGCTCCCACCAGCACCAGCGTCGGTGCGGCCACCGTGGCCAGGCGCGATCCGGTATCGGTGCGGGCCATGAATTCGGCCGCGGCGGTGTAGCCGGGCAGCCTGACCCGCGCCATCTCCGATTCCACCGCGCGCGCGACCGCCGCGCCGCATGCGGGCGAGACCAGCCGTGGCGCCCGGGCCGCCGCGAAGGCGGTGGCACCCCGCTCCCGCAATTCCCCGACCCTGGCCCGCATCCCCGTCGCGCGCTGCGGGTCCACTCCGGAACCGCGAGTGCTGTCGGCGAGCACGAGCGAACGCACCGCTGCCGGATTCGACGCGGCCACCGCCGTCGCGATCACCCCGCCCCACGATGTGCCGACCAGATGAACCGGCTCGCCGCCGAGCTCGGCGAGCAGTTCGGTGACGACCGCGCTGTGGTCGTAGAACTCCGCCGAGCCGGGGGCGACGGGCGTGGGATCCGCGGATCGCCCGTACCCCGGCGCATCCCAGCAATAGGTCCGGTACCCGGCCGCGCTCAATGTCTCGGCCAGGGCGCCGCAGGTCGCGGCGCTTCCACCGATACCGTGCAGCAGCAGTACCGGTTCACCCGCACCGCGGACCTCGAGCGCGAGTCCCCGCGCCGATATCCATCGGGTGAGCCCGGCACCGGGCTCGGCGACGACGGTCACGGCACACTCCGGGTCTCGGTGTCGCCGTAGAAATAGTCGTCGATACCCGGGGTCACCCGGCCGCGGTGGCCGAGATCGGGAACTCCCGCCATCGCCGCGCGGACCGTGGTCGTCGGCGGGCCGGCGGTCCCCCACTGGTCGGAGAGCTCGGGTGTGCGCTTCCACGTCCGGCACAGCCACCGGTCCTCGTCGATCTGGGCGACCTCGGAGGTGTACTCGCACACCAGCCCGGCCGGATCGGTGAAATAGGAGAAGGTGTTGTCGCCCGGTCCGTGCCGGCCCGGACCCCACTGCGGCGTGATACCGCTGCGTTTGAGACTGCCCAGCCCGCGCATGAAATGGTCGAGACTCTCCATCTCGTAGGCCACGTGGTTGATCGACGGGAAATCGGCCTGGTTCAGGGCGATCACATGATGGTCGGAATTGCAGCGCAGGAAGGTCATCTGGTGTTCGGACCAGTCCGAGATCCGCATACCGAGTACCTGGGTGTAGAAGTCCGCGGTGCGATCGATATCGCTGGTGTTGAGGACGATATGGGCCAGTTTGCGGGGAATCGCGCGGCGTCCGGCCGGTTCCTGCGCCGAGACGGCGAAGGTATCGGCGGACAGTTCCAGACAGCGACCCTCCGGATCGATCAGTTGCAGGCCGTAACCGCCGCCCGCGTCGTCGAGCCGGCCCGGTTCGCGTAGCAGCGGGATACCCAGTTTCTGCAGGGCGCGGGCGGCGTCGTCGACCTCGCGCGGGGTGCCGAGCGCGAACGAGATCCGGTCCAGTGCGTTACCCGCGCCGGCGCCGAGTTGCAGGACGTGGTGCTCGCTGCCGGTGGCCCGCAGCCAGAAGGTGTCACCGTCCTCGTCGACAGTGCTCAGGCCCCAGGCCTCGTGATAGAAGTCGCGGGCGCGAACCGGATCGGGCACCGTGACCGATACCGACCGCAGGGCCCTGAGGTGGCAGACCGGGGTTCCGGAGAATCGCATGTTCGGCCTTTCCTTTCGATGGTGCCGGTTACAGGTCGAGGACCAGTTCGGCAGAGCGGCAGCGGGAAACACAGACGAACATGGTGCCGCCGGTTTCCTGTTCCTCCGGGGAGAGCAGGAAGTCACGGTGTTCGACATCGCCTTTGACGACCCCGACCTCACAGGTCCCGCAGATCCCTTCGGTGCAGGAGCTGTCCACCGGTACCCCGGCGTCCTGCAGTGCATTGAGGATCGAGACATCCGGGGCCACCGGAATCCGCCGGCCGCTACCGGCGAGGATCACATCGAAGGCCGTGGCCTCGCCCGTGGTGACCGGTTCCGGTGCCTTGAACCGCTCGATGCGCAACTGGCCCGGATCCGGCAGGGCGTCCCGGACCGCGCTCATCAAGGATTCGGGACCGCAGCAGTAGGCGACGGCCCGGGCTTCGGCGCCCGAGAGCAGCCCCGCGAGATCGGGATACCGGCCCGCTGCCTCGTCGTCCGCGTGGATCGTCACACGATCGGCGGGCAGCGAGCCGATCTCGTCGAGGAACGCCAGCGTCGACCGGGATCGTCCGGTGTAGAGCAGCGTCCAGTCCGCTCCGTCACGGTGCAGATCCCGCACCATGGACAGAATCGGGGTGATACCGATACCGCCCGCGACCAGGATGTGGCGGGGCGCGGTTTCGAGGGCGAAGTTCCGGCGCGGGCCTTCGACCTCGAGCAACCCGCCGACCTGCAGGGTGTCGTGGACGTAGGCGCTACCGCCCCGCGAATCCGGGGTGCGCAGCACCGCCACGGTGTACCGCGACCGGTCCGCCGGGTCCGAGCAGAGCGAGTATTCGCGGACGAGACCGTTCGGCAGACGCAGTGCGAGGTGCGCGCCCGGTTCCCAGGTGGGCAGCTCGGCGCCGGACGGGTCGGTCAGCGTGACACCGACGACCCCCTCGGCCTCCCAGGTCTTCTGCTGGACGCGCAGCGTCCGCCTCATCGGTTCGTCCATCGGTCCTCCTCAGCTTTCGTGGCGCCGCGAATCAGCGGGTGACGCCGTACATTTCGGAGCTGGGCGGATAGGTGGGCAGCTGCGGTTTCGGGGTGCCGATGATGACGCAGAACAGCGCGTCGGCGTCCGAGACGTTCGCGAGGCTGCGCGGCACCCCGGCCGGCACCCGGATCAGGTCGCGGTAGCCGAGGGTGCGCACGGCCTTCTTCGTCCCGTCCTCGACATCGTGGACGGCGACCTCGATCTCACCCTCCAGTACGTAGAAGACCTCTTCGACATCGTGGTGGGTGTGTTCGGGCCCGACCGCGCCCGCGGGCAGGCGCATATTGGAGAACGTGAAGTGGTCGGCCTTGATGATCTTGTTGTCGGTGTCGTGATTGCCGGTGGCGCCCGATCCGATATAGCGGACCTGGGCACGCTTGAAGCGGTCGCCGCCCTTGGCCGCCTGGAATCCCAGGGTGTCCCAGTCCTCGTAGCGCGTAGCCGCGCTCGCGATGCAGGAATCGATCAGGGCGTCGAGATCGACGCCGGTCTTCTCGGTGCTGGACATGGTGTGTGCCTTCCTCTGTGAGTGATCACTGGCTGGGTGCGGGTGCTATCCGCGGTGCGCGATGGCCTCGATCTCGACCGTCGCGCCGTAGGGCAGGGCGGCGACCTCGACGAACGACCGGGCGGGCCGCGGTTCGGCGAACACCGCCTCGTAATGCCGGTTCGCCTCGTCCCGCAACGCGACGTCGGTGACGAAATAGGTCGTCTTGACGACGTGGTCGAGAGTCATCTCGATGGTCGAGAGTCGTTCGCTCAGCCGGGCCATCGCCGCCTCGAGGGCCTCGCGGCGGCCGGGAACAGCGATACCGTTCTCGTCCACCGACAGGGCGCCGGAGACGAATCCGAAACCCGCGATACCGAAGGCGGGACTGTAGGGATGAGCGCTCATGGTGCTTCCTTCTCACAGACCTGCCCAGGGCAGCGGCTGCCCGGACATGTCGAGGTAGATGCTCTTCTGGTTCATATAGGAGCGGATTCCGTCGCGCCCCTTCTCGGTGCCGATACCGCTGTCCTTCAGCCCGCTGAACGGTGTGGAGATACTGAACTGCTTATAGGTGTTGATCCACACCGTCCCGGCCTCTATCGCCCGGGCGGTACGCCAGGCGCGCCGGTAGTCGGCGGTCCAGATTCCACAGGCCAGGCCGAAGACGGTGTCGTTGGCCTGCTCGACGAGATCGGTTTCGTTCTCGAACGGCAGGACCACGGCGACCGGCCCGAAGACCTCCTCCTGGCAGATGATCGCGCTGTTCGCGACGCCGGTGAGGACGGTGGGCAGGTAGTAGGCGCCGTCGGCGAGCGCGGGATCCGGCGGGACGGAGCCACCGCACAGCACCGTGGCGCCCGCCCGGACGGCATGCTCGACCATGGCCGCGACACCGTCCCGGTGGTCGCGGGTGATCATCGGCGCCACCTGGGTTTTCGGATCGGTGCCCGGACCCACACGCAGAGCGGTGGTCGCCGCGACCAGACGGCCGACGAACTCGTCGTAGATCGCACGCTGCACGAATACGCGGGACCCCGCGATACAACTCTGTCCCGACGACGAGAAGATCCCGTACATCACCCCGGCGAGCGCCTGTTCCAGGTCGGCGTCGTCGAAGACGACGGTGGGCGATTTCCCGCCGAGTTCCAAGGTGACGGGCATGAGCTTCTCCGCGGCGATATGCGCCAGCGCGCGACCGGTCGCGGTACCACCGGTGAACGAGATCTTGGCGATTCCCGGGTGCCGCGCCAGCGCGTCGCCGACGGTCCGGCCCGGGCCGGGCAGAACCGACAGCAGACCGGGCGGCAGACCCGCTTCTTCGGCCAGCCGGGCCAGCAGCAGCGTCACCCAGGGCGCCCACACCGGCGGTTTGGCTACCACCGCGTTGCCCGCCGCGAGAGCCGGCGCGATCTTCTGCGCATCGGAGGCGATCGGCGAGTTCCACGGGGTGATGGCACCGACCACGCCCATCGGCTCGTAGGTCGCCAGGGTGACGAAGGGGCCCCGCGCCGGGGTGAGGGCCGCTTCCATGGTTTCCAGGGCCGAGGCCATGAACCGAAAGGTGCCGGCGGCGCTGCGAGCGAGGGCGGCCGTCTCGGTGAGGGTCTTTCCGGTGTCGACGGTTTGCAGGGCGGCGATACGGGAGACGTTGGCCTCGATCGCGTTGCCGATCCGGTGCAGGACCGCGGCCCGCTCGTGCGGAAGCAGTCCGGCCCAGCCGGACGCCGCGATCGCCTGGGCGCCGCCCGCGACCGCGGACTCGACATCGGCTTCGACCGCGCCGTGCAGGCGGGCGAACACCTGTCCGGTGGCGGGGTCGACCGATTCGATGACCGCACCCGATCCGCGCACCCACCGGCCGGCGACGACGATCTCGTCGGTCGTATCCGGCACCGGCGCGCTGCGCGGCAGGTCGGGATCCGCGGCGCGGGCAGGCGTGGTCCGGGCCTGCGCCCCGGAACCGTTCCCGCCCTGCGGCGAACGCGTGCTCGTGCTGCTCTGTAAGTCCATCGGAGTGTTCATCCATTCCTCTGTCGCAGCACTGTCCGGGCCGATTCGGGCTCCGAATCCTTTCGGTAAAAGAGTCTGAGCTAAAAGATACTTACCGTCAAGATGTCTGCGTGAAGTTGTTGTCACCGGCCCGGTCCGGGCCCTGCTGCGCCGACGGGGGGCCGGCGAATCGGTCAGGCTATGAGATTCGGATATCCGGTCAGGTGGGCCAGCGTCCGCAGGATTGAGTACGGCACCACCGCACTGGTGCGCGGATTGTCCGCGCTCGGCAGATTCTCGATCTTGATCGAATACCTGCCGATCGGGCCCGATGCCTCGATCTCGTGACAGGTGAGATCCGCGTCGGGGTCGGCGTACAACTCCACCGAGACCGTCCGCCAATCGTTCACGGCGAAACTCACCGCGGCGGCGACGTTGAGGGATTTGGGGAACAGCCGCGCCGCTTCGGCCGGACTACCCGCGAAAACACGCAGCCGCCGCGTCGTGGTCCTGATCCGCTCGCGCTGCGCCGCGTCCATCCACGGCTGCACCAGCGATCCCGGGGATTTCGTCGACCGGACCAGCACCCGCTCGAAGGGCGCCGCGTCGCGCGCGGCGGCGAGCAGGTCCAGGCCGCCCACGGCGCCATGGGTGCACACCACCCGTCCCGGCCCGCGGCCGGCGATCCGCTGCGCGAATCCGGGGTCCGACAACGCCCCGACCGATGACACCAGCAGGTCACGGCCCGCGTCCACGACCTGCTGGGCGACCTCCCAGACGGCCTCCTGCGACGCGCATTCGACCACCACGTCCGCCACGTCCAGCGCCTCGGTCAGGGACAGCCGCGGCGCCGGCAGTACCGCCACCGGTGACCGGTTGACGATTCCGGCCAGTTCGGCGCCGGGCACGTCGCCGTGGCGCAGCCGGTCGGCCACCACGGCACCGATACTCCCGTAACCGAGCACGCAGACCCGCACCGGATCCCGGCGCACATCCGCGGACCTCCGCACACCACCGGGCGCCGTCGTCATCGCGGCACCTCGGCGGTGCGCGCGGCGATCGCCTCGTAGACCCGCTGCGGCGACAGCGGTAATTCCGTGAGCTGGACGCCCACCGCGTCGGCGACGGCCTGGGCGATGGCACTGGCCACGGGCAGCATGCCACCCTCCCCCATCCCCTTGCTGCCGAACGGCCCGGCCCCGTGCCCCTGTTCCTGAGTGATCGAGACGAACCGTTCCGGGATGTCCTCGGCGAGCGGCACACGATACAGCAGCGCCTCCGCGTTGAGCAGATCACCGTTCGCGTCGTACCGCATCTCCTCGAACAACGCCTGCCCGAGTCCGAACACCGCGGCCCCCTCGTCCTGACCGCGACACGCGATCTTGTTGATCACCTTCCCGGCATCTCCGCTGACCGCCAGTTGCAGAACGGTGATCCGCCCCGTTTCGGGGTCGACCTCCACTTCCGCCGCGGCCCAGCCGATTTCCCAGAATACGCACGGCGCCTCGAGCGGCGCGTGATGATCGTTGCGCGCCTTGTAGAACCCGTCGGCGGAGAATTCGAAACCGGTGTTGCCGAAGACTTCCATGATCATCGGGAAGAGATCGTGCACCTGCCCGCCGGGACCGTGGACATGCCAGTCCACGAGTTCGAGGGTAGCGGGATCGGCGGCGAGTTGCGTACCGGCCCAGTCGAGTACCTGATCACGGAGCTTCTCGGCGGCCGCCCGCACCGCCTGGCCCATCACCGCCACCCCCGAGGACGCGTTGGTGCCCTGGTCGAACGGGGTGTTGTCGGTATCGATGCGGGCGTAGGCCACCCGGTCCGGATCGCAGCGCAGCACCTCGGCGGCCAGCTGCGCCATCGCGGAGTGCCCGCCCTGCCCCATCTCGGTGAGGGCGCAGTTGAGCAGGACGTCGCCGCGCGTGGTGACCTTGACCCGCGCCATCGCCGGTTTGTTGATACCGCCGCCGTCCTTGACGCCGACCGAGACGCCCATGCCCCGGTTCCCGGTGCGTTCGCGCCGGTGATAGCCGATCGCGTCGGCCACCAGCCGCATCCCCTCCGCCAGATCCGAGTCGATTCCGGATTCGCCCGGTACGAACTCCTCGCCGAGCGCCTTGAGGTTCTTCAGCCGCAGCTCGTAGGGGTCGAGTCCGAGCCGGTCCGCGATCAGGTCGACCTGCCGCTCACTGGCCCAGGTCGCCTGGGTGCCGCCGAATCCGCGGTAGGCGCCGGCCGGAACGGTATTGGTGGTGACGACCTTGCAGACCGAATCGATATGCTGCCACCGGTAGGCGCCGGGCATCCGGTAGCCGGCCTTCTCCGCGACCGCCGGGCTGTGCTCGGCGTACGCGCCACCGTTGAGCAGCACCGTCGACTGCCGTGCGAGGAAGGTGCCGTCCGCGCGCACTCCAGACTTCACGATGAGCGTCGCCGCGTGCTGCGAGACCGTGAGAAACACTTCCTCGGTGGTCATACAGAACCGGACGGCCCGCCCGCCGCTGAGCTGCGAGAGCCGGATCGCCACCGGATCGGCCTTGGGCCCGTTCTTCGCGCCGAATCCGCCGCCGAGCAACGGCACATGCACCCGGATCCGGTTCTCCGGCAACCCGAAGACGCGCCCGAGTTCCTTGCGCAGGTTGAACGGTGACTGCGTCGAGGTCCAGACCTCGATCTCCTCGGAGGTCGCCTCGGCGACCGTGACGAAGGGTTCGAGATGCATATGGTTCATCCGCGAGAACCGGAAGGTGTCCTCGAAGATATGGTCGCAATCGTCCCAGACCTCGGGAGATCCGGTGCGGTAGCGGAACTCGTAACTCACGTTCGGTTCACTGCGCAGTGTGGCCGACGCGCCCTGCCCGTATTTCGGGATCGCCCCGAACGGCTCGTCCGGGTGGATGACCGGGGCCGATTCGGCGAGCGCCGCCCCGACGGTGAACACCGCGGGCAGCGGCTCGTACTCCACCCGGATCAGGTCCAACGCGGCGAGAGCGGTCCGTTCGTCGACCGCGGCGACCGCTGCCACCACATCGCCGACGTAGCGGACGGCGCCGGTCGCCACCACCGGCTGGTCCTTGACCATCGTCCCGTAG
Source organism: Nocardia sp. NPDC049935 (assembly GCF_055586645.1). Taxonomy (NCBI): domain Bacteria; kingdom Bacillati; phylum Actinomycetota; class Actinomycetes; order Mycobacteriales; family Nocardiaceae; genus Nocardia; species Nocardia sp. NPDC049935. The sequence continues at coordinate 970,720 of NZ_JBVJHV010000001.1, read as the reverse complement.
CACTGCAGACCGTCGATCTCGTCCTGGGTGACGACGGCGGTGACGCCGGCCAGCGCCCGCGCGGCCGAGGCGTCGACGGCGACGATGCGGGCGTGCGCGTGCGGACTGCGCAGCACCTTGGCGTGCAGCATGCCCGGACGCACGATATCGGCGCCGTAGACGGCCCGCCCGGTGACCTTGGCCGTCGCGTCCGCCCGCGGACGGTCCCGCCCGGCCACCCGGTGCCCGGGCGGCGCCGTCGGCAGTTCCGTGATCCGGTAGCCGCCGGTCGTCGCGGCGGCACCGACCACATGGGTGTACGCCTCGACCGGCGGCACCGTGGGCAACGACCGATCCGATACCGCCGTCATTCGCGCTCCCCGTCCTGCGCGGAGGTCAGCTCGGCGGCGCGTTCGACCGATTCCATGATCATCTCGTAGCCGGTGCACCGGCAGGTGTTCGAGCTGATCCACTCCCGGATCGTGCCGCGGTCGGGCCGGGGTTCGCGGCGTAACAGCCCGGTGGTCAGCATCAGCATGCCGGAGGTACAGAAACCACACTGGTAGCCGCCGCATTCCGCGAACGCCCGCTGCTGCGGGGAGAGCGTGCCGTCCGCGGCGGCCAGTCCCTCGACGGTTTCCACGCCGGCCCCGTCCACCGCGAACGCGAAGGTCGAACAGGAGGCGACCGGGACATCGTCGACCAGAACCGTGCAGGCCCCGCATACGCCCCGCTCACACGAACGCCGCACGCCGCGGCAACCGAAGTTCTCGCGGAGGACATCGAGCAGGACAGCGCTGGAATCGACGACGCACGTGCGCTTCTCGCCGTTCAGGGCGAATTCGATCGAGGTGCGCAGCACACTCGAGGGCTGGTCCGTGGCAGACGCGCCGGCCGCGGCGCGGCCGGTCCCGGGGTCAGACATGCGATCGATCCTCACGGTGGTGGGCGGCGGCTGCCTCGCACAGCAGCCGGCGGGTGAGCACGGTGACGAGGTGCCTGCGGTACTCGGCCGACCCGGTGTAGTCGGCGATATCGTCCGGGAGTTGCGCGGCGAGATCCGCCGCGGCCGATACGGAGTCGATATCGGCTGCCGACGTCACGTCGGTATCGAGACGCAGCGCGATTGCCCGGCGATATTCCGAGCCGGCCGTGGCGTGGACGGACAGGGTGCCGCCGGAGCGGCGCCGGATACCGAGGGCGACGGTGGCCGTGGGGCGCATCGAACGCTCGTATCCGAACCAGACGAGATCCGCGGTGGGTACCGCGATACCGGTGAGCAGCGCGGTCGTATCGTCGGTCCACAGGTCACCCACTGCACGACCGCGGCCGTCCGCCGAGGTCAGCCGGGCGTCGAGGGCATCGAGCAGCAAGGGCATCTCGTAGCGGAACCGCCGCGCCATCAGATTCCCGCCGACCGTGCCGGTATAGCGAATCCGCACGGTGGCGATCCGCGACCACGCCGCGGCGAGCCCGGGCACCGCCGCGGCGACGACCGGGCTGGTCGACCCCTCGAAATGGGTCACCATCGGCCCGATACTCAGCACGCCGTCCGCATGGGTGATCGACTTCAGGCCCGCCACCTTCTGCAGCGACAGCAGCGCCGCGGGCGCGCGGCCCTCCCGGATCCCGGCCACGAGATCGCTGCATCCGGCGCCGATCACCGCCTCCGGGTCCGCCGCGAGAACGGCTGTCGCCTCGGCGATCGATACGGGCCGGTACAACCGGAACGGAGCCAGTGCCGACTGGGTCTGGGCGACGATTCCGGACCCGTCGGCCGTGGTCCGCATCAGCGCGCCTTGCTCGGCACCGGCCGCGGCGCGGCGCCGGTGGTCTCCCCGCCGCGGAGCAGCCGCGTCACATGCGACCTGATCTCGACGAACCGCGGATCCGTTTTGGTGGTGATGTGATCACGCGGGCGGGGCAGGTCGACCTCGATCGTCTCGGCCACCACGCTCGGCGGTTTCGACAGCACGATGATGTGGTCGGCCAGGTAGACGCTCTCGTCGATATCATGGGTGACGACCAGTACGGTGATGCCGAGCGTGGCCTGGATCTGCAGCAGCAGATCCTCGAGCTCGGCGCGGGTCTGCGCGTCCACCGACGCGTACGGTTCGTCCATGAGCAGCAGTTTCGGGTGGCTGGCCAGCGCCCGGGCGATGGCGACGCGCTGCTGCATACCGCCCGACATCTGCCACGGGTAGAGCTTCTCCTTACCCGACAGGCCGACCGCGTCGATGGCCTCCTGTACCCGGGCCGCGCGCTCCGGCCGCGGCAGGTGTTTGAGCGGGAACGCGATGTTCTTGTCCACCCGCATCCACGGGAACAGCGAGCGGGCGTAGTCCTGGAACACCATGGCCAGCCCGTCGGGAACGCCGGCCACCCGGCGCCCGTTGAAGGTCACCTCGCCGGCGGTCGGCACATCCAGACCGCTGATGATCCGCAGCAGGGTCGACTTCCCGCATCCGGAGGGGCCGACGATAACGCTGACCTTGCCCGCGGCCGCGCCGGCGGTGATATCGCGGACGGCGAGATTGGTTCCGTAGGACTTCGAGATTCCGGTCAGGACCAGTTCCGCCGAGGTGATCGTCTCTGTACTAGTCATTTTGCTGAGTCACTCCTCGGTGCCAGGCCAGCGCCCGCCGCTCGACGAATACGAAAAGGAAGTTGAGTGCCACGCCCAGGACGGCCAGCACGATCAGAACCGACCAGAATCCGGTGTAGTCGAAATTGCGCTGAGTCCGGATCAGCAGATAACCGAGGCCGTTCTCGGATTTCTGGAGTTCGGAAATGATCATGATGATCAGCGAGAGGGACATCGCGGTGCGCACTCCGGCGAATATCTTCGGCGCCGCCCCGGGAAGAACGATATGCGTCAGTACATTCCAGCGCGAGATCTTGAACACCGCGGCCGCCTGCATCCGGCCGATTCCCACGCTCTGCACACCGTCGATGGTGTTGAAAAGGATCGGCCACACCACGGAGAACGCGATGAGAAAGATCTTCGGGCTGTCCCCGGTTCCGAACAGGAAGAAGAACACTCCCAGCAGCGCCGGGCTGGGCAGCGACCGCCCGAGGTGGATGAGCGGCTGGAACAGCGCCGTGAGGACGGGAACCGCGCCCAGCGCCACTCCCAGCCCCACCCCGATCACGACCGCCAGCAGCAAGCCCGCCATCGCGCGCGAGACACTCGGCAGGAAATGATCGAAGGTCGCGTCACCCAGGAAAAGGCGACCGGGGTCGGTGCCGAAGAAATCGGTGAAAACCCGCTGGAAGGCGTCCAGTGGCGGCGCGACGATCAGCGATCCGACCTCCGACTGCGACAGCCCCCACCAGGCGGCCAGGATCAGCACCGGAACGATCAGCCGGATCCCGGTATTGCCCAGCAGCAGCGACAGCTTCTTCCGTTTCGGCGCGGTCGCGCCGACTGCCGGCGACTTCTCCGGCGCGCGCCGGACCGCCGCGGCGACCCCCGCTTCGTCGGTGGATACGACAGTCACTGGGCCAGCCCCTTCTTCCATGCGAACACCTTGTTGTCGAGAACGGTGAAGGCCGTGCTCACCGCGACGCCCAGGACTCCGGCCACCAGCGTCGCGGCGTAGACGGTGTCGAGGTTGGTCGCGTTGGCGCTGTTGAGCAGGATGTAGCCGCCGATCCCCTGCCCGTTGCCGATCAGCAGTTCGGCGCTGACGGCGACGATGAGTCCGATCGACGCCGCGATCCGGATCCCGGTGAACGCGAACGGAAGCGCGCTGGGAATCTTGATCCGGCCCAGGATCGCGAACTCGGAGAGGCCGAAGGTCCGGGCCGTCGCGACGGCGGTGACATCCGTGGCGCGGACGCCGTAGAGGGTGTTCAGCAGAATCGGCCACATACAGGCGAGTGCCACGGTGATCGAGAGCGGCAGCATCCCCGAACCGATCAGCAACACCAGGATCGGGCCCAGTGCGACCGAGGGCAGCACCCGGAAGACCTCGACCGGGAGCTCGAAGGCGAGGAACACCCGGGTGAACGCTCCCATCAGGCCGCCGAGCACTACCCCCACCACGGCCGCGATCAGCAGACCGAGCATCCATTCCCGGAGGGTGAAGCCCACCTCCTGCCAGAACGTCTGATCTCCGAACAGTGCGCCGGCCTCGGCCAGTACCCGGCTCGGAACGGGCAATCCGGGGGTGGAGAGCAGTCCGGTCCGGATCACCACTTCGGCCAGCGCGGCCGTTCCCAGCACGCCCGCGATCCCGTAGGCGATCTGTTTGTTCCGGCCGAGCGGTTCACTGAGGAGAATCATGGTCAGCCCTCGAGGGTGACGAGGTGCGAGGTGACATCGAAGCCGTCGGGGACCAGGCCCTGCGCGGCGAGCATATCGGCGACGGACTGCATTTTCGCCGGGTCCATCGCCGACGCGAAGATCGGCAGCGACATCGACTGCGCCACCGCCGCGGGGACCTTGGCGACGCCCGGCAGCCACGCCCGGAAGGCGGCCTCGTTGGCGGAGATATCGGCGCCCGCCGCATAGATCGCGCGCGCGAACGCCGCGGTGGTGTCGGGATTCGAATCGGTGAAATCCTCGCCCGCGACGAAGATCGATGCGGGCAGGGCGTGGTTGGTGCCGGTGGTGAGATCCGCGATCTCCCGCATACCCGCGCCGCGCGCCGCCGAGGAGAACGGCTCCGGCGCGTAGCCGACGTCGATCGATCCGGCCTGTACCCCCGGAAGCATCTCGGGGAACGGCACCTCGACATAGCGCGGTTCGATCTCGGCGCCCTCGCCGGCCGCGAGATTCGCGATGGTGACGTCGCCGATGTTGTTGGTGGTGTTCACTCCGACGGTCTTGCCGTCGATATCGGCGAGGGATTTGATCGGGGAGTCCGGTTTCACGTACAGGATTCCGCTGCCGTCTCCGAGCGAGGCCGTATGCGCGACGGTCGTGATGGGGGTTTTCCGGGACTGGGCGATCGCCGCGGAGATCGAGTTCGCGATACTGAAATCGAGTTCACCGGAGGCGACCTTCTGGATACCGATGGGCCCGCCCTGGATCGGCTCGAGTTTCACCGTGAGCCCTTCCTTCTCGAAGAGGCCTTTCTCGTCCGCCCAGTACACCGCCGCATAATCGGCCAGCGGAAGAACGCCCACCGACACCTCGGTCTTCTCGAGCGTGCCGTCGGTCGCCGCCGCGGCCCGCTCCCCCGATCCGCTACACGAGGTCAGCAGCAACGCCGAGCCGGCCAGCAAGGCTGCGGCCGCGAGGCGGATTTTCGTCATGAACGTCTCCTGTCGGGAGGAAGGTGTAGACCGGGCTGATGTCCACCACAGATGCCGAACATCTTGGCTCCAAGAGATTTGTACTTCCTTACCGCTAAGAGGTCAACGGAAGAGCACCGCGAATTCGATGATTAACAGCCGGTTAATCCGGCCGGAACCTGACGCCATAATCGGAGAGACGCAGGTCACACCCAACGAGACGGCAGACCCGGCGACACCCGGCGGCGGAAAATTTTTCGCAAAGAGGACACCGGAAACGACGAAACGCTCCCAGATCGTGGGATCCGGGAGCGTTCGAGACGGGGTCGGTCAGGCGGGCCGATCGGCCGCGAGCACCTCGTCCTCCGGTAGTGCCGCCGTTCGCAGCGACCCCTCGAGCACGCCGAGCAGCCCGGCCAGCCGATCCTTCTGATCCGAATCCAGACCCACCAGCATCCGGGCCAGCTCCGCGAAATGCGCATCCGCGACCCGGTCGACGAGATCGCGCCCCGCCTCCGACAGCGTCACGTACACGACCCGGGCATCCTCGGCGTCACGTTCCCGCAGGACCAGACCGGCCTCCTCGAGCCGGTTGACGCGCAGGGTCAGGCCGCCGGTCGTGACCAGCGTCTGCTTCGCCAGCTCCCCCGCCGTGCGCCGGAAATCCGGTTCCGCGCGACGCAGGCACGCGAGGACGTCGAACCCCGCTTCGTTGGTGCCGAACTCTTCGAACACGCCGTTGATCCGCGAGCGGTAGAGCAGGAAACTGCGGTGCAGCCGCCCGAAGACCTCCAGCGCGGACACATCGAGTTCGGGCCGCGACTGCGCCCACTGCCGGATGATCTCACCGACACCGTCCGAGGATTCCGTCACTGCCTCTGCCCCAACCCATCTGTAGTCGTCGCACTTAGCTTTGCGCCAAGGTACTGTACGATTCTTTCTATCATCCCACCAGAGCAACGCTGGGCGGATCGTCTCACCGGGACACCTGGACCGCGGAACCGACGGCGGCCACCGGTAGCCGATCGCCCCCGCGAGCGGTAGTGCCTACCCGCCCGCGGACAGGCGAGACGAGATAGAGGGTAGTCCGGATGCACGAGGTGCTGAACACGGTCGCCGGTTGGCAGGCGGCCGGAATCGATTGCGCCATAGCGACGATCATCGATTCGGCGGGTTCCACCCCGCAACCCGCAGGCACCGTGATGGCCGTGGCCCGGAACGGGTCGGTCGCCGGCAGTCTCTCGGGCGGCTGCCTCGACGCCGATGTCTTCCACCTCGCCACCGAAGTGCTGGAGACCGGCACCGCCGCCCTCCGCCGGTACTCCGTCGACAGCGCCGACCCGTCGGTCGCCCTGATGTGCGGCGGGTCGGTCGAAGTGCTCGTCCGGCGTATGGGCCCGGAGGATTTCTCCGGGCTCGCGCTGATCCGGGACAGTCTGGCGGCGAGTTCGCCGGTCGCCACCGCCACCGTGGTGTCCGCCGGTGCCCATCTCGGCAGATCCCTGGTCGTCACCGCCACCGCACGGGCCGGAACCTGCGGCGACCCCCTCCTCGACGCGGCGGTCGCCGACCGGGCCACCCGCCACCTCGACGCCGGCACGCTGACGACCGCGCGGCTGGGCCGGTCCGGCGACTGCGCCGGCGACGAGGTGTCGGTGCTGATCTCGTCGATCACCCGCCCGCCACGGCTGCTGGTGTTCGGCGCCACCGATATCGCACATGCGCTGGTCCGTACGGCGAAACTGCTGGGATACTCCGTGACGCTGTGCGACGCCCGGCCGGTTTTCGCGACTCCCGGACGTTTCCCGGAGGCCGACGACGTGGTGGTCATGTGGCCCCAGGATTATCTGGAACAGACCACCATCACGCCGTCGACCGCCATCTGCGTTCTCACCCACGATCCGCGATTCGATGTACCGGCACTCCGGATCGCGCTGCGATCGAGTGCGGGCTATGTGGGCGCCATGGGCAGCCGCCGGACCCATACCGACCGGATGGGCCGTCTCCGCGCCGCCGGTATGACCGAATCCGAGTTGAGCCGCCTCTCCTCCCCCATCGGCCTGGATCTCGGAGCCGCCACCCCCGAGGAAACCGCCATTTCCGTTCTCGCCGAGATCATCGCACTCCGTCGCGGCGGCAGCGGAATCCGGCTGGGGCGCAGCACGGGCCCGATCCATCCGCCGGCGTCCGTCGACCACCCGGTCGCGGCCGTGGACACCCCCGATCCATCCGGGCGCCACGCCGCCTGAGGCGAGTCAGCCGGCGACCGGGGTGTAGGTACTCGCGTCGCTGACGAACTCGGGATTGCCGTACGCGGCCAACCGGCGCTCGACGAGTCTCGTGAGGTACCGGTCGAGGGCCGGGCGCAACCACGAGATCCGGTACGCACCCGTGACGATCAGCAGGCGCCCCAGGACGAAGGGCGCCGTCACCGCGATCCGCGCGAAATCGGCCGCCTCCATCGGCACGCCCATGGCCCGGCCGGTGCGGAGCCGGCCCCGGCAGAACGCCAGAATGAAACCGGCCTTGCTGTAACTCCGTTCGACCGAGTCGGCGATCCGGTCGAACCGGGTGTCACCCTGCCGCAGGTAGGCCGCCATCGTCGACCGGATCAGTTCGCCGCAGGTGGCGTCGTCGAAACCGTCGCGCAGCAGCGCCGCGCGGGCATGGAACGCCCGGATGATCCCCGCGGGCGTGGTCGGCAGCAGTTCCTCGGGCAATCCCAGCAGGAAGCACCGGTAGCGACCGAATTCCACCTGCGCGCGTTCACCGTCGGTGAACTCCGCCCGGCCCTGGCGCCGGACGCGGAGCGCCAGGAGATAGAGGTCGATCATCCCGGCGGGCATCTGATCGACCTGCGGCACCGGGACCCCGTAGATGTCCGGGTCCCACCGATCCGAACGGGTAAGCGCGTTGTAGCGGACCATCGAATGCATCAAGCGCACCATCGCCGCCGCTTCGAACCCCGGACCGTGCCGATCGAGCGCTCCGGGCAGTGTGGTCACCGCGAAGAAGTTCGCCGTCTCGTTGACGCGGCGAGCGGCCCGCCGCCCCGACAGGGCGCCGGTCAACGCCATCGGAAGGGCCGCATAGGTATTGGTGAACGTGGCGATGAACGCGCCCCGGGTCACGAACGGGGCCAGCAACGCCGCGGGGACGCGGGCCTGCGCGGCGCCCGCGCGGACCAGATCCATATCGACCCACTCGGGCGTGGCTTCCATCGCGGCGAGGAAGGACACCAGTTCCGGCGGCGCGTCGGCGACGGCCTCGATCCCGTCCCGGCAGGCCCGCCGGACCATGGTGACCAGTTCGGTCACACTGTGGCCGGCGCTCAGCGCGGCGAGCGGATCCGCGACGGTATCGCCCAGCAGCGTGGCGGTGGAGATCAGTTCGGTGAGCCGGTCGTCGGCCAGGATCGACTCGCGCTTCGCGAGCCACGCCGGCAGCGAGGACGAATCGGCGGGGTCGGTCGCCAGCCGGTACGGCTGCCGGTCGAAGTCGAAGTCACCGTAGAGAACGGGCTGGAGTTCACGCTGGCCGCGAACACGCCGCGCCAGCTCCGGGTAATACGTCGACATCGAACCCTCCACAACTAACAGTCTGTGAGTTAATACTCACGGAATGTTAGTTATGCTGTCAAGTATGAGTTCGCATCCCCGACGACGGATGACCGCCGAGGCACGACGCGAACAGATCCTCGATACCGCGCATACGATCATCGCGGCCGACGGCTTCCACGCGGCGACACCGAATCGGATCGCGGACGCGGCAGGGGTCAATCGTTCTCTGCTCTACCAGCAGTTCGGCGATCTACCCGGCCTGTTCGTCGCGCTGATCGATCGCGAAACCCAGCGGGCGGGCTTCCAGTTCGCCGATGCGGTGTCCGCGGGCAACAGCGGCGGCGCCGGCGACAACCCCGCACTGCGGGCTTTCGACAGCCTGCTGCGCGCGGTGGACGCCCACCCCGCGACCTGGCGGCTGTTCCTCTTCCCACCCGAGGGCGCCCCACCGGAGCTCTACGAACGCCTGGCCCAGTCGCAGGAGGTGGTCCGCGAGTATTTCGTCGGCCTGCTGCTGAGTATCGACCCCGACCTGGAAGACCCCGACTACACCGCGCGCATCCTGCACGCGGCGGGCCGGGAACTGCTGCAGCTCCGCCTGACCGACCCGGAATCGGCAACCCACGAACGCCTGCGCGCACTGGTGCGCCGCCTCAGTTCCGAACTGGTGCAGCGGATCCGGCCGGGGCAGCCCGGCTGACCGGGTCCGGCCACCGGGACCGGACCGCCGCCGGTGATTACACTCGCAGAGGTGACCAGCTGGGTGCTTCCCGCCTTCCTGGGTCTGGGGCTCGCGGCCGCCTGCGGATTCCGGGCCTTCCTGCCGCTGCTGATGCTCAGCGCCGCCGCGCATTTCGATCTGCTCGGTGTCGGCCTCAACGAATCCTTCGCCTGGATCGGGTCCACCGGGGCGCTCCTGGCACTGGCGATCGCCGCCGCCACCGAACTCCTGGCCGATCTCATTCCGTTCGTCGACAACGCGCTATCGCTGATCGGTACTGTCACCGGCCCGATCGCCGGGGCGATCGCGGCGGGGTCGGTCTTCGAGGCCGCCGATCCGGCCACGGCGGCGATCGCGGGCATCATCGTCGGCGCGCCGACCGCGCTCACCTTCAGCGCGACCCAGACCGGGGTCCGGGCCGCCGGCACGGCGACAACGGGCGGATTCGCGAACCCGGTGATCTCGGTCGCCGAGGATGTCCTGGTGTTCGTACTGGTCGTCTCGGCGATACTGCTGCCGGTCCTCGTTCCGATAGCGCTGGGCGGACTACTGCTGGCCGGGCGTCGGGTGGTCCGCGGATTCCGCCGGCGTCCCGAGCGGGAGCGTCCGGTGGTGGGCGCGGCCGGCGACCGAGCGGCGTAACGGCTCACCGCCCGCCCCGGCGGACGGGCAGCGCGGCCAGGGCCGCGGCGGCCGCCACACCCGCGGACAACCAGAACAGCACCGCCACTCCCGTGCGGTCGAGGATCAGTCCGCCGAGAAGCGATCCCAGCGCGATACTTCCGGTGAAGGCTCCGACGTAGAGACCGGCCACCGCTTCACGCCGCTCCGGCGCCGCCTGCACCGCCCACAGCTGACTGCCCACCGAGACACCGCCGTAGGCAAAACCCCACAGCACCAGGACCGCCGCGGCGGCGATCGGAGCGGCGCCCACCGAGGGAAGTGCCGCCAGCGCGCCGAAGATCCCGACGGCCAGCACGAACATGGTCGGCCGGACCCGGCGCGTCGCGGCCGCGCCCGCGGCGAAGTTGGCGACGATCCCGCAGAGCCCGTAGACGAGTAGCAGCAGCGAGATACCGCCACCGTCCACTCCCGACAGCCGCTCCAATGCCGGGCGCACGTAGGTGTAGGCGGCGAAATGCGCAGTCACCAGCAGAATCACTACGATCAGGCCCCGGCGCACCGCCGGAATCGCCAGGAGCGAACCCGAGTGCGCGGCGGCCGCGGCATCGCGTTGTGGCGGTAGCGCGGGCAACAGCGCGGCCAGGCCCGCGGCGAGGACGAGCCCGGCCAGCGCGACGGCGGCGAAGGCACTGCGCCAGCCGGCGAGATCACCGAGGAATGTGCCCAGCGGCACCCCCAGCACGGACGCCACCGCGACACCGCTGACGACCGCCGACACCGCGAGCGACGCACGACGGGCACCCACCAGCCGGAGGGCCAGAGCCGTCGCCAGTGCCCATACGGTGGCCATGGCGACACCGACGATCACCCGGCCGACCGCGAGCACCGTGAAGCCCTGCGCGACGGCGGTGATCAGATTTCCGGCGGCGAGAACGAGCGCCGCCACCACCAGTACGCGACGGCGGTCCCGGTCACCGATCAGCCGGGAGACGAAAGGCGCGGCCACCGCGGCCACGAAACCGGTGACCGCGAGACTGAACCCCGCCGTTCCCGGCGAGATATCCAGCCCCTCCGACATCGGGGTCAGCACACCCACCGGGAGCATCTCCGCGGTGACGACCAGGAAAGTGGACAGGGCGAGAACCGCGACGGCCGGCCAGCGGTCGGTGGAATCGGCTGCGGGCGGCCGTGATTCGCTCACAAGGGACATACATCCAGTCAAGGACGCCCCCGACACCGGAACAACAGCGATCACCTCATTGTTCGATCAGCTGAACTCATCGATCACCGCGACGGGAGGAGCGCGATGCCGGACCTACCCGTCCGCGAGCTGGAATGTCTGCTGGTACTGGCCGAGGAACTGCATTTCGGCCGCACGGCGCAACGGCTGCGTTTATCGCAGAGCCGGGTCAGCCAGCTCGTCGCCGCGCTGGAACGCTCGATCGGCACGCCGCTGGTGGAGCGCACCAGCCGCCGGGTGGCACTCACTGACCGAGGCGCGGAATTCGTCGAGCGGGTACGTCCCGTGTACACCCAGCTGATCCGGCTGGTCGACAGCGCGCGACGCGAGGCCGGAGGGGGCACACCGATCCGGATCGGATTCCAGGGCATCGCCTACGAGACGATCACCTGGACCCTCAACCAGTTCGCCCGGGAGAATCCCGAGATCACACTGTCGTTGCGAGAGCTCCCGCTCGGTGACCCCTTCGGGGCTCTCCTGGACGGCGGGGTGGACGCCGCCGTGGCGTTGCTACCGGTGCGGGAGCCCGGGCTCTCGGTCGGGTTCGCGTTCGCGCCCGTTCCGCGGATGCTGGCCGTGGGCAACGACCATCCGCTGGCACAGCTGGAACGCGTCGATGCCGAAGCGCTGGCCGGCGTGGATCTGGTCTCGGCGGACGGACCCGCGCCCGGGTACTGGCGCGACGTGCACTTCCCGCGTTTCACACCGCTGGGCAGGCCGATCGCCGGCTCGATCGGGGTGAGCACCCTCCAGGAGGGGATGACCCTCGCCGCGACGGGGCGGTACGCGCTGCTCACCTGCCTTCCGGTGGCCGAACGGAACCAGCGCTCGGACCTGCGCTACGTCCGGGTCACGGGGTTCGACGAGGAATCGCGGCTGGCACTGATCTGGCGTTCGGCCCACCGCCCCGCGCAGTTGACGAAACTCGCGGCACTGCTCGGCGAGCGTCCCGGCCCCGCGCGAGTTCCGGCCGGATCGGACGATTCCCGGCTCTGAGGTGATCTCATCCGACCGGCGCGGCGTCGCCACCGCCCGCACCGGTGCGCTCCAGCAGGGTGAGCGCTTCCAGCGCGAGGTACAGCTCCGCGGACTGGCGGGGGTCGGTGGTATCGCGGCCGGTGAGATCGCGGATCTTGCGCAACCGATAGCGCACCGTATTGCGGTGGCAGTGCAGCATATCGGCGACCGCGGCGGCAGAGCCGGCACACCGGTACCAGGCGTCCAGCGAATCGAGCAGGTCACGGCGCTCCACCTCCGGCAGCCGCAGCAGCGGTCCGAGGATCTGCCCGGCGGCCCGCAATCCCGCGTCGGGAACGGCGACGAGTAGATGGGCCACCGGCTGCGCGCCGTAACGGATCGTCGCGGTCGTGCCCGGGCGCGCCGAACGTGACGCCAGCCGCGCTTCGGTCAGCGCCGCCATGAGGGAGTACGGGGTCGCGAAGGCGGTGCTGATACCGATCCGGGCAGCCACATACCCGCCCAGGATCGCCGTGCCCCGCTCGAGAACCGCCTCCGACACCGCGGACAACAGACCGATATGCGCATCGATCTGGGCGTCCCAGACCGAATGGATCCCCAGATCCTTCAATGCCGCGGTGAGCTGCCGCGGCAGCGGCGCGGTGGGTTCGGTATCGATCGTGACGACGGCGAAGGTCCCGCGTTCCGGGAAGCCCAGGATCCGGAGGGCCTCGAGCACCCGGGCGGGGTTTCCGGAATGGTCGTCGAACAGGGTCCGGATGAGCCTGCCCTGTACCTGGGCGTCGGAGTGGGCGAGCAGGACCTCGGTATCGCGGTACGACTCGACGGCCGCATCGGAGTACAGGTCGATCAGTTCCCACAGCCGGGTCGCGAGATCGTGCAGGCGCGGATCGCCCGGCCCGGCGGACCGCGCGGTCAGTTCCTCCCAGATCAGGCGGCCGCCCAGCCGGTAGGCGTGGAGCAGGGCGGCGACCGGTATGCCCTGCTCCGCCTTCAACCGCCCGGCGGCCCGTGCCGACCGCAACCGCAGCGGCCGGGTTCCCGACAGCGCGCCGATGATCGCGGTCAGATTCTCGCGACAGGTCGTGTACAGCTGCTCCTCGGTGAGCAGGCCCGCCCGCGCGTAGGCCGGGTCGCCGGTCGCGATCCGGTCGACCAGGGTCTCGGCCATCGCCTCGACCGCCGCTTCCAGCCCGGCGGCCAGAGACGATTCCGGCAGGGTAGGGGTCACGGGAAGCGGCGCGCTCATACCGGGCAGTGTAACCACCGATCGTGGCCTGGAACACAGCGCCATTGTGCTCGTGCATAAATGCGGTGCCGGAAGTCGCAACGAGGACACATTTCGGTGGGTCGTGAGCACAGTCACACTCATGGGGTCCAGACACCCACCCCCGCACCTCCGGAGCGCCCCCGTGCAGACAGAACAGGCCCCCGCGGCCCACTCCGTTCTCGATACCGCCCTGGCCGAACTCGCCGAGGGCGAGCAGCGATGGTCGCGACTGTCGCTGGCCGGCAGACGCGCCCTGTTCGACCGGATACGCGCGCTGACCGGACGGCATGCCCGGGAATGGGTCGAGGCGGCCGCGCGGATCAAAGGCCTCGACCCCGCGTCGCCGCTGGTCGGCGAGGAGTGGATATCCGGGCCCTACGTGCTGGCGACGACGCTGGGCGCGGTATCGCGGACTCTGGAGTCGCTGGAGCGGGGTCGCAGCCCGATCGCCGGCGCGAAGTTCGGCGCCGCCGGAAACCGGGTCACCGTCGAGGTGCTGCCCACCGGGCTCTACGACGAGCTGCTGCTGAGCGGCTTCAGCGCACAGGTGTGGCTCCGGCGCGGCATCAGTTCCGCCGCCGCGAAGGCCGGCGCGGGACTCGCGCAACTCGATCCGGAGCGCACCGGTGGCATCGGAGCGGTCCTCGGCGCCGGGAACATCACCTCGATCGCACCGCTGGACACGGTGTACGAGCTGATCGCGCACAACCGGGTGGTCGCGCTCAAACTCAACCCGGTGACCGACCCGCTGCGCCCGGTGTTCGAGAAGATCTTCGCCCCGCTGATCGAGCTCGGGGCGGTGCGGATACTCACCGGCGGACCCGACGTCGGCAGCCGCCTGGTCACCCACGAACGGGTCGCGCATGTCCATATGACCGGCAGTGCGGCCACCCACGACGCGATCGTCTGGGGCACCGGGCAGGACGCGATCCGGCGCAAGGCCGCCGGGGAACCGGTCCTGGGCAAACCCATCAGCAGCGAACTCGGCGGGGTATCACCCACGATCGTGGTGCCCGGTACCTGGAGCAGCGCCGATCTGGCCTTCCAGGCCGAGCACATCGCCACCCAGCGCCTGCACAACGGCGGCTACAACTGTGTGGCGGCGCAAGCGGTGATCGTCTCCGCCGACTGGCCGCAGAAGGACGCGTTCCTCGCCGCCCTCGCGGCCGCCGTCGACCGGGCGCCGGGGCGGCGGGCCTATTACCCCGGCAGCGACGACCGGCTCGCGGCCGCGCACCACACCTACCCCGATGCCCGCCGCCTGGGACTCCACGGCGAACGACTGCTCGTGACCGGGCTCCACGCGGCAGCCGAGGAGCCGCTGTTCACCTCCGAATACTTCGCGCCGGTTCTCGGCGTGCTCGAACTACCCGGCACCGGCGCCGCCTTCACCCGGGCCGCCGCCGCGACCGCCAACGACGAGCTCAGCGGCACCCTCGGGGTCAACATCATCGCGCACCCGGACACCGTCGCGGAGCTCGGCGCGGATTTCGACGCGCTGATCGAGGACCTGCGCTACGGCACCGTCGCGGTCAACGCCTGGACGGCGGTCGGCTACCTGACCCCCACCGCGACCTGGGGCGCCTACCCCGGCCACACCCTCGACGATGTACAGAGCGGTATCGGGATCGTCCACAACGCCTGGCTGATCGACGGAGTCGAACGCACCGTGGTCCGCGGACCGTTCCGGCCCGCTCCGCGCTCGATACTGCACCGCGAATGGGCACTGACCCCCAAACCGCCCTGGTTCGTCACCAATCGGACCGCCGCGACCACGGGCCGCCGGCTCGCCGCCTTCGGCGCCGACCCGAGCTGGACCCGGCTGCCCGCACTCTTCGCCTCCGCCCTGCGCGGCTGAACCTCGTCTGGAGTACACCGATGACCACCGAGAAGAACCCTCCGGCCGCCGTCGATTACATCGTCGTCGGAACAGGTTCGGCCGGCGCCGTTCTCGCCGCCCGGCTGAGCGAGAAGCCGGCGAACCAGGTATTGGCCCTCGAGGCCGGCCCCGAGGATACGAATCGCTTCGCCCATATCCCGGCCGCGTTCTCCAAACTGTTCCAGAGCGACTGCGACTGGTCCTATCTCACCACGCCGCAACCCGAGCTGGGCAATCGCCGGATCCTGTATCCGCGCGGCAAACTGCTCGGCGGATCGTCGTCGATGAACGCGATGATGTGGGTGCGCGGGTTCGCGGCCGACTACGACGAATGGGCCCGGTCCGCCGGAGACGGCTGGTCGTTCGCCGCCGTCGCGGAATACTTCCAGAAGATCGAATCCGTCGAGGGTGCGCGCGAACCCGACGAGGGCCGCGACGGTCCGTTGCGGGTTTCCCGGCAGCGCAGCGCCAGCCCGTGGACCCGGGACTTCCTGGCCGCCGCTGAACTCGCCGGTTACAAGCGGGTTCGCGCCAATACCGCGCAGCCCGAGGGTTTCAGCGAGACCATGGTGAATCAGAAGCGTGGCGCCCGCTGGAGTTCGGCCGACGCGTATCTGAAACCGGCCCGGCGCAGGTCCAACCTCACGGTGGTCACCGGCGCGCAGGCCGAACGGGTGATCTTCGAGGGCACCCGGGCCGTGGGTGTCGAATACCGCCGGGGTGATCGAGTACTCACCGTCCGCGCCCGTAAGGAGGTCGTACTCTGCGGCGGCGCCGTCAACACGCCACAACTGCTCATGCTCTCCGGTATCGGAGACGAGCAGCAGCTGCGCGCGCACGGCATTCCGGTGCTGCGCCACTCCCGTGAGGTCGGGCGCAACCTCATGGACCATCTGGTATCGCTGATCGGGTTCTCGGTGGAATCGGGCACCCTGTTCGACGCCGAGAAGCCCCGCCAGCTCCTCGACTATCTGATCCGGCGGCGCGGGATGCTCACGTCCAATGTCGGTGAGGCCTACGGATTCGTGCGTAGCCGTGCCGAACTCGAACTACCCGACCTCGAGCTGATCTTCGGGCCCGCCCCGTTCTTCGACGAGGGCATCGGGGTCGCCCCCGGTCATGCCGTCGCCCTCGGCCCGATCCTGCTGAAGCCCCGCAGCCGGGGCACGGTCACCCTCGCCTCGGCCGCGCCCGACGCCGCACCGCTGGTGGATCCGAACTATCTGTCCGACAGCGAGGGCGCCGACCGGGCGGCTGTCCTGGCGGGATTGCGTATCGCCCACCGGATCGCCGGCACCGGTCCGCTCGGTTCCGCGCTCGGCGGGTTCCTGCAGCCGAAACGGGAACTCGCCACCCTGGAGGAAACTCTCGAAGACGCCCTCACCTGGCATTCCCATACGCTGTACCACCCCGTCGGCACCTGCCGGATGGGTAGCGACGCCGACAGCGTGGTGGCCCCCGATCTGAAGGTTCGCGGGGTGGAGGGACTCCGGGTGGCCGACGCCTCGGTGATGCCCGCCATCATCCGCGGCCATACGCACGCGCCGGCGGTGGTGATCGGCGAGAAAGCGGCCGATCTGATGTCCTGAGCCGAGGGCCTGTCCGCCTGCCCTGTGGTCAGGCGGACAGGCCGCTCCACTGGGTCACCGTGTACGGCGACCCCTCGATCCCGTTCCAGCGGCTGATCATCAGTGTCAGGTTCGACGGCGACGGCGAACCCGGGTGGATGTATCCACCGTAGAGCGTGGGCAGGCAGGGCTTTCCCCGATGCGCCGGCGGCCGGGTCTCGTCGTGCACGACCTGGATCGTCTCATCGGACCATTGCGCGTCGGGCCGCGGTGCCGTGCGGGTCCTGATACTCGGGGCGGTGCAATCGAAATACGACATCACATAGGTGGCGCCGAGCCGCTTCACCGATAGTTCGCCGAGGTCGTGTCCGGGCGCGAAGAGCGGGGACGGCGCGCACCGGTCCGTGGGATACCAGCCCCAGCGTCCGTCGGCATACGCCCAGTTCTGCTGGGCGGCGAAGTTCCCGCGCACGAAATCCGCGGGCTCGTACCGGAAGAGCTGGATGTAGCCGTGGTCGCCCCGGTAGTGGTGACTCCCGTTCCAGCGCTTGGCGAAGATATAGAGGTAGCCGTCGGGGTCGATACCCGCGAAGGTCCACATACCGTAGGCATTTCCGTCGAGCCCGAGAGCCTGACCGTCCCAGTGGTGGTCGAAGTCCCGCCAGCTCAGGCCGAAATCGTCGGAATAGGCCAGTCCGGAGAACGCCGAGCCGTCGACCGGGGAACCGTCGGGCACCCAGTGGTGCACCGAGGTGTACTGGACGAAGGTCCGGCCCTCGATCTCGATCGCGTCGTTGGG
This sequence comes from Nocardia sp. NPDC049935, assembly GCF_055586645.1. NCBI lineage: Bacteria > Bacillati > Actinomycetota > Actinomycetes > Mycobacteriales > Nocardiaceae > Nocardia > Nocardia sp. NPDC049935. The sequence goes on along the minus strand of NZ_JBVJHV010000001.1, from coordinate 952,861 downwards.
AATGCGCGACACCTCCGTGACACCGAATCCGTTGTCCCGGCGATGCCGGTAGTCGAACACCTGCCGCGCCGGGCCGGCGCCGGGAACCTGTCCGGTGAATTCGATCGGCCCGCGCCCGGACGCGTCGAAACCGTCCTGCGTCAGGATCAACGGAGAGCCCAGGTAGCCCCCGGACTGACTGTGGCCCCGCCAGCAGTCACCCCAGACATAACCCCAGGTGCCGTCGTGCGCACGGTGGTACGGGATGCACAGGTCGCCCGACCCGAGGCCGCACCGGCTCGCCGAGTCGCCGGGTACGTCGCATAGTCGGGTGCCCTGCCGGGCTGCGTATTCGGCTGACCGCATCACTCCGAGGGTAGCGGCCGCCCCGTGACGCTCAGTTCATCCCGCCCAGCCATCCGGCCGCGTCCAGACGGTAGGCGACCGGCGCCGCGACGGTGCGCAGATCGTCCTCCAGGGCGCGGACCCGGGGCTCCCCCAGCACGGCGGCCCACCCCGCGCGCAATTCCTCGAAGACCTCGGCCGACCGGGCCAGCGCGTCGAATCCCCGGGCCGTGAGCCGGACGATCCGGCGCCGGGTGTCGGCCGGATCGCCGGCCCGTTCGGCGTACCCGAGGGCGACCAGGCGGTCGACGGTTTTTCCCGCCGCCTGTTTCGAGATACCGAGCCGGCGCCCGATATCGCTGGCCGAGGCGCCGTCGACACCGATCGCCTGCATGGCGAAACCGTGCGCCGGGCGCATATCCGGATGACCCCGCCGCGCCAGTTCGGCATGTAACGCGTCGATCAGGGTCCGGAAACCGGCGAAGAGCAGCAGCGGGAGTTCGTAGCCCGCGCGTGCGTCGTGGTCCGGGGTCGCGGAATGACCCTTGGCAGAATGGTCAACCTGATTTACCATTTCATTCCTATCGTCAACCATGTTGTCCATACTAGGAGCGAGATGTTCACCGTCCATACCCTCGACACCGCACCGCCCGAATCCCGTGCGGCCATCCGGGGCGCCACCGGCCTGTCCGGTGCGGCACCCGACGCCGTGCGGCGCCTGGCGGAATCTCCCGAGTTGCTCAACGGATTCCTGGCCATGAGCAAGAGCTTCGAAGGCTGCACACTGGATCCGGTGGCCCGGGAGGTGGTCATCATGACCGTCGCGGTGCGCAACGAGTGTCATATCTGCGTCGCCATGCACACCGGCAAGCTCCGCGCCCTCGGCGCACCGGCCGACCTCGTCACCGCCCTGCGCGCACAACGGCCGCTGCCGGGGGACGCACTCGAAGCGATCCGGACCTTCACTCTCGCGGTCCTCGCCACCGCCGGTGGAGTGGATGACGCGACCCTCGAAAGCTTCCTGTCCCACGGGTACACCCGGCGCAACGCACTCGAGGTCGTCTTCGGAATCGGGACCTACACGATGTCCACCCTCGCCAACCGCCTCGTCCGCGCGGTATAGACCCGCGCTCAGCCCTGACGGGCCGGGCGGATGGTCAGATCGCCGATCTCGACATCGCCGGGTTGATCGATCGCGAAGGCGATCGCGCGCGCCACCGCCGCGGGATCGATGCCGAGATCGGCCATATTCCGCCTCACCTGCTCGCGAACGGCCGGATCGTCCACGGCGTGGTCGATGAGTTCGGTACGGACATAACCGGGCGAGATCGACGTCGTCCGCAGCACCCCGTCGGTGCTCTCCTGCCGCAAACCTTCCAGGAGGGTACGCACCGCGTTCTTCGTTCCCGCGTACACAGCCTGAGTGGGGACGATCTTCAGGCCGGAAGTCGAGACGACGGTGACCAGATGCCCACCGCCCTGGCGACGGAACACCGGCAGGGCCGCCGCGATCCCGTGCAGGATGCCTTTGACGTTCACATCGACCATCGCCGACCAGCCCACGACATCCAACTCCGACATCGCACCGATCCTGCTGACCCCAGCGTTGCCCACCATGACGTCCAGCCGACCGAAGCGCGCGACCGCCAGATCGACAAGCGCATGGAGGTCGGCGGGTTCGGTGACGTCCACGCGCACCGCGGCCGCCCGGCCGCCGGCGGCTTCGATCTCGGCGACCAGCCGATCGAGCCGGTCGGTCCGGCGGGCACCGAGGACCACCGCCGCACCGCGTGCGGCGAGTTCGCGCGCGGTCGCCTCGCCTATTCCGCTACTGGCACCGGTGATGGCGGCAACCTTGCCCTGAATCGTCACAGAAGTCCTCCGTCTAAAGTGGAGAGATGTCCGGTTACCCCGACCAGCATAGCGGACACATGTCCGCTTATGTCGAGAGCGGCAAGCCGCAGCGTGCGGACGCGCAGCGAAACCGCGAGCGAATCCTGCGGGCGGCGCGCGATCTCGTGCGTGAACCCGGAGAGTTGAAACTCAACGCGGTCGCCAAGGCCTGCGGGATCGGACAGGGCACCCTGTACCGGCATTTCCCGACCCGCGAAGCCCTCCTCGCCGAGGTCTACCACCGCGAGGCGGCCGAGCTGGCCGCCTCGGCACCGGATCTACTCGCGGCACATCCACCACTGGAGGCATTGGCGGCGTGGTTCGATCGCGTGGCCGGCTACGCTCGGATCAAACGCGATATCTTCGCCGCCGTCGAGGCCGGGACCTCGCGCGATCTCGCCGCCCACAGCCTCGGGCCCATCGGTGAGGCGGTGGAGCGGCTCCTCGGCGCCGGGCGCGCAGCCGGCACCGTCCGCGCCGATGCCGAGGCCCGCGACGTCATCGTGCTCATCAGCTGGCTGTCCCGGCTCGACGACGCCGAACTCGACGCGCGCGGCCCACGACTACTGTCGATACTCGTCGACGGTCTCCGCGCCCCGCACCCGTAGTCCTACTGTTCCCCCGCCATCCGGTACGCGCCCTTCTCGACCCGCCCGAGGAGCGCCCGCGTCCATTCCGACCGGCTGCGCGCGGTATGCAACCACAGTCCGATGACATCGCCGACCGGGCCCCAGGTTTCGAGGTCGGCGCCCGGCGGCAGATGCGCGGTGATCCCGGCCTCCCACTCGTCCATCGCCGCGGCCCGCCGTCGCAGCAGCTCGATCGCTTCGGCCCGGGGCAGATCCTCGATCAACCCGACGGCGGCGGCCAGTAGGTCCATCCGGGGGTCGCGGCTGGACAGCGCGTTACGGAGCAGGTCCACATAGGCCCGCTCCCCTTCGTCGGTGAGTTCGTATTCGATGCGCGGCGGTCCGCCCGCCGCACTCGGCGAGGTCTCGTGCTCCCGGAGCAGTCCGTGACCCGCCGCCGATTTCAGCGCGTGATACACCGAACCCGACGTGGCATTGGACCATTCGTGAGCACCCCAGGACTCGAGATCGGCACGAACCTGATAGCCGTGCGCGCGCCCGCGTCGCCGGACCGCGCCGAGTGCGAGCAGCCGGACCGCCGACATCCGATCAGACCCCCGCGGGCGCGATGGTGTTCACCCACCAGAGCGTGCCGAACGGATCGACGAATCCGCCGAGCCGGCTGCCGTCGGATTGTTCGGCGACCGCCCGGGCGGGCCGGGCGCCCGCGTCGATCGCGCGCCCGTAGACGGTATCGGCATCGGGCACGGTCGCCCACAACTGCACATGCACCGGCTCCTCCGGGGAGGTCAGACAGCGCTGCCCGCCCTCCCCGGAGTCGGCGAAGAACAGCACGCCGTCACCGATACGGGCCGCCGCGTGGAGGACCCGGTCCGGATCTTCCGGCAGTACGACGAAATCGGTGATCTCGGCCTCGAACGCACGCTCGAGGAACGCCCGGTAATCGCGCGCGCGGTCGACCATGACGTACGGAGAAATCGAAGACATTGCCTCACCTCGTTGAACCGATCGGAGTCTAGCCAAATTTGGCTAGTACTGCCAGCGTATCCTCGCTAGCCAAATTTGGCTAGCGGTGGCGGAAGGGTGTTCGCCGAGGGCGTACGCGAAGGCTCGACCGGCGGCGTAACGTTGTAATCAAGTAATCGCAACCAGGCGAGAAGGTGAGTCCCATGAGGCACGGACATCGAGGACGAGGATTCGGCAGACCGGGCGGGTGGCAGCAGGCCGATCTGCCCGAGACCGCGGATGTACCGGATTGGTTCGCGGGGCGGCTCCCGGACGAATGGTTCACCGGCGCACCCGTTATCGAGATCGATCGCGACGAAATCGTGGTGATCGGCGAATTGCCGCTACCCGCTCCCGAGGCGGCCACCGGCGACGAGACCACCGCGGACACCGAGACGGAGCAGGCGGACGCCGGATCGACGCGCAAGATCCCGGACGCCACCAAAGAGGGCGCGATCGCCCGGTTCCGGGAGTCCACCCGGCCCGCCCGGATGCAGATCGCCGATGAAGCCCAGCGCCGCTACGGGCGCAGCGTCGCGTGGGGCGTTTCGGTCGACGGTGAGCGGGTGCTGTTCACTCACCTGGCGGTACCGGTGATGACCCGGCTGCGCCAGCCGGAACGCAAGGTGCTCGACACCCTCGTCGACGCCGGCGTCGCCCGGTCACGCGCCGACGCGCTGGCCTGGACGGTGAAACTGGCCGGGCAGCATACGGAGGCCTGGCTCGAGGAACTGCGGGGCGCCATGCGCAAGGTCGACGATCTGCGTTCGCAGGGCCCCCAGGGTCTGTGATGCGCCGAGGCCCGCGGGATACGCGAAATCCCGCGGGCATCCGGCTCCGGCGCACCCGGCCGGGCGGGAATCAGGCCTTGTACTGGGCGATCTGAATCAGATTGCCGCAGGTGTCGTCGAGAACAGCGGTGGTGACGGGGCCGTGATCCACCGGCGGCTGCGTGAAGAGCACGCCCGCGGCCTGCAGCCGCTCGTACTCCGCGTGCACATCGTCGACCGCGAAGGAGGTGAACGGGATACCGTCCGCCACCAGCGCGCTCTTCAGCGGTGCGGCCGCGGGATGACCGTCGGGTTCCAGGAGCAGTTCCACCCCGTCCGGATTCTCCGGTGATACGACGGTGAGCCACCGGTATTCGCCGGCCGGAACGTCGGTCTTCTTCACGAAGCCGAGTTTCTCGGTATAGAAACCGAGTGCCCGGGCCTGATCGTCGACCCACACACTCGTCAGATTGATCCGCATCTCTACTCCTTCAGCCAGCGATCGGTGAGATTCCGTAACGGGTCTCGATTCAGGTGGTGGAACTTGTAGCGGCCCTCGCGGGTCGCGGTCACCAGGCCCGCGGCGGCCAGCACCTCCAGATGCTGCGAGATGGCCTGCCTGGTGGACGACAACTGATGCCGCATGGTGAGCCGGCCGCACAGTTCGAACAGGGTCTGGCCGTCACGCTCGGCCAGTTCGTCGAGAATCACCCGGCGCGTGGGGTCGGCCAGCGCCTTGAACACCCCGCCGGAGTCGGTGCCGTTGTCCACTCGGCCACCATAGGCAAGTCATGACTTGCATGTCAACGCCGTCTTGCCGATCGCTCAGTCCCGATGCGCCGACAGCAACCAGGCCGGTACCGATTTCCGGCCACCCGACTCGTCCCGCAGGCCCTCGAACCGCACGCCGGGGGCACCCGCGGGAGCCTCGAGCGCGTCGAGCATATTGCCGTGGATACGCGCGGGGGCGATCTCGTCGATCTCCCAGTACGGTGCGACCGCGGCGCGCAGTTCCTCGGCGGTGACCGGCGCGGGACCCGGCCCGGAGATATCGGGCAGGGCGGCCCGGTCGAAGACCAGGGCGAAGTACGACGCCCCCGGCGCGGCGGCGCGGCGGATGGACCGCAGATAACCCTCGCGGGCCTGCGGCGGAATGGAATGGAACAGCGTGCTGTCGACGATGGTGCCGAACCGGCCGTCGTAGCCGGTGAACGAGGTGATGTCGGCGACCTCGAACGTCGCCGAACCCAGCCCGCGCCGGTCGGCCTCGGCACGGGCCGAGGCGATGGCGGTCGGTGCGAGATCGAGCCCCACGGTGGTGAAACCGTGTTCGGCCAGGTACAGCGAGATGGCCCCCTCACCGCATCCCGCGTCGAGAATCTCACCGTGGAATCGGCCCTGCTCGATCAGCGCGGCGAGTTCGGGTTGCGGTTCCCCGATACTCCACGGCGGCGCGACCCCAGCGCCCAGTGGGCCGTCACCGCGATAGACGGCTTCGAATTCGAATTCATCCGGTGTGCTCATCCCCCACGACTATCAGTCCCCGCACCGCGTGTACATGTGACCGCCCGGCCGGTCTCGCCGCACCCGCGCCGGGCGGCGCCGGATAATGGAGGCAGGGCCCGAGGTCGCTTTTCTCCTACTGAGCGGAAGGTCGCGGCGCCGGCCGGCCGCGGCGGGCCCATGCTGGGACACCCGAGCGGGCCCGGACGAGGTCCGCCGAACCGAGAGCAGGAGATCGGCCGCATGACCAACCTCGCACGCTACGACGGTCGTCGTGTCCTCGTCACCGGTGGTGGCTCCGGAATCGGTCAGGCCAGCGTTCTCCGGATATTGCGGGAGGGCGGCCGGGTCGTCGCCGCCGATATCAGCGAGGCCGGGCTGAAGGACACCGCGGACAAGGCCGGTACCGACAGGCTGAGCACCCTGACCGTCGATATCGGTGACGAGTCGTCGGTCCGGGAAGGCGTCGCCGAGGCGGTCCACCGGCTGGGCGGGCTCGACACCCTCGTGAACGCGGCGGGGATCCTGCGCTCGGCGCATCTGGAGCAGACGACGCTCGCCGATTTCGAGCACGTCCTGCGGATCAACCTCGTGGGCACCTTCCTGGTCATCCGCGAAGCCGTGGCCGCCCTGCGCGAAGGCGTCGCGCCCGCGGTGGTCAATTTCAGTTCGACGTCCGCGGCCTACGCGCATCCGTACATGTCGGCCTACGCGGCCTCCAAGGGCGGTATCCAGGCGATGACCCACGCGCTGGCCATGGAGTTCGGTAAACAGGGCATCCGGTTCAACTCCGTGCAGCCCGGTTCGATCTCCTCCGGGATGACCGACGGTTCCGGCGAGGCCAAACAGAGCATCGGTCCCGGCCTCCCCGAGGACGCGGACTTCTCGATGTTCGCGAAGATCGCGCCCGCCCTGCCGCTGGACGACGGGGCGATCTTCGCCGGCCCGGATTCGGTGGCCTCGGTGGTGGCGATGCTGGGCTCACCCGATGCCTATTTCATCACCGGCACCGAGATCCGCATCGACGGCGGATCCCATATGTGAACCCGGCGCCCGGACCGGCCCGCACCTCAGCGCGGTACGAAACCGGTGATCAGACCGGCCAATTCGACCGGCCGGTCGCCCTGCACCGAATGACCGGAGCCGTCGACCACCGCGACCTGCGCCGCGGGCCTCCGGCGGCGCAGTTCCGCGATATCGGCGTCGTCCACGACCGGTGAACGCGCGCCGCGGACCAGGAGAATCGGAGCCCGTACCGCGGAGACGTCGTCCCACAGCGCCGAGAAGTCCAGCGAACCGTCCGCCGTCGGCCGGATCCGGTCGTAGCGCCAGACCCAGCGGCCGTCGTCCCGGCGCCGGGCGTTGTGCAGGATTCCGCGGCGTAACGACGACACCGACCGGGTCGGGTTGTGGTCGACGGTGCGCTGCAGAATCTCCTCGAAACTCGCGAACTCCGCGGGACCGCCGACGAACGCGGTGATGGCCGCCGTTTTGGCCGGATCGTCGCCGGTCCCCGGAGTCACGTCCACGACGACCAGGCGGCGTACCAGGTCCGGATACCGGGCGGCGAGCCGCAGAGCGGTCAGCCCGCCGAGGGACATCCCGACGACGGCGGCGGCGCGAGGCGCCGCCGTCGCCACCGCGGCGGCGACCGCGTCGGCCAGCCGCTGCGGTGTGTACAGGTGGTCCGGCCACCAGTCCGAATGCCCGTGGCCGGGCAGGTCCAGGGCGAGCAGCGGCCGGTCCAGGGCGAGCGCCACGGTGTCCCAGGTATGCGCGTTCTGCGCACCGCCGTGCACGAGCACCAGTTCGGGCTCACCGTCACCCCAGCGCAGACCGCTGATCCGGCGCCCCGCCCCGATATCGATCGCGATCCGCTGGACCGTCGGCGGGCCGTTCCAGGGCAGACCGGCCTCCGCCGCGTTCTCGGCGAACAATCCGAACTCGTCGTAGTCCGACACAACCGGAGTATGCGGCACACCACCGGACGGCGCATCCGGGGAGCTCCGGATGCGCGCCATTCCGGCGTCCCCGCCCACCGGGCTCAAAAATGCCCCGCGAAGGGCAGGGGCCGATCGTTCACCAGCCGATCCCCCAGTGCCCGCGCCTTGTACGCCGCCGGATTGTGCGAGAACAGCGTGCGCAGATTGCGCCAGTGCCGGTCCAGGCCCACCGCCGCCCGGGTGGCCGAGGCGCCGCCGACATCGAAGACGCGCCCGGCCGCGCGCAGGGCGAACTCCTCGATGACGATCTTGGCCTGGGCGGCCCGCAGCGAGGATTCGGCCTCCAGCTCCGGGTCCACCCCGGTGGACCGGGCCGCCGCGAACGAGATGTCCTGCGCGGCGGCCGCGGTCAGCACGAGGGATCGCGCGGCGAAGGCGGCCGCGTCCAGTTCGCCTATCACCGCGAGCAACTGCGGATCGTGGCGCGGCTCCTCGGTATTGGCGAAGGCGAAATTCCGGACCCGCGAACGCACCAGCGCGGCGGCGTCGGTGGCGACCGTCCGCAGGATGCCCGCGGCGATGGCGTGCAGATAGAGCTGAGGGAAGGCCTGGCGCTGCCGCTCGGGCGCACGCGAATCGCGAAAGGGCAGGGTTTCCCCGACCGCCACCGCGACATCGGTGAATACCGTCGTGCCGCTACTGGTGTGCCGCTGCCCGATCCCGTCCCAATCGTCCACATGCTCCACTCCCGGCCTGTCCACCGGGACGATGGCACTGAGTACGCCGATATCGGGCGCGTTCGCGGTGACCCGCACATAGTCGCCGTAACGGGCACCGGTGCTGTAGAACTTACGGCCGTTGAGCAGGTAACCGCCGGGCGCCGGGGTGAGCGTGCTGTCGTAGGTGTAGTCGCCGACCGGATTCGTGCCGAGTTCGGTGAGGGCGCCCCCGAACAATTTCCCCGCCTGCACCTCCGGGAGCCACGCCGATTTGCGATCGGTGCGCGGCAGCCGGTACAGCTCCTCCACGAAACCGTAGTGCACCCGCAGGATGTGCGGAACGTCCGGATCCGCTTCGGCGAGATCGATGAGCAGGCCGAACAATTCGGTCACCGACCAGCCCGGTCCGCCGTCGGCCACCGGCACTCGCAGGGCGCCGAGCCGGAGTCGTCTCACGGCCGCGATCGCGGCGTCGGGGAGTTCGGTGCCGCCCGACGCACGGCGGCGCCGGGCATCGGCGGCGATATCCGCGATCAGCTGGGTGAGCTCCGGCGACCCGGGCCGGGGTACGGCGGCGACAGCGGTCTCGGTACTGGTCATGGGAACTCCTCCGATCGGGCCCCGGGGGCCGGTGGCGAGGTCGGCCGGACAGTGGCCGCAACGCGGCACGGCCCGGGAATACGGCCGGGAAATCGGAATCCGGCAGCACGCGACCTCCGGATCCTCGCGGAGCGGAACCGGCCGGAGAACTATTGGAATCACACGGATTCTGCATCGGCGCAATCTCTTCCGGCACGACTACGCGGAAACCACGCTCCGCGAGCGCTACGAGATCGGTGACCGCGGCCGCCGTCCCGGTCCGAGCGGGATCCGGCTCAGGACGCCAGTTCCCGCGGCGCGACCGCGCCACGCAGCGCGCGGATGGCGGCCGCCACCGCGGGGCGCCGCGCCGAGGTCTGCCGGTAGGTGACGCCGACGCGGCGGACTCCGCCGTGCACCCGGCACGCGATCAGCGGGCGATATTCCCGTGCTACCGCCATCTCCGGCACGATCGTCACCCCCAGCCCGTGCGCGACCATCTCGGCCATACTCGCGAAATCGCCACTGCGGTGCTCGATCCGCGGTACGAACCCCGCCTCCCGGCAGGCGAACATCACCGAGTCGATGGACGGCGCCCCGTCGCGGGCGGCGATCCAGTCGGCCTCGCGTACCGCCGCCGGTCCGTGCTGCCGTGCCTCCTCCCGCAGCCCCGCCGGCGTGAGCAGGACGAGCGGATCGTCGCCGAGGTACTCGGTCGCGAGCCCGACGGATATATCGCGGGTGCCGAAGGAATAGGCGTAGGTGATCGCGAGGTCGACCTCGCCGCGGCGGACCGCGGGAACCGACTCCACCGGTATCGATTCCACCACCCGTACCCGCAGCCCGGGATGGTCGCGCATGAGACCGGCGGCGGCCGGTAGCGCGTATCGGGCCTGGGCGGTCCGGAAGGTCGCCAGGGTGAGCACACCCGTGACGTTCTCGGCGGTGGCGGCCACCGCGCTCTCCGCCTCCTCCAGCGCCGCCACGATCCGCGCGGTGTGGTCCACCAGGACCCGTCCCGCGTAGGTGAGGCGCAGCACCCGGCCCTCCCGCCGGGTGAGCACCGTACCGACCTCTTCCTCCAGGATTCGCAACTGCTGCGAGACCGCCGAGGTGGTGATCCCGTGCAATTCCGATACGGCCGTCATGGTGGAGCGCTCGGCGAGATCCCGCAGCAGGATCAAACGGCGGATGTCGTACATGGGTTCCTCGTTTCGCAGCCGGCCACAGGCATTCTGCGCAGCGCCGGGCCGCCGGGACATCCTTACGATCCCGCTGCACCGAAGATGCCGGGCGCCGCCGGCGAACGCCTAGGAGGCCGGTGCCCCCGGAACCGGTTCCAGCTCCGGAATCGCGGCCAGCAGGTCCGGAAGCGGTGGCGGGACGCCGGTGGTGAGAAACGCGGCGGCGGCCTCGGCCAGGAGGGTGGTCGTCACGATCCGCATCCGGTCCGCGGGGAGATCGCCCGTACCCGCCAGATCGTTCACCGGTGGCGCCGTGAAATAGAACGGGGTGTCGCCGAAGGAATTGTGGCCCGCCCCCTCGACCACGACCTCCCGGTCCGGAACCGAACGCCGATGCCGATCGATCAGCCAGTCGATACGATCCCCGGAGGCGCCCTGGCCGTCGCAGGGCACCGTGGCCGCGCAGCTGTGCTCCGAGGCGACGAGCATTCGCGGCGCCCGGTGCCCGGCCGGGGCGGGTACGGGCTGCGGCCCGTCCAGATTGACCGATCCGGCACACCCGGCCACCTCCTCGCAGGCGATCGCCGCCGCCGGACCGCCCAGGGAGTGCCCGCCCAGGACCACCCGGGCCGGATCGACCCGCGCGCCGACCGGTCCGACCCGCCCCGCGGTCAGTTCGGTGACCATCGCTGCCAGATCGGCGGCCTGTTCCACGGCCAGCCGGTCGATCTCCTCCGGTTCGGGCTGTCCGCCCGGCGGCGTGGTCCGCTGCCGTCCGTCGACCACGCGCGCCGGTGTCGTGGTGGGCACCAGCAGCGCGACGATATAGCCGCGACCCGCCAGTTCCTCGCCGAGGGTCGTGTACATCCAGGGGGCGGTGCCGTATCCGGGCGCCAGCGCGATCAGCGACCGGACTCCCGGCGCCGGCGCGGCCGTATCGCGCGACCAGGAGCGGATCCGGCCCGGATCCTGGACGAACCAGCCCCGCCCGAGCGCCGGCGGCAGCGCACCCTCACGCCATCCCGCCGGGGCGTACTCCGCGATCGCGGTGGTGTCGCGGGCGGCGGGGTCGGCGGGATACCAGAGCCAGACCGCCCGCCGGGGTTCGTCCGGGTCCGGGGTGCCGGCGGGCACACTGGTCAGCACCCGTCCGACGAGGTGTTCACCGCCCGGTCGCGGGAGCTCCAGGACCTGATGACGCAGCACCCCGACGACGGCCAGGTATCCGGCGCACAACACCATCACCAGCAGGAATACCGCGACCACTCCGGTGCGCCGGCGCCGTGACCGTTGCCTCACCGCACTCCTCACCTGTTGTCCCGGTTCGTCGTCTCCGCGTCAGCGTATTCGGCCGGTCCGCCACGGCCGGCCGCGCGTGGCACCGGCGGGCCGGCGCCCGGGACCGGCGCGTCTAGGCTCGTCCGTATGACCGCCCCACCACCCACCGCCACCCGGTTGCGGCCGTTCGCGTCCACGGTGTTCGCCGAGATGACCGAGCTCGCCGTCCGGCACGATGCGGTGAACCTCGGCCAGGGGTTCCCGGACAGCGACGGGCCGGCGGGAATGCTCGAGGTGGCGCGCGAGGCGATCGCCGGCGGCCTCAACCAGTATCCGCCGGGGCGCGGGATGCCCGTCCTGCGGCGGGCGATCGCGGCGGACCGCGCCCGCCGCTACGGCACCTCCTATGACCCCGATACCGAAGTGCTGGTCACCGTGGGTGCCACCGAGGCGGTGAGCGCGGCGGTCCTCGGATTGGTGGAGCCCGGCGCGGAGGTCGTGCTGATCGAGCCCTTCTACGATTCCTATCCGGCGGCGGTGGCACTGGCCGGGGCACATCGCCGCACCGCGCGGCTGGTCGCCGACGGTGACGGTTTCGTTCTCGACCACGACAGCCTGCGCGCCGCCGTCACTCCGCGCACCCGCATGCTGATCCTGAACTCACCGCACAACCCGACCGGTACGGTCCTCGGCCGGGCGGATCTGACCGCCATCGCCGATATCGCCCGCGAGCACGATCTGCTCGTGCTCACCGACGAGGTCTACGAGCATCTCGTGTACGACGACGCGGAGCACATCAGTATCGCGACTCTGCCCGGGATGGCCGAACGGACTCTCGTCGTGTCCAGTGCCGCCAAGACATTCAGCGTCACCGGCTGGAAGATCGGCTGGGTATGCGGGCCCGCCGAACTGATCGCCGGGGTGCTGGCGGCGAAGCAGTTCCTGACCTTCGTCGGCGGCGGGCCGTTCCAGCCGGCCGTCGCGCATGCGCTCACGCACGAGATGGCATGGGTCGCGGAACTGCGCGCCCGGTTGTCCGCCGAACGCCTCCGCCTGTCCGCCGCGCTCGCCGATACGGGTTTCGGCGTCCGTCCCAGTGCCGGCAGCTATTTCTTCTGCGCCGATATCCGTCCGTTCGGGGCGTCCGACGGGATGCGGTTCTGCCGGGAACTGCCCGGCACGCTGGGTGTCGCGGCGGTACCGATGAGTGTATTCACCGACGACCCGGCACCGTGGCGGCATCTGGTGCGGTTCACGTTCTGCAAACGACCCGAGACGCTCGACGAGGCGGTGCGCCGGCTGCGGTCGGCCGAGTTCCGCTGACCGCGTAGCGAGTCCGGTAACCGGGCCGGGATCGGGAGAGCGATACTCCTCTTCCAGAACAAATATTAGGTACACTCGGTCAGGCCCCGGGGGAGCGTGGCCTCGGCCGGTTAGGAGATTTCCATGTCCGCACCCGCACGTGTAGTCGTCTGGTCCACCGGCGGCGTCGGCTCGCTCGCCATCGACGCCCTCCGGCGGCGACCGGATCTCGAACTCGTCGGAGTCTGGGTGCATTCCACCGAGAAGGCCGGTCGCGACGCCGGCGTACTGGCGGGCGGCGATCCGATCGGGGTCGTCGCGACCGATGACGCCGCCGCCCTCATCGCGCTGCGTCCGGACTGCGTGGTCTACGCCGCCAGCGGTCCGGAACGCGACGGCGCGGCCGTTCCCGATTACATCCGGCTGCTCGAGGCGGGGATCAATATCGTCTCGACCACGTCGACCGCGCTGGTGTACCCGCCCGCGTTCTACGCCCCGCACTGGCTCCGGCAACTCGAACTGGCGGCGAAGACCGGGAACTCGTCCTTCTACGCCTCCGGCGTCTTCCCCGGATTCGGTTCCGACGATCTCGCGCTCCTGCTGGCGACCCAGTCCAGCAGAATCACCCGCGTCACCGCCACCGAGATCGCCCTCAACGACCACTATCCCGTGGCCGATGTGATGACGGACGGGATGGGTTTCGGCAGGCCGCTGGATTTCACACCCATGCTGCAGACGCCCGGCTTCATCGAAATGGCCTGGAAGGCACCGATCCACCTGATCGCCGCGGGACTGGGCGCCGAGGTGGAGCGGATCGAGGGAACACTCGACCGGCGCCGCACCGACCGGGATATCGAGGTCGCCTTCGGCACCATCGCGGCGGGCACCTGCGGTGCGGTCCGGACCCGGGCGGCGGGGGTGGTGAACGGCCGCGAGGCCATCGTCATCGAGCACATCATCCGGATGGCCCGCGATACCGCGCCCGACTGGCCGGCCTCGGAATTCGACGCCACCTACCGGGTCGATATCGACGGCGACCCCGATATCCACTGCGCGATGAACCTCGGCGCGGCGGAGGGCCACGCCGCGGGGCGCGCCGCCATGGCGGCCACCGCCATGCGGGTGGTGAACGCCATCCCGTTCGTGGTCGGCGCACCGGCCGGCCTGCTCAGCTCGCTGGACCTGCCGGCCACCCTGCCCCGGCACGCGTTCGACTGAGCGGCGGCGCGGCCGCGATCAGCCCGGGCGCCGGATCACCCCGCGGAGCGTGGTGTCGCGGACGTGCAGCTGCGAAGCCCGGGTCCCGAGATCGCGGACGATGTTCTCCGGGAACCAGCCGAGGCCGATCACACCGCGCGCGAGCATTTCGTTGGACGGACTGTCCCCGCGGATCTCGCCCGCCCGGATACCTTCGGAAAGCAGTGCTTTCATCTGCCGCACGCGGGTCGCGAACAGCCAGCCCGGATTGGGGGTATCGGGCGGGGACTGCCGCATCCACGCCAGCTGGATCCGGAACTCGTCGCCGAAACGATCGAGCGCGTTCGTGTTGACCCAGCTCAACGCGTCGAGCTTGGCGACCACCGGCCCCTGCGACCGCAGTACATCGGTCCAGCCCACCGCGACCTTCTCGCCGAATGACCGCATGATCGTGGCCAGCAGTTCCTCCTTGGAACCGATCAGCCGGTACACGGTGCCGGTCCCCATCCCCGCGGCGGCGGCGATATCGCGCACCGTGGTGCTCTCGTATCCCCGGCGACCGAATTCCGCCCGGGCGACCGCGCGGATCCGCGCGGTCTTGTCGTCCGGATCGGCGCCGGCCTCGGCCCAGGACCGGACGACCTCGTCGGCCGCGCGGAAGGGTTCCGATTCGTCGAGTTCCGCGTCGGTGGGCGGCCGGGTGGCCAGCCCCTCGAGCAGGATCCGGCACAGCAGGGTCGCCACCCGGTCCGGCGAGCCGTTGTGCCGGATCACGTCCAGGCCGACCTGCAGCATCGACTGGCAGATCCGATCCGCGAGTACCGGCAGATCGATATCCGGTCGCAGATAGCCGCTCCATTTCGCCGCGCGCAACGTCTCCAGCATCGCCTCGAGGATGGCCGTCGGCTGCCGGCGGGTCATGGCGATGAGTTCCGGATTCGCGCTGGGACCCTCGTAGAACGACATCTGCAGCGCGGCGCGGTGGGCGACCGCGCACCGCGCGACGGCCGCGCCGAGATCGGCCACCCGCTCGAACGCCGACCGCGGATCGGGGCCGTTCAGGCGCTCCTGGGCTCGCGCCGCGACCTGGTCCATATCGTCGTGATACCGGCGGAGCAATTCGACGAGAATCGCTTCCTTCGACGCGAAATGGTGGTACAAACTGCCGGGCAGGATGCCGCACGCGTCGGCGATCTCCTGCAGCGAAGTGCGCAGCCCCGATTCGGCGATCAGGGTCGCGGCGGTGCGCAGGATCTCGGTGCGCCGGGAGCCGTCGTCGTAGGAGTGACCGGCGCCCGCGGCGAGCGCCGGGTTCGCCGATCCCCCGTCCCCCTGCTCGAGTGTCACCTGCGCACGCCCCACAACTCCTCCACCACACTGCCCGGCCACGGACCGCACCGGGGCGGCCGGGCCGCCTCCGAGCCCGTGACCACCCGGTTTCCGGCACCCAATATTTGTTCAAAGGTACCAGAGCAGACCCGGCCGGACGGGTCGCACATCGGCCGGCGCGACCCGCCGGGCAGGGCACCGCCGAGGGAGCCCGGTGCGATCGGTCGCCGCCGCACCGGGCGGATTCCTACGGTGACGACGCCGGCAGTTGCTGTGCGAGGTTCAGCACGGTCACGGTGTCGGTTCCGGTCTTCTTCAGCCGTTCCGAGGACCGGAATCCGAGGTCCACATCACCGGCCCGGGCGCGCAGGGCGCCGACCGTCACGTCCTCCTTCTTCAGATGCCGGAACATATCGAAGGAGTACAGCCGCAGCGCGTTCTCGTGGGTGATCTTGTTCACCTCGGCGTCGGGGACGCCGTCCAGATAGCCCGCCAGCGATTCCGGCGCCTGCGGCCAGGTCGAATCCGAATGCGGATAGTCGCATTCCCAGGCGACCATATCGAGGTTCAGCCGGTGCCGGTTCTCGACGCCGAAACCGTCGTCGATGAAACACAGGGCGACCCGTTCCAGGAAGACCTCGCTGGGCAGCCTGCCGCCGAAATCCTGATGGGTCCACGCCCGGTGCATGGTGTAGACCCGGTCCACACGCTCGAGGAAATAGGGCACCCAGCCGATTCCGCCCTCGGACAGGGCGAAGGTGAGGTCCGGGAAGCGGCGCAGCGTGGGCGACCAGATGAGGTCGGCGGCGGCCTGCACGATACTCATGGGCTGCAGCGTGATCATCGTATCGATCGGCGCGTCGATCGAGGTGATGACCACACTCGACGACGACCCGATATGCAGGTTCACCACCGTGTTCGTATCGCTGCACGCCTGCCAGAACGGATCCCAGTGCGGATCGTGCAGCGACGGATAGTTCAATTTGGTGGGGTTCTCGGAGAAGGTGACGGCGTGGCAGCCCTTCGCCGCCACCCGGCGCACTTCGGCGCCCATCAGTTCCGGATCCCAGATCGGCGGCAGGGCCTGGGGAATCATCCGTCCCGGGTAGGCGCCGCACCATTCGTCGATATGCCAGTCGTTGTAGGCCCGCAGCACCGCCAGCCCCAGATCCTTGTCCTGGGCGCGCGCGAAGTACTGACCGCAGAACTGCGGATAGGACGGGAAATTCAGCGCCGCGGCCACCCCGTTGACATCCATATCTCGGATTCGCTCGTGGATGTCGTAGCATCCGTCGCGGATCTCGGAGAGTTTGGTGGGTTCGGCGCCGTATTCGTCCGGCGGGCGGCCGGCGACCGCGTTCAGGCCGACATTGGTGGCCTCCTGGCCCTCGAAGACCCACGCGTCCGTCCCGTCCGCGCGCTGTACGAGTTTGGGCACATCGTTCTTGTATTTGGCCGGAATGTGGTTGTCGAACATATCCGGCGGTTCGACGAGATGGTCGTCGACCGAGACGAGGACGAAATCGTTCATATCCATGCGGCACTCCTTGGTCCTGACCGTCGTGTCGAATCCGATCGGCCCGGGTGACTTTCGAGCTCGTCGACTGCCGGTCGCCTCGAACTGTAGCCGTGGAACAGATATTTGGTCAACGGCGTCGCGCCATTGACGCGCACCGAACGCTCTGGCTACCCTCTGAACAAAAGTTAGGTTCCCTCGCTCGACGCCGCCGGCGACCGGGCGTTGTGCCCACCACGCCACCACCGGACCGCGCTGCCCACGGCACGATCGGCCGGCCGGCGTGGGTGGTTCGAGGAGGCGCTGTATGTCCGAGCCCACCGCCACCGGCGATAGGTCACAGGACGTCAAGGACGCGCAGGCCCGGTTCGACGCCGGGATGGGCGCCGACGGGGACGCGTCCCCGTATCCGCTGTTCACCCGCTTGCGAGCAGCGGGAGCCGTGCATACCGGATGGCCCGAGATGGGGGTGTTCGAGAACCCGCCCGAGGGCCCGCAGATCTTCTCGGCGTACACCTTCGACGCGGTGAAGACCGTCCTCACCGACCACCGGACGTTCAGCACCAGGTGCTACGAGGCCGTCGTGCGCCCCCTGCAGGGGCCGACGATTCTCGAGATGCAGGACCCCGAGCACCGGACCTACCGGAAGTTGCACGAATTCGCCTTCGCGCGCACCGCCATGCGCCGCTGGGAGACCGAACTGGTCCGGCCGCTGGTGGAACGGACCGTCGACCGGATCCGTGACGCCGGACGAGCCGACCTGGTGGAGGAGGTGTTCATGCCCGTTCCGGTCCGCGTGATCGCCGCCCTCCTCGGGCTGCCCGAAACCGATATCTCCGAATTCCACCGGCTCGCCATCGATCTGCTGGGGTTTCATTCCGATATGGACCGGGCGATGCTCGCCTCGGCCCGGCTGCGCGACTATTTCGCCGGTATTCTCGCCGACCGCCGCCGCGTCCCACGCGACGATATGGTCACCGTGCTCGCCGGCGCCGAACTCGACGGCGTGCGGATGTCGGACGAGCAGATCTACGGGTTCATGCGCAATCTGCTGCCCGCCGGCGCCGAGACCACCTCACGATCCACCGCGAGCCTGGCCTTCGGCCTGCTCACCCATCCCGAGCAGCTGGCCGCGGTGGTCGCCGACCGCGGACTGCTCCCCCAGGCGATCGAAGAGGGCATCCGCTGGGAGACACCGCTGCTCGACTTCATGCGGGAGACCACCCGCGATATCGAGTTCTACGGCCGGGCGATCCCGGCCGGTTCGACGGTCGCGGTCAACCTCGGCAGCGCCAACCACGACGAAACCCGGTGGCCGGATCCACAGCGGTTCGACATATTCCGGGAGCGCCGGCCCCATATCGGGTTCGGGCACGGCGCCCACGTCTGCCTCGGTATGCATCTGGCCCGGCTGGAGAGTTCCATCCTGTTCGAGACGCTGTTCGACCGGCTTCCCGGGCTCCGCCTGGATCCGGCGGCCCCGCCACCGTATATCGCGGGCACCTACTTCCGTTCCCCGCCGCACCTACCGGTGGTGTGGGACCGACAGCCCGCGAGACGAGCCGCGGCCACATCGACGACCGGGAGCACGGTATGAGCGCGACGATGGCACTGAGTACCGAGCGGCCGTTCTATCAGCCGGTGGCCAACGAAGTGGCGGTCTTCCGCGCCGCCTGCCGCCAGCGGCTTCCCATCCTGCTCAAGGGCCCGACCGGTTGCGGGAAGACCCGGTTCGTCGAGGCGATGGCCCATGAACTGGACCGCCCCCTGATCACGGTGTCCTGCCACGACGATCTGACGGCCGCGGATCTGGTGGGCCGGTACCTGCTGCGCGGCGGCGATACCGAATGGGTCGACGGCCCCCTCACCCGGGCGGTGCGCGAGGGGGCGCTCTGCTATCTCGACGAGGTGGTCGAGGCCCGCCAGGATACGACGGTGGTCCTGCACCCCCTGGCCGACCATCGCCGTCAGCTGCCGATCGAACGCCTGGGGACGACCCTCGACGCGCATCCGGCCTTCGGATTGATCGTCTCGTACAACCCGGGATATCAGAGCGTCCTCAAGGACCTGAAGGACTCCACCCGCCAGCGCATGATCGCCATCGAATTCGACTACCCGGAAGCCGGACTCGAGGAGACGATCGTGATCGCGGAGTCCGGGGTCGGTGCCGGGCACGCCGCACGGCTGGTCCGGCTGGCCGGGGCCGTACGGCGACTCGACACCGCGACCGTCCGTGAGGTCGCTTCCACCCGGGTGCTCATCTCGACCGCGCGCCTCATCACCGAGGGCCTGTCTCCGCGGGAGGCCGCCCGGGCCGCCATCGCCGGTCCGCTCACCGACGATCCGGTGGCCGGCCGTGGACTGCGCGATCTGATCGACGTCTATCTCGGCGATTCGGAGGAATAACCGACCGGCACCGAAACCGTCCGCCACCCCCGGACGGGTCAGAACAAAAATTAGGTTACCTCGCGTCCCGGTGTCGCGAGCGACCGGAGGAACACGTCATGGCCTACGAGAGCACCGCCGAACCGATAAAGATCGGCTACCTCATGGATTTCCGTCTCCCCGAATCCTTTCCCGAACAGATGCGCGCCGACTTCTCCCTGCCGTTCGAGCTCGTATTCGCCGAAGCCCGGGAGGCCGGCATCCTCGACCGCCCCGTGGAGATCGTCTACAAGGAGGTCGAGGGACTACCCAAGGGCTCGGTCAAGGCGGTGATCGACGGATTCGGCGAACTCGTCGAGGCGGGCTGTCTGCTCGTCTTCGGACCGAACATCACCGACAACTGCGTCGCGGTGAAGGAAGCGATCGAGGAACGTTTCCGCGTACCGGCGGTCTCGGTCACCGGCACCGACGACTGGCTCGGCGAATGGACCTTCTCGTTCCCGCAGGGCTCGATGACCGACGAACCCATCTTCTGGGCCGATCTCCTGGAGCGGGCCGGCCATTGCAGCGCCGGACTGCTCATCGAGGACTCCTTGATCGGTGAAACCTATGCGCGGAACTTTCGCCGGGCGGCCGCCGAGAGGGGAATCCGGATCGTCGCCGAAGCGCCCATCGCGCAGACCGCGCAGGACATCTCCGCGGCCGTGAAAACGCTGCACGGCGCCGGACCCGACGCCATCATCCACTGCGGATTCGGATTCGGGATCGTGTTCATCAATCCCGCACTCGAGGCGCTCGGCTGGGATCCTCCCCGATACACCAGCACGGCTTTCCAGAACGCCTGGGTGAACCCGATCATGTGGAAGGCCTTCACCGGCTGGATCGGGGTCGATCAGTACGACGAGCACAATCGGGTCGGGCAGGCCTATCTGGACCGCTTCGAGCGTCGCTACGGGCGGCGGCCCCAGTACTGCGTTCCGGTGGTGAATCACGATATCGCGCAGACGGTGTTGCGGGCGCTCACCGACGCGCGGCCGCTGAGTCCGCGCGGGATCAAAGAAGCCCTGGAACGAGTGAAGATGCTGCCCGCCGCCGCGGGCGCACCGGGTACCCGGGTCTCGTTCGGGAAATGGACGCGGCGCGGGTGGATGGGCGCGGGGTATCTGGTGGCCCGGCGTCTCGACCCCGACGGCGTGACATCCCGTCTGGTGGACCGCTTCGGATCGGATGCACAGTGACGGCGCGCGAATCCGCCCCCGGGACCGCGGTATCCACCACGGATTCGGCGACCACCCGGCGCAACTACCTCGGCTGGGGTCTGCTCGCGCTGGCGTTGCTGATCATCGCCCTGGTGGCCGCCCACGCCCGCCGCGGCGCGGTATCCGACCGTATCCGCGATCCCGAGGTGACCGGTGCGCCGCGGCCGGTGGAACCGCTGTTCGGATTCGACCACTGGATCGACGTCATTCATATCGGCACGCTGCTCGCGGTCCTGGTGGTGATCGTGGTGTGGGTGCGGATGTTCCGGCGCAACCCACGCGACCCCGTGCTGCTCATGGGGTTCATGACGACCATGATCGTCTGGCAGGACCCGATCATGAACTGGGCGCCGTTCGCCGTGTACAACCCGCAACTGTGGCATTGGCCCGAGGACTGGCCGCTGGTATCGCTGTCCCCCACGGTCGAACCGTTCGTGGTGTTCGGCTACGTGTTGTTCTATCTGGGCCCGTACTTCCCGGCCATCTGGTTGCTGCGCCGGCTCCAGGCCCGCCGCGCGCCGGACGCCTTCGTGTGGAAGCACCCGCTGATCGCCCTGGCGCTGCTCATCCTGCCGATCGGCTTCGTTTTCGACATGATTCTCGAGGTCTCGCTCGTGCGGACCGGGATGTACATCTACTCGCAGGTCATCCCGTTCGGATCGCTGTTCGCCGGATCGACCTATCAGTTCCCGCTGCTGTGGGAATCGCTGTCGGTGACCTTCGTGATGATTCCGGCCGGGGTGCTCATCTATCGCGACGACACCGGCCGGACCGTGGCCGAGAAACTCGCGCTGCGCGCCCGGATATTCACCGGACGCCCGTTCGTGGGGATGGTGCTGGTGATGTTCGTGGTCATGAACGTCTCGTATTTCACCTACGGCGGCTGGTTCGCGGTCATCAAATGGACCCGGGCCGCGACCTCCGTCGCCTGCCCGTGGCCCTATCCCGAGGCGAAGGTGTACGACCCGCAGGGGTTCTACGAGCAGAACGGCGCCCCGGGGCCCTATTCGGTGGGCATCTGGTCGACCTGGATGAGCGCCCAGCCCGACGGCCGGCCAGATGTCGAACCGCCGGCCGACGGCGGACGGTGCGGTGATCCGCGATGAACGAATATCCGACGGTGGTGATCACCGGGGCCGGGCGCGGGTTGGGGCTGGCGTCGGCGAGCCATCTGTACGCCCGCGGCTGGCGAGTGGTCGCGGCGGTGCGATCGGTCGATACGGCGCTCACCGCGCTCCGGACGGCCACCGGCGCCGGTCCGGACGATCCCCGCCTGCTCGGCGTGCGGCTCGACCTGCTCGATCCGGAGTCCGTCGAAACGGCCGCGGCCACCGTACGGGAGCTGGCCGGGATACCGGACGCCGTGGTCCACAATGCCGGTATCGCGGCGGCCGGCATGGTCGAGGAGACGCCGATGGCGCTGTGGCAGCGCATGTTCGCCACCCATCTGTTCGGTCCGGTGGCCCTGACCCGGGCCCTGCTCCCGGCCATGCGCGCGGCCGGGCGCGGCCGGATCGTGCTGATCTCCAGCGCGGGCGGTGTCCGCGGGATGCCGGCGATCGCGGCCTACTCCGCCGCCAAGGGCGCCCTGGAACGCTGGGGTGAGGCTCTGGCGGGTGAGGTCGCACCGTTCGGAATCGGGGTCACGGTCCTGGTGACGGGTGTTTTCGATACCGAGATCATCACCGATGCCGGCACCACCAGTTTCCGCGATTTCACCGGACCCTACCGGCCGCTGCACACGAGTATCGACCGGCGTGGCCGCGCGGCGATGAAGATCGCGAACCCACCCGGGAAGTTCGCCGCCGCGCTGGCGGCGGCGCTCCGGGATCGCAGGCCCTATGTCCGCCGCGCGGTGGGCGCGGACGCCGTCTCGCTGCTGGTGGCCGGCCGGCTGCTGCCCGCCCGGGCCATGCACCACCTGACGCGCCTGGCCATGGGCCTGCCCCGGTTCCGCGCGCTGGCGGCGCCCAACGCACCCGAGGAAGTGAGTTCGAAGTATGAGTGAGACACCTCCGATCCACCACGAATCACGGATGCTGATCGACGGACGCCCGGCCGAGGGTGAGAACGGGACATTCCCGGTCGTCGACCCGGCCACCGAAGAGGTCATCGGCGAGGTGGCCGACGGCTCGGCAGCTGATATCCACCGGGCCGTCGCCGCCGCCCGGCGCGCGTTCGACGACACCACCTGGTCCGCCGACCGCGCATTCCGGGCGCACTGTCTGCGGCAGCTGTCCGAGGCGCTGGCCGGTGAGCGGGAGGCGCTGCGCGAGGAACTCATCCGCGAAGCGGGATGCCCGCGCGCGATCACCTACGGGCCGCAGCTGGACGCTCCCCTGTCGGATGCCTTCACCTTTCCGGCCGGCCTGATCGAGACCTATCCGTGGGAAACGGATCTCGGTGACGCGTTCGTCGCCCTGACCGGCGTGCAGACCAGGCGCAAGGTGCTGCGCGAACCGGTCGGCGTGGTGGGCGCCATCGTCCCGTGGAACTTCCCGTTCGAGGTCACCGCCCACAAACTCGGCCAGGCCCTGGCCACCGGCAACACCGTCGTCCTCAAACCGGCACCGGACACCCCCTTCAACGCGACCCGGATCGGGCGGCTCATCGCGGAACAGACCGATATCCCGGCCGGGGTGGTGAATATCGTGACCGCCTCCGATCACCTGGTGGCCGAAGAACTCACTCTCGCACCGGAGGTCGATCTGATCTCCTTCACCGGGTCCACGGCCGTCGGACGCCGGATCATGGAAAAGGGCGCGGCCACCATGAAGCGGCTCTTCCTCGAGCTCGGCGGCAAATCCGCCACCATCGTCTGTGACGACGCGGATCTCGCTTCCGCCTGCGCGATCGGGATCGCGCCCTGTATGCACGCCGGGCAGGGGTGCGCGAACCCGACCCGGCTGCTGCTGCCGCGTTCGCGCTACGACGAGGGCGTGGCGCTGCTGAAGGCCATGTACGAGAGTGTGTCGCCGGGCGATCCACAGGATCCGGCGACGCTGTGCGGACCGGTGATCTCGGCGAAACAGCGCGACCGCGTTCTGGGCTACATCCGCAAGGGTATCGACGAGGGCGCCACCCCGCTGGTCGGCGGCGTCGAACCACCCGAGGGCCGCGGTAAGGGCTTCTGGGTGCGGCCCACCCTGTTCACCGATGTCGACAACACGATGACGATCGCCCGAGAGGAGATCTTCGGGCCGGTGCTCGCGGTGATCCCCTACGAGGACGACGACGACGCCGTCCGGATCGCCAACGACAGCGCCTACGGGCTCGCGGGCAATGTGATGTCGGGGTCGCTGGACCGCGCGCTCGCGCTGGGCCGCCGCCTGCGGGCGGGCTTCATCGGACTCAACGGCACCACCGGCTACGGCGCGGATGTGCCCTTCGGCGGCTACAAGGCCAGCGGTATCGGCCGGCAGAACGGGAGCGCGGGTTTCGATCAGTACACCGAGATCAAATCCGTCGCCTACCCCGCGAATCAGGAGTGATCGATATGCAATTGTTCGACGATCTGGAAGATTTCGGGTCCTTCGACGATGTGGTGTCCGGGGATGTCCGCGACCCCTACACCGAACTCGCGCGGACCCGGCGCACGCAACCGGTCCAGCGGATCGAGCTGTCCACCATGCCCGGCGACGACGCGCTGCCGCTGTTCATCGCCTACCGGCACGACGATATCCGCCAGATCCTGCGCGATAACGAGACCTTCTCGTCGGCGATCATCATCCAGGCGTTCGGCGATGTGCTCGGCCGCCACGTCATGCTCGGGATGGACGAACCCGAACACGGACGCCACCGGGCGCTGGTATCGAAGGCGTTCGCCCAGAAGGCGCTGGCGAAATGGGAGGACGGGCTGGTCCGCGCGGTCGGCAACCGATTGATCGACCGGTTCGCCGGCGCGGGTGGCGCGGATCTGGTCAAACAGTTCACCTTTCCCTTTCCGACCCAGATCATCGCGGGACTGCTCGGGCTCCCGCGCGAGGATTTCCAGCAGTTCCAGAAATGGTCGATCTCACTGCTGAGTTTCACGATCAATCCGGAACGCGGCCGGGCGGCGTCGGTGGCGCTGGAGGAGTACTTCGCCCCGATCCTGGCGGACCGGCGCGCCGAACCCCGGGACGACCTCATCAGCCGTCTCGCGGTGGCCGAGATCGACGGCGAACGGCTCACCGATCCGGAGATCTTCTCCTTCCTCCGGCTGCTGCTGCCCGCCGGAGTGGAGACGACCTATCGATCACTCGGCAATCTGCTGTTCGGACTGTTCTCCCACCCGGACCAGCTCGAGGCGGTCCGCGCGGACCGGTCGCTGGTCCCGCAGGCGATCGAGGAGGCGGTGCGCTGGGAACCGCCGCTGCTCACCATCACCCGGGTGGCGACCCGCGATACCGAACTCGGCGGGGTGGCGATTCCGGCGGGTTCCTCAGTGATGCCGATGCTGGGCGCCGCGAACCGGGAGGAGGACCGTTACGACGATCCCGATTCCTTCGATATCTTCCGCCCGCCGCAGGCGAACGTCTCCTGGGGGCACGGCGCGCATGTCTGCCTCGGGATGCATCTGGCCCGGCTGGAGATGCGGGTCGCGATCGAGTTGCTGCTCGACCGGCTCCCGGGGCTGCGCCTGGATCCGGCGGCCGAGGATCCGCATATCCGCGGCCAGGTGTTCCGTTCTCCGACCTCGCTTCCCGTGCTCTTCACCGCCGGCGGGAACACCCCCACCGGAAGCGCGTCCCGCGGCTGAGCCGGTCTCCGACAGATCTCAGGAGGACCCATGTCCGAATTCGAGTCGGTCGATTATTTCACCGACGCCTCGCTGATTCCCGATCCCTACGGCTATTTCGACTATCTCCGCGATCGCGCGCCGGTACTCCCGGACGGGCCGGGCGGCGTGGTCACGATCACGGGATACGCGGAGGCCCTGGCGGCGTACCGCGATACCGCGTTCTCCTCCTGCAACGCGGTGGTGGGCCCGTTCGCACCGCTGCCGTTCACGCCGGAGGGTGACGACATCACCGACCTGATCGAAGAACATCGTGACGGAATCCCGATGGCCGAACACGTGGTCACCATGGACGCCGACCGGCACCTCCGCACCCGGGGACTGCTGAGCACGCTGCTCACCCCGAAGCGGTTGAGCGAGAACGAAGATTTCATGTGGAAACTCGCCGACGAGCAGATCGACACCTTCCTGCGCGACGGGCGGGCCGAATTCCTCTCGGGGTACGCGAAACCGTTCTCCATGCTCGTCATCGCCGATCTGCTCGGCGTGCCCGAGGCCGACCATCGCGAGTTCCGCGCCGTACTCGGCGATCAGCTCGTCGGCGAACTCGACGGCGAACTCGCGCACAACCCGCTGGAGTGGCTGGACGAGAAATTCCGTGGCTACATCACCGCGCGGCGCGAGCAGCCGCGTGCCGACGTCCTCACCGCGCTCGCCCGGGCCCGGTACGCCGACAGCGCGGTGCCGACGGTCGAGGAAGTCGTCAAACTCGCCACCTTCCTGTTCGCGGCGGGCCAGGAGACGACGACCAAACTGCTCAGCGCGGCGGTGCGCAATCTCGCCGAGTACCCGGATATCCAGGAGCAGGTGCGGGCCGAGCGCCATCTCGTCCCGGCCTTCCTCGAGGAGACACTGCGGCTGGAGAGCCCGGTCAAAAGCCATTTCCGGATGGCACGGACGAGCACCGAGATCTCCGGGTGCCCGATCGGAGCGGGTACGACGGTGATGCTGCTGCCCGGTGCGAGCAACCGCGATCCGCGGAAGTTCCCGCACCCGGAACGGCTCGACGTGGACCGTCGCAACGCCCGCGAGCACATCGCGTTCGGCCGGGGCGCCCACAGCTGCCCCGGCGCCCCGCTCGCCCGCGCCGAGGCACGGATTTCGATCAACCGGCTGCTCGACCGGATGGCCGGGCTCCGGATCGACGAGACCCGGCACGGGAAAGCGGGCGCGCGCCGATACGACTACGAGCCGACGTTCGTCATGCGGGGACTGTCGGCGCTACACGTGGAATTCGATCCGGTGCTGTGACCCGGATGCGGGAGCCGAGTCCGGGCTCGGCTCCCGCATCCGGGCCGCGGGCTATGGCGCACTCGCGGAGTATTCGGCCACGAGGCGCTCCCCCACCTGTTCGAGATACTGGTCGGGTCCTCCGAGATAGGCACTCCAGCCCAGCAACCGGCGCAGGTACAGATGGGCATCGTGCGCACTGGTGTAGCCGATACCGCCGAGCACCTGGATCGCCCGGTCGCCCACCGATGCCAGGCATCCCGAGTACGCCTTGGCATGCAGGACCGCACCGGATCGGGACCGGGCGTCGGCGCTGTCGGCGGCCCACAGTGCGTACAGGGCGCCGCCGTGCGCCAGTTCGACGATTTCGAACATATCCACGCACAGGTGCTGGACGGCCTGGAACGACCCGATCGGACGGCCGAACTGGTGCCGCGCTTTCGCGTAGTCGACGACCAGATCGGTGACGGCGCGCGCCGCGCCCACCGCGTCGGTGGCGCGCGCCGCGAGCACATCGTCGCGCACCGATTCGAGATCACGGAGACCACCGGCCGCCAGCGGCACCGCGGGAGCGCCGGCGAGCTCGACGTCGAAGCAGCGGCGGGTGATGTCCACGGCCGGCCGCGCGCACACGGTGACGGCGGGGTCGGTGGTCCGCACCGCGTACAGTCCGATCCCGTCCGCACCGGACTCCCGCGGCCCGGTCCCGTCCGGGTCCTCCGCGAACACCAGCAGTACATCGGCCGCACAGGCGTCCGGTACGGCTTCCAGCCTTCCGCGCAGCACCGGCGCCCCGGCGGTATCGGTGTCCACCCGGGGTCGCCGCTGGGCGGGGTCGAGCGGGCCCACGGTAGCGATCACCGATCCGGCGGCGATGCCACGGAACAGGCCGGCGGCGGATTCCCCGGCGCCGAACCGGATCAGCGCGCGCGGCGCGGCCACCGCGGTCGACAGCCACGGGCCCGAATACAGCGCGGCGCCCAGTTCTTCGAGTATCACGGCCGTATCGGCCAGCGGTACCCCGGCGCCGCCGTACTGTTCGGGCACCAGCGCACCGGTGACCCCCAGCCGGGCCAGCCCCTGCCAGACCGCGTCGGTGGTGCCGCGCGGATCGTCCAGGAGTGGTCGCAGATGGCCCGAGACGCTCGCGTCCCTGGCGAGGAAGGCCCGGAGGGCGTCGCGTAGGGCGGTGAGTTCTTCGGTGGGTTCGAGATTCATGACCGTGGCAGTCCCAACACTCGGCCGGCGGTGACGTTCTTGTTGATCTGCGTGGTGCCGCCCGCGATCGTCAGCGACCGCGTCGCGAGGCGATGGCGGCTCCACCGGGGGTCCGCGTCGTCACCGAGGAGGTCGTAGGCGGTCGCGGCGAGCTCCTGGCCGATCTCGCCCCAGACCGTTTTCGCGAGACTGGCCGTGGCGGTCGAGTCGCCGCCGTGCAACTCGGCGGAAATGGCGCGGCGGCACAGCATTTCCAGGTAGGTGATCCGCACCGACAGGCCACCCAGCCGGCACCGGGTGACGGGGTCCTCCAGGATCGGGCGGCCCATTTTGTGCACCGCGGCCAGGGCCGCCACGAGATCGGCGAGCAGGACCTGCTGTTCGGCGTAGAGCCGCGCGGCGCCGGCCCGCTCATGGGACAGCGTCGTGGTGGCCACCTGCCATCCGCCGTCGCGCGGGCCCAGCATCGCCGCGGCCGGGACGCGGACACGGTCGAAGAAGATCTCGGCGAAATCGGCCTCACCGGTCAGGGTCACCAGTGGCCGGGCCTCGATACCGGGGAGCGTCATATCCACCAGGAAGCAGGTGATGCCGCGATGTTTCGGCGCCTGCGGATCGGTGCGCGTGTAGAGCTGGCACCAGTCGGCGCGGTGGCCCAGCGAGGTCCAGACCTTCTGCCCGTCGATGACGAAATCGTCCCCGTCGGGGACCGCCCTGGTACGCAGCGCGGCCAGATCCGATCCGGCCTCCGGCTCGGACATACCCTGGCACCAGATATCGTCGGCGCGCACCATCCGCCGCAGGAACCGGTCCTTCTGGTCGTCCGTGCCGTAGCGCATGATCGCGGGAGCGATATTGTTGATGCCGATCACGTTGAGCGGCATCGGGACCCGGGCCCGGGTGGTCTCCTCGGCGTAGACGAGTTGTTCGAGAACCGTCGCGCCGCGGCCGCCGTAGCGGGCGGGCCAGGCCACCGCGCCCCAGCCGGCGTCGGCCATGGTCGCGTTCCATTTCCGGAGGGTCTCGAACGCGGTGTCGTCGGTGCCGCGACGGGAACCGCTGTCGACCACCTCGGGGGTCATATTCGCCGCGAGCCAGGACCGGAGTCCGGCCCGGAAGCGTTCGGAATCGGGTGGATACGAGAAATCCATGGTTCTCCAGCCGGCGACCGCGTTGACCAGTGCGGGTACGAACCCTATCGTGGAACAGATATTTGGTCAACGCGTATCCACCGCGGACCGCGGCCGGACGGCGGGAGTATTCGTGAGCGACTGCGCAGACGAGACGGACGACTCGGCGGGGCTCGGCCTGCTGGCCCGCGCCCTGGCCGGCCGGGCGATCGGGGTCGCGAGCACCGCACCGGGCGAGCCGAGCTGGACCGACGGCCGATACGTCTACCTGGACCCCACCGCGTCGCGGCGGGACCGGCGGTGGTCGCTGGCAGTGCATTCCTGCCTGATCGGCGCGGGCGGTCTCGACCCGTCCGTGCTGCGCGCGCTCGGCCGCAAACCGGGACCGGCCGGCCGGTATCTCACGGTCGAAGGGCACCGCGCGCTCCTGGCCCATGCGGCCGTCCTGCCTCCCGACCTCCTGGAACCGATCGATCGCGAGGTCGCCGCGCTGTCCGGCTGTGCCGCCGAATCGCTGGCCGTCGCCCGCGGAGGCGCCCGGTTGCCCGACGCGCCGCCGTTCTTCGGAGTGCTTCGCGCCGGTTCGGTCCGCCGCGACGATCCGTCCGCACCACTCGCCGGTGGAAGTCATCGCCCGCGTTCCGCCCGGGCATCGGGCGAGCCGGCGGAACTCGACGAGACCGGCCCCGGCGACGATCTCCCCGACCCGTTCTCCAGTCCGATCGGCGGCGGTGGATTCCTCGGTGGCCTGCTGCGCCGGCTGCTGGGCGCGGGCCGCGACGGTGGCCGCACCGGTCCGCCCGGCGCCGAATCCGCCGGGTACCGTGGCCGGCCGCGGACGCGCGGTGCGGGGGCGGTGACCTCGAGCGCGACTCCCCCGGCCGGCGGCGCCCGCCCGGAGGATCACCGGCCCGGGACGCATCTCTACCCCGAATGGGATATCCATCGGCGGCGTTACCGGCAGCGGTGGTGCACCGTCTCGGAAACCGAACCCGATCCGGGTCCGGACGCACGGCTACCGCACTGGGACCGTCCGGGTCTGCGGCGCCCGCTCGCCCGGCTCGGCACCGCCCCCGCACAGGTGCGCAGACAGCCACGAGGCGACGATCTCGATATCGACGCGGTCGTGGCGTCCCGGGTGCAGATCCACGCCGGATCGGCGCCGGAGGACGCCGTCTACCTCGACTCCCCGCGCCACCGGCGTGACCTGTCCGTGCTGATTCTGCTGGATATCTCGGGTTCGGCCGCCGAACCCGGCGGCGACGGGCGCTCCGTCCACGACCACCAGTGGGCCGCCGCCGCGGCGCTGACCGCCACCCTGCACGAACTCGGCGACCGCGTCGCCCTCTACGGTTTCCGTTCCCAGGGCCGCGCGGCGGTCCATCTCCTACCGGTCAAACGATTCGACGAACCCTTCGCGCTGCGCGCGCGACAACGCCTGCAGGGCCTGGAACCGGGGGCGTATTCGCGGCTGGGCGCGGCCATCCGGCACGGTGCCTCGGTACTGCGCAGCGACGGCGGGACGGCACGGCGGGTGTTGCTCGTACTGTCCGACGGGCTGGCCTACGACCACGGCTACGAACGCGGCTACGGCGCCGCCGACGCGCACCGGGCGCTGACCGAAGCGCGGGCCGACGGGATCGGCTGCGTCTGCCTGACCATCGGCGCGCCCACCGGTGACGCCGAGCTGGCGGCGGTCTTCGGCGCCGCGGCGCACGTCACGGTGCCCGGCAGCGACCATCTCGCCGGGGTCGTCGGCCCCCTGTTCCGCCGGGCCTTCGCCGCCGGGGGCGGCCGGCGGTGATCCCGCGGGCGGTGGACCCGGCGCCGAATCCGGCGGCCTACCGTCCCGCGACCCGGACGGTGGGACCGCCCACCCGCTGGAACACCTCCCGCAACGCCCCCAGCACGTCGGCGGTCTGATCGTCCGGGCTACCGCGCGTATGCGCCGCGACGGTGAAACCCGGGCCGAACGACGCCGAGGCAACCTCCGGCGGCGGCAGATCCGACCAGCCCCATTTGGTGCCGCGGACGCCGGGCAGGGTCGCGGTACCCCAGTTCTGGGCGGTCCCGTCGGCGGCGGTCGGCGGGGCCGTGGCCATCCACTGCAGAATGGGCGAACCGGGGTCGGTGGACTGTTTCGCCGCGAGGAAATCGGCGAGGTCGGCGCTACTGGTTGTCGACATCTGCCATCCCGGACCGGGCGCGGTCCGGTCCAGGCCGTACTCGGCGGCGACGGCGGCGATCGCCTCCGGGTACTTGCCGGCGATCGCGTCGGCGGCGGCATCGTCGGATACCCGGATCATCCGCTCGGCGCAGGCCCGATCCGCGGCGGAACCGTCCCCGTGACGCAGGGCGTAATCGGCCAGGTACAGCTTGGACATCGACAGCGCGCTGCGCGATTCGTCCGCGTTCGCGGTTTCCCACCGGGTACCGCCCGGACCGCGCAGCGCGATCGCCGTCCGGTCCGGCACGCTCTCGGCCGGGACGACCACCGCCCCCGGCCCGGATCCCGGGCCGGCCACCGCCGGCACCCCGACCACCCCACTGCAGGCCGCGGCGACCAGTGTCGCCGCCATCACGGTCCGGTAGCTCACGGCCTCTCCTCTCACCGTCGGCAGCCGCGATATACCCACTTTTCCGCGCGCGAACAGCAGCGAGTGCCCGGCCTGTCGGGGAGTGGACCGGCGGCTACAGCCCTCCGTGTGCGGCGAGGACCTCGAACGCCACCTCGGCACCGCGCCACAGCGCGTCCATCTCCGCGCGTACCGCGGGCGCCGCGGCGGGGTCCTGCAGTGCGAGCCCGTTGGCGAAGATGATCACGTTGGCGCCCGCGTCGGCCAGCCGCAACAGCGGACC
Source organism: Nocardia sp. NPDC049935 (assembly GCF_055586645.1). Classification (NCBI taxonomy): domain Bacteria; kingdom Bacillati; phylum Actinomycetota; class Actinomycetes; order Mycobacteriales; family Nocardiaceae; genus Nocardia; species Nocardia sp. NPDC049935. The sequence goes on along the minus strand of NZ_JBVJHV010000001.1, from coordinate 920,868 downwards.
GGAGGCCACCCCGGCGCCGAGTACGGCGTCCAGACCCTCGCCGAGGAAGTAGAACCGCCACAGCGGGCCGAGGTCCGCCCCGTATACCGCGTCGGTGATATCGACGATCAGGAAACCGTGACTCGCGATGGCGTCCACGATGCGGAAATGATCCCCGGCATCGGCCGGGACGGCACGGGTCGCAGCCACCGATTCCGAGAGGTCGATCGTGAGATGGGCGTTGTAGCCCGCCATCGCCACCCGGGCCGGGGACAGCTCACACTGCCGGGCGAGCCGGAAATAGTGGTCCCAGTGCGGCGCCACCGGCGCACCAGTGAATTCGGCGTGCACATTGCGCAGGTACCGCAGCAGGAGGTCGAGACTGACGCGATGCGCCCATTCGGGGTTGTCGAACGCGGCCGGATCGCGCTGCAGCGGCATCACCGCCGCGTATTCGACGGCGTCGAGCCCCACGGCGAACAGCCCGCGCCGGTCGCGGTATCCGACCAGGATCTCGGTGATCCGCCGATTCCGTTCGACAGCGCGTTCGAGCCGCTGCGCGGCCGGCCCGGAAGCCTCGTCGGCCAGCGCCGAGGTATCGGACAGGGCAGCGATCTCGGCGGCGGATTCGGCCGGTATCGGGGCGCCGCACGCACTACCGGGTTCCGCGGCGGTCGCCGGCGCCGGGGCGGTCACCGCGCAGACGGCACACAACAGACCGGCCGCGACGCCGGCGTACGACCACCGGCGCGCGCGTGACCTCAGCGCCGCGGAGTCGCTGTCGACCACAATGCCCACAGCACCAGCAGCGGCTGGAACAGCAGCCGCGCGAACCGCAGCTCATCGGTGTCGAGCCGGAAGGCCGACCGCTTCCCGCGCCACTGGGCGATATTGCCGGGGAATACGGCGACGAAGAACAGCGCGGTGATCCGGCCGAGCCGCACCCGGTCCCGGGTGAGCACCGCCAGTCCCGCACCGAGCATGATCTCCACCCCGCCCGATGCCATGACCACGCCGTCCTTGTCCAGTGGCACCCAGTCGGGTACCTGGGCCCGGAAATCCTTCCGGGCCCAGAACAGGTGGCTCGCCCCCGCGAAGATCAGCGCGGCGGCGAGCAGCAGCCGGGCGGCGGTGCGGAGACGCGTGGTGGGTGGCGGCGGCGGTGGTGCGGTGCTGTCGGCACTGGCCATAGGCGGCAGCGTACCCGCGGCGCCGGGACACTTCCGGCGCGGCGGCGGTCGTGTCGCCCGGGACTTCCGGCCGTCCCGGTCCGGCCGGGCGGAAACGGATGCCACATCATTGCCGGTTCTCCCGGCCATCGCCCAGGGCAACACGCCGGACCGACCGGGCCGAACACCGGAAATCCCCGGACCTGCGTACTTCGGCACCGAGCCCGGGAGCACGGGGCCGGTTTGCGGAACAACTGCCCGACCCTATAAAACGGAGTGCGAAAGCGCAGTGCCACAGCGGACGTCACGGGTGAGGCCGGTGGTTCCCGGCAGGCCCGACGGATCCGTCACCTGGTCGGGTAGACCCGTTCCGAAGGAGTCGTCATGGTTCTGCCGGTGTCCTGGACCGTATTCGAGTGGGGAACCCGGTTGGTCGTGGGTGGTGTGCTGATCGCCTGGGGTCTGGCGATGCTCAATTCCACCGCCGCCCGGCGTGAGATCTGGTTCGCCGCATACCAGCTGATCCCCGCCCGGCTGGTGCGACCGGTCGCGCTGCCGATTCCCGCGTTCACGCTCCTGGCCGGAATACTCCTGCTGGCAGGTGCGTTCGGCATCGCCGCGACGATCGCCGCGGGTACCGTGCTCGCGGCGGTCGTCGCCGCCCCGGTGGTCGCCCGGGTACGCGGGCGCACTCTCACCGGCGGCAGCTTGCACCGGCTCCGGCCGCTGCTGTCCCGCTACGCCGTACTGCGCAACGCCCTGTTCCTCGTCGCCGTCGTCGTCACCGGACTCCGCGGAACGACCGCTCCGGCGCTCGGCGCCCGGGAGGTATGGCTCCAGACGGCCGCGGTGACCGCGATATCGGTGACCACGGTCGCGATCACCGTCGTCCACCGCGCGCGGCGGCAGCGCCCACGGCTCGCTGCCACCGCCTGAGCGAAAGGGAGGTTCTATGTTCACTCGCCGCACCATGTTCCGCTATTCCGGGGCGGGCGCGCTCGCCGCGCTCGCCACCGCGGTGTTCCCGGAATTCGCCCGCGCGCAGGCCCCCCGGCCCGGCCGGCCGGATCGCGGCGACGGATCGCGGACCCACGGTGACGCCACCTACGGCTACCAGGTGTACGGGTACGACACGTACGGATACGGCTCGGCCCCTTACGGTTACGGGGCCGGGTAGCGTGACCCGCATTCACGACGGCCGGGCCGGGACCTCGCACCGCGCCGCCCGGCACGCGCCGAATCCGCGCCGGCGCTTCGGTATCGCGCCGGTGACGATCGTCGGCGAGTTCGCCGCCGACGGTGGCCGGCCGGCCGCCAACGAATATCTGGCGCTGGGTCTGCACGAGGCGGGCGCCCGGGTGAACGTGGCGCCGCTCGATCCGGAACCCGCCGGCTGTTCCGCGCAGTTCCTGGCCCTGGCGGAGAAGTCCTCGGCCCGCGTGGACGGCCCGGTGCTCTTCTGCGGATGGCCCGGCGCGCCCGAGCCGGACTGTCTGCGGGGCACCGACCTGTTCATCCGGACCACCTGCGAGAGCTCCCGGATCCCCGAACACTGGGTGCGGCAACTCGACCGGGCCCGAGCCGTGATCGTGCCGAGCCGCTATGTCGCCGAGGTCTTCCGTTCCTGCGGGGTCACCGTGCCCGTGCACATCGTCGCGGCCGGAGTGGATACGCGGATCCATACGCTGCGGGAACGCCCGGTACGCCGGGGGCTCACCACCCTGATGGTGGGCATGATGGAGCCGCAGTCGGCGAACTACCGTGAGGGGATCGCCGCCTGGCAGGAAGCCTTCCGCGGTGATCCCGCCGCGCGGCTGATGATCAAATCGTGGCGCGGCTGGCCGGACTGCCATACCGCCGCCGACCCGCGGATCCATATCGAAACGGTGACCGGGCGGACCCGCGGTGACGCGCGGTGGTACGACACGGCCGATGTCGTACTGGCCCTGGGCAACGAGGGGTCCCCGACCGTCGCGCTCGAGGCCATGTCCACCGGTCTGCCGGTGATCGCCACCGATTCCGAGGGGCACGCCGATCTCTGCCGCGAGGCCGCCGACCTGGTTCTCCCCGTCGAACCGGCGACCTGGCGCCCGTACCGGCATCCCTACGGGGAGACGTCGCACGGCGCCGTCGCCGTTCCGGACACCGGCGATATCGCCGCCCGCCTGCGCTGGGTGGCCGGGCACCGGCTGGAGGCGGTGGATATGGGCCGCGCGGCGGCGCGCTGGGTCCGTGAGCATCGCGATATCCGGCGTTGCGGGCCCGATGTGCTGGCGGTCATCGAGGAACACCGCCGTACCCGGCGCGCGCTGCGATCCGGTGGCGCGGCGGCGCGGACGGGGCGGGTGCGCCCGGTCCCGGCCCTTCCCGAGCCGCCGGTTCTCGCCCGCGAGCGCACCCTGCGCGCGGGTGACCCGCCGGTGTGGAGTCTGCAGGACCGCTCCGCGCCGATCGGAGTCGTGACGTTGTGGACACCGGATATCGCGCACTGGGCCCGCCCGCACGCGGAGGACAAATACGCCTACTGCGCCCGTCACGGTTTCGCGTTCTACGGATATGCCGGGGTCTTCACCTCCGCCCGGGCGCCGCACTGGTCGAAGATTCCCGCCGTACAACGGCATCTGAGCGAGCACGACTGGATCTTCTGGACCGACGCCGACGCCGCCATCACGAATTTCGATGTGGATCTGCGTGATCTGTGCGACGACGACTACGACCTGATCGTCACCCACGACGAACTCGGGCTGAACTCGGGCAGTTTCCTGTTGCGCAACAACGCCCGCGGTATCCAGCTGCTGCGCAGTACCTGGCGGCACGAGGTATCGGCCCTGTTCTACGAGCAGACCGCGATGACCCGCGCGATCGCCCTGCAGCCCGAACTCCGGGTCAAGGTGGTGGCGAAACGGGCGATGAACAGTTTCTGGAACGAGCATCGTCCGGGCGATTTCGTCGTCCACGCCGCGGGCCAGCCCACCGATGCCAAGATCGCGCTGCTCGAGGCGTTCCGGGCCGATGCGGTGGGCCGGACCCGGACGGCCGGCCGTCATCGCGAGGGCCGGTCCGCCCGGTAATTCGAATCGCCTTCGCTTTAATCATTCCGGGGTGCCCGCGGCGTTGATTCAATGCGGGAATGCCTCAGTTTCGTTGCCTCGCCACGCGTCTCCGTGACCGAACCGTCGCGATGGTCCTCGCCGTCGCGACGGTGGGGGTCACGCTGACCGGGTGCGCGGCCGGCGACGACCCGGGCACGGTATCCCTCGACACACCCCTGCCCACCGAGGTTCCCCCGGGCACCACCCTGGTGGTCGCCGACCAGCAGGAGCGATTCCAGACCGCGCTGCGGGCCTCCGGCGAGCTGGAGAAGCTGCCGTTCCGGGTGGAGTTCGCCAACTTCATCGGTGGACCGGAGATCCTGGAGGCGTTCCGCGCCGGCGCGGCCGATGTGGCGCCGGTCGGTGACGTCCCGCCGATCCATGCCCTGGCCGCGAAGCAGGATGTGCCGATCGTGGCCGCCTACCAGACCGATCCCGACGGTATCCAGCTCGCCGTCGCCCCGGGTGTCACCGCGACCTCGGTCGCCGATCTACGGGGTAAGAAGATCGCCTACGCGGAGGGCACCGCACAGCAGGCGGCCGTCCTGCGCGCCCTGGACCTGGCCGGGCTCACCACCGGCGATGTGGAACTGGTGCGGTTGCAGCTCTCGGATTTCAACGACGCCGTCCGGACCGGTCAGGTGGATATCGCGCCGCTGAACGAACCGCGGCTGACCCGCTTCCTCCGGACCCCGGGCGCCACGGTGATCCCGGCCGCGAAGACCGAGGGCATCTACTTCGGGCTCGGCTATCTCTACGCGCGCCGTGAGGCCACGGCCGAACCCGCCAAGGCCGCCGCGCTGCGCGCCCTGGTCGGAGCATTCGTGCGGGCGTTCCACTGGACCAACGCCCATCGCGACGAATGGGCCCGTCTCTACTACATCGAGAACCAGAAGCTCAGCGCCGAGGACGCCGGGCGGATCGTGGATTCCCTCGGCGAATTCACCTTCCCCCATCTGAATCAGCAGCTGATCGATCAGCAGCAGGCCACGATCGACGTGATCGACGCGGCCGGTGAGCTGCCCCGCGATATCGACGCCGCCGACGGATTCGATCTGCGTTTCGACGAGGTGATCACGCAGGCCGTCACCGCGGCCGGCGCCCGGTTCGAACAACAGGAGAAACGCTAGTGGCGACCATCGATATCCCGGCCGGGACCCGATCCGATACCCGGTCCCGGCCCGCGACCTCCGGTCCCGCCCGCCGGCCCGTACGGCTGGGCCCCGGGCGGCCGATTCCGTTCGGTTTCGCGATCGGGCCGGCCCTGCTGGTCCTGGCGTGGGTCCTCGGCTCCGTCTCCGGCGCCCTCGATCCCGAAACACTGCCGGCGCCCTGGGATGTACTGCGCACGGCCTCGGACCTGGCGGCCGAGGGAACCCTGCAGTCCAATCTGCTCACCTCGCTGCAGCGCGCCGCGATCGGCCTGGCGCTGGGCGTCTCGATCGGTGTGGCGCTCGCCCTGGTCTCCGGTCTGAGCCGGATCGGCGAGGCGGTGGTCGACGGGCCGGTGCAGATCAAACGGTCCATTCCGACGCTGGCCCTGATCCCACTGTTCATCGTGTGGTTCGGCATCGGCGAGGAGATGAAGCTCATCGTCATCACCGCTGCCGTCCTGGTGCCGGTGTACATCAACACCCATGCGCAGTTACGCGGTGTCGACGCCCGCTACGTGGAGCTCGCGCAGACGGTGGGCCTGTCGCGCTGGGGTTTCATCCGCCGGATCGCGCTGCCCGGTTCGCTACCGGGCTTCTTCACCGGCCTGCGGCTGGCGGTCACCATCTCGTGGCTGGCGCTGGTCGTGGTCGAGCAGGTCAACGCCACCAGCGGCATCGGCTACCTGATGACCCAGGCGCGCACCTACGGGCAGATCGACGTGATCGTGGTCGGGCTCGTGATCTACGGACTACTGGGACTGTTCGGCGACCTGGCCGTCCGGACGCTGGAGAGGAGAGCGCTGTCATGGCGCCAGACACTCGCGGACTGACCGCACCCGCGGAGACCGGACTCACCGTCCACGTGCGTGGCCTCACCCGGTCCTTCGATACGCGGACGGTGCTGGACGGAGTCGATCTCGATATCGCCCGGGGCGAGTTCGTCGCCCTGCTCGGGCGCAGCGGGTCGGGGAAGAGCACACTGCTGCGGGCCCTGGCCGAGCTCGACCGCGATATCGCCGGCGCCGGTGAGATCGCCGTGCCGCGCGAGCGGGCGGTGGTGTTCCAGGACTCCCGGCTGCTGCCGTGGATCAGGGTCCTGGACAACGTCACCCTCGGGCTCACCGGGCCCGGCGCCGCCCGGCGCGGCCGCGAGGCACTGGAGGAAGTGGGCCTGGCCGGCCGGGAGCGGGCCTGGCCCCGGGAATTGTCGGGCGGTGAACAGCAGCGGGTGGCCCTGGCGCGATCACTGGTCCGGGAACCGGCGCTGCTGCTCGCCGACGAGCCCTTCGGGGCGCTCGACGCGCTCACCCGGATCCGGATGCACCGGCTGCTGCAGGATCTGTGCGCCCGGCACCGGCCCGCGGTGCTGCTGGTGACCCATGACGTCGACGAGGCCGTGCTCCTGGCCGACCGCGTCCTGGTGCTCGACGAAGGCCGTATCGCGGTCGATATCGACATCGAACAGGCCCGGCCGCGCCGGCACGGCGATCCCGCCTTCCTCGGCCACCGCGAACGACTCCTGACCGCGCTCGGTGTGGACACCGACCGAAACCAGTACGAGGACACCTCTCGATGAGTGAACCCCGCCGGCTCAGCCTGAACGCTTTCATCTATCCGGCCGGCCATCACGAAGCGGCGTGGCGGCATCCCGCCAGCCGTCCCGACCGCATCTACGATGTCACCTACTTCCAGGAGATCGCCCGCACCGCGGAGGCCGCCACCTTCGACGCGGTGTTCTTCGCCGACGGACCGGCGCTGCGCACCAATGTCGCCTACAACGCCGCTCCCGGACTGGAGCCGATCACCCTGCTCACCGCCATCGCCGCGGCGACAACGCATCTGGGCCTGATCGCGACCGCCTCGACCACCTACTACGAGCCCTACAACCTGGCCCGGCTGTTCTCCTCGCTCGACCATATCTCCGGTGGCCGGGCAGGCTGGAATATCGTGACCACCGGAACCGATCTGGCCGCCGCCAATTTCGGGCTCGACCGGCATCCCGATCACGCCGAACGCTATGCCCGCGCACGCGAATTCGTCGACGCGGTCACCGCGCTCTGGGACAGCTGGGAGGACGACGCGATCCTGCTCGATCGCGAGGCGGGCCGCTACGCGGATCCGGACAAGATCCATCCCATCCATTTCGCCGGTGAGTATCTGCGGGTCCGGGGCCCGTTCAACGCGGCCCGTACTCCGCAGGGCCATCCGGTACTCGTCCAGGCCGGGGCTTCCAACGACGGCCGCGCGTTCGCGGGCCGCTATGCCGAGGCGATCTTCACCGCGCATCAGCAACTCGCCGACGCCCAGGCCTTCTACACCGATATCAAGCGGCGGGCCCGCGAATTCGGCCGCGCCCCCGAACAGGTGAAGATCCTGCCCGGGATCAGCCCGTTCATCGCCGGCACCGAAGCCGACGCCAAGCGGCTGGAGCGGGAGTTCAACGAGCTCACCGTGCCCGAATACGGTCTCGGACAGCTGGAATCGCTCGCCGGGGAATCTCTGCGGCGGCTGCCGCTGGACGAGCCCGTGCCGGTGGAACTGTTCGCCGACGCCGGCGATGTGACCGATAACGCGGCGAGCCGTCGCCAGGTCGTCGCGGGTATCGTCCGCCGCGAACACCCGACGCTGCGCGGTCTGCTGCACCGGTTGGCCGGCGCCCGCGGGCACCGCGTATTCGCCGGCGCACCCGAGCAGGTCGCCGACACTCTCGAGGAATGGTTCCGGTCGGGCGCGGCCGACGGTTTCAATGTGATGCCGCCCTACTATCCGGGCGGACTGGAGATCTTCACCGAGACCGTGGTCCCGATCCTGCGGCAGCGCGGCCTGTTCCGCACCGAGTACACCGGCACCACGTTGCGCGATCATTTCGGCCTGCCCACCCCGGCGAGCCGATTCGCACCCGCCCCCGCCATCGTCTGACGGGCGATATCCGGGAAACGGGGGGCGGACCCGACAGGGCGGCCCTCCCGTTTCCCGTAGCCGGGTCAGGCCGCCCGCGCCCCGGACAGCCCCCATTCCCGGGCGAGCAGCCGGTGCGAGGTGAGCCGATCCTCGTGCCGGTGGGTCACACTGGTGACCACCAATTCGTCGGCTCCCGTCAGATCCCGCAACGCGGACAGCCGCGCGGCCACCGTGCCCGGGGTTCCGACGAATTGGGTGCGCAACCGGTCGTCCACCAGGTGCCGCTGGTCGTCGGTGAGCGGCGGGGCGGTCGCGGGGTCCAGGAACTCGGCGGCCCCGGCCCCGCTGCGAATACTGGCCACCCAGTGCCCGTAGGTGGAGGCGAGGTGACGGGCCCGGGCCTCGTCCTCGGCGACCACGACGTCCGCGGAGACCACCAGGTAGGGCCGCGGGAACCGTGCCGACGGCCGGAACGCGGCGCGATAGGCCTCGACGGTTTCCAGCACCGTTCCCGGTGAGACGTGATAGTTCGCGACGAACGGCAGACCGAGCCGGCCCGCCAGCTGCGCGCTCTCACCTCCGCTGCTACCGAACAGCCACAGCTGTACATCCGCACCCTCCCCCGGGACCGCCCGCAGGTGTATTCCGTCGGAGGTGGTGTAGGTGCCGTCGAGCAGTGCGCGGATCTCCGCGACCTGCCGGCCGTAGTCCAGCGGTTCGGCGCCCGGAAGCCGTAGCGCTTCCAGCGAGGCCGTGAGCCGGCGGGGATCGCGGATCTGCCCCGGCGAGAACGGCGGCGGCACCACCACACCGTCACGGACCACGGTCGTCCGGGCCGGCGCGGCCGGTGGCGGTGTGGCACCGGCGGGTGGAATCCGGTGCGCAGACCGGCCCAGCCCGAGATCGAGCCGGCCCGGATACAGTGCGTCGACCGTGCCGAACGCCTCCACCACCGACGCCGAGGTCCGGAATCCGGCCTGGACCGCGGCCGATCCCACCCGGATCGTCTCGGTGGCGGCGGCGATGAGCGCGATGAGTTCGGTGGGCGACGAGGAGGCCACCGCCACGAAATGGTGTTCGGCGACCCAGAACCGCCGGTATCCCCACGCCTCGGCCCGGCGGGCGAGATCGACGGTGTTGCGGATCGCCTGCCGGGCATCCGATCCGGTGCTGATCGGGGACAGATCCAGTACGGACAGCGGTATGGTCATGATGCCTTCACCTGTTCTCCGGTCCGATGGGGATGCCGCAGGCCGAGATGTTCGCGCAGGGTGGCGCCGGTGTACTCGGTGCGGAAGCTACCGCGCTCCTGGAGTTCCGGAATCACCTCGTCCACGAATTCGTCTAGTCCGTGCGGGGTGAGATGCGGTACGAGGATGAATCCGTCGGCCGCGTCCTGCTGGACGTAGTGGTCGATATCGGCGGCGACCTCGGCGGGCGAGCCGACGAACTGCTGGCGGGCGGTGACCTCGATGATCAGCTCGCGGATGCTGAGCTTCCGCGCCTGCGCCCGCTCCCGCCACTCCCGGGCCACCGCGAGCGGATCCTTGGCATGCCGCACCCGGCCGCGGGTGATGTTCGCGTCGTCCACGGGGTCCAGATCGGGTAGCGGCCCGTCGGGGTCGTAACCGGACAGGTCGCGGCCCCACACCTGTTCGAGGAACGCGATCGCGGTCTGCGGCCCGACCTGCTGCAGGCGGATATGCCGGGCGCGTTCCTCGGCGTCGGCGCGGTTGTCGCCGAGGACGAAGGTCGCCGCCGGGAGGATGAGCAGATCGTCGCGGGTGCGGCCGTAGCGGGCGAGCCGGTTCTTCATATCGGTGTAGAAGCGCTGCCCCGCTTCGAGTTCGCCGTGCCGGCTGAAGATCGCGTCGGCCGTGGCGGCGCCGAATTCCCGGCCCTCCTCGGAGTCGCCCGCCTGGATCTGCACCGGATAGCCCTGCGGGCTGCGCGGCAGCACAGAGCGGCCCGCGATATCGAATTGTTCACCCGAGTGGCGGAATTCCGGGATCGGACCGCTGAACACCCCGCGCTCCCGGTTTACGACCAGGGTGTCGTCGGGCCAGCTGTCCCACAGGGCGCGGGTCGCGGTGACCACCTCGGCGGCCCGCGTATAGCGCTGGGCATGCGGAAGGTAGCCGCCGCGGCGGAAGTTCTCCCCGGTGAACGCGTCCGAGGAGGTCACCGCGTTCCAGGCGGCCCGGCCGCCGGACAGATGATCCAGCGTGGCGAATTGGCGCGCCAGTTCGAACGGTTCGTTGTAGGTGGTGTTGATGGTGCCCGCCAGCCCGAGCCGGGTGGTGACCCCCGCCAGCGCGTTGAGCACGGTGAAGGTGTCGGGCCGCCCGACCACGTCGAGGTCGTGGATCCGGCCGCGGTGTTCGCGCAGCCGGAGTCCCTCGGCGAGGAAGAAGAAATCGAACAACCCGCGTTCGGCCGTACGGGCCAGATGCACGAACGAATCGAAAGCGATCTGACTCCCGGACTCGGGGTCGTTCCAGACCGTGGTGTTGTTGACGCCCGGGAAATGGGCGGCGAGGTGAACCTGTCTGCCTACTGTCGATTTCGCCATGTCATACCCGTTCGGTCGCATACCGGTTGTGGGGACGCGGCAACCCCAGTCGACCGCGCAGGGTGGTGAGCGGTCCGGAGATCCGTTCCAGGAAGACGGGCAGCGCCAGGGGACGCAGGACCACCCCGTCGGCCGCCCCCTGCCGGTACGCGGTATCGAGCAGGGCATGCAGGGAATCGGAGGTCCCGATATGCCGCACGCCGCCGGTGTCCGGGGTGGTGGTCCACTGTTCCAGCTGCGCGATCTCGTCCGCCGCGACCTTCGCCGTCACCGCGATATGCACCTCGAGATCGAGCAGCACACGGATCAGATCGGGATCCCGGCCCGCGGCGGCAGCGGCGGTCCGCAGTGCCGCGCGGGTTTCGGCCGCCGAGGTCAGGTCATCGGCGCGGATACGGATCAGATCGGCGTACCGCACCGCGATCCGGGTGGCGTCGGCGCCGGCGGCGCGTACCGCGATCAATGGCTGCCCCTGCGGCGGCCGAGGTGTGATGGACGGGCCCTTCACCGCGAAATTGTCGCCCGCGAAATCGATGTAGTGCAGTTTGTCGCGGTCGATGAACCGGCCCGTCGGTGCGTCGCGGATCTCGGCGTCGTCCTCCCAGCTGTCCCACAGCCGGGTGACCACCTCGATCGCCTCACCGGCCTCGTGCCACAGCGACCCCTCCGGCTGTTCGGATTTGCGGCCGAACAATCGTGCCTGCTCCGCGCCGGGCGAGACGGTCACCTCCCAACCGGCGCGGCCGGAACTCGCGTAGTCCAGCGAGGCGACCGCCTTGGACACATGGAACGGTTCGGTATGGGTGACCGGGATCTGCGGGATCAGCCCGATCCGCCCGGTGGCCGGAGCGACCCGGGCCGCGATACCGGCCGCTTCCGGCCGGCCCCGCACCCCCTCGGCCTGCAGTGCGAAGGAATCGGGCAGGAAGGCCAGCTCCAGGCCGGCCCGTTCGGCGGCGACCACGAGATCCACCCAGTACGCCGCGGTGAACAACTCCTCGGCCCGGGAATCGGCGCGCCGCCAGGACGCGGGGTGCGCACCGGTACCGGCCAGTTCCACGGCGGTCAGCAGGGGCGACGCGTGCGGCATCACGCGGTCCTCTCGCTCGGCCGGTGCCGGCCCGCGGCACCGGGCACGGCCAGCAGCAGTTCCCGGGTGTACTCGTGCCGGGGCGCCTCGAAGATCTCCGCCGTCCGGCCGGTTTCGACGATTCGCCCGGCCCGCATGACCGCGACCCGGTCACTGGCGCCGCGGACGACGGCGAGGTCGTGGGAGATGAGCAGATAGCTCAGCGCCAGTTCGGTTTGCAGCTCGTCGAGCAACCCGAGGATCTGGGTCTGCACCGAGACATCCAGCGCCGACACCGGTTCGTCGAGGACCACCAGTTCCGGGCGCAGGGCCAGGGCGCGCGCGATCGCCACCCGCTGCCGCTGGCCGCCGGACAGTTCCGCCGGCCGGCGCGCCGCGCTGTCCGGCGGTAACGCCACCTGGTCCAGCAGTTCGGCGACCCGGGCGCGACGGCCCGCCCGGTCTTCCAGGCCGAAGGCCCGCAGCGGTTCGGCGACGATGGCCTCGACGCTCAGCTTGGGGTTCAGTGAGGCGTAGGGATTCTGGTACACGATCTGGATGCGCCGCCGCCACTCCCGTAACCGCGCGCTGCGCAGGGTGGCGATATCGGTGCCGTCGAATTCGACGCTGCCGCGGTCGGGACGCTCCAGCCGGGCGATCATCCGGGCCGTGGTCGATTTACCGGACCCGGATTCCCCGACGAGCGCGAGGGTCTCGCCGCGCCGCACGGTGACCGAGACATCGGATACCGCCGCCAGGGTCGTACCGCGGGTGATGCGGAAGCTCTTGGACAGCCCCCGGGCCGAGAGCAGCGGCGCGGGCGTGCCGGGCGATCGCGCGGGGCGCGCCGGACCGTGGGTCGTGGGTACCGCCGCCAGCAGGCGGCGGGTGTAATCGTGGCGCGGCCGGGTGAACACTTCCTCGGCCGTACCGGTTTCCACGATCCGGCCGCGGTGCATCACCACGATCCGGTCCGCGCGGTCGGCCGCCACCGCGAGGTCGTGCGTGATCAGCAGGACCGCGGTACCGGCCGCTGCCGTACGCCCGGCGAGGTGGTCGAGGATCCGGCGCTGGACGGTGACATCGAGAGCGCTGGTCGGTTCGTCGGCGATGATCAGCCGGGGACCGCAGGCCAGCGCGATACCGATGAGCACTCGCTGCCGCTGGCCTCCGGAGAGGTCCTGCGGGAACTGCCGGGCCCGCAGTTCCGGCCGGTCCAGACCGGCGTCGGTCAGGATCCGGACCGCCTCGGCCCCGGCCGTGCGCCGGTCGGCGCGGCCGTGGATGCGCAGGGTCTCGGCCACCTGATCCCCCACCCGCAGCACCGGGTTCAGCGAGATCGCCGGATCCTGCGGCACCAGCCCGATCCCGGCGCCGCGGATCCGCCGCCAGGCCTTCGCAGGGAGGCCGTCGATCCGCTCCCCCGCGAATTCGATACCGCCCGCGGTGATCTCACCGCCCGCACCGAGCAGGCCGATGATCGCGTGCGCGAGGGTGGATTTCCCCGAACCGGATTCACCGACGACGGCGACGGTCTCCCCGGTGCGTACGATCAGCGATACCTCGTCGACGGCCGGGGTCACGGTGTCACCGGCGCGGTATTCGACGCCGAGCCGGTCGACCCGCAGCAGAACGTCTCCGGCTTCGGCGGTTCCCCGGCCGCCGGGCGATCCGCTCACAGCTGCCCGCCCGTGAGGAACAGTCCGGGCATCCGCCCGGCCAGTTCGCTGTGGAACGACCAGCCCGTACGCAGGAACCGGCCGAGCCGGTGTACCACCGCGGCCGCGGTCTCCCGATGCCGGTCCGCCGGCGGCCGGCGGCCGAACCGGCCGGCATGATCTTCCTCCACTGTCACCGCAGTCCCTCCTGTGCGAGGACCCGGCCGAGCCGCTGGGTGGCCAGTACCACCGCGATGATGACTAGACCGGGCAGGGTGGTCAGCCACCAGGCGGTGGCCAGAAAGTTGCGTCCGTCGGAGATCAGCGATCCCCACTCCGGGGTGGGTGGACTCGCGCCGTAACCCAGGAAGCTCAGCGAGGACACCGCGAGCACCGCCATCCCGAACTCGACGGCGGCCAGCGCCGCTACCGGGGCGTAGGCGTTGCGCAGCACATGCCGGAACAGAACGGTGTACCAGCGCACGCCGGAGGCGAAGGCGGCCTCCACATACGGCGCGCGGCGTACCCGCAGCACCTCGGCCCGCATCACCCGGGTGAATCGCGCGATGAGCGCCACTCCCACCGCCAGCGCGACATTGCCGGTGCCGAAACCGAGCACCGTCACCAGGGCCAGCGCCAGTAGTAGTTCCGGGATCGACAGCAGCACGTCCACACACCGCATGACCGCGCTGTCGAAGCGTCCGCCCACCGCGCCCGAGAGCAGGCCGATCAGCGAACCGGCCACCAGGCCGATGGCCACCGCGAGCACGGTGGCGGTCAGCGACAGCGCCGCCGCGTGCACGACCCGGGTGTAGAGGTCGCGGCCCAGGTTGTCGGTGCCGAACCAATGCCCGGGCCCCGGCCCGCGGAACTTCTCGGCCGGTACCCCGGTGAGTGGATCTCCCCCGGCGAACAGTCCGGGCGCCACCGCCCATCCGAGGACGAGCACCAGCACCCCGGCCGCCACCGCGATACCGGCGCCGGTCCGCCATCGCGCCGGGAACGCGAACCGCTTCCGCACCGTGCTCGGCTCAGGCATAGACGACCGCCTTGCCGCGCGGGCCGTCCGTCACCCGCGCGTCCAGCAACGGATACACCAGATCGACCAGCAGGTTCACCAGCACGTACACCGCGGCGCCGAAAACGACGATGCCCTGGACCACCGGGATGTCCTGGTTCAGCACCGAGGTCTGGGTCAGCCGCCCGATACCCGCCCGCGCGAAAACCGTTTCCACGACCACCGATCCGGCCAGCACGGTGCCCACCCAGACCCCCGCGACGGTCAGCGCCGGACCGATCGCGGCGCGCAGGACGTGCCGCCACTGCACCCGCATCCGCGAGGCTCCCTTGGCGAAAGCGACAGCGACGAACGGCTGCCGCCAGGTATCGACCAGATTGCTGTGGAGCACCTGCGCGATCACCGCGCCCACGGGTATCGCCAGGGTGACCGCCGGCAGAATCGTCCCGGCGAAGCCGGTCCCGCCGAACGCGGGTACCAGTCGCAGCTGGAACGAGAACAGGTGCAGCAGGATCAATCCCACCCAGAAGGTGGGCATGGCGGTACCGATCGGCGGTAGCGCGGTGAGCAGTTCCCGCAGCCATCCGCGTTCGGTGTAGGCCGCGGCCAGCGCCAGCCCGCCGCCGAACACGACGGCCAGCGCCAGGGTCGTCCCCGCCAGCGCGAGCGTCGAGGGCACCGCTTCGCCGATCGCGGCGACCACGGTCTGCCCGGTGGTCAGCGAATAGCCCAGATCTCCGCGCACCGCATGGCTCAGCGCGGTCCAATATTGTTCCCATACCGGCCGGTCCAGGCCGTACCGCGCCTGGAGTTCGGCCACGGCCGCCGCGTCGACCGGAGTCCCCGGTGTGGCATCCACCGCGAGCTGCACCGGGTCCGCGGGGAGCAGATACAGCACCCCGAAGGTCACGGTGAACGCCGCCCACAGCACGCCCGCGGCCTGCAGGACCCGGATCAACACGTAGCGGGCCATCGATATCACCTGCCGCTCAGCCAGGTATCGAAGAACTGCAGCCGCGCCGAGGCCTCGAATGTCACTCCCTGCGCCACCGGCGCCACGCCGATCGCCTGGGAGAGTTCGATGGTCGGAACCCACAGTCCCTCGCTGAGCAGCAGCCGCTGCGCGGTACCGATCAGCCGGGTCCGGGCCGGGCCGTCGGTTTCGGCCAGCTGGGCGGTGAGCACCCCGTCGAGTTCCGGAATCGGGCCGCGGGCATTGAGGTTGCGGCCGTCCAGCCCGAACGCGGTGCGCAGGATATCGCCGTCGGCGCGGGTGCTGTTGTAGTACACCGTGTCGAAGTCCTTGGCGTTCTGCCGCGCCGTGTACTCCTGGTTGCTCACCAGGTCCAGCCGGAGATCGATACCGACGCCGCGCACCTGCTGCTGTACCAGTTCGAGAACGGCCTGATTACCCGCGAACACCTGGCTGAACAGCACCGCGAAGGACAACCGCGCGCCGTCGCGCACCCGGATTCCGTCGGGACCCGGCACCCAGCCCGCCCGGTCCAGGATCTGTTTCGCCCGCTCCGGGTCGAACCCGAGATCGGCGGAGAGATCGGCGTACCCGGGTGTGGTGTGGGCGAGCGGGCTACTGGCGGTGCGGAACTGCGGGCCCAGCACGGTCTCGACGAGCTCCTGGCGGTTGATGGCCGTGAGCAGCGCTGTCCGGACCGCCCGGTCACGCAGCGGGCCCCGGGTCACATTGGGTTGCAGCCCGAAGGTGATCCCGGGATTCGACGCGGTCGCCACCCGGCCGCCGGTGGCCTCGATCTGCGGGGCGTCCTGAGGCAGCGCGTCGCTGATCGTATCGAGCTGCCCCGAGACCAGGCTGCCGGTGCGCACCCCGGATTCCGGTATCACCGTGAACTCGATACGGTCCAGATAGGCCTCGCCCTGATGCGCGAAGACCGCCGAGCCCCACCGGTATCCGGTTCGTTTGGCCAGCGTGGCCTTATCGCCCTGGCGGTACTCGGCATAGGTGAACGGACCACTGCCCACCACTTCGCCGAGGCAGCGCTGCTCGGCCGTGCGCGCCGTGGTCACCGCGCCCAGGATTCCGAGCTGAGGTGTGGAGGTCGCCTGCAGGAACTGGGCGTTCGGCGCGGCGAATTCCACCCGGGCGGTATGCGGGTCCAGGACCCGGGTGCCGGCGTAGTTCGCCAGATAGGTCGCCCCCAGCGGCGCCTTCACTCCGCCCAGCGTGTGCACGATCGAATCGAAGGTGGTGCGCACCGAATCCGCGGTCAGCGCGCTGCCGTCGCTGAAGGTCACGCCGTCGCGCAGGTGGAAGGTGAAGGTGCGTGCGTCCGGGCTCACCTCCCACCGCTCGGCCAGCCAGGGCCGGATCTCACCATCGGCCGGATCCTGATCGGTGAGCGAATCCACCACCTGGCGTGCGACGTAGATCGTCTGGTTGGTCCCCGCCTGGGCGGGATCGGCGCAGGTGGGCGCTTGGGACAGGCCGTAGCGCAGCGTGCCGCCGGGCTGCGGCGGGCCGGCCGCACCGCCCTGCGGTCCCTGGTTGCCGCATGCCGTCAGCGTGAGCAGCACGGCGAACACCCCGGACAGGGCTACGCGTTTTCTCATCGAGCTCTCCGGATCGCGCCACCCGGTGAACCGGTGCGGCATCGTCGGGCCGGGCGGGATCGTGCCGAAACCCGGCTGGTAGGGACGACATTAGGAGGGCCCGGGGAACCCGTCGCCGGTCTCGATCACGCTGAATCCAATACCGCCGCAGCGGAAACCACCGCCCGGACCACGCGGGCCGCTCTCGGGTCATCGGAGTCTGGACGCCGCGGTTCGGATAGCGTACGTTTCCATTATGGATACAAGTACTATCCATAATCTTCTACCGGACTCAGGACGCATCCCCATGCCGAAAACACTGCTGACCCTCGCCGCGGCCTACCTCGCCGCCGTCGGCCTCGCCCTCCTGCTCGTTCCGGCGCAGTTCGGCGTCGGCGCGGTCCCCGACGACGCCCCACCGGAGTTGATCGCGCTCCTGCGACTGCTGGGCGGGCCGTTCCTGGGCATCGCGGCACTGAACTGGACGGCGCGGCGCGCGGCACCCGCCTCGATCGCGAATACCGTCGTCCTGGCCAACGTGGTCGGCTTCGGCGTCGTGGCGCTCAACGATGTGTGGGGTGTACTCAGCGGGCAGGCGCGCGACCTCGCCGCCCTCTTCCTCGTGGTACATCTGGCCTTCACCGCCGCGTTCGCCGTCGCCTGGGTTCGCCACCGGCCCGCATCGCCGCCCGCGAGCCCGGCATGATGCGACGACGGGCACCGGAACGAAAGGTCACAACGTATGCGGATGGCGGAGCTGAGCCGGGAATCCGGGATCCCGATCGCGACGATCAAGTACTACCAGCGCGAGGGGCTGCTCCCGCCCGGTGAACTCACCAGCCCCAACCAGGCCCGTTACGGCGCCTCCCACCTCCGGCGCCTCACCCTGGTCCGGGCCCTCATGGACGTCGGCGGACTCCCGGTGTCCGGTATCCGCGAGGTCCTGGCGGCGATCGACCGGCCGGACGCCACACCCCACGATGTCCTCGGCGTCGCCCAGCACGGCCTGCCCCCCACACCACCGGTCGCCGCCGGCGATGCCGATCGCGCATGGGCCGCCGAGCGAGTGGCGGCGGTGATCGCCGAACGCGGCTGGCGGCCGCCCCCGGAATCACCGGTGCTCGCGGCCCTGGTCGATACCGTCTGCACCTATCGCGTGGCCGGGCACGAGTGGGCGGTCGAGGCCCTGCCGGTCTACGCGGAGGCCGCCCAGCGCGTGGCCGAGGCGGATATCGACGCGCTCGCCGCCGCGCCGTCCACCGAAGACCTGGTGGAAGGCGCGGTGGTCGGTACCGTTCTCGGCGACGCGCTGATGGCGACGCTGCGACGGGTCGCACACGCGGAGGTGTCGCGGGAGCGGTTCGGGCGGGCGGATTAGCGGCCCCGGGCACCGCCCGGCGGTACACCCAGCATATCCAGCGCGAACCGGCCGTACTGGGCCGCGATCTCCTCGGGGCCGGCCGCCCCACCCGCCCGATACCACTGCGATATCCCCGTGCACAGGGTGGCGATGGCACGCCCCGCCGCCCGCGGGTGCGCGGTGGTGATCCGCCCGTCCGCGGCGGCGGCGGCGATCTCGTCGTCGAGCACCTGCTGGATCTCGCTGCGCGAGCGGGCGATCCGCGCCCGCTCGGCGGGAAGCAGGCTGCGCATCTCGCTGGCGCCGATGAAACCCAGATCCCGGCGGTGGGTGTGGAACAGCGCCAGTGCCTCCACGATCGATCGCACCCGTTCCACCGGATCGCCGCCGTCGGCCCGGGCCGCCCGGACCCGCCAGTGCAACTCGTCCATCGTGAGGTCCAGAATCCGGACCAGGACCTCCTGTTTGTCACGATAATGGTGGTAGAGCCCGGGCACACTGGTCCCGGCCCGGCGGGCCAGCGCGCGCACGGTGGTGCCGTGATACCCGATCTCCACGAACGAGGCGACCGCCGCGGTGAGTACGGGGTCGGCGGCGAGCGGCCCGAACTCCCGCCATGATTCCGGCGCGAATCGGCCGGATCCGGCCACGGCGTCTTCCGGCGGACGGCTTTCGGACGCGGCGCCCGGCCGGCTTCGCCCTGGAACCTCCCCCAGCAGATCGTGCACGGATACGCCGAGCGCGTCGGCCGCCGCGGCCAGCCGCGCCACCGACAACCGGGTCCGGCCGTTCTCCACCGCGCTCAGCGTCGCCGGGCTCACCCCGATCCGGCGCGCCAGCTCACGCAATGACACCCCGCTCATCCGGCGCGCGGCCCGGAGGGCCTCATGTGGCGGTGAAACAGCGGGATCGGACACGATGTTCAGATTATCCGAACACTCACGAATTTGTCTTGTTCGCAGCTGCACCGTCACTATCTGCCTCTTTGACATTCCACCGCCGCGATGACAATGTTCATTTGGAGCGATCGCTCGGTCACGACGCGGCGATCCACCGGATGCCAGGAGGACTGCCGTGCCGATCGATCTGACCTACTCCGCCGATGTGACGAAGCTGGTGGAGGCCACCCGCGATTTCGTCCGGGAGACGGTGCTGCCGATCGAGGACGAACATCGCGGCGATATCACCGTCGCCGGCGGCGACACCGTCCGCGTGACCATGCAGGAACGGGCGCGCGCCGCCGGTGTCTTCGCCCCGCACGCGCCGGTCGAATACGGCGGGCACGGCCTGTCGATGTCGGATCGCGCCCCGGTGTTCGAGGAGGCCGGATACTCGCTGTTCGGCCCGACCGCCCTCAATATCGCCGCACCCGACGAGGGCAACGTCCACATGCTCGCCCATATCGCCGACCCGGATCAGAAGGCACGATTCCTCGAACCGCTGGCCCGCGGCGAGCTGCGTTCGGCGTTCGCGATGACCGAACCGGCCCCGGGCGCCGGTTCGGACCCCTCGGCCCTGACCACCCGCGCCACCAAAGCCGACGGCGGCTGGCGGATCGACGGCCGCAAACACTTCATCACCGGAGCCGACGGCGCCGGATTCTTCATCGTCATGGCCCGCACCTCCGGCGAACCGGGCCAACGCGGCGGCGCCACCATGTTCCTCGCGCCCGCCGATACCCCCGGCCTGCGCGTCGGCCGCCATATCGACACCCTGGACCGCGCCATGATCGGCGGCCACTGCGAGGTGTTCTTCGAGGATATGTTCGTCCCCGACGACGCGGTGCTCGGCGCCGTCGACCGCGGATTCGAATACGCGCAGGTCCGGTTGGGGCCCGCCCGGATGACCCATGTGATGCGCTGGCTCGGCGCCTGCCGCCGCGCCCATGATGTCGCCGTCGCCCACGTCGCCGAACGGGAGGGTTTCGGCTCGACCATCGGCAACCTGGGCCTGGCCCAGAAGATGGTGGCCGACAACGAGATCGATATCGCCGCCACCCGCGCACTGCTGGTGCGCGCCTGCTGGGAACTCGACACCGGCGATCACGCCGCCAACGCCACCTCGATCGCGAAAACCTTCGCCGCCGAGGCGATCTTCCGGGTGGTGGACCGTAGCATCCAGCTGTGCGGCGGGCTCGGCGTCTCCGACGATCTGCCGCTGGCCCGGCTCTCCCGCGAGGTCCGGCCGTTCCGTATCTACGACGGCCCCTCCGAGGTGCACCGCTGGGCCATCGCCAAACGCACCGTGGGCGCCGCCCGCCGCGCCGCCCGCTGACCGGCCCGATCAGGCAGGATCGACGCGCGCGCCGGGAACCGGATCCCGGAGTTCACGCTTGAGCAGTTTGCCGCTCTGGTTGCGCGGCAGCGCGTCGGCGAAGCGGACCCGCTTGGGCACCTTGAACGGTGCGATCAGTTCCTTGACGTGACCGATCAGGGCCTCGGCGGTGACCTCCTGCCCATCACGCAGCACGACCACCGCGGTGACCGCCTCGATCCATCGCTCGTCGGGCGTGCCGATCACCGCGACCTCCGCGACCGCCGGGTGGGTATAGAGCGCATCCTCGACCTCACGGGAGGCCACCAGGATGCCTCCGGTGTTGATCACATCCTTGATCCGGTCGACGACCGTGATGAACCCCTCGGCATCCCGCGTCACCAGATCTCCGGAGTGGAACCAGCCGTCGTCGAAGGCGGCATCGGTGGCCTCCGGGTTGTCCCAGTAGCCCCGGCACAGTTGCGGTGACCGGTAGAGGATCTCACCGGCCTCGCCGTCGGCCACCTCGTCGCCGGCGGTATCGACGACCCGGCTCTCCACGAAGAACACCGGACGCCCGCACGACGCCGGCCTCTCGGCATGTTCCTCCGGACGCAGCACCGTCGCGAGCGGACCGATCTCGGATTGACCGAAGCAGTTGTAGAAACCGAGATCCGGATAGCGCTCGCGCAACCGGTTCAGCACCGTGACCGGCATGATCGAGGCGCCGTACTGCGCTTTGCGCAGCGAGGACAGGTCGCGCCGGTCGAGGTCGGGGTGATTGGACAGGGGCACCCAGACCGTCGGCGCCAGGAACAACGACCCGATCCGGTCGGCCTCCACGCGTCGCAGGATCTCCGGAACGTCGGGCGCGGCCAGCAGGTTCACCGTGGCACCCACCGACAGGTAGGGCAGCACGAACACATGCATACCGGCCGAATGATAGAGCGGCATCGCGACCAGCGGATTGTCGTCGGCCGTCAGGTCCAGCGCGATCACCGCCGAAACATATTCGTAGATCAGTGCCTCGTGGGTCATCATCGCGCCCTTGGGCTTCGAGGTGGTGCCCGACGTGTACAGCAACTGCGCAAGATCCGACGCGACCGCCCCGGGCGCAGTATCCGGCGCCTCACCCGCCCCGGCGATCCCGAGCAGTGAACCCTCGGCATCCCGCAGCGCCAGGATATGGCCGACCGCCGGCAGACCGGCCCGCACCGCGTCGAGCGTGGGCGCGAGCGCGGGATCGACCAGAACGGCTCGCGCACCCGACTGCGCCACGAGATAGGTCAGTTCCTCCCCGCGGAGGGCGTAGTTCACCGGCACGTGCACCAGCCCCGCTCGCGCGCAGGCCAGAAACCCGATCACATAGGCGTCGGAGTTCGTCCCGTAGGCGGCGACCCGGTCGCCGTGCGCCAGGCCCAGCCGGATCAGGTGTGCGGCCGCCCGGGTGACCGCCTCGTCGAGGGCGCGATAGGTATGGGCACGTCCGTCGAAGGTCAGCGCGATACGGTCCGGATTCTTGGCCGCCGAGCGGCGCAGCACACCGTCGATCGTCTGCGTGCGGGGGTCGAGACTCATACCGATCAGGTTATGGGCAACCGGAACGGGGAGGATGTGTTTCGGTTCCCGCCTCGGCGGCGAAGCTACCGGGACGACTCTGCGCGATGATGCCGAATCGCGGACACGATCGCGGCAGGGTCCTGTTCGGGAACCCAATGGGATACGCCCGGAAGCACCTGGAGTGTGTACTCTCCCGTCACGAACTCACGGCAACGCTCGATGCCCGCGGGACCGATCGCGATATCGCCGTCCCCCCAGATCATCGTTGTCGGACAGGCCACCCGGCCGACGGGATCACCCGACCCGGGTGCGCGATACCAATTCAGTGCCGCGTCCATCGCGTTGGGTTCGCGCAGTGCGCTCAGATGCCGCTCGGCGAGTTCGGGCGGAACGGCGTCACCGAAGCCGATCCGCAGTGCGGCGGCGTCGTCAGCGGTCAGGAGTGCGGCAGCGTTGTCGTCGCTGCGCAGGAAATCCATATAGGAGGAGCGTTCCCGCTGGTCCGGATCATGCTCGATGGCCCACTCGAACGCGGCGGGATGGGGCACCGAGACCGCGATGAGCGACGCGACGCGATCCGCGTAACGGGCTGCGACGTTCCATGCGACGAGAGCGCCCCAGTCATGCCCGACGACATGGACGCGATCGAATCCGAACGAATCACAGATCCCCAGGACGTCGGACACCAGGTGATCCATCGCGTAGTCGACCGGTGAACTGGGGCGTGCTCGCGCCGAATATCCACGTTGATCGAACGCCACCGCCGGCACATTTTCGGCGCTCAGGACACCCAGGGCCGGTATCCACGATGCTTTGCTCTGCGGGAAGCCGTGCAACAACAGCACAGGGTCGTTGTCGCTGTGCGCATCGGCGACCGCGGCGGTGGTCAAGGTATCGAATCCGAGACCTCCCAGGTCGACTTTCCCCGGCCGAAGCCGAAACTCGATGTTCACGTCCACTCCCTACACCTCTCCGTTCGGGATGGCCTCGTAGTAAGGAACCCGGGTCCATCCGGCATCCAGTTCGCCGGCGATATCGGCCATCATCGGGTGGACCGGTTCGGCCGAGACCCGGACGTCGATGCAGTACGGGCGTCCCGCGGCCTGTGCGCGCTCGACCGCGGCACCGACCTCGCCGATCGATTCGACACGTTCGCCCCCGCAGCCGAAGGACATCGCGATTCTGTCGTAGCGGCTGCCGGGAAGGTCCACGGCGACAGCGGTCTCCGGACCGAACAACGCCGACTGGCCGTGTACCGACATCGCCCAGCTCGCGTTGTTCATGACAATCGTCGTAATAGGCAATTCGTGTCTCACCATGGTGTCGAACTCCTGTAGATGGAATCCGACTCCGCCGTCACCGGTGATCACGACGACCGGCCTGTCCGGTTGCGCGACCTGCGCCCCGATAGCCATGCCCTGACCCACGCCCAGGCCACCGAGTGCCCCCAGACCGAACCACGATCGGGGCGATGCCGCGCGGGCGAAGAAACTCGTCCACGCCGCGGCCTCGCCGCCGTCGAAGATAACGATGGTTTCCGGGGAGAGCGCGTCGACAATCGCCTTCGTCGCCCAGTACGGGTGCAAACCGGCAGGACTTTCGGCGGGCGCATCAGCGTAGAGGAGAGCGTGTGCGTCGACCGCCGCACGCGCGGATTTCGTCCACTCGGTCCACCCGGGGAGCTCGCCGGCCCGGTCGGACAGGGCCCTGATCGTCTGTGTCACGTCCGCGACGACCGATACGGCGACCTCGCCGATCCTGCCCGGCTGGGTACCGTCGAGATCCACCTGGATGACCGTTGCCTCGGCCGGAATCATCGATGCGGTTCGCGATCCCGTCATCGGGCCCCGCCGAGCGCCGAGCAGCAGCACGACGTCGGGTGGCCGGACCATGAATTGCAGAGCCGAGAGGTCGGCGCTGTTCCCACCCCAGCACGGATGCTCCGGATCGAGTGTGCCCAGACCCCACGAAACTCCGTACACCGGAATCCTGAGTTCCTCCAGCAGAGATTCGAGCGCGGGGCGAAATCCCACGCTCATCGACGCGCCGCCGCCGGTGAGGATTACCGGGCGTTGCGCCCCGGCCAGGACCTCGACGATTCGATCGACAGTGGCCGGCGACGGCGCCGGGCGATCGGCGAGCGTGAGAGAGGGGTTCGCGGCGAGCCGATCGTCGATCGCTTTGAACATGATGTCGATGGGAATGTCGAGCACCACCGGCCCCGGGACACCCGTCGTCGCGTGCCGGATCGCGAGGGCGACCAGGTCGGGGATGCGGCCGACCGTGGTTGCGCGGTGCGCCCACTTGCACGACGCCGCTTTGGCGACAGCGACCTGATCGAGACCGTCCTGCAAGACGTTGAGTTCCGTCTCGCGCAGTGGCGGCGAACTCGTGATGACCAGCAGCGGAATCCGATCCGCCGCAGCGTTGCAGAGGGAGGAGAACACATTGGCGAACCCCGGCCCCGATGTCGCGAAGACAACGCCCATACCGCCTGTTGCACGGGAGTAGCCCTCGGCAGCATTTCCGGCAGCCGCCTCGTGCCGGTGATCGACTATCCGCATCCCGATCCGGTCGCACTCGATCAGAAACGAGTCGAGATGACCGCCGTGCACCCCGAATAGATTCTGGACCCCGAATGCGGCGAGTGTTCGAGCGGCGAGTTGCCCGCCAGTTGTTTGCGCCACCTGTTTCTCCTGGATAGGGATGGTCGGCATACGAATCACATATCCGGGCACACAGCATTTCCTGGATATCGTGAACCGCATCCATCGAATTCGATTTCACAAGTGTTGAACCGGGGTCTTTCAGGGCCTCGCGGGCACGAAGTGCGCCTTGACCACTTCCGAACCGCCCGAGCACAGATCGGTGAACACATCTCCGGCCTCCTCGAGCGGAAAGGTCGACACCCAGCTGAAATCCCAATCGGCGCATTGCGATAGTGCGGTCCGGAACTCTTCGTCGGTGTAGGCGAAGGAACCGTGGACACTACGCTCACCGACGACAAGTACATAGGTCCCGCCGCGGAGCGCGATATCCGCGTCGTGGACACCGACCCATACGGCCGTCCCGCCCGGTTTCAGCGCCGTGACGGAGAGTGCTTGACTGGCCTGTACTCCCGCCGCGTCGATGGTGAGATCGAAGTACCCCTCGTCCAGCGTCTCCTCGACCCGCGCCGACCCGAGACTCCGCACCAATTCACGCCGTCGCTCGGAGATATCGGTCACCACGATTTCCGCGGCTCCGCCGTCGCGGGCGCACATGGCTGCCGTGATCCCGATGGGACCGGCCCCGATGATCGCGACCCGCTTTCCGGCGGCCCCACCCCCTCGATCGAACGCGTGCAGCGTTGTTGCCGCGACCTCGGCCATCGCCGCTGCGGTCCACGAGCAGTGTTCGGGGAGTACGACAAGCCTGTCTTCCGGAACGGCCACCACTTCGGCAATGGCTCCGTGGCGGCTGACTCCGATTATGCCGTTCGCCGAACACAAATGGCTCACGCCGTTCACACACGCAGGACAGGATTTACACGCTACCTGTGGGTTGACCGCGACCCGCTGACCGTTTTCGGTGACTCCCGCGAATTCGTGACCGATGGTCACATGGGGGAAGGTAATAGCCGACGCTGACTCCATGGGTGTCCGAACCGCAGACGCCGACAGCGTGCACGCGAACGAGCACTTCGCCCGGCTGCGCGCTGGGCTCATCCGTGTCGACCATTGCGACGATCCCGGGTTGCTCCATTTGCAGGGCTTTCATCGGGCCATCCGTCCACTCGCCGGTTCGGTCACACTCTCAGGAGACTGTGAATGCCGTCACGCTAATGTCGGTGACCGGCCGATCGCAACGATTGGCATAGTGCAAACAACGGCGCGCAGCTGTATCAGCTCGGCACGACCCCATCCAGCTGTTCGGTCACCTCGTCGGCCGTCCGCACCACCCGCTCCCCGAGGTCTATCAACTCGCGACCGCTGAGCAGGCGTTCCGCTCCGTCCAGCACCGAGAGGGCACAGACGGCCTTCCCTGCCTGGTCGAAGGAGGCCGCGCTCACGGCCATGGGGGCGTAGCTCCCGGTCGGGTCTATCTCCCCCAGAAGCAGACCGGGCGGGAGGTGCGGCGCCTGGCTGGTCGCTATCCGGTCCGCGCGCCGAGTTCCGTATGCCTGTGCAAGCGCACCGAGAGCGGTCTGCTGCAAATCTCCCGGCGAGCGGGGTAGCAACTCGACCGCGAACCGTCGTTTCCGGACCACATGCAGGGTCCGCCGGACCGCATCGAGCTCCTCCGCCGGCCGGTCGATCTTCTTGACCCATTTGTCGAGGGCATAGAGATCGGCGAAAGCCGCCAGAACCGAACCGAGAGGGGGCGTGAACTCGAGATGATCACCCGCCTTCAAAGGGAGATCGAGTCCCGCGAGGGCGGCGGGCCGGATGACCTCACCGATCACCAGCGCATCGGATGACGTGAGGATCAGGCACACCATTCCACCGGTCTCGCGACTGAGATTCTCCATTCCCGTACGGGCAACATCGGCGATGCGTACGGAGATTCGAGCCGCCGAACCGATCGAAATCAACCGGGGCCCGAGCCGGTAGGTTTTCTTGACACGATCCTTGACCAGCCATCCCACGCGCGTGAGTTCGCTCAGCATCGGGTAGCAGGTCGATTTGTCCAGGCCGACCATGCGCGCGAGGTCGGTCAGGTGATAGTCGCGATCCGGCGTCTCGGCGAGATATTCGATCATTTCGACAAGTCGTTCGGTCTGCGGCGAGCGTCGACCCATGGCTAATCTATACACCCCGATCGGGCACCCCGGTCACGCGATCCACGGGGCGATCCCACGTCCCGCCCGGCCGCGCGCAGCCCGGGAAAACGATATCGCCGCGCACAGCACCACCGGATGAGCACGACTGCTAGTGTGAACATATGTTCGAATCCGGTCGCGAAAGTCGAGGTCGGGGCGAGCGTGCGGCCGGCGGGAACACCGCGGACCCCCACCCCGCCCGCCGCCCGCGGATCGCGTCCCGGGATCACGCCTCGATCCTGCACGCGGACCTGGACTCGTTCTACGCCTCGGTGGAGCAGCGCGACCGGTGCGATCTGCGCGGGAAACCCGTTCTGGTCGGCGGCGGGGTGGTGCTCGCGGCCAGTTACGAGGCGAAGGCCCGAGGGGTGCGCACCCCGATGAACATCGGGGCGGCGCTGCGGTTGTGCCCGGACGCGGTGGTGGTGCCGCCCCGGATGTCGGAGTACGGCCGGGCCAGCAAGGCGGTGTTCGAGATCTTCGCCGATACCACGCCGATCGTGGAGGGGATCTCGATCGACGAGGCGTTCCTCGATGTCGCCGGATTGCGGCGGATCGCGGGCGAACCGGAAGCGATCGCGCGTGTTCTGCGGGCGCGGGTGCGCCGCGAGGTCGGGTTACCCATCTCGGTGGGGATCGCGGGTACCAAATTCCTGGCCAAGGTCGCCAGCGCGGTGGCGAAGCCGGACGGCCTGCGGCGGGTGGAGCCCGAGGACGAGCTGGCATTTCTGCATCCGCTTCCGGTGCACCGGCTGTGGGGTGTCGGGCCGGTGACCGAGCGGGCGCTGCACGCGCGCGGAATCGAGCGGATCGGGCAATTGGCCGAACTGGGCGAATCCGGATTGCGCCCGATCGTCGGCGCCGCCGCGGCGCGGCATCTGCACGCGCTGTCCTGGGCGCGCGATCCACGCCGGGTGGAAACCGGCCGACGACGCCGGTCCATCGGCGCGCAGCGGGCGCTGGGCAGCCGGCCCCGGCCGCCGGAGGAGGTCGAGGCGTACGTGCACGGTCTCACGGACCGGTTGGGACGCAGGCTCCGCGCGGCGGACCGGAACTGCCGAACCGTGGTGCTCCGCATGCGTTTCGGAGATTTCTCCCGGGCCACCCGATCACGCACGCTGGCCGCGCCGACCGATCATACGGAGACGCTCCTGCGGGCTGCCCGCGCGCTGCTGGCGGAGGCGGTGCCGATGATCGAGGAACGGGGTCTCACACTGATCGGACTGGCGCTGACGAATCTGGAGGATGCCGATCCCCGGCAACTCGCCCTGCCTTTCGACCGGGGCGCCGGGCCGGAATTGGATACCACCCTCGATGCCCTGCGCGGTCGTTTCGGTTCCGCGGCGGTCACCCGCGCCGCACTATTGGGCCGTGGCGAAGGGCTCTCGGTACCGCTGCTCCCGGACTGATCCGCGGCGGCGCCGCCGGGAACACCGCGGCCGGAAGCGGACCCGCCGCCACCAGATCTGGACGTTTGTTCAACAGTGTGGTTCGCTGCCAGTTCGAGCAGGAAGGAACCTCGATGGTGGTAACCCCCGAATCACCGGCCTCCGCATCCGAACCGGTGGGCTCCGCCGCGGACCCGGCGCTACCCCGCCGAACCGTGCTGGCGGGTGCGGCGGCCGGAACCCTCACCCTCGGCGCGCTGGCGACCACCGTCCCCGCGCTCGGTGAGCGGTCGGCCGCCGTGGCGGGGGCGGACGCGGGCGAGTATTCGATCGGCGTGGGGATCTCCGATATCACCGGCCCGGCCGCCGAATGCGGGATGATGGGCTACTCCCAGCAGGACCAGACCACCGCCGGTATCCATCTGCGCCCCCGTGCCCGCGCGTTCGTCTTCGCCACCGGCGACGAGCGGATCGTCTTCGCCGTCGCGGAGAACGCGATGATCTTCCAGTCGGTCCACCGCGGCGTCCTGACGGAACTGACGCGCCGGTTCGGCGACCGCTACACCGAACGCAATGTCCTGCTCACCTCTACGCATTCGCACGCCGTATGCGGCGGCGCCGCCCACGATTACGCCTACAACCTGTCGATCCTCGGTTTCCAGCAGCAGGTCTACGACGCCGAGGTGAACGGTCTGGTCGAGGCGATCGTCGCGGCCGACGCCGATCTGGGTCCGGGGACGCTGGCGCTGGGCCGCGCCGAACTGCGCAACGCGAGCGTCAACCGCTCCCGGGTGGCCTTCGATCGCAACCCCGCCGCGGACACCGCGCATTTCCCGGACGCGATCGATCCGGCCGTGACGACGCTGTCGATCATCAAGGGTGGCCGGCGGGCCGGCGAGATCACCTGGTTCGCCACCCACAACACCTCCATGACCAACAAGAACCGGCTGATCAGCTCGGACAACAAGGGTTATGCGGCCTTCACCTGCGAGCACACCGAGCACGGGGTCCGATATCTGGACGGGGCACCGGATTTCGTGGCCGCCTTCGCCCAGACCAACGCCGGCGATATGTCGCCCAACCTGAACCTCCGTCCCGGATCGGGGCCCACCGACGACGAATTCGACAACACCCGGATTCTCGGGGAGCGCCAATACGACGCGTCCCGGACCGCACTGGCGGCGGCACGGTCGATGACCGGCCCGGTGGGCTCGGTGTTCTGCTATATCGACCTGTCCGATACCGCCGTCGACGGGCGGTACACCCCGGACGGCGCACCGCGCCGCACCGCGCCGCCGGCGGCGGGCGTCTCCCTGCTGGCGGGCAGCGTCGAGGACGGCCCCGGGTTACCGGGCGGTCCCATTCCGGAGGGTGTGCGCAACCCGTTCCTCGACGCCCTGGGCGGTGATCCGCACCGTCGGGCGCCCGCCTGGCTGGCCGATGCCCAGGCGCCCAAGGCGATCGCCGTGCCGTTCGCCCTGCTGCCGCCGGCGCCCTGGGTGCCGAGTGTGGTGCCGATCCAGATCGTGCGACTCGGTGAGCTGTATCTGGCCGCGGCGGGTGGCGAGTTCACCATCGTCGCGGGGTTGCGGGTGCGACGGGCGGTGGCCGCGGCGTTGGGGGTCGGGCTCGAGCAGGTGCTGATGCAGGGTTACGCCAACGCGTACCACGAATACGTCACCACCCCGGAGGAATACGACGCCCAGCAGTACGAGGGTGCGTCCACGCTTTTCGGCCGCTACACCCTGCCCGCGTATCAGCAGGAGTTCACCCGGCTCGCCGCGGCGCTCGCCGCGGGAACCCCGGTGCCGCGCGGGCCCGCCCCGCGAGACCTCTCGCACCTGCAACCCGACTTCGTGCCCGCACCCGGGCCCGACACCGCCCTGCCCGGACAGGACTTCGGCGCGACCCTCGTACAGCCGGCGGCCTCCTACGGGCGCGGAACCCGGGCCGAGGTCGAGTTCCTGTCCGCGCATCCCAAGCACAATCCGCGCCGCAACGGCACCTTCCTCGAGGTGCAACGACTGGACGGCGGACAGTGGGTGCGGGTCGCGAACGAGGGCGAATGGGCAGTGCGGTTCCATTGGAGCAAACGCGCACCCGCCACATCGGTGGCGGCATTCACCTGGGATATCCCGGCCGCCGCGGACACCGGCCGATACCGTTTCGTGCACTACGCCGACCGGCTCGCGGTCGACGGCGGCCTGTATCCGGTCGTCGGGGTCAGCGCCGAGTTCGAGGTCGTCTGAGGCGGTCGCCGGGGCGGCTCGGACCACGGGGACCGCTACGGTCCTTCGCGCTCAGGGCAGGATCGAATCGATGTATCCGCCGTCCACACGGACGGCGCCACCCGTGGTCGCCGAGGCCTGGTTCGAGGCGAGGTAGACGACCATATTGCCGATCTCCTCGGGTTCGATGAGGCGCTGCAGCAGCGAATGCGGACGGTGGTCGAGCATGAACCGGTGCTGCGCCTGCTCCCACGGAAGGTCCTCACCCACCATGTCCCGGACGAAATCCTCGACACCGGGGGTATGGGTCGGACCCGCCATCACGGAGTTCACCGTGACACCCGTTCCGGCCGCGGCCTTCGCGTAACCGCGGGTGACCGCGAGCAGCGCGGTTTTCGTGGTTCCGTAGTGAACCATCTCGAGCGGCGTCACCACCGCGGAATCACTGGCGATATTCATGATCCGGCCGAATCCGTGCTCCATCATCTCCGGCAGGTACATCCGGATGAGCCGGATGGCCGACAGCACGTTGACCTCGAAGTACCGGCGCCAATCGTCGTCGTCGATCTCGAGCACCGGTTTCGCCTCGAAGATGCCGAGATTGTTGACCAGGATGTCCAGTTCGGGAACCTTCTCCCGCAGCGAGGCCGCGCCCACGGCGGAGGAGAGATCGGCCGCCACCGCCCGCACCGACGCCCCGGGAACCGACTCCAGAATCGCCGCCCGGGCCGCGTCGGTCTTATCGGGACCGCGTCCGTTCACGATCACCGACGCACCGGCGCGCGCCAGCGCGGTGGCGATGGCCAGACCGATTCCCTGGCTGGAACCGGTTACCAATGCGTGCCGTCCGGACAGGTCGATGTTCATTCCCTCATCGTGCCGCACGGTGCGAGCGCGGCCGGTGCTGCCACGCGGGGACCCGGGACCCTGTCCCTCCGGGTTCGCCGCCCCGGCCGGATGGCGTGATCTGTGGGGTATGTGTCGTTGACGCCATCGGCCCGGACGGCAGAAGCTGGAATCGTGCCGCAGCGTGATGTCGTATTCGTGATCTTCGATGATTTCCAGGCCCTCGATCTGGTCGGGCCGCACGAGGTCTTCCAGGGCGCCCAGGAGTACGACTGCCGGGTGCTCGCGGCCCACGCCGGACCGGTCCGCTCCGACAGCGGCCTACCCGTGTACGCGGAATACGGGGTGGCCGATATCGATCCGGCCACCGTGGACACCGTGGTGGTCGCCGGCGGCCCGGGTACCGATACCGCCTGCCACGACACCCACCTCATGGCCTGGCTGACGACGGCCTCCGCGCACGCGCGGCGGGTGGCCTCGGTGTGCACGGGCGCCTTCCTGCTGGCCGCCGCCGGAACCCTGGACGGCAGGCGGGCCACCACGCACTGGGCGTACGCGGACCGGCTGGCCCGCGAGCATCCACGGGTCGTCGTGGACTCCGATCCGATATTCGTCCAGGACGGACGGATCTGGTCGTCGGCGGGGGTCACCGCGGGGATGGACCTGGCGCTGGCGCTGGTGGAACAGGATCTGGGCCGCCGGGCCGCACTCACCCTGGCCCGCTATCTGGTGCTGTTCCTGCGCCGCCCCGGCGGGCAGACCCAGTACAGCGCTTCCCTGTGGCACGCGCAGCCCGCCACCGATCCGATCCGCACGGCGGTGACCGCGATCCATACCGAACCGGGCGCACCGCACGGTATCGCCGATCTCGCCGCCCGCTCGGGTCTGAGCGCACGTCATTTCCAGCGGCGATTCACCGCCGAACTCGGTATTCCGCCCGCGGCCTACGTCGAGGTGGTCCGGATCGAGGCGGCCCAGCGATTGCTTGCCGACGACGACGAGCCGGTGGACACCGTCGCCCGGCGGTGCGGGTTCGGAACCGCCGAATCACTGCGTCGCGCGTTCCATCGCCGGGTCGGGGTCGCGCCCTCGGACTACCGGGACCGGTTCCGCTCGCCCACCGGCGCGGGCCGTCCGGTCTGACGCCGCCCGCCGGCACCCGACCTCGGCCTCGATCTCGCCTTCCACTCGAATCATCTTCCACGACAAGGAGTTCCGCATGTCCCTCGCTCTCCCGTCCACGCCGTTGGCACAGGCGGCCCACGCTCTGATCGAAACCGAACTCGACGCCGCACTACGCAATCACAGCGTGCGCTCGTTTCTCTTCGGCCGCGCGCTGGCGGAGGCGCGCGGCCTGCACGCGGAGGTGGACTACGACGCCGAGATCATGTTCCTGATCTGCGCGCTGCACGATATCGGGCTCGCCGAGGTGGCCAACGGCGATCAGCGGTTCGAGGTCGACGGCGCCGATTACGCGGCCGAGTTCCTGGAGGCGCGGGGCGTGACCGACGACCGGGTCGATGTGATCTGGGATGCGATCGCCGCGCACAGCAGCGGCCTCAGCGGTTCGCCGGTGTATCGGCGCCGCCGCCCGGCCGCGATCTGGATCGCGGTGGACGGGATCGGTCTCGATATCGGCGGCGGCCCCGAGAGCGAATCCCTGCCCGACGGATTCGCGGACGCGGTACACGCGGTCCATCCGCGGCACGGCGGGATCCGCGCGCTGTCTCGTGCGGTGGTCGACCAGGCGGTGGCGAACCCGCGGAAAGCGCAACCCGGCTCGCTGCCCGGGGAGATCGTCCGGCTCCGGCATCCGGAACTGGTGCCGACCTGGGACGATCTCGTCGCCCTGAGCGGCTGGAACGACTGATGTCCGATCCCGGCACCACTGGCCCCTGAGTGATCTGAATCACAAGCGGAGTGAACTTCCGATCAATCTGCCATTGACAAATGGCACATTGCTGAATGATTCTGAACGCATGACAAGGTCGACGAGGACCTCGCCTCCCGGGGTACCCGACGCACCGTCCGTGCGTTCACAGCTGGCGGCCACGGCGGCGGAATACGGGCTGCGCCCCCTCAATTGCGCCGTCCCGCTGAACCGGCCCGGAGTGTGGTTCGCCCGGACTCTGATCGCCACGATCATGGAGCTGGGCGGCCCGCCGCTCCGCGGCACCGAAGTCCGTCCGGTGCGTGAGGCCGGGGTGCGCGGCGAATGGGTGTGCGCCCCGGGCGTGCGTTTCGGCGACCGCGCCGTCTACTACATCCACGGCAGCGGCTATGTACTCTGCTCGGCCCGCACCCACCGAGGCCTGGCCTCCCGCCTGTCCCGGCGGACCGGGCTGCCGGTCTTCGTCGTCGACTACCGGCTCGCCCCCGAGCACCGGTTCCCCGCGGCCGCCGACGATATCGCGGCCGGATTCCGCCTGCTGCTCGATCAGGGCTTCGACGCGGGCGATCTCGTGATCGCGGCGGACTCCGCGGGCGGGCACCTCGCACTCGATCTCCTGCTCGAGAACGCCGCCCGCGGCGCCGGGCAACCCGCGGCGGTGGCGATGTTCTCCCCGCTCATCGACCTGACCTTCACGCTGGCGGCCGAACAGGAACGCCACCGGCGCGATCCGGTGATCTCCGCGGCGGCGGCCCGGCGGCTGCCCCGCGTCTACACCAGCGGGCATCCGGACGATACGCCGCGACTGCGGCTGAGCATCGCGGCCGGTACCGCGTTGCCCCCGATCCTCGTACAGGCCGGCGGCGCCGAGATGCTCAGCGCCGACGCCCGGCACCTGCAGCGGATGATTCGCGCCGCCGGCGGCGACTGCACCCTCGAGATCTGGCCCGGGCAGGTGCACGTCTTCCAGGCGCTCCCCCGGCTGGCGCCCGAAGCCGACGCCGCGCTCGACCGGGCGGCCGGGTTCCTGGGCGCGGCACTGGCGGCGAATACTCCGAGGAAAGTGAGCTGATATGCCGGGACTGCGAAACCTGCTGCCGTTCGGTACCTCCGGACGCACCCACCGCGCTCGCGCGGTGGTCACCGGGGCCGGCAGCGGTATCGGCCGCGCCCTGGCCCTGGAGTTGGCGGCGCGGGGCGGGCAGGTCGTCTGCGCGGATATCGACGAGGTCCGCGCCGCGGAGACGGTGGCCGCGATCGAACGCGAACACCCGGGCGCCGCGCATGCGTTCCGCTGCGATGTCGCCCGGCGCGAGGACGTGGAGATCCTCGCCCGCTTCGCCGATTCGGTGTTCGACGGCCCCGTCACGCTGGTGATCAACAACGCGGGTGTCGGGATCGGCGGGCACCGGGTCGGTGAGATCGGCTTCGCCGACTGGGAATGGGCGCTCGGGATCAACCTGTGGGGTGTGGTGCACGGTTGCGAGATCTTCGCGCCGCGCCTGCGGGCGGCCGGGCACGGCGGGATCATCAACGTGGCCTCGGCCGCCGGGTTCGCGGCCGCGCCCTCGATGGCGGTCTACAACACCTCCAAGGCCGGGGTACTGGCCCTGTCGGAGACCCTGGCCGCGGAGTTCGGCGGCACCGATATCGCGGTGACCGTCCTGTGCCCGACCTTCGTGCGCACCAACGTCGCCCGCGACGGCCGCATCACCTCGGGTTCGCGCACGCTCGCCGACACCCTCATGCGATGGACCGGGTTCTCCCCGGAGCGGGTCGCCCGCACCACCCTGGACGCGCACGACCGCGGCCGGTTGCACGTACTCCCGCAGCCGGACGCCCAGCTGATCTGGCTGCTCAAACGCGCGTTCCCCGGCCAGTACACCACCGTCGCCGGTCTGCTCGAACGCCTGCTGCCGCAGGACGAACCGGCGCCGCGCACCACCGGAGAAAGGACAGGGGTCTGATATGCCCACCATGGACTTCGAGGACATGCTCGCCAAGATCAAGGATCGCCAGTGGGCGCTGGCCGATATCGACTGGGACGCCCCCGGCGCCGAGACCATCTCGCCCGAACAGCACGCCAAGCTCAAGCCGTTCATGGCGGATCTGATGTGGATCGAGAACGTCGGCGCCCGCGGTTTCGCCGCCATGGCCAAGAAGGCGCCCGATGAGACCCTGCGCGAGATCTACCGCTATTTCCACGCCGAGGAACAGCGGCACGCCAATGCGGAACTGGCGCTGATGCGGCGCTGGGGCATGCTCGACGGCGACGAGATCCCCCAGCCGAATATCAACGTCAAACTGGTGATCGACTTCCTCGACAAGTACTCCGACGAGATGTCGCTGTCCTTCCTCGGCACGGTGATCCCGATGCTCGAGGTCGCGCTCGACGGCGCGCTCGTGAAATTCATCATGGACGAGATCGAGGATCCGGTCTGCCAGGAGGCGTTCCGGCGGATCAATGCCGACGAATCCCGGCACCTGGCGGTCGATTTCGCGGTGATGGACGTCCTCGGCCACGCCGAGATGCGCAAATTGCTCATCGAGCTCGTCGGCGGCTGGGTGAAACCGACCTTCCTCATCGGCGTACTGAGCTACGTTCCGCTGCTCAACAAGATGCGCGACAACATCGTCGCGATGGGCGTGGACGAGCAGAAGCTCTACACCGCGCTGGAGCGCTACCGCAAGGTCGGCGAGCGCAGTGAATTCGCCCGCCGGCTGCCGATGTACCAGATCGTCAAAATGCACGGGACCTGGGTCGTCGACCGCGGGCACCCCTATCACCTGCTCGCCGACACCCTGGTGAAGGTCACCGGCCGGATTCCGCGGCGGCTGCTGCGCAAGGACCCGAGCTGGTCGAAGGAAATCACCTACACCCCCGCCGCGTGACGAGGACGATATGACCACCACCAGCACAGCACCGCTCGATGTCGCGGTGATCGGCGCCGGATTCGCCGGAATCGGCGCCGCGATCCGGCTGAAACAGCGCGGCATCACCGACTTCGCGATCTTCGAACGCGATACCGCGATCGGCGGGACCTGGCGTGACAACACCTATCCCGGCGCCGCCTGCGATATCCCCTCCCGGCTGTACTCCTACAGTTTCGCCCCGAACCCCGAGTGGTCGCATACCTATTCCGGCAGCGGTGAAATCCTCGGGTATATCGAGTCGATGGTGGCGAAATCCGGAATCGCACCGCATATACGTTTCCGGCACACCGTCAGCGGGATGACCTTCGACGAGGCCGCGGGCCACTGGGATATCTCCTTCGAGGGCGAGACCGAACCGGTCCGGGCGCGGGCGGTGGTCCTCGCCTCCGGCCCGCTGGCCAATCCGGGCTATCCGAACATTCCCGGGATCGATACGTTCACCGGCCATACGATCCACAGCGCCCGCTGGGACCACGACTACGATTTCACCGGTAAGAAGGTCGCCGTGATCGGCACCGGAGCCAGCGCGGTGCAGATCATCCCGGAACTCGTGGCGCGGGCCGGGTCGGTGAAGGTTTTCCAGCGCACCCCAGGCTGGGTGCTGCCCCGGGTGAACCGGCACACCGGCGCGCTGACCCGCGGAATCTACCGGCACGTGCCCGGCGCCGAAACACTGGCCCGCCAGGCTTGGTACTACGGCCACGAATCGGTGGCGCTGGGCGTGGTGTGGAATACGCCGCTGACCCGGGTGGTCGAATTGGCCGGGCGGGCCCAGCTGCGCCGCCAGGTGAAAGACCCGTGGCTGCGCCGCCAGCTCACCCCGGATTTCCGGGCGGGCTGTAAACGACTGCTGATGACCGACGACTACTACCCGGCGCTGCAGCGCGACAACTGCAAGCTGATCACCTGGCCGATCGCCCGCATCGCCCCGGACGGTATCCGCACCGCCGAGGGCATCGAGCACCGCGCCGACTGCATCGTCTTCGCCACCGGGTTCGAGGTCTCCAAGACCGGCTCCCCGATTCCGGTCACCGGCCGCGACGGCCGGGTACTGGCCGAGGAATGGCGGCGCGGCGCGTTCGCGTACAAGAGCGTCGCGGTGTCCGGATACCCGAACCTCTTCCTCACCTTCGGCCCGAATTCGGGACCCGGGCACAATTCGGCGCTGGTGTACATGGAGTCCCAGATCGACTACCTGGTCCGGGCGATCGGCATCATCCTGGATCGGGATCTGCGGATGCTGGATGTCCGGCGCGACCGGCAGGATCGCTACAACGCGGCCATCCAGCGCCGGCTCGCCGGCACCACCTGGAATTCGGGGTGCCGCAGCTGGTACCTCACCGAGGACGGTTTCAACGCCACCATGTACCCCGGCTTCGCCACGCAGTACCGCAATCAACTGCGCGAGGTGGACCTCGACGATTACACGGTGGAAACGGCCGAACCGGCACTACGGTCGCGGGCCGTGGCCGTGTCGTAGGCGGATACACTCGGTTTCCCGGACCGGGACGATCGCCGGCAGGCGGGCGAGGGAGGTATGCGAGCCAATGCCGAGGTACCGCATCGACGACCTCGCACGTGCGGCGGGCACCACCGCCCGCAATGTCCGCGCCTATCAGGAGCGCGGACTACTGCCGCCGCCCGCGGGCCGGGAGGGCCGGGCCATCCTCTACGACGATTCCCACCTCGAGCGGCTCCGGCTCATCGACGCGCTGCTGCAGCGCGGTTTCACCACCGCCCATATCGCCGATTTCATCACCAGCTGGGAAACCGGTAAGGACCTCACCGAGGTACTGGGGTTGCAGCACGCGGTGACGGCCAACTGGTCGGAGGAGGAGACCTTCGAGGTCCCCCGCGAGTTGCTGGACACCATTCTCGGCGAGCAGGCCGAGGAACTGGTGGCACAGCTGAGCCGGATGGGCCTGGTCCGGATGGACGGCGAAACGGTGGTGATCACCGATACCCAGCTACTCACCTCGTTCACCGAACTCCACGAATACGGTGTGGAGCTGGGCACCCTGATCTCGGTGTACGCCGAGGTCGCGACCCGGATCGACGGGATCAGCAGCCTGCTCATCAACGCGGCGAAGAAACATATCGTCGACCAGCACGGCCCGGGGTGGCTCCCCGATTCCAACGACGAGATCGCGGCGACGACCCGCATGCTGAACACCATGCGTGAACTCGGGGTCGCGGCCGTGCACACCAGTCTGGCCCGATCGCTGGATACCACCCTGCGCCGCGAACTCGGCGACTATCTCGCCACCGCGGCCGAACGCGATCGCGAACGCCGCGCGGGCGGAGCCGGTCGCGGCTCCTGACGCCCGGGCCCGGTCAGCGGACGGGCCGGTAGGTCACGTGGGTGACCTTCGTGGCCGACCGGGACGACACCTGCTCGAGCCGCAGCGGTGGGACGCCGTCGAAGATACGGGTTCCGGCGCCGAGGGTGCACGGGGTGATGTGCAGGCGTAATTCGTCGAGAAGCCCCGCGGCCAGGAATTGGTTGACCGTCGTGGCACCCCCCGCCACGGCGATATTGCCGTCCCCCGGTACGCCGTGCGCCCGCTCCAGCGCGGCGCCGAGACCGCCGGTGACGAAATGGAACGTGGTGCCGCCCTCCATCACCACGGAATCGCGCTCGTAGTGCGTGAGTACGAAGACGGGGGCCTCGTAGGGCGGACGCGGACCCCACCAGCCCGTCCAGTCACCACTCCATTCACCGCGGATCGGACCGAACATGTTGCGGCCCATGATGAACGCCTTGGCACGGGTGATCGCCGCGATCTCGGCGCGGTTCTCCTCCGGCGTATCGAACATCCAGGAATGCAGAATCGTCTCGTCGGCGTCCCCGAAGGGTCGTTCCTCGGTCTGGTCGAGTCCGGCCGAATAGCCGTCCGCCGAAATCGAGATATCGCATACGACCTTGCTCATGCCCCGCTCCTCACCCTTGTGACCGCCCCGGCGGCGGCACCGCTACTTCAGACGGCAGTGGACCCCCGGACTCATCGCGCGGGATCGGCGATATCTTCTTTCCCCGCACGCCGCCGGCCCCGCCCGCGATCCGGCGAGTCCGGCGGAGAACCGACCGGATGGGGCCGGGCGGGCCGGCGGAGAACCCGCCCGCTCGGCCCGCCGATCATCCGGCAGCCGTCACACCTGCCTCCGATACCGGGGCGGTCACCGCCGAGCGCCGGTACGCGGCCGCCTCCGCGTCCGCCGCCGACAGGAAACCGGGGCTACCGGCCGCGCACGCCAGGCAGATCGCCTGATGCCCGGCCGAGGGGTCACGGTCCATCTCGTAGGCGATATAGGAGTCACCACAGCAGTGGCACCGTACCCGGCTCTCCCACGGATCGCCGACCTCGGCACGCGGGTCGAACGGCCGGTCCAGGGTGAACCACGACGGCACCGGGAACCGTACCGCGACACCGTAGATCACTGCGGCCAGGGCACAACTCACCGGCGGCGCCCAGACCGACCCGGCGCTGCCGCCGAAGGCCACCAGGGCGATACCGGCCGTCGAGGACACCACCCACGCCGAAACACCGGCCGGATTCACCGCGGGCACCCGGCCCGGCCGGAACTCGGGTTCCGCCGCCCGCCCACCGGCGCGCCGTGAGGTCAGCGCGATATGGGTGAGCGCGATCGCCACCCAGCCGACGATGATCACGCCCTGATAGGTCAGTGCCTGCAGGATCCAGGTGAGCACATTCGTCAGCATCATCACGTACACGACAACCGCGACCACACCCAGCCAGAACACACGGGGCAGCGTGAGCCGGAGCGAGCGTGCGAAGAAATTCTGGAGGTTCGTCGAGGCGAGATAGAAATTGCCGGTATTGACCCGGGTCTGACTGACGACCACCCACAGCAGGCCCCAGAACCCCATCATCGACACCACACCGAGGATCGCCGATTCCTCGTTCAGCGCACCGGCGATATCGATCGTGTGGGCCAGGAAGATACCCACCATGCCGTTCACGAGGAGGGTCATCACATAGAACGGGGCGCCGAAGGTGATCCGGCCGTTGAACACCGCGTCCCGCGGCCGGCCGAAGCGAGCGAAGTCCCAGGCCATCATGGTGACCACCCAGACACCCATGTACACCGTGTAGGCGAACCACCAGCCCGGTACGCCGACATCGGCGGCGCCGGCGGGTTCGTAGGTGAGCCAGTCGTTACTGTATCCGTAGCGGACGATCGCCCACACCACCGCGCCGACCAGGCCCAGCAGGTACAGCGGGAGCAGCACACCGTTGATCTTGTCCAGCCAGGTGGCGATACCGCGCATCGCCAGTGGCGCCTGGTAGACGACCACGATCAGACAGCACACCGCCATCGGCAGGGCGGGCAGGTAGGCGTGCAGCGCACTGGCCACGATCGCGCCTTCGGCGACCACGTAGTAGGTGATGGTCACGCCGAACAGGGCGGCGGCGAAAGCCGACCCCGCCCGGCCGAACAGCGCGCGCGAGAACAGCGACACACTGGTGCCGGTCCGGGCCGCGTAGCGCGCGACGATCGAGTTGATCGCCCCGTAGCTCACGGCCGAGAGGGCGATCCCGACGAGGGTGTCGACGGTCCCCACGGTGAGGGTGACGGTACTGCCCACCACCACCCAGAACATTGCGCTCATCAGCCCGAACCAGGCCATGGACACCGACAGGCGGGTGCTGCGCCAGGACAACGGGACGATATGCATCGAATAGTCCTCCGCCGCAGCTTTTTCCAGGACTTTCGGGTCGTCGGAAGAGGAGAGGACGAGTTCGGGAACGGCGGTCGCGACCGCCTCCGCGGAGTGTGACATGGGTGTACTCCCATTCGTGAAGAGCTCTGGGTTCCGCTCCGGAACGAGCCCGGAGCCCGCGCGGGTGTGCGGAGACCACGCCGTCCCCGCACACCCGCGCCGCGCGCCTAGACGGCCGCGGCCTCCGACACGGTCAGCGTGCCCTTGACATACGCGACCGCCGGATCGTCGGTCCAGTGGACAACGGTGCGCCGCTGCAGCATTCGCCGGAACTGACCGGTCGTGTTCTCCAGGACCTCGCCGCTGCCCCAGTCCAGGATCACGCCGTACTGCCGTACGCAGTCCATTTCGTTGATCAGCCCGGAGCGGTACTCACCGGCGACCTCGCGGGGATCACGGTCCATCCAGGCGTGGCGGTTGTCGCGGATATAGGCGCGCGCCTTCTCGGTGGCCGCGGCGTCCACGGCGTATTCGAAGATCTCCGGATCGACTTCCCTGATCACGACGCCGTAGTCCTTCTCGGCCCGTTCGAGGGTGACGTAACCGTCGATCACATCCTCGAGAACGGCGCTCACCTCGCGCTGTAGCGGGTCGCCCAGACCCCCGCCACCGGCCGAGGGCCGGGTGAACTCGTCACCGGATCTGATCGGCACCGCCGCGAAGATGGACCCCAGATACTCTTCGGATTCGGTGCCCTTGTTCAGCCACACACCGTGCGGAATCGACGGCAGCCCACCCCAGAGCCCCCAGGTGACCGAGCGCTCACGATCACAGCAGTACGACATCACCGTATTGTTGCTCGCCCACAACTTGCCGCCCTTCTCCGCGCCGAGGCCACCGCGGAACTTCCCCGGCCCGCCCGAATCCGGGACGAGGTCGTGGCGGGAGGTGAGCACCGGGGCCAGACGTTCCTGCCCCTCGAACGGCTGGGTGCCGTACTGGACGCCGAATACGGCCGCCGAGGCGTTATAGCCGTCGGCGCCGTTGCGGGCGCCCCAGCCGCCCATCATCCAGTCGTACCACATGAAATTGGGTTTGCCGCTTTCCCTTTCGTCCCGGCCGCCGACCAATAGATATTCCAGATTGAAGGTGCAGGCCATCGCCCGGTCGGGCAGAATATCGGACCAGATCTCGAATACCGAGCTCATGATCTTCTCGAACGGCCCGGAGCAGAAGCCGGCGCACGGCGACGGCCAATCCGCGTTCACCACCGAACCCACCGGGCCGAGATCCGCGGTCACCACTCGGTAGAAACCGGAATTCAGCGGGATATCCGGGAATTGCATCTTGGTACCGGCCACGATCCCGGCGAACGAGCCGCCGAAGCCCGCGTTCATCATCGAGGAGATCGACGCGTGGGAATCACTCAGGTCGTAGTGCACGGTATCGCCGTCGATGGTCATCTTCATCGTCACCGGGATCAGCCCTTCACCCAGCGCGGGATCCTGGTCGATGTAGTCCTCGGTGTACCAGACTCCGTCGGGGAGAGCCGCGATCTTGGCGCGGGTCAGGTCCTCGACGTAATCCTGCACTTCGGCCATCGCGGTTTTCACCGTATCGACACCGTATTTATCGCAGAGACGCTGGATCTCGCGTTCGGCGACGCGGGTGGCCTCCGCCTGGGCCTGCATATCTCCGATGATGTCGCGCGGATTCCGGGTGTTCTTGGCGATGAGATAGGCGACATCCTCCAGGAATTCGTCCTTGCTCCACAGCCGGGTCGGCGGGATGCGCAGCCCTTCACCCATATGGTCGAGCGCTTTCACATTGAACGAGCCCGGGGTCGCGCCGCCGACATCGGCCCAGTGACCGTTGGCCTGGGCGTAGCCGAGAAGTTCACCCTCGTAATAGATCGGGCGGATGATACGGGTGTCGTTGAAATGGCTGCCGCCCTCGTAGACATCGTTGATCACGAAGACGTCGCCGGGATGGATATCGCCGGCGAACTGCCGGATCACCGCCTTGGCCGTGTAATGCAGCGTGCCGACGTGCGCGGCGATATCGCCGGTGCCCTGCATAACGGTATTGCCCTCGGTATCGCAGAGCGCCGAGGAGAAGTCACGCGAATAGATGACGAAAGAGTAGCAGGTGCGCAGGATCTGCTCCGCCATCTGATCCACCGTGCTGATGAAGGAGTTCTTCAAGACCTCGAAGGTCACCGGGTCCAGTGATGTAGCCATGGTTCTATACCTCGTGGGAGTACGGTTCGGACGGATCGGACCTCAGACGGCGGTCCGGAGCAGCAGATTTCCCCATTCGTCGACCTGCGCGGTGGTATGCGGCGGCACGACGGTGGTCGAATCCAGCTGGTCGACGATGCACGGACCGTCCAGGACCGCGCCCGCGGGCAGGTCCGCGCGGTGGTAGACCGGGGTGTCGAGCCGGGTGGGTTCATCGGGGAACAGGACCCGGCGCACCTCGGTGGGGACCGGTGTGAATCCGGCGGGGTCGATGAGTTGCGTCGGCTCCACAGTCGGCTTCGGGGTGACACCGATGGCGCGCACGGAGATCCGGTAGATCTCCACCCCGGCCTGTTCGTCAGCGAAGTTGTGCTCCTTGTAATGCTGCGCGTGGAAGGTGGCGACGACATCGTCCAAGGAGGTCAGGGGCATCGTGACCGGTACCGCGATGGCACGCCACTGGCCCATGTAGCGGGTGTCGACGTAGTACTCGAACATCATGTCCTGCTCGGCGACGTGCTCCGCGACCAGCCGCTCGCGCCCCTCGGCCTGGAGCTTGCGGAAAGATTCGCCGAGATGACCCAGATCGACGTCGGCGGCGTCGGCCAGGTACATGGTGGTCAGATCGTGCTGGACGTCGACCAGCATGCACCCCATCGCGGAGGTCACGCCGGGGTGCGGCGGGATGATCACAGTGGGAATGCCCAGGTCTTTGGCCAGGTAGGCGGCGTGCAGCGGCCCGGCGCCGCCGAACCCGACCAATGCGAAATCGCGGGGGTCGTGCCCTTTCCTGATGGAGATGAGGCGGATCGCGTCGGCCATGTTGGCATTGGCCACCTTGATGATGGACTGGGCGGCGGTATCGGCGTCGAGACCGAGCGGCGCCGCGATCCGCTCCAGGGCTGCCCGCGCCCGGGCCTCGTCCAGTTCCCGCACGCCGCCGGCGAGCTTCTTGCCGACGGTGCCCAGGATCAGGTTGGCGTCGGTGTTCGTCGCGTCCGCACCCGACATTCCGTAGCAGGCCGGGCCCGGTTCGGAACCCGCGGACTGCGGACCGTTACGCAACGAGCCGGCGTCGTCGAGCCAGGCGATGGAACCGCCGCCCGCACCGATGGTGAGAACTTCGATACTCGGGAAGCAGATGGGGTGGCCGAATTCCACACTCCACCGGTTCGTGGTGCCCAGGACACCGTCATCGGTGAGCGAGACATCGGTCGAGGTACCGCCCATATCGAAGCCGATCGAATTCTCGAATCCGCACATGCGGGCGATATGGCGGCTGGCGATGGCGCCCGCGGCGATACCGGAGGCGGCCAGGCGGGCGCCGTACCGTTCGGCCA
This sequence comes from Nocardia sp. NPDC049935, assembly GCF_055586645.1. Lineage (NCBI taxonomy): Bacteria > Bacillati > Actinomycetota > Actinomycetes > Mycobacteriales > Nocardiaceae > Nocardia > Nocardia sp. NPDC049935. Next base: position 876,166 of record NZ_JBVJHV010000001.1, on the reverse strand, counting down.
GCGCCGGAGTCATGACACCGCCACCGGAATGCAGCAGCAGGACATCGTTGGCGTAGCCGTTCTCACTCAGCCGGCCCTCCAGCGTGCGGGCATACGGGCCGATGATCGGCACCAGTGCCGCGTTGGCGACCGTGGTCGAGAAACGCTCGTATTCGAAGATCTCCGGCAGTACATCGCTCGAGGTGGTGACCGAAACCCCGGGCAGTTCCTCTTGCAGGATCTCGGCCATCAGCTCCTCGTGCTCGGGGTTGGTGAACGAGTTCACGAAACACACCGCCACCGCTTCGACCTCGCGACGCTTCAGGATCCGGGCGATATCCCGGGCCTGGTCCTCGTCCAGCGCCTGCAGCACTTTGCCGTCGTAGCCGATACGCTCACGCACCGTCAGCCGGTGACGCCGTGACACGATGGGCGCTGCCACCTCGTCGTAGGGGTCCCAGGATTCGCGGTCGCCGCGGCGGATTTCGAGCACATCGCGGAATCCCTCGGTGGTCACCATCGCCACCCGGGGGAATCGGCGTGTGATCAGTGCGTTCGTCGCGATGGTCGTACCGTGCGAGAAGAACTCGACGTCCTCCCAGTTCACCCCCGCCTGCTTCATCCCCGCGAGGACGCCCTCGATCGGATCCGACTGGGTCGGGTACTTGGCGGTGACAATCGTGCCGTCGCCGCGCTGGATGAAGACATCGGTGAATGTCCCACCGATATCGACCGCGGTGCGGATCTTCTCCGCTCGGCCGGTGGTTTCGGTCATTTCGCCCTCCTCGGAACATGTCGCGGACGGGTATTACGAAACGCCGCGGGGGCGCTCGCGACAATTGGCCCATCCGCCGAGCGGTAGCCGTCCCGGCTTGGAGATCGATACGAGTGCGCCGGACCGTCGCAGCCTCGACCTGCGGAAACGTGTTCCACTCGTACGTAACGACCAGGTATCCGATACACGGGGGAGATGTGTGGTCACCACATCGAAACAGGCCCGCCCACTGTCACACCTGGCACGCAGGCCCGGCAGGTACCGGTTGCCGCCGGGCCGTACAGTGATTTCGTCACCACCGCGGTGGCGCCCGGCGAGAGGAGCGTTGCGCGTGAAGATCGGCATGCTCTACTCGCTCAGCGGCGCGCAGGCCCGGATGGAGCAATCGATACTCGACGGTGCTCTGCTCGCGGTGCACGAGATCAACGCGGCCGGTGGTGTCCTCGGTGCGGACCTCGAGGTGGCGATCTTCGATGATCGTTCGCAGGTCTCGCTGACGGCCCCCGGAATCGACCACCTGTGCCGTACGGAATTCGTCGACGCCGTGGTGGGCGGCTATACCTCGGCGAGTCGAGTCGTGATGATTCCGGCCGTGCACGCCAATCGCAGCCTGCTGATGTATCCGACCTACTTCGAGGGCGAGGAGACCGACCGGCGGGTCTTCTACTGCGGCGCCGCGCCCAATCAGTACCTGGCCGACTATCTGCATTGGATCGCGTCCGAGCTGGGCCGGCGGATATATATCGTCGGATCCGATTACATCTATCCGCGGGTTCTCGCCGAGGTGATCCGGCGGTTCGGAGAACGCTGGGACCTCACCACGGTGGGCAGCTGGCACGCACCGCTGGGCGAGACGGATTTCACGGCGGTACTCGCCGATATCGCGCGGGTACGCCCGTCGGTCGTCATCAGCAACCTCGTGGGTATCGATTCCACCACGCAGTTCTACACCCAGTTCCACCGGGCGGGCTTCGAATCGGCGACCCTGCCCATCGCGGCCACCGTCACCACCGCGATCGACCTCGCCCATATGCCGCCGGAGGTGAGCGACGGGCACTATATGGTGGCCACCTACTTCTCCCGGCTCGAATCCCCCGCCAACACCTCCTATCGGTCCGCACTCACCGCCGTTCGCGGACAACAACATTCGCATTCGGCGCAAGTAGGGGCCTACAACGCCGTTCACGCACTCCGGCTCGCCGCCGAGCAAGCCGGATCCGCGGCCACGGACGCTCTCGCCGACGCGTTGCTCGAAATCCGTTTCGACGGTAATCCCGAGGGCCTGCCCTTCTATTTCCGCAGCGATCACTACAGCGCCCACCCCGCCTACGTCGGCCGGGCGGCCGGCGGCGACTACGAGGTGGTCGAGGAGTTCGCGCCGCGGCTGCCGGAACCCCGGTGGTCCGAAGGCAGGTCGCTAATCGGTCCGCGGTAGTTCCCGCAGACAGAGCGCAAGATAGAAGTCCACCCGGTCCGCGGTGGACTGGACGCCACGGCCGGTGAGCCTTTCGATCCGGCTCAGCCGGTACCGCAGGGTGTTGATATGGATACCCAGCTCCGCGGCGGTCGCGCCGAAGTGGCAGTCGAGCGCCAGGAAGGTCCGCAGGGTATGCAGGTAGCTCGACCCCTTGTCACGGTCGTAGTCGAGCACCGGTTGCAGCAGCGAACGTTCGAGGACTGCCGACAGCTGTGGTTCTCCGGCGAGCAGGGTCGCCGCCAGTGGCGACGGGAGCGCGACCGCGCCGGCGTGCGCCGAACGGGCCTGCCGGTCCGCGAGTTGCTGGGCATTGATCAATCCCCGGACCAGGTCGTTACTGTCGCGCATCACAAACGAGCTGGTGCCGAGCGCCAGGGTCGAACCGTAGCGGAGTTCGAAGAGCGCATCGAGAACCGCCGCGGCCCGTTCGAACGGAGCGGGTTCACCCGGTGCTCCGAACTCCTCGCTGTTCAGCGTGATCAGCGCGTAGGTGTTCTCGCCGTGCACCCCGGCCACACACGAATTCCCGATACTCGCCCCGAGATCCCGGAGCGCCGTGACCACCCGCCTGCCGTCTTCGGCACCGGTTGCGGGGGTACGCGCGACCAGCGCCCGGATACGCGCCCCCGGTTCGAGTCCCAGGGACCCGGCCCAGGGATCCAGCGCCGCGGAGGCGACCGTGGCTTCTACCAGCTCCCGGATCAGGGCGGTTTCGAACTCCTGTCGCGCCGATCGTTTCACCTCGATCGCCCCGGCCAGCGCATCGAGGTGCCGGAGCAGTCCGGTCAGGCGCCTGAGCGCTATCTCGAGCCGGTCCGGATTCGAGATAACGAGGGCGAGACCGGACTCGGGCAGCGCGATATGAAATGCGGCCGCGGTGGCCGAAGGAATTTGTTCCGGTCCCACCGGTTTCCGCGACAGCAGCTTCGTCAGCAGCTCGATATCGGTTCCGTGGGACCCCGGCAGTGCGCACCCCTGCATGACCAGCCAGATCCGAAGCGTACTGGAGCCGATGAAGCGGTCGAGCGCGGCCCGTATCGCTTCGGGCCCCGAGGCACCGGCCTCCCCCGCGGCCGAACCGGGCGTCTCCGCCGTGAGCGCCGCACCCAGCTGCTCGAAGGAGGCGCCTTTCGGCATGAGGTACACCGGCAGGGTGCGCCGGACACATTCGGCGACGAACTCGGGCGGCAGATCGCGATCATCGTTGTCGACCACCACCGCCAGACCGCCGGCCGATTTCAGCTCCCGGGGTAGTTCCGCGGGCACCGCGATCGCGGCCCACCGCTTCGACGGCACATAGATCACGCTGCCGGGGCCGATACCGCCCGATTCACCGAGGTCGAGTTCGTGCAGGGCGGTGACCGGCTCGGACCACGCGCTCGCGGCGGGACCGGGGGTGAGGGAGCGAAGTCCGGCCCGGACCGCGAAGTCGCGGACTGTCGCCATACCACTCCCTCCGGCCCGACCGGCGATCCACGCGAAGGCCACGTCGGAGGCTATTCTGCCCCGGACCGCCGGTCCGCGTACGGTGAGCGTCCGGTGTCACGCCAGGCGGCACAGCGTTTTGCCGGTGGTGGCACCGGACAGCATGGCGACCAGCGCGTCCGCCGCCCGCTCGATACCGTCGAAAACCGACTCGCGATGCACCAGCCGGCCGGCCGCGAGATGACCCGCGATCTCGGTACGCATCGGCCCCTCGAGGTGGGTGAAGGAACCGGCCCGGAATCCTCGCATTCGTAATCCCTTGGCCACCATGGTGAACAGGTTCGGCGGTCCGGCCGGTGCGGCGCCGTCGTACCCCGAGACCGCGCCGCACAGCGCGACCCGGCCCCGCGGGCGCAGGGCGTCGAGCGCCGCGGTGAGATGGCCGCCGCCGACATTGTCGAAATAGGCGTCGATCCCGGTGGGCGCGAGCGCGGCCAGCGATTCGGCGAGGGTGGGTTCGTGGTAGTCGAAGGCCGCGATTCCCAGTTCGTCGCGCAGGTAGGCGACCTTGCCCGGGCTTCCCGCCGACCCGAGGACGGTGGCGCCCCGCAGTGCCGCGAGTTGCCCCGCCAGTGCGCCCACCGCGCCGGCCGCCGAGGATATCCATACCGTATCCGCCGCCGTCAGTTCGAGGATTTCGACCAGCCCCACATAGGCGGTGAGCCCGGCGCTGCCCAGCGGTCCGAGGAACCATTGCGGTGGCAGCTCACCGGCATCGACCCGGGCCGGTGCCCCATAACCGCCGATGGTCCGGGCACCGGCTCCCACCACCGCGAACTCGCGATAGCCGAGGGTATGCGAGACCAGATCGCCGACGGCGTAATCGGGATTGCGGGTCTCGGCCACGATGCCGAGGGCGAGCCCGGTGAGAGGGTCGCCCGGCCGAAGGGGTGGCAGGTATCCGTTCGGGGTGGTCTCGGCGAGCCGGATACGGATCGACGGGTCGATCGAGAGCCAGGTGTTGCGTACCAGCACCTCACCCGGGCCGGGCACCGGCACGGGTTCGTCGATGAGTGCGAGATCGTTGACGGTCAGCTTCCCGGCCGGTCGTCGAGCCAGGCAGAGTCGGCGATTCATCGTGGTCTCCTGCAGTGGTGGGCCCGGCTGTTCCGGATAGGTGCGCCGATCAGGGCGCGAAGGCGACCTCCGGGGTCCGCGCGATGAGCAGACGGCGTACCGCGCCCGCGGTATCGAGCTGCAGGGTCGCGTTGAACGAGGCCTCGAACACACCGTCGCGAGTGGTGCGGCCGAGGACCAGCTCGTATTCGCCCACCACCGCGCCGATATCGATGTGATGGACCAGGGTGCTCTTCTCGCGCTGGGCCAGATAGGCGATCAGTCCCGCCCGGTCACCGACGAATTCGGCGCTCTGCCCGGCACCCTTGGAGAACTGCACCGACATGGTGAAATCCTCGGCGATCATTCCCAGCACCCGGTCGGGATCTTCGGAATCCATGTACCCGAACCAGCGGGTGAGCACCGGGACCTCGGCCGTCATATCCGTTCTCCTTCGTTCGAGGACTGCCCCACCAGCGCGAAATCCGCGCTGAAGGTGACCTGGTACCGGTCGATGAGACCGGCCGCGTCGAGATGCATGGCGGCCACGAAGTAGCCGGTGGTCACGGTGTCGTTCTCGGTGACGGCGCCGTGGGCGAATTGGAGGTCGCCGTCCGCGGCCGCGCGCAGCAGAACGTGTTTGCGATTCACCGCGGGCCGGCCGCCGAGATAGTCGAGCATCGCCGAACGGCCACGGTCCCGATTGATCCCGGTGGGCAGGATCATCACGAAGTCCACGTCGTCGGCCAGTAACGCCACCGCGTCCCGCAGCCGGCCGCTGTCGACCGTCGCGTAGTAGTCCTCGATCACGTAACTCATGAAATGAACTTAGTTCAGCAAACCTCTTCTTGTCGAGAGTCCGAAGCGCTAGGCTCCGTTTACCGAATTGAACTCAACTCAACCGGAGAAATATGTCCCCGACCCCCGCAGCCGTTACCGAAGCCCCCTGGCCCGGGTCGGAACCGGCAGCACTCACACCGGGCCCCGAGCAGAGCCAACTCCGCGAGACACTGCGCGCCATACTCGGCAAGCACAGCGATATCGAGCAGATCCGCGCCTCGGCGGAATCCGGCATCGGCTACTCGGAAACCCTGTGGCGACTCCTGGCCGACGAGATGTCGGTGGCCGGTCTCGCAATCCCGGAGGAGGCGGGCGGCCTCGGATACGGCACCGCCGAGCTGGCGATCGTTCTCGAGGAATGCGGCCGGGCACTGACCTGCGAACCGATTCTCGGCGCGGCGGTCCTCGGGCCCCGCGCCCTCCTACCCGTCGCCGGCGAGATCGACTTCTACCCCGAGGTCCTGGCCGGACAGCTCCTCACCGCGGTCAGCACACTCGGCACCGACACCGACGACCTACGCGCCCACCCGACCCCGGCGGGCTGGCGCGTCGACGGAACGGTGACACACCTGATCGGTGGCGCGACCGCACATATCGTGGTGGCGTCCGCGGACGCCGACGACGGCCGCCGGCTCTTCGCCCTCCGACCCGGACCCGGGACCGCGCACACGCCACGCCGGGTCCTGGACCCCACCCGGCGTCAAGCGGATCTGACCCTGCGAGATTGCCCGGCCGTCGCGCTGACAGACCCCCGATCCACCGGGACGGCGACCGCACGACTACGCGACCTCGCCACTCTCGCGACGGCCTGCGAGAACACCGGCATCATCGACCGGCTCCTGGAACTCACGGTCGGCTACGCCGGTACACGCCGTCAGTTCGGCCGGCCGATCGGTTCGTTCCAAGCGATCAAACACCGCCTGGCCGATCTGCTCGTCGCGCTCGAACGCGCGAGATCGGCGTCCCGCTACGCCGCGGCCGCCTATGCCGAGAACCCCGATGCGGCCCGCCTGGCCGTCGCGGTGGCGGGCGCCGTCTGCACCGATGCGGCCGTTTTCGCGGCATCCGAAGCCGTGCAACTACACGGCGGAGTCGGCTTCACCTGGGAGCATCCTGCGCATTCCTATCTTCGCCGCGCACTCGGAAATGAAGCAGCACATGGTGATTCGCGCAGTCATCGGGCGCGTATCGCCGACCTGATCGGCGTGTGACAGGCCCGGAACCGGTGCGGGAATCCGTATTGACGAGTCCCGCGCCATCCAGTACAACTGAAGTGAATCCAGTTCAATAACGGACACCGAAAGAGGCCCCACCATGGTTGACACCGACCACATCGTCCTGGAGAAAGACGGCGAGATCGCGCGTGTCTGGCTCAACCGCCCGCACAAGAAGAACGCGGTCACCGTGGAGCTGCTGCACCGGCTCGACGAGATCATCGTCGAGGTCGACAACGACCCGAACCTCAAAGTCCTGGTGCTGCGGGGGCGGGCGAACACCTTCTGCTCGGGCTTCGACCTCGACGAACTGCGCGAGAACTACGTCGGCAAGACCAACGCGATGGATGTCGCGGTGCTCTCGGCGAAGGTCTGCGACCGGCTCTACTCCATGAACACCCCCTCGGTCGCGGTGCTGGAGGGATACGTCACCGCGGGCGGCTTCGAGCTGATGATTTCCTGCGATTTCGCGGTCGCCGCCGACGACGCCCGGATCGGCGACTTCCATATCCGCCGCGCGCTGTTCGGCGGCGCGGGCCCGATCTACCGCTTGCCCCGGATGATCGGCATCCGCAAGACCAAGGAACTGATGCTCACCGGAAAACTGCTCTCGGGCAAGGAAGCCGAGGATTTCGACCTCATCAACGCCTCCGCCCCGGCCGCCGAACTCGACGCCCTGGTGGCGGAGTTCATCGCGCCGATCGTCGATAAGAGCCCCTTCGCCATGAAGCTCACCAAGATGACCATCGACCGCGGCCTGGACGCCGATATCCAATCGCTGATGGTGATGGAACATCTCGCGGTCGGCAACGCCCTGCAGTCCGAGGACGCCCGCGAGGGTGTCAACGCCTTCCTGGAGAAGCGCGAACCCAAGTGGGTCGGCCGCTGAGCATCCACCGGTAGCGGCGATTCGGAAGGAACGATATGGGTGAGCAGGTGAAACCCGTACTGGAAGGCAGTAGGTGCCGGGTATGCGCGACGGTGGGGTTCCCGGCGAGCGCGATCTGCGCGCGCTGCGCCCGGCCGACGGCCGACCCGTTGCCGCTGAGCAGCGAAGGAGTGGTCTGGGCCTACACCGTCCAGCGGTTCCCGCCGAAGTCACCACCGTATGTCGTTCCCGCCGAGGGCTTCGGCCCCTACGCGGTCGGCTATGTCGAACTCCCCGAGGGGATCAAGATCGAGGCGATCCTCGACTGCGACGATTTCGCCGCCCTGGACCGGGCTCCGGTGCGACTGGTCGCGGTCACACCGGTCCCCCGATTCGCCGCCACATCCATCCAGCAGAGCGAGGACCGGTGACAGAGCAGGTTTCGATCATCGGCAGCGGGCTCTCCCGCTTCGGCCGCCGGCCGGGCGTCAGCGGCCGGCGGATGGCGGTGGAGGCGATCACGGCGGCCGTGGCCGACGCCGGACTGACCTGGCCCGATATCCAGGTCGCCTTCGGCGGTAGCGACGGCGCCGGTCTGGCCGACACCCTGGTCGCGGAACTCGGTTTCACCGGGATCCCGTTCACCAATGTCAAGAACGGCTGCGCGACCGGCGGCAGCGCATTGTTCTCGGCGGTCAACGCGGTGCGGTCCGGTGCCGCCGAGATCGCGCTGGCGGTCGGCTTCGACAAACATCCGCGCGGGGCCTTCGATCCCGACCCCGCCGACTGGGGACTCCCCGAGGGATACGGTGCGGCCGGGCTCATGGTGACCACCCAGTTCTTCGGCGCCAAGATCGGCCGCTATATGCGCGAACACAATATCTCCGCCGCGACGCTGGCCAAGGTCGCCGAGAAGGCCTACCGCAACGGCAGCCGCAACCCGAACGCCTGGCGGCGGGACCCGGTATCGGCGGAGCAGATCGCCGCGGCGGAGATGGTGAACGATCCGCTCACCAAGTTCATGTTCTGCTCGCCCGGCGAGGGCGGGGCGGCCGTGATCGTGGCGAACTCGGCCACCACACGGCGGCTCGAGGGCCGCCCGGTGCGCTTGCGCGCGATCAGCCATCGCACCCGCCGATTCGGGTCGTTCGAGGTCTTCAGCCCTGCGGTCCAGGGCAGCGGGGAACCGACCAGTGTGAGTGCCGATGCCGCCGCGGCGGCCTTCGAACAGGCCGGGATCGGGCCCACCGATATCGACGTCGCACAGCTCCAGGACACCGAGAGCGGTGCGGAGATCATGCATATGGCCGAATGCGGATTCTGTGTGCACGGCGCCCAGGAAGAAATGATCGCCGCGGGCGCCACCGAGATCGACGGCTGGCTGCCGATCAATACCGACGGCGGCTGTATCGCCAACGGCGAACCCATCGGCGCCTCGGGGCTGCGGCAGGTCCACGAGATCGTCACCCAGCTGCGCGGTGAAGCCGGTGAGCGGCAGGTTCCCAACGGTCCGCGCACGGGTTTCACCCACGTCTACGGCGCTCCCGGAATCAGCGCCTGCACAGTTCTTTCGGTGTGAGTCGAGGTAGCAGATGAGTACACGGACACTGCCGGATATCGTGGAATTCACCGATTCGGCCCGGGACTGGTTGCGTGAGGTCGCCGCCCCCCGGACCGAGGCCGCGTGGGGTCACGGTGACGATTCGGTCGCCGTATTCGAGAACTGGACCGCCGCGGAAGAACGCCGGCACACCGACGTGATCCGCGACTACGAACGAACCAAGTTCGATGCGGGCTGGGGAGCGCTGGACTGGCCCGCCGAATACGGCGGACGCGGGCTGCCGATGTCGTATGTGCTGGCATTCCGGCGCGCCGAGGCGGAGTTCGAGGTACCGCGTCGCACCGAAATGTTCTCGGTGACACAGCAATTGATCGCTCCCGCGATCGAGCAGTGGGGCACCACGGAACAGCGGGACCGCTACGTCCGGGCCATGCTGCGCACCGATCTGATCGCCTGCCAGCTCTTCTCCGAAACCGAAGCGGGTTCCGATCTGGCGGCCGCGCGGACCCGGGCCGGCCGCAATGACGACGGTACCTGGACCCTCGACGGTCACAAGGTGTGGACCTCGGGCGCCCGCGTCGCCGATCTGGGGGTGGCGGTCTGCCGGACCGATCCCAACGCGGCCAAACACGCGGGACTCACGGTGTTCCTGGTCCCGATGGACTCGCCCGGCGTCACCATCCGGCCGATCCGCCAGATGACCGGAGGAACCTCGTTCAACGAGGTCTACCTCGACGGTGTGGTGGTCGACGACGCGCTACGCCTCGGGCCGGTCGGCAAGGGCTGGCCGGTGGCGCTGACCGTTCTCGCCGCCGAACGCCTCGACGGCGCGACGCTCGGCCTGGCCAATGCCGACCGGGCCGTGGCACTGGCCCGCAACCTGGGCCGTGAACTGTCGGATCTGGAACGCGACCGGGTCGCCGATCTGGTCACGCGCAGCTACGTCCAGCGGGTGGCGGGTATGCGGGTCGCCGCGGCGGTCGTCGCCGGCCGGGATCCCGGTCCGGAGGCCTCGGCGGGAAAGCTCCTGGCCACCGACACGATGGCCCGCACCTCCGAGGTCGTACGACTACTGCTCGGACGCGATCTGGCCGCCGATTCGGGGCGCTGGGGAACCTACGCCTGGACCGAGCACGTCCTCGGTGCGCCCGGCTACCGGATCGCCGGCGGTACCGACGAGATCCAGCACAACATCATCGCCGAGCGGGTGCTCGGCCTGCCCAAGGAGCCGCGCCCATGACGCTGGAAGTCCGTGTCCGCGAGAGGCTGTCCGCTGTGGCGGGGGCCGAACTCACCGGGTTCGAGCGGTTGCCCGGCGGTCATTCGGGACTCACCTACCGGGCCGTGACCACCGGCGGAACCTATGTGGTGAAAGCGGTGCCCGAGGGCCGTGAACCGGTCGGCCGCCACGATATGTTGCGCCAGGCCCGGATCATGCGCGCGCTGGCGCCGACCGACGTCCCGGTGCCGGCGATCGTCGTGGAAGACGATAGCGAGCCCGCCTGGTTCGCCATGGAATTCGTCGCCGGGCAGTCGCTGGAGCCGGTATTGGACGACCCGGCGGTCGCCCCGGATATCGCCGCGGCCCGGATGCTGCGGGCTGCGGAAGTACTGCCCAGGTTGCACGCGGTCGCACTCGGCACCGTTCCCGGTATCGAGGCCGCCCTCACTCCGGCCGACGAACTCGCCCGCTGGGCCCGCACCCTCGGCGCGGTACCGCCGGAACTGGTGGCCGGAGGCGACCGCTTGCTCGAATTGCTCGGCAACCGGATCCCGGAGCCGCTGCCCCCCACGCTGGTCCACGGCGACTATCGGCTGGGCAATATCATCGCCGCCGGTACCGAACCGGTCGCGCTGATCGACTGGGAGATCTGGAGCGCCGGCGATCCGAGGGTGGAACTCGGCTGGTTCCTCGTTTTCGCCGACGGCGCCAACTTCCCCGAGGTCGGGCGTACCGTGCCCGGCCTGCCGAGCGCCGCCGAACTGGTGGACCGCTACCGCACCGGCGGACCGGCGCTGCCCGAGCTGACCTGGTTCGACGCCCTGGGCCGCCTCAAGATGGCCGCCATCATGGGCCACAACCTGCGCAGACACCGGGAGGGCCGGCACCACGACCCGGACCAGGAAAAGCTGCCCGCCACCATCGCCCGCCTCATCGAGACCGGAACCGCGCTGCTCGCCGGTTGAGGTCCCTCCCCTGTTCAGGAGCCGCACTGTGGATTTCTCCTACTCCGCCCGCACCCAGGATCTGCTCGGAACACTCGAGCGTTTCATGCACGACCATGTCTATCCGGCCGAGCCGATCTACGATGCGCAGATCGCCGCCGCGGACAATCCGCACGAACAGCCGCACATCATGCGGGAACTGCAGGAACGGGCCAGAGCGGCAGGCCTGTGGAACCTGTTCATGACCCACGACGGCCTGGGCGCCGGGCTCACCAATCTCGAATACGCCCCGCTCGCGGAAATGGTGGGCCGGTCCATTATCGGCAACGAGGCGATCAATTGTTCGGCGCCCGATACCGGCAATATGGAAATCCTGGCGATGTTCGGCACCGACGAACAGAAGGCGCAATGGTTGCGGCCACTGCTGGATTGTGAGATCCGGTCGGCATTCGCCATGACCGAACCCGCCGTCGCCAGCTCCGATGCCACCAATATCACCTCGACCATCCGCCGTGACGGCGACGAGTACGTACTCAACGGCCGCAAATGGTATATCTCCGGCATTCTCGACCCGGACTGCGAGCTCGTCATATTCATGGGTAAATCCGATCCGGACGCCACGACCTACCGGCAGCAGAGCATGATCCTGGTTCCCGCGGACGCACCCGGAATCGAAGTCCTGCGGGATCTGCCGATGTTCGGTTTCCACGATCGGCTCGGTCACGGCGAGGTGCAGTTCACCGATGTCCGGGTGCCGGCCGCGAATATGCTCGGCGCCGAGGGCGACGGATTCGCGATCGCCCAGGGCCGGTTGGGCCCCGGCCGGATGCACTACGCGATGCGCGCCATCGGCATGGCCGAACGCGCACTGGAACTGATGTGCCGGCGCTCGCTGGAGCGCACCGCGTTCGGCGGACCGCTCGCCGACCGCGGGGTGGTGCGGGAGTGGATCGCGCGCAGCCGGATCGAGATCGATCAGATCCGGCTGCTGGTCCTGAAATCGTCCTGGCTGATGGATACCGCGGGCAATGCTGCGGCGCGGTCGGAGGTCGCCGCGATCAAAGTCGCCGCCATGGAGGTCGCGCACGCGGTGGTCGACCGCGCGGTGCAGACCTTCGGCGCGGCGGGGGTCAGCAACGACACCGTGCTGGCCCGGATGCACGCCATCACCCGCGCCCTGCAGATCGCCGACGGCCCCAACGAAGTACATCTGCGCACCATCGCGCGTCTGGAAGTGAAGAAATACCGATGAGCACAATGGATCTGACCGGAAAGGTCGCACTGGTCACCGGTGCGAGCCGCGGACTCGGGCTGGCGATCGCCCGTGGACTGCGTGACGCCGGGGCCACCGTGATCGTCTCCAGCCGCAAACTCGCGGCCTGTGAGGCAGCGGTCGCCACACTGGGCGACGACGGTCCCGGCAGCGCGCATCCCCGGGAACTGCACGTGGGCCGCTGGGACAGCATCGAACCCGCGGTCGACCGGATGATCGGCGACTTCGGCGGCCTCGACATCCTGGTCAACAACGCCGGAATCGCACCCCTGGCCGAGAACCTCGTCTCGGTGACCGAGGGACTGTGGGACAAAACCCTCGAGGTCAACCTGAAGGGACCGTTCCGCCTGATGGCGGTGGCCGGTGCCCGGATGGCCGCCGCGGGCGGCGGGTCGATCGTCAACATCTCCAGTATCGGCGCGGTCCGGCCCAGCCCGCCGGAAGCGATGTACGCGGCGGCCAAGAACGGGCTCAACGCGCTGACCATGGCCTTCGCCCAGGAGTACGCCCCGACGGTGCGGGTGAACTGCATACTGCCCGGAGGCTTCGCGACCGATATGGCCGAACACTGGGACGAGGAGTTCGTCGGCAAAATCGTCGACCGGCTGCCCGCGGGCCGCCTGGGGCGGCCGGCGGAGATCGCCGGGCTGGTGGTCCATCTGGCCGGCGATGCCGCCGGGTATACGACCGGGGCCCTGATCCCGGTCGACGGCGGCCGGACCGCGGTGTACTGATGAGCGCGCAGCCACCCGGATCGGATACCGGGACAGTGCAGAGCCTGTTCGGGCTGAGCGGGCGGGTCGCGGTGGTCACCGGCGCCTCGTCGGGGCTGGGTCTGGGATTCGCCCGCACCCTGGCCGGAGCGGGGGCCACCGTCTACGCCGCCGCCCGCCGGGTGGACCGATTGCGGGAACTGGCCGATACCGACCCCCGGATCGTGCCGGTCGCCTGTGATGTGACCCGGCCCGAGGACCGCACCGCCCTCGTGGACCGCTGCTATACGGAGTCCGGGCGCCTCGATGTCCTGGTCAACAATGCGGGCCGGCCCGGGCCGCCACAGGCGGAACAGGAAACCGATGCGGAGTTCCACGCGATCCTGGAATTGAACCTGCTCGCCGGGTTCCACCTCGCCGTCTGCGCGGCGGCCCGGTTACCCGAGGGCGAACGCGCCTCCTATATCAATATCTCCTCGGTGATCGGCCTGGTGTCGACCGCGCCCATCGGCGGCGCGAGCTATGCCGCGTCCAAGGCCGGAACCCTGGGCGTCACCCGAGAGCTCGCCGGCCAGTGGGGCCGGCGCGGTATCCGGGTGAACGCCGTGGTCCCGGGCTGGTTCGATACGGAGATGACAGACGGATTGTTCGCCGACGAGAAATCCGCGGGCTGGGTCCGGCGCAACACCATGCTCGCCCGGGGCGGCCGCCCCGGGGAGGTCGACGGCGCGGTACTGTTCCTCGCTTCGGACGCCTCCTCGTATATGACCGGGCAGACCGTCGTGGTCGACGGCGGCTGGACGGCCCGCTGATGCTCGCGGTCCAGCTCACCGCCTGGGGATCCGAACCCGAGCTGCGCGAGATCCCCACTCCGCGCCCCCGGGGCGAGGAACTGCTGGTGCGGGTCGAGGCGGCCGGTTTGTGCCGCTCCGATCTGCACGTGATGGATTCCGACGCCGGGAACTTCGACTATCCCCTGCCACTGACCCTCGGTCACGAGGTGGCGGGCACCGTCATCGAGGCCGGACCGGCCGCCGATCCCGGGTGGATCGGGGAGAACGTGGTGGTCCACGGCATCTGGAGTTGCGGGATATGCCGCAACTGCCTGCGGGGGCGGGAGAACTACTGCCTGCGGCTGCGATCCGGCGGCCCGGGAGTTCCCATCGGCAACGGGCTCGGTCACCCGGGCGGGCTGGCCGAGGCCATGATCGTCCCCGCGGCCCGGTTCCTGGTCCGGGCTCCCGGGGTGGATCCGGCGATCTGCGCGCCCCTCGCGGACGCCGGCCTCACCGCCTACCACGCGGTGAGCAGGCAGCGGGACCTGATCGATTCGGGCAGCGTATGCCTCGTGGCCGGGATCGGCGGGCTCGGCCATCTCGCGGTCCAGATACTTCGTGAATTCGGAGCGGGGCGGATCATCGGCGTCGACAACCGGCCGGAGGCACGCGCCCAGGCGCGGCGCCTCGGCGTGGACGCGGTCCATCCGGATATCCGCTCCGCGCTCGCCGAACTGGACGAGGGCGCGGATCTGATCCTGGATTTCGCGGGCGCACCCGATACCGTCGGCCCGGCCGGACCGGCGCTGGCCCCGGGCGGGCGGCTGGTGGTGGTCGGCAGTGCGGGCGGCCGGCTGGAGGTCGGCAAAGACGTGGGTCTCGCCATGGGCTGGGGTGTCACGGCGCCGTTCTGGGGTCCGCGATCGGATCTGGCCGCGGTGGTCGAGCTGGCCCGGCGGGGCGTCCTGCACGTCACGGCACAGACCTTCCCGCTCACCGCGGCCGCCGAGGTGTACCGCAGGTTGCGCGCGGGTGATATCACCGGCCGCGCCGTACTGGTGCCACCGGCGTGACGAGCGCATTCCGCCCCGCGGCGACGCGGCGACGAGTAAACAGAGATCACAGCGGCACGAGGAACGGGCGATGAGAGTACTGGCGCAGGAAATGCTCGAGCGAGCGCGGCGGACACCGGCGGATATCGCGGTGATCGACGAGCTCGGACAGCACACCCTCGGTGAGATCACGGCGGCGGCGACAACCCTCGCCGACCGGATAGCGGCTATCGACGACCGCGCGCCCACGGTGCTGATCCAGGCCGATAACACCTGGCGGACCCTCGCCGCGGCGCTCGCGGTCGGTCTGCGCGGCGGTGTGGTCGCCGTGTTCAGCCCGCACGCGAGCGAATCG
Organism: Nocardia sp. NPDC049935; assembly: GCF_055586645.1. Taxonomy (NCBI): domain Bacteria; kingdom Bacillati; phylum Actinomycetota; class Actinomycetes; order Mycobacteriales; family Nocardiaceae; genus Nocardia; species Nocardia sp. NPDC049935. The sequence continues at coordinate 860,576 of NZ_JBVJHV010000001.1, read as the reverse complement.
GAGTTCCGGCTGGCCCTCGAGGATATCGAGCCCGATCTGGTGATCGGCGAACCCGAGTCATTGCGCAGCTGGGATGTGCCCGAGGACCTCTTCCCGCGCCGCGGCCCCGCCGTCGGCGATCATCTCCTGCTGGCACGCGAGGCACCCTTCGGACCTGTGCGGCGCTGGCACGGCGGCAGTGCGATCGCCATGACCTCCGGTTCCACCGGCAGGCCGAAATGCGTTGTGCAATCAGAGGACGCCATCCGCTACGCCTGCCGCAGCACCATCGACACCGTCGGGCTGCGGCCGGGCGAGTCCGTGGGCGCTTTCGTCCCGCTGTCCTCGGTGGCCGCGTTCTGCTTCGGTATGTATCTCCCGGCCTTCCTGGGCTCCACCATGGTCGCCATCGGCCGCTGGTCACCGGCCGCCGCGCTCGACGCGATGGCCGGGCACCGAGTGGCATGGACCATGCTGGTGCCGACCATGGCACTCCAGCTCTCGGTGGTCGAGCACAGCGCCGGCCGACTCGCGGCACTACGGGCCATGACTGTGGGCGGGGGGCCGATGAACCAGCGGGCCCTCGCCGAGGCGGAGGCGAAACTCGGCACCACATTCCTGCGGGTGTTCGGTATGTCGGAGTGCCTAGGACACACCACGCCGCGACTCGGCGATCCGCCGGAGATCCGGCTGGGGCGGGACGGGCGCCCGTTCCAGGGCACCGTCGTCCGCGCCGTCGACGAGAACGGCGCCGTGCTACCGACCGGCGAAATCGGCGACGCGCAGGTGAAAGGCCCCTCCCTGTTCGTCGGCTACGCCCGCGGCGGTGTTCCGGTACCGCCGGCGCTCACCGAGGACGGATTCCTGCCCACCGGCGACCTGGTAGAGGTCGCGCCGGACGGTTCCATCCAGGTGATGGGCCGCCAGAAGCAGATCATCATCCGGGGCGGGCGCAATATCGATATCAACGAGATCGAGGCCGCGATCGCGGCGATACCTGGTGTCGTGCAGGTGTGTGTCGTCCCCGTGCCCGACGATCTACTCGGTGAACGCGCCGCGGCGCTGGTCGTGGCCGATACCGGAGAGCTGACGCTGCCGGCCGTGACGGCACAGCTCGAGGCCGCGGATTTTCCCAAATTCAAGTGGCCCGAATACCTGTTCACCGTGGCCGACCTCCCGCAGAATCGGGTCGGGAAATTATCCCGGCCCGATGCGGTCCGGCTCGCCGCGCGGTTGGCCGCAGCCGACTCGAGTTCATATCAGGTGGGGTAGTGTTGAAGCATCCACACAGTCCAATCCTGGGGGCACTTCACTCATGACCGTTGATACCGGAGCTCGGCGGGAAAGCCCGCGATCCAAGCGGGGCAGTATCCTGGCCGCGGCCATCGAGCAATTCGGACGAATCGGTTACGAGCATACGAAATGGGCGTCGATCGCCGACGAGGTCGGAATCGGCCAGACGGCGCTCTATCACTATTTCGAATCGAAAGCACATTGCCTGCTGACGATCATGCGCCTGGAATTGGCCGATTCGGTCGACCGTTTCGTCGCGGCCACCGAGGGCGAGGAGAATCCGGAAAGCGCACTCCGCGCCGCGGTGGCCGGAGCATTGCGCGCCGAGCCCACCGACGCATTGCAGCGGCGGATTCTGCAGAACCATATGGATCTGCTGGCCGCGCCGCGGCAATCGGAAAAAGAGGAAGCCGAAAGGCTGCGTTCTCGCGAGCTCGTCCAGGAGATCGAACAGAACTGGACCGATCTCATCGCCCGCGGTATCGAGTCCGGTGATTTCACCGACGCCGATCCCCGCATCCAGGGCCGGCTCGTGCTGGCCGTGGTGATCAGCGTCTGGCGCTGGTACCGCCCCGACGGCGCACTCACTCTGGCCGAGATCACCGATACCGTCACCGAGACGGCGGTGCGGATGGTGCGCGCGTAACTCCCCGCAGCAAGCGCCCCCGGCGTTTCGCGTGCCCTGTCAAACCGAACAGAATTCAGTTAGGATACCAGGATGTACAACCTCATCGTGCTGGCGTCGCGCCCCAGCGATTGGACCCATGACCAGTTCATCGAATGGTGGCGCGGCGAACACGCCGAGGTGACCTATCCACTGCCCGGCCTGCTGCGCTGGCAGCACACCGAACTGCTCGACACCGCCGACGAGAAATCCGCCGGCTGGGACGGGTTGTCCATTCTCAGCTTCGAGTCACGGGAGGCCCTGGACGCCGCACTGGCCAGTCCGGAATGGAAGGCGGCCGTGCGCCATGTCGGCGCGATGCGCGGCCGGCGCATGATCTGGTACGGCGAGGAGCAGACCATGGTGCCCCTGGCCGGTGGCGCGTGACCGCCCACTGGGCCGACCCCGGCTGCTATCCGGTCGCCGACAGTATCCATCGCATACCGCTGCAATTGCCCCAGGACGGCCTGCGGGCGGTCAATGTCTACGCCCTCGACACCGACGACGGGCTGGTGCTGATCGACGGCGGCTGGCATCGCCGGCACACCTATCGCGAACTGTCCGACGGACTCGCGCGAATCGGCCGCTCCCCCGACGAGATCCACGATGTGCTAGTCACTCATATCCACCGCGACCACTACACCTTCGCGGTCGAACTACGCCGCCGGCACGGCTGCCGGGTCCATCTGGGTGCCGCCGAATCCCCCGGCCTGCAATCGATTCGAGAACTGGGTAGCAATGTGCCCGAGAGTTCGCTGCGGGAACTGCGCCGTGCCGGCGCCGCCGGTATCGCCGCACGAGTCCACATCGACAGCGCCGGCGAACCCTTCGACCCACAGGATTGGGCGGCGCCGGATCATTGGCTGCTCCCGGGAACGCTGAGGCTCGGCGGACTCGAACTGGAAGCCCTCGCCACTCCCGGCCATACCAAGGGACACCTGGTATTCCGTGATCCCGCCCGCCGGCTGCTGTTCACCGGCGATCACCTGCTGCCCACGATCACCCCGTCGATCGGGTTCGAATTGGGCACCTGGGAACTCCCCCTGGACAATTTCCTGCGCTCCCTGGAACTGTTGCGCGACAACGACGACCAGACCATGCTTCCGGCCCACGGGCCCGACGGCGGCAGTGTGGGCCGCCGGGCCAGGGAGTTGCTGGAACACCACGGCGAACGTTTCGCCCAGGTCCGGTCCGCGCTCGCCGAACTGGCGCCGTGCACCGGCCTCGAGGTGGCCCAGGCCCTGAGCTGGACCCGCCGGGAACGCCCGTTCACCACCTTGGACACGTTCAATCAGATGGTCGCGACCTGCGAGACCATGGCACACCTCGACGTTCTCACCACCCTGGATACCGTGACCGCCGCGAACTGCGAGGGTGTGGACATCTTTTCCGCGGCGAAGTAACACCAGCACACGAAGGATCCGGTCATCTTCACCCTCATCCGATGAAGATGACCGGATCGCTGCGTTCAGGCGCAGGTCCAGCCGCCGTCCACATAGAGTTCGGTGCCGGTGACGAACGTGGCATCGTCCCCGGCCAGGAACGCGACCGCCGCCGCGACTTCGGCGGCCCGCCCGAGACGACCCATCGGGGTACCCGCCAGCATCCCCCGGTGCCGCTCGGTGCCCTCGTACCGCTCGAGCAACTGCTCGGTCTCGATGAATCCCGGATGGATCGAATTCACCCGGACCCCCTTCATCGCCCAGTGCAACGCGGCGTTCTTGGTCATGGTGCGGACCGCACCTTTGGCCGCCGCGTAGGCGAGACTGTTGCCGAGTCCGCCCACCGTGCCCAGGATCGAGCACAGGTTGACGATCGACCCGCCCCCGCCCTCCTCGATCAGGGCACCCGCGTGTTTCATACCCAGCCAGGTACCGGTCTGGCTCACTTCGATCACCCGGTTGTAGCGGTCGAGGTCCTCGTCCACCACCGAGGCCAGGCTGCCGATGGCGCCGTTGTTCACCAGGGCGTCCAGCCTCCCGTACCGGCTGCGTACCGCGGCGACGACGTCGCGCCACTCGTCCTCGCGCGCGATATCGAGCGGATGGGTGAGATGCCCGCCGGGCGGGTCCAGCCCGGCGACGAGCTCGGCGCAGGCGGCTTCGCCGAGATCGGTCACCACCACCGCGGCGTCCTCGGCGGCGAAGCGGCGCACGATCTCGACGCCGATACCGCCGGTCGCCCCGGTGACCAGTACGACCTTGTCCCGGAGTCTGGACGCTCCCGGTGCCATGGCTGTCCTTTCTGTCGCGGTGCCGGCGAACTCGGCCGGGCTCATAGTTTGTTCAGCACGTTCCGCCCGCCGACCAGCATCGCGATCGCGACGCCGACGGTGGTCACCGCGGTCATCAGCAGGGCCATGGCGGCCACCAGCGGATAGGACCCGTTCTGCCACAGATCGAACAGCAGGGTCCCCATCACCTGTGTGGTCGAAGCCCGGACCAGCAGCGACGCCGCGAACTCGTGGGTCAGCAGGATGAACATCAGGGCGACGGCACTGAGGATGGTCGGCCGCATCAGCGGCAGCATCACGCGCAGATTCGTCACCAGCGGGGATGCCCCGCTGGTCGCCGAGGCCTCACTGTAGGTGTTGCCCAGTGAGAGCATCGCCGTCATCTGCATCCTGGTCGCGTAGGGCAGCATCAGCACGATGTAGACCAGGATGATCACCGTTTTGGTTCCGTACAGGATCAACGGCGGCTCGGTGTAGGTGAGCAGGAATCCGACACCGAAGATAACGGCCGGAATTCCCAGGGGCAGCGCGGTCATCAGATCGGCGAGCAACGCGAGGATCTTGAACTGCCTTCCGCGCACCAGCAGGGTCGCCATCAGGTAGCCGAGCGGTACACAGATCAGCACAGCGGCCAGCGAGGTCGACACACTGGTGACCACCGATTCCACGATCGCGTTGTCCGCGGCCAGGGTCCGGAAGTTGTCCAGGGTGAGCAGGTCCCACGACAGTGCACCGGACCAGTACGGCGTCAGCGAGACGATCATCAGGCCGATCAGGGGGATGATCAGGGCGAACAGCGCGTAGACGATAATCGTCGCGGTGGCCCACACCGACCGCCCGGCGGGCGCGGCGAACGCCTTCCCACCGTGGGTCACGAACCGTGACTGGTTGCCCAGCAGGCCTTTCTGGATCAGCACCAGCGCCAGTCCGAAGATCACCAGTGGGGAGCCGGCGGCCGCGGCCGCGGCGAAATCCGACGGCGATTCCGATACCCGGCGATACATCTCCGTGGTCAGGACCTTGACGCCGTAGTTCTGCCCCAGCAGCAGCGGTCCGGTGAACTGGCCCAGACCCAGCAGCAGCGCGATACCGCCGCCGTAGATGAGGGAGGGACGCAGCAGTGGCAGCACCACCCGGAAGAACACGCCGACGGTCGAGGATCCGCTGATCTGCGCGGCTTCGAGATGTTCGGCACTGATGTTCTGCATACCCGCGCTGACGAACAGGTAGACGAACGAGGTCAGGCCGAATCCGGTGAGGATGATGATCCACGGCACGGTGTAGACGTCGATCGGCCCGGTATCGGATCCGCTCCACCAGGGCAGTTTCCGCAGCAGCACATTGAGATACCCCGGTCCCGGCGACAGCAGAAACGCCCAGCCGACGATATTGGCGACCGCGGGCATCACGATCGGCAGGATCGGGATGATCCGCAGGAACCCGAGCCGATCCGGAAGCCGGCTCGCGGCGAAGGCGAGCAGGGTGCCGAGCACCATCGCGATCACCAGCGATCCCAGCGCCAGGGCGATGGTGGTCCGGATGGTTTCCGCGATATCGAAGCGGGTGTACTGCGCCCGATAGCCGCGGGCGCCGTCGGCGAAGGCCAGTGATTGCAGCCGGATCATCGGCAGCACCACCAGATAACCGAGCACGGCCAGCAGAGCGGCGTAACCCAGGCGCGAGCGCCATTGCGCGGGGACGGCGAACGACCGCGACACGGTGGTGGTCACGGTGGCCATCAGACGTGCCCTCCCGCGCTCACGGCCACCGGCTCGGGCGCCGCCGCCGGAGCTCCGCCCGGCGCCGCGAAGACGCGGAGCGCGGCCGGGGAGAAACTCACCACCAGCGGCGCACCCGGGCCGCTCCCCCGTAGCGCCGCACTGTGCCGGGCCGCCGGGGCACGCAGAATCAGCTGTTCACCGCCGGTTTCGACGGTGACATCGAAGTACCGGCCGCCGTATTCGTAGGTCACGAGTTCGGCATGCAGGGCCACATTGCCCGGCGGCACCTCCTCGACGCCGGCGTGCAGCAGCACATCGTCGGGACGTAACCGCGCTATCGCGGTACTGTGCTCATCGGCCGAATCGCGGACCACCGCATGGGTCAGATCGATGGAATCCCCTGCGGCGGTGGCCCATCCGTTGTGCCCCCTTCGCAACGACAAGCGGTTGCTCATCCCGATGAAGGCGGCCACATAATCCGATACCGGATTCTCGAACACCCGCTCCGGTTCGTCGTACTGCTCGATCTTCCCGGATTTCATAATGGCCAGCCGGTCGCCGAGGGCGAACGCCTCGGCCTGATCGTGGGTGACGAACACCGCGGTGAACCCGAGCCGCTGATGCAGCTGGTGGATCTGAGACCGCACCTGGTCACGCAGGCGCGCGTCCAGATTGCTGAGCGGTTCGTCGAAGAGCACCAGATCGGGCCGCGCGACCAGTCCCCGCGCGACGGCGACGCGCTGCTGCTGACCGCCGCTCAGCTGGGCCGGATAGCGATCGAGCAGGGCGCCGCAGTCGACCATCTCGGCGGCGGCCTCCACCGCCCCCTCCGCGACCGCGGTCTTCATCTTGCGCACCTTCAGCGGATAGCGGATATTGTCGCGCACGGTCATATGTGGCCAGAGTGCGTACGACTGGAACACCATCCCGATATTGCGTTTGTGCGCAGGCACATTCACCCGGGTCCCGGCATCGAAAACCGGCCTGTCCTTGAACGCGATCGAACCGCCCTGCGGATTCTCCAGTCCGGCGAGACAGCGCAACGTTGTTGTCTTACCGCAGCCGCTCGGCCCGAGCAGAACCAGGAATTCACCGTCTTCGATAGTGAGATCGAGCTGGTCGACGACGATATTGGCGCCGTAGGTCTTGGTGAGGCCGGAAACGGTGAATGTCGACGTCATCGTCATACCTTCTGGGTCGATAGTTTCGGGGTACGGACACCGGCGGCGGTCCCGCCGTCGACCAGCAGGTCGATTCCGGTGACATAACTGCTGTCCGAACCCGCCAGGAATGCGATCACCGCCGCGACCTCGTCGGGCGAGCCGCGGCGCTGCATGGGAATACTGCGGACGTAGCTCTCCATATCGTCGGCAGCGAAACCGGGCGCCGAGGTGATCTCGGTGGTGAAACTGCCCGGGCAGACCGAATTGACCCGGATTCCCTGCTCTGCCAATTCCAGCGCGGCGACCTTGGTCAGCGCGCGCACACCCGATTTCGCCGCACCGTAGGCGCCGAGTTCGGCGGTCGCGAGGACACCCCGCAGCGACGAGATGGTGATGACGGTGCCGCCGCCGGTCATAGCCGTCGCGGCGGTCCGCAGTGCGAGGAAGGTACCGACGAGGTGCTGATCGATCATCCCGCGGAACTGGGCGAGGGTGGTCTGCGCCAGCGTTGCCTTCATGGCGGCCCCGGCACAGTTCACCAGGACGTTCATCCGGTGTCCGGCCTGCTCCATCGCGGCGGCCGCGGCCTGCCAATCGGTCTCCTCGGCGACGTTCAGGTGGCGATAGTGCGCGCGGGGGCCGAGCGCCAGTGCCCGTTTCCGGCCGGCGATATCGTCGATATCGGTGAGGTAGACCGTCGCGCCCCTCGCGGCGAACAATTCGGCGGTCGCCCCGCCGATCCCTCCGGATGCCCCGGTGACCAGCACGTTCGTACCGTGCAGGGGCTCGGCCCTGTTGTCCATACCTGTTCCTTGATCGGTCGGTGTGCGGCGGAGCCGGATCAGCTCTGGAAGCGCCGGGCCCATTCCTGGGAGTACTCGGTGACCTTGTCCGGGGTGAGATCGGCGGTATCCGGCGCGGCGATCTCCTGCGCCTGCACCACGGCTCCCGGGATATCCGGCAGCGCGGCCGCGTATCCGTCGTTCAGAGCAATCTGGCCTTCCCGGGTGGTCATGAAATCCACCAGGACCTGCGCCGCGTTCGGATGGGGCGCGACACTCAGCGCATGGGTGTACCAGGGTGTTCCCCAGGGCTGCGACGGTAGCGCCCAATCGACCGGTGCACCGGCGGCCACCTCGGTGACCAGTGGTTGCACCGACGGGGTCGCCACGATCTCGCCGGAGGTCAGCGCCTGGGCGATACCCAGTGCGCTCGGATAGATACGCGGTTTCAGTTCGGCCAGCCGATCCCAGTAGTCGTCCCCGTAGGTCCGCGCGTAGAAGCGGTAGAGATCGACATAGGACGCGATCCCGGTGGGATTGACGATGCCGATCTTGCCGCGGTATTTCGGATCGAGGAGGTCCTGCGGGGAGCGCAGGCCGCCGGGCACCGCGCCGGTGTTCCAGCCGAGGGCGAAAACCGCCGCGCTGCTGAGCGCGAACCGGTTCTCGAGCACACTGGATTCCGGCCGGTATTCCGGCGCCCGCAGATTCGGGCCGACCAGATCGGTCGAATAGCTGCCCGACTGGGCCGCGTTGCCGATCCACGTCGCGTCGGTGAGCATATGGACATCGGCCGTGCCGCGACCGGTACGGTTCTCGGTTTCCACCCGCGGATTGATATCGGCGTCGGTGCCCCGGACGAACTCCAGGTCTATCGCCGGATATTTCTTTTCGAACGCCGTCTCGAGCCGTTCCAGATTGGCCGGCTTCTGACTCGAATAGAGCAGGACACTGCCCTCTTGCGCGGCGGCCGCCTCGACGTCGGACCAGGCGCCCGAGACCGGGCCCGTAGTGCCCGGACCTCCGCCGCACGCCGCCAGAACCGAGGTGACAGCGAGGGCTGCCGCGGCCGCCGTGGCCTTGAACAACAACTTCATGGTGCGAATACCCACATCCCGCAGAACTGAACTGATGTCAGTTTGAAACTATGCCAAACCCATTGTGGTGTCAATCACTGTGTGGCAATAATATGAAGTGAATCCAGTTCAAGGAGGAACGGTGCTCTCCCCTCATCTGTCGTCACCACTGCGGATAGGTCCCCTGACCCTGCGCAACCGCCTGGTCGCCACCGCGCACGGATCCGGGGTGGTCAGCGCGGGTGTGGCCCGGCCCGGAGACGACGACTACTGGCATCGGTGCGCGGCCGGCGGTGCCGCCATGGTGATCACCGGCGGCACGGTGGTGAGCCCGGACTCGGGAAACCGGACCGGCAATATCACCGACGCGTCGGACCCGGCGGGCCTGCCGGGCCTGCACCGCCGGGCGCACGCGATCGCCACAGCGGGCGCTGTCCCGGTCTGCCAGCTGGTCCATCTGGGGCGCGAAACGCTCGGGGCCGAGATCTGGGAACACCCGGTGGCGCCCTCGGGTATCCGCTCACCCCGCGAACCGGTCCGGGCGCGAGTGCTCTCCGACGACGATATCGACGAGATCATCGCGGCTTTCGTGCTCAGTTCCCGGCACGCCGCCGAGGCGGGATTCGCGGCGGTGGAACTGCACGCGGCGCACGGGTACCTGCTGGCCCAGTTCCTGTCCCCCGCGTCCAATACCCGACCGGAGGCGGCCACCGCGGCCGGGCGCGCCGCGATACTGCACCGGCTGCACGCCGCGATCACCGCGGCCTGTCCCGGCCTCGTCCTCGGCGTCCGAGTATCGATCGACGGCGCCGAGGAAGCGGGCCTGGATACCGACGGCCTGTGCGAACTGCTGCCGCTACTGGGCATATTCGACTACCTCAACGTCACGGTGGGCGTGCGCACCACCTACGTCCGCGATATGGCGACCGCCGCGCCCCCGCTGCTCCCGGATCTGCACCGGCTGCGTGCCGCCACCGACCGGCCGCTGCTGGTCTCCCAGGCGTTCCGGGGCCGGGCCGATATCGAGGCGGCGCTGGCCGCCGGCGCCGATCTCGTCGGTATGGCCCGCCCGTTCATCGCCGACCCCGATATCGCGGTGAAGCTGCTGAACGGCGAGGACTCGCGGATCCGGCCGTGCGTCTCCTGTAACGAGGACTGCCGGTCGTTCACCCCGGTACTGCTCTGCTCGGTGAACCCGGCCCTGGCCCCGCCCGGCCACTCCGCCCGCCCCGCCCGGCCGCTGCGATTCGGTTCGGCGCCCGCCCCGGGAGCCCGGGTGGCCATCGTCGGCGCCGGACCCGCCGGACTGGAGGCCGCGTTCCGGCTGGCTCCGGTTCGCGATGTCACCCTCTTCGAGGCGAACCGCTGGTTCGGCGGACAGTTACGCACTGCCGCACAGGCCCCGAATCGCACCGGCTGGTCGGCCCTGCTGCGGTACTACCAGGACAATCTCGCCGGTGTCGCGCTGGAACTGGGCCACCGGGCCCGGCCGGCGGACCTCACCGATTTCGACGAGGTGATCGTGGCGACCGGCGCGACCGAAAACGCCACTTCCGGCACCGCGACCACCACCGCGGCTCTGCTCGACCCCCGGCAGTTCTGGCCGGGCGACCGGGTGGTGGTCGTGGACGACGGGTTCGGGTACTGGCCCGCCCTCGGCGCCGTGGAGGCAGCGCTGGCGAGCGGCGCCGGCGAGGTCACCGTGCTCGTGCCGGCGCCGGCGGTCGCGGCGGGTATCCCCGCGGAGAGCCGGGTGCAGTTACGGAGGCGCCTGTCCGGCACACCGGTCGAGTTCGTCGTCGACACCGCGGTGACGGAGTTGGTGCGGGAAGAGACCGAGACCGCGGTGGTCTACCGGAATCTGCTCTCCGGCCGTACTACTCGGCTGATCTGCGATCGCATCGTGGTCGCGGGCGAACGCCGGGTCACCGATACGGCGTCGTTCCGGCGGGAACTTCCGCACGCCCGGGTGCAGGTCATCGGCGACGCGGTGGTGCCCCGGCGGGTGTCGCACGCCGTGGCCGAGGGCTTCGCGGCCGCGGCCGCCGTCATCGGCAATACCAGCCGTTCCCCCGCTCCGGCGGGGTGACGGCACGGAACTCCACTCCCGCCACTCCCCCGGCCGGCCCGGTGGCCCACCGGAAATATCGAACCCACGCTGCCGACCGATCGGCAGCGGATCGAAATGATGAGGTACCCATGCGGAAAACTCGCCGAACGCACGCGCTGCGAACAGCGGCAGCGCTCGCAACCCTTGCCCTGACGCTGGCCGGCTGCGGTGGAACCGGCCAGGTCTCCCGGCCGGTCTCCGGCACCTGGGACGATATCGTCGCCGCCGCGAATACCGAAGGCGCGGTGACGATCTACTCCACCCAGGCACAGCCGGTGCTCGCCGATCTGGAGAAGGCATTCGAAGCCGCCTATCCGCAGATCGATCTCACCGTGGTCCGCGGTGTGGACGCCGACCTGCTCTCCCGCATCGATGCGGAATCGCGCACGGGTAAGGGCACCGGCGATATCGCGGTGATCACCGATGTCTCGTGGATGCAGAAGGCCGAAGGCACCGATCTGGCGGTGGAGGTGACGGGCCCCTCGTTCGACGCACCCGAGTACCGGCGCGCGGACAGCGTGGTCGGCGGGAAGTTCTTCCTCGAGGGCGCGGTGGTCCTGGGCTTCGGCTGGAACACCGCCGCCTACCGCCGGGGAATCCGGACCGCACAGGATCTGCTCGACCCCGCGCTGAAGGGCAAGGTCGGCATCGTCACCCCGGCCACCTCGCCGACCTATATCGACTACTACGACCATATCGAGGAGAACTACGGCGGACGCGATTTCCTGCGGCAGCTCGCACAGAACAGTCCCCGGATCTATCCCAGCACCCAGCCACTGGGGCAGGCACTGGCCTCCGGGGAGATCGTGGCCGCGCTCATGTGCAATCCGATGCTGCCGGAACGGGCCGCCGGAGCTCCGGTCGGCTGGACCGAGGGCCCACAGGTGTGGGGCGCCCGCTGGTACGGGCTCGCACTCGGTTCGGCACCCCATCCCAACGCCGCCCAGGTGCTGGCCGATTTCATGGTGAGCCGGCCGGGCCAGCGGGCGACCTCCCCCGGCTACGGTTCCGCACTCCCGGGAATCGACGGCGCGCTCGCCGTCGCGCAGGACGTCCCGGACCAGAACCTCGCGGTCACCACCGGCGCGGGCGCCGAACGCTACCGCAACGACTGGGAGGGGATCTTCCAGTGACGGACACCGACCGCTCGGCGACCGGGGCGCGGGAGACGACGGCAGCACAGTTCGCCGACCGGGTGGCACTGGTGACCGGCGCCGGTTCTGGTATCGGAGCCGCGACCGCCCGGCTCCTCGCCCGGCGGGGCGCCCGAGCCGTGTATTCATGCGATATCGACCGGCAGGCCGCTGCCCGGACCGCGGCCGATCTGGCCGGTGCTACCGCGCTGAAGCTGGACGTGGCCGACTCCGCCCAGGTCGACAGCGCTTTCGCCCGCGCACTGGATGACCATGGCCGGGTGGATGTAGTGGTCCACGCGGCCGGTGTCGATGATCCGCTCAGTAAACAGCGGATCTACGAGGCGGCCGAGCAGAACCTGCCCGCTGATGTACTCACCCACCTCGGCGACGAGCAGTGGCGGCGGATCATCTCGGTGAACCTGGACGGCACCTTCCATGTGCTGCGCGCGGCGGTCCGCGCGATGAAGGAGACCGGTGGCGGCGCGATCGTCACCGTCGGCTCCTCCGCGGCGTTCGACACGCTGACCGGATATCCGCACTACGCGGCCTCGAAGGCGGGCGTGCACGCCCTGAGCCAGGCGGTGGCCAAGGAGGTCGCGCCTTTCGGAATCCGGGTGAACACCGTCGCCCCGGGCCCGGTGGACACCGGGATGGCGGCCCGGACCCCGGCGCATCTGCGGGCGGCCATGACCGCGAACGCCCCGCGCGGATACGCGACCGCCACCGAACTGGCCGACAACATCCTGTATCTGGCCTCACCGGGTGCCGCCAATGTGATCGGTGCGGTCCTGCTGAGCAACGGCGGCCGGTTCACGGTGTGAACCGGCCGATTCCGGATCCGCCGCGGGCGGTGACCCGCGATTCGAGCGATGAGGAGACGACGATGCGAACAATCGAAACCGACGTTCTGGTGATCGGAGCGGGGATGGCCGGCCTCACCGCCGCGACCCGCTCACTCGACCGGGGCAGCTCGGTCGTCGTGGTGGAGCAGGCCGAATCGGTCGGCGGGTCGGCCCGGTACGCCGGTTACGCGTGGACCGCGCCCACCCGTGCGGTGATGGACGTGGTGAATCCGGACGGCGATCCGGCACTGCGCCACGCACTGGTCGACGGTTTCGCCGACGCGATCGGCTGGATCCGCGCGCTCGGTGTGCACTGCGCCGATCCGGTCCCGGTGCTCCGCTACGGAATCGGTCACCAATTCGACACCAACCAGTACATCGACGAATGCCGGCGCCGGATCACCGCGTCCGGGAAGCTGTTCACCGGCACCGAAACCCTCGAATTGCTGACCCGCGGCAACGCCGTCGCGGGCGCGCGGGTGCGTCGCCCCGACGGCGCGGAAATCGAAATACACAGTAAGGCCGTCGTTCTCGCCACCGGCGGTTTCCAGGCCGATACCGAGCTCATCGCCGAGCACATCCATCCGCAGGCGCCCGCGATGCAGCTCCGTTCCAATCCCACCAGCGCGGGCGCCGGGCTGCGCCTTGCCGGGAGTGTGGGGGCCGCGACCGGTACCCCGCGCTCCGGTTTCTACGGGCACCTGGTTCCCACCGGTGTTCCCTTTCGCGACCCCGCCGATTTCGTAGCGCTGTCGCTCTACTACAGCGAACACGCACTCCTGTTCAACCTGGACAATCAGCGGTTCACCGACGAAACCCTCGGCGACCACCTCACCGCCATGCGGCTGCTCGAGCAACCGGAGGCACGCGGCCTGCTCGTGGCCGATGAGCGGGTGTACCGCGAATGGGTGCTGGGCAGCTACGTCGAAGGCGCTGTCGCGGTGGACAAATTCGATCTCACGCAACGCCGTGGGGGCCGCTGCGGAACCGCCGACACCCTGGACGATTTCGCCTACCTCCCCGCGGAATGGGGCTACGACGGGGCCGCGATCGCCGAACAGATCAGGGCCGTCGATTCCGCCGGGGCCGCGGTACAGCCCCCGCGCACCCACGATGCCCTGCCGCTGGACCGGGGCCCCTACTACATCATCGAAACCTGCCCGGCGCTGACCTTCCCGTTCCACGGCATCCGTATCGACGCCGCTGCCCGCGTACTCTCCGCCACCGGCAGCCCGATCGCTGGCCTGTTCGCGGCGGGATCCGATATCGGCGGCCTCTACCACGACGCCTATGCGGGCGGAATCGCACCGGCCCTGGTCTTCGGCCTCGCCGCGGCCGATACCGCGGCCGGGCGGCCGGTCCCGGTCTGAGGCGACGGCGCTCGACGCCGCTGCGGACGCACCACGATTCCAGTGCAGGATCTGATCGCGGTCGATACGCGGCGCGGGGCGGAACTCGGTACCGAGGGTGAAGGCACGCGGAATGAGTACGGATCCGCCCGGTTCAGTCGATCGGGTCGCGGACGATGGGGCAGGTCATACAGTGACCGCCGCCGCGTCCGCGCCCGAGTTCGGCGCCGACGATGGTGATCACCTCCACCCCGGCCCGGCGCAAGGCCGCATTGGTCTGGGTGTTGCGGTCGTAGGTGAACACCACTCCCGGTTCCAGCGCGACGGCATTGTTGCCCGAATCCCACTGCTGCCGTTCGGAGGCGTAGAAGTCACCGGCGGTCTCGACGACGCGCAACGCCGGCAAACCGAGTGACCTCGCGACCACATCGACGAAGGGGGTGCCTCGTTCGTCGGTGATCTCGACACCCGGCGCGCTGTCCGACGGCCGCAGGGTGAAGGGATGGATACCGTCGACGATCCCGGGGTGGACGGTGACCAGATCGCGGTCGGCGAAGGTGAAGACCGTATCCAGGTGCATCGCGGCCCGCAGCTTCGGCATCCCGGCCACAACGACCTGTTCGGCCACCCCCGCCTCGAACAAGGCCTTCGCCAGCTGGGTGATCGCCTGCCGGGAGGTGCGCTCGCTCATCCCGACGAGAACGGTGCGGTTCCCGACCGGCATCACATCACCGCCTTCGAGGGAGGCCTGCCCCCATTCCTTTTCGGGATCACCCCACCACACGGTCGACTCGGCGTAGTCGGGGTGGAACCGGTAGATCGCCTTCATCAGCAGTGTTTCGTCGTGCCGGGCCGGCCAGTACAGCGGGTTGAGCGTGAGTCCGCCATAGATCCAGCAGGTCGTATCGCGGGTGTAGAGGGTGTTCGGCAGTGGCGGCAGCAGGTATTCGGGATTGCCCAGCGACTCCCGGGCCAACGCCATATAGCCGGTGCGGAAATCCGGGGGCAGATCCACGGTGGACAGTCCGCCGATCAGGAAACGCGCGAGTTCGCGGGCCGGGAGCGTGTCGAGATAGGCCCTGGTGTTCTCCACCATGCCAAGCCCTACCCGGTTCGCGATGATCTTCCGATCGAGCAGCCAGGTGCGCGCCGCCGGGTCGGCCATGGTCTCGGCCAGCAGATCGTGGAGTTCGACGACCTCGACGCCGCGGTTGGTCAGCTTGTTCACGAAGTCGAGGTGGTCGCGCTGCGCGGCCTCCACCCACATGACATCGTCGAAGAGCAGTTCGTCGGAATTGGTCGGAGTCAGCCGCTCGTGCGCCAGGCCGGGCGAGCAGACGAGTACCCGGCGCAGCCGGCCGACCTCGGAATGCACGCCGTACCGAGGTGATTCGGGGTTCGCGGTCATTACGCTACCTTCCGTCGGCTCGTTCGGGGCACCGGATCCGGCGCCGGTCACAGTTCGATCCAGCCCGCCACCAGGGCAACGATCCCGAGTACACCGCCGATCGCGACCAGTGCGAACAACGCGGCTTCGGCGGGTGTGAACACCGAGCGCCCCTGATCCCGGCGTGCGCGGACGAAGAGAAATGTCGCGGGCGCGTAGAAGATGAGGGATACCAGGACGAATCGCAAACCCGCCGCGTACAGCAGGAACGCGGTATAGAGCGTGGCGAGTACCGCGACGGCCAGGTCGCCGCGCCGGGTGGCCGCACGTTCCTCGGTATACGTTTCGCGGGTGAGACAGAGCTTCAGTGCGTACAGCGCGGCCAGCAGGAACGGGATCAGGGTGAGCGAGGCGGTGAGATCGAGGGCGAAATCGAAGGCGTCCTCGGAGAACATGGTGATCACCAGGACGGTCTGGGAGAGGGCGGTGCTGAGCAGCAGGGCGTTGACGGGGACGTCGCGGTCGGTGGAACGTCCCAGGAAGCGCGGCATATCGGAATCCTTGGCCGCCACGAAGAGAACCTCGGCGGCCATGAGCGCCCAGGCCAGATAGGCGCCGAGGACCGAGATGATCAGTCCCGCACTGACGAAGGCCGTTCCCCACGAACCGACCGCCACTTCCAGTACCCCGGCCATCGACGGCTGGCGCAGCTGCGCGATCTCGCTCATCGGCATGATGCCGTAGGACACCACCGTGACGGAGGCGAAAATGGCCAGCACGCTGAGAAAACCCAGAAGCGTCGCCCGGCCGACATCCTCGCGCCGCCGGGCGTGCCGGGAGTACACACTCGCACCCTCGACCCCGAGAAAGACGAATACGGTAACCAGCATCGTGCCGCTGACCTGATCGAACAGCGAGCCCGCGTAGTCGGCGCCGCGGAAGTTGTCGGCGAAGATCCGCGGATCGAGCAGGAAAACGGCGAGCAGGACGAAGACGATGATCGGCACCAGTTTCGCCACTGTGACGATCCGGTTGATCGCGGCGGCCTCCTCGGTTCCGCGCCGGATCAGCAGGAAGAACGACCACAGCCCGATCGAGGACAGCGCGACCGCGATCAACGTGTCGCCGGAGCCCAGCGCGGGGATCCACTGCCCGAGGGTGGACATGATCAGGACCCAGTAGGTGACGTTCCCGACGCAGGCGCTGGCCCAGTAGCCGGCCGCCGAGTAGAAACCGACGAATTCGCCGAAGCCGGCTTTGGCGTAGGCGTACACACCGGCATCCAGATCCGGTTTGCGCACCGCCAGCCGCTGGAACACCAGGGCCAGCATCAGCATCCCGGCCCCTGCGATCGTCCACGCGATCAGCGCGCCGCCGACACCGGTCTCCTGCGCGAAGCGACGCGGCAACGAGAAGACGCCCGCCCCGACCATCGATCCGACAACCATGGCGGTGAGTGTGAGAACCGTGACTTTCGCCGCCCGCTCCGGCACCTGCTGCTGGGTCATCGCCACGACCTCTCCGCTCGCCTCACCACCCGGTACTGCAGCTCATTCGTCGACGCTCATCAGTGATGATGCATCATCACGGCCCGGCCCCGGATCAAGCGGAGCGTTTGCCGATGGGGTGTCGGAATATCGCGAGCCTGCGGCTCGGCCGGGCCCACGGAATCGCGGGCGGAGGTCAGGAGCGGCGCGCGGCCCAGACTGTCACGGTGAACAGCAGGACACCGGCGGCGGCCAGCCCGGCGCCGACCAGCGTCGGCGCCGTATAGCCGTATCCGGCGGCGATCACCAGTCCGCCGAGCCAGGCGCCCGCGGCATTGGCGATGTTCAGTGCGGCATGGTTGAGGGCGGCGGCCAGGGTCTGCGCGTCGGCGGCCACATCCATCAGCCGGGTCTGCAGCCCGGGGGCCAGCGCGGCACCCGTCGCTCCGACCAGCAGCGCGCCGATACCGGCGGTGATCGGATTGTGCGCAGCTGCCACGAAGCCGAGCAGCACCACCATCATTGCGCCCATCGCGACGAAGATCGACCGGTCCACGCCGCGGTCGGCGAGGATCCCGCCGCCGATATTGCCGAGCACCATGCCGACACCGAACAGCATGAGCACCACCGGCACCAGCCCCGCGCCCATACCTGCCACATCGGTGAGGGTGGTGCTCACGTAGGTGTAGACGGCGAACATGCCGCCGAAGCCGATCGCGCCCACGGCGAGAGTGAGCAGCACCTGGGGCCGGCGCAGCGCACCGAGTTCGGTGAGCGGGTTGGTGATGACGATCGCGGTCAGCGGCGGCACGAACCGGGCTATCGCCAGTACGGTGGCCGCGCCGATCACCGCGACCAGCACATAGGCACTGCGCCAGCCGAGGTTCTGCCCCAGCCAGGTCGCGGCGGGAACCCCGAGTACGTTGGCGATACTCAGCCCGAGCATCACCGCGGCGACGGCCTTGGCCCGCTGACGCGGGGGCGCCAGCGTCGCCGCGGCCAATGAGGCGACGCCGAAATAAGCGCCGTGCGGCAGTCCGGCCAGGAATCGCGCGCCGATCATGGTCTCGAAGTTCGGCGCGAAGGCCGAGGCGATATTGCCGATCGTGAACGCGGCCATCAAGATCATCAGCAACCGTTTGCGCGGTACCGCGGCGCAGGCGGCGGCGATCACCGGCGCACCGAACACCACACCCAGCGCATATGCCGAGACGGCGTGCCCGGCGGTCGGCTCGGAAACGGAGAACGAGCTCGCGATATCCGGGAGCAGGCCCATGGTGACGAACTCCGTGGTGCCGATGCCGAACCCGCCCAGCGCCAGCGCCAGCATGGCCGGGATATGCCAGCCGGTGCGCGCGGTGGTGGTGGTGGGGTTCGTGGCCGGACCGGTAGCGGTAGAAGTCACGCTCCGGTGTAACAAGCCCGGGGCACGGGGGGTTCCGGGCCACGTTGTGAGTTGGGGCACGCCCCGGAACCTCCGGGCCGGCGTCGCCGGGCCCGCGCCGGTCAGCCGGCCGAGAACTGCTCGGTGGCCGCCCGGCCGGCATTACCGGTCCGGCGCAGGAAATCGGCGATCACGGCGAGTTCGGCCTCGCTGTAACCGTCGCAGACCTCGTCCATCAGGGCGTTCATTCCGGCGTACTGGCGGAACAGTTCCGCATTGCGTCCGGGCACCGCCCGCACACCGACCGCGCGACGGTCGGCGGCGTCCCGTTCCCGGACGATCCAGCCGCCCCGTTCCAGCCGGTCCAGGATTCCGGTCATGGTGGCGGGATGCAGGCCGGCGAGCCGGGCGAGAGCGCTGGGCCCCAGGGGCCCCTGTCTGCTCACGATATCCAGGCAGTCGAGGTCGACATCCTTGAGTTCCACCTGTGTGCCCACCCGGTGATTGAGCAGCGACAACTGGACCCGTAGCTCGCGCAGGGCGTCCTTGACGCCGACGATCAACCGTCTGCGTTCCCGCGCAGAGCCCGCCTCCGCCTTGGTCATATTCCCCTCACATGATCCGGAACCCTGATGATACGGATCCGATCGGGCCCACTGTCCGCGACGGCCCGGCCACCTCCGCGATCACGAGCCCTTGCCAGAATGGTTGAATTCGTATTATATGGTTTTCATACTTTCAGAATCACGGAGTCAAACGGATACGCGCCCTCGATTCCACATCCCGCAGGCACCGGTTCCGCGCGACTGAAAGAAGGAAGATCATGCGAATCGTCATCTTCGGCGCGAACGGCCCCACCGGCCGCCTGCTCACCGCCCAGGCCCTCGCCACCGGCCACGAGGTTGTCGCCTTCACCCGTCGGCCCGGCGAATTCCCCCTCGCCCACGACCGGCTCCATATCGCGGGCGGCGACGTCCACGACGCCCGAGCGGTCGAGGACGCGGTGGCCGGTGGTGACGCCGTGCTGTCCGCACTGGGTGTCCCGTACGGACGCGCACCGATCAGCACCTACTCCGAAGGGGCCGCCAATATGGTCGCGGCCATGCGCCGCCACGGGGTCCGCCGGCTCGCGGTGGTCTCGTCGAGCGCTGTCGACGCCCGGCCCTACGCCGACGCGGGTTTCCTGTTCAACCGGGTGCTGCAACCGTTCATCACGCGCTACCTCGGCAGAACCCTCTACGACGATATGCGCGCGATGGAAGCACTGGTCACCGCCTCCGACCTCGACTGGACGGTAGTCCGGCCGAGCGGCCTGTTCGACCTCCCGCAGGTGAGCGACTACGAGATCGCCGAGGAGCGCGCCGAGGGCCGGTTCACCTCCCGCGCCGATCTCGCGGCCTGCCTGTTGCGGGTCGCCGGAGACGACCGGTACGTGCGCACCGTCATCGGTGTCGCGACACCCGAGAACAACCCCACGATGCTGGAGCTGATCCGCGCCGAAGCGCTCGGCAAGAGCTGATCCACACCGGACCGTGGGGCGGCGCCGAGGCGCGGGGATACGATCGCCGGGGAAACCCGAGACGAACACGGCGAGGACGGTGGATGAGCGACCTGGATATCCGCGATACGACGGTCGAGGGTCCGCGGGGCCCGGTGCCCATTCGCGAATACCTACCCGCCGCGACGGATCCCGACGCGCCACCGCTGCTGTGGGTGCACGGCGGCGCCTTCGTCTCCGGCGGACTCGACCAGCCCGAATCCCATGAGGTCGCATCGCGGATCGCCGGAACCGGTCGCCGGGTACGAACCGTCGACTACGCGCTGGTCCCCCGGTTCCGGGTCTGGGGCCCGCCGAAACTACGCCCGTCCGGCAACCGCTACCCCGCGCCGTTGGACGATGTACTGGCCGCGGCCACCGACCTCATGACCCAGCAGCCGCGGATCGTGCTCGGCGGCGCGAGCGCCGGCGCCTGCCTTGCCGCTTCGGCGGCGTTGCGACTGCGCGACCGGCAGGCCGAACCACCGGCCGGACTCGTCCTCGCCTATGCCACCCTGCACGCCGAGCTTCCGGCACTGCCGGATGCGGTGCGGGCGCGGGTGGGCGGCCGGCACCGCCTCTACACATTCTCGCCGCATGTCATCCGGCGCATGAATCTCAACTACACCGGTTCCACCGAACTACTCCGGGATCCCGAGGTATTTCCCGGCGGCGGGAAACTGGCCGGACTGCCGCCGGTGCTGCTGCTCGATGCCGCCCACGACACCCTGGGCGCGTCCAGCACCGCGTTCGCCGGCGAGCTGACCGAGTCCGGGGTCGCCGCCGATCACATCGTGGTCCACGCGTCCAGGCACGGATTCCTGAACCGGCCCCGGTCCCGCGCGTTCCGGGAGGGAACCGGCGCGATCGCCGACTGGCTCGCACAGCAGCGGTAGCCGAGTACCGGCAGGCCTCGAGGCTGCCGGTACTCGCCTCGTCAGCGTGCTGTGACGGGCTGCCCCTCGGTGGGATGGACGCCGTACTGATCGGTCTCCATCAGATGGGCGATATCGCGACCGGCCGGGGTCATGGTCAGCGAGGCGCGGGTCTCGACCAGGAAGGCACGGTATCCGGGCTGCACGTTCTCCTCCGGGCCCTGATGCAGCAGCCCCTTCGGAGTCCAGGTCACGGTTCCGGGCGTATCGACCGACCCCCATGGCGACGGCCCCATCGCGTAGCAGATCACCTCGTCGAAATCGGCGTTGTGGTGGATGGGTGGCCGGGTACTGTGCCGGCTGCCGGTGCCGAAGACGAAATCGTGACCCGAGGTGCTGCTCATCAGGCGGGCCGGCGCCAGACCGCCCTCCGCGACACCGAGACCCTGGACATGCTCGATATTGAAACGCAGCACCAGCGGAGCGCCCAGCGCGTCGAGACAGGGAATGGGATCGACATCGTAGAAATACGAGGTGAAGGTCTCGCCGGTGCGGACGACCACCTCGTATTCCTCGTCGGTCGGCAGTCCCGGCCGACCGTGCGGGACCGGGCGATCCAGGTGCAGGTCGGGGTTGAACGTGCCGGGGGCGCCCTCGGGGTCGAGACGCAGTTCGCTCGCGGTGACCACGACGAATTCGCTGATCTCCTCGGCGATCTCACCCCACCGATAGGTGACCGCGCGCGGAATCAGGACGAAATCGCCGGTGCGGACCTCGAGGGTGCCGACCTCGGTATCGAGTTCGCCCCGGCCGGAAACGATGTAGTGCAGCTCGTCGGCCCAGACGTTGACGTAGCCGAAAGTCGTTGCCGCCGAGCGGCGATTCAGTTCGAAGGAGATGCCCTCGCCCTGCAGGATGGGCACCGATAGGGCCTTGGGTTCGGCGAATACGCCGGCCGGCAGGTCCCAGGTGTGGAAGCGCCGCGGCACGTAGTCACCGCGGGCACGTAGGAACCGGGGCCGGTACTGGGCCCGGACGATGGTGGTGTTCGGACCGGCGAAACCGTTGCGGGAGAAGAGCTCGATGTTGGGCGCCAGGACTTCGTCCGGCATGCAGCACCTCCGAAATTCGTTGTGCCACAGATCCTAGACCCGGGACAGGGTGTCCGCGCACTTTTGCGAACTCATCGTTGCCGGTTGCCGGATCGCGACCTTCGCGCTCCCGCGGGATCGGCCTCAGGGCCGGAACGGCGGGACCGGCAGATCGTCACCGAAGATATCCGGAAGGTCGCGCACCACGCTGTCCGGGAACGCCGCCGCCCGCTTCTCCAGGAACGACGAAACCCCTTCCTTCGCATCGGCACTGGCGCCGCGGCTGCGAATACCCCGGGACTCGATCCGGTGCGAGATCATCGGATGGTCGGCGCCGAGCCCGCGCAGCAGCATCTGCCGCGAGAGCGCCACCGAGACCGGGGCGGTGTGCTCGGTCAGGCTCCGCGCCAGCGCGTAGGTCTCGTCCAGCAGGCTTTCCGCCGGATACAACCCGTAGAACAGTCCGGCCTCGTAGGCCTCGGCCGCCGCCACGATCCGGCCCGAGTACACCCAGTCCAGGGCCTTCTGCACGGGGACCAGGCGCGGCAGGAACCAGCTCGAGCAGGATTCCGGGACGATACCGCGGCGGTTGAAGACGAAGCCGATCTTGGCGGTGTCCACCGCCAGCCGGAAATCGGCGGCCAGGGTCATGGTGATACCGACCCCGACGGCGGGACCGTTGATCGCGGCGATGATGGGTTTGCGGGATTCGAACATCCGCAGGACCACTTCCCCGCCACCGTCGCGGAAGTCCGCGGCGTCCTGGCCGTCGGGCGCGACGAAGGTTTCCGCTCCGGCGGACAGATCCGCTCCCGCGCAGAAGGCGCGGCCCGCGCCGGTGATGACGACGGCGCGGACCGCGTCGTCGCGGTCGCAGGTGTCGAACGCCTCGATCAGCTCCCGGCCCATGGCGGTGGTGAAGGCGTTGAGCTGGTCGGGGCGGTCGAGGGTCAGGGTGGCGACGGAGTCGGAGACATCGAGGCGAATATCGGCCATAGGGGACAGCATGCCATCCGTGTCCCGGATCCGGGACCGGCACGGTTGTGCCCGCCCCGCGATACGGGACGGGCACAACCGGGGACGAACTCCTACGGAGTGGTCGGGCGGCACGCCGGATGCTCCGGCGGGCACGGCGACAGAATGGTCGAGAAGTACTGGAACGCGGCGAAAACGGCCACCGGACCACCGATCAGGAAGGCGCCGATGATGCCGCCCGCGGCGCCGAGCGCCGCCGCTCCCGCCACACAACCGCCGATCGTGGCGCCGACGAACGGCACCAGCAAAAGCGCGACCGGGCTCGAGACCAGCGCACCGGTCGCGGCGCCCAGGACACAGCCCAGGCTGCCGCCGATCACCGCGCCGACGGCACCGGCGATGGCCGCGCTCATGGTCGCGCGCTGCGTGAACACTCCGAGCGCCTGCATATCCCGCGGCGTGAACTGTTCGGCGATCTCCTTACCCGCCTGCTCCGGCGTGATCACCGGGGCGTTCACCGGAGCCACCGGCACCCCGCCGTCGCGCTGTGGGGTGAGCACCGCGGTGCCGCCCTCGACGGTCGCCGCGATCGGAAAGGCGACATTGTCCTTGCGGTAGGTCAGCGGCACCGTGGTCAACGGGGTGTCGTCGACGGCCTTCAGGATGAGCTGATCGCCGGCCACCTGCCATTTGCCGTTCGTCGCCACCACCGCCGAATCACCCTCGTGGGTGATCTCGTAGGTGAGCTCGCGCGGCGCCGGAGCCGGCTGCGCCGAGGCGGGGGCCACCGTCGCGCCGAGGGCCGCCACCGCGATCGCGGCGGTGACAACGCTGGTTCTGAGTTTCATCGTGACTGTCCTCATCGGTTGATATCGAGGCGGCCGTCGGCGCAGGATTGCGCCGCGGACGTTGTGGGGGGATTCCGTCATCGACCGGCGGTATCGACGAGATCGCCGGCGAGCACCCAGCGGTCCCCCTCGAACCGCTGAATCTGCATGGCCTCCATGGGATATCCGTCGCCTTCGCCGGTCTTCAATGTGATACCGGGCAGCAGGAGGTCGATTTCGACGTCGTTCAGCGAGCGCATCGCGTCGCGCAGGCCCTCGCGGGTCTTACAGGAGGCGGCGTCGAAGGTCTTGTGGAAGCTCTGCGCCATCGCCCAGCCGACCAGGGTGTAGCCGTCGTCGGGGTCGGCGTCGGGGACGTACCGGGCCAGTTTGTCGCGGTACAGCTTCATCCCCGGGTCCTCGGCCCACTGCGGATCGGCCGGATCCTTCACGAATACCGAGGTCACCACATTCTGGACGTTCGGGAGCCCGACCGGGGTCAGCACGCTCATGGTGCTCGACACCTGGGACAAGATGTGCAGGGGATTCCATTCCGGATTCCGGGCGTCTGCGGCCAGTGTCTGCGCCGCGAATTTCGGGGTCGCGAAATTCAGCAGGACGTCGGTCTTGGAACCGGCCAGGTTCCGCAGCTGCGGATCCACGGTGGGATCGGTGACCTCGTAACTCTGTTCGGCGACCACCCGGACGCCGCTACCGGCGGTGCCTTCCTTGAAGCTGGCCAGCAGGTCTTTGCCGAAGTCGTCGTTCTGGTAGATCACCGCGACGGTGGCGTCGGGCTTCTGTTCCTTGACGTAGCCCGCGAAGATCCGGCCTTCGGCGTGATAGCTGGGCTGCCATCCGATCGTCCACGGATGGCCCTCACCCACGCCCCACTGGGTCGCGCCGCCGGCCACGAAGATCTGCGGCACCTCCCGCTGGTTCAGGTAGTCCCAGACCGCGGCGGAGGTGGGGGTGCCGAGGGTGGACAGCATCGCGAACACCTGGTCCTGTTCGACCAGGCGCCGGGTCTCCTCCACGGTTTTCGGCGGCTGGTAGCCGTCGTCGCGCAGCAGATAGTCGACCTGGCGTCCGTCGATACCGCCCTTCTCGGCGTTGACATAGGCGAAGTAGGCCTGCATTCCCTTCGGCAGTTCGGCGTAGGCCGAGGCCGGACCCGACAGCGGGAACACACCACCGAGTTTCATACCGGTATCGGTGAGCCCGGTGGTCTGCTGGCCTTGGCAGTCGCCGGAGGCGACGGCGCTGTCCCCGTCGTCACGGCTACCGCAGCCGGCCACCGCGAGCAGCACGGCGGCCGCGGCCGCCACTGCCTGTATCGCTCTAGTGCGCATGCGTTCTTCCTTTCCGGGCCCGGTGTCCGAGCCAGTGCGCCGCCCGGCCGACGAGTCCGGCCAATCCATTCGGCGCGAGGTACATGACCGCGATGATGAGCAGCCCGAAGATCACTCCCGGCGCGGCTTGATTGACGTCCTGGGCGAATGTGGGGACGTACATGACGAACATCCCGCCCAGCAGGGGCCCCCACTGTCCGCCCAGGCCCCCGACGACCAGGCCCGCCAGCAGGGTGATGGACAGGGTGAGCGTGAACGAATCCGGTGAGACGTAGCCGATCACCCAGATGTAGACGCAGCCCGCGGCACCGGCGAACATCGCGCCCCAGGCGAAGGCCAGGGTTTTGTAGAACGCGGGCCGCACACCGGTGACCTCGGCGGCGATCTCGTTGTCGCGGACCGCGTGCAGCGCCCGGCCGACCCGCGAACGCAGCAGCCCCGCGACGAGCAGATAGCTCACCCCGGTCACCGCCAGCGCGAGGAAGTACAGCCACTGGTCCTCGGCCAGTCCGGTCCAGGCCGGCGGCCGCGGTTTGTCCAGGGTCAGGCCCATAGATCCGCCTGTCACCGATTCGAACCGCTTCAGCAGCGGTACCAGGAAGATCGCGATGGCCAGTGTCACCAGCGCCAGATAGAGACCGCGCAGGCGCAGCGCCGGCACACCCAGCCCGATCCCGAGCACGAAGGCCACCGCGGCCGCCGCCGGGAGAGTCAGCGGGTAGGGCGTATCCCAGCGATCCATCATGATCGCGGCGGTATAGGCGCCGACCGCGAAGAAGGCCCCGTGGCCGAGCGATATCTGCCCGGTATGTCCCACCAGCAGATTCAGCCCGAGCAGCGCGACCGCGTAGATCATCGCCAGCGCCAGCTGGAAGGTATGGAAGGGGGCGAGTTCGAACGGCGCCCAGCAGGCCGCCACCACCACGACCGCCACCGCGACCGAGGACGCGCCGATCCGGATCCGTCGCGGCCGCGGCGCGCCGGTGCCCGCCTCGCCGGCCGGCGTGACCGGCGCCGCCGGTACGGGCTCCACCGTGCTGTGCCGGATTCCCATATCGCTCATACCCTTTCCACCGCCGGAGTGCCGAACAGGCCCTGCGGACGCACCAGCAGCACGCCGAGGATGATCACCAGCGGCACGCCGATCTTGAGTTCCGTGCCGATGACGTCGAGATAGGCTCCGGCCAGCGTTTCGGCGACTCCGACGATGAGCCCGCCCGCGACCGCGCCACCGGGACTGTCGAATCCGCCGAGGGTGGCGGCGGCGAAGGCGTAGATGAGAACGCCGCCCATCATGTTGGGTTCCAGGAACAGCAGCGGCGCCGACAACACCCCGGAGACCGCGCCGACGGCCGCGGCCAGGCCCCAGCCCAGCGCGAGCACCGTGCCCACCCCGATCCCCACCAGTCGCGCGGACTGCGGGTTCGCTGCCACCGCCCGCATGGCCAGACCGGTGCGTGTATAGCGGAACAGCAGGTACAGCAGGCCCATCACCACCGCGACCACGGCCAGGATGCCGAGGTTGCCGTACCCGGCACCGACCTCACCGACCCGCAGCATTCCCTCCGGAAACGGGTTGGGAAACGATTTGAGCTGATACGACCAGATCCAGCCGGCCGCGGCGTTGACGACGAAGAACAGGCCGACCGTCACGATCACGAGGGTGAGCTCCGGCGCGCCTTCCACGGGCCGGATGACAACGCGTTCGATGAGCATCCCCGCCGCGAAGGAGATCGCCAGGGTGACCGGGAGCGCCAGCCAGAACGGAGTTCCGGCCTGGACCAGCTGCCAGGCCAGGAACGCGGAGAACATGGCCAGCTCGCCCTGAGCGAAGTTGACGATTCCGGTGAACCGGTAGATGAGGACGAGGGCGAGGGCCAACCCGGCGTACAGGGCGCCGGCACTCAGACCTTCGATGATCTGTTGGAGGAATCCGGTCACGGCTACACCCGGTATCCGAGATAGGACTGCGCGACCTGTTCGTTCGCCGAGATATCGGCGGCGGAACCGGACAGCACGATGCGCCCGCTCTCCAGGACATGCGCCCGGTGCGCGGCGCGCAGGGCGAGATGAGCGTTCTGCTCGACGACGATCACGGTGGTGCGTTCCTCTGTGTTGATGGTCTGCACGATGCGGAACAGCTCCCGGGTCACCAGTGGGGCGAGCCCGAGCGACGGTTCGTCGAGCAGCAGCAGGCGCGGCCGGGACATCAGGGCGCGGCCGAGGGCGAGCATCTGCTGCTGGCCACCCGACAACCGGCCCGCGGTCTCGTGCAATTTCTCCCGCAGGATCGGGAAGTAGTCGAAGACGCGACGCAGATCGGCTTCGGCACTCCCGCGATCGCGCCGCGAATAGGCGCCCAGCCGCAGGTTCTCCTCGACCGTCAGCGGCGCGAAGGTGCCCCGGCCCTCCGGAACGTGGGCCACACCCATACGCGCCAGCTTCTCCGGCGCCCGGCCGGTGACCTCGGTGCCCGCCAGGACGACCGAGCCCCGGGTGCGGACCATCCCCGACAGCGCGCGCAGCAGGGTCGTCTTTCCGGCGCCGTTGGGTCCGAGGATCGCGCAGATCTCGCCGGCGGCGACCGAGAATCCGATCCCGTGCAGGACCTCGCCGGCGCCGTAGCCCGCCGTCAGCCCGGTGACAGCGAGGAAATGGTCACGCTCCGCTACCTCCTCCGGGCCCCACTCGCTCATGCTGTATCCATCAGGCATGCGCGAGGGCCCTCCGTGGTCACGCTCCGCTACCTCCTCCGGGCCCCACTCGCTCACGCCGCGGTCCCCAGGTAGGCCTCGATCACGGCGGGATCGCGCTGGACCGCTTCGGGTGCGCCGTCGGCGATGACCCGGCCGAACTCCAGGCAGACGACACGGTCGCAGATACCCATGACGAAGCCCATATGGTGCTCGACCACCACGACGGTGAGGTCGAAATCGACGCGCAGGCCGGCCAGCAGGTCGGCGAACTCACCCACTTCCCCGTGGCTGAGCCCGTTGACCGGCTCGTCCAGCAGCACCATGCGCGGACCCGCGGCGAGCGCGCGGGCCAGCTCGATCCGCTTCAGGGTCCCGAACGGCAGGCCGGCCGCCGGATGGTCGGCGACATCGTGCAGATCCAGTCGCTCCAGCAGGCCGTCGACCTGGTCCCGGAGCGTACGTTCCTCGGAGCGCACACCCGGCAGGAACAGGCCCGCCGTGAGGAATCCGGCCCGCGCCCGATGGTGCGCCCCCACGAGCACGTTGTCCCGGACGGACATACGGGTGAACAGGCCCAGGTTCTGGAAGGTACGCGCGATACCGAGGCGCGCCAGGAGATCGGGGCGCACCGTGAGCAGATCGGTCCCCAGGTACCGCATCGTGCCCGCGGTCGGCGCGCAGCGCCTGGTCAGACAGTTGAACAGGGTGGTCTTCCCCGCGCCGTTGGGCCCGATGAGGCCCACCATCTCACCGGCGGCGACGGCGAATCCGACGTCCTCCAGGGCCGTGATACCGCCGAATCGAACGGTCAGGCCGGATATCTCGAGCATGAGTCCTCCGGGTCGGGAGCCGGACCGAAAGACTGTGCGGCAGCGCACAGTCCGCTGTACCGGCTATGGGTCAGGCCAGCGTAAGAGCGCACCGAATGAAACACATCAGCCGTTGCGTCCCAATTATCGACCGGGAAGTTGTCCGCCGAGGACAAGCGAACTGCGCATATTTTGATACATCTACCGCTATGTGTTGACATTCCCATCGGCTGCGTGGACCATCCGACTATGTCTGCTGGATCACAGTCGATCGCCGCCGCGCTTCCCGGACCGGTACAGGCGGCACGCACCCGGATCGTCGGCACCATCTACGACCGCGCGGACGAGATCGCCGAACTGGGCAGCTCCGCCATCCTCGCCCAGGTCCCCGGGTACGCCGGCCGCGACAACGACTTCCGGGCCGATGTCCACGAGCAGGTCGCCCGCCTGTGCCGCACCGGCCTCGGCGCGCTCCTGGACAAACGCCGGGTCACCGCGGCCGATCTCGCCGCGACTCGGCGCGCGGCGGTACGCCGGGCCCAGTCCGGGGTTCCGCTCACCGACTACATCACCGCGTTCCGGCTCGGCCAGCAGGCGTTCTGGAAAACCCTCGTCGCGCAGGCCGGGGACTCACCGGCCGCCCGGGAGGCCACCCTGGCGATGGTCCTACCCCTGACCAGGTACTGCGACCTCATCAGCTCCCAGGCCACCCACGCGTACCTGGAGTTCCAGCAGCATCAATCCGCCGAGGCCTCCCGCGACGGCCGCGATCTGCTGGAATGTCTGCTCGGCGGCGCGCTCCCGGACCGTGGACCGCTGCTCGACACGGCCGCCGCGCACGGCATCGGCCTGGCCGCCGCCGAACGACTCGTCGTGGTCGCGGCGACCGTCTCCGAACGCCCCGATCGCGACGGCATCCTCGTCTCCGAAACCGAGGCGCCGAATATCGTCGCCGCCGCCCTGGCCCGGACCGGCGTGAACGGGCATCGGACCCTGGCCGTCGTCCGGGAATCCGATATCGTCGCCGTCGCCGGCCTCGGCCGCACCGGGACCGTCGAGGACCTCTGCGCGCGCCTGCGCCGCACCCACGACACCCTCGCCGGCGAGGGGATGACGGTATCCCTCGGCGTCAGCACGGTGCTCACCGGCGCGGCCGAACTACCGCGCGGACGCCAGGAGGCCTGCACCGCACTGGATCTGGTCCCCGAAGGCGGTGGCGTGACCGCACTCCCGGAACTGAGCCCCTTCCGGTACCTGGTCCTGAATTCCGACGACACCGCGCGCGGCCTCGTCGATCCCCGGGTTTCGCGGACCCTGGCCGACGACCATGCCAAGGGCGCGGTGCTCGCCGAGACCATCCATGCCTTCGTGGCCGCGGATATGAATCTGCGGGAGGCGGCCGATGCGCTGCGAATCCACCACAACACGGCCAAGTACCGCCTGCGGCGGATCCAGCAACTCACCGGACGCAATGTCCGCCGCGTCACCGATCTCGTCGAACTACTGGTCGCCATCGAACTGCGGCACACTCCGGCGCCGGTCCGCCGCGAGCGCTGATCCCACCCCGACCGGCGGGGAACGCCGGTGCCGGAGGAGGTTCCGCATCCGGCACGGCCCGCGCGCACGGCCGGAATCCCCGCACGACCACGGCATCGAGCCGGTACCGAGATCGCGATAGCTCTGGTGCTCACCGCCGATCTTGCGCATACTCTGTGCGAGGCAGCATCGCTGCCGCAACCCTCGGCGCCGAATTCCTCGGCGCCGAACGGATCTCTTACGGGGTGGTAACCATGACCGACCTTGCAATGCGCGCGTATACCGGGCACAGACCGCGGTTCCTCCGAGTGACGCCGGTGCTGGCGGCCGCGGCGCTGGCCGCGGCGATGATCACCGGCTGCACCTCCACGGACGAGGGCACCGATTCGGCCGGGCCGCCGGCTTCGGCGCCGCTGCCCGATGCCTCGCAGATCGTGCAGGAATCCGCCCGCACGACCCAGACGCTGCAGGCGGTCCATCTCGATCTCGAGGTGAGCGATCTGCCGGATCTCCCGGTGGAGACCGTATCCGCCGATGTCACCAATCAGCCGCAGGGCGCCGGTCAGGCCATGGGGACCGCGCGGGTACGCACCGCGCCGGAGGAGCCTTTCATCGACGCCGAGTTCATCGTGGTCGACAAAACCCTCTACACCGCCGCGGGCGACGCGGCGTACGCGCCGGTGGGCCCGGCCGAGAAGATCTACGACCCGGGCGTGATCCTGGACAAGGACAAAGGCCTGGCCCATGTGATCGCGCAGGTCCAGAACCCGAAAACCGAAGGCCGGGAAACGCTCGACGGTATCGACGTCGTGAAGATCTCCGGGACCATCGACTCCGCGGTGATCGACCCCATCGTCCCGCGCTCCGGCGAGGGCGGCGGCAGCTTCCCGATCACCCTGTGGATCGCCGATGTGGCGCCGCCGGAGACCGGCCAGGCGCCCAAACCGTCGGAGGAGGCCTCCCCCGGTGACGGCCCGAACCTGGTCCGCGCGGTGGTCGACAAGGCGCCCGGCACCATCCAGGTGACGCTGTCGAAATGGGCCGAGCCCGTCGAGGTCGTCAAGCCGCAGGGCTGATTCTTCCGTCTCCGCCCGGCGCCGGTTCCCGGCGCCGGGCGGTACGGACGTATCCGGTGCCGCCCGCGCAGAGGCGGCACCGGATACCCGTTCCGGTCCGATGACCGGCCGCACCCGTCGGCGCTGTCGCCGACGCCTTCGAGTATTCGTCGAGCGGGAGCCGAGGCCATGCGGAAAGCATTGGCGCACAGAGTCATCCGGCCGACGTTTCGACACGATCCGCGTACCCCGTATTCGCACCGGTTCGGCGCCGCGCGCGTGCCCGCCGCAGACGATACGAGGACACCCTGATCGGCGGGCCCACCGCCGATCGGCAACAAAGGAATGACATGACGACCAGCGACCACGCGGAGGTCGGCGACCGATCCGAGGCATTGCCGGAGGACGAGTTCCGCAGGCCCCCGCGGCCTCCGGGCCGGCCCCCGATTTCGAATGTCTGGGTATACAACGGCAAAGCCTATGACCTGAGCGACTGGATCTCCAGGCATCCCGGCGGGGAATTCTTCATCGGGCGCACCAAGAATCGCGATATCACCTCGATCGTCGGCTCCTATCACAGGGAACCGGAGCGGATCGAACGGATGCTCGCGCGTTACGCATTGGATCGCGACGCGCTTCCCGAGGATATCCATCCGACGAACAACGCGCCCGATTTCCTCTTCAAGGAGGGGTTCGACAGCCGGCGCGACACCCCGGAATACGATTTCTCCGATACCGGCGATCTGCTCCATCGGATCAAGGCCCGTTTGAAGGAACCCGCCGTGGCCGCGCGGATCGCCCGGATGGACCGGCTCTTCGATATCGTCGCGATTCTGCTCGTCATCGCCTACTTCGCCGTACAGGGGCTCCGGCTGGCGGTTCCCGCCTGGATGCCGTTGCCGCTGTTCGTGATCGCCATGGTCGTCCTGCGCAGTTCGCTCGCCGGATTCGGCCACTACGCGATCCACCGGGCGCAGAAGGGTATGAACAAGGTCTTCACGAATTCGTTCGATATCAACTACGTGGCACTGTCGTTCGTCACCGCCGACGGGCACGCCCTGCTGCACCATCCGCATACGCAGAGTGAAGTCGATATCAAGAAGAACGTCTTCACCATGATGATGCAGATACCGCGGCTCTATCGGATACCGGTACACACCGTGCACAAGTTCGGGCACACCGTCACCGGTATGACCATCCGGCTGCTGGATGTGGTCCGGCTGACCCGCAAGGTCGGGGTCAAGGAGATGTACGGGTCCATGGGGGGCGCGCTCCCCCATTTCCTGGGTTCCTTCGGGGTGCGTTTCCTGCTGGTCGCCGAGCTCGTCGCGTTCATCGTGGCGGGTGATTTCTGGGCCTGGGCACTGCAATTCGTCGTCACACTGTGGCTGAGCACCTTCCTGGTGGTCGCCAGCCACGATTTCGAGGTCGGCACCGAGGATCTGCCGGTTTCCGATACCGGCGACTGGGCCGTACACCAGCTGGAACAGGCCTACGACCTCACCGTGGTCGGCAACCGGTATATCGACTGTTTCCTCTCCGCGGGGCTGAGCCCCCATCGCGTCCATCACGTATTGCCCTACCAGCGCAGCGGTTTCGCCAATATCGCCTCCGAGGACATCGTCCGCGAAGAGGCCGCGAAATCCGGGGTGGCCTGGCTGCCGCCGAAGAGTTTTCTCACGGACCGCTTCCCGAAACTGTGCCGGACCTATCTGTTCTCGCGCTCGCGCGACGCACAGGAGCAGGGCTGGGGTCCGGTACGCGAACACCTGTCTCCGGCCGCGTGGAAAACCTGCGGGGTCTACATGGCGCAGGGATTCACCGGAATCGGCACCGTCTGATTCGTTCACGCCGGCGCCGCCCCGATCGATCAATCGGGGGGCGGCGTCGCCGGCTCCTTTCCCGAAAGGAAGAAATCGTGTCCTTGTCCCTCGATATCGACGGGTTCACCCCGGCCGGTCACCATGCCCCCGGCGAACTCGACCACAGTCCGCTACCGCCCGCGCCGCCGACGACCGTGGGTGTGATCGAAGCCGTGGCCACGGGATTCCCCGCCGCGACTGTCGCTCAGCCGGAGGCCGCGGCACGGGTCGCCGCCCTGTTCGACGACCCGAACCAACGTGAACGGATCGCCCGGATCTACGATCGGACCCGGATCGATACCAGGCAGCTGGCAGTGGACCCGCTCGCCCCCGAATTCCTGGAATTCGGCCGCACCCGGGGCACCGTCCGCACACGAATGAATCTCTTCTACGACCACGCCGTGCCGCTGGCCGTGGACGTCGCGCGCCGGGCACTGGCCGGGTTCGACGATCCGGCCGAGGAGATCGGGCTGCTGGTCTTCGTCACCAGCACCGGTCTGCTGGCGCCGGGCGTGGATATCGCCGTGGTGCGCGAACTCGGCCTCGCTCCGGCCGTGCACCGGATCACGGTCAATTTCATGGGCTGCGCGGCGGCCATGAACGGAATCCGGACCGCGATCGATTACGCACGGGCGCACCCGGACAAGAAGGCCATGGTGATCTGCCTGGAGCTGAGCTCGGTGAACGCCGTTTTCGCCGACGATGTGAACGATGTGATCACCCACAGCCTCTTCGGAGACGGCTGCGGCGCGGTGGTGGTCGGCGCCGCCCCGGTGCACCATCCGCTGGCCGCCGGCACCGTGGTCGTGCGCGATACCTTCAGCCACCTGTTCGACGACGCCGCGGACGGCATCGTGCTGGGCGTCGGTCCCGAGGGCATCACCTGCGAACTCGCCGAGGATCTGCCCCGCTACATCCTGCGCGGTGTCGACCCGGTGGTCACCCGGGTCCTGGCCCGCCACGGGCTGGCCAAGTCCGATATCGCGCACTGGGCCATCCACCCGGGCGGGCCCAGGATCATCTCGGAATCGGTCCGCTCGCTGGGGATCGATCCCGGTTGCGCCCGGACCAGCTGGGATATTCTGTCCCGATTCGGCAATATGCTGTCCGTCTCGCTGATCTTCGTGCTGGAACGGATGATCGGTGACACCGCGGCCACCGGTGGTCTCTCCACCGGCGTGGCCTTCTCCTTCGCCCCGGGGGTCACGCTCGAGGGCCTGATCTTCGATATCGTCCGGCGCTGATCCAGCGACCGGCCGCCGGACGCGTCTCCGCGCAGAGAGCGACCTCATCATGAAACTCATCGGATTCCTCGTCACCATCTCGTGGACCCGGATCGCCGCCGTGGTGGCCACGGGCCTGGTCTGCGGTGTCGCGAACACCCAGCTGATCATGCTGATCAACGGGGTGGTCGCACCCGGCCCGCGACCACCGGCCACCCTCGGGCAGTTCGCTCTGACGGTCGTGGTCGTACTGGTCAGCGGTCTGCTCTCGCAGATACTGCTGGTCCGGCTGGCCCAGGACGCGGTCTACCGCCTCCGCGCCGATCTCGGTGCGGGTGTGGTCGCGGCGCCGCTCGAACATCTGGAGCGGCTCGGGACGCACCGGCTGGTCGCCACTCTCATCGAGGATGTGCGCTCGCTGTCGATGGCGGTGACCGCGATTCCGGCCATCTGTATCGATATCGCGACCATCGTCGGATGCTTCGTCTTCCTCGCGACCCTGTCCGGCCCGTTGTTCGCGATCACGGTGGCGGGCACGCTCGCCGGAGTGGCCTGCGTCGAACTGTTCCTGACCCGGGTCCGCCGTAGCTACCGGGAGGCGCGGGACACCGAGGACTCGCTCATCCGCGCATTCCAGGCCGTAACTCTGGGCATCAAGGAGCTCAAACTGCATCGCGGCCGGCGGCGTGATTTCATGCGGCGCCGATTGCTGGGTTCGGCGGCGACGCTGCGGTCCCGGAACGTCGACGCCGGGGCCGGATTCGCCGTGGCGCAGAGCCTCGGGCAGGTTCTGCAGCTGGCCACCATGGCGCTCATCCTTTTCGGGATCGCCACGGCATTGGATCTGTCCCGCGAGGTGATGGTGGGCTACGTGCTGGTGACGACGTTCCTGTCGATGCCCATGCAGAATTTCATGCACCGCCTCCCCGATCTGCTGCGCGGGGATATCGCGCTGGCCAAGGTGCGGGCCATGAACCTGTCGATGGACACGCCGCACAACGAGGAGCACCTGCCCTACGCCGACCGGCCCGCCCTCGAATCGGCCCGGCTGGTGCTGACCGGAGTCCGCTACACCTACCGCGCCGACGCACCCCCGCCGATGCCGCCCGGTCCGGGCGGACCGCCGCATCCGCCCGAGCGGCCCGGCGGGCCCCCGGCCCCGCCGCCGGATGTCGACGGCCGGCGCACGCACCACCGTGACGACCGGCCGATCCCACTGCGCCCGGAACCCGACGAGGAGATATCCGGTTTCCGGCTCGGACCGCTGGATCTGGTGTTCGAACCCGGGGAGATCACCTTCGTGATCGGCGGCAACGGCAGCGGGAAATCCACGCTCGCGAAACTGATCACCGGGCTCTATGTACCGCGCGGCGGCACCATAACTGTGAACGAAGAACTGGTCGATCACGAAAATATCGAATGGTTCCGGCAGAATTCGGCGGCGGTGTTCACGGATTTCCACCTGTTCGAGGAGTTTCTGGGGTTCGACCGACCCGATATCGACGACGAGGTCCGGCGCTACCTGACCGAGTTGCGGCTCGAGGACAAAGTCGAGGTGCGCGAGGGCAGGCTCTCCACGCTCGCGTTGTCGCAGGGGCAGCGCAAGCGGCTGGCATTGCTGACGGCCCTGCTCGAAGACCGGCCGATCTACGTTTTCGACGAATGGGCCGCCGATCAGGAACCGCAGTTCCGCGAGGTGTTCTACCGCGAGATCCTGGATGGATTGCGGCGGCGCGGGAAAACCGTGGTAGTCATCACCCACGACGACCGCTACTTCGATTGCGCCGATCGCATCGTGAAACTCGAGTTCGGCACGCTGGTCGCCCCGGTTCCGGTGCCGGCGGACCTCTGATCCGCCGGATCGGGCGATACCCCGATTTTGCCTCGGCGGTTCGCGTGCGCGGCGTGAACCGCGCTGGGTATCATCCTCGCCGGTAACGAAATGTGTGCCGGCCGAACGCTTTCGAGCAGGGATTTCTTTCGGCCGGTTGACGAGCGCGCCCGGAACCGGGCGCACCGACCTCAGGGGGTACTCGAGTGACAGGGCAGTCCCGGCTGCAGCCGGCGCACCGCCGCGGTAGAACCGCCGCGTCCACCGATTCCAGCGGTTCCCGCATCCCGATCTACACCAGGGAGTTCGCCGCCGATCCGCATACCGCCTACCGGCGGATGCGGTTGCGCTACGGGGCGCTGGCACCGGTCGATATCGCACCGGGCGTGCCCGCCACCCTGGTGATCGGCTACCGGACGGCCCTGCGGATACTCGGCGATACGACCCAGTTCCCCTCGGACCCGCGGGCCTGGCAGCTGAAGGCACCGGCCGGTCTGCCGATCGTGCCCACGATGCAGTGGCGCCCGAATGCCCTGCGCAGCACCGGCGCCGATCACGAGCGATACCGCGGCGTCGTGGTCGACGCCCTCGCCGGTGTCGATCTCATCGCATTGCGTACCAGGGTCGGGCGGGCGGCGGTCCCGCTGATCAACCGGTTCTGCGCCGATGGCGCGGCCGACCTCATCGACCGCTATGTCGTACCGCTGGTGTTCGAGGTACTCAACGGGATCCTGGGCTGTCCGCCCGAACTGGGCGATCAGCTGATGCACGGTCTCGGCCCGATTCTCGATATGCGCACCGACGAGGAAGCCGAGGCACTGGCGCGGAAGGCGCTGATCGAACTGATCGCCGCGCGGCGCGCCGAACCCGGCGACGACGTCACCGGCCGCCTCATCCGGCACCCGGCACAACTGTCCGACGACGAGATGGCCCACCAGCTGCTCGGATTGTTCTGGACCGGGGTGGAGCCGCCGCGCAATCTCATCGCCAATACGCTGCTGCTGATCCTCACCGACCCCCGGTTCTCGGCCGATCAGACCGGATTCGCACCGCCGGTACGCGCGGCCCTCGACGAAGTGCTCGCCACCGACCCGCCCCTGGCCAACCACTGCATCACCTATCCGCCGCTGCCGGTGCTGATCGACGATATCTGGCTGCCCGCCGACCAGCCCGTTCTCATCGGCCTGGCGGCCTGCAACAACGACCCCGAACGGACCATGGACGCCCTGTCCGCACCGGAAACCGGTCTGGCGTGGGGCGCGGGGGTGCACGCCTGTCCCGCGCACGCCCGGTCGATCGCCGGCCTGATCGCGGAGGAGGCGATCGATCAACTCCTCGATGCCCTGCCCGATCTGCGCCCGGCGTTCGATCCGGACGAGACCCTCTGGCGACCGGGTCCGTTCCAGCGCGCTCTCACCGCACTACCGGTCGAATTCCCGCCGACTCCGGGTATGCATATCTTCTGAATCCGGCGCGCCCACCCCTACCGGGCATCACCGGAATCGTCCGGCGGCGTCCCGTGCCGGGACCCGGCCGCCGGGCCGCGGCGTCGCGGTTCGGCCGCGGGACGCACCCCCGGCACACCGTTCTCCAGCACATAGGAGGCCCTGGTGTACACCGGCGCGCCGGGCCGGCTCACGTACGGGACCACCCGGAAATCGGTGCGCCACAACCGCGGGTCGACCTCGACCCGGACATATCCGCGCTGTGCGTTGAAGAATTTCAGGTCGGGGTTCGCGGCGAGCAACTGCTCGCCGCGGGCGTAACTGTCGACACCGTCGCCGCCGCTGGTGATCGAGGTTCCGGTGAATTCGGCCGCGACCACCGGCGTCCGTGGATCCGCCGGATCGGCACGCAGATCGGCCGCGTAGTTCTCGTGCCGGTCACCGGTGATCACCACGAGATTGGGCACCGAACGCGCGGCCGCGGCCGCCAGGACCGCGGCGCGTTCGGCCGGGTACCCGTCCCACGCGTCCGCGGATAGCGCCACGCCGGGTCCGGCCTCGTGATCGGTACGGCCCAGCACCACCTGATTACCGAGGATCTGCCAGCGCGCCGGTGAGCTCGCGAAACCGTCGACCAGCCAATCCCGCTGCCGGGCACCGAGAATGGATCCGCCGCCACGGTACTGCCGGGTGTCCAGCATCGTGATGTCGGCGAGGTCACCGAATCGGTAGCGCCGGTGCAGGCGGATCCGGGATCCGGACGGCAGTTGCCCCAACCGCAGCGGCTGGTGCTCATAGAGTGCCCGGAACGCGGCCGCGCGCCGAGCCCGGAACATCGGAGCCAGCCGGTCGGCGCCGGGGCGGGGGCCCGGGCGGTCCCCGGCCCAGTCGTCGGCGAGTTCGTGATCGTCCATCGTCACCAGCCACGGGAACGCGGCATGCGCCCGGCGCAACGCCGGATCGGATTTGTACCAGCCGTAGTGGATACGATATCCGCGCAGGTCACGGGGTTCGTGCCGGAGATGCGATTCCACCGCGACACCGCGGGATTCACCGGAGATCGGATACTCGTACAGGTAGTCACCGAGGTGCACCACGAGATCCAGATCTTCTTCGGAGATATGGTCGTACGCCGTGTACCGGCCGTCGTTCCACGCCTGGCAGGACGCGAACGCGAACCGCATCCGCCGGGTCGGCGCACCGGCGGCGGGCGCGGTACGGGTACGGCCGACCGGCGAGATCTCCGTCCCCGCCCGGAACCGGTAGTAGTACCAGCGCCCCGGCGCGAGCCCGCGGATCTCCGGATGCACGCAGTGGCCGAGCGCACGGTCGGCGACCGCGGAACCGCGCCGTGCGATACGGCGGAAACCCTCGTCGTGGGCGATCTCGTAATCCACCGTAACCGGGTCCGGTCCCATCCCGCCGAGGCCGTCCGGGGCGATCGGATCGGGCGCGAGCCGGGTCCACAGCACCATGCCGTCCGGGGTGGGGTCGCCGGAGGCCACCCCGAGGGTGAACGGGTCGCCGAGTTGCCGTGGAGCACGGAACCGGGCGCTGCCGGCGGCGCCGGTGCCGGCCACCAGGACGGCGGCCGCCGCGGCGCCGGTCAGGAAGCGCCTGCGTGTGGTGTCCATCATCAAGGAATCCCGCATCGGACCGACCACAGCGTGGCCCCGGGATGACTGCGCGATGACCATCGGACGAGCGTTGTCGGACGGGCACCCCCGGTCCCGGATCATCGGGTCGTGTAGTCTGGGTCCGACCGCCGATGATCCGGCGGCGTTCCGCTTGCCCGTTCGGCAGCTTCCTACCCCAGAGGATTTACCTGTAACCGTCGGTTACACATAAATTCCTCAGCGCGCCCGCCCCCGCAACCCGATCGTTGCGATGTGGTCCGGCGTTAGTATGCGCAGATGGGGCACCCCGCCACACCTCGCGCGGACAGCCTCGGGCCGGTGCACGATAATCGGCTCGCGGATACCCTGCGCAGGTTCACCGAGGCCTGGGCAGCGCCCACCGCGCCCCCGGATCTGCCTCGCTACCTCCCCGACGAGCCCGCCCTGCGGCGGGTGGCGCTGGTCGAACTGATCAAGATCGATCTGGCCCACCGCTGGAATCTCGGCGACAATCCCAAACGTCTCGCCGACTACGTCGCCGAACTCCCGGAACTCGGCGACTGGCCGTTGCCGCCGGATCTGATCTACGAAGAATTCCATATGCGCCGCCGAGCCGGTGTCCGCGTGGAACCGGGCGAATACACCACCGAATACCCCGGCCGGGCGGCGCAACTCGGTGAACTGCTCGCCACCGGCGAATATCGCAGCACCCGCCTCGCCACCGGCGCGGACACGACCGGCCCGGACGGCGTGGACCAGATCGAGGCCGGCGCCCGCATCGACGATTTCGATCTGCTCACCCTGCTCGGCCGCGGCGCGTTCGCCAAGGTCTTCCTGGCCCGCCAGCGGGAGATGCAACGCCTGGTCGCGTTGAAGATCTCCCGCGATTCCGGTTCCGAACCGCAGACCCTGGCGCAGCTCGACCACGACTACATCGTGCGGGTCTTCGATCAGCGGGTACTCCCGGATCGGGGACTGCGGCTCCTCTATATGCAATACGTGCCCGGCGGAACGCTGCTCACGGTGCTCACGAAACTCCGCGAACACCGGGATCGCCGGCCCGACGGGTCGTTACTGCTCGACGCCGTCGACGAGGTCCTCGACGCCAAGGCCCAGATCCGGCCCGCCGAATCGGATCTGCGCGCCGAACTCGCCACCCTGTCCTGGCCGGAGACGGTCGCCTGGCTGGGCCGCCGGCTCGCCCTGGCCCTCGACTACGCGGGCCGGGCCGGGGTGCTGCATCGCGATATCAAACCGGCCAATATCCTGCTCACGGCCGAAGGCGTACCGCGGATCGCCGATTTCAACATCAGTTTCGGGGCGAATGTGGCGGGCGCGTCCCCGGTCGCCTATTTCGGCGGATCCCTGGCCTATATGTCACCCGAGCAACTCGCCGTGGTGCATCCCGAACTCCCCGGCAGCGCCGCCGATCTCGACACCCGCAGCGACCTCTACGCCCTGGCCGTGGTGCTGTGGGAACTCCTCACCACCCGCCGTCCTTTCGACGACGACACCGCACCGGCGCGCACCGGCGCGGACGAATCGGGCGCCGGCACCGAGCGGACGCCCGGCGACCGGACCACACTCGAGGCCATGCTGGCCCTGCGCCGCAGCGGCGCCGGGGCGCTCCCCTACGACGATCTTCCGCCCGACTGCCCCGCCGCGCTTCGCCGGGCGCTGGTGCGGGCTCTGGACCCGGATCCCGGGCAGCGCTGGCGCCGCGGCGCCGAGATGGCCCGGCAGTTGCAGGTCTGCCTGGACCCGCGCGCCCGCGATCTGGTGGACCCGCCGCCGCGCAGCCCGCGCCGCCGGGCCCGGGCGTGGCTGCATCCCCTCATGTTCCTGGCGATCGCCGTCCCGAACGCGGTCGCGATCTGGTACAGCTACCGCCACAACCGGGCTCTCATCATCGAGGACCTCGACGCGCAGGCCCGCGAACTCTTCGATCGGGTCGCCCTGCCCACCTATGTGGTCGCCTTCCTCGTCGGTATCGCCGTCACCAGTGTCCTCACCGCGCATCTGTGGTCGGTCATCCGCGGGCTGCGGCGCGGCCGACAGTACGACGCCGCGGCGCTGGAACGGGCCCGCCGGGACACCCTCCTGCTCGGAATCCGGACGGTACTGGCCTGTTTCGTGCTGTGGGCGATCACCGGTGTGGTGGTGCCGATCACGGTTCAGGCATCAGGAGACGCCCTCGGCGCGCGGGCATCCGCGCATTTCTTCGGTACCCAGATCGTCTGCGGCGCGATGGCGATGGCCTATCCGTACTTCCTGGTGAGTTTCTACGCCGTGCGTTCGCTCTACCCGATATTCCTGCCGCTCGGTGGTCCGGTGGCCGGTGATATCGGACGGCTGCGTGCCCTGGACCGGCGCAGCACCTATTTCCTCGTACTCGCCGCCGCGGTCCCGCTGCTCGGCGCGGCGGGCGCCACGTTCCTGCCGATCGACCGGATCGCGGAAGTCATCGTGCCCCTGCGTGTCCTGCTGTGCGGTAGCGCGCTCGCCTTCGCCGGGGTGTATGTGCTGTTCCGGGCGCTGGAAAGCGATATCGCGGCACTCGAACGTGTCGTCGGGCACGAAATCGCACCACATCCGGAGGATCCGGCTAGTACGGTATAGCCACCGCATTGCTGCGGGGTGAATCGGAGCGGTGGGAAAGGCGGGGCAGGATATGTACGATCCGGTAGCGTCGACGACCGGAGTGATTCCATCGCAGGACGATAGGTACGTATACGTACCGGCCGCGGGCCAGTTGCCCCGGCATCTACGCGGCCCGGGCAGCGATGCCGGCCCGTTGCTGGCGCTGGTGCCGCCGATCGCGGAAACTCCGGAGGATTCGCCCGGACAACCGGCCGTCCTGGCCGACCTCTACCTCAGCGCCGATCCGATCGATTGGCAGGGCGCCGACGTCTATCCGATGTACACCGAGCAGTTGCCCACGCCCGCATCGGCGCTCACGATGACGCTGCTCTCGGCGACGCCGCCCCCCGGCACGGCCGGGGTGGGGATCGGACTGTCCGTGGTCGACGGATACATCGGCATCGACGGGAAACAGCTCACCGGAGTGGATATCTGGCGCGACGCCCTCGAGCACGGTATTACCGTCGATCTGGCCGCCGAGTCCCCCGACGCGCTGTTCGTGCTGACGCCGGTGTGGTCGGATTCGGCCGGCGCACCGCGATCGTGGCTGGGCAACTACGGCATCGTCGTCGAGCACACCGATTCCGGCCGTACGGTGCTGTGGTGCAGTATGGGCGAGGGCCCACCGCATTTCGCCGATCTGGTGGTGGAGATCCGCAGCGTCCCGCGGGATCCGGATCCGATGTCCTCCGAGATCACCGACGACCTCGATCCGGCCGCGACCGCCGTCCGGCAGCCGGATATGGGCGAGGTGGAGGGATATCCCTGCAGCTTCGCCGATTTCTTCCCGCTGGGCCGGGACCCGTGGCACGGCACGGATTCCCCGCGCTACGCGCGGGAAGTCCCCGCCGTCGTCACCTCGAACCTGGACCCGAGTGATCGCGATTTCGGCGGCTACGCGGCGTGGCCGGCGGAATGGGACGGGGAATACGACGAGACCTGGTACGACGACACCGATGACCGCCACCGGCACTCCGGCGGCTCCCATATCTACGATATCGGTGGCCCGGCCGGATGGGCCGATCACCCGGAGCAGACCGGTCTGGTGCCGGTGATCCGGGACGCGGACCTTCCCGACTACGGTCACGAACCGCCCCGGCCCGCACCCGCGAGCGGCGAGGTCGCGGTGGTCCCGCGGCACCGGGCCGCCGCGCCACGGTACCCGGACGACGACGGGTTCGAGATACCCGATCACGACGCGCTGGCCGATACCGTGGCCGACGGTTCGCTGCCGCCGGTGCCGGCCGTGCAGGTCGCACCGGCCACCGATCTCGCGGATCCGGACCGCCTCCACACCCTGGGCGGCGCCGCGCAGGCGCTCGGCAACGACGAACAGGCCGTGCGGCTCTGGGCACCCGCGGCCCGGGCCGGCCATATCGGCGCCGCGTACGACCTCGGTCTGCTCTATCTGCGGCGCGCGGAACCCGAGGAAGCGGAGGTGTGGTGGCGGGCAGCCGCGACGCGACGGCTGATTCCGGCCATGTCGGGGCTGGCCGATCTGCTCGATCGGCGCGGCGCGGGGGCCGAGGCACGGATGTGGCGGGCCCAGGCGGTCGCCGAGGAAGTGATCGCGACCGCCGCCCATCCGGCCGCCGGCCCGGCGGGCAGCGATTAGTTTCGGCGGCGGCCTCGGTCTCAGGTGATGACGTATCCGCAAGGTCATCCTTGACCTGAACCATTGTCGAGGTAGTTGAGTTCATGAGTATGGGAACCCCGCACCGCGCCGCCGCCGAGGCCGCCGATCGCCTCGATATCCACGACCCCACCGTGCGCACTTTCGCGCAGCTGCTGGTGAACGTGCTGCTCGTTTCGTTCATCAACTTCACGGTGTGGTTCGCCATCACCTTCTTCGTGTACCTGCGAACCCATTCGGTGTTCGCCACGGGCATGATCG
This sequence comes from Nocardia sp. NPDC049935, assembly GCF_055586645.1. Classification (NCBI taxonomy): domain Bacteria; kingdom Bacillati; phylum Actinomycetota; class Actinomycetes; order Mycobacteriales; family Nocardiaceae; genus Nocardia; species Nocardia sp. NPDC049935. The sequence goes on along the minus strand of NZ_JBVJHV010000001.1, from coordinate 816,706 downwards.
CCGGGATCTTCCTGGTCGCCATGGCGGGCACCGGTATCTGGTTCGGCAGTATCGTCGACCACCGGCGCAAGAAATCTGTCATGCAGGCGTCCGCGCTGATCTCGCTGGGTATCTACGCGGTGGCGCTGGTGTTCTACGCGGCGACGCCGGCGACCGCCTGGCAGGACCCGGCGAGCGTCCGGCTGTGGATTCTCATCGTGTTGCTGATGACCGGTGTGGTGGCCGGCGGCCTGCGCACGATCGCGCTGCCGACCGTGGTCACCGCGATGTTCCACGCCCGGGTCCGGGACCGGGCCAACGGACTCGTCGGCACCACGACCGGGATCGCGCATCTGGTGACCTCGGTGGCCAGTGCGCTACTGGTCGGCTGGAACGGGATGCTGGGCGTTCTGGTGCTGGCGGTGGTCGTGCTCACCGGCGCGCTGGCGCATCTGCACCGGCTCACCCTGCCCGAAACGCTCGCCCGTGCCGCGGCCGCCGGCGAACCCCGGCGCGTCGATCTCCGCGGCACGATCGGCGTCGTCCGCGGGATCCCCGGCATGATTCCGCTGATCGCGTTCACGGCGCTGAACAACCTGCTCTTCGGCGGGCTCATGGCATTGATGGACCCCTACGCGCTGTCCATGATGTCGGTGCAGGTCTGGGGCGTGGCCTGGGGTGTGCTCAGCGGGGTGATGATCGTGGGCGGACTGCTGGTCGCCCGGACGGGCACCTCGTCGAATCCGGTACGGCTGATCCTGCTGGTGAATATGGCCCTGTGGGCGGTCATGCTGATCTTCCCGCTGCGCGATTCGATACTGCTGCTGTTCGGCGGCATGGCGGTGTTCATGCTGCTCATGCCGTTCGCGGAGGCCGCCGAACAGACGGTGCTGCAGAAGGTCGTGCCCTACGAGCGGCAGGGCCGGGTGTTCGGTTTCGCACAGAGTGTGGAACAGGCCGCCTCTCCCCTGACCGCCTTCCTGATCAGCCCACTCGCCCAGTTCTTCTTCATTCCGTTCATGACCGGCGGTCCGGGTGCGCGCTCGATCGGCTCCTGGTTCGGCACCGGCGAGGCCCGCGGAATGGCGCTGGTTTTCGTTCTGCTCGGCGTCCTGGGTCTGCTGTTCACCGGATACGCGCTGGGCAGCAAGCACTACCGCCGCCTGAGCCGCAGCTACCGCCAGAGCGCCGAGGACATCGCCGCGCCCGCGGCAAGCGATAGCGTGGCCGCCGGAGAGTCCGGTGTCACCCTGGACGACGAACTCGCCGAACTCGCCTCTCCCGCCGACTGTGGAGCGCCGGCCGCCGCACGGTGAGCGGGCCGCCGGGGACGCGGGCACCGAACCTCGATCGGAGCCCGCGTCCTCAGAGTGCCGTGACCCCGAGCCGTTCGCAGACCCCGAACACTTCCTCGAAAATCGATCCGGGAACCGTGAACGGCTCGTCGGCCGATACTTCCGGAAGGTGCGCGGCGATATCGTCGGCGGTGGGATCGCTGCCGGGTTCCGCGAGCCAGCCGTCACCGAGTCCGACGAAGACCCGCGCGTAGCGGCCCGCGCACGCCGAATAGTTCTGGTGGGTGACCGCGCAATCGCTACTGGCCAGGAACACCACCAGCGGTACCACCAGTTCGGGCCGGATCACCGCGAGAAAACCCAGCTTCTCCAGGACTTCGGGGTCGCCCACGGTTTCGGTGACCATCCGCGAGAAGCCGAACGGCAGTACGGTGTTCGACCTGATCCCGAACGGTTCGCCCTCGAGTGCGATCACATTCGACAAACCGACCAGCCCCGCCTTGGCCGCGGCGTAGTGCGCCTCCAGTGGCTGGCCGAACATCCCCCCGGACGAGGACACGAAAACCAGTCGGCCGTAGCGCTGTTCCTTCATGACCCGGTAGGCCGCCTGCGCCAGATAGAAACCACCGTCCAGATGGACCGCCCGCATCCTCTCCCACTGTTCCGGCGTCAGATCCTCGAAGGGCACACTGGTGAAGATCCCCGCATTGCTCACCACGGTGTCGACACGTCCGAATCGGTCGACGGCGGTCCGCACGATGGCCTGCGCGCCCGGGGCCGAATCCACCGAATCGTAGGACGCCACCGCGACCCCACCGGCCCGCTGGATCTCCGCGACCACCGCGTCGGCGACACCGTTATCGGTCCCCTCACCTCCCATCGACCCGCCCAGATCGTTCACGATCACCGACGCCCCCCGCGCGGCCAGTTCGAGTGCGTACAGACGCCCCAATCCCCGGCCCGCCCCGGTGACGATCGCGACCTGCCCGGTGAAATCGATCATGAGATCATCCCTTCTCATTCAGCAGAATCAGATTCTCACCTTCCGGCCGCGGCGACACCGGTTTCCCGCCGATCCCCGCCGGGTCCCCGGGCCGGAAACTCGCTGTACCGGATCGCCGCCAGCGCCTACAGTCGCCCGCATGGGAACTTTGTGCATCAACGGAGTGTGCGCGGTCGGCGCGTTCTACATCCGCCTGCGCACGGCAGCTCGGACTCTGCCGGTGCACACCACACTCCGCTGAACAACCCGGTCGTCCCCCTTTCGGGGCCCACCCGGTCGTAGCCAGGACCGCCGAAACCGGCCGGCCTGCCCGTTCGCGATACCCATCGGACGCCCTCGGCGCCGTTCCTGCACCCGGCATGGGTCCGGGCGAATCACATACCTCGATTCGGCCCACTCCTCCCGGAGGCTCCCATGTCCCGCCACGACCGGCGTTCGCCTGCCCGCGTCACCGCGACCCGTAAACGGCTGTCCCAGAACTTTCTCACCGATCCCGCCACCGCCCGCCGCATCGTTCGTTCCTCCGGAATCGGACGCGACGATCTCGTGCTGGAGATCGGGCCCGGCGACGGGATGCTCACCCGCCCGCTGCTGAGCCGGGCCGGGCGGGTGCTCGCCTACGAGAAGGACTCCCACTTCGCGCGGCACCTCGCTGTACGCTTCGCCGGGGATCCGCGATTTCGCGTGGTGCACAGCGACTTCCGCTCGGCCACCCCGCCGGAACGGCCGTTCGCGGTGGTCGCCAACATCCCCTTCTCGGTCACCACCGATATCGTCCGATGGTGTCTCGCGGCACGACATCTCACCTCCGCGACACTGCTCACCCAGTACGAGTTCGCCCGCAAGCACACCGGCGATTACGGCCGCTGGTCCAAACTCACCGTGACACACTGGCCGGATACCGAATTCGTCCTGGGGCTCCGCCTCGATCGGCGAGAATTCTTCCCGGTGCCGCGGGTCGACGCGGCACTGCTGCGGATCACACCCCGGACCGAGTCATTGCTTCCGAGATCCGCCCGCGCCCCCTACCGGGCGCTGGTCGACCTGGGTTTCTCGGGTATCGGCGGGTCGTTCGCCGCCTCGCTGCGGCGCGGCCACCCCGCCCGCGCGGTGGCCGCCGCCTGCGCCGCGGCCGGAATCTCCGCCGAACTCCCGGTGGGGTTCGTGACACCGGATGCCTGGCTCATCGTGTTCCGCGCACTGTACGACGCCGGTATCGGCGGGCAACCGGACCACGGATTACGACAGGTGGCACGGCATCGCCGGTGACCCGGACACGACGACGGGGACGAACCCGCGAGGTTCGTCCCCGTCGCCATGGGCGACTCGCCGCTCTACACCGGCGTGAATTCGCGATCGGCGATATACGCCGGCCGTCGTTCCGGCGCGGCGAACGGCTCTCCCAGGGTGTTCTCCACACTGTTGAACACCAGGAAGATATTCGACCGCGGGAACGGCGTGATGTTGTTCGCCGACGCGTGCATGATGTTCGAGTCGAACAACAGCGCCGAACCGGCCGGACCGGTGAACTGGGTTATCCCGTATTTATGGGCCAGATCCGTGATGTCGGCCTTGCTCGGCACCCCTATCTCCTGCTCGCGCAGTGACTCCCGATAGTGGTCCGCGGGTGTCGCGCCCTGACAGGGCACGTACGTCTGGTGGGACCCCGGCATGACCATCAGGCTGCCGTTGTACGGGTAGTTGTCGGTCAACGCGATGGACAGGCTCACCGCCCGAGGCGAGGGCATACCGTCCTCGGCATGCCAGGTCTCGAAGTCGGAGTGCCAGTAGAAACCGGCGCCGAATCCGGGCAGATAGTTGACCCGGCTCTGGTGGATGTACACATCCGAACCCAGTACCTGCCGGGCCAGGTCGACCACCCGGGATTCCCGCACCAGTTCCGCCACCGCAGGGCTCAGCTTGTGCACCTCGAATACCGAGCGCACCTGCTGCGACGATTTCTCGACGATGAGCCGTTCGTCACCCCGCAATGCGGGATCGCTTGCCAGCCTGTCGATTTCGGCGGCGTACTCGGCCACTTCCTCGGGGGCCAGCAAACGATCCATCATTGCGAAACCGTCGGTATCGAACGCAGCCAGCTCCGCGTTGCCGATCCGGCCCCACACAGTTGCGTCGTGCCGCTCCTGTAGCGGCAGGCGCTCCGCGATTCTGGTCGGATAGCGATCGATCCGATTGTCTACCAACGTCGTTCGTCCTTCCTCTCAGTCGGCCGGAACGGCGATCAACGGATAAACGCCGTTCTCGTCGTGCACCTCCTGCCCCGTGACAGGAGGATTGAACACGCACAGCATCCGCATCCGTGTCCGTGTCCGCACCTCGTGCTTCTCGTGCCCGTTGAGCAGATACATGGTGCCCGGGGCCAAGTCGTAGGTGCGGTCGTTGGTCAGGTCGGTGAGAGTGCCTTCACCCTCGACCAGCCAGACCGCTTCCACATGGTTCTGATAGTGGAAGACGTGGGTGGTGCCGGGCTCGATCGTGGTCTCGTGGAACGAGAACCCGACCTTGTCACCGCCCAGCACGATGCGCTTGCTCCGCCAGCCCTCGGCACCCACATCGCGGGAGGTGCCGGTGATTTCCTCGGTGGTGCGAACGATCATTCGGTGCTAATCCTTTCAGCTGCAAACAGTTTCGACGGCGTCGCTCAGAATGTGCAGACCCTGATCGAGTTCGTCGTCGGCGATGGTCAGCGGCGGCAGCAGTTTCACGACTTCGTCGGACGCACCCGAGGTCTCGGTGAGCAGACCGCGGTCGAACGCGACCTGGCATACCTTTCCGGCCTGCGAGGCGTCGTCGAAGACCAGCCCGTGCACCAGGCCACGGCCGCGAGTGGAGACTCCCGGAACGGCCACGGCGACCTCGTTGAGCGCCGCGGCCACCCGCTTACCCTTGGCCAGGGTGGACTTCTCCAGTACATCATCGGACCAATAGTGCTCGATCGCCACCTGCGCCGTCACGAAGGACGGATTGTTACCGCGGAAGGTGCCGTTGTGCTCGCCCGGTGACCACACATCGTGTTCCGGCTTCATCAGCACCAGCGCCATCGGCAGGCCGTAGCCGCCGATCGACTTGGACAGCGTCACGATATCGGGGGTGATACCGGCCGATTCGAAGGAGAAGAACGGGCCGGTACGGCCGCAGCCCATCTGGACATCGTCGACGATGAGCAGGATCCCGCGCTCGGAGCACAGGGCGGCCAGGTGGCGTAGCCATTCGTCACGGGCCAGGTTCACACCGCCCTCACCCTGCACGGTTTCCACGATGACGGCGGCCGGGCGGTCGAGACCGGACGAGGAATCGTCGAGCACCCGTTCCATCCACAGGAAGTCGGTGGTGGTGCCGTCGAAGTAGCCGTCGTAGGGCATCGGGGTGGCGTGGTTGAGCGGCACACCGGCGCCGGCGCGCTTCATCGCGTTACCGGTCACCGACAGCGCGCCCAGGGTCATCCCGTGGAACGCGTTCGTGAAGCTCAGGATGGTCTGCCGGCCGGTCACCTTGCGGGCCAGCTTCAGCGCGGCCTCGACCGCGTTGGCTCCGGTCGGGCCGGGGAACTGCACCTTGTAGTTCAGTCCACGCGGGGCCAGCAGGGTGTCGCGGACGGTTTCCAGCAGTTTGCGCTTGGCGACCGTGGACATGTCCAGGCCGTGCGTGATGCCGTCACCGGCGATGTAGTCCACCAGCGCGGACTTCAGCAGCGGGTTGTTGTGGCCGTAGTTCAGCGCGCCCGCGCCGGCGAAGAAGTCGAGGAAATCCTTGCCGTTCTCATCACGCAGCCAGGCGCCCTGAGCGGTTTCGAAAACCGTCGGCCAGGAGCGGCAGTAACCGCGGACATTGGATTCCAGTTCATCGAAGATCGTCGTTTCGGGGGTAATCATCTCAGTGATCCCTTTCGTTCTTACGGGCGATCGGAGAAATGTGGTAGAGGTCCTCGGCAGCGTGACTGTCCGGGAAAACATCCGGGTCGAACAGATCGCTGCGCACCATATCGGCGCCGCGGCGGCGGGCCAGCGACGAGAACATGGCGATCGAGGCGGGGTTATCGGGGGAAACGGTGGTCTCCAGCGCGTCGACGCTGCCGCCGGCGGGATGGCCGGGCGCGGTGACGGTGGATACCAGCCAATCCAGCATGGCGACGCCGGTGCCCCGGCCACGCTGGTCGGCGTCGACGGCGACCTGCCATACGAACAGGGTGCCGGGCGCCTGGGGTCTCAGGTAGCCGGTGACGAAGCCGACCACGCGGCCGTCGCTCTCGGCGACCACGGATGTGGTGGCGAAATCGCGGCACCACAGCAGATAGGCATAGCTCGAATTGACATCCAGGACCTGCGACTCGTCGGCGATCTGCCACAACCTCGCGGCGTCGGCGATCCGCGGCGCGCGCAGCACCACGCCGGTACTGGCGGGCTCCGCATCGGTCGCGGCGGACGAAGGGGTCGAGTCGGTGCCGGCGTGGCCGGCGGTCTGCGTGGACTCAGCTTGTAAAGACATACAACTCCGATGTCTGCTTGCAGTACTTTCCCAGGCTTACGAACGAACTTTGAGGTGACCTGGTCGAGTTCTTTACGATCGTGTTACAGGCGTATGACGTCGTTCCTCTCTTTGTATAACCGGAAGCCGGATGATGAAACGGGCCCCACCACCGGGACGTTCGACACATTCCACGCGGCCGCGGTGGGTCGCCACAGTTTCCGCGACCAGCGCCAGGCCGATTCCCGTCCCACCGGTGGCGGAACGACGCCCGGAGCGCGAGGTCGCGAAACGTTCGAAGATCCGGTCGCGGTCGATGGCCGCCACGCCGGGCCCGGCATCGTCGACCTCGACCACGGCGTCCGGGCCGTCGCGGCGCACCGTGACCCCGACCACGCCGCCACCGTGCCGGTCGGCGTTCTTCAGCAGATTCAGCACGGCACGCTCCAGTTCCAGTTTGCGGCCGAGCACGGTGACCTCGTCGTCCACCGTGAGCAACCCGGCCGGCCGATGACTGTCGCCGAGGGTGTGCGTGAGCAGATCACCCACCGATACCGGGTCCGCGTCACCGTGGTGCATACCCGCTTCCACCCGGGCCAGCGCCAGCAGGTCGTCGAGCAGCCGCCGGAGGTGTTCCACCTCGGCGGTCACCAGATCCAGGGCCTGGCGCGAACGCGGCGGACAGTCGTCCCGGTACCGATTCAGTACACCCACCGCGGTGGTGAGGGTGGTCAGGGGGGTGCGCAACTCGTGGCTCACATCACCGAAGAGGCGATGTTCCCGATCGATGCGCCGCTGTAGCGAGTCGATCATTCTGTTGAAGGACGCCACGGTACTCGCCAGGTCCTGATCGTTGCTGTCGGGCAGCCGCGTATCCAGTTCTCCCGAGGCGATCAGCGCGGCGGCCTCGGCCACATCGCGCAGCGGTTTCAGCATCCGCCGGCCGACCCAGACCCCGACTCCGGCGCCGACCAGGGCCGCGGCCACCGCACAGCTGATCAGCAGCACGGGCCGGTGGTGGAGGCGTTCGCTGAAGGTCCGGCTCTCCTCACTGACCACGGCGAACACCGCGAGCACCAGAACCAGCGCCATCAGGCCGGAGGACGCCGCGAACGCGGTCGTGACCCGGCTGCGCAGGCTCCAGCGTCCCGGATCGGGTCCGATCCGGGTCGCGCTCTGGACACTGTTCATCGGTTAGCGCTGCACGTCCAGCCGGTAACCGAGGCCACGGACGGTGACCACGATCTGCGGATCGGAGGGGTCCCGCTCGATCTTGGTTCGCAATCTGCGCATATGCACATCGACTATCCGCTCGTCACCGAAGAACCCGCGGTCCCAGACCCGCTCGAGCAGGACATCGCGGCTCAATACCCGGCCCGGCGCCTCGGCGAGCTCGCACAGCAGCCGGAACTCGGTGATGGTGAGACCGATCTCCTCGTCGCCGCGCCGGACCGCGCCCCCGTCCGGGGACAGGATCAGCGGGGCATCGGGATCGGCGTCGAGGACCACTTCGATCGGAGCCTCACGCTCCACGGACAACCGCGCCCGGCGGCGCAGCGCCCGCATCCGCGCGGTGATCTCCTTGATCTCGAAGGGTTTGGTGACGAAATCGTCGGCGCCCGCCTCGAGGGCGGCGACCACATCGTGGGTATCGTCGCGGGCGCTGACCACGATGATCGGTACGTCGTGCTCCCGGCGGATCTCACGGATGCAGGTGAACCCGTCCATTCCGCCCAGCATCAGATCGACGATCATCACATCGGGCACACCGATCGTGCGCAGGTGTGTGAGCGCGGCCTCGGCTTCTTCGGCCTCCGCGACGTCGTAGCCTTCGTCTTCCATCGCCAGGCGCAGAGCACCCCGGACCCGGTCGTCGTCTTCCACGATCATCAGGTTCGCGCTCAAATTTTCATTCCCTTGCAGACGCACGTGGCGTGCCGCGGCGCGGGTCTCGCATCCCCAAACCGACGCGACAGCCCGCTACTCAGCTTACTCGAGCAACCTTTCGGTTATACGAATAGCCGGAAGGGACGTGAAGTAAACCCCCGAAGTGAAATGCCTCACGTTCAGATATGGTGCGTATCTTCCAGACGGAAGAAGTTGCTCGGCGTTCCGTCCGCACGTAATTCCTGGTACCGGAAACTCAGTTTGCGTGCGTCGAAACTCGCGAACCAGTCGTTCCAGCTGACCGGTTGCAGGACCGCACCGCCGTAGTGCGGGAAATCCAGACGCAGCACGCCCACCTCGCCGTCGAACCGGCCGCCGGGCATCGTCGCCGGATTCGCACCGCGCCGCTGAGCCCACTGTCGGATGACCTCGTGATTCGTGGTGACCATGGTTGTTCCCGGAGCGGCGGACAGGCCACCCTTCATGACGAACCTCCTTGCGGTAGGTGCGTACCTGCTCACCCGGGCCGACCTCGGTTGTCGGCACCGGCTTTCCGGATTTGTACCCGACTTCGCACTTTTGCAAACACAGCGGACAACCGGATATCCGCGGTGTCCACAGCGTGCGGACCGGCCGGAACCGGCGAACCGCGGACGACGGCCACCGATTGCCGGAAAGTTGCCACCGACGGCGATCGGCTCACGAACCGCCGGAGACCGGGGCCAGCGCGACCGTGATGTTATCGCTGCCGCCGCAGACCACGGCGTAATCGACGAGCGCACGCGCCGCGTCCACGGTCGGCGCGCCGAGCGCGCGCCGGGCGAGATCCGCCGGGCCCGGCAGGTAGTTCCACAGCCCGTCGGTGCACAGCAGGAGGAGCCCGGGAGCTTCCACGTAATACGTGCGGATACTGTCCGCCGACCAGGGATGCTGCCCCGCGTCCGCACCCAGCCAGCGCATCAGGGTATGGGCTCGCGGATCGGCCATGGCCGCCTGTTCGTCCATCGCGCCCGCCTCGATCAAGGTCTGTGCCCAGGAATCGTCGACAGTGAGTTTCTGCGCGGCGGAGAGGGCGGCCGGGTACCCGGGCCGGGCCGGCTGTTCGGGGGCCGGTTCACCGGCGGCCAGCCAGTAGGCGCGGCTGTCGCCGATATTGGACACGGTCACCGAGGTGCGTCCACTCGCCTCGGTACGCACGATCGCCGAGACATAGGTGCAGGAGGGCGCGTCGCCGTCCGGACCGACGAGATTGCGGACCGCCTCCGACGCGGCCGCCATCCCCGCGGCCGCGGCCTCCTCGGCCGTCCGGTCACCGGCGAGCGCGGCCAGGCACGCGTCCACACCGGTGCGCGCCGCGGTGCCGGAGGCCGCCTGCGGGTCCGGCGAGGACGACACTCCGTCACACACCACCAGCACGAGGGTCTCCGGATGCCCGTCGTCGTCGGGGACCACCGCGGCGGCCACGGCGTCCTCGTTACGCGCGTGCAGGATCCCTCTGTCGGTGACCAGGCCGGCCACTCCCAGATCGGCCTCGAAACGGTCCTGGACCCGGTGCGGGCGTTCACAGGACGAACAGCGCGGTCCGCGGCCCTGGGTCCCGCAGTGCACACAGACGACTTCGGCGAGCTCGTCGTCGGGTAACGCGACGCGGTGGACGCCCGGGGCGACCGCCTGCCGCGGAACGGTGTCCTCGGCCGCCGCGAGACGGCGCCGGGTATCGGTCGTCTCCCGCACTCTCGGCATCGGTTCGGTCACCGCGTCCAGGATGTCGGCCGGGTCGGCGCCCCCGGCGTTCGCGTCGGAGTTCATCCTGCCGCCCTGTTCATGAATAGCTCCCGGTGTTGCCCGATCCCGATACCCCCGGCCCGCACACCGCCCCCTTCGTCCGACCCGTTCCGTACTGACGATGGAAGATAGTACGGGGTAGGCGCGCGAGGGAGTTCAACCGCGCTCCTCCACCGCGCGCACTGCCTTACGGGCCGCGACCAGCACCGGATCCCAGACCGGCGAGAACGGCGGGGCGTAGCCGAGATCGAGTGCCGTCATCTGGGTTACGGTCATCCGCGCGGTCAGTGCGACCGCCGCGATATCGACGCGTTTTCCGGCGCCTTCCCGGCCCACGATCTGCACGCCGAGCAGTCTGCCGGTACCGCGTTCCGCGAGCATTTTCACCGTCATGGGAGCCGCGTCCGGGTAATAACCTGCGCGGCCGGTCGATTCGATGGTGGCGGTGACGTATTGCAGGCCCGCGGCGCGCGCGTCCTTCTCGAGCAGCCCGGTCCGGGCCACCTCGAGGTCACACACCTTGCTGACGGCGGTACCGACCACGCCGGGGAAGGTGGCGTAACCGCCCCCGATATTGGCGCCGATGATCTGCCCGTGCTTGTTCGCATGGGTGCCGAGTGGAATATGGCGGCGCATTCCCGAGACCAGATCCAGGACCTCCACGCAGTCGCCACCCGCCCAGATGTTCTCGTGGCCGCGGACCCGCAGGGCCGAATCCGTCAGCAGGCCGCCGTGTTCACCGAGGGGGAGCCCGGCCGCGGCGGCGAGACCGGTTTCGGGAACCACGCCGATACCCAGCACCACCACATCGGCCGGGTACTCGGTATCGCCGGCCACCACACCGGACACCCGCCCGTCGACGCCGGTGCGGATCTCCCGGACCTCGCTGTCACCCACCACCGTCACCCCCAGCCCGCACAGGGCGCCGCGCACCAGCGACCCCATATCGGCATCCAGTGTCGACATCGGTTCGGTCCCACGGTGGACGACGGTCACCTCGAATCCCCGCCGGATCAGTGCCTCTGCCATCTCGACCCCGATATAGCCCGCACCGACCACGACCGCGCGCCGGCCCGTGGTGGCGGACAGGGTGGCGATGAGGGACTCACCGTCGTCCAGGGTCTGCACGCCGTGTACACCGGGCGCGTCGATACCCGGGAGGTCCGGGCGGATCGGGCGGGCGCCCGTCGCCAGGACGAGGGCGTCGTACCCGGTCCAGGTTTCGGCTCCGGTGGCCGCGTCGTGGCTGCGGACCCGGCGCCCGGCGATATCGAGCTCGACGACCTCGTGGCGCAATCGCACATCGATCTCCCGGGCACGATGTTCCTCCGGGGTACGCGCGATCAGATCGTCGCGGTGTGCGACCTGCCCGCCCACCCAGTACGGGATTCCGCAGGCGGAATACGAGGTGTGATGGCCTCGTTCGAACGCCACGATCTCGAGGTCGCCCGCCGCCCGGTAGCGCCGCGCCTGTGCGGCCGCGGACATTCCGGTGGCGTCACCTCCGACGATCACCAACCGATCGGTCATACGACCAACCTACCCAGCGCCGGGCGCGCCGCCCGCGCCCGGCGATACCCTCAGGCCGAACCGGACCCGAGCGCCGCCCGCCGCCCCACCGCGGACCGCGCGGAACCGCGGGTTCCGGTGGTGCGGGTCCCGGTGCTGTCGGTGAAGGTCAGGATGCCGTCCTCGATCGGGCTCTTGCGCAGGTAGGCGCGATCCCGGAAGTAGCTGTTCACCACTTTCCAGGGCCCGCCGGTGCCCTGCCGCGGCATCACCGCGTCACCACGCCGGATATAGCCGGAACTCAATGCCCCACCCATCACCGACATCTCGGACCGGTCCTCGGGCCCGGCATGCACTTCGAACCGGGTGTATCCCTTGTCACGCATACGGTCGAGCACCCGGCAGAAGTATTCGGCGGCGAGGTCGGCCTTCAGTGTCCACGAGGCGTTCGTGTAGCCGAGCACCATCAGCGCGTTGGGAACTCCGTCGAGCAGTGATCCCTTGTACATCACACGGTCCCTGGTCGCGACCGGTTCGCCGTCCACCTCGAGCACGGCGCCGCCCAGGATCTGGATCCTGAGACCGGTCGCGGTCACGACGATATCGGCCTCGATCTCCTCCCCCGAACCGACACGTACGCCCTTCTCGGTGAAGGTGTCGATCGTATCGGTCACCACCGAGGCCCGGCCGCGGCGCAGCGCCTTGAACAGGTCGCCACCGGGCACCACGCACAACCGCTGGTCCCACGGCGCGTAGGACGGGCTGAAATGCCGCATATCCACGCCGGGGCCGATCGCGGCGCGCACCCAGTTCAGGAAGAGCCTGCGCGCGAGTTTCGGCTGTTTACGCGACAGCTGGTAGCTGGCCTGCTGGACCGCGATATTGCGGGCCCGGCCCACCTGGTAGGTGAGACCGGCCGGGGACCCGACCTTCGTCAGCCCCACCGCGACCGGGTCGTCGGCGGGAATGGAGGCGATATAGGTCGGCGAGCGCTGCAGCATGGTCACGTGCTCGGCGTCGTCGACCATGGACGGCACCAGCGTGATGGCGGTGGCGCCGCTCCCGATCACCACGACCTTCTTTCCGTGGTAGTCCAGATCCTCTGGCCAGTGCTGCGGGTGCACGATCTGCCCGGCGAAGTCCTGCTCGCCGGGGAATTCGGGCCGGTAGCCGCTGTCGTAGTCGTAGTAACCCGTACAACCGACCAGGAACGTCGCGGTCCAGATCTCCTCGGCGCCGGTGGCCTCCTCGAGCACCCGTACCGACCACCGGTTGTCCGGGGTCGACCAGCTCGCCGAGACGACCTTGCGGCCGAAGCGGATATTCGACGTGACGCCGTATTCGTCGGCGGTCTCCTCGATATAGCGCCGGATGGAGGCGCCGTCGGCGAGCATTTTCGTCCCGCGCCAGGGACGGAAGCCGTACCCGAAGGAGTACATATCGGAGTCGGACCGGATCCCGGGATAGCGGAACAGATCCCAGGTGCCGCCGATGGCGGTCCGGCGCTCCAGGATCGCGTAGCTGCGCCCGGTGTTCTCTTTCTCCAGGTGGCAGGCCACATCGATACCGGACAGGCCGGCCCCGATGATCAGTACGTCGACATGCCGCGTCATTGCGTTCCTCGTCTGCTCTCGTGCCCGGGGCCGTCGCCGGGAATCACGACAAACGAACCCTTATGTGTAACCGAGAGTACCTGACACTGTCGCGAGCCACGGCCGTCCACGACCGGGTCCCGCGAAATCGCCGGCGAGCCCGGTTACAGACTCGATCGTGCGCGCACCCGAAGCATCGTTCAACCCCACGGCCGGTCCCGATCCGACTCCGCGGGGCGTCGGGAACCTCACCGCAGCTCCGCGATCACCTCGGCGAACGTCTCCAGATCGGATTCGAGGACGGTGATGTACCCGAAACCGAACCGTTCGCGGTGGTCCCGCAGCCGCCGGGCGATCTCCGGGGCGCTGCCGATCAGGACGGTGGGCAACTCGTCGACGGCCGCGAGCACCTCCGGTTCCACTACGGACCGGTACCTGTCCAGGAACTCCGCGCGCCCCTGGGGCGGCACCACGGTCTGCACGAGCACGTTCAACTCCACCTCCGGAGCCCGGTCCCCCAGCGCCGCGCGCACGAAGGCCACCCGCTCGTCGATCGCCTCGGGCCCGGCCAGGCGCAGAGCACCCGACCCGGTGGTGGCGGCACCGGTGAAACCCACCACGGCCGCATAGCGGGCGGCCAGGGTCAGCACCCGATCCCCCCAGCCCGCGATGAGCAGCGGCGGCCCACCGGATTGCGCCGGGCTCGGCCGGTACTCCGGGTCCGCCAGCGTGGTACGCAAGGTCCGCACGGTCTCCTCGAGATGTGTCACCCGCCGGCCGCCGGTGCCGAACGGTATCCCCGCGGTGTCGAACTCCTCCCGGACATACCCTGCTCCCAGCCCCAGTTCCAGCCGTCCGGCGACGAAACGGTCGGTACCGGCGACCTCGCGGGCGAGCAGAACGGGGTTGTAGAAACCCGCGTTGAGCACGAAGGTGTTCAACCGCACCCGCTCGGTGTTCTCCGCAGCCAGCACCAGCGCGGGAAACGGCGGTACGAGGCCGAGATGGTCGGCCACACCGATGACGTCGTATCCGAGTTCCTCGGCGCGGCGACATTTGCGCACCCAGTCGTCGCGGGACTGCGGGACCGTCATATTGACGCCGAAGCGGAATTCACCTGGTGATGTCACCTCTCCTGCATACCCCGCCGATAGCGACCGCGCAGAACGGGAATACCGGCCGGGCAGGGCGCACCGGCGCGGCCGCTGCCCATACAGTGGTTCGCGCCGGGTGGGCGCCGCGCCCCCCGAGCCGACCAGGAGGAACATCATGAACGCCACGAAAGCCCGGACCGGCCTGATGATCGCGGCCGCCGCGCTGGCACTGGCCGGTTGTACCGAGATCGAACAGGCGCTCAACAAGGGTGGCGACACCCCGTGCCGCGAATACGTTCAGCAGGATCAGAAGACCAAGCGGGTCACCATCACGAAGTTCCTCGAGGAACAGCTCGGCCGCGAACCCACCGGGACCAATGTGGATCTGTCGATGGCCGCGGTGGACGGCCTGTGCAGTGTGCAGGCCAATGCCGACACTCCGATCGAACGCGCCGATATCGCCGGAATCTTCATCCGGAAGTAGTAAGCGATGACGCGCGGCTCCCGGCGGCGGGACCGTCGCCGGGAACACCGGGGCGGCGCGCTTCGTTCATATACCACAACGCTTTTCACCGGTCGCACGCCACCCTCTCGCTCCCGCGATCCCAATACGCAAGAATGTGTTCGCAAGAATGCCGGCGACGAAGCCACCCGGACACCGGGGCCGCGGCAGACCGGAAACCGGGCGCCGCGGCGGGCGCCGCACGGTATACCGAGGGCGAGGGAGCGAGATGTCTCATCGGATCTGTTCGTTGCTGCCGGCGGGCGACCGCGGCCCGGCACGGGGTTGCTGATGGCCTATCGCAGCGACCGGGTCGCGGTCACCGATCGGGCCCGCAACGCGTTACGCGAGTTGATCGAGCACCACGGCCCGATCCTGCTCTATCTGCCCCACCACGGCCCCGGTGATCCGAGCCCGAAATGGCTGCCGATCCGCGATTTCCGCGCCGCCGAGGGCGATACCCTGTTCGGGCGTCTCGCCTGGCATACCGAACTGTGGATGAGCGAACAGGCCTATACCCGCTTCCACCGCGAACATCTCACCGTCGATGTTCCCCCCGACCTCGGCCCCGCCCCGGCCGGTGACGCCGGCGGCGCGGTGCCGGGGCCCTCGGCGACCTTCCTGCTCCGGGCCCGCCGGCTCAGCGCCACCGAAACCGCGGCCCTCGACGCCCGGCGCCGCGGCCGCGGCGCCGGAAGCTGACCCCGGCCGCGCTCAGCGGCCCGGCCAGAACCGCAGACCGCGCGTGATACCCATCAGGATCCGCTGCCAGAGATCCCGCGGGATCAGCGGCGGCGGGTCGAGATTCAGGAAACGAGTGGTCACCACCGACTGGGGCTCGGTGAACTTCAGCAGTCCGTTCGGTCCGTGCCGCCGCCCCACCCCGGACTGCCCCATTCCGCCCATCGGCGCGGCCGTACTGCCCCACGCCGGGGCGTAGCCCTCGTTCACACAGACGGTTCCGGTGCGCAGGCGGCGCGCGATCCGCTCACCTTCGGCCGGGCTACCCGCCCAGACACTGGCGTTCAGCCCGTAGTCGCTGTCGTTGGCGGCGGCCACCGCCTCGTCCACCGTATCCACGGGATACACCGCCACCAGCGGCCCGAAGGTCTCCGTCCGTCCACAGACCATCTCGTCGGTCACCCCGGTGAGCACGGTCGGTTCGAAGAACAGCGGCCCGATATCGGGCCGTGGCCTGCCACCGGTCCGGATCCGGGCGCCCCGCTCCACCGCGTCGGCGAGGTGACCGCTCACCGTCCGCAGTTGGTCCTCGGAGATCAATGATCCGATATCGGCCGAATTGTCATAGACGGCACCCAGTTTCGCCGATTCCACCGCGGCCGCGAAAGCCGCGGTGAATTCCTCGGCGATCGCGCGCTGCACATAGATACGTTCGATGGAGATACACAGCTGCCCGGCGTTGGAGAAACAGGCTCGGACCGCCGCGCGGGCGGCGCGCGCGATATTCGCATCCTCTGTGACGATCATCGGGTTCTTGCCGCCCAGTTCGGCGGAGAATCCGATCAGCCGGTCACCGCACCGGCGGGCGAGCGTACGACCGGTGGCCGAAGACCCGGTGAACATCAGATAATCGCAGGTGTCCGCCATCGCCGAACCGACCACCGCACCCGGGCCGGGCACCACCGCCAGCAGATCTCGCGGCAGCCCCGCCCGATAGAGCAGATCGGCGCCGGCCAGCGCGGAGAACGGGGTCCGGCTGTCCGGTTTCAGCACCACGGCGTTCCCCGCCAGCAGCGCCGGTATCGCATCCCCCAGCGAGAGCACCAGCGGGTAGTTCCACGGTGCGATCACCGCGACCACCCCCACCGGGCGTGCGCCCACCGTCGCCCGGTTCACGACCGGGAACGCACCGGGCACCCGCTGCTCCGCCAGGAGCGGCGGTGCGATCCGCGCGTAATAGCGCGCGGCGAACACCAGCCCCATGACCTCCTCCTGAGCCGCCCAGCGCGCCTTTCCGGTTTCGGCCTGGATCACATCCATCAGGGCGGCACGGTGCTCGACGACCGAGGCCCGGAAACGGTGCAGTACCCGGGCCCGCTCACTCACCGGCCGCGCGGCCCACTGCGGCCACGCGGCGCGGGCCCGGCCGACGGCGGCGGCGACATCCTCGGCCGTCCCGACCGGTATGGTGCCCAGAGGCCGGCCGGTGAAGACCTCGGCGAGTTCGGCGGCGGGCCCGGCGCCGGGATCGTCGATCGCGGCCAGGGCGGACAGTCGATCGAATACGGCGGTGTCCGGGACCGGCATCGATACCTCCTACCTATCGGCGAAATCCGAGGTCGGAAGAGAATCTACCCATCGGCGCCGCCGCTCGGCACCCATCGCGCGTCACATTCCCGACTCGGTGTCAAAAGGAGTCCTGTTCAATGGGATTCGATGTGCACTTCGAGCTCTGAACGGCTACTTTGTGGCGATGTTCAGAGCGAGGCTCGGTGTCCGCGCCCGGATCCTGGCCATCGCACTCATCCCGAGCCTGACCCTGTTGGTGGTCGGTGTGGGTGCGACGGGCTATCTGATCGACCAGGGACAGCACGACCGCCAGGTGACCGAAGCGATGCGGGAAGCCTCCGGACCCACCCGCACGGTGTACGAGATCGTCCAGAACGAACGTCGCCTGACGCTCACCTACTTATCGGGTGATCCGGAGGCCGCCGCCGCCCTGGCCGCCGTTCGGCCCAACAGCGAGCAGGCCCTGCGCGGCCTGGTCGATTCGGCCCAACGGCTACGCGATCTGCAACCGGACGAGATCTCCGACGATGTCGGATCCTTCACCACGCTCATCCAGCAACTCGGCAACATCCGCACCGCGGTCGACGCCCGGACGGTGTCCCCCGGCGACGCCTACACCTTCTACGCGCGCCTCTTGGACGCGCTGGCCGTGGGCGCGCATCTCTCGCGTTCCTTCGCGCCCGACGCGGAAGCGGCCACCCAGCTCGCCCTGTCCACCCGCATCATGCATCTGCTCGAGGCGACCTCCCGCAGCCACGGGCTCGCCGGGGCGGCGTTGCGCACCGGAAAACCGGTCGCCCTGCCCGAGGAATACTTCCAGCAGACCGGCTTCTACCACACCGAGACGGCCCTGATGGCCGCCGAACTCGACGCCGAACCCGCCGAACGGCTGCGCAATCTCCTGAGCAGCCCCCAGTGGCAGCAGCTGGTGCGCACCGAGAACACGCTCATCGCCCGCAGCACGCCCGGCGCGGAGTCCGGCGAGAGTTCGGCTCCGCTGCCACCGGCGCAGCTCGCGGCGTGGCAGGCCGCCGCCGATCACGTCAATCACGAAATGCTCGAACTGTGGGACGAGCAGAACCAGGTCATGCAGCAGACGTCGCTGGACGCGGCGGCACGCACCACGACCCAGTCGCTGCTCATCGGACTGGCCGTACTGGTGATCTCGGCGGCGGCGTTCGGCGTCTCGCTGGTGCTGGCCAACCGTTTCATCCACCGCCTGGTCCGGTTGCGCGACCACACCTTGGCCCTGGCCGACGAACGACTGCCCGATATGCTCGCCCGGCTCCGGTCCGGGGAGGACATCGACGAATCCGAGGCCGCCGCGAAACTCGACTTCGGGCACGACGAGCTGGGGGCGGTGGCCACCGCCTTCGAACACGCGCACGCGGTCGCGGTCACCGCCGCGGTCACCGAGGCCCGCACCCAGGAGGGCGTCAAGTCGATCTTCCTGAACATCGCGCACCGCAGCCAGATCGTCGTCCACAAACAACTGGAGATCCTGGACGAGGCCGAACGGCGCGAAGAGGATCCGGCGATGCTGGACATCCTGTTCAAACTCGACCACCTCGCCACCCGTGAACGCCGCAACGCCGAGAACCTCACCGTGCTCGGCGGCGGCAAACCGGGCCGCCAGTGGCGCGCTCCGGTGCCCCTGGTGGATCTGGTGCGCAGCGCGGTCGGCGAGACCCAGGACTACACCCGCGTGCGCCTGGCCCGGCTGCCCGAAATGCGGGTCGCCGGGAGCGCGGTGGGTGATCTGATCCATCTGCTCGCCGAACTCGTCGACAACGCCACCTCGTTCTCGCCGCCGCAGTCGCGAGTGCAGGTCACCGGTTCGGTGATCGGTAAAGGCGTGGCCGTGGAGATCACCGACCAGGGCATGGGAATCCCCGAGGACACCCGCGAACGTCTCAACGACCTCCTCGACAGCCCGCCGAACTTCGAGGTCGCCTCGCTGCAGAGCGATTCCCGCCTCGGCATCTTCGTGGTGGCGCAGCTGGCCGGCCGCCACGGGATCTCGGTCCGCCTGTGGGAATCGGAGTACGGCGGCGTACGCGCGGTCGTCATCGTCCCGGCGGGCCTGCTCACCGACCCCGCGGAGGAGACCACCCCGCTCACCGGACTGCCCCGGGCCGTACAGCCGGGCCCGGAGGACGGCGCTGAGCCCGGCGGCGAGGCCGTCGCCACCGCGACCCTGGTCCAGGACCGGCCACGACCGGTCCTCGGCGCCCCCGTACCGGCAGCGCCGAGCACGCCGCCGGCGGCCGATCCCGCCGATACGGCGGCGCCTTCGGCGGGCGCCCCGGAGACCGCCGCCGAACCGGAAGTGCTGGCCGACGGTCGTCCGGCTTTACCACGCCGTACCAGGCAGGCTAAAGTCGCACCGCGACCGGAAGATTCGGGAGCCACGCAGGACGCGACGACGCGGCCACGCTCGGCCGAACAGGCCCGAGACCTGATGGCGGCGATCGAAAACGGCACCCGGCAGGGCCGCAGGCCCCTGTCGGCCGCGGATTCCGGGAGCCCGACGTCGGACGGCGCGTCCCCGGATGAACAGGAAGGCTAAGTGTCCACTTCCACTCAAGGTGATCTGAACTGGCTGCTCGACGACCTCGTCGAGCGACTCGCGGGGGTCCGGCTGGCGGTCGTACTGTCCACCGACGGAATGCTGCTCGGCCACTCCTCGAAAATGGATCGCACCGAAGCCGAGCACTTCGCGGCGATGTCGTCCACCCTGCACGGACTGGCCCGCAGCGCGGGCGCCCGGTTCGAAGGCGGGAACGTCCGGCAGGCGGTGATCGAACTCGACCGGGCGGTCCTGTTCGTCACCTCCGCGGGCGACAACGCCTGCATCGCGGTGCAGGCGGCCGCGGACGCCAACCTGGGCATGGTCGCCTACGAGATGAATCTGACCGTGCAGCGGGTGGGCAGCCATCTCTCGACCAGTTCCCGCAGCGGAACCGGGGCCGATACACCGCAACCGTGAGAACAGCGGCACCGCGATGACCGGTACACGGGAACCCTGGTACGACGACGACGCCGGACCTCTGGTGCGTCCGTACGCCATCACCCGGGGCCGCACCATGGGCGCGGGCCACGATCTGGATATGCTCACGGTCGTGGTCAAAGCCCGGGGAGCCCCGCCGTTGCGCCGCAGTGAACCCGAGTACATCGATATCGTGCACCTGTGCACAGAAGCACAAACCGTGGCGGAGGTGGCAGCCGCCTTGAAACTGCCGCTGGCGGTGACCAAGATTCTCGTCGGAGATCTGATCGGTGACGGCCATCTGATCTTCCGGGCTCCGGTGCAGATGGAGTCCGGTCCCGGCGACTTCAACATATTGCGAGCGGTACTGGATGGAATCCGAAAAATTTGACCCTGCCCGGATGGACCCCGGGGCACCGGCTCTTGCTGCGTCGGTGAAGGTCCTCATCGCCGGTGGTTTCGGCGTCGGCAAGACCACCATGGTGGCCTCGATCAGTGAGATCCCGCCGCTGCGCACCGAGGAGATGATCACCGAACTCAGTACGGGGATCGACGATCTGTCCGGTGTCGAATCCAAGACGACCACCACCGTCGCACTCGACTTCGGCCGCATCACGATCGACAAGGATCTGGTGCTGTACCTGTTCGGTACACCCGGACAGGACCGCTTCTGGTTCCTGTGGGACGAACTGGCCCGCGGCGCCCTCGGCGCCGTGGTGCTGGCCGATACCCGCCGGCTGGGCAACTCCTTCGCCGCCATCGATTATTTCGAGCGGCGCGGCCTGCCCTTCCTGATCGCGGTGAACTGTTTCGACGGCGCGCCGCGCTACACCATCGACGAGGTCCGCGACGCGCTCGATCTGGAAGCGGCCATCCCGGTGATGCTGTGCGACGCCCGCGATCGGGTCTCGGCGAAGAATGTGCTGCTCAGCCTGATCGAGCATCTCATCGACCGGGCGACCCGGCCGAATCTCACCACCAAGCAGAGCTGATCGCCGGCGGGGCCGGTCCCCGGCCCCGCCGCGGCACTCAGGGCAGTAGTCCGGCGGCGTGCAGTTCGTCGAACAGCAGCCGGTCCACCGGCGGCACCCGCGGCCGGTCGGCGTAGCCGAACCACGCCAGTTCGGCGATCTCGCTGCTCGCGGCGAGCGTTCCCCGGTAGTCCGCCCGGTAGCAGCTCATCCGGACCAGCGCCGCGCCGTCCACCGCTTCGTAGACGCCCACATGTTCCACGGTCCCCGGAACCAGCGCGACGGTGAGTTCCTCGGCGACCTCCCGCAGCAGGGTCTGCCTATCGCTCTCCCCGGGTTCGCGCTTCCCGCCCGGAATGAAGAACACGTCCTTGTCCCGCGGCCGGGCGCACAGGATCCGTCCCTCCACGATCAGCACCCAGGCGACCGTATCGATGAGTTCGCCGACCGTCTCCTCCGTCACGCCGGCATCGTACCGGCCCGGTCACGGACCCTTCTCGGCCAAGGTGCCACCGAGAACACGCGCGCGGACGTACCATGCGGACGTGGCCGATGCGAATCCTCCCGCCGCGCTGCGGGTCCTGGTTTACAGCAACGACGCCGACACCCGGAACCAGGTGATGTCGGCGCTGGGTCGCCGTCCGCACCCCGACCTACCACCGCTCGAGTACCTCGAAGTGGCCACCGCCCCGGTGGTATTGGAACGGATGGACGCCGGCGCCGCCGATCTCGCCGTCCTGGACGGCGAATCCGCCCCGGTCGGCGGAATGGGCCTGGCCAAACAACTCAAGGACGAGATCGCCGGCTGCCCGCCGCTGATCGTGCTCACCGGCCGCGCCGATGACGCCTGGCTGGCGAACTGGTCGCGCGCCGAGGCTGTCGCCGCGCATCCGATCGACCCGTTGCGGCTCACCGAGATCGTGGTCGAGGTGCTGCGCCGCCGCCCGGTGGCCTGAGTTCGATTACGTTCATTCGCTCATAAATCTCAGTCCCGAATTCGATCAAAGCGGCCCGTAAATCCGCGTTGGCCCAGGCGTAACAGTTGTAGGCTGTGCTGTAGCTCACATGAGCGCGGGAGATGACATATAACCCGCGGCGGCGAATACTCCCCCGGCCGATCTCGGATCACGGGGACGTTCCGGCGGCGCGGGCCGTACCCATCGACCGCCCGGCCCCGTTCGCGGAATCCGGCGGCACCACCGCGGGATTCCAGTTCGCAAGGAGGGGAAGCGCAGTCGTGAACACCGAACTGCCGATACTGGTTCTCGGCGCGGTAGGCGCCGCGTTCGCGGTGATCTCGATCCTGATCGCCGGCCTCATCGGCCCCAAACGCTACAACCGCGCCAAGCTACAGGCCTACGAATGCGGTATCGAGCCGACTCCGCATGCGACCGCCGGCGGCGCGGGAAGTATTACCGGACAACGCTTCCCGGTGAAGTACTACCTCACCGCGATGCTGTTCATCATCTTCGATATCGAGATCGTGTTCCTCTACCCGTGGGCGGTCCATATCGATGCGCTCGGGGTGTTCGGCCTGGTGGCGATGGCGCTGTTCATCGTCAACGTCTCGGTCGCCTACGCCTACGAATGGCGGCGCGGCGGCCTGAGCTGGGACTAGCCGCGAACCTCCGATCAGCCGTACCGGCGCCGGGGCGCCGGTACTAGACCCAGGGAGTAGTCGGACATGGGTTTGGAAGAGAAACTGCCCAGCGGTTTCGTGCTCAGCACGGTCGAAGCCATGGCGGGTTATATGCGCAAGGGGTCGGTCTGGCCGGCCACCTTCGGCCTGGCCTGCTGCGCGATCGAGATGATGGCCACCGGGGGTGGCCGGTTCGACTCGGCGCGCTTCGGGATGGAGGTTTTCCGCGCCTCCCCGCGGCAGGCCGATCTGATGATCGTGGCCGGGCGGGTCAGCCAGAAGATGGCGCCGGTCCTGCGCCAGGTCTACGACCAGATGACCGAGCCGAAATGGGTACTGGCCATGGGTGTCTGCGCCTCCTCCGGCGGGATGTTCAACAACTACGCCATCGTGCAGGGCGTCGACCATGTGGTGCCGGTCGATATCTACCTCCCGGGCTGCCCGCCGCGGCCCGAGATGCTGCTCAACGCGATCCTGGCCCTGCACGCCAAGATCCAGGAGACCCCGATGGGTGTGAACCGGGCCGAGGCCGTCCGCGCGGCCGAACAGGCGGCGCTGGCGGCCACCCCGACCATCCGGATGGAGGGGTTGCTGCGATGAGCGCCGACCGTCCCGAATCGACCGACAGCCGGGCCGTGGAACCGGAGCAGCCGGTGGGCCCGCACGACGAGGTGATCGGCGTGCGCCGGGGCATGTTCGGAATCGCCGGCAGTGGCGACACCTCCGGATACGGCAGGCTGGTCCACGAGGTCGCGCTGCCGGGCGGCAGCGCGCCGCCCTACGGCGGCTGGTTCGACGAGGGGATCGAACTGCTGCGCGTCGCCCTCGCACCGGGTCCGGGATTCGACGCCGCGATCGAGCGGATCGTGGCCGATCGCGGGGAACTCACCCTGTACGTGCGCCGCGACCATCTGGTGGCGGTGGCCCGGGCCCTGCGTGACGATCCCGCACTGCGTTTCGAACTGTGTCTCGGTGTGAGCGGAGTCCACTACCCGGACGACACCGGTCGCGAACTGCGCGCCGTCTACCACCTGAACTCCATCACCCACGGGCGCCGCGTGCGGCTCGAGGTGGCCGCACCGGATTCCGACCCGCATATCCCGTCGCTGTACCGGGTGTACCCGACCTGCGACTGGCACGAGCGGGAGACCTACGACTTCTTCGGGATCCGCTTCGACGGCCACCCGTCGCTGACCCGCATCACGATGCCCGACGACTGGCGCGGTCACCCGCAACGCAAGGACTACCCGCTCGGCGGGATTCCGGTCGAGTACAAGGGCGCGCGCATCCCGCCGCCCGATGAGCGGAGGGCGTACAGCTGATGAGCGAGATCGATACGCGGCCCGGGGTTTCCGGCGGACCCGGCCACGACAACCCCGCGCCGCCGCCCGGCGGCGGCCGCGACGAGACCACCGCGCCCGCGATCACCGTCGCGGGACAGGACTGGGACGAGGTGGCCGACGCCCTGCGCGGAGCGGGCGAGGAACGCATCGTCGTCAATATGGGCCCGCAGCATCCGTCCACCCACGGCGTGCTGCGCCTCATCCTGGAGATCGAGGGCGAGACCGTGGTGGAGGCCCGCTGCGGAATCGGCTACCTGCACACCGGGATCGAGAAGAATCTCGAGTTCCGGAACTGGGCCCAGGGCGTCACGTTCGTGACCCGGATGGACTACCTCTCGCCGTTCTTCAACGAGACAGCCTTCTGCCTCGCGGTGGAACGGCTGCTCGGGGTCACCGAGGATATTCCCGAGCGCGCCACCGTGATCCGCGTGCTGCTCATGGAACTCAACCGCATCTCGTCGCATCTGGTGGCCCTGGCCACCGGCGGTATGGAACTGGGCGCCCTCACCCCCATGCTGTTCGGGTTCCGGGAACGCGAACTGATCCTGGACGTCTTCGAGACGATCACCGGGCTGCGGATGAACCACGCCTTCGTCCGGCCGGGCGGTATCGCCCAGGACCTCCCGGACGACGGCGTCACCAAGGTCCGGGAACTGCTCGAGCTGATGCCGAAACGGCTGCGCGATATGGAACATCTGCTCACCCACAACCCGATCTTCAAGGCCCGCACCCAGGATATCGGCTACCTCGACCTCACCGGTTGTATCGCCCTCGGGGTCACCGGCCCGGTGCTGCGCTCCACCGGCCTGCCGCACGATCTGCGCAAGGCCATGCCCTACTGCGGATACGAGACCTACGAGTTCGCGGTCCCCACCACCGACACCTGCGACTGCTACGGCCGGTACCTCATCCGGATCGAGGAGATGAAGGAATCGCTGAAGATCGTGGAGCAGTGCCTGGACCGGTTGCGGCCGGGGCCGGTGATGGTCTCGGACAAGAAGATCGCCTGGCCGGCCGATCTGACCCTGGGTGACGACGGCCTGGGCAACTCACCGCGGCATATCGGCAAGATCATGGGCACCTCGATGGAGGGCCTCATCCACCACTTCAAACTGGTCACCGAGGGGATGCGGGTACCGCCCGGGCAGGTGTACGAGGCGGTGGAATCGCCCCGCGGCGAACTCGGGGTGCATATGGTCAGCGACGGCGGCACCCGTCCCTACCGCGTGCACTACCGCGACCCCTCGTTCACCAATCTGCAGGCCGTGGCGGCGATGTGCGAGGGCGGCATGGTCGCCGATGTGATCGCCGCGGTCGCCAGTATCGATCCCGTGATGGGCGGTGTGGACCGTTGACCGAAATCCTGTTGCGCCTGAGCACCCGGCCGCAGCCGTATCCCGCCGACGTCCGGGCCCGGCTCGAACCGGACGCGAAGGAGATCATCGACCGGTACCCGCAGCCCCGGTCGGCCCTGTTACCGCTGCTGCATCTGGTGCAGGCCGAGGAAGGCCATGTCAGCAGTACCGGTATCGAGTTCTGCGCCGAACTGCTCGGGCTCACCGGCGCCGAGGTCACCGCCGTGGCCACCTTCTACTCCATGTACCGGCGGGTCCCCACCGGCGACTACCACGTCGGGGTGTGCACCAACACCCTGTGCGCGGTACTCGGCGGTGACGCGATCTTCGCCGCGCTGCGCTCCCATCTGGGAATCGGGCACGGAGACACCACCTCCGACGGCGCGGTCACCCTCGAACACATCGAATGCAACGCGGCCTGCGACTACGCACCGGTGGTCATGGTGAACTGGGAGTTCTTCGATAATCAGACCCCGGAGTCGGCGCGGGCCCTGGTCGACGCCCTGCGCGCCGGCCAGACGGTCACCCCCACTCGGGGGGCGCCGCTGTGCACCTTCCGGGAGACGGCACGGGTGCTGGCCGGGTTCCCGGATACCCGCCCCGGCGTCCTGGACGGGGAGCCCGGGGCGCCGACGCTGGCCGGGCTGGACACAGCACGTGAACAGGGTCTGCGCGCACCCGACCCGGCCGAGGGCGGTACGCCGTGACGCTGACACCCGTTCTGAGCAAGCACTGGGGTCTGCCGAAATCGTGGACCCTGGACACCTACCGCGCCCACGGCGGTTACGACGCGCTGCCGGTCGCCTTCGGGATGACGCCCGACGAGGTGATCGCCACGGTCAAGGACGCCGGGTTGCGCGGCCGCGGCGGCGCCGGTTTCCCGACCGGGATGAAATGGGGTTTCATCCCGCAGGATCCCGAATCGGACGGCACGGTGAAACCGCACTACCTGGTGGTCAACGCCGACGAATCCGAACCGGGGACCTGCAAGGACATCCCGTTGATGCTGGCGGATCCGCATGCGCTGATCGAAGGCGTGATCATCGCGGCCTACGCGATCCGCGCCGCGCACGCGTTCATCTATCTGCGCGGCGAGGTGGTTCCGGTCCTGCGCCGGTTGCAGGCCGCGGTGGCCGAGGCCTATGCCGCCGGGCTGCTGGGCCGCGATATCCTCGGGTCCGGTTTCGATCTCGAACTCGTGGTCCATGCCGGCGCCGGCGCCTATATCTGCGGTGAGGAAACGGCGCTGCTGGATTCCCTCGAGGGCCGGCGTGGCCAGCCCCGGTTGCGACCGCCGTTTCCCGCGGTCGCCGGGCTGTACGCCAGTCCGACGGTGGTGAACAATGTGGAATCCATTGCCAGCGTGCCGCCGATCCTGCGGTTCGGCACCGGCTGGTTCCGCTCCATGGGTAGCGAGAAGTCCCCCGGTTTCACCCTGTACTCGCTGTCGGGCCATATCGCCCGGCCCGGCCAGTACGAGGCACCGCTGGGCATCACCCTGCGGGAACTGCTCGGCTACGCCGGCGGTGTCCGCGCCGGACACGATCTGAAATTCTGGACCCCGGGTGGTTCCTCGACGCCGCTGTTCACCGCCGAACATCTGGATGTCCCGCTGGACTACGAGAACGTGATGGCGAGCGGTTCCATGCTGGGCACCAAGGCGCTGCAGATCTTCGACGACACCACCTGCGTGGTGCGGGCGGTACTGCGCTGGACGGAGTTCTACGCCCACGAATCCTGCGGGAAATGCACCCCGTGCCGGGAGGGCACCTACTGGCTGGTGCAGCTGCTCACCCGGCTGGAGGCGGGGTCGGGAACCACCGCCGATCTCGACAAGCTGCTGGATATCGCCGACAACATCAACGGCAAATCCTTCTGCGCGCTCGGCGACGGTGCGGCCAGTCCCATCATCTCCTCGATGAAGTATTTCCGCGACGAGTACATCACCCATCTGGAACAGGGTGGCTGCCCCTTCGATCCCGCCCGCGCGACCGCCTGGGCCGGATCCGCGGCCGGAGAGGGAAACCGATGACAGCCACTGTTCGCTCCGATTCCGCCGATCTGCAGCCCGCCGAGCTGGTCACCCTCACCATCGACGGGACGACGGTCGGTGTGCCGCCCGGCACCCTGCTCATCCGCGCCGCCGAACTGATCGGCGTGCAGATCCCGCGGTTCTGCGATCATCCGCTGCTGGCGCCGGTGGGCGCCTGCCGGCAGTGCCTGGTGGAAGTGGAGGGTCAGCGGAAACCGGTGGCCTCCTGCACCATGCCGGTCACCGAGGGCATGGTGGCCCGCACCCAGCTGAGCTCGGAGACCGCGGCGAGATCGCAGCAGGGTGTGATGGAACTGCTGCTGATCAACCATCCGCTGGACTGCCCCGTCTGCGATAAGGGCGGCGAATGCCCACTGCAGAACCAGGCCATGTCGACCGGCCGCACCGAGACCCGGTTCGAGGGCGTCAAACGCACCTTCCCGAAACCGATTCCGCTGTCCACCGCCGTGCTGCTGGACCGCGAACGCTGTGTGCTGTGCGCCCGGTGTACCCGCTTCTCCCAGCAGGTAGCCGGAGATCCGTTCATCGAACTGCTCGACCGCGGCGCCCTGCAGCAGGTCGGTACGGCCGAACACGAACCACTCGATTCCTATTTCTCCGGCAACACCGTCCAGATCTGCCCGGTCGGCGCGCTCACCGGCACCAGCTACCGGTTCCGGGCCCGCCCCTTCGACCTGGTGTCGAGCCCGAATATCTGCGAGCACTGCGCCTCCGGTTGCGCCCAGCGCACCGACCACCGCCGCGGCAAGGTGCTGCGACGCCTGGCCGGTGACGATCCGCAGGTCAACGAAGAATGGAACTGCGACAAGGGCCGGTGGGCGTTCGCCTACGCCACCGAACCCGATCGCCTCACCTCCCCGCTGCTGCGCGGCCCGGACGGTGAACTCGCGCCCTGCTCGTGGTCGGAGGCGCTGGCCGCGGCGGCCCGCGGTCTGCGCACCGGCGACGGCAGGCCGGCGGTGCTGCCCGGTGGCCGGGTAACCGAGGAGGAGGCCTACAGCTACGCCAAATTCGCGCGGGCGGTGCTGGGCACCAACGATATCGATTTCCGGGCCCGGGCCCATTCCGCGGAAGAAGCCGAATTCCTGGGCGCCTGGGTCGCGGGCCATACCGACGCCGTGAGTTACGAGAGTCTCGCCGCCGCGCCCGTTGTGCTGCTCGCCGGTTTCGAACCGGAGGAAGAATCCCCCATCGTCTATCTGCGGCTGCGCAAGGCGGCACGGACCGGCGGTCTCCAGGTCTTCTCCCTGGCGGCGTTCGCTTCGCGGGGGCTGGAGCGGATGGCGGGCACTGTGGTCCCGGCGGTGCCCGGTGACGAGGCCCGGATCCTCACCGCTCTCGAATCCCCCGGTATGACCCCCGGTCCCGACGTCCTGGCCCGCCTACTGCGCGAACCGGGCGCGGTGATCCTGGCCGGGGAACGGCTGGCGGCGGCCCCCGGCGCACTGTCGGCGGCGGTCCGGCTCGCCGCGCATACCGGTGCCGCGCTGGCCTGGGTGCCGCGGCGCGCGGGCGAGCGCGGCGCTGTGGAAGCGGGCGCCCTGCCGGCGCTGCTGCCGGGCGGGCGTCCGCTCGCCGATCCCGAGGCCCGCCGGCAGGTCTGCGAAGTCTGGAACATCCCCGAACTGCCCGCCGGCCCCGGACGCGATACCGGTGCGATCCTGGCGGGCACCGCGACCGGTGGCAGGTTCCTGGTCGGCGGGGTGGAACTGGCCGATCTGCCCGACCCCGGCGCCGCCCGGGCCGCGCTGTCGGCAGCCGATTTCGTGGTATCGCTGGAGCAGCGGCACAGCGAGGTCACCGCCCTGGCCGATGTGGTGTTCCCGGTCGCGACGGCCACCGAGAAATCCGGCACCTTCCGCACCTGGGAGGGCCGGCCCCGGCCGTTCGCGGCGGCACTGACCGACAACACCGTGCGGCGGACCGCCGCGCCGCTGTCCGATCAGCGGGTGTTGCACAGCCTCGCCGCGGAGATGGGCGTCGCCCTCGGCGTACCCGATACCGCCGCCGCCCGCGCCGAACTCGACCGGCTCGGATCCTGGACCGGCACGACCACCGCCCCGCCGCAATATCCGGCCACGCCGGCGGCCTCGGCCGGGCCGGGGTCGGCGGTCCTGGCGGGCTGGCGGATGCTGCTGGATCGCGGCCGCATGCAGGACGGTGAGCCGAACCTGGCCGGTATCGCCCGGCCACCGGTGGTGCGGCTGTCGGCCGCCACCGCCGCCGAAGCGGGTGCGGCCGACGGTGATCCGGTGACGGTCGGCACCGAATACGGCACGGTCACCCTCCCCGCGGCGGTCACCGAGATGCCGGACCGGGTGGTCTGGCTGCCGATGAACTCACCCGGCTGCTCGCTCTACACCGATCTCGGTGCCGGACCGGGCAGCGTCGTCACGGTGCGGCGCGCCGACCATCGGACGGAGGCATCCGAGCATGTATGACCTGTCGCTCTTCGGTCACGACCCGCTGTGGCTGGTCGCCGCCAAAGCCGTGGCCATCTTCGTTTTCCTCTTGCTGACCGTGCTCTTCGGGGTGCTGATCGAACGCAAGGTCGTGGCCTGGATGCAGATGCGGGTCGGTCCCGACCGGGTCGGCCCCAAGGGGCTGCTGCAGAGCGCCGCCGACGGCGTGAAGATGGCGTTCAAGGAAGATATCGTCCCCGCCATCGTCGACAAGCCGATATTCATCCTCGCCCCGATCATCTCGGTGGTCTCCGCCGTCCTCGCCTTCGCGGTCATCCCGTTCGGGCCGGAGGTCTCGATATTCGGGCAGAACACCGCCCTGCAGCTGACCGATCTACCGGTGGGTGTGCTGTACATCCTCGCGGTCACCTCGATCGGCGTATACGGGATCGTGCTCGCGGGCTGGGCGTCGGGTTCGACGTATCCGCTGCTCGGCGGATTGCGCTCCACCGCGCAGGTGATCTCCTACGAGATCGCCATGGCCCTGTGCTTCGCGGCGGTCTTCCTGCTCGGCGGCACCATGGCCACCTCGGGGATCATCGCCGCCCAGCAACCGACCTGGTACGTCTTCCTGCTGCTGCCCTCCTTCCTCATCTACTGCATCTCCATGGTCGGCGAGACCAACCGGGCGCCGTTCGATCTGCCCGAGGCGGAGGGCGAACTCGTCGGCGGTTTCCACACCGAGTACTCGTCGCTGAAGTTCGCCATGTTCATGCTCGCCGAATACGTGAACATGGCCACCGTTTCGGCTCTGGCGACCACCATGTTCCTCGGCGGCTGGCGGGCGCCGTTCCCGATCAATCTGTGGGCGGGCGCGAATTCGGGCTGGTGGCCGCTGCTGTGGTTCACCGCCAAGGTCTGGATGTTCCTGTTCGTCTTCATCTGGTTGCGCGGAACGCTGCCCCGCCTGCGCTACGACCAGTTCATGAACCTGGGCTGGAAACTACTCATTCCGACGTCACTGGCCTGGGTGATGGTGGTGGCCACCGCCCGGGTGCTCGTGCTCGACCTCGAGGGCTACCCCGTGGCCACCCCGATCCTGGTGATCGCCGGACTGCTGATCACCGGGCTGCTGATCGGACTGTTCCTGCGGGCCGGTAACGCCCCGGCCCGGGCGCCGGAATTCGGCCCCGAGGACGATCTCCCGGCTCCCGGCGCCGCACCGAGATCAGCGGGCGGGACCGAGGTGTTCCTGGGGTTCCCCACCCCACCGCTACCGGAAAAGACATCGACCATCACCTCCTCGCCCGGGTTGTTCGCGCCGCTGGCCGGTTTCGCGGTCACCTTCCTCACGATGTTCAAGAAGCCGAACACCGAGTTCTATCCCGAGGAGAAGGTCCCGACGGCGCCGCGCTACCACGGCCGCCATCAGCTCAACCGCCATCCCGACGGGCTGGAGAAGTGCATCGGCTGCGAACTGTGCGCCTGGGCCTGCCCCGCCGACGCCATCTACGTCGAAGGCGCCGACAACACCGACGAGCAGCGGTTCTCCCCGGGTGAGCGCTACGGCCGGGTGTATCAGATCAACTATCTGCGCTGTATCGGATGCGGTCTGTGCATCGAGGCCTGCCCCACCCGCGCCCTCACCATGACCAACGACTACGAGCTCACCGACGACAACCGCGCCGACCTGATCTACGAGAAGGACCGGCTGCTCGCCCCGCTCGCGCCGGATATGCAGGCCCCGCCGCATGCCATGAGCCCGGGCGCCACGGAGGCCGACTACTACCTGGGCCGGGTCCGGGGCACCCCGGAACGACCCACCGCGGATACCGCCCAGGGAGGCCCCCGATGACGCTCGCCACCTCGACCGGCCTCCTCGCCGCCGCGCCCCTGTCCGAGACGGGAACCGGGGAGGCGGTGCAGTTCTGGATCCTCGCGCCCCTGGCCGTACTGGGCGCGCTCGGTATGGTGTTCGCCGCCAAGGCCGTTCACTCGGCCATCTGCCTGGCGGCCACGATGATCACCCTCGCGGTGTTCTACATCGCTCAGGACGCGCTGTTCCTCGGCGTGGTGCAGATCGTGGTCTACACGGGCGCGGTCATGATGCTGTTCCTGTTCGTGCTGATGCTGGTGGGCGTCGATTCCGCGGAGTCACTGCGGGAGACCCTGCGCGGCCAGCGGATCGCCGCCGTCGTGGTGGGGGCCGGCTTCGGGCTGCTGCTGTGCACCGGTATCGCGCACGGGGTGCGCCGTTCCGGAATCGAATTCCCCGCCACCGGGTTCCCGGGCCGCGATGTGATCGGCGAACTCGCCGAGCTGATCTTCGTCCGCTACGTATGGGCGTTCGAACTCACCGGCGCGCTGCTCATCGCGGCCACCATCGGCGCCATGTTGCTCGCGCACCGCGAACACTTCGGACCGAAACTCGGCCAGCGAGAACTTTCCCGGCGCCGGTTCCGCGATCCCGGGCACCGGCCCACACCGCTACCCACCCCGGGGGTCTACGCCCGGCACAACGCCGTCGATATCCCCGCCCGGCTTCCCGACGGCTCCTTCGAGGAGCTGTCGGTCTCGACCATCCTGCGCCACCGCCGCACCCAGGCCCTCACCGATGCCGCAGTGCTCTCGGTGGGCGCCCCGGCCGCCGGCGAGACCGCCGCCGCCACCACCGCTCGCCCGGCCGATGAGGAAGGTACCCGGTGAACCCCGAGAACTATCTGTTCCTATCCGCCCTGCTGTTCACCATCGGTGCGGCCGGAGTGCTGTTGCGGCGCAACGCCATCATCGTGTTCATGTGCATCGAGCTGATGCTGAACGCGGTGAATCTGGCGTTCGTCACCTTCGCCCGGATGCATGCGAACCTGGACGGTCAGGTGTTCGCGTTCTTCACGATGGTGGTCGCCGCCGCCGAGGTCGTGGTCGGCCTGGCCATCATCATCACCATCTTCCGCGCCCGCCGCTCGACCTCGGTCGACGACGCCAACCTGCTGCGGTTCTGAGATGGATACCGCATCGCTGTGGCTGCTGCCCGCCCTGCCCCTGGCCGGCGCCGCCGTACTGCTGCTCACCGGACGCCGGTCCGATGCCTGGGGTCATCTGCTCGCCACCGTGGCCGCGCTGGCCTCGTTCGTGGTGGCCGTGGTCGCGTTCTCCGGGATGCTGGGCCGCGCCGACGCCGATCGCGCGGTCGCCGTCGATCTGTTCAGCTGGGTTCCGGTAGCCGGGCTGCAGCTCGACTTCGGGCTCGGCCTGGACCAGCTGTCGATCTGTTTCGCGCTGCTCATCACCGGTGTGGGCTCGCTGATCCATATCTATTCGATCGGCTATATGAGCGCCGATCCGGACCGCAGGCGTTTCTTCGCCTACCTCAACCTGTTCCTCGCGGCCATGCTGCTGCTGGTGCTGGCGAACAACTACCTGGTGCTCTACCTGGGCTGGGAGGGTGTCGGCCTCGCCTCCTATCTGCTGATCGGGTTCTGGTATCACAAACCGTCGGCGGCCACGGCGGCCAAGAAGGCGTTCGTGGTCAACCGGGTCGGCGATATGGGCCTGGCACTGGCCATGATGGTCATGTTCACCACCTTCGGATCTCTCGATTTCGGCGCCGTATTCGACGCCGCGCCGGGCGCGAGCGACGGAACCCTCACCGCCATCGGGCTGTTCCTGCTGCTGGCGGCCTGCGGTAAATCCGCCCAGGTACCCCTGCAGTCGTGGCTCGGGGACGCCATGGAGGGCCCGACGCCGGTCTCCGCGCTCATCCACGCCGCCACCATGGTGACCGCCGGCGTGTACCTGATCGCCCGGTCCAACCCGATCTACGATCTCGCACCCGCCGCGCAGGTGGCGGTGGTCGTGGTGGGCGCGGTGACGCTGTTGTTCGGCGCGATCGTCGGTTGCGCCAAGGACGACATCAAGAAGGCGCTGGCGGCGTCCACCATGAGCCAGATCGGCTATATGGTGCTGGCGGTCGGCCTCGGCCCGGCCGGGTACGCGGTGGCGATCATGCATCTGCTGACGCACGGTTTCTTCAAGGCGGGCCTGTTCCTCGGCGCCGGCTCGGTGATGCACGCGATGGACGACGAAACCGATATGCGGCGCTACGGCGGGCTGCGCACACTGCTGCCGATCACCTACGTCACCTTCGGTCTCGGCTATCTCGCCATCATCGGGGTGCCGCCCTTCGCCGGATTCTTCTCCAAGGACCGGATCATCGAGGCCGCCTTCGCCGCGGACGGTATCGCGGGACCGATCCTGGGCACGGTGACCCTGCTCGGCGCCGGGCTCACCGCCTTCTACATGACCCGGGTCATGCTGCTGACCTTCTTCGGCGCGCGACGCTGGAAACCCGATACCCATCCGCACGAATCACCCGGTGTGATGACCGGTCCGATGATCCTGCTGGCCCTCGGGTCGGTCGGCGCCGGGGCGATTTTCGTCTGGGGTTCCTCACTGCAGCACTGGCTCGCCCCGGTGGTCGGTGAACATCACGGCGAGCCCGCGCTACCGGTTCCGGTGATCACCGGACTCGCGCTCGCG
Source organism: Nocardia sp. NPDC049935 (assembly GCF_055586645.1). NCBI lineage: Bacteria > Bacillati > Actinomycetota > Actinomycetes > Mycobacteriales > Nocardiaceae > Nocardia > Nocardia sp. NPDC049935. The sequence goes on along the minus strand of NZ_JBVJHV010000001.1, from coordinate 782,034 downwards.
GTGGTCGCGGCCGGAGTGGGAGTCGCCTACCGCCAATACGCGCGCGCCGAGGTTCCCGAGACGGCCCCCGAAGCGGTCACCGCGCTGACCGTCGCCGCGCGGCGTGACCTCTACGGGGACGCGGTGAACGAGGCGGTCTTCATGCGTCCCGGCCGGCATCTGACCCGGGCGCTGGTGTTCCTCGACAATCGCGGAATCGACGGACTCGTCAACGGCACGGCCGCCGTCATCGGCGGCGTATCCGCGCGATTCCGCCGGATCCAGACCGGTTTCGTCCGTTCGTATGCCCTGTCCATGTTCACCGGCGCGGCCCTGGTGGCCGCAGCCCTGCTGGCCGTGAGGATCTGGTGAGCGACGTGCCCTGGTTGACCGTGCTGTGGCTGCTTCCCGTAGTGGGTGCGGCGGTCGTACTCCTGCTACCCGCGTCCGCGCGGGCGGCGGCCCGCTGGGCCGGCCTGCTGTTCGCGATCGGCACCTTCGCGGTGGCGCTCGGGATCGCCGCCGCCTTCCAACCGGGTGGCGAGCAGTTCCAATTCGTCGAATCCCAGACCTGGATACCGGCGTTCGGCGCCGGCTACACCGTGGGAGTCGACGGGATCGCGCTGGTCCTGGTGTTGCTCACCGCGGGCCTGGTGCCGCTGCTGGTACTCGCCGGCTGGCACGACGACCGTGAGGTCGGCACCGGTAAACGGGTGACCCACACCTATATCGCGCTCACCCTGCTGGTCGAGGCGATGGTGCTGGTGTCGTTCGTCTCGCTGGACATCCTGCTGTTCTACGTGTTCTTCGAGGCCATGCTCATCCCGATGTACTTTCTCATCGGCGGCTTCGGACCCCGCACCGACGACGCCCAGGTGCGCCGCCAGCGGTCCCGGGCGGCGGTGAAATTCCTCCTGTACAACCTGCTCGGCGGTCTGATCATGCTGGCGGCGGTGATCGGGCTCTATGTCCTCACCGTCCAGCAGGATCTCGGCGCCGACGGCGCGGGCACCTTCGATCTGCGCGTCGTGGTGGAGGCCGCGAACTCGGGACAACTCGGCGCCGCGCCGGCACTGCTCAACGCCCTGTTCCTCGGATTCCTGTTCGCCTTCGCGGTGAAGGCCCCCCTGTGGCCGTTGCACACCTGGCTCCCGGACGCCGCGGTCGCGGCGACCCCGGCGAGCGCGGTGCTGATGATGGCCGTGGTGGACAAGGTCGGCACCTTCGGCATGCTGCGCTACTGTCTGCTGCTCTTCCCGGATGCCGCCCGCACCTACGCCCCGCTGGTGATCACGCTGGCCGTGATCGGCATCATCTACGGGGCGCTGCTGGCGATCGGGCAGACCGATGTGATGCGGCTGATCGCCTATACCTCGATCTCGCATTTCGGATTCATCGTGCTCGGCGTGTTCGCCATGACCAGCCAGGGCCAGACCGGCGCGACCCTCTACATGGTGAATCACGGGTTGTCGACGGCGGCGCTGTTCCTGGTGGCGGGGTTCCTGGTGTCGCGGCGCGGCAGCCGGCTCATCGCCGACTACGGCGGTGTGCAGAAAGTCGCGCCGGTGCTGGCCGGAACGTTCTTCATCGCGGGGCTGGCGACGCTGTCACTACCGGGACTGGCCCCGTTCGTCAGCGAATTCCTGGTCCTGATAGGCACATTCAGCAGATACCAGGTGGCCGCGGTGATCGCGTCGGCCGCCCTGGTGCTGGCCGCGGTCTACGTGCTGTGGCTGTATCAGCGCATGATGACCGGCCCGGTGGCCGAGGGCAGCGATAAGATCCGCGATCTGGCCCCCCGCGAACTCGCGGTGGTGGTCCCGCTCATCGCCGCGCTGATCTTCTTCGGCCTCTACCCGAAACCGGTGCTGGATTTCATCGATCCCGCCGTGAACCAGACCCTCACCACCATCGGAAGTGTCGATCCACCCCCACCGGTACCGGCCCGGCCGGAGGCGGCGAACAGCGGAGGTGCGCATCATGAGCGCTGAGCCGACCGGCGGCGCGATTCTCGCCGCGTCCATCCCCGCACCCAGTATCGAATACCACCTGCTGGCACCGATTCTCGTGGTCTTCGGTGCGGCGGTGCTGGGAGTCCTGGTGGACGCCTTCGTCCCCCGGGCCCGCCGCTATGCCGCCCAGCTGATCCTGACCCTGGCCGGGCTGGTCGCGGCGCTGGTGGCGGTGATCCTGCTCGCGGGTAGTTCCACCACGGCGGTGGGCGGCGCGGTCGCCGTCGACGGCGTGACCCTGTTCCTGCAGGCGACGATGCTGGTCGTCGCGATCCTGGTGGTGCCCTTCGCCGCCGAGCGCGGGCCGCTGCCGCGCCCGCGCTCGGGTCCGGGGACGTGGACCCGAGCCGCCGCCGAACCCGGCTACGGAATGGACGCGTTCACCCCGCAGGCCTCGGCCGTACCCGGTAGCGCCGCCGAGCGGTCCGCCGCGACCGCGGGTATCACCCCGACCGAAGTCTTCCCGCTGCTGATGCTGGCGCTGGGCGGACTGCTGCTCTTCCCGGCGGCCAATGATCTGCTCACCATGTTCGTCGCCCTCGAGGTGCTCTCACTCCCGCTGTACCTGCTGTGCGGGCTGGCCCGCCGGCGGCGCCTGCTCTCGCAGGAGGCGGCGCTGAAGTACTTCCTGCTCGGCGCCTTCTCCTCGGCGTTCTTCCTGTACGGGGTGGCTCTGCTGTACGGCCAGGCGGGAACCGTCCGGCTCACCGGCATCGCGGACGCGCTCGCGGCCGAGACCGGCGAACCGACCCTGGCGCTGCTGGGCGTGGCGATGCTGGCGGTGGGTCTGCTGTTCAAGATCGGCGCCGTCCCGTTCCAGGCCTGGGTGCCCGATGTGTACCAGGGCGCGCCGACCCCCGTCACCGCGTTCATGGCCGCGGCTACCAAGATCGCCGCGCTCGGCGCCCTGCTGCGCGTCCTGCAGGTCGGCGTGCCCGGGATCGCCGGCGACTGGCGTCCGGTGCTGGCCGCGGTGGCCGTGGCCACCATGCTGGCCGGCGCGGTGCTGGCGATCACGCAGACCGATATGAAGCGCATGCTCGCCTACTCCTCGATCGCCCATACCGGGTTCCTGCTCACCGCCCTGGTCGCGGCGGACGACCGTGGCATCTCGGCGACCCTGTTCTACCTCGCGGTCTACGCCCTCGGCACGCTCGGCGCGTTCGCGATCGTGAGCACCGTGCGCGATGCCGACGGCACCGAGGCGACCGAACTGTCGCGGTGGGCCGGCCTCGGCCGGCGCGCGCCCTGGCTCGCGGGTGCGTACGCGCTGCTGCTGTTGTCGTTCGCGGGTATCCCGCTCACGGCCGGTTTCGTCGCAAAATTCGCGGTGTTCCAGGCCGCGGCCGCCGGCGATGCCGGATTCCTGGTCGTGATCGGTGTCCTGGCCAGCGCCGTGGCCGCCTTCTTCTATATCCGGGTGATCGTGCTGATGTTCTTCACCGATCCGCCCGCCGATCCACCGGTTCTCGCCGCCCCACCGGCCACCACGGCGCTGATCGGTCTCGCCGCCACGGCCACCCTGCTGTTCGGCATCGTGGCCCAGCCGCTGCTCAATCTCGCGGACAGCGCGGGCCATTTCGTCCGCTGAGCCACCGCCCACCGCGTGGACCCGGGTTCTTCGGAACCCGGGTCCACGCGTTTTCGCAGGTCATTTGTGGTCAGCGGCACACCCGTGGATAGTTGATTAGGTAAAGCAACAAACTTATAGTTGATTACTGCAAGCAACTGAACAACCTCTGGAGCCCACATGGCCGTTTCCCCCGACACCGCACAGGGCGTTCTCGACGAACTGTTCCTGATCAGTCGAGCGCTGCGCCGGTCTCTCGCGCAGCCCGAGGAGGGCAACCTGCTGCCGGGTGGAATCAGCGTCCTGGTCAACCTGGAGATGGCGGGGCCCTGCCGTCAGGTCGAACTCGCCTGCCAGATCGGTATCAGCGCCTCGGCCATGAGCCGGCACATCACCGAACTCGTCTCCGACGGTTATGTGGTGCGCAGTGCCGACCCCAGCGATGCCCGCGCCACCCGCGTCGAGGTCTCCCCCGCCGGCCGCGATCTCCTGGCCCGTATCCGCGATTCGCGGGTGCGGGGCCTGCAGGAGGTACTGGCCGACTGGACCCAGGACGACGCCGAACGCGCCCGGGAGATCCTGCACACGCTCCGGAGCCGCCTCATCGAACGGGACAGCCGCAACGCCGCGGCCGACCACCGGAAACATTCGGAAGAGAGAGTCGATGTCGACTAGTACCGCGGCGCCGATCTCGCGAGAGCCGGTCGCCATGACCCATCGCCAGATCCTCGAAGCGATGACAGGCCTGCTGGCCGCGCTGTTCACCGCGCTGCTCAGCACCACCATCGTCGCCAACGCCCTACCCACCATCATCGCCGACCTACAAGGCTCCCAAACCGCCTACGCCTGGGTCATCACCACCGCCCTGCTCACCAACGCCGCCTCCACCCCCATCTGGGGCAAACTCGCCGACCTCTTCAACAAGAAGACCCTGGTCCAAACCGCCATCGTCATCTTCGTCATCGGCTCGGTCATCGCCGGACTGGCGCACAACGTGCCGGTACTGCTGGCCGCTCGCGCGCTCCAGGGCGTCGGCATGGGCGGGCTGACCGCCCTCGTGGTCGCCATCATCGGCAGCATCGTCGCCCCGCGTGAACGCGGCCGCTACTCCGGCTATATGGGCGCGGTCATGGCCGTCTCCATGACCGGCGGACCCATCCTCGGCGGCGTCATCGTCGACAGCGCACTGGGCTGGCGCTGGTGCTTCTACATCTGTGTCCCCCTGGCCGTGGTCGCGCTGTTCCTGCTGCAGCGCACCCTGCATCTGCCCACCGTCCGCAAGAGCGATGTGTCCATCGACTGGCTCGGCGCCGGACTGCTCACCGCGGGCGTGTCGGTCCTGCTGATCTGGGTGTCGTTCGCGGGCAAGGCCGGCTACTACGACTGGGTGTCCCGCGAAACCGCCGAATATGTCGGTGCAGGGCTGCTCCTGCTGGCCGCGACCGTGTATGTCGAATCTCGGGTGAAATCACCCATCATCCCGCTGAAGATCGTCACCGAACGCACCACCGCGCTGGCCATCATCGCCTCCATCGCCGTCGGCGTCGGCATGTTCGGGGCCACCACCTTCCTCGGCCAGTACTTCCAGACCGCCCGCGGCTACTCCCCCACCGCCGCCGGACTGCTGTCGGCGCCCATGGTCGCGGGCATGCTCACCGCCTCCGTGGTGTCGGGCGCCCTGATCACCCGGTTCGGCAAATGGAAGCGATTCGTCGTCACCGGCGCCGCGCTGCTGGTGGTCGGATTCGGGCTGCTGTCCACGGTCGACCACGCGACGAACATGTGGCTGATCGGCGGTTTCATCACCGTCACCGGTCTCGGTGTCGGGATGATGATGCAGAACCTGGTGCTGGCGGTCCAGAACACCGTCAGCGTCCAGAACATCGGCGCCGCCTCCAGCAGCGTCGCCTTCTTCCGCACCTTCGGCGGCGCCATCGGTGTCTCGGTCCTGGGTTCCGTCCTGGCCACCCGCGTCGGGGAACTGTCCACCGCGCGGCTCACCGAGCTGGGCGTCCCGGCCGGTTCGTCCGCAGGCGGCGGCAATCTCGACCTGAAGGCGCTGCCCGCGCCCATCGCCGAGATCGTGCGCTTCTCCTACGGCGACGCCACCGGGCGGATCTTCCTCATCGCCGCCGCCGCGACGGTGGTCGCCCTGATCGCCGCGGCGCTGCTGCCGAACCGGCCGCTGCGCCGGACGATCGATATCGAGTCCGACGCCGAGAGCGAAACCGCGCCCGGGCACACCGGCACCGCGGAGACGGCAGGTACCGGGTCCGCGCTCCTCGCCGAAACCCGGATCCCGGACGATCCGGCCGAACTCGACGCCGACGCGAAGCTCGCGGCGGAACCGGCGCGGAACTGACAGCTGCTCCACAGCGACGCCCGCCACCGACCACACGGTCGGTGGCGGGCGTCGCACCGTTCCGCCGGCGGCCGGCGCTACACCCAGAGCGCCGCGATCAGCACATTCACGATCGCCAGCCCACCCGCGGCATCCGACATCCACGCCACCGGCTCCTTGCCCCGTTTGGCATCGGACCGGGCCATCTCCGCGAACGCGGCCACCAGCACCGAGATGACGAGTTTGATCCCGATCTTGACCATATTCAGGTCCTTGTCGAGCGAGGACAGCGATTCGGCCATCCCCACCAGGACCACTCCGCTGATGATCTGCGCTCGCGCACCCCAGACCATCACCTCGTTGACCGCGGGCCGTCCGGCTGCCCAGCCACCGACCACGGCCGCCATACCGAGCAGGTGGGTGACGACCACGACGTTGTAGACGAAATCCATGGAACGAGACGCTACTCGAAATCCGGAGCATCTACTACATAGAGTCGTAAACTGTGGGCTCCACGTCGTCCGGGACGATTGCCCGAGGCCGGTGCGCATGCGAGGCTGTTGGCGTGCTGTTCGCCGAGGTAGCCGCCGCGTCCGCCGCTGTCGCCGCGGCGCCGGCCCGGCTGGCCAAGATCGATCACCTCGCCGCACTCCTCGCACGGGTCGCGGCTCCCGGTGACGCCCGGATGGTCGCGGTCACAGCGTCCTGGCTTTCCGGTGAACTGCCGCAGCGTCAGATCGGGGTGGGCTGGGCGGCACTGCGGACGCTGCCGCCGCCCGCCGGCACCGCGACGCTCACGGTCGCCGAGGTGGACGCACGGTTCACCCGGATCGGCGCGGTTTCCGGGAAAGGATCCAAGGCCCTGCGCGCCGAACTGGTCCGCGAACTCTTCGGCACGGCAACCGATATCGAGCAGACGTTTCTCCGCCGGCTGCTCAGCGGTGAGTTGCGTCAGGGGGCACTGTCGGGAGTCATGGCCGACGCGACAGCCCGGGCCGCCGGTATTCCCGCCGCCGACGTGCGCCGCGCCGCGATGCTGGCCGGGGCTCTCCCCACGGTCGCGGCGGCGGCCCTCACCGGCGGCCGCGCCGCCCTCGAGGAGTTCCGGTTACGTGCGGGACAGCCGGTGGGACCGATGCTCGCCCAGACCGCCGACGGGGTCACCGACGCGCTCCAGCGGCTCGGCGGTACGGCGATCCTCGAAGCCAAACTCGACGGCGCCCGGGTGCAGATCCATCGCGCGGGATCGGAGGTCTCGATCTTCACCCGCAGCCTCGACGACGTCACCGTCCGGCTACCCGAGGTCGTGGCGGCCACCCTCGCGCTACCGGCGACCGATCTGATCGCGGATGCCGAGACCATCGCACTCCGGCCCGACGGCCGGCCGCAGCGCTTCCAGGTCACCGCTGCCCGGTTCGGCCGCAAGAACCCGGGCGAGCAGGAACCGCTGTCGGTGTTCTTCTTCGATCTGCTGCATCTGGACGGGCGGGACCTCCTCGACCTGCCCGCCCGTGACCGCCTCGCCGCCCTCGATGCGCTCGTCCCCGCCGACCGGCGGGTCGACCGCCTGGTGACCGCGGACGCCTCGGCGGCCCAGGAGTTCCTGGACCGCACCTTGGCCGCCGGGCACGAGGGCGTGATGGCGAAGTCACCGTCGGCGCCCTACGAGGCCGGCCGCCGCGGCGCGGGCTGGCTCAAGGTCAAACCCGTGCACACCCTGGACCTGGTGGTTCTCGCGGTCGAATGGGGGTCGGGGCGGCGCACCGGCAAGCTCTCGAATATCCATCTGGGCGCCCGTGATCCGGGCACCGGCGGATTCGTGATGCTCGGCAAGACGTTCAAGGGGATGACCGATGCCATGCTGGAATGGCAGACCACCCGTTTCACCGAACTCGCCGAGGGTCCGACCGACGGGTACGTCGTGAGATTACGCCCCGAACAGGTCGTCGAGATCGCCTTCGACGGAGTCCAGGGTTCCACCCGCTATCCCGGCGGTATGGCGCTGCGGTTCGCCCGCGTGGTGCGCTACCGCGACGACAAGACCGCCGCCGAAGCCGATACGGTCGATACCGTCCGGCGGTTCTACGAAAGCAGCGACTGACCCGGATCGCCCGGAATCGCCGTCTCGGAAGTCAGTCGGGCAGGTCCAGCATCCGGTGGGTCAGATGGGTCAGGGTGGCGCGCAGTGTGTCATCGTCCAGTTCGGTGACCAGCGGGTTCACCACCGACCCTGCGATCGCGCCCGACAGCACCGCGGCCGACACCCGGGCGAGCGCATTATCGCCCTGCCCCTGGTCGAGGAGGACCGAATACAGCCGCGCCACGAACAACCGGAAGGGTTCGTGCTCGCCCAGCAGGCGGACGATGACCGGGTCGTTGGTCAGGGTGCTGACCCACCGCCGCCGGGTCACCGCGAGGTCGATAACACTGTCCAGCAGCACTTTTCGTGCCTTGGGAAGTTCCGGTTCGGCCTCGGCGGCGATCAGGGCGTCCTCGAGTACGGCCAGTTCACCGGCGGTCACCGCGATGACAATTTCATCCTTGGTCTTGAACTGGTAGTACACCGCCGCCTTGGTCACCCCCAATGTGTCCGCGATCATTTTCAATGAGGTTCCGCTGACACCGTGCAACCCGATGAGATGGAGGGCGGCCGCCATCGTCCGCCGCTGGGCCGCGGTCCAGCGGATGCCGCTGAACGGCCGCAGGGGATTACTGTCGGCGAGCATGGACGGAGGTTATCCGATCGAACTCGAGCGACCACCGGACTTGTATCCCTGCTACCGCGCCGGCCTCGTCACCGCGTGCGGGAGCGCCTACCATGGCCGCGCTCACCACAGATATATCCCGAGCACCGTGCCCCACAACACGACCAGCCACAGGTCGGTAGCGATACGCAGCCAGCGCGGCGCGCTCCGCGCCTCCATGAAGTATCCGATGATCAGCCGCCCTTTCAGCGCGCCGAGCGCGACGACCGCCATCGTGATCGGAGTGCTGGCGGATACGGGCGAATCGCCGTGCCCGGGCGCCAGCACCCAGGACAGCAGCGTCACAGCACAGAGCAGGAGCCACACCACGGTGGTGGCCCGCACGGTGACGGATCGGGTCATGCTGATTCACCTCATCACGTAGAGCAGGCCGAAGATGACGATCCACAGCAGATCGACCATATGCCAGTAGATGGCCCCGGATTCGGCGACCGCGGCCCGCCGGCGCCGCGGGTCACGCAGTTCGCGGACGACGACTCCGAGGATCACCAGCCCCAGCGCCACATGGAACAGGTGAACCCCGGTGAGCATGTAGTAGAAGGTAAAGAACTCGCCGGCAGAGAACGTATGCCCGTCGGCGGCTTCGGTGGACCATTCGTAGGCCTTGATGCCCATGAACACCACCCCGAGCGCGGCACCGGTGTAGACCAGGCGCAACGCGCGGTCCGGTGCACCGGCTCTGGTCGCGTGCACGCTGCGGGCGACGAACCAGGAGCTGGTGAGCAGGACCAGCGTGTTGAGGGTGCCGAGGTCGAGATTCAGGTATCGCTGGGAGGCCAGGAATTCCGCCGGCGCCATGGCCCGGTGCACCATGAAGATCACGAAGTAGGCGCCGAAGATCAGCAGGTCACCCAGCACCATGACCCACATGTGCCCGTCGCCGGGCAGCGGGAGCCGTGCTCCCACAGCGGTATCGGGGCCGTGCTCGGTGCCGACGGCGCGGTCGATATCGGTCATCGCGAATACCTCTCGTGCGGATCGGGCGATATCGCGCGGCTCACGGCAGCGGCGATTCGTCGGCGGGCTGCAACTGCCCGGCCTTGCGGAGAAAAGTGATGAGGCACATCAACCAGAATCCGAAGACAGCGGTGCCCATCCAGAACGAGATCGACCCGTTCCAGGCGAACGGCCCGGCCGTCGAAATGAATACGGGGGCAGCCATGATCTCGGTGACGATCTGCCAGATCGTCACATATCCGAGCCATTTGGGAAAAATTTCGTTGCGGTCGTAGAAAATCGCGAGGGCGAAACCGAAATACGCGGCGACGAAACATCCGAGCGATCCCACATAGGAGAGCAGGCCGAGATCGTAGAGCAGGGCCAGCAGCTCAGGATCGCGATCCTGACGGAACACCGCGACCAGAAAGCAGAAGGCCACCAGCAGACATCCGGGGAGAGCGCCCACTGCCATACCGCCCATATAGATATAGGCGCCGACCGATCCGGATGTCATACGCTTCATGTGATAAACGACGATGCCGTTCGATATTCCCGCACCGCCGACGATGAGCAGCAGGATCGCGAACCCGATCTTGATGGTGAGGGAATGCGCGTCGAAGAATTCGGTGATCTGCCCGGGATCGGTATCCGGCCGTGGTGGCGGCATGACCCGGCCGAGAAGAACGAAGATCAATCCGAACGCAGTGTAGAACCCCGGGACTATCGCGAAGCACAGCCAGACATCCCTTTTCCCGGCCGGTTTCACGGAATCCGCCGAGCGCTGATCCGGCATCGCGCCGGACGGTGGTGCCGGAACCTTCATCGCAGCGCCGCCTCCTCGGCCTGCCGCCGCAGCGCCGACCGCAGCACGACGAACATCACCACGATGAACGCCGCGAACGCGGCGTTGCGCAACCAGAACGAAATCGCGCCGTCCCAGGCCAGCGGGCCACTGGTAACCACGGCCGCGGCGGTGGCCGGAGCCATCGCGAGGGCGATGACCACGGCGAAATGGCCCACCCAGCGCGGGAACACCCGCTGTGGCCCGCTGTCGAAATAGACCGCCGCGGCGAGCAACAGATTCTGCGCGACCAGGACCCCCACCGGCGCGACGAAGACGATCCAGGCCAGATCGTTGAGCAGCAGAATGAGTTCGGGACTGCGATCGGGCCGGAAGGCGGCGACCAGATAGAAGATATCGGCCAGGGCGAAGATGGTCGCCCCGCTGACGGTAGCGGTCAGGTAGCAGTAGGCGAACACATGACTCTGTGTGGCCATCCGTTTCAGTTGCGCCACGATCACCATGAAGAACGGAATGAGCATGATCCCGCAGAGATTGAACGTGATCATACTGAAACGCACGAGGGCCTGATTCTCGGCGTAGAAATCCGCTACTTCCTGCGCCGGCAACGCCGGGGAAATCGGCGGAAAGAATCCGGGAAAAGCCAGGAACGCGATCGCCAGGACAACACCGGCCACCGGCCCTGTCCACAAGCAGATCGATTGAATCTCGAGATCGGCCCCGGATTCCGGGCGGCCGGTATCGGCAAGAGTCTGCATCGCACCTCGATTCACTCAGATCGGCATCGGATTCGCAGGGGGATGCTCTAGCATCGGATGAGACCACCTGATCTAGCCGATCGGCTAGATCGAGATTAGGTCACCCGAGGCGAGTTGTCGACCCCGACTTTTCTGCCGCACAACCGATTACCACTCGAACGCGGCAGAGGAACCCGGAATCGCCCGATCAATTTTTTTCTAGCCGAACGGCTAGCATCGGCTTGCCGGTTCCGCTAGCCTGCTCCCAGCGCCATCGAGCGCAGGTGGTTCCACAGCGAATAGGCGGAGGTCCCCGTGAAAAACGGACCAACCCTCGATAACAACAGACCAGCGGCAACCGACGAGATCACGGCCTGGTTCCAGGGCGTTCTCCGACGTCATCCGATCGCCGCGCTGGATACCCTCGGGCGTCAGCTCATCATGGGCGGTCAGGCTCTGCGCCACCTGTTCGCCGACCTCGCCGCCGGGCGTTTCCCGATCGGTGAGTTCGTGCACCAAGCGGCGTTCATGGTCCGGACGTCCTGGCTGCCGACGGTGGCGGTGGCGCTTCCCATCAGCGCCACCCTGTCGATCCAGTTCGGGCTACTCGCAGGTCAAGTCGGCGCGACATCGCTGGCCGGGGCAGCGAGCGGACTCGCGGTCATCCGCCAGTCGGCGCCGCTGGTCACTGCCATGCTGCTGGCCGCGGCGGTGGGATCGGCGATCTGCTCCGATCTCGGTGCCCGCACGATTCGCGACGAGATCGACGCGATGGAGGTGATGGGCGTATCCGCGCTGCGCCGGCTGGTGGTGCCGCGCCTGGCGGCCGGGGTGGTGGTCGCCGTGGCCCTCACCGGGTTGAGTTGTTTCATCGGTTTTCTCGCCGGATACCTGTTCAACGTCTACGTGCAGAGCGGCACTCCCGGCAGTTTCATGGCCACGTTCTCCTCCTTCGCGACCGCGAGCGACCTCTACCTGGCCATGGTCAAAGCCGTCGTCTTCGGGATGATCGTGACCGTTATCGCCTGCGAGAAGGGCTTGAGCAGCAAGGGCGGGCCCGGCGGTGTCGCCGACGCCGTCAATGCCACGGTGGTCGCCTCCATCATCGTGCTGATGGTCGTGAACGTCGGGTTCACCGAGATGTACACGATCCTGTTCCCCAGGACGACATTGTGACCGCCGCGACCTACAAGGTGCCCGGAACGGCGCTGCCGCTCAAAGCGATCCGGACCGGTACCCGCGTGTTCATCACGCTCGGTCATATGTTCGTGTTCTTCCTGCGCGCCCTGGGTTCCATCCCGGTGGCACTGCGGCACTACAGCCGGGAATCGATGCGGATCCTCTCGGATGTCACCTGGGGCAACGGATCGCTGGTGGTCGGCGGGGGCACCGCCGGCGTGATCATCGTGCTCGGCGCCGCCGCCGGGGCCATCGTGGGTATCGAAGGCTTCAGCGCGCTGAAGCTGCTCGGGATGGAGCAGGCCACGGGCATGATCGCCGCCACCGCCGCGACCCGCGAACTCGCGCCGATCATGGCCTCCATCGCCTTCGCCTCCCAGGCGGGCTGCCGGTTCACCGCGCAGCTCGGCGCCATGCGGATCGCCGAGGAGATCGACGCCTTGCATTCGGTGGCGATCCGCCCGATCCCCTATCTGGTATCCACCCGGTTGCTGGCGTCCATGATCGCGGTCGTCCCGCTGTACCTCGCCGCCCTCGCCGCGGACTATCTGGCCGTCGAATTCTTCGTCTGGGTGGCCGGCGGCGATTCCTTCGGCACCTACGCGCACTATTTCAACCTGGTGATCAGCGGCACCGATATCCTGTACTCGCTGCTCAAGGCACTGATATTCGTGGTCATCACCACGACCGTGCAGTGCTACTACGGCTATTACGCGGCCGGCGGACCCCAGGGCGTGGGCGTGGCCGCCGGACGCGCCATGCGGGCGAGTATCACCGTGATGATCACGGTGAACCTGCTGTTGACCTTGGCGCTGTGGGGTTTCGACTCCGGTTCGCGGCTGAGTGGATAGGGAGTAGCGATGCCCAGCGCTTTCGAAGCAGACGATCGTAACCTCGCGGACTGGAAACTCCTGGTGAGCGGCGTCGCGTTCGCCGTCGTCACCGCGGCCCTCGTCGCCGCCGGAATCGCCCGCTCGCAAGGGGTGTTCGAACCGACCGTCCATGTCACGGCCCTGATGACCGATATCGGGGACGGGCTGCCGGTGAAATCGGATGTGAAGTACCGGGGAGTGCTGGTCGGAATCGTCACCGAGGTGGCGCCGGCCGGCGGCGACGGACCGAACCGGGTCGGGATCGAATTGTGGCCGCGGCAGGCCGGGGGTATTCCCGCGACCGTGACGGCGCGAGTCGTGCCCAGCAATGTTTTCGCGGTGCCCTCGGTCCAGCTGGTGGACAACGGACCCGCGCACACCCTGGCGGCCGACGCGGAGATACCGCAGGACCGCAGCCTCGCCACGGTCCAGTTGCAGACCTCGCTGACGGCGTTGAGCCGGATCGCCACAGCCGCCGGCCGCTCCCCCACCGACCCCACGGTCGGCATCCTGGAAACCGTGCAGCGCGCCACCAGCGGTCGCGGCGACGAGATGCTACGGGCGGGGGCGCAACTCGAACGTATCGCGACCGCATTGAACGAGGTCACCGCGCCGGACGGCGGCCCCTCCACGATGGATTCGCTCGCGCGGGCGCTGGCGGGATTGCAGTCGTCCTCGCCCGAACTCCTCGCGGCCGTCAACAACTCGGTCACCCCGATGCATATCGCCGCCCAGCAGCGCGACCGGCTCACCGCGCTGCTCTCCGGCGGCCTCGTCACCTCCACGACGGTCGGGACCGCGCTGACCAACCACACCGGCACTCTCACCGATATCACCGGCAAGATGGCACCGGTCCTCGATGCGCTCGGCCGGGGCAGCCAGAACTTCGTCCAGATGACCACCTCGCTGGGGAGGCTCAATCCGGTATTCCGGGAATTCTGGCGAACCGACACCCAGAGCGCCCGCGCGAGGATCATCGTGGAACTCACTCCACACAAGCAGTACACCCGCGCCGACTGCCCCCGCTACGGAGAACTGGCCGGACCCAGCTGCACCACCGGACCGGCGGGCTCGGCACCGCTCATCCCCGGCGGGTTCACGCCGGCGAGTACCGCGCCGGGCGAGGTCGTGGGCCCGGGCGACCGCGACGCCGTCGCCACGGTGCTGGGAGGCGAACCCGATACGCTGTCCACCCTCGTGCTGGGACCGCTGCTCCGCGGTAACGATGTCAGCGTCACACCCGTCCAGAGCACACCGGCGGCAACGGAGGCGCCCCGATGAGTTACCGCAGGCCCCTGATCGGGCTGTCCGTATTCCTGATCATCTCCCTGGTGCTGACCTGGATGGTCCATGTGACCCTGCAGCGCGATGTCCCGGGCAGCACCCACAGCTACGCCGCGATTTTCACCGATGTGTCCGGCCTGCGTCCGGGCGACGACGTGCGGATGGCGGGCGTACAGGTGGGTCGTGTCGACGCCATCGAGATCGACGGGACCCACGCCCGGGTGACCTTCCAGGTCACCCGGGACCAATCGCTGTACGGCAACACGGTCGCCTCGGTGACCTATCAGAACCTGATCGGGCAGCGGTATCTCGGCCTGGCGCTCGACGACTTCGGCAGTCCCCAGGTGCTGGAACCCGACGCGGTGATACCGGTCGAACACACCGAACCGTCCTTCGATATCTCGGCCCTGCTCAACGGGTTCCAGCCCTTGTTCGGCATGCTGGATCCGGAGGACGTCGACAACCTCACCGGCTCGCTGATCCGCGCGTTACAGGGCGAGGACGGCGCGGTGCTCGCCCTGATCACCGAAACCACGTCACTGGTCGAATCGTTCGCCGGGCCGGACCAGGTCCTCGGCCCGATCATCGACAATCTCGGTCGCGTGCTGACCGATCTCGCGCAGCGCAGTGGTGAATTGCAGACCACGATCACGCAGACACGCAAGATCTTCGACGGCCTGTCCGCGCGCCGGGACACCCTGCTCACCCAGACCACCGAGATCGCCACGGTGCTCGACCGGGCCGCGCAGGTGGTCCAGGGCGCGGCACCGACTCTGGCCCGGTTCGTCACCCGCGAACCCGGCTTCTCCCGTCATTTCGTCGAGAACAAAGGGGATTTCGCCTACCTCGGCTACAACCTGCCGGCGATGTTCAAATCCCTTTCCCGAATCACCGACACCGGCGCCTATCTCAACGCCTACGTCTGCGACGTGGGCTTCAGCATGGTTCCCGGTGTCGATCCCCTGATTGCCCAGATACTCGCGGCCGCATCGCCCAGCGGCCGGGTAGAGCATTCCGCGATATGCAGGTGAGGACCATGGAATCGGCACGCCGCGCGGCACTGCGCCGCGCGAAGGCACTCCGTCATCGACTGCCGGACCGGTGGCGCCGGCGCGGACCGGCCACACCGCTACGGGTCGGCCTCCTCTCGGTCGGCGTGGTCGCGGTGGTTCTCGCCGCGATGGTCTTCGTGAACTCCCTGCAACTGGGCAAGGTGACCTATCGGGCGCAGTTCCAGCAGGCCGCGGGGATCGCGTCGGGCGATTCGGTCACCTACGCCGGTGTGCCGGTCGGGACCGTGACCGGCACCCGGCTCGACGGCGACCGCGTGGCCGTCACCATGAAGATCGACCGATCGGTACGACTCGGGTCCGATACCGGGGCCGCCATCAAACTCACCACCCTGCTCGGAACGCGCTATGTGGAATTGCGGTCCGACGGGACCGGAACGCTACCGGACCGTCTCATCCCCCTCGACCGGACCACCGTGCCCTACAACCTGGAAACCGCGCTCCAGGACGCGACCACCACCTTCGACCGGGTCGATGCCGATCAGATCGCCCAGTCGATGACCACGCTGGCCCAGCAACTCCAGGGACTGCCCCCGCTGGTACCGGAGGCGCTGCACAACGTCGAGACCGTCGCGACCATCATCGGGCAGCGCCGCGACCAGATCGGGGCTCTGCTACACAGCACCGAACAGATCACCACCGTCCTGCACGACCAGCAGGCCGATCTGGGCGCGCTGATCGGTCAGGCGAGCACCGTGCTCCAGGAGATCAACGCACGTCAGGGGGCACTCCAACGGCTCTTGGACGCCACCACGGTGCTGGTGCACCAGCTCGAACCGATCGTCGTCGGGGATCGCGGCAAGATCCAGACACTGCTCGACGATCTGCGGGCCATGACCGCCATGATCGCGAACAACGATGCCCTGCTCCGCAATCTGCTACAGGTCCTCCCGGTGCCCTGGCGTCTGTTCGCCAATGCCACCGGCACCGGGATGGAGCTGTCCGCCAACGCCCCCGACGGCGCCTTCATCGACTCGTTCATGTGCGCGCTCAGCGGGCGGGCCGTACAGGTGGGTAAGGCCCCGTACTACAAGGATTGCCAATGAACACACCGGCTCGCCGGACAGTGCTGGCGCTCACCGTATTCGGCGTACTGTTCGCCGGCTGTGCGAGCGTGCCCGCGCTGCGCCAGGAAGACACCGTCATCACCGCTCGTTTCGCCAATGCCAACGGTATGTACACCGGCAACGCCGTCTCCGTCCTCGGGATGCGGGTCGGCGATATCACCGAGGTGCGCGCGCACCCCACCGGCGTCGAGATAGAAATGCATATCGACGGCTCCATCCAGTTACCGGCCGATGTTCTCGCGGTCGCCGTATCCGATTCCCTGCTCACCGACCGCCGGATCGAACTGAGTCCCGCCTACCGCGGCGGTCCCGAACTGCCCCGGCACGCGGTACTGGGGGCCGAACGGACCAGAACGCCGGTGGAATTCGACAGCCTGCTCACCATGGTGAACAAACTCGCCGGCTCACTCGGCGGCGACGGAGCCGGCGCCGGTCCGGTGGGCGATCTGATGGATCTCGGTACCGGCGTCACCACCGGGCACGGCGAGCAGATGCGCACCGCGCTCGGCGAGCTGTCCCGGGCGATGCAGCTCGGCAGCGATCACGGCGCCGCGACCCGCGACGCGATCACCGAGGTGGTCACCGGCCTCGACGGGCTGGTCGCCGCCGCCGCCCGCAACGATACGACCCTGCGTGAGTTCGGCGCCGGTGTCCATCAGCTCAGTGACTTCCTCGCCGCGCAGGGTCTCGGCTCCGGCGATACCGGCGCGCTGCTGAACCGGATCATCACCACGGTCACCGAACTGCTCCAGCAGAATCAGGGCACCTTGACCGAACTCGCCGGCAACACCGGCACGATGTTCTCCACCCTGGCCGAGTACGACGCGAATATCGGGGAATTCCTCGATGTCTTCCCGCTGGTCACCGATAACGTCTACAACGCCATCGACCAGAATGTCGGCGCGCTGCGCGCCACTGTGGACCTGAACCGGGTCCTGCTGGACGGCCAGATGGTGAAAGAGGTGTGCAATCTGCTGCATCTCACCGAACTCGGCTGTGACACCGGATCCATGCGCGATATGGGACCGGATTTCGGTATCACCGCCATCCTGCAGGGACTGGCCCAGGAGCCGCCGCGATGATCTCTCGACGGTTCACCCGGTTCCTCGCCGCGACAACGATCGTCGCCTGCACCACCGCGACCGCCGGTTGTGCGCTGAGCCTAGATCAGCTGCCACTGCCCTCCCCCGGTATCCCCGCCGATTCCTGGTCGCTCACCGCGTCCTTCGACAACGCGCTCAACCTGCCGGCGAAGGCGAAGGTGCGGTTCAACGGCGCCGATATCGGCCAGGTCGAATCGATGGTCGCCCGCGACTACACCGCCGTGGTGACCATGCGCATCCGGCCCGACGTCGAACTCCCGGCGGGCACCACCGCCGAACTCCGCTCCGCCACCCCGATGGGCGACGTCTATATCGCCCTGGCCGCACCCTCGACCCCCTCCCCCGGTGGCGGGATGCTCCGCGACGGCGCCACCATCCCGATCGATTCCACCTCGGCCGCCGCGACGATCGAAGAAGTTCTCAGCCGCTCCTCGCTGCTGGTCAACGGTTCCGCGATCAAGAACCTCACCGAATTGGTCACCGCGCTCGGTGAGCATCTCGACGGCCGCGGCGAACGACTCGCCACTCTCCTCACCCGGACCAGGGAGTTGCTGGCCACCTTGGCGGGCCGGTCGGGCCAGATCGACGCGATCCTCGCGAGCAGCGCGGCGCTGAGCACCACCTTCGCCGAGCAGCACACCGCGCTCGGCGACGCGGTCACCGCGGCGGCGCCGGCGGCGCAGGTGATCGGCGACGAAACCGACTCGATCATCGCGCTCGTCGACCGGATCCACGTCATCACCGGGCAACTGGCCCGGTTTCCCTCGATCCAGGGCACCAACCAGGGCAGTATGGTCGCCGATCTCGACGCACTCGCCGCCGGGCTGAATGCCGCGGCGGTCAATCCGGAGGCCAGCACGCACGGTCTCAACGAGATCCTGTCCATCGTCTACAAGGTCACCAGTGCCCAATCGGCTCATATCGATGTCGATGTGGCCCAGATAGCTCTCGGTGCCGCGCCCGACCCCAACTTCCCCGGCGATCCCGGCGCCCGGCCGCCGGATATCACCGACTGGACGGCCTTCGTCGGCTCCCTCCAATACATGCTGAACCGCCTCGGCGGCCGACTGAACGGACCTCCCCGATGAACCGGCGCAGCCACCACGGCATCGTCGAGACCCCCGCGCGCGTCGTCGTCGGCCTCGCCCGGCGAATCAGCCGCCGCCGAACGACGACCTCCCTGACCGGGCTGGCGCTCGTTCTGCTCACCGGCAGCGGGTACCTGGTATTCGGCGCCCTCGACCTGGATCCGCTCGCCGGAAAGTACACGGTGCAGGTCGAACTGGCCGAATCCGGCGGCCTGCTTCCAGGACAGGACGTCACCCTGCGCGGGGTGCGGATCGGCCGCGTCGACTCGGTGCAGGCGACCGGCGACAAGGTCGTGGCGATCGCCAGCATCGACGACAAGACCCGGATCCCGGCCAGTGGGCCGGTTCGCACCGCGGCGCTGTCGGCGGCCGGGGAACAGTATCTCGATTTCCTCCCCGATACCGAGAACGGTCCCTTCCTCGAATCCGGGTCCGTGGTACCCCTCGACCGCACGTCCGGCCCCACCACCCTGGCCACCATGCTGGAGGGGCTCTCGGCGGTTCTGGCCCAACTCGATCCCGAACAGCTGCGCACCATTTCGAACGAACTGGGCGTGAGCGATGCCGGACCCGAGAAGCTGGCCGCCATCATCGACGGCGGCACCTTCATGCTCGCCACCCTCGACGGGGTGCTCCCTCAGACGGTGAGCCTGCTGCGCAACAGCCGGACCGTCCTCACCACGCTCGCCGACTCCGCACCGGGAATCCACGACACCGCCGCGAACCTATCGGCCACCTTCGGCGGAATCGCCGCCATGGCCGGCGGATTCGAACAGCTCGTCGGCCGCACCCCGGAGACACTGGCCGCCGTCGACACCCTCATCGCCCAGAACTCGCCGACCATGGTGCAGTTGCTGGGCAATCTGACCACCGTCGCCCAGATGGCGAATCCGCGGGTACCGGCGTTCGAGGAATTCTTCTTCCCCCGGCAGCGGACCGGATCGGTCCTCGACGCCATCCGCACCGGATTCCACCACGGCGAGGTCTGGGCGCTGGCCAGTATCTACCCCCGGTATCAATGCACCTACGACGTCCCGCGCCGCCCCGGGACGGTACCCGACTACCCCGAGCCCTACCTGTACTCCGACTGCACCGATCCCGATCCCACCCTGCTCCCGCGCGGCGCCCGCAACGCCCCACGCCCGCCCGGCGTCGAACCGCCGGGTGTCCCGCCCGGCGCGGACCCGCTGGCCACGGCCGATCCCACCCCGACCGGGCCGTACAGCATCCCGCTGCCCTACGGCGGGCCGCACGCACCGACCTATGTGCCGCCCAACGGAGGAACACCATGACATCACCCGACATCACCGCGGAATCCGGACCCGGCACGACAAGCGACAGCGCGGCGCCGCCGGATACCGAGCGTTCCGATACCGGCACCGCCGACGAACCAATGTCGGCCGCGGCCGACGGCGACGATCGATCCGGCACCGAGGACGATCGGCCGGGGTCCGCCGGGAGACCGGGCCGCATCTCATCGCGGCGCACCCTCCTCGGCGTACTCGTCCTGCTGCTGGCGGTCACCACCACCCTGTCCGCCGTTCTCGGCCTGCAGTGGCTGGAACGCCGCGAGGTCGACCGCGCCGCCACCGCCGCGCTCGCGTCCGCACAGCAGTACGCGGTCGCCCTGACCAGCATCGACGTGAAGAGTATGGACGCGGATTTCACGGCCATCGCCGAGGGCGCCACCGGCGAGTTCAAGCAGATGTACACCCGCTCGGCCGAACAGCTCAAACCCCTTCTGACCGAGGCACAATCGGTAAGCAACGGCCGCATCATCGCGTCCAGTGTGCAGTCGGCATCCGAAAACCGCGTGGTGGTGCTGTTGTTCGTCGACGCCGAGATCACCAACAGCACCACACCGGCCCCGCGCCTCGACCGCAACCGCATCGTCATGACCATGGACCGCGACGGTGAGCGCTGGCTCGCGAGCAAGGTCGAACTGCTCTGAGATATCCGCCACCGACGGAGGACGGCGCGCTGTGACATCCGGTGACTGGCTGCTCGGGCGCGACCGCGCCGCCGAGGCCTCGCAGCGTATCTACGCCGCCGCCGCCGAGTTGATCGCACGGGACGGTTTCGACCGGTTCACCATCGACGCGCTGGCCGAGAAGATCCATTGTTCGACCGCGACCATCTATCGCCACGCCGGCGGAAAGGCGGCGATCCGGGAAGCCGTCCTCCTCCTGTTCTCCGCACGAGTCGTGGAATTCGTCCGGGACGGGATCCGGGATCTGGAGGGAACCGAACGCGTCGCCACCGCGGTCCTCGTGGCATTGCGGCGGATCAGATCCGATCCGCTCGGACCGATGATGATGCATTCGATCATGAACAAACAGGAAGGCACCTGGCTGATCGAATCACCCGGTGTGGCGATCCTCGCCGAAGAGATGATCGGTCGCCCGCTCCGCGATCCCGCCGCGGCGCAGTGGCTGATTCGCGCGGTGTTCGCGCTGTGGCGCTGGCCCGTAACCGATCCCGGGACGGAAGAAACGATCGTCCGCCAATTCCTGGCTCCGGGATTCTCCGGCAGCCTCTGAGTCCGCACGGCTCCGGTCCCGTGGCCGAGTGACGAACGAAAAAGAAGTTCCTCGCAGTGAGAATTCCGGCACGGCTCCGGGGCGCATCATCCCTGTTCACAGAGGTCGGATGAGAAACGCACCGCCACTGCCGAGACGGCGCGCGTTGCAGCTTGCGCGGGCAGCGTTGACTGAGCCGTAGGCCGGATTCCAGGCTGAGAGCAGAAGCGGAACGACCGGGCACAGCCGCCGGTATCCCCGGCGGCACCGCAATCGGGCGGCCCACCGGCGATGCTCCGGGATCAGCGAACAGCAGGAATATCGAGGAGGATGAGAACTTGTCGCACAGCGACTTCCACCCCGAATTGCGGCGGGTGGCACGTTTCCTTCCGCGCGGCACCGCCGGTGGGCCGGTGGCGATGCGCATCATGCGCGGGCTCATGTCGTGGTACCGCCCCCGGACTCCCGGCGTGCGCACCGAGACCCTCGGCAACGGCGCCCGGGTACGGCTGTACGAACCGGCCGCCCCGCCCGAACACGCACCGGCGCTGCTGTGGATGCACGGCGGCGGATACACCACGGGAACCGCCCGGCTCGACGACCGTCTCTGCCGCCGCTTCGCCGACACACTCGGTATCACCGTCGCCTCGGTCGACTACCGGCTCGCGCCCGAACATCCGTACCCCGCGGCACTCGACGACTGTCACGCGGCGTTCCGGCTGCTCGCCGCGCTGCCCGCGGTCGATACGACCCGCATCGCCGTCGGCGGGGTCAGCGCCGGCGGCGGTCTCGCCGCGGCGCTCGCGATCCGGCTACGGAATTCCGGCGGAATCCGGCCGGTCCACCAATTGCTCGTCTATCCGATGCTCGACGACCGCACCGGATCCACCGAGTCCGCGACCTCCGCATCCGTGCGCATGTGGAATCAACGCAGCAACGCCTTCTGCTGGCGTTCCTATCTCGGTGACGCCCACCCCGGCAGCGCCGTCCCGGCACGCGCCGCCGACCTCACCGGACTTCCACCGGCGTGGATCGGCGTCGGCTCCCTCGACCTGTTCCACGACGAAGACCTCACCTACGCGAACCGGCTGGCCGACGCCGGTGTCGCCTGCGAGGTGAGCGTGGTGGACGGCGCGTTCCACGGATTCGACGCTCTGCTTCCGGGAACCGGTGTCGCGAAGGCCTTCTTCGCCGGACAATGCGCCGCGTTGCGGTCCGCGTTCGACAGTCGAGAACCCGCTCCCGGCACCGGTTCTCACCCACCCACCCCCGAAGGACACACCCGATGACCGTCACCGACAGCGTGCGAGGCGCGGCCACCGCGATCAAACCCCTCACCGACGCGATGCAAATGAACCTGACCGGCGTGATCCGGACCCGGCGCCGCGGCTACGGCGGCTGGGCCGGCGCCGTCAACACCGATTACGACCCCCTGGATCCGGCGACGGCGGCCCAGCCGTTCGCGGCATACCGATCGCTGCACAGCGGTGGCCGGGTCCACTACAACCCCCAACGCGCGACCTGGGTCCTGAGCAAACTCGACGATATCCGCACGGCGTTGCGCGACACCGACGCGATCACCAGCTCTCACGGTGTCACCCGGATCAGGATGACAGGCGATGTCGTGGTGCTCACCGACGGCGAACGGCACACTCAATTGCGCAAACAGGTACAGCCCGGATTCTCCAAGAGGGCGCTGGAGAGCTGGAGCCGTATCACCGACGAGATCGCGACCGAACTCGTCACCGAACTCCTGCGCGAACCCGGCGATGTGGTGGCGCGCCTGGCGATTCCCATGCCGCTGCGCCTCATCGCGGGAATCCTCGGCATCCCGGATACCGATATCGACGATTTCCGGCGCTGGTCCGAGAACGCGGTCAAGATCATCGACTTCGCGCCCACACCCGCCGGGATCACCGGCGCGGCCCGCTCGATCCGTGCCGTCATGGCGCTGCGCCGATACTTCCGCCGCCAGCTGGCCTCCGGAAATCTGAAGGGGTCGAACACCATCCTGGGCCGGCTGCTCGAATACAACACCGACGAGCAACTCACCGACGAGAACCTGTTCTACATCGCCATGCTGCTACTGATCGCCGGCAACGAGACGACCACGAACCTGCTCGGCGGAATGTTCGACACCCTCGCCCGCAACCCCGGCCAATACGACCTGATCCGGGCGGACCCGGATCTGATCCCCATGGCCGTCGAGGAACAGCTGCGCTATTCCAGCCCGATCCAGAACCTCTACCGGTACACCCGCACCGATTACAAGGTCGGGGAGGTCGTCATTCCCAGCGGTTCCCGCGTGCTGCTGTCCTTCGGCGCGGGAAACCGGGACCCGGAGGTGTTCGACGACCCCGACGAATACCACGCGGATCGCAACCCTCGCACCCATCTGGCCTTCGGTCACGGAGCGCATATGTGCATCGGGGCGCCCCTGGCCCGTATGGAGGCGCACGCCATTCTGCGCGAACTCGTCACCCGCGTGGACAAGATCACGGCGACCGGCCCGACGACATGGTCGACCAACAGTTCGCTGCGCGGTCCCACTCACCTGCCGGTCCGGCTGAGTCCCGCCTGATCTCAGCTGACCGGAGGAGGCGGTAGTCGATCCGATCGCCGGCGAGAATGCTCGCTCACATCGAAGCGGATCCGGCTTCTTTATGAGACCGCACAGTCACGCCGGCGAATATTTCGGAAAATCAACAGTATTCATTTCCCAACCCGCGCCGGATCAATTCCCAGGATTCTTCGGCGACCACTCGGCGCATGGGTTCGGCCGTTTTGGTGAGCAGCGCGGCCACCAACCCGATGGCGAGCAGTAGATCGCGGGCGGTGGTGCCCGCACGGAAAGACCCCACACCGTCGTTCAATTTATCGGCGAGCAGCGTCTGCACGCGCAATTCCGCAGTCGCGTGGGCGGGATCGATGCGGTCGAAGCGGACCGTGGCCACGAAGGCCGTACATTCGACCAGCTGGTCGAGCATGGCGGTGACCAGGTCGTCGAGGGTACAACCCGGACGGGACGCGATCCGCTCCATTGTGCGGATGTCCTCGTCGAAAACCGCCTGGATCAGGGTTTCCCGGTCCGGGAAATGCCGGTAGAGCACGCCCGGGCTCACGCCGGCGGTGGTCGAGATCGTCGACATCGGCGCGGCCGGCCCGTGCCGCGAGAACACTCTCCGCGCGGCCATGAGAATGGCGGCGCGGTTCTCCGCGGCTGCCGCGGGCCCTCTGTTGACGCGGCGGGGTGAATTCACGCACACTACGGTATCAACCGGAGCAGTTACTCCGGTAGGTGATCGGAACACGATTCGGGGGGCTTACTTACGGCGTGTGATCACCGCGGGAAAGCCGATTACCGGAGAGAAAGGCCGTCCGCATCGGAGCGGGCAACAGTACTATGACATCGGAGTCATCACCCCGGGCGCTACGCACCGGATTCAGGTCGCGGCGACGATCGCCGGCACCCGAAGGGTCGAACAACACCTTCGGAACGAGTGGTCACATCGAACGCACGGGCCGCCCTGTCCGTACCGGCACGGGTAGATGTCTCTCCGCCGCGGCCGCCATCACGGTCGCCGTATGCACGGGTGCGGCCGCGACCCTGGCGGGCATCGCGGACGCACCCGCCCAGGTGATCGACGAGGCCTTCTACAACCCGCCCGCGAGTATTGCCGCCGCCCCCGGGTCCGTGATCCGCACCGCGCCGATGCCGATCCTGCAGGCGATTCCGGGAAACAGCGGATGGCCGGTCCCCGCACAGCGGGTCCTCTACACCTCCCACACCGAGGACGACACGCCGACCGCGGTCAGCGGCGTCTATATCGAGGCGAACCGGCCCTGGTCGGGAGCCGGCGAACGCCCCACCGTGATCATCGCCCCCGGCACCACCGGGCAGGGCGACCAGTGCGCGATGTCCAAGGCCTTCCCCCTCGGCATGTACGTCGACCCGAACAACCCCAGCCTGTCGGCCAACCAGGAACTGGCCTCCGCCGCGATCTGGAACGCGCTGGGCGCCCGGGTCTTCGTCACCGACTACATCGGCATGGGCACACCCGGTCTCCACACCTACGTCAACCGGCGCGAACAAGGACATGCTGTCCTCGACGCCGCCCGGGCCGCGAACACCCTGTCCGGTTCCGGACCGGACACCCCGCTGGCACTGTGGGGCTACTCCCAGGGCGGCGGCGCCACAGCGGCCGCGATCGAAATGCTCCCCGAGTACGCGCCGGAACTGAACGTCCGCGGTACCTGGGCCGGCGCCCCGACGGCCGATCTGAGCGCGGTGATCGGCCGGATCGACGGTGCGCTCATCGCCGGCGTGATCGGATTCGCGGTCAACGGCTTCATCGAGCGTCACCCCGATCTGCGCCCCGAACTGGACGCCCGCCTCTCCCCGGTCGGCTCGGCCCTGCTCGGTGAGGCCTCGGTGTCCTGCATCGCCGATGTCATGTTCGAGCACCCGTTCGTCCACACCACGGATATGACGATCGACCGGCGCCCCATCATGGATCACCTGCGCGAGGTGCCGGCCGCCCGCGAGATCCTGGCCGACCAGAAGATCGGCGCGCGCAAGCCGCCGACGCCGGTCCTGGTCACCAGCGGGATCAACGACGACACCGTGCCCTTCGAGCAGGCCCGCCAACTGGCCGACGACTGGTGTGCCCAGGGCGCCACGGTCACCTTCCGCACCAACGGCCTGCCCCCGATCCTGCCGGGCGCGACCCTGCCCAACCATTTCGGCCCGGAGATCATCGACGGTTACGGCCCCGACAACGCCTTCCAATACCTGATGGACCGATTCGCCGATAAGCCGCTGCCCGGCTGCACCTTCGACTGATTCGAGACCGATCGGGGACGCGCCTGCTCACGGACGGACGGCCGCGAGCAGGCGCTGCCGCAACCAGGTCAGCGCTGTGGCACCGCCGGCGTCGACGGGGTAGTTCGGATAGCTCTGATGGGCACCGGATTTCAGGAAGTCGCCGATCTGCTGCCGTCGTTGCTGGTAGGCCGAAGGCGTGAGTTCGTCGGTCAGCGCCCCCAGCCCGCCGGCCTCCAGGGCGTCGCCGAGGATATCGGTCATCTGCTGCTGATAGGAGCCGAGGGCCGCGGGATCGGGGTTGGACAGTTGGACCGCGAAACCGGCGATCCGGCCGGCGATATCCCCGTCGGGCATCGTGCAGTACAGATCGCCGGTCGCGCAGAAGGTATAGGTGAGCGGGGACAGCAGTCCGAAACCGCCGAGGCGCGGGCCGGCGGCTCCCGCCCCGGGCACCGGCGGTCCGATGAGAACATCGGTGGGTGACCGGCGCGGGTCGGCGATCAGCCCGGTCAGTACCACCCGGTGCGGGGGTACCACCCCCAGCCCGGTACCGATTTCCGCCGCCAGGTCCCCGGCCGCGTCGGCGCCCTGGCTGTAGCCGAGTAGCGCGATCCGGGTCGCCGCGCAGGTCCGCGCGATGCCGGCGACCAGGCCGCGCGCCGCGTCGAGCGCCTCTCCTTTCGAACGTCCGTAGACCTCGCCCTCCCACGGGAACGCCGTCGCGGCATAGCGGACGTAGTCGACGCGTACGTTGCCCGGCAGATCGTCGGCGACGAGGGCGAGCATGCCCTTTCCGGGTTCGGTATGCGAGGTCTCCCAGGTTCCGGGAACGGCCACGACGTACAGGTCCGGGCAGGATTGCGGTGGCGCCGCGGCCGCACCGCCGCGTACCGCGACGGCGGTGGACGCGACGGCGAGCAGGCAGGCGGCGGTGATCTTCCATCGGGTGGACATGGGTACTCCGGCTCGTCCGGCGGCCGGGACATCCGGTGCCGGAGGTTCGTTCGGGTGGCCGCCGAGGCAGGACGGAAACCGGGAACCCCTCTCGGATTCCCGGTGCGGTCGTGTTCGAGGTCAGCGCGGAGGCTGACTCATATCCCGGTTCGCGCTGGGCAGTTCGATACTGATCGGCATCCGGAGTTCGGCCAGATACCAGAGGGCGAACTGCCGCAGGAATTCGTCGAACAGCCAGTACGCTTCCTGCATCGGCGGCGCGAGGGTCAGCATGCCCTCGCGGACGGCGATGAAGGGCCCCCAGCTGAACCGCAGCAGCGGATCCCAGACCGGTTCGCGCGGGATGGCCAGGCCGTCGGCGATCGGGTCACCGAGCAGGAACCGGGTGAACGAACCGAGCACCCCTTTGCTCAGGATCGCGAGATCGAGATTGGTGCCCAGTCGCAGCAGCCGATCCGCGAGCTTGGCGCCTTCCGGCGTCGGCATCAGAATCGGGTCGAGCACCTGCGCGGCCTGGGAGTTGGCCTGATCCCACGAATTCGGGATGTATTCGTCGCGCACGCCGAGCATATGGGCGGCCACCTGCCAGGAATGCAGGAACGCGTCCGACTCGTGCGCCGGGATCGGCACCTTCCACGCGGTGAGATGACGCATCACGGTGGTGGGCAGGCTGTGCCAGGTCACCATGATGTCGTTCTGGCTGATGGGGATGTCTTCGTCGGCGGAGGCCACCCAGTGCGGTGACTGGGGCAGCAGGTGCCGCACGGCCGCATGCACGAGGCGGGTCTTCACGCAGGTCACGACCATCTCACCGTCGGGACCGTAGGCGTTGCCGTTCCCGATGTCGTAGCCGAGTTTGGCGGTTTTGGAGATCCGGTCCTTCAGATCCTGGCCGCCCTTGGAGTAGTACACCGACCGCGCCTCTTTCGGAATGACCGTGCTCATCATTCCGCTCGCCAGACCGTAGAGGACGCCGAGATACAGACCGCGCTTCTTGTTGAAATCCACTGCGGTGGCGAGCTTTCCGGGATCCGCCCAGGACGGCATCTGCCGGGCGTACTCCATGAAATCGCGCAGATCCTGCGGCAGTCCCGCCGGCAGCGGCTGGCCGTTGCGGGTCCAGGTGCGCAGCAGATCGTTGACGCGCGCGGTTTCGCCCCGATCCAGGATCGAGGCCACCAGCTGATCGGCCTCGGGATCCCACACCCCCATCGGATCGGCGCCGGGCCCGCTACCGGCCACCGACCCCTGCGGCGACCACGACCACGGCTGCGCCCGCCCCGCCGACGCCCCCGCCAACACCAACGCCCCCGCGGCACCGGCCACGCCACCGGCCCTCAACGCATCACGCCTGGTCAATCCATCCATCTCGCCACTCCTCGTTGAGTTCGATCACCGCCGGCGCGGTGCAAA
Source organism: Nocardia sp. NPDC049935 (assembly GCF_055586645.1). Classification (NCBI taxonomy): domain Bacteria; kingdom Bacillati; phylum Actinomycetota; class Actinomycetes; order Mycobacteriales; family Nocardiaceae; genus Nocardia; species Nocardia sp. NPDC049935. The sequence continues at coordinate 753,515 of NZ_JBVJHV010000001.1, read as the reverse complement.
ACCGAGTCCTCCAGAGGTCGAAGAACTGTGATTAACTTATCAGCTGTACCAGACAGTTGTCTATGGTTTGGCGAGTAGTTACGCGACACCGGGCCACTCCGTCGCAAACCTCATGAATAGGCAGTGCGCGTCGAAGCGCTCGAATCAACACGGCTTGTCACCTGTGATCATGTAGCGCGCGTCACACGACCAACGGGACTCGAAGTCTCAACTGCCTAAAGAATGACAGGTTACATATTGCGACGCGGGCCGGACGGCCGGAAACGCACATCAGGTGGGTGACAGGTATCCCCCACCGCCGCACCGCCCTACCGGATGTCCACCGCCGTCGTGAAGGGCAGCACCAGCCGGGACGGATGCGTGGCGTCACGATAGATCTTGTGGGTGACCGGGCGCCCCACCGGAAGGTGGAAGGCATCGGGGGGTAGCAGTGCGTTGTGCGCGTCCTGCAGGGGTTCGTTGTTCGACAGTTCCGCTGTCAGCCGATGTCCGGGCCGCAGGGTCGCGGCGAACGGGTAGAGACGCAGGACGTACTCCTGGATCGTCCCGGGCTCGACCGGGACCGCGCGGGTGTGCGGGTGGTACGGGTCGCCCTCCGTGCTGCGCGGGTCCAGTTCCCGGTGGGAGGCCTTCAGATAGCCCGAGGTGAGCAGTTGGCGACCGCCCCGCGGGTCCTCGTCCCAGAGCCGCAGAATGAAATTCGTATCGTCCTGGTCGATCTCGGCGAACAGGTGCGCGGCGCCGGTGCCGATCATCTCGGCCGGTTCCTCGAACGGGGGCGTACTCCAGCGCAGTATCTCGACCGTGTCGGTCACCGTCAGCGGCGCCTGATAGAACCCGTCCGGGGCGGCGTAGCGGGCATCCATCGGTTCCGGTCGCGGTGTGAGCCGGCCGCGCGGGCGCAGATACAGGGGCCGGTAGGCGGGCGGTTTCGGCGGCCATCGGTCGGCGGTCACCCGTTGCCGGGACCCCTCGACGAAAACGGAAACGGCCGGCTCGTCCATGACACCGTTGTCGATACCTTGGATCCAGTAGTCGTACCAGCGGAACATCGCGTCGTGCTCTTCGACGAAGGGCCGCGACTGCATGGGCGGGTAGGAGCCGATATCGAGCTTCTTCGGACCCTTCAGCCGGTCGAACAGCGCGATGGTGCCGTCCACCGTCCAACCGCGCCCCTGGTCGATCTGCAGGTAGACCGGGATCTCGATATTCGGCGCGAGGGTGACGGGATTGCGTTCCTCGTACCATGGGCCGTCCACCTCGTTCACGACGATGTCGAACCAGGCCTCGTGGTGTTTCGGGTAGTTCAGGACGTGCACCAGGTTCGGCCAGGCGGCCACATCGGGGTCCGCGAGGCGGGCGGCGACCCGCCTGCCGATCTCCTCGGCCGAATACGTCTCCAGCATCCGCGATTTCACCCTGTCGGTGAACGCCCACCCGGAGTCACCGCCGCGGCCCTCGCGCGCAGCGCGGGGCATGAACCACATGATGCCCCCGTGGTAGGTGGTCTCGTAGAAGTCGTAGTGACCGCCCGAGACGAAGATCGCCCGCAGATGCGGGGGCCGTTCGGCGGCCGCCAGCACCTGCATGGATCCGAAGTACGAGATGCCGATCATGCCGACGTTGCCGTCACACCACGGCTGCGCGGCGACCCACTCGATGAAATCGTAGGCGTCGCGGCCCAGCGATACGCCGCCCGCGTTGTAGTTACCGATATGGTCGCCCTCGGACCCGCCGGAGCCGCGCAGGTCGCCGATCACATGCACATAGCCCTCGCCGACGACGCGGGCGATATCACCGGCTTCGATACAGCCGTCCCACATCGGGCTGGGCCGCCGCTGGGGCGGAGTGGTCAGCGCGAGCGCCTGCAGTTCTTTACCGTAGGGACTCAGCGCGACCAGCGCGGGCCGCGGAATATCGCCGGACGCGTGGTAGGCGTCGGCGACGAGTTCGATCCCGTCGCGCATCGGCACCCGCAGATCCTTGCGGATTCGGATGGTCTGCCCGGCGGCGTCGAATATGTCGAACTCGGCCATGGGTCTGCGACTCCTGTTCTCTCTCAGTGGTTGTCGTCGAACCGCGTGCGATAGCCGTGCATCGAGGTGAAGAACGGCGAGGGTTCGAGGGTGGGGTCGCCGTCGTAGCCGAGTTCCGCGGCAGCGGTCGCGAACGGGGCGTAGACCGAATCCGTGCTCGGCAGGCCCGCGCACAGGCACCGGTGCGCGGCCCGCCGCACCCGGCCTTCGATCTCGAGGCTCTGGTCCAGGGCTTCGCGCGCCTGCTCGGCGTCGAGCTCGACACCGTAGGGCTCACCGGTCGCGCGCCGGTAGGGGTGTCCGAGATACAGGCGCCGCGGCCGGATCTCGTCTCGCAGGTATCGCAGGCTCGCACGGTAGGCCGCGGGATCACCGAACCCCGGGAATCCGTTGGCGGCCCCGTGGACCTGCACGGCATCGCCGGCGAAGACATCGTTCTGCCCGTCGACGACGTAGGCCACCGAACCCGGGGTGTGACCGGGCACGGAATGGACGGAAACGGTCACCTCGCCGCCCAGGTCGAGGGTTTCACCGCCCCGGACGAGCACAGCGGGCTCCATTTCGCCCGAGATCACCGCCTCGGTGACCCGGATCTGCCCGGCCACACCGGCGGGGTCGTCCAGGTATTGCCCGCGACCGGCCAGGTATTCGTCGATATGCGCCCGGCGCGACCGCAGCATGGGCGCGTCGGCCTCGTGGATCACCACTTTCGCGCGTCTGCCGGTCAGCTCCCACAGGGCGTGGGCACCGCCGATATGGTCGATATGTCCGTGGGTGAGCAGGATCCATCGCACCTCGGCGATATCGCGTCCCAGCTTCTCCAACGCGGCGGCCATACCGTCGGCGGGTGAGGACGCGATACCGGTATCGACGATGGCCGGTTCGGGCGCGTCGACGAAGAAACTGTAGAGACCGAACCGGCCCCACCGCGACAGGAGCGGGTGGACCGCCACCTCCCGGGTCATGATCCGGCCCGGTTCAGGAACGCCGCGGTCTCCTCGTAGACCTTCCGGTATTCGGGTAGCCACGAGAAGTTCTGGACGAAACCGTGATTCGCGCCCGCGTAGCGGGAGACCGTCACGTCCACCCCGGCTTTCTCCAGCCGCGCACCGTAGAGTTCGCCCTCGTCGCGCATCGGATCGAATTCGGCGGTGACGATCAGTGCCGGGGGGAATCCGGTGAGATCGGCACGTTCGATCGGTGAGACGAGCGGATCGGCGGGGTCGGCGCCACTGTCGAGATAGAAGGCGTTGAAAGGTCTCAGCGCGGCGGTTTCGAGACCACAGCCGCGCGCGTTCTCCCGCAGCGACGGATAGCGGTCCGGATCGAAACGCAGATCGAGCGAGGGATAGAACAGCACCTGGTGGGTGATGCGGTCGAAGCCGTCGTCGTGGGCCATCGCGGCGACCGCCGCGACCATTCCGCCGCCCGAACTGTCTCCGGCCAGCGCGAGGGACGTCCCGTCCCAGTCCATGCCGGTCCCGGGGTCCGCGATCCAGCGCACCACGCCGTAGCAATCCTGGAGACCGGCCGGATACGCCGCTTCGGGGGCACGGCGGTACCCGACGGAGACCACCCGGAATCCGGTCGCCGCCGCCAGCTCACGCGCGATGTGATCGTGCGTATCGAGGCTGCCGAGAAAGTAGGCGCCGCCGTGGAAGTACACGAGGACCCGGTACGAATCGGCCGCGGCCGGTGTACAGATCCGCACCGGGACCTCCCCGGCCGGGGTCCGCGCGATCATGTCCTCGACCGTGTGCACCGGCAATCGCCGCTCGACCGGCAGCACCCGCGCCTCTTCGCCGGCCCGCATGGCCGCCGGGTCCAGGGGTCCCTCCGGTGGAGCGGGCGATTCGGCGATCACCCGGGCGATTTCGGGATGCAGTGGCATAGCGGTGCCCTCCTCTACTTCGCGGCGGTCTTCTGGCCGGGGAACACGTCCTCGACCTCGTCCTCGGTCCAGCCCTGGCGCGAAATGCGCTGCAATTCGTCGGTGACGGGCTTGCGGATGGCCTGATAGGCGGCCAGTGCCTCCGGTACCGAGGCGGCATCGCGCAGGGCGTCGGCGAGCGAACCGGCGTCCAGGATCGCCGAGTTCGCCCCCTGTCCCTGGTGATGCAGCATCGAATGGGCCGCATCGCCCACCAGCACCACCGACTCCGTATGCCAGGTGTCGACCGGATCGATGTCGTAGACCGCGCGCACGTTCACGGTGCTCATATCCAGTGCGCGCGCGATATTCACGATCCGCTCGTCGAAGCCCTCGACGGTGGCCACGATGTCGTCCCTGGTGACCTCCGGCGCCCAGGTGCCGTCCGGGCAGAGGGCGGTGATATCGAAGGACACCTGATCGCGGTGACGCAACGGCAGCAGGTAGACCTTCGTCCCCTTGCCGATGTACATCCGCAGGTTGTCGTCGACGACCATTCCGCAGGCGGCGGCGACGGGTATCACCGCGCGGTAGGCGTGCTCACCGGAGAACACCGGTTCCTGCTCGCTGAACAGTTGCCGGCGGACCACGGATTTGATGCCGTCGGCGCCGACCACCAGATCGGCTTCGGTGGTCTCGCCGTTGGCGAAGGTGAGCACGGCGCGGTCACCACGGTCCTCGATGGTCTCCAGCCGGTGACCGAGATGCACCATGCCGGGCGGAAGGACACCGAGCAGCGCGTCGATGAAGTCCCCGCGATGGATCAGGTGGGTCCTGGTCTGTTCGCCGTAGTCGTGCACACCCGGCCATTCCTCCCGCATGATCCGGTCACAGCCGGCGGTGAGGATCTCGAAGTAGTCGCTGGGCGAGCTCACCGTCGCGATCGCGTCGAAGATGCCCCACTGGCGGAACCGGTCCATGGTGGAGGGACGCAGGCCGATCCCGGCGCCCACCTCCCGGATCTCGGTGGCCCGCTCGTACACCTCGACATCGGCGCCCAGCACGCTCAGCGCCTTCGCGGCCGCCGCACCGGCGTATCCGGCTCCGACAACGGCGATCTTCAGATTCGACAGGTCCGAGGCTTGCATGATTCTTCTCTCTGGACGGGCGCGGCATTGCGCCGGAGTGGGTTCGCGCGCGGGCGCGGCTCAGGCCTGGATGGTCAGGAAGGCGGCCGGGTTGTCGACGAACAACGTGGTGATGGTGGCCTCGTCGACTCCCGCCGCGCGCAGGTCCGGGATGAGATCGTCGAAGAGGTAGTTCACCGTGTGACCTTCGACGCCCGGCCAGCCCAGCGGACTGCAGTTGGCGTCGGCGGAGGCGAGCGCCCGGTCCAGGTATCCCCGGCGCAGGAACCGCAGGAAGTGGTCCAGGCGCTCCTGACGGGGGCGGGCCCAGAACGGCGGATCCTCGAGTTCGGTTTCGTAGCCGAAGGTGTCGAAGCCGACCCGGCCGCCCTGTTCGGCGATCCAGGTGTCACGGGTCTTCTCCGCGTTCACCCCGTCGTCGGCGTGCCCGAACAGCACCCGGTCCAGCGGGAGACCTTCCTCGTGGAAGATCGCGATCGCGTTCTCGGCATCGATCGCGAGATGGGTCAGGATGGGCACACCCGTGGTCAGCGCGGCGCGGGCCGCCGCCCGGTAGATGCGCTTGTCCAGTTCGGTCATCCGGCCGCCGCGGCTGACACCGACCTTGATGACCCCGGCGCGGCTTCCGGTGTCACCGATACCGACGGTGATCTCGTGGACGAACTGCCGGGTCAGGTATTCCACGCTCGCCCGCTCGAAGAACGGCAGCGCGGTATCGCCACCGACGAATCCGGTGCAGGCCACGATATGCACCCCGGTTTTGGCGGACAGCGATTTGTAGTAATCGATATCGCGGCCGTTGCAGATTCCGGTGACGTCGACGAAGGTCCCGCCGCCGTTCTCGTGGAACTGCCGCAGCTTCGGCACCGTCTCGGCGTACCGCTGTTCCGGGCTCTTCCACCATCTGGTGTCCAGCTCGGATCCCGGCATCCCGTAACCGATATGTTCGTGGATGGCCACGAACCCCAGTTCTTCGGCCGGGATCGGGCCCAGCACGGTATTCACTCTCGACACAACACTCACCTTCGAAGTCGGAATGGAACGATCGCGAGGGCTCAGCGCACCGTCAGCAGGTCCCGGGGGTTGTCCACCAGAATTCGGCGCCGATCGGCTTCGGTCAGTCCCCGCGACATCAGCAGCGGAACGAATGCCGACAGGACGTGGGAGAACGGCACCTCCCGGCCCTCCTGCCCGTACGCGGCGCCGATCGCGTTGCTGGACAACAGGATCCGGTCACCGTGCCCGGCCCCGACCAGCTCGAGCACCAGAGCCGCCCGCTCACTGTCGCGCACGAACCCGGGCCCCTCGGAACCGATGTTGTCCAGCGCCACGTAGCTCCCGCGCCGCGCCACCTCCCGCGCCGCGCCGGCCGCCATCGCGTCCGGGCGGTCGAGCCCACCGACCACCACGCGATCCGCCGGCAGCTTCTCGTCGAGGACGATATCCAGATCGTGCACGGCGTCGGCGCCGTACCGGACGGATACCGGCACCCCGGTCCGCAGTGCGGTCCGGGCGGCGCCCCGGAACAGGCTCTCATCGGTCGCCGTCATCCCGTTGCGGCCGGCGGCGGTCGCCACCAGCCCCGCGTGACCGCGTCGTTCGACCCGCGGGACCACCATGCCTTCGGTGATCTCGGCGGTGAACAACTCGGCGAACCTCGGTGCCGGCCACGGCGTCGGCGGATCGGTCTGCGGGGTGAGGAAATAGCCGCCGAGCAACTCCTCCGGACCCATTCCGGTCGATGCGACGATGTGCACGCCGGTCGCCCGCGACAGTGATTCGTACAGCCGCACGTCCCGGCCGTGGAACATCCCGGCGCTGTCGACGATCGTGCCCCCGCCCAGAGCACGGAAATCGCGCAGTTTCGCGGCGAGGGTCGCGAAGATCTCGGCGCGGTCCAGGGTGATGTCGAAGGCGTGCTCCGCGCCCGGTACCACCGACAGCAGCGTTTCGTGCACGGCGACGACACCCAGGTCGGACACGGGGACGGGGCCGAGCACCGTGCTGACGGTCTCGCGCGGGCCGAGGCGGTCGCCGTTCACAGGCTGTTCCTTTCGATGCCGACGTAGCTCACGTCGATGTCCTTCCGTCGGGGACGACGGCCTCGCGCTCCGATGGCGCCTCCGGCTGATATGCCGCATTCCGGGGTCAGTGACTGCGGTCACGCCGTCGCTAGAGACGGTGCCATATTTCCTTACATGATGTCAACTGAACGACTTCTATGTAAGCGAACTGCCGGACGGTCCGGCCGACAGCGAGCGTTGCCGGGAATGATCCGGCGATGGGCACAGCGCGAACGCGCCGGCTCAGACCCCGCGCGCTCCCCGCATCTGCACGACTCCGTGGGAGCCACTGGTTCGCCACCCCGGATCGGTGGCTTCGAGGCCGGCGAGCAGGGTCGCGTCGATACCCGCGGCGACCTCGGATTTGAGGGTGCGCAGCGCGATCACCCGGGTGGGGAAGTACTCGGTGAGTGCGGCGAACGACGTGGTGGCCGGCCGGTGCCGGTCGCCGACCAGCCGCCGGTAGTTGAGATCGCCTTTGAGTATCACCGTGTCCGTTCGCGCGAGATCGGCGGTCAGGTCGTCCGGAAGATGATGGAAGGACCAGGGCGCGCAGTAGAACTCGTGGGCGCGGACCCGCAGGCGTCCGGACCGCAGTGCGGCGCCGAGGCGGACGGCCGCCGCGCTCGCGGGGCCCGGAATACCGGCGAGACGTTCGAGGGTGTCCAGGAGATCGGCGGTGGTGGCGTCGGACACGTAGTAGGGCCGCGGTTTCAGGTGAAGCTCGACGGATAGTTCCCGGTGCAGCCGCAGCAGGTGGTCGAGGAGCAGCAGATCCGGGATCAGCTCGCGGCCGGCGTTGTCCGCGATCAGGCCGATCGATCCGATCGAGTGACCGTTGAGATGGTCGGCCACCGCGTCGGTGTGATCGTCGAGGATGTCGCCGGGCGATTCGGCCGCCGCCGGACCGGACAGCCGGAAACCCAGATCCGCCCGGTTACCCCACAGTGCGGCGCGCACGAGCGCCGCGGTGCGTTCCGGAGGCGACGCGGCCGTGAGATCGGGGGCCGCGGTCATATCGGCGGCGAGCGCGGGATCGGCGAGTTCGGCGTGTTTCCGGGTGAACGGGTCGATGCCCTGCCAGGGCCCGGGTTCGAAGTAGCCGACCGCGTCCAGCAGCAGATGGTAGAAGTAGCTCTCGGCCCACAGGAACGGGACGTCCAGCCATCGGCGCCTGTACATCCGCCGGCCCCATCGGTCCCACTGGGTCTTCCCCGCGCGGCCTTCCGGCAACGGCCGCACAGTTCCCGTGATCTCGTCCCGCAGGTCGTCGAGACGCCGGCGGATGTCCGGCGGATACGGATGCGCGTCGCCCACTTGGTCGAGGATCGCCGGATGACGGCGGGTCAGCACCGTCCACGGAAACGATTCCGGTTCCGTGGACACGATGGTCGCGGCGTCGGGCGTGCTGGCGTCCACGGATGCTCCGTTCGCGAAGAGTCGGGCGATGAACTCGGCGGCGCGGGCAATCGTGGCATACCGGATACCCCGGTCGTGATACGGCCGTCGGACCGGCCGCGGAGCCCTGTTACGTTGAATCCGCTGAACAGTGAGTGGAGGAGTCCGGCGTGCAGGTCGCGGGAAGAGTATTCGTGGTCACCGGGGCCGGTAACGGAATCGGCCGCTGCGTGGCGCGGGAACTGGTCGGACGGGGCGCGATCGTCCTCGGCGCGGATCTCGACGAAGAGGCCTTGGCCGGCACCGCCGCGCTGGTCTCGGACCCGCGGCGTTTCACCGGCTTTCCGCTCGACATCTCCGACCGTGCGGCGGTGGCGGCGTTCCCGGACTCGGTGATCCCGGCCCACGGCCCGGTGGACGGACTGTTCAATATCGCCGGTATCGCCCAGGAACTGCAGACCGTGGCCGAGCTCGGCGACGACCGGATCGAACTGATCATGCGGGTGAACTTCTTCGGGGCGGTGTGGATGGCCCGGGCCTTCCTCCCACATCTGCTGGACCGTCCGGAAGCGGTCATCATGAACACCTCCAGCCTGTCGGCGATCGTCCCGGTTCCGGGGTCGGCGATATACGGCGCGTCGAAGGCCGCGCTCGCCCTGTTCGGCTACGGGCTCGCCCAGGATCTGCGTGGCCGTTCGAATATCACCGTGACCACCGTGCTCCCGGGGGCGGTGTGGACCGACCTCGTCCGCAAGGTCGCCCGCCAACTCGGCGCCCCCGAGAAGCTCGCCAAGGCCTTCTCGGCCGATCCCGAGCGGGTCGCCCGCCGCATGGTCGACGCGACCGCCCAGGGCAGAGGTCGCGTCGTGATCGGCAAGGACGCCCGCGTCTACGACATCGTGCGCCGGTTCAGTACCCGGCTGGCCGACCGGCTTTCGGTCCTGCAGGTCGGTCACGGCGTCTACCCGAAACGCGGCGAAACCCCTCGCACGGCCGCCTGACCGCCCGGACCTCCGGACGGCCGTTCGGCGGGGCATCCCGCGTCATCCGAGAGCTGTCACATCGCTTGACTTACCGTCAAGTATTCGATCAGCATGCATCCAGCGCGAGCGTTAGGGAAGGAACCCGGCCGTCGTGCTCTACGCTGATGCCATGGCGACGCTGCGTGAGGCCCAGAAGGAGATGACCCGCACACTCCTGCTCGACGCCGGTCTCGAACTGTTCGTATCGAAGGGTTACGCGACGACCAAGGTCGACGACATCGCCTCGGCGGCGGGAACGACGCGGGTGACCTTCTACGCGTACTTCCCCTCGAAGGTCGATCTCATGAAGGCCCTCATCACCGAACGCCTCAATCCCGCGCTGAACCGGGTGCCGTCCGACGAGCACGGTTCCACCGAACGGGAACTGGTCGCGGTGGCCGAGGACGGGTCACGCGAGCGGATCCGCGCCTGGCTCGCGGCGAGCGCGCAGCGCTGGGACACGATCCGGCCCTACACCACCACGGCGTTCGAGGCGGCGGCGGTGGATCCGGAAATCCGCGGGCTGTTCGACGAATGGCTGAACGAGGCGATCGGCGATATCGAGGACGGACTCGGCCGGGCCGGAAGGTTCCCGGCCGCGACCCGGCGGCTCCGGAGCGTGCTGGCGATCACCGAACTGGATCATGTGGCCCGGAATTGGACTCCGGGGCAGTGGGGAGCGGGGCACGACGAGATGCTCGACGTTCTCACCGAGAGCTGGCTGGGGTCGATCGGCCGGCGCTGACCACGGAGAAGTCCGCGGATTGTGATCACGGGGAGAACAAACCTCTGCCCCGCCGCTGCCGGCCACTAGGTTCCCGCCGGTGAGTATCGCGACCGACCGTGCCGAGGCCCCCGCCCCCAACCGGCCGTCACCGCGGACCGTGGCGTTCGGCAGTATGGTCGGCACCACCATCGAGTGGTACGACTTCTACCTGTACGCGACCGCCGCCGCGCTGGTGTTCAAACCGCTGTTCTTCCCGAATGTCTCGCCCACCGCGGGCACTCTCGCGACCTTCGCCACCTACGCGGCCGGCTTCGGCGCCCGCCCGGTGGGTGCGATCATCTCCGGACATCTCGGCGATCGGATCGGCCGGAAGATCGTGCTGGTGGGTGCGTTACTGCTGATGGGGGCCGCCACCGCGGCGATCGGTGTCCTGCCCACCTATGCGCAGGCCGGTCTCGCCGCCCCCGCTCTCCTCGCGACTTTGCGGGTGTTGCAGGGTCTGGCGGTCGGCGCGGAATGGGGTGGGGCGGCGCTGCTGTCGGTCGAGCACGCGCCGCGCGGGCAGCGCGGCTGGTACGGCAGCTTCACCCAGCTCGGCTCGCCCGCCGGAATGCTTCTGGCCACAGGCGTTTTCTACGCGGTCCGGGCGGCGGCCGGTGAACAGGCGTTCCTCGACGGCGCGTGGCGGATCCCGTTCCTGCTCAGCGTGTTGCTCGTGGCGGTCGGACTGGTGATCCGATTGCGGCTGACCGACGCGCAGATATTCGGCAGGCTGCGGGCGGACGGTGCGGTGGCCCGGCTGCCGGTGGTCGAGGTGCTGCGCACCCGGCCGCGGAATGTCGTGCTGACCACCGGATTGCGGCTCGCCCAGATCGGCCTGTTCGTCCTGCTGACCACGTATTCGCTGACCTATATCCAGGACGAGTTCGCCGGGGACGGCTCCGTGGGTCTGGTGGCCGTGCTCATCGCCTCGGCGCTGGGCTTGCTCAGCACCCCGCTGTGGTCGCGTCTGTCGGATCGTATCGGGCGGCGGCCGCTGTACCTGTTCGGCGCGGTCTGCGGTCCCGGTGCCCTCATCCTGTTCTTCCTGGCCGTGGACAGCGGCTCGGAGATCGCTGTCGTACTGTCGATCGTCTTCGGCGTCAACGTTCTGCACGACGCCATGTACGGGCCGCAGGCAGCGTGGTTCGCGGAACTGTTCGATACCCGGGTCCGCTACAGCGGAAGCTCACTCGGCTATCACCTCGGAGCGGTGCTCTCCGGCGGATTCGCCCCACTCATCGCCGCCGCGCTCCTGGTGGCCGGTGGCGGCCGGCCGTGGCTGATCGTCGGCTATTTCATCGCGCTGTCCGCCCTGACGACGCTGGCGGCCGTAGCGGCCCGCGATACCTATCGCGACGATCTGGACGAGGTCCGATGACACGTATCTACCTCAACGCCTTCGATATGGCCTGCGTCGGCCATCAGTCGCCGGGATTGTGGAAGCATCCCGCCGACCAGGGGCACCGCTATCACGAACTCGGCTATTGGACCGACCTCGCCCGCCTGCTGGAGGACGGGGGCTTCGACGCGCTGTTCCTCGCCGATGTGCTCGGGGCCTACGACGTCTACGGCGGTTCCCGCGACGCCGCCGTCACCGATGCCGCGCAATTCCCGGTGAACGATCCGACGCTGGCGGTCTCGGCGATGGCCGCCGTCACCGAACGCCTGGGTTTCGGGGTCACCATCTCGCTGACCTACGAGCAGCCGTACGCGCTGGCCCGCCGGCTCACCACGCTCGACCACCTCACCGGCGGCCGCGTCGCTTGGAATATCGTCACCTCGTATCTCACCGGCGCCGCGCGGAATCTGGGACTGGACGAACAGATTCCGCACGACGAACGGTACGAGATCGCCGAGGAGTATCTAGAGGTCTGCTACAAGCTCTGGGAAGCATCGTGGGAACACGATGCCGTGCAACGGGACCCACGCCGCGGAGTTTTCACCGACCCGGCCAAAGTCCACGATATCGAGCACGAGGGCCGCTATTTCACGGTTCCGGGCCCTTTCCTGTGTGAACCGTCCCCACAGCGCACCCCGACCCTGTTCCAGGCCGGCGCCTCCCCGCGCGGAGTGCGGTTCGCCGCCGCGCACGCGGAAGCGGTGTTCGTCTCCGGCCCGAACCCCGAGGTGGTGCGACGCCCGGTGCGGGCCCTGCGCGAGGCGGCCGCCGACCTCGGCCGCGACCCACGTTCGATCAAGGTGTTCACGATGCTGACGCCGATCGTCGCCGGAACCCGGGAGGAGGCGCTGGCGGCGCGGCGCTCCTACGAGCAGTACGTCAGCCTCGAGGGAGCGCTCGCCCTGTTCGGCGGGTGGACCGGCGTGGATCTGTCGCGGGCCGACCCGGACCGGCCGCTGCGCCATGTGGAAACCGACGCGAACCGGTCGGCCCTGACCTCCTTCACCTCGGACCCGACCCGCACCTGGACCCCGCGCGAACTCGCCGCCTCGCTCGGCATCGGCGGCCGCGGGCCGGTGGTCGCCGGGTCGCCCGGTGAAGTGGCCGACGAACTGGAACGCTGGGTCGACGAGGCCGATGTCGACGGTTTCAATATCGCGTATGTGACCACACCAGGGACTTTCGCCGACTTCTCCCGTCTCGTGGTACCGGAGTTGCGGCGCCGGGGGCGGGTTCCGGAGCGTACCGAGCGCGCGACCCTGCGGGAGAAGCTGGGCGGAGCCGGGCCGCGGCTGGCCGCGGACCACCCCGGTGCGGCGTACCGGCGGTAGTGGCGGCGGGCCGACGCCGTACACCGTGACCGATCCGCCGCGACGGCCACCGGAGGGCGGCTCGGAGATCCTGACCGCGACGGCTACGGTGGCCGGACCAGGCTGAACAGGAGTCGTTCATGGTGCGGTTGGACCATCTCGTGAACGTGCTGGGCGGATACGGTGTGCGATTGCGCTGCTGCCCGGTCCCGCGGGAGACCGTGGTCCGCAGTGTCGCGATGTTCGACGCGGCCGGAGACGAGACGGCGACCGGCGATATCTTCCTCGCCGTCGGCGCCCGGTCGCTCCGGGAGGCGGTGACCGCGGCCCGGGCGGCGCGGGCCGTGGCCGTCCTCGTGCGCGGGGACGCCGCCACCGCCTCCGGGGAGTCCGGTCCCGGGGACGGAGTGGCAGTGCTGGTGGTCGACCCCGCGGTGTCGTGGAGTCAGCTCGCCGGGGTGGTATACGGGCTCGTGCTCGAGGGCCGGGAGACCGCGTCCGGCCGCGGACCGACGGACCTCTTCGCGTTGGCGGACAGCCTGGCGGTCGCCGTGGACGGCGCGGTGACCATCGAGGATCCACTGTCGCGGGTGATGGCCCACTCCACGCTGCAGCGCGGAGCCGACCATGCCCTGGCGGAGACGGTGCTGCACCGCCGGCAACCCGATCACCTGCGGGAACTCTTCGAATCCCGGGGCGTGTACGCGCAGCTGGAAAGCTCCGAGGAGCCCGTGTTCGTCGCACCGGACACCGGACGGGGGTTCGGCGGGCGGATGGTCGTCGCCGTCCGTGTGGGCCGGGAACTGCTGGGTTCGGTATGGGTGGCCTGCGCGGCGCCGTTACCCCGCGAGCGGCGGACGGCACTGGTCGAGGGCGCCCGCACGGTGGCCCAGCATCTGCTCCGGTCGCGGGCGAGCGCGGACCTGGAACGTCAGGTGGAATCCGATCTGGTGATCCGGCTGCTGGAGGGCAGTCCGGACGCCGCAACCGTAACGGGCCGGCTCGGGCTGGCGCCGGTGCCGTTGCGGGTGGTGGCGGTGCGGGCCCGGGTCGCGGCCGAACGTCATGCCGGGCTGCTGCTCGCCTTCGAACAGGCGACGTTCGGTTTCGGCTGGTCGAGGCCGGGCCGCAGCGCTCTGGCCGACAACACCGTGTATACGATCCTGCCCGGTGAGCGGGTGCAGGCGGCACGTGATTGGGTGACGGCCCTGCGGGCGGCACTGCCCGCCCGGGTGACGGTTTCGGCCGGTATCGGCGGACCGGCCACGGCGACCGATCTGCCCGCGTCCCGGCAGGAGGCCGACGAATGTCTGGCCCTGGACGAACAGGGCGCCACGGATCCTGCCGTTCCCGCCTACGACGAGTCCTGGGGCGAGATCCTGCTGCAGCGCTTGCGGACGGCCGCGCGGTCGGGCCGGATTCCGGCGCGCGGCCCGATCGCGGAATTACGCCGGTACGACCGCGAGCACGCCACCGATTTCGTCGCGACCCTGCGCGCCTGGCTCGACGCCCAGGGCGATCCGGCCGATGCCGGTGCCCGGCTGGGGGTTCATCCGAACACCGTCCGCAACCGGCTGCGGAAAATGCGTGAGGTCACCGCCGCGCTCGACCTCGAGGACGCCCGCGCGCGCCTGGCCATGACGATCGACCTCGCCGCCTTCGGGTGAAACCGGCCGTTGTGGCACTCGGACAACCCGAGGGGATGGAATTGTCCTGATCGGACATGCGACCGGGCTGGCCTCTCCGCCATGATGACTGGGACAGCGCATCGTTCGACGTGGGAGGTGGGCATGGCGCGCACAACGAGTCGGCTCGACCGCGAACGAGCGGCACGGTACCGGGCAGGTCGCCCGATACCCGGCTGACCCCTGAACCATTTCCCCATCCGTGGAGCCGGTGTTCGTCGTACCCGGCTCCACGGAGTTCTGCCGTCGGGGCGGCCCTCCTCTCCCTCCGCCGCCCCGACGGCCGGACCACCCAACCGATCGAACGTAGGACCGATATGACCACCGGCGCACCCATCTGGCTCACACCCCAGGCATACGACCGGCTCCGGGCCGAACTGGCCGAGCTGCTGGCCGCCGACGCCGGCGGTGGCGCCGGCCATGCCGACTCCGACGATCCGGTCACCGCCCGGCATCTCCGCCTGACCCGGATCGCGCATATCCGTGACCTGCTGAGCCATGCCGTATTCGGGCAGGACCCGCCCGACGACGGTATCGCCGAGCCGGGCATGGTGCTCACCGTCCGCTACGACGACGCCGGCGATACCGAAACCTTCCTGCTCGGAAACCGCGACGCCGAACACCGCGAACTCGAGGTCTATTCACCGGATTCGCCCCTGGGCGCCGCACTCACCGGGGCACACCGCGGCGAACAACGCACGTACCGTGTACCCAACGGCGCCGAAATCCGGGTGACCCTCCTGGAGGCCGTTCCCTATGGCAGCATGGTCGCCGGCACCTGATGGCCATGGGCCGACAATCGAGCACGAGAATGCGCACGTCCACGAGTGATATCACCCTCCTGCAGATCACTCCCCCGGCGATCGTCCGGGACGACCGGACGATCGCGCTCCCGATCCATTCCTGGCTGTCGGCGGGTTTCTGGGATCTCTTCGCCCTCCCCGGCGCCGACGAGGTCCTGGCCGCTCTCACATTCGGCACCGAGGACGCTCCGCGCCTGTACCTCGCCCGGAACTGCGCCCGCCCCACCACCTGGAAAGCGGAACCGCTGCGGATGGATATCCCCACGACCATCGGTCCCGGACCGGGGGTACTGGAGGTTTCCGGCCCGCTCACCCGCAGACGACGCCGCCTGATCGAACGCACCACATTGGTGATCGGTGTCGCCGCGCCCCTCGACCGCGGTCCGGACCGGCCGCTTCCCGAACACCTCTGGGAGGAGGACCGCTGGCACACAACGGTTCTGATCCCCGCCGCGCGGATGCGTGCCCGCACATCCGCGGGCCACGGAGGAATGCGGTAGCGCCGAAACGACACGACGCTCTCCCCCGCCTCGAGATCGGAACAGTGTTCTAGATCACCAACCACTCTCGCAGCAGTCGCTCGCGCCTCGCGGCGCAGGCACACCTCCGAAACCAGGTCTGCGACCGCACTCTCGCACTGCTGCAACACTTTCCGTTGCACGGTCGACCACGGAAAAGAGTACTGGACAACGAATTCCCCGCGATGGACACTAGAGCAATCTGCTATCAAGGGGTGATTCGCA
Organism: Nocardia sp. NPDC049935; assembly: GCF_055586645.1. Lineage (NCBI taxonomy): Bacteria > Bacillati > Actinomycetota > Actinomycetes > Mycobacteriales > Nocardiaceae > Nocardia > Nocardia sp. NPDC049935. The sequence continues at coordinate 737,269 of NZ_JBVJHV010000001.1, read as the reverse complement.
TGGTCAGAACACATACGGTCGTCACAGGGGAAACGCTGCCCGCCTTGGCATTGCGTTTCTACGGCGACGCGGAACTCCACCGGCTCATCGCCACCGCCAGCGGAATCACCGAACCCGGCGCCGTCGAAGCCGGCCGGCGACTCGTCGTTCCCGGTTTCACCGGGCACACCGTCGCCGCGGGGGAAACACTCCCGGCCCTGGCGGCGCACTACTACGGCGACGCGGAACTCCACCGCTTCATCGCCACCGCCAGCGGAATCACCGACCCGGACACGATCGACGCGGGGGATCGGCTGATCGTTCCCGAGCTGGCCGGATACACGGTTCTCGCGGGAGACACCCTGCCCGAGCTGGCGTCACGCTTCTACGGCGATACCTCGTTCGCACCGCTGATCACCGCCGTCAACGAGATCGCCGACCCCGACGCCGTCACCGCCGGGACCGTACTGGTCGTATTCACGGGACGCAGTGACGGGTTCGGGCTGACGATCGTGGACAGCAACGAGGACGACACCCGTATGTGGTACTACCGGTTCCAGACCCAGGCGATCGGCTGGAACCCCGGAGTGAACGTCCTGCTCCCGGCCGACTACCGCACCAGCGGACTCACCTATCCCGTCCTCTATCTGTTCCACGGCGGCAACGAGGATTTCCGCACCTTCGATTTCCTCGGCATCCGCGACCTGACCGCCGGGAAACCGATCATCGTCGTGATGCCCGACGGCGGCCACGCGGGCTGGTACTCCAACCCGGTCAGCTCGTTCGCCGGCCCGCGCAACTGGGAAACGTTCCACATCGCCCAGCTGATCCCCTGGATCGAGGCCAACTTCCGCACCTACGCCGATACCGACGGCCGCGCGGTCTCCGGGTTCTCCATGGGTGGTTTCGGCGCGCTGAAGTACCTGGCCAAATACCCCGGCCATTTCGCCTCGGTCAGCAGCCATTCCGGGCCGGCCAGTCTGCGTCGCGATTTCGGCCTGGTCGTCCACTGGGCGAATCTGTCCTCGGCGGCGGTGGAACTGGGCGGCGGCACGATCTACGGCGCGCCGTTCTGGAACCAGGCCCGGGTCACCGCCGACAACCCGGTCGAACGGGTCGAAAGATACCGGAACAAGCGCATCTTCCTGGTCGCCGGCACCAGTCCGAGTCCGGTCAACTGGTTCGACAGCGTGAACGAAACCCAGGTACTCGCCGGGCAGCGAGAGTTCCGTACCCGTTTGAACAACGCCGGTATCCCCCATGATTCGCACGAGGTGTCCGGCGGTCACGTCTTCCGGCCGGCATTGTTCACCACCGACCTCACCGGCATCATCGCCCGGCTACGGCCGGCGGCTCCCGCGTCGTCACCGGGTGCCATGCCCACGCCGGTGTGAACCACCGTGGCGAGCGCCCCGGTCACTGCGACCGGGGCGCGTAGTGGCGCACACCACGAACAACCCCGGTATCCGGCGCTTCGGCTTGCCGATCCGCGCCCGTTCGGCTGGGATCGGTGCACGTGAGCGCAGACAGCACGGTGTGGACGAGCCCGGGTCCGGTGGGCCGCAGAACACTGCTCCAGGCCGGAGCCGTGGCCTCCGCGGCCGCTCTCGCCCTACCGGCGGGCCGCGCCCGCGCCGCGGTCCCGGTGTTCGGGCACGGTATCGCTTCCGGTGACCCGCTGCCGGACGGCATCCTTCTATGGACCCGGGTGACCACCGCCCCGGACGCTGTTCCCGGCTCGGGCCTCGGCGCCTCCGCCGCCGTGCACTGGGAGATCGCCCGCGACGCCGCCTTCGGCACGGTCGTCGCCGCCGGAACCGTCACCGCGAGCGCCGAGTCCGACCATACGGTCAAGGTGGACGTCCGTGGTCTGGCCTCCGGCACCGACTACTACTTCCGGTTCACCGCACTCGGCGAACGGTCACCGGTGGGACGTACCCGCACCGCGCCCGCCGCCGGCGCCGAGCCCGCGCACATACGCTTCGGCGTCGTCTCGTGCGCGAACTGGGAGGCCGGCTACTTCTCCGCCTACCGGCATATGGCCGCCCGCGATGATCTCGACGCGGTTGTCCACCTCGGCGATTACCTGTACGAGTACGCGCCCGGCGAATTCGGCGGCCGCTCCGGTGCGGTGCGCCGCCACGAACCCGCCCACGAAACCGTCACCCTCGCCGACTACCGAATCCGCCACGCACAGTACAAAACCGACCCCGACCTCGCCGCCCTGCACGCCCGGGTGCCGTTCGTCTGCACCTGGGACGACCACGAATCGGCCAACAACGCCTGGTCCGGCGGCGCCGAGAACCACGACCCCGCGACCGAGGGCAGCTGGCAGCAACGCCGGGCCGCCTCGATACGCGCCTACCTCGAATGGATGCCGGTACGCGCCGAGACCGACGCCGGCGGTATCCGGATCTACCGCCGGCTGCGGTTCGGAACACTCACCGAGCTGTCCATGCTGGATCTGCGCAGCTACCGCGATATCCAGCCGGGTCCGAGCGCCCGCGAGGTCGACGACCCGGCCCGGACCCTCACCGGTTCGCAGCAGATGGACTGGCTGACCGCCGGCCTGGTGTCCGGAGCGACGCGCTGGCAACTGGTCGGCACGTCGGTGATGATCGCTCCACTGGCGTTCCCGCCGCTGGATCCTGATACGACGGCCACGGTCAGCGGAGCACTCGGGATACCGCGGGAAGGCCTGGCCCCCAACACCGATCAATGGGACGGCTACCCCGCCGACCGCCACCGGTTGCTGACCGCGCTCGCCGACCACCGGATCTCGAACGTCGTCTTCCTCACCGGCGATATCCACAGCTCCTGGGCATCGGACGTCCCGCTCGACGCGGCCGACTATCCGGCGGGCCCGACCACCGGCGCCGAGTTCGTCGTCCCGTCGGTGACCTCGGCCGCGATCGGCGATCTGCTTCCGGGACCCCCGCATACCGCCTCGGCCGCCCTCGCCACCTCGATACGCGCCCTCAACCGGCATATCCGGTACGCGGATCTCGAATCGCACGGCTACGGCGTCCTCGACGTGACCGCGGACCGGGTCCGGATGGATTGGCATTTCGTCGCCGATGTCACCGACCCGGCCAGCGGATCCGTCGTCGCCGCCGCCTGGGTTCTCCCCCACGGCGAGCGAATCCGCCCCGCCGAGTGACCCGGCCCCGGTGAGCGAAGACCAGCGATCCGGCGGCCTCGGCGTGCCGACCGAGTGCTCCCGTGGTGTGGCAGTTTTCGCGGCGGCGGCGGCCGAAGGGGTGTGCTACACGCACAAACAGCTGGTCAACGCTGAATCAGCTGTCTCGATATGCCTATCAGGCATACTCGTCTCCCGATGGGTGGGATCGGCCGATCAGTGACCGGCGGGGAGAAAGTGTGATGTCGGTTACGCATTCCGATCGCTAGTCGAATGCGGGAACCACCCGAAAGGACCGATGATGGTCGCTCCCACCCCCACGTCCGACGCTCCGCAGCGCTGGACACCCCGGCTGATCTTCTCGCTCGCCTCGATCGTGCTCCTACTCGAAATGCTCGCGGTGAGCTACATGATGATCTCGACGGCGCTGCCGTCGATCGCCGCGCACTACCGGACCACCCAGGGCGCCTGGCTGTTGACGGCGTTCCTGCTGGTAGGCGCGGTGACCGCACCGCTGATCGGCAAGCTGGCGGATATGTTCGGCAAACGTAAGGCGCTGCTCGGCTGCGTGGCCGTGGCGGCGGCGGGATCGCTGGTCTCCGCGGTCGCGGGCAGTTACGCGGTGCTGATCGCGGGCCGGGCGCTCACCGGGCTGCTGGTCCCCTGCCTGTTCCTGAGTTATTCGCTGATCCGGGATGTGTTCCCGGCGAGAACGATCGCGCTGGCCGTGAGCATCGCGACCAGCGGTATGGGATTGATCGCCATCCCCGCACCGTTCCTCACCGGCTGGCTGATCGACAATCACGGGTTCCGCAGCATCTTCTGGTTCTTCGTGATCGGCCTCGCGGTCCTGGGCGCGTTGATCTTCCTGACCACGGCCGAATCGCCGGTGCGGCTGCGCTCCCGGATCGATCTGTTCGGCGCGGTGCTGCTCGGTGGCGGGATCGCCGGTGTGCTCGTCGCGGTGAGCTTCGGCCCGACCTGGGGCTGGCGCGACGGAGCGACGCTCGCGTACCTGGCCGGCGGTATCGTGCTGTTGCTGGTCTGGGCGGTGACCGCCCGGATGATCCGGGAACCGCTGATCGACCTCGACGTCCTCGGGCGTCGTTCGGTTCTGCTGACCACCCTCGGCGCCGGACTGTGCTACGGGTCGAGCGGCCTGTTCACCATCCTGCTGCCGATGCTCGCCATGACTCCGGCCGCGCTGGGCCTCGGTTACGGATTCGGTGTCACAGCAGAGGGTTTCGCGATCTTCCAGGCACCCATCGGACTGATGGTGGTCGTCGGCGGCGTGCTGGTGGGGCTGCTGGTCGGCCGCGATATCCGGCCCCGCCCGCTGATGGCCACCGGCATGCTGCTGATGGGAGCGGGGTTCGCCCTGACCGCGGTCGTCCACGACAGTAAGCCGCTGCTCATCGTCTTCGCCGGCGTTTTCGGCACCGGTATGGGTATGGCCTATGCGGCGGTACCGAACCTGCTGATCGAAGCGGTCCCGCCGCAGTTGCAGGCGAGCACCGCCAGCATCGTCGGGGTGTCCCAGAGCGTATTCCCGGCGGTGCTGCCGGTCGTCGCCTTCACGGTCCTCAACAACTCCTATATCGCGCCGATCCCGCCGGAGATGACCCAGGGCGCGGTGTTCTACCTGGACCGCGGGTTCACCATCGCGTTCCTCATCGGCGCCGCTACCGCTCTCGTCGGCGCGGTGGTCGCGGTCGCGCTGCCGCGCCGGATCGTCCAGCTCTCCGCACCGGACAAGGCGGCCGATACCGGCGAGGAAGGGCTGGTGTTCGCACACTGATCGACCACGCCGGGCCGGTCGCGCACGTCGCGCGGCCGGCCCGGGCCGGTCACCGGTTACCGGCGGGCCCCGCCGCGGCGTCGCCACCGGGCCCATAGAGCCGGGCGATATCCGGCGAGTCGAGCCATTTGGAGTAGGCCGGCGATTTCGGCCATCCGCCGGGTGAATCCTGCCAATCCTCCTGGCGGCCCCACGGCAGGAGGTCGACCAGCGCGAAGGTGTAGCTCAGCTGTTCGGTACCGCGGCCGCTGGTATGCCAGGTGCGATAGACCGTGGCGCCGTCCCGGAGGAACACGTTCACCGCGAAACCGCCGCCGGGCGGCGCGTCCACGTCGGCGCCGAACGAACTCTCCGACGACGAGTACCAGTCCATCGTGTTGCCCACCTTCGCCCGGTACGCCATCGCTTCGTCGATGGGTCCGTTGGTGACGACGACGAAGCGGGCATCGTAGGGCTCGAGGAAGCCCAGCCGCACGTACTGCGAAGTGAGGCTCGTACAGCCGCCGCACTGCCATTCCGCGCCGTCGGACCACATGTGGTTGTAGACGATGAGCTGGGAGCGGCCGTCGAAGATATCGGCCAGCCGGACCGGGCCGTGGGCACCGATCAGCGTGTAGTCCGGGAGTTCGACCATCGGCAACCTGCGGCGTTGCGCGGCGATGGCATCGAGCTCCCGGGTCGCGGCCTTCTCCCGCACCCGTAGATCGTCGAGCGCGGCCTGCCAGGTCCGCCGATCGACGATCGGGGGCAGCGCGCCGGCGGTGGGCTCGGTCATGGTTCCTCCCAGGGCTCGGATGAATCTCCTCTGATGTGTCGACCGGACACGGCCGCGGAACTCATCGGCCCGCCGCGCGGAGAGGTCCGGGTACTCGCCGCCGAAACACGCCCGCAAGTGTTGTGAAATATCGGATCATTACTCTCACGCTGTCCAGATGTCCTCTGTCGACCCGGCGGAGACGAGATCCGGACGGGCAGCATCGTTGCGGGGAGTATCGAATGAGCGTCACCACACCCGGCGGGTCCGGCTCCGGGACCGACCAGGAATACCTCGGCAAGCGGACCCTGCGCACCGGAACCGCGGGCTGGGTGCTGCTGGCCGGGCTCGGCGTCAGCTACGTGATCAGCGGCGACTATTCCGGATGGAACTTCGGCCTGGCCGAGGGCGGGTTCGGCGGGCTGGCGGTCGCCACGGTCGTGATCGCGGCGATGTACGGCGCGATGGTGCTGAGCATGGCCGAGATGTCGGCCGCCCTGCCGACGGCGGGCGGCGGCTACACCTTCGCCCGCCGGGCTCTGGGCCCGTGGGGCGGATTCGCGACCGGAACCGCGGTGCTGATCGAATATTCGATCGCGCCGGCCGCGATCGCCACGTTCATCGGCGCCTACGTCGAATCCCTCGGCCTGTTCGGCATCGTCGACGGCTGGTGGGTGTACCTCGCCGTCTACGCGCTCTTCGTCGGCATCCATCTGGCCGGGGTCGGTGAAGCCCTGAAGGCGATGTTCGTCATCACCGCGATCGCGCTCGTGGGTCTCGTGATCTTCGCGGTCGCGAGCCTCGGCAGCTTCTCGTGGTCGAACCTGACCGATATCGCCCCCGACCCGGATGCCGCCGGCGCGAGCGAATTCCTGCCGTTCGGCTATCTCGGAATCTGGTCCGCGCTGCCCTTCGCGATCTGGTTCTTCCTGGCCGTCGAAGGGGTCCCGCTCGCCGCGGAGGAAGCGCGCGACCCTGCCCGCAACGTGCCGCGCGGCATCATCGCGGCGATGACCGTCCTCGTCGTCACGGGAGCGGTGGTGCTGGTTCTCGTTCCGGGGGCCGGCGGGGCGGCGGCCATGCAGGCCTCCGGCAACCCGCTCGTCGAAGCGCTGGGCTCGGGCGCCGCGGCGACGGTCGTCAACTACATCGGCCTGGCCGGTCTCGTCGCCAGCTTCTTCTCCATCATCTTCGCCTATTCACGGCAACTGTTCGCGCTCTCCCGCGCGGGCTACCTGCCGCGCGGGCTCTCGATCACCAACGCGCGCAAGGTTCCCGCGCTCGCGCTGATCGTGCCCGGGGTGATCGGTTTCGTACTGTCGATCTTCGGCAACGGCGCGACGCTGCTCAATATGGCGGTGTTCGGCGCGGCGCTGAGTTACGTGCTCATGATGATCAGCCATATCGTGCTGCGGATCCGGGAACCGGAGATGGAACGGCCCTACCGCACCCCCGGCGGTCTCGTCACCGCCGGCTTCGCATTGGTGGTCGCCGTGCTGTCGGTGATCGCGACCTTCCTCGTCGACTCCACCGCCGCCTTCGGCTGCCTGATCGTATTCGTGCTGTTCATGCTGTATTTCGCCCTCTACAGCCGGACCCGGCTCGTCGCCGGTTCCCCCGACGAGGAATTCGCCGCGCTCGCGGCCGCGGAAGACGAACTCCGCTGAGCATTACCCGGCCGGAGGCGCGACGGAGTGCACCGAGCCCGCCTTCACGTGGACGCGATGCCGCTGTGGACGGCTTGCGCGACGGCCGGGTGCGCGAGGTATTCGGAGATGCTGTGTGCGCGCTCCCCGGGATTGTCGACCGGGATCTCCCGGAGCTGCCCCTTCCAGACGTGTCGTAGCGGGCATCCGATGGTGATCGGATCCACCGCCGCCCAGGCGTTGAGCCAGTCTCCCACTCGCTCGGGCCGGTGCGGGCCCCGGACCAGGAGTCTGCTGTGCACCGCGTCCAGCCCGAGCGGGCTGCCCACCGTGACGAGGACGGAGACGTCGACACGGGGCGTGAGCAGAGTGAGGAGATCCATGGCGACGGCGGTGCCCAGACTATGACTCACCAGCGTGAGCTGCCCCGATTCGGGAACCGTTTCGAGAACACACTCGAGGACGGCGTGCCGGGTCTGCTCGTCGGCGAGGTAGGCGGCGACATCGCGGAAGACCTGCGCGATGATGAGGTCGTCCAGGTCACTGCGTGCGGCGATCCAGCCGAGCTGTCGCTGCACTTTGCCGACGACCATGCTGCCGAGCGCACCCAGCCCCTCGGTCTCGGTGGGATGCGCCGATTCTTCTTCGGGGAGCCCGGCTTCCGTGGCCGCGTCCTCGAGAAGCTGTTCGTAGACGGCGCGGGCCGGTGGCGCGGGCGGCGCCATCGCCACGGCATGGTCGAGGGCCACGGCCTCGGAGGTCGTCTCCGCTGTCTCGGGAGTGTGCAGTAGTGCCGCCAATCTGTCGCCGTAGAACGGGAAGTACACATCGGCCGGATCCAGCGATCCGAATCCGGCGAGGGTGAGCCCTTTGTTCAGTCCGGCGGTCCACTCCCGGCGCAAGAGCTCGGGATCACGGCCGTGCTGACTGCGGCCGTGCAGGAAGACCAGGTGGCGGGTGCCGCCGAAGGCATCCGGGCGGGCGGCGATACCGCGGCGGTCCCCGGCGGGTGCCGCGGTGGGGGCCGCGGTGGGGGCCGCGGTGGGAGAAGTGAACGCTGTTGCTTCCGGGGCGGGCATCGAGATCATGTCCGGCGCCGCGGCCGTGAGCCCGGAATCCGGGCCGAGTTCCGCGAAGAACTCCTGATGGCGCGCGGTACGGGCGAGTCCGGCCAGGTGGCCGAGGATCACACTGATCCGCACGCCCTCGTTCGCCGTCCAGCCGATCGCGTCGTCACCGTCGTCCCGGCTCCAGACAGCCCCGTCGCGACGCAGAATCCGGCCCTGGTCGTCGGTGCTCGGCACACCGGAATGGTGCAGCGCGACCACTTCCCACTGATCGTTGAAAACCGGGGAGCCGGAGTTTCCCGGTTCGGTATCCGTCGAATAGTGCAGGAAATTGTCGAGCTGCAGATCGAGCTGATTCTTGCGGATCCCGATCTCCTTGAGGCGGCCCATCGGATGGCCGATGATGTTCATGGCCTCACCGACGACGATCTTGCCCTGGTCCACGACCAGCCGGTTCCACCAGCCGACGACGTCGGCGGGCATCCTGCCGTCGGACCCCGGCCGGACCGGCACGAGGGTGAAGTCCAGATGTTCGTCGGTGACGAAGAAATCGGGATCGAGACGGAACCTCGAGGGTAGCGACGGCTCGTTGTCGATCGTGGTCTCGGCGCCGAATTCGACGAAGGCCTGCGCCGCGGAGTCCTGGTCGGGAAGTACATGGTTGTTGGTGAGCAGCAGTCTGGGCGAAACCAGGAATCCGGTGCCCATGGGGATCTCACGGCCGTTGCGGCCCAGTGAAATCCGCGCGACCGAGGCCGCCGTGCGCGCCCCCCGCGCCAGGAAGTTGGCCGGTTGCAGCTCGTTGCTCGCGCCGATGATCCGTTCCAGGGTGGTGATCCGGTCGGCGGGCTCGGTCCTGCCCGCTTCGACCATGGCCTCGACCGGCATCTCACCGTGGACCACGAGGCGCTGCACCCGGGCGCTGATCTGCTCCGGGGTATCGACGACCGGGCTCTCCTGTCTGCTGCGCCGCTCCTCGATGTCCTCGCGCGTGGTCTCGGTGGCCGCGTACCGTTTCGCCGCGGCCCGGATCTGTTCGAGCCATGCCGCATGGATATGTCCGCGATAATTCATGATTCACCCACCTGGCAGAGATGTCCGCTGATCGCAGCGGCTGTTGTCGAGATCGGCGCCACGGCCGTCGATCGGCCCCGGCGGTTGCGCGAGCAGACACGTCAGCCGCCGCGACGGCGGCACACCGAGCTCATGCAGGATCAACCGGCGGAAAACGGTGTAGGCGTGCCTCGCTTCGCCGATATTGCCCTCGGACAGGTGCGCCTCTATCAGCACCTGCTGGGCACTTTCGCGGATCGGGTCGGCTCCGACCGCGAGCAACGCCGCCTCCACGCCCTCGGCGCACCGGTCCCGGGCACACAGGAGCCTGCTGAGATTCTCCAGGGCGTGCAGGACCCGATGCCGCAAACGTTCGCGTTCGAAGATCGCCCAATCGTCGTACCACCCCGGCAGCAGATCGAGGGCCGCGTCGACAGCCGGGTCGAGCACCAGGTCCGCCGGTGCGGGGGCGCCTCGGATCAACCGCCGCGCCCAGGCGCTCACCTCGTCCACGTCGACCCGGACATCGGCGCGCAGCATGAGCGATACCTGGTCGGAGGCCACCAGCTCCAGGCCCGCCGCACGCAGCCGCCACAGCACCGAACGCAAGTTCCCGGCGGCCCGCCGGTCACGGACACCCGGCCAGAGCAGACCGGCCGCGCAGCAGCGCTCCACCCGGCCGCGCCGTAACGCGAGCAGAGCCAACAGCCGTTTACTGCCCTCCGCGACCTCACAGCGCTGCGCGCCGACCGTGACATACGGTCCGCCGAACAAATGCAGATACGAAGCGACGCTTTCCGGGTCGCCTCGCCGACTCGGAGTGTCCATGACCTCGGCTCACTGTCCGCGTTTAATAGCAGGTAAGCATAATTCGCGAGCGTCACCGGGCTGTCACAGCCGCCGCGACCGCCCATACCGATTCGAGCACCCTGGCCCGCCGGCGCCGTACAGGCCCGCCCACCACCGGACAGACGGCAACGCACCGGTGACACCGGGTGCGCGACCCTGGGCCTATGAGGTCGCACCCATCGCCGTACGGACTGTGCCTGGTCCGGCTCGAACCGCAGTCGTCGCACACGCTCATCGCCGTCGTCACCGACTACGGCGGAGTATCCGGCCCGGAGCGGCGCCGGCACTTCCTCGACGACGTGGACGGTGCCGCCGACGCGGTCCGCGCCTATGTGCTCGGATTCCTGACCGAGACAGACCAATGACCCCACCGAGCACCGGAAGGAGACCGGAATGCCCACCGACCACCTGCGAATCGCCGCCTACAACGTCGAGAACCTGTTTTCCCGGCCGCGGGCCATGAGCGCGCCCGAAACGGTCGCCACCGAAATCCTCGATGCCCACGCACAGGTGAACACCCTGTTCGGGCACGAGACCTATACCGCGGCCGATAAAGCCGGCATCCTCCGGCTGCTGAAGAAATTGCGCCTGCTGCTCGACGACGGAGACCCCGAGCGGAAGGGCACTTTCGCCGTCCTGCGCAAGATCCGGGGGCAGTTGCTGAAGCGCCCACCCGGAGGCGAGGACGCCGTCGTCGTGGTCGCGGAGGGCCGTGCGGATTGGGTGGGCTGGGTGGATCTGATCAAGGACCGTATCGACGCACTCGCCGTCTCTCATACCGCCCGGGTCATCCGAGAGGTCGGCGCGGATATCGTCGGCGTCGTAGAGGCCGAGGACCGGATCGCGCTGCGCCGCTTCGGCGACGCCTTGATCCCCGACGGCAGCGCACCCCGGTACCCGCGCGTCATGTTGATCGACGGTAACGACAGCCGCGGCATCGACGTCGGGATCCTCGCCACCGACGAATACCCGATCCGTGATATCCGGTCCCATGTGGACGACGGTCCGTTCGGCAACCGCGTCTTCAGCCGCGACTGCCCGGAGTACCACTTCACCTTTCCCGGCGACACCGGCCTGGCCGGCCGGTCGCTGCTGGTACTGGTGAATCATCTGAAGAGCAAATTCGGCTCGAATCAGGCAACGAGTGACAAGCGCCGGCGCAGGCAGGCCGAGGAGGTCGCCCGGATCTACCGGGAACGGCGCGCCGAAGGTATCGAGCACATCGTGGTCATGGGAGATTTGAACGATATACCGGGCAGCGCTCCCCTGAAGCCGCTCCTGGACGAAACCGACCTCACCGATTTCTCGGCGGCCCCGAACTTCGACGACGGCGATCCCGACGAGGACCGTCCCGGAACGTTCGGCAACGGCACGAAAAACAACAAGATCGACTACCTGTTGCTGTCACCGGGCCTGTCCGACCGGATGACGGCCGGTGGCATATTCCGAAAAGGCGTCTGGGGCGGCACCCACGGCACCCTGTTCCCCCATTTCGACACCATGACCAGCAAGGTGCACGCCGCCTCGGATCATGCCGCGATCTTCGCCGATATCGATATTTCCTGAGCGCTCCCACAGCCACCTTCGACGGGCTCGCCGCGGATGCCGATCCCCTGGACGTCGGATCCGGTATCGCCCGCGCGCCGCAGTCGTAGCCGGGGCGAATCCCGAAAAGCGATAGAAGCTGTTCTCACGCACCATAATCGGAGGAGGGAGGCGGAGGATCGGACGGCCCGGCCCCGTCGTGCCGCGGCTGCCGAGGGCAGCCGCACCGCCCGATATCGCGACGACGAACAGGACCGCCGGCCATGCCGACCGACAGCACCGACGCACGCAAGATCGACCGGGGGGACACCCCCGCCGCCTGCCCGATCGCCCGGGACGCCGAGGGAACCTGGCTCGTCCGGGACTACGCCACCGCCCGCGCCGTATTGCGCAGCCTCGATACCGTCCAGGCCGGGCTCGGCGTGGAGACACTCGACAATCTGCCCACTCGTATCCGGCGTCCGGTGCTGTACCGGGACGGTCCGGAGCATCGCGAACACCGGCGGCAGACCGCGCGATTCTTCACGCCCCGGCGGGTCGACGAGTCCTATCGTGGTGTCATCGGCCGCTTGGCCGACCGGCAGCTGTCCATCCTTCGTGACAGCGGGCGCGCGGACCTCTCGGACCTCGCCTTCGGCCTCGCCATCGACGTGACATGCGCGGTGATCGGCCTGACCGAGAGCCGCCCCGGGCTGACCGGGCGCCTGGAGCGGTTCTTCCCCGACGAGTTCGGCTCACCGGGGTTCACGTCCCTCAACGGCCTCTACTGGGTATGGCGGCAGGCCCGGAACTGGTCGGGTATCTATCTCGGCGATGTGCGACCGGCGGTGCGCGCCCGCCGCGCCGAGCGCCGTGACGACCTGATCTCGCATCTGCTGGACGAGGGTTGCTCCGCGGTCGAGATCCTCGGCGAATGCATCACCTTCGCCGCCGCGGGTATGGTCACGACCCGCGAATTCATCGGCCTCGCCGCTTGGCATCTGTTCGCCGACCAAGACCTCCACGACCGCTACCGCGCCGGTGGGGAACCGGAACGCCTCGCGATCCTGCACGAGATCCTCCGGCTCGAACCCGTTGTCGCGCACCTCCGGCGCCGCACCACGGCACCCGTCGAACTCTGCGCCGGGGACGGATCGTCGGTCACCGTCGGAGCCGGAGAGCTCATCGATATCGACGTCGCCGCCACCAATACCGATCGAAGCGCGGTCGGCGAAGACCCCCTGGCGGTATGCCCCGGGCGCACGCGCACGGACGCCACCGCGCCGGTGCTCTCCTTCGGAGACGGTGCGCACAAATGCCCCGGCTCCACGATCGCCATCGTGGAGGCCGATATCTTCCTCGGCAAATTGCTCGCCCTGCCGGGGGTTCGTATGCGGACCCCGCCCCGAGTCGGATTCAACGATGCGATCGGCGGCTACACCCTCCGCGGCATGCTCATCGAGGTCGACGCCCACCCGGTCCGATAGGCGGGGTGACCCCTACGCCCCCGGTTCCCGGCGGGCGCGTTCGCGCGTATTCAGCAGTCCTTCGATTCCGAGCAGGAACGTCTCACAGACCGGATCCGGATCGGTCAGGCAACCGGCCGCCATCGCGCCGTCGCGCAGCATGACGAAATGCCGGGCGGCAGGTCCCGGATCGGCGTCGCCGGTCGCGGCGAAGAGGTCGGTGATCGTGGCGAGAAACCATTGCCGGTGCGCGAGAACGGCTTTGTGGACGGGATGTGCGGGGTCGGGATATTCGGCCACCGCGTTGAGGAACGCACATCCGCGGAAGCCCGGCGCCCGGATGCCGTCGGCGAGGAGCCGGCCTACGGCGCGAAGGACGTCGCCGGCGGTCGATTTCCCGCCGCGCGCGGCCTCGACCTGCGTGCGGATCAGTTCGTCGGCCTCTGTCAGATAGGCGACGACCAGATCGTCCTTACCGGGAAAATGCCGGTACATCGTCGCCCGTGTCACCTGGGCGGCGGCAAGGATGCGTTCGACGCCGACGGTATGGAGCCCTTCCGCGTAGAACAGCCTGCTCGCGGTGTCGAGCAATCGTGCGCGCGCTTCCGACATCGGCCTCTCCTGCCTTTCCCGACTCTCGATCGAGGCTAGCAGAAAGAACGATCGGTATTGACAACCCCGTCCGCGAACCGCAGACTCCAAGTGTACCGATCGTTCTTTCTTCTACTGATTCGCGTTCCGACCGAAATGAGAGATCCGATGTCCAGCTCACTCGAGACCGGCACGATCAGTGCTGTCACCGACGCCGACAGCACCCGGCCGCTACGGAACCTGTACTACGCCCGCTTCGGGTTCGCGCTCGCCTGGGCGCTCCTGCTGATTCCGGCCGCTACGGCACTGGGCCCGTTCGACATCGCCCTGCTGGTGATCTATCCGCTGTTCGACGTGGCCGCGGCCGTTATCGATCTCCGCACCTCGGGCACCGCGCGCGCACGGACGCCGCTCTACCTGAACATGGCAGCGAGTTCGCTCGCCGCGCTCGCGGTGGCAGTCGCGGTGACCTCCGGAATTCCCGACGTACTCCGGGTGTGGGGCGTCTGGGCGATCACCGCGGGCATCGTGCAGCTGGTCGTCGCGATCCGGCGTTACCGTCTCGGCGGCCAGTGGGCGATGATCCTCAGCGGCGCGATCTCGGCTCTGGCCGGCGCGAGCTTCATCGCGGGGGCCGGCTCCTCCGATGCGTCGCTGCGAACCCTCGCCGGGTACGCGACGCTGGGCGGCCTCTTCTTCCTGGCCTCGGCGATCCGCCTGCATCTCCGCACGAGCCGGACGCGGTGATCCGTTGGGCACGTACCGAATTCGCTCCCCGCCCGGCGCGCGAAATCATCGCCGCATCCCCGAAACCCCCTGATCGAAGGAGACCACCACCATGTCCGATCCTGTCTACACCGCCATCGTCACCGCTACCGGAGACGGCCGTGCCGGAGGGCGCGTGCACAGCGACGACGGCCTGATCGACCTCACCCTGGCCATCCCGCGCGCGATGGGTGGGCCGGGTGGCGCGACCAACCCCGAGCAGCTCTTCGCCGCCGGCTGGGCCGCCTGCTTCCACTCCGCGTTGAAGGCTGTCGCCGCCGGCCGCGAGATCACCTTCACGGATTCGGCCGTGGTCGCCGAGATCGGCATACTCCCCGACGGCCGGGGCGGTTTCGGCCTCAGCGCCGCACTGCACGTGGAATTCGCCGGTATCGAGCAGGAGAGCGCGGACGCACTCGTCGCCGCCGCCCATGAGGTATGCCCCTATTCGAACGCCACCCGCGGCAATATCGACGTCACGATCGACACCACTATCGCCTGAAGCGGCGTGCCCGCCCGCGGTGGCCACCGCGGATCGTGGACCGATATCCGGTCAGTCGCCGCGGCCGGCTTCGATGGCGCCCGCGGCGCGGTGCAGGGTGGCGACGAGGGCGGGTAGCCGGTTGCGGTCATAGCGGATCGAGGGCATCGAGACGGAAAGACCCGCCAGCGCCGTGCCGTCGGTATCCCGGACCGGGACGCCGACCGCCACCACACCGCGTTCGGACAGCCCGTCGTTCAGGGCGAAACCCGCCCGGCGGACCCGGCCGAGCCGGGCGCGCAGACTCGGCAGATCCGGCCGTTCGTCGGGGCGCTCGGTATATCGGGACTCGTCGTAGAGTTCGGTCACCTCGCCCGGAGAGAGGTCGGCGAGCAGCACCAGGCCGGCGGTGGTGCGATGGGCCGGGAAGACCATCCCCTCCCGCGATCCGACCCGCAGCGCCTGACGGCATTCGACGCTCGCGATGAAGCGGGTCGTATCGCCGGTCCGGATCGTCAGATTCGCCGACTCCCCCAGCAGATCGACCACCCGTTGCAGATGCGGCAGCGCCGTCGCGCGCAGGAGCGAGGTCCGCGATTGCGAATGGGCCGCCAGTTCGAGAACCGGCCCGGGGTGGTACCTCCGCTGCTCGTCCTGCACCGCGAAGTCCCGGTACACCAGCGTCTGCAGCAGCCGATGCGCCGTGGACCGTGCCACCCCGAGCCGATCGGCGACCTGGCTGACGGTCAGGCCACCCTCCAACTGGAGCATCACCGCCGCCCGCAGCGCGTGATCCGCACTGGTCACGACATATGCGGGGGGAGTCTTCGGTGCTGTGGTGGCCATATCCATCCGTTCCGCTCTGCAGAATTTCATGTTCTGCTGGATCGACACGCGCCACTGTAGGCGATATGAGCACGACTGACACCCCGGTCCGCCTGCGGGCGGTCACGGCCCCGGATCAGCCGGATGTCACCCCTGCCCTCGAGGAGCTGTACCGGGGCTTCGAGCAGGAGCTGCTGGTCCCGTTGTGGACCGAGATCGGCGATCTGATGCCGGCGCATCCGCGCTCGCGGGCGGTACCGCATCGGTGGCGGTGGGAGAATCTGCTGCGGCTGGCCGCGCAGGCGGGCGATATCGTGCCGGTCGGCCGCGGCGGGGAGCGGCGCGCCATCGCCCTGGCGAACCCGGCGCTGGGCGGGCGGCCGTTCGCCACCCCGACCCTGTGGGCGGCGATCCAGTATCTGATGCCGGGTGAGGACGCCCCCGAGCACCGGCACACCCAGCACGCCTTCCGGTTCGTGGTGGAGGGATCGGGGGTGTGGACCGTGGTCGGCGGCACCGGGGACACCGCGACCGGGGACGCGGTGCCGATGCGGCGCGGGGACTTCCTGCCGCAGGCCGGCTGGAACTGGCATGCCCACCACAACGCGACCTCGGCACCGATGGCCTGGATCGACGGGCTGGACATCCCGTTCCAGTACACGATGGAGGCGCAGTTCTTCGAGTTCGGGCGCACGGAGATCAGTGCGGCCGAACGGGTCACGCCGGACCGTTCGCGGTCGGAACGGCTGTGGGGTCATCCGGGGCTGCGGCCGTTGTCGGTGGGCGAGATCGCGCCCGGTTCGCCGTTGCTCGCCTACAAATGGGAGCACACCGATGCCGCGCTGCGCGATCAGCTGCTCCTGGAAAAGGAGGGCTACGGCGGCACCGTGGAACCGGGGCACGCGGCGGTGCGGTTCTCGAATCCGCACAACGGCACCGATGTGCTGCCGACCATCCGGGCGGAGTTCCACCGGATCGCCCGCGGCGCGGAAACGGCGCCGGTGCGCGAGACGGGATCCTCGGTGTTCCAGGTGTTCGACGGTTCCGGCACGGTGACCGTCGGCGACAGCTCCTGGTCGGTGACGCGCGGTGACCTGTTCGTGGTCCCCTCCTGGCAGCCGTTCTCCGCCGTTTCCGAAGCCGGCACCACCGATTCCGATTCCGGTGCCCTCGACCTCTTCCGTTTCTCGGACGCGCCCGTTTTCGAGGCGCTCCGGCTCGACCGTCAGGAGACTCTCCGATGAAACTCGCCACCCTTCGCGTCGACGGCGGCACCCGCGCGGTGCGGCTCGACGGGGATACGCTCGTGGACCTCGGTTACGACGACCTCGGCGCATTGTTCGCGCAGGAGGACTGGCCCACGATCGCCGCCTCGGCCGCCGGACCGGCCCGGCCGGCCGCGGGCGCGGATTTCGCTCCCGCGGTACCGAATCCGTCCAAGGTCATCTGTGTCGGGCACAACTACACCAACCACATCGCGGAGATGGGGCGCGACCTCCCCGCCTACCCGACGCTGTTCCCGAAGTTCGCCGACAGCCTCATCGGACCGGACGATCCGATCGTGAAACCGGCCGAAACCGATGCCCTGGATTGGGAGGTCGAACTGGTGGTGGTCGTGGGCCGGCCGGTACGCCGGGCCACCGAGGAGCAGGCCGCAGGCGCCATCGCGGGATTCACCGTGATGAACGATATCTCGATGCGGGACTGGCAGTTCCGCACCGTGGAATGGACACAGGGCAAGATCTGGGATTCCGCCACTCCGGTCGGCCCCTATGTCGTGACCCCCGACGAGGTCGGCGGGGTGCGGCCGGCGCTCGAGGTGCAGACCCTGGTCGACGGACAGGTCATGCAGCACGACGACACCGGGACACTGCTGTTCGACCCGGTCTTCCTGGTGCAGTACGTCTCGACGGTGATCCGGCTGAATCCGGGCGATCTGATCGCCACCGGAACCCCCGCGGGAGTGGGGCACGCGCGCGATCCGAAGGTCTACCTGGTGGGCGGCGAAACGGTCGAGACCCGGATCTCCGGCCTCGGTTCCTGCACGAACCGGATCGTGAAGGCATGAGCGAATCGGCGCGGCACCGCGCGGTGCCCGCGCTCGCGGCCCGCGCACAGGACATGAGCGCGCGGACGCACGCGGACTCGCTCGCCTGGGCCGAGTACGGAACAGGACTGTTCGTCACCCAGGTGGCACTCCTGGACGAGCACACGATGGCCCGGCCGAGCCTCCTACCGGGCTGGACCCGCAAACATCTGGTGGCCCATCTCGCGGCGAACGCCGAGGCACTGGGCAATCTGGTGCACTGGGCGCGCACGGGTGAGCGCACCCCGATGTACTCCTCGGCCGCACAACGCGACGCCGATATCGAATCGGGCGCGCATCTGTCCGCGATCGAACTGCAGACCTGGCTGAACCGGGCGGTGCACACACTGTCCGGCGCCATGGACGCCCTGACCGGAGACGACTGGCAGGCCGAGATCGTCACCGCGCAGGGGCGGACCGTCCCGGCCACGGAGATCCCGTGGCTGCGGGCCCGCGAGGTGTGTGTCCATGCCGTCGACCTCGGCACGGACACCACCTTCGCGGATCTGCCCGCCGGATTCCTGACCGCGCTGATCGCCGATATCCGGGCCAAGCGCGGACTCGGTGCGGTGCCCGGCGGTCCGCTGCCGGAGGTCGCCGCGTATCTCGCCGGCCGTCCCCATACTCTCGCCGATGTCGCCGACCTCGGCCCCTGGCTGTAGAGGAGGCTCATCGTGAGCAATCCGGACGTCGTCATCGTGGGCGGCGGAATCGGCGGGCTGAGTACCGCTTTCGCGCTGACCCGGCTCGGCCTGCGGGTGCGGGTGCTGGAGCAGGCGAGACGATTCGGTGAGGTCGGGGCGGGGATCCAGCTCGCACCCAACTGCACCCGCATCCTCGACGACTACGGCCTGCTCGACCGGGTGAAGGCGCGCGGGGTCGTACCCGACCGGATGGTGATGCGGGACGCGGTCGACGGCAGCGAGCTCACCGCGCTCGATCTGCGTGACCTCGAACGCGAGTACGGCTTTCCGTATCTGGTGATCCATCGCAGCGATCTGCACGCGCTGTTCCTCGAGGTGTGCCGGGAGGCGGGCGTCGAACTGCTCACCGAGCAGAAGGTCGTCGCGTATCGGCAGAACGGCGAAACGGCTTCCGCGACAACGCGGACCGGTGCCGTGCACGAGGCGAGTGTCGTGATCGCGGCCGACGGACTGCATTCCGTCGCACGCGCACTCTTCGTCGATGACCGGCCCGTCTCCTCGGCCTATGTCGCCTACCGCGGCACCGTGCCGATCACGGAGGTGGATCGTCCGGTGGACCTCTCCGAGGTGGTCGTCTACGTGGGCCCGCGCTGCCATTTCGTCCATTACGGGCTGCGGGGCGGAGATCTGCTCAACCAGGTCGCGGTATTCGAATCGCCGAAGGCCGTCGCCGGGCTCGACGAGTGGGGCACACCGGACGAACTCGATACCGCGTTCGCCGCGACCTGTGATTTCGTCCGGAACCGGGTGCCCCATATGTGGCGCGACAAATGGTGGCGGATGTACGACCGCGATCCGATCGACACCTGGGTCGACGGCCGGATCGCCCTGCTCGGCGACGCCGCGCATCCACCGCTGCAGTACATGGCGCAGGGCGCGATCATGGCGATCGAGGACGGCTGGGTGCTGGCCGAACATGTGCGGCGGCTACGCGGCGCGGACGGGGCCGTGGACTGGGCCGGGGCGCTCGCCGCGTACGAGGCGGTCCGTCCGGAACACTGTCGGCGGGTGGTGCTGACGGCCCGGGTCTGGGGTGAGCTGTGGCATCTCGACGGGCTCCGGCGGGAGCAGCGCAATGTGCTGCTGCGGGAGCGGGAGACCGGCGACTATTCGTTCACCGACTGGGTCTACGGCCCGACGGCGCTGTTCCCGGCGGACGAACCGGCGATGTTCGAGCCGATACCCCTCGCCTCGGCCGACCGGGTGCGCGCCGGATCGGCGGAGTAGGCGGCGGCGAAGACCGCGGCCGGCCGGAGCCGATCCGCCGGGCCTTGACACGGCGCCGGTCACGGCTTTGACTACCGGAGAGCTTGTGTTACCTCATCCGACTGTGTTCAGAGAGGTCGACATATGCACTGCACGTGGTCGGCGGGACCGGAGCATCGGCACGGAGCGGCCCGCGGGATCTTCTCGATACTGGCATTGCTGGGTGCGTGCCTGCTCTTCGCCGCGGTCGCCCCCGCGGCGCACGCCCAGCCGGCGGGTGGAGCCGGATTCGCGCCCCCCTTCTCCGGGGCTCCCGGCTTCGAGCAGGTGGCGCCGGCGCAGATCACCGGTCCGGACCAGATCAACCGGCCGCTGGGGCAGGCCGCGGCCGATTCGATCGCCGGCCGGATCGGTCTCGGCAGAGCCGACGCGCTGACCGAACAGCAGTACCACGATCTGAGCACCGGCGGCGGCGCCGGCGGTGACCCCGCGGCCGCCGAGGTGATCGACGCCTGCGTCGCGATCCTCACCAATACCGCCGGCCGGCCCGTCTACTCGCAGGTGAACGGACAGCGCACACCGTCGGTACTGGCGAGTTACGGGCTGTATGTGAACCCGGACGGGCTGCTGGAGAGCCCTGCCAACGCGGACGCGCCGACCAGGCAGGTGAACACCCTGATCGCACCCGGCGGCTACGTCGGCACCTGGTTGCGGAACAACGGGGCGGCGCACACGCTGGTCGCGCTCTATCGGTCGGCCTATACGGTGCAGGCCGCCTACGGCTTCGCGGCACAACAGATCTCGGGTACGGCACAGTTGGTGACCAATACCGCGGGCGGTGTCACCGCGCAGGTCGGCATGTCGATGGCGCCCCCGCTGTGGATCGTGAACTTCGCCCTGATCTACGTCCTGAACCCGGCCCTGGCTGCGGCCATGCCCGCAGCGTGGGCTCCCATACCGCCGCCGGTCGCCGCCGCGATCGAGGCGAGTCCCACCGGCCGGGTCCCCTTCGGCGATTACGCGTCCTACTTCCGGTGACGCCTCCG
Source organism: Nocardia sp. NPDC049935 (assembly GCF_055586645.1). NCBI lineage: Bacteria > Bacillati > Actinomycetota > Actinomycetes > Mycobacteriales > Nocardiaceae > Nocardia > Nocardia sp. NPDC049935. Next base: position 716,290 of record NZ_JBVJHV010000001.1, on the reverse strand, counting down.
CGCCGGCCCGGATCGCGACCTCGCCGCCCGGACGCGACGACCACGGGTCAGACCGTCGCGCCGGCTCCCCACGTATCGCACAGAGCCGACCGGTACAGCGCCGCCAGCGCACCGTCTATCGGATGCGGTTGCGGCCGGCCGGCGGAATCCAGCCTGTTCCATCGCTGCATGGTCACCGCCACCGATACCTGCCGCTGCCCGTCGGCGCGGGTCATGGACCATGCCCCGGCTCCCCAGACCGAGCCGTCGTGTCCCCAGAAGGTGCCGTGGCCGGGAATCTCCAGCCGGTGCAGGCCCAATCCGTAGTCGATGGTCTTGCCCTCCAGCGAGATCACCGGGACGGTCCGCTGCATCTGCGCCAGCGAGTCCCGGCCGACTATCGCGCCGGAGAGCAGTTCGCCGAAGAACCGGTTCAGATCCGCGACGGTCGAGACCAGCGAGGCGGACGGTCCCACCCAGGACATGTCGTAGACGCTGAAATCCCGTGGCGGTTCGAGCATGCCGAACCAGGCCTCGTACATCCGCGGGTGCGGACCGGCGATGGCCGATCCCACCGCGAGTCCGGTATCACGGAGCCCGGCCCGTTCGATGACGTGACGGGTGATGTACTCGTGCGGGGACGCACCGGTCACCGTCTGCAGCAATTCGCACAGCAGCAGGTAATTGGTGTTGGAATACACCCCGGGCGCGACGCCGGGCGCTCCGGCGGCGGGTTCCGCGACACCCCTCTCGATCAGCTCCAGGGGATCGAACCGGGTGAACCGGTGGGTTTCCAGGCTGTCGGGCCGGGTCCGCGCGAGATCGGGGAATCCGGCCAGCGAAGGGAACGCACACGGCAGGTATTCGGCGAGACCGCTGGTGTGGTTCAGCAGCATCCGGACCGTGATCGCGGCGCCCCGGCTCCCGGGAACCAGCCCCGGCAGATAGTGATCGATCGGCGTGTCGAGCTCGATCGTCCCGGACTCGACCTGCTGCATCACCGCCGCCGCGACGAATGTCTTACTGATACTCCCGACACGGTGCCGCATCTCGGTCGTGAGGGGTTCCCCGGTCCCGAGATCGGCGACCCCGGCGGCGGCCCGCCGGACCAGGTCGCGGTCGCGAACCTCGGCGGCCACCCCCGGCATCCCGGCTCGGTGCACGGCGTCCAGAGCTTCCCGCAGGGTCGCGGAATCGAGTGAACTCGTCACGGCATGTCCTTTCGTGAACACGGATATCGCCCACGCCGGGATATCGGTCGCCGACCGATCCCGCCGGGCGATATCACTGTCCACTACCGATCACACCGGGATATTGGAGAAATGTTCCGCTGTTCCGATCCGGGTCAGTTGACCTGGCGGCCCCGTCCACTCCAGTACGGCGCCCGCAGCTTGAACTTCTGGAGCTTGCCGGTCGCGGTCCGGGCCAGTTCGTCGCGGAATTCGACCGAGGTCGGTGCCTTGTAACCGGCCAGCCGCTGTTTGCACCAGGCGATGAGTTCGGCTTCGGTCGCGTTGCTCGCGTCGGTATCCGGACCCAGCACCACCAGCGCTTTGATCGTCTCGCCCCATTTCTCGCTGGGCACCGCGATCACCGCGACCTCGGCCACCGCGGGGTGGGAGAACAGGCAGTCCTCGACCTCGATCGAGGAGACGTTCTCACCGCCGGTGATGATCACATCCTTCTTGCGGTCGGCGATGGTGAGGTAGCCGTCCGCGCCGATCTCACCGCCGTCACCGGTGTGGAACCAGCCGTCGGCCAGCGCCGACGCGCTTTCCTCGGGCCGGCCCCAATAGCCCTCCATCACCACGTTGGACCGGGCCAGCACCTCCCCGGACCCCTCCTCCTCGGATTCCTCGGCCCGCAACCGGACACCGAGCGCCGGGGCGCCCGCGCGGGTCAGTTTCGCGGCCTTGGTCTCCGGGTCGAGGTCGTCCCATTCGGCTCGCGCGCGGTTGACGGTCAGCAGCGGGGACGTCTCGGTCAGGCCGTAGATCTGGATGAACTCCCAGCCGAGCTCCTCCTCGACCCGGGCGACGGTTTTCGTCGGCGGCGGCGCGCCGGCCATGATGATCCGCACCCGGTCCCGGCCGGGAATCTCGCCCTCCCAGGTCTGGGCGGCCTCGAGCACCGCGGCCGCCACGGCCGGGGCCGCGCACATCACGGTGACACCGTGGTCGCGGACCCGCCGCAGGATCTCCGCGCCGTCGACCTTGCGCAACACGATGTGCCGGGCGCCGACACCGGTCATCGCGAACGGCATTCCCCAGCCGTTGGCATGGAACATGGGCAGGGTGTGCAGATAGACGTCGCGGTCACCGATCGTCGCGTGCAGGCCGAAGGTGACGGCGTTGACCCAGATATTGCGATGGGTGATCTGCACACCCTTCGGCCGGGCGGTGGTGCCGGAGGTGTAGTTGATGGTCGCGGTGGCGCCTTCGTCCGGTTCCCACGGCCGGGGTGCCGCGCCCGGGGCCGCGTAGAGGTCCGTATCGGCGCCGAGTACGAAGACGTGCTCGCACGCGACATCGGCGAGCGAATCCGCGAGTTCCGGGTCCACATACAGGACCCTGGCGCCGGAATCCTCGACGATGTATCGCACTTCGTCGGGACGCAACCGGAAGTTGATCGGCACCAGCACCCGGCCCCAGCCGCTCACCCCGAAGAACGAGGTCAGCAGGCGGCTCGAGTTGTGACTGACGATCGCGACCCGCTCACCCACGCCGATACCCAACGCGTCCAGCGCGGCGGCCTGTCTGCGGGCGAGATCGGCGACCTCGGCGTAGGTCAGCGAACCCTGGTCCGGGGCCGGTTGCGCGGGTTCGTCGACCACACCGACCCGATCGCCGTACACGGTTTCGGCGCGGTCGAGGAAGTCGGAGACAGTGAGCGGGACGAACATGGTCCTCCTACGGGTCGTGCCCGGAAACGACGGTGCGAGCTTCCCGGTCCGACGATTGTCTCTCCGGACCGGTGACGGGCGGGCCGGAATTCCGCGGCAACAATCCGCCCCGGACGGTCAAGAAATCGTCAGGAGCCCGCCCACCCGGCCATGAGCGGCGTAGTCCTGGGGTCGGCCCCGCATACCGAACGGCGGGGACACACCAGGAGCACACCGTGACCTTGCTCGACATGATCCCGTCATTGCAGCCGGGGATACCGCCCCGGCTGAGCCCGGCGATCTGGCCGCGCGACGCCCACTACGACGCCGAGGGCCGCATCACCCTCGGCCGGGTGGCGGTCACCGATATCGCCGACCGGTTCGGAACCCCCGCCTACGTGCTCGACGAAGCGGAAGTCCGGGCCCGCTGCCGCGCCTACCACGCGTTCTTTCCCCGGGTCCGGATCTACTACGCGGGCAAAGCCCTGCTCACCCGAGCGGTCGCCGGATGGGTGAGCGAGGAGGGACTCTCGATCGACGTGTGCTCCGCGGGCGAGCTCGCGGTGGCCTTATCGGCCGGGGTGGATCCGCGACGCGTCATCCTGCACGGAGCCGGGAAGTCCCGCGACGAACTCGAAGCCGCCGTCCGCGCCGGGGTGGGTCGTATCGTGATCGATTCGCTCTCCGAGATCGCGCTGCTGGCCAGCCAGCTGACCAGGCCCCAGGCGGTCCTGCTGCGGCTGTCCCCCGGTATCGACGTGCACGGGCATCCGGCGGTGCGGACCGGTGTCCTGGACCAGAAGTTCGGCTTCCCGCTCGGCAGCGATATCGCGGCCGAAGCCGTGCGGCGGGTGATGGAGCAGCCGCTCCTGCAGCTGGTCGGCCTGCACTGCCATCTCGGGTCGCAGATCTGCGATCCCGACCACTACGGGGAGGCCGTCCGCCGGTTGATCGGCGAGATGTCCTGGATCCGGCACGAATACCGGCAGGTGCTGACCGAACTCGATCTGGGCGGCGGTCACGCGGTGGCGTACCGGCCCGGGGATGCCGAACTCAACCTCGTCGAGCTGGCCGAGATCCTCGAGGACGCGTGCGACGCCGCCTGCGCCCGGCACCGGTTCCCCCGGCCCACGCTGGCCATGGAGCCAGGCCGGGCGATCGTCGCGCGGGCCGGGGTCACGCTGTACCGGGTCATGTCGATCAAACACACGGAGGGCGGGACGACCTTCGTCACCGTCGACGGAGGTATGAACGACAACCTGCGGGTCGCGCTGTACGGCGCGCACTACGAGCCCGAACTCGCGAACCGGCGCCCACACGGCCCGCACCGGACTGTCACCGTGGCCGGCCGCTATTGCGAAGCGGGTGACATCATCGCTCGCGATGTCCGGTTGCCGGCGGACCTGCATCCCGGCGATCTGCTGGCGGTGCCCTGTACCGGCGCCTACCACCACAGCCTGTCCGCTACCTACAACTGCGTCGGCAGGCCGCCGATCGTCGCCGTGCGTGACGGTGACGCCCGGGAACTGGTGCGCCGGGAGACCACCGCCGACCTGCTGGCCCGCGATATCGGCAGCTGATCCGGGACGTGCGCCCGATACCGGGCTCAGAGATCCCGCCGGGCCGCCGCGTGGCGGGTTTCGTCGTGGAGCACCTCGAGCAATTCCTGTTCGACCGCGACGAACTCGGGAGCCGTGATCATCGCCAGATCCCGCGGACGCGGCAGTTCGACGCGCACCTCACGGCGCACGGTGGCCGGGCGCGCCGACAGCACGACCACGCGATCCGACAGGTAGACGGCCTCGCGGATATCGTGGGTGATCATCAGCACCGTCCACCGGTACCGCTGCCAGACCTCCTGCAACCAGGACTGCATCTCGGTACGGGTCAGCGAATCGAGGGCGCCGAACGGTTCGTCCAGCAACAGCAGGTCACGTTCCTGGACCACCGTCCGCAGCACGGCTGCCCGCTGCCGCATCCCGCCGGACAACTGGGACGGGCGGGCATCCTCGAAACCGGACAGCCCGAAAACGGGGAACAGTTCGCGGGCCCGGCGCCGGGCCTCCGCCTTGGGCACGCCGCGAACCAGCAGGCCCAGGATGGTGTTGTCGAGGACCGTTCGCCACGGGAACAGCAGATCCTTCTGCGGCATATAGGCACAGTGCGACGCGGTCGGTTCGTCGTCGCTGCGCCCGAAATGGATACTGCCGGAATCCGGGGTGTCCAGACCGGCGAGCATGGCGAACACGGTGCTCTTGCCACAGCCGCTCGGGCCGATAACGGAGACGAACTCACCCGGCCGCGCGGTGAACGACACCCCGTCCAGGACCTGCCGGGCCGGGCGATGCCGGCCGGGCACCGGAAACGATTTGGTGAGGGAATCGACGATCAGGCCGCCGCGCGGATCAGACATCCCCGTTCCTGTTCTCCGCGCGCGCCCACGGGGCCACGAGCCGTTCGATCGCGAAGGTCAGTAGGTAGAGCAGGATACTGAGCACGGCGGTGACCAGCACCGCGGCCAGCACCAGATCGGTACGGAACGAATTCTTCTGCAGGCTCATATAGATGCCGAGCCCCTCGGTCGCTCCGACGTATTCGGCGAACACCGCGCCGACGACCGCGTAGGTGATCCCGATCCGCAAGGAAGTGAAGAACCGCGGGAGCGCCGAGGGCAGCCGGACGTAGCGGAAGATCTGACCACGGGAGGCGCCCATACTGCGCAGCAGGGCGCCGGCGTCCCGGTCGGCCGCCGCGAACCCCTCGATCAGCCCGATCGCCATCGGGAAGAAGGTGACCAGTGCGACCACGAGCACCTTCGGCAGCAGTCCGAAACCGAACCAGATCACCATCAGCGGCGCGATGGCGATGATCGGCAGGGTCTGGGAGGCGACGAACAGCGGGACGAACGCGCGGCGCAGCCACGGCGAGAAATCCACCACCACGGCCAGTAACCAGGCCAGGCTCAGCGAGACCGCGAATCCGGTCAGAGTCACCTGGACAGTGGCGGCGGCGTGGGTGCCGATCTCGTCGCGATGCGCCCAGCCCTGTCGCACGACCCGCAGCGGAGACGGGAGCAGTTGCGGGCGGATGCCGCTGATCTCGACATACACCTGCCAGCACGCGACCAGCACCGCGACGGTGACGACCGCCGGCACCAGCCGCCCGGCCCGCGCCCTCCGTGGGGTGTCGGCGGCGATCCGGCCAGGCTTCGCGTGGACTGGATCGCTAAGTGGGGGCGAGGTAGTCATTGGTGAAATACCCCGACCAGTCGGGTTCCTCGGTCAGCGGCGCGCCGTCGGGACCCGCGAGCAGCCCCTTCTCGTACAGGAACCCGGAGTTCGCGGCCCACTGTTCCCGGGTCTGCGCGCCCACCCGGCCGTCGGTGTCCTTCATGAATCGGCTCGCGAGCATGCGCTGGCTCTCGAACACCAGGTTCTCGTCGTTGAACGCACCGGGGTTGGCGTCGATGAGGTCCCGGGCGGCGGCGTCCGGATCGTCGGCGGCGAACTGGTATCCGCGCTGCAGCGCCTGGACGAACTTCGCCGCGCGGTCCGGGTTCGCTCGCAGCCAGTCCTCGTTGCCGTCGATCACGATGGCGTAGGCGTCGGGGAAACCGAAATCGGTGTACCGGAAATACTTCATCGGGGTGCCGTGGTGTTCGGCCTCGATCCCCTCCCAGCCCAGATAGGACACGGTGAAATCCGCCTGGCCGGAGTAGACCGCCTCGTACGCCGAGGTGCCCAGGGTGACGGAGGTGAAATCGCCGGTGCCGCCGTCGTTGCGGATCACCTGCTGCAGCGCCTCCACTTCACCGGGATCGCCGAAACCGGCATAGGTTTTGCCGTCGAGGTCTTTCGGGCTCGCGATATCGGCGCGGTCGGCCTTCACCCCGATCCCCGTCGCCCAATGCCGCAGCGGCGCCAGCACGGATACGGTGTGCGCGCCGGAGGCCCGCGAGAAGGTCGACGAATTATGGGTGCTCACACCGAATTCGGCGTTCCCGGCGTCGACCACCGTATCCACGGCGGTGTTGTTGTAGGGCAGGACCTCCACATCCAGGCCGGCATCGGCGAAATACCCGCGCTGCAGTGCGACGAACAGTCCGGTGTGGTTGGTGTTGGGCGTCCAGTCCAGCGCGAACCGGATGGTCCGGCCCTGATCGGCACCGGAGCAGGCCGTCAGCGCGGTGAGCGCCGCCACCGCGACGACGGCGCATACGAGGGCGCGGCGCAGGCTCCCGGTCATCCGGCGGGCCAGGGCTGCGGATGCAGGGCGGTATCCCAGAACATCAGTTCGTAGCGGGTGGCGACGACGAACGCCGTTTCCATCGCCGCCCGGTCCCGGGCGCTCGCGGCCTCGGCCGCCGCGTCCACCAGCGACCTGGCCGCGGCCGCGGACTCCTGGAACTCCTCGGCGCCGTAGGTGGACACCCACTGCGCGTAGGGGTGCTCGGGATCGGCGGCGAGAACTTCGGCGGCCTTCGCGGCCAGATCGCGGCCCACCTCGGCATAGATCCAGAAGCACGGCAACGCCGCCGCCGCGCCCACGGCATAGGACTCGGTCGCGGCCGTGGCGATCAGATAGGAGATATAGGCCAGGCAGGCCGTCGAATGCTCCGGCTCACCCTCCCGGACCGGGATCCGGCCGCCGGTGAGAAGGTCGTGGTGCAGGGCCGATTCGACGGCGACCGCCGTTCCGGCCGACTGCGCCCAGAACTGCGCGGTCTCCGGATCGGGTGCTTTGGCCGCCAGCAGCGACAGTGTCTTCGAGTATCCGGCCAGATACAGCGAATCCTGCTCGACATAGGTGCGGAATACCTCGAGCGGCAGGCTGCCGTCGCCGAGCCGGCGCAGGAATTCGAGGTCGTCGATGGCGCCGCGCAGTTCTTTCGTCCGATCCCAGAGGTGGTCGGTGAATCGGGCGGTTTCGGAGGATTGCGCGCGCAAAACCAGGACATCCCTTCGTCAGCATTACCTGAACAGGTTCTCGGGTCTCATCTCAGCCCCACTCGCGTGGAGCACCCCGTGTCGGAACGATTCCGACCATATCAGCCGTGCGCGTGCCGGTGGGGCCGCTCCCCCGCCCGTATCGGCAGCCCCCGACCCGGAAAACCGCTGAACTGCGCCGACCCGTGCGCGGCTGCTCCGGAACCTCGTTCAGCGACCGGACAGGGCCGGCTCCACCGCCACCGACGCACCCAGGCCGACGATCAGCGCGCCGCCCGCGCCGCCGACGGCTTCGAGCCGCTTCGGCGACCGCGCGAACCAATCGCGCGCGGCGGCGGCGAGCAACGCCCACGCGCTATCGCTCACCAGCGCGATCACCAGGAACACCCAGCCGAGCACCAGCAGCTGCAGGGGAATCGACCCGGACGCCGCATCGGTGAAATGCGGCAGCACCGCCGCGAAGAAGACGATCGCCTTCGGGTTGGTCACCCCCACCACCACGCTCTGCCGGAACACCCGGCGCCCACTCGCCGCGGGCGCGGGCGCACCCAGGACCTCGCGCAACGCCTTGCGCTCCCGGATCGCCTGCACCCCGAGGTGGATCAGATACAGCGCACCCGCCACCTTCACCACCGACATGGCCACCGCCGATGCCGCCAGGAGCGCGCCCAGCCCGACCGCGACGAACAGCAGCGCGATCTGCACCCCCAGTGTGTGGCCCAGCACGGAGATCAAGGCCGCCCGCCGCCCCAGCGTGAGCGCGCGCCCGATGGTGAACAGCACTCCGGGTCCGGGGACGATGATGAGAAGGGTGGCCGCAACGAAGAAGGCGAGCAGATTCGCGGTGGGGACCATGTCCGAATCCTATGCCCGGATGGTGTTTCCGGCGCCCGGATCAGCGGGCGCGGACCGCGGCGGACCGCTCGCCGGCACCGCCCGAGTTCCGGCCGGCCGCGCGATACGGGAGTACGTACAGGTAGAGCCCTGAGAACAGCAGCAGGGCGAGCGGGATCAGCGGCAGGTACGACACCCAGACGATCGGTTCCGGTAGCGACAGCGCGACGAAGGTCGCGAGCACGGTCACGGTGAAGACCGCGGCGCCCCACCGGTGCAGTTGCCGGACCCGGGGCGCGGGGGCACCGGTCCCGGGGCGCGGGTGTGCCCCGGCGCCACGACGGCCGCGCCGGGCCGCGGCGATATGCCGCGCATACAGGGTGAGGCCGGAGAAGAACAGCAGCGCGAGCGGGGGCAGCGGCAGATAGGACACCCACTCCGGTCCCTGTAGTGCCAGTACCGCGACGGTGATCACCACGGTCGCGGTGAAGACGATCGCCAGCACCCGGTGCGTCCGGCGGACCTGCCTGTTCCAGTTCATCGCGTCTCCTCCGAGCGGCTCACGTCCCGCGGCGGCCTGCCGCGCGAGTTCGATACCGAGGACGCTATCGGCGGCGCCGTGACCAGCACTTCTCGATTCCTGATCAGTTTCCGCCGGGAGAACTCGGCGATTCGAGCCGGAAATACCGCCGCATACCGGCCGCCTCGGACCGCGTCGGCCGAAATGACCGAAGTGCGACAGTTGCCGTGACTTTGCCGCGACTGTTTCGTAATCTAACGGTGATCTTGTCTCCGAGCGTTACGAGTTATCACGATTATGCCTGGTCGACACCGCAAACCGCCCCGAGCCACGAAGTTCGTACCGCTGGCAGGCAGCGCGGTCGCGGCCACCGCGGTGATCGCTATATCGGTGGCGGCCCGCCCCGGCCCGGACGCTCCGCCGGCCGCCGCGGCCGCGGTCGACGCGGCGGAGGTTCCCGCCGCCGGCCTCGGCAGGGCTCCGGAGGCAGCGCCCGGAGCGCCGATGGCGGTGGCCGCGGTCGACCGCCCGCTCGAGCCGCCGAGATCCGCGAAACGGCTCGCGCCACCCGCGATACCGTGCTCGACGGAACTCGCCGGGACCCTGCCGCATGTGGCGCAGGTGGGCAATCTGATCGGCAAGACCTTCGGCATCTCCGATATCGGCGGCGCCCACGGCCGCTACGACGGCGACCACGGCGCGGGCCAGGCACTCGATTTCATGACGTCCGATCCCGCACACGGCGACGCGATCGCGAATTTCGTCCTCGCCAACAAGGAACGCTTCGGGGTCACCTACGTGATCTGGCAGCAGCGCTACAACGACGGCAGCGGCTGGAGCTATATGGAAGACCGCGGCAGCCCCACCGAGAACCACTACGACCATGTGCACGTCTCGTTCGCCTCGGCCGCCGATGTATCCGTGACCTGCTGATCGCGTCTCAGCCGGCGAGCCTGCGGTTCGTGACGCGCAACTGCCGTTCGGTGGTCACGGCCAGCATATAGGCCCGGACCGGAGTCAGCGGCCCGCAAACCCGGTCCCAGTGCAGCGCCACCCGCTGTCCGGGCGCGGCGTCGGGCATCGACGAGAAACCCTCGGTCCACAGCGGAATCCGCCGCGTCTCCGGGGCGGTGAGCACCAGCCGCCGGCCGTCGAATGCCAGTCGCGGAGTGTCGACCAGGACCTCGCCGCCCGCACGCGACCGGACCGTGCCCCAGCTGATCCGGCAGTTGTCGAGCACGCGCAGCGGCTGATCGCCCCGGCCGAGCAGCCGGGTCCACGGATAGATGCCGAAGACGTGGAAACAGTGGTTCGGCGCGGCCTCCTCGCTCAGGGAGCCCTCCGACAGGTAACTCCAGTAGTGCCCGGCGGCCGGGCCGATCGCCGCCAGCAGTTCGGCCACGAACCCCACCCGGTCCACCCGTGCCCCGATACCGCCGCCGAGCCAATACGACTCCACGAGGCGCGAATCCAGCGGATCCGCGATCCCGGTCATCCGCGACAGCACCCGCAGATACGGCCACACTCCGGTGAAAGTGCGTGCGACGTCGCGTATCTGTTCGGGCGTGCCCTCCCGCAGCGCGCTCGCCCCGGGCGGTCCGCAGTATCCGAGCCGGTTGGGCTCGTAGGCGAACGCCGCGAAGACCTCCGCGCCCCGCGCGTTCATGTCCCCGCGCCCCGCGCGTTCATGTCCCCGCGCCCCGCGCGTTCACGGGTCCACCGGAACATCGGGCTGCCACCGTCGTTCGACATCGCCGAGACGCCACACCGCGATCGCGACCACCCAGGTGAGCACGAACAACCCGACGATGATGAAACCCATCGCACCGAGGTCGAGCGCGCCCACCCAGGCCAGCGGGCCGGTCGTGAGATCCAGTTTCTCGGTCATGATCGAGATGATCTCCTGGGCGCCGATCAGCAGCGCCACCGCGACCGACAGCCCGGTGACCACGATGTTGTAGTAGATCTTGCGCACCGGGCGGGCGAACGCCCAGCCGTAGGCGTAGTTCATGAAGGTGCCGTCCATCGCGTCGAACAGCGACATTCCCGCCGAGAACAGCACGGGCAGGACGAGAATCGCGTACCAGGGCAGATCGGTGGCGGCCGCGCCGCCCGCGATGACCAGCAATCCGACCTCGGTGACGGTATCGAAGCCGAGCCCGAACAGCAGGCCGACCGGGTACATCTGCCACGGCGTGCGGACGGCACGCATCAGCGGCCCGAACACCCGGTTCAGGGCGCCCCGGTCGTCGAGGCGGCGTTCGAGTTCGGCCTCGTCGTACCGGCCCTGCCGCATCCCGCGGAACACCCGCCAGATCCCGATCAGGGATACGAGGTTCAGCAGACCGATCAGGATCAGGAAGGTACCGGAAACACTGGTGCCGAAAACGCCGGTCCACTGCTGCAGCCGCGAATTCTCGTCCTCGAGGTTGGCCGCGAGCGCTTTCACTCCGGCCGCCAGCAGCGCGACGAGAACGAAGACGATGGTGGAATGGCCCAGCGAGAACCAGAATCCGACCGATATGGGTTTCTGGTTCTCGGCGACGAGCTTGCGCGTCGTGTTGTCGATGGCGGCGATGTGGTCGGCGTCGAAGGCGTGCCGCACCCCGAGTGTGTAGGCGGTGATGCCGAGGCCGAGACCGAAAACCGCGCCGTCCACCAGGTAGCCGCCGGGTACCACGAGGAACAGCAGTGTGCCGAACCCGACGAGATGTAGCGCGGCGATCGCCAGGCCCATTCCCACGATGCTGCGTCGTTGCGCCGGATCGAGATCCGACCATCCGGCCCTGACGGCCGCCGCCGATACCCCCACTGCGGGCACCTCATTTCCTTCCGGGCGGCGGTCCTGGATCACGCCGCGTCAACAGATTCGCGGCAACTGCTCCCCGGCGGGCAGATCGACCACCCGGGTACCGCCGAGGGCGGTCCGCGCCACCACCATTCCCGCATGTTCCTCGACGCAGCGGCCGATCACCGCCGCCCGCGCGCCGAGTGGATGGGCGCGCATCGCCGCCAGGACCCGATCCGCGTCGTCCGGAGGTACGAAGGCGATCAGTTTGCCCTCGTTGGCGACGTACATCGGGTCGAGGCCGAGCAGTCCGCAGGCATCACGCACCCCGGCGGGCACCGGGAGCGCGGTCTCCTCGAGAGTGACCCCGATCCCGGCGGCGCGGGCGATCTCGTTCAAGGTGGCGGCCACTCCGCCCCGGGTCGGATCGCGCAGGGTGTGCACATCGGCCCCGGTGTCCAGCATGGCGGCCACCAGCCCGTGCAGCGGCGCGGTATCGCTGAGTACCGTGGTCCCGAATTCCAGGCCCTCGCGGCAGCTCATCACCGCGATACCGTGCACGCCGATATCACCGCTGACGATCACCACATCATCGGGGCGGGCGCGCTCGGGCCGGATATCGACCTCCTCGCCGAGGAGACCGATACCGGCGGTGTTGACGAAGATCCCGTCCCCGTGCCCCGCGTCGACGACCTTGGTGTCGCCGGTCACCAGGCGCACCCCGGCGGCCGAGGCCGCGGTGCCGACCGCGGCGGCGACACCGGCGATCTCGGACAGCGCGGTGCCCTCCTCGAGGATGAAGGCGGTGGACAGTACCAGCGGGCGGGCACCGGCCATGGCCAGGTCGTTGACGGTCCCGTTCACGGCGAGCTCACCGATCGAACCACCGGGGAAGACGAGTGGTTTCACGACGAAGGAGTCGGTGGAGAAGGCCAGCCGGGAGGCTCCGACCATGAGCACGGCGGAATCGCCCATCCCCGCGTCGGCCGCGGGACCGAACGCCGGCAGGAACAGATGCTCGATCAGTTCCCCCGACATCGCGCCGCCACCGCCGTGGCCCATCACGATATTCGGCGAATCACGTAGCGGCATGGGGCAGACCCACCCGTCCACGTCGATCGTCGCCGGCCCGGTGGTCCCCGTGTCCTCACGCATGGGCCACCTCCGCGGGCTGGTCCAGGCGCCGGTAGAGGTAGTAGGCGGCGCACGCGCCCTCCGAGGACACCATGGTGGCGCCCAGCGGATTGCGCGGTGTGCACTGGGTGCCGAAGGCGGCGCATTCGTTCGGTTTGATCAGACCCTGCAGGACCTCACCCGATCGGCAGATCGCCGATTCCGAGGTGCGCATCTCGCCCACGGAGAAACGGTATTCGGCGTCGTAGTCGCGGTAGCGCGGCGACAGGCGCCAGCCGCTGCCGGGGATCACGCCGATACCGCGCCAGGCCCGGTCGGTGACCTCGAAGACATCGGCCAGCATGGCCTTGGCCGCCGGGTTCCCGGCGTCCGAGACCGCGCGCGGATAGGCGTTCTCCATTTCGTGGCGGCCCGATTCCAGTTGCGCCACCGTGCGGCGGATACCTTCCAGGATGTCCAGCGGCTCGAAGCCCGTCACCACCATCGGCACCTCGTACCGTTGCGCCAACGGCGGATACTCCTGGGTGCCCATCACGGTGCACACGTGCCCGGCCAGCAGGAACGCCTGTACGCGGCACTGCGGCGATTCCATGATGGCGGCGATCGCCGGGGGCACCAGCACATGCGATACCAGCAGCGAGAAATTCTCGATCCCGAGTCGCCGCGCCTGATAGACGGTCATCGCGTTGGCCGGGGCGGTGGTCTCGAAACCGATACCGAAGAAGACGACCTGCCGGTCCGGGTTGGCCTTGGCCAATTCCAGCGCGTCCAAAGGCGAGTAGACCACCCGGACATCACCGCCCTCGCTCTTGACGTGGAACAGATCCTTCTCGCTACCCGGGACGCGGAGCATATCGCCGAACGAGCAGAAGACGACTCCCGGCCGCGCGGCGATCTCGAGCGCCTTGTCGATCACTTCGAGCGGTGTCACGCACACCGGGCACCCCGGGCCGTGGATCATTTCGATCCGGTCCGGCAACAGCTGATCTATCCCGTGCCGGATGATCGAATGCGTCTGCCCGCCACACACTTCCATGATGGCCCAGCGGCGGTCGGTAGTGGCCCGGATTCGGTCGAGAAGACGCCGGGCCAGCTCCGGATCACTGAATTCGTCGAGGTATTTCATAATTGCTCCTCGTGGTCGTCCTGCCGCGTCGCGGTTTCACGGTCACGCTGCCGCGTCGCGGTTTCACGGTCACGCTGCCGCGTCTCCGGGTTCTCCTCGCCCGCCTGGGCGGCCGCGAGGGCGAAACCGTCCGCGAACTCCTCCTTCAGAACACCGAGGTGTTCGAACTCCGCCAGGGTTTCGAGCGCGGATTTCTCGTCCAGCCGCTGGATCGCGAAACCGACGTGTACGACGACGTAATCGCCGATCGCCGCGTCCGGGATGTATTGCAGGCAGACGTCCTTGTGCACGCCGCCGAAATCGACGACCGACATCAGGGTGCCGTCACGCTCCTCGAGGCTGAGCACCTTTCCGGGAACTGCCAGGCACATAGTGTTCCTCCTCTCCGCTCAGCCCGCGGCCGCCGCGAGCACCTGTCCGAACGCGAGGCCGCCGTCGTTGGGCGGCAGTCTGCGATGGGTGAGCACTGTGAATCCGTGGTCGCGCAGCAGTCGCCGGGTGATGGACAGCAGCAGCGCGTTCTGGAAGACCCCGCCCGACAGCGCGACGACCCGGTCCGGCGCCGCGAAGGCCACCGCGGTCTCGAGGACCAGCCGTGCGAGGGCGGCGTGGAAGCGGGCGCCGATCGTCGCCGCCGGTACCCCCGCCGCCGCGTCGGCGACGACCGCAGCGATCACCGGGGCGGGATCGATCGGGGCCGGATCGGCATCGGCGCCGGTCGCGAAGCGGTATACGGCGGCGCCGGGGTCGCCGCGGCGGGCGAGCGCCTCGAGTTCGATGGCGGCCTGCGCCTCGTAGTCCACGATATGGCGTACCCCGGCCAGCGAGGCCACCGCGTCGAACAGCCGCCCGGCGCTGGAGGTCGGGACACAGCCCAGTCCGCTGGTGAGCTGGTGCGCGAGAACCGCGCGCTCGTCTTCCGGACAGGCCGCCACCGAGGCGATATCCGGCGACCAGTCGAGGCCCGCGGCCCACAGGTGCGCGAGCGCCATCCGGTACGGACGGTGCACCGAGGTGTCCCCACCGGCGAGCGGCACATACTTCAGATGGGCCAGGCGCCGGTACCCCTTGTAGCCGGCGGCGAGGATCTCGCCACCCCAGATCGCGCCGTCGGGCCCGAACCCGGTGCCGTCGAAGGCGATACCCAGCACCGTATCGCCGGCCCCGAGCCCGTGCTCGCCCATGACGGCGGCGATATGCGCGTGATGATGCTGAACCGTACGGACCGGGCGATCGCCCGCGTGCCGGCGGGCCCACTCCGTAGAGCGGTAGCCGGGGTGCCCATCCGCGACGAGCTGGGTGGGCCGCACCCCGGTCAGCTCCTCGAGGTGCTGTTCGGTCGCCCCGAAAGCGCGCAACGTCGCCAGATCATCCATATCGCCGACGTGCTGGCTCAGCCACGCGTAGCGGCCCTCGGCGACGGCGCAGACGTTCTTCAGATCGGCGCCGACGGCCAGGGTCGGCGGGGCCGGCGCCGGGAGCGCGAGCGGCAGCGGCGCGTAGCCGCGCGAGCGCCGGACCGGGGATTCGATACCGTCGACCAGCCGGACCACCGAATCGTCGCAGGGCACCAGGATGCGACGGTCATGCCACAGCCACCCGTCGGCCAGGCCGGCGAGACGCTCGCGGGCGTCCGCGTCGTCGAAGCAGATCGGTTCGCTGCTGCGATTACCCGAGGTCATCACCAGCACGTCCGGGCCGGGCGGATCATCGGGGAGGCCGAACAGCAGGGTATGCAGCGGGGTATAGGCCAGCAGCACACCGAGATCGGGGTTGTTCGGCGCGACGGCCGCGGCCGTCCGCCCGCCCGATCGGGGCAGCAGCACGATCGGACGCTGCGGTCCGGTGAGCAGTCCGGCCGCCGCGGCGTCGACGACGGCGATCTCCCGCGCGCGGGGCAGGTCCGGCACCATCACGGCGAATGGTTTGCCGCCCCGGCGCTTGCGGCGCCGCAGTTCGGTCACCGCGGCGGAATCGGACGCATCGCAGGCCAGGTGGTAGCCGCCGACCCCCTTCACCGCCAGGATTCCGCCCGATCGCAGCAGGGCGCGGGCCGCGGCGAGCGGATCGCCGGTGCCCGGCCCGGTGTAGAACAGGCGGGGACCGCAGTCGGGGCAGGCGATGGGCTGGGCGTGGAAACGACGGTCGGCGGGGTCGTGGTATTCGCGTGCGCAGCGGTCGCACATCGGGAAATCGGCCATCGAGGTGTTGGCCCGGTCGTAGGGAAGGGCGGCGATGATGGTGAACCGGGGTCCGCAGTTGGTGCAGTTCACGAACGGGTGGCGATAGCGCCGGTCGCCGGGGTCGCGTAACTCCGCGGCGCAGTCGGCGCAGACGGCGATATCGGGTGAGGCGAGCGTGCGCCCGCCCCCGCGCGTGGTGCCGGCGATCTCGAACCCGGTCCCGCCCCGGACCGGGATCTCGGTGCGCTCCACCGATTCGATCACCGCCAGCGGCGGCGGCGAGCAGCGCAGCCGCCGTTCGAATTCGTCGAGATCGGCCGGCGCGCCCTCGGTTTCGACGAATACTCCGCTGCTGTCGTTGGACACCCTCCCGCTCAATGCCAGTTCGGCCGCGGTGGTGTAGACGAAGGGCCGGAAGCCCACGCCCTGCACCACACCGCGTACCACGAGGCGCCGCCGCGCCCGGCCCCCGGTCACGGCCCGTCGCCCCGGCCCAGGACGCGCAGACCGGCGAGCGCCGCGTCCGCGCCGGCCGCATCGGTTTTCTCGACCACGAACCCCATATGGATGATCACCCAG
Organism: Nocardia sp. NPDC049935; assembly: GCF_055586645.1. Taxonomy (NCBI): domain Bacteria; kingdom Bacillati; phylum Actinomycetota; class Actinomycetes; order Mycobacteriales; family Nocardiaceae; genus Nocardia; species Nocardia sp. NPDC049935. Next base: position 699,320 of record NZ_JBVJHV010000001.1, on the reverse strand, counting down.
TCGCCGGGTCGCGCCGGGTCGTCCTCGAGCAGGCCGATATTGACCCGGCGCTGCTGCCCGGCGACATCCACCAGCGCGATCTGGCCGTGGTAGCCGTCGGGTATCTCGACGACCCGGCCGGGAATACCGAGGCACATCGTCACACCTCCTGCTTCGTCCGCAGCAGATCCGCCACCACGCGTTCTACGGCGCGCGCCGCCGGCGCGACCGCCGCCGCCACCGGTGCGGACAGTCCGATCCGCTCCCCCACCGACTCGACCTGGCATCCGACGACCACCGTCGGCGGCAGGGCGCCGCCCAGCGCCCGGACACTCGCGAACACGGCGGCCGGATCCATGGCGTGCGCGTCCAGTCCGGCGGGCCCGTCGTCACCCGGGTCGGCGCGCGACACCTCGACCTGTCCCGGCGCGCCGCGGCCGGGGATCGCGTCGACCAGCACCAGCGCATCCCAGCCGTCGAGCAGGTCGTAGGCCAGATGCATACCGCGGATACCGTAGTCGACCACCCGTACCCGCGGATCCGCGTCGAAACGCAGTCCGCGCACGGTTTCGGAACCGAATCCGTCGTCGCCGAGGAAGATATTGCCGATCCCGGCGACCAGTACCCGACCGGTCATCTCACATATGGCGGATCCGGAGATACCGGCGCATATCCGGGACGGACCGGATCCCGATGTACACGCCGATCGCCGCCACCAGCGCGGCGGCCCCGGTCGCGATCATTCCGACGGTTGCCATGGCAGACCTTCCTTTCCCTCGAGGGGTTCGAGTTCGTCGGGTGCGAAGTACAGATAGCGGCCGAACCATTCGTGCAGGTCCGCCGCGGGGTCGTCGTCCAGGACGACGCCGACGTAGGTCTGCCCCTCGACATCGGAGTGAACCGAGACGACCCGGGCCGACCGCCCGTCGGTGAACAGATCCTGTGCGTCGGCCCGGCGCGACGGGTGCAACCGGACCCGGCTCCCGTTGCGCACCGGCACTCCCGCCACCGGTACGGCGTCACTGTCCGGCCGCACCGCGCCGTCGGCCGCCGGGTCCCACCAGTCGAGGCCCTCCGGAACGTCGGGGACGGGGCGCGTCCGGCCGGCATCCGGGTCCCGCAGCACGCCGTGCAGTCGCCGCATCTCCTCGGGTGTCACGGCGTCGCAGCGGTCGATGATATCGGCGGCTCGGGTATCGGTGGCGCGGGCGCGGGCCTTCTCCTCCTCGGTCATGGTCAGAACGCGCAGGGTCAGGATTTCGTCGATCTCGGTGGCATCGAACAGATCGCCCGCGCTCTGCTCCGCGATCTCGGGGTGGTCGTACAGGATGATCGGCGAGATCAGCAGCAGGCTGTGATCGCCGGGAGGTCCGGCCAGCACCGGAAAGCACCGGTGCCGTCGGCAGCGTTCGACGGCGGGCGCGGCCCGCGGCGGCGGGTCCAGCGCGGAAACGAACTGTCCCCCGGTGATTTCCACGAGCAGGTGGGCGCCGATGAGCGATGTGGCGATCGCGTCCCGGGCGCCGGTGGCGGGGGCGGCGGTATTGCGGACCCCGGCCGTGATCCGCAGCAACCGGCCGTCGCGAACGACGGCGAGGTCGAGTTCGGCCGCGAGCGGCTGCCGGGTTCGGACCAGGGCGCCGGCCACCTGCCCGGTATCGCCGGTGAGGTCCTCGGTCTCGGAACCACCGGGCACCGCCACGGCCCGGACGAGGCGGCCCGGCGCCACCGGACCGGTGACGATCTCCTGGGTGACGGCCTCGTCCCAGGTCAGCCAGGAGGATCCGCCGAGAGACAGTTCGGCACGCGGCCGGCCCGCACCGTCGCGCACCTGGCGGCGCTGCAGCTGGAGGAATCGCAGGGTCCAGGTCAGCATGGGGGACGCGCCGGGATCGACCACGAACTCCGCCGACATGGCCGGCTCCTCGCCGTACCCGGATTCCGCCGCACCTTCCGGACCCAGCACGCCGAACTGCCACCGCGACAGGTTCTTCCGGGCGTCCGCCCGGTAGGGGTACAGCAGATAGCCCTCGTAGAGGACCGCGTCGGCGACGGCGCGGGCCCGGGCGAGCGGGGTGGTGGTCACGGCGAATTCCCGGCGCGGGCGAGCAGCAGGGTCACGGCGTCGTCGAGTCCGAGCAGACCGTGCCCGGATTTGAAGGCGGCCAGCGCGTCCAGGGTGTCGCGGTGCAGGCGCAGCCAGCCGGTGTTCGGGAAGTGCGCGGCCATCAGGTCCGACCAGACCGAGACCGGCATATCGAAGGTGTCCTCCCGATCCCAGGGGATCTGCTGGATCGCGAACCCGGTAGTGCCCTTGATGAAGACCGTGCCGCTGAACAGGAACAACAGGGGTACGGTGCCCTCCCGTAGCGCGTGCAGATACTTCGAACCGGTCACCTCGAAGTCGTAGGTGCACGGCATCGGCATCTCCACCTCGGCACCCCCGGAGAACCCGGGAACCATGGTGGCGCAATGCATCCAGACGAACGAGCGCTGGGTATCCGGCCAGCGGTCACGGGCCCCGAACAGATCGGTCAGTCCCGCGCTCTCCTCGTCGGAGTAGCGGCGGCGCGAGGGCTGGATCCGCACCTGGGCACGCAGAGCGACCGCGTGGATGGGCTCCTCGGCGAGGGCGGCGATACCTATCCGCGCGGTCAGGATGGGGGCCACCGCGTACGGCTCCGGCTTGATCTCCAGCACCGCGAAGGTCGTCGAATGGACCGGGCTCACTGCGCACCTCCCGCCCGCGCCGACACCGTCTCGAAGAATTCGTCCAGGTAGCGGCGCACCTCCGGCCCGCCGTCGAACCCGCGCCACAGCAGCCGCATCCGGCCGACGAATTCGTAACAGGCGTCGATCGGGAGCAACAGGCAGCTCGCGGCCGCGGTGCCGTGCTCCGGCACCCGGATCAGCAGCGCTTCGACATCGGCCGCCAGGGTGTCCAGCTCCGGATGCCGGTCCAGAATCGCCTGCCAGTGCGCCAGCGGTAGTTCCGATTCGGTCGCACCCGCCGGTCCCGGATAGAACGCCACCGTCCGGCCCAGCGCGGAGTTCCGGAAGAAGAACGCCAGGCCCACCGGTATCTCCAACGCGTCCCATTCCCCCTGGGAGATCGTGAAATCGGGGAAGGCCCGGTAGCGGTCGGGCACGGCCCGGTAGCGCAGGACCGCGTCCTGATCGGAGAACAGCAGGTAGCAGGGGCGGCAGACGCACATCAGCTGCCTGCCTTCGATATTCACCACGTGCTGGTGCTCACCCCCGATCGGCTCGGCACACATCTCGCACCGTTCACCGGGCCGCGCGGCGGGCGGAGGTCCGGTGGCGATCCGGCGCAGCACGCCGAACGAGGTGTTCACCCGTGCACCCCTACCGGTACGGCCACCGACAGCTCACCCGCCCGCACGAGGACCGGGAGCGGTTCGAGATGCCCCTCACCGTCGATGCGGGCACCGGCCCGGATGACGTCGAAATGGGCGCGGCAGGTCGGGCAGCGCAGGACGGCATCACCGGCCGAGCCGCCCGGCCGGCGATGCAGGACGGCGCCCGCCAGCGACCGCACGCAGACGGGGCAGATATCCCGGTAGGCGAAGACATCCGAACCCACCCGGCACGCCAGCACTCCGAGACCGGCGACATCGAAACCGCCCACCTCGCCCGGAGCCAGGTCGGCCAGTGCGGGCACGGGCACCCAGGTACCGGTCTCCGCACCGGCGCGCACCCGGGAGAACAGCGAATCGGCGGGTATCGGTTCTGCCTGCGGCGCGGTCTCGGCGACCACTTCGATCGCCTCGATCTCCGGCGCCGCGGCGCGGACCGCGTCCTGGACGGCCAGCTCCAGGGTCACCGACGAGGACGGGCAACCCCGGCAGCTGCCGGTCAGTTCCAGGCGGACCACCCCGTCATCGACACTCACCAGGTCGACATCGCCGCCGTGCGATCCGAGATAGGGCCGCACACTGTCCAGTGCCGTCCGCACCCGGGTTTCCACCTCGTCGGGGTGCAGGCCGTGCACCACCAGCAGGCTGCCGACCAGATCGTCGCGGGCCAGCCGTGCCAGTGTGTCGGCATCGACCAGATCCACCATCCGCGCCAGCCCGGCGCCGTACAGGTCGACCACCTCGCGAACCAGCTGTTCGGCGCGTTCACGAGCCGCGGCGCCGCCCGCCGAGGTGGCCTCGAGCAGTGTCTCTATCCGGTCACCCGCCGCCCGCCGGTGCTGCTCGGCAGGCGCCGGGTGGTCGTCTACCGGCGAAACGTCCACAGCCGGCCTCCCGTCGCTGTTCCGGTCCGTCTCTCACTCCGGGGTGAGCGCCTGGGTCGGTGAGTGCAGTTTCTGCAGGGTCTGCCCCTTGCCGAGATACATGTGCACACCGCACGGCAGACAGGGGTCGAAACTGCGCACCGTGCGCATGATGTCGATGCCCTTGAAATGCTCGCGGTCGTTCTCCTCGAAGATCGGCTGCCCCTGGACCGCGTCCTCGTACGGGCCCGGCGTGCCGTACCCGTCGCGCGGACTGGCGTTCCACGGGGTCGGCGGATAGGGGTGATAGTTCGCGATCTTGCCGTCGCGGATGACCATATGGTGCGACAGCACACCGCGCACCGCCTCGGTGAATCCGCAGCCGATCCCCTCGTCGGGTACCTCGAACTCCTGCCAGGTCTTGGTGTTGCCGGCCCGGATCTGCGCGAGGGCCTGCTCGGCGAAATGCAGGGCGCAGGCCGCCGCGTAGGCCTGGAAGTAGGTGCGGGCCCGGTCGCGTTCGATGGTGTTGCTGCCGTGCGCGGGGATCGTCCACTCCAGCGTCACCGGCCCGGCCAGCGCGGTTTTGGGCAGGTTGATCTCCACACCGCGACCGGTCGATTTCACATAGCCGATATCGACCAGACCCGCCAGCGCCGTGGCCCACAGCCGCGCCAGCGGACCGCCGCCGGTATCCAGCGCGAGATGGTCGGTGCCGTCGAACCAGCGCGGTGACATCACCCAGCTGTACTTGTCCTCGAGGTCGCGTTTCTGCGGTTTCGGGTTGGTGTGCTGGTTCCAGGGGTGCCGCCGGTCCACCGGGTTGCCCAGCGGGTCGGTTGTCACGAACATCTCCTGGTCGGTCCAGTCCTCGTAGTACGAACTCCCGAGCAGGATGCGCAGGCCGAGGTTGATGTCGACCAGGGAGGTGGTGACCAGTTCACCGTCCACCACCACGCCCGGGGTGACGAACATCCTGCGGCCCCATTCCTCCATATCCGCATAGGAGAAGTTGCAGAATTCTGGATCCTGGAAGGACCCCCAGCAGCCGAGCAGGGTGCGGCGCAGGCCGACCTTCTCGTACCCCGGTATCGCCTCGTAGAAGAAGTCGAACAGATCGTCGTGCATCGGGACGACCTTCTTCATGAACTCGACGTAGCGCATCAGTCGCGTCATGTAGTCGGTCATCAGTTGTACCGTCGCCACCGTCCCCGGACCGCCCGGGTACAGCGTCGAGGGATGCACATGCCGGCCCTCCATCAGGCAGAACATCTCGCGGGTGTATCGGCTGACCTGCAGTGCCTCCCGGTAGAACTCGCCGGTGAACGGATTGAGGGCGCGCATGATGTCGGCGACGGTCTTATAACCGTGGGCCTCGGTATGGGGAGCTTCGGTGCGCTCGGCCAGGGCCAGGACGCCGGGATTGGTCTCGGCGACCATCTTCTCGCAGAAGTCCACACCGACCAGGTTCTCCTGGAAGATGTTGTGGTCGAACATGTACTCGGCGGCCTCGCCGAGATTGATGATCCATTCACCCAGATGCGGCGGCTGCACGCCGTAGGCCATGTTCTGGCAGTAGCAGGAACACGTCGCGTGGTTGTCACCGCAGATACCGCAGATCCGGCTGGTGATGAAGTGGGCGTCGCGCGGATCCTTACCGCGCATGAACACGGAGTAGCCGCGGAAGATGGAGGAGGTGCTGTGACACTCGACCACCTCCTGGTTCGCGAAGTCGATCTTGGTGTAGATACCGAGGCTGCCGACGATACGAGTGATCGGATCCCATGCCATCTCGACGAGGCTGTCGGGTTCGATCGTCCGGTGCGACGGCTCGGGGATGATCTGAGTCATCGGAGCTCCTCCTACCAGGTACGGGTCGCGCCCGTTTCGAGCTTGTCGCCGCGGCGCCGCCAGCGCGGCTCCTTGTCCACGGTGCGGCCGGTGATGTGCCGGAGGCTGCGGACCACCGATCCGTAGAGTCCCGAGGCGGTGGACGACAATTTGCCGCCGGGCGGTTCATCCATGAACGGCATGAATTTGTCCGGGAAGCCGGGCATCGTGCAGCCGATGCAGATACCGCCCACATTCGGGCAGCCGCCCACGCCGTTGATCCAGCCGCGTTTGGGCACATTGCATTTGACCACCGGACCCCAGCAACCGAGTTTCACAATGCATTTCGGCGACCCGTATTCGGTGGCGAAATCGCCCTCCTCGTAGTATCCCGCGCGGTCGCAGCCCTCGTGCACGGTCGCGCCGAACAGCCAGGTGGGTCGTAATGCCTCGTCGAGCGGGATCATGGGAGCCTGGCCGGTGGCCATGTAGAGGAGGTAGGTGAGCGTTTCCGACAGGTTGTCCGGGTGGATGGGGCAACCGGGGACACACACGATCGGGATATCGGCTTTGCTCTTCCACCCCCAGCCGAGATAGTCGGGCACCCCCATCGCGCCGGTGGGATTACCGGCCATCGCGTGGATACCGCCGTAGGTCGCGCAGGTGCCGACCGCGACGACAGCGGTGGCCTTCGGGGCGAGGCGGTCCAGCCAGGCGCTGGTGGTCATGGGCTGGTCGGTCGCGGGATCGTTGCCGAACCCGCACCAGTAGCCCTCCTCGTGCAATCGTTCGTTGGGAATGGAGCCCTCGACCACGAGGACGAAGGGTTCGAGTTCACCGCGGTCGGCGCGGAAGAACCATTCGAGGAAATCGTCGGCTCCCCCGGTGGGGCCGCATTCGAAGTCGATGAGCGGCCAGTGCACGGCCACTTTCGGTAGACCTGGTAACGCGCCGAGGGCGATTTCCTCGACACTGGGCTGGGTGGCGGCGGTCAACGCCACCGAATCGCCATCGCAACTGAGTCCGGCGTTGATCCACAGCACGTGGATCAACGTTTCTTCAGCTCGGACCGCTTCCTGGGTTGGCATGCGCTGCCACCTTCCGGAGTCGAAGCGGAGGCTGACCGTTCCGGCTCGTATCTCACGGATTTGTGACGTCGATCACAACAGTCTAGACGGGGCCGATCGCACCCTCAAGACCGGCCGCGACAGCCCGGCGCTGCGCGCCGAGCCACTCGTACCAGCGGTCGAGCCCCGCACCCGCGGTGACCGATATCGACAGGATCTCCACCCCCGGATTCACCGCGCGGGCGTACTCGGTGAAGGCGGCGAGATCGAAATCCACATACGGCAGCAGATCCGTCTTGTTCACCAGCACCAGGCCGGCGGCCGCGAACATATGCGGGTATTTCAGCGGTTTGTCGGTCCCCTCGGTCACCGAGATCATCACGACCTTGCGGCGCTCCCCCAGATCGAACAGTGCCGGGCAGACGAGGTTGCCGACATTCTCGACGAACAGCACGGTGCCGGGCCGCGGATCCAGCGCATCCAGCGCGCGGCGCGTCATCTCCGCGTCGAGGTGACAGCCGGCACCGGTATTGACCTGCACGGATCGAGCGCCCGTCGCGGCGATCCGCTCCGCGTCCAGCAGGGTCTCCTGATCGCCCTCGATCACCGCGATCGGGGTGTCGGGCAGTTCGCGGATGGTCCGCTCGAGGAGCGTGGTCTTACCCGCACCCGGCGAACTGGTCATGTTCAGCGCCAGAATTCCGCGATCGTGCAGCCACTCGCGGTTGTGCTGTGCGAGATGATCGTTCTTGGCCAGCACCCGCTGCTCCAGCGATACCGTCTCGGTCAGCGGCGGATGTCCGTGATCACCGTGCTCGTGCGAGTGGTCGTGATCATGCGGGTGATCGTGATCGTGCGGATGGTCGTGGCGTGCCGGGCCGTCGCGCCCGATGACGGTCACGCCCGCCGTGTCCTTCCCGCATCCGCAGGTTGCGCACATTCCCGGCTCACTTCCATCGATCGGATTCGGAGTTCCCGGCCCGCCCTGATCTCCACATCGGCACTTCCACACCGGCAGAGCAGGATCAGATCGGTCATGCTGAAGTCCGCACCGCAGGTGCGGCAGTGCGCCGCGCCCGGGACGGACCGCAGGTCCAGACTCGCGCCTTCCGCGAGCGTCCCCTCGGCGGCCAGTTCGAAACAGAAGCGCATCGCGTCCGGCACCACCGCGGTCAGAACGCCCACCTCGACCGTCACACGATGTACCCGCCGACCGGCCGCGTGCTCGCATACGGCGTCGACGACACTCTGTGTCAGGGCGAGTTCGTGCATCTCATCTCGACTCGTCGACGAACGACTGTGATGCTACTCCCGATACCGATCGGCTATAAGAGGGAAACCCTCGCCAGCGTGTCAGTGACCGCGCAGATCTCCGGCCCCGATCCGGAGTTCCCCGAAGCGTCCGGCCGGGAGCAGCCGATCCGTGCCACCCGGCACCCTCAGCGGGAGCCGCCGGCGGTATCGGGAACGGGCGAAACCGCAGGCCCCCCGACCCCGCACTGCGGCAGACAGTCGATATGCCCCAGATCGGGCGCGCGGCGCGGCGGCCGCAGCAGAACGGCGGACAGCAGTGAACCGGTGACCAGCAACCCCGCACAGATCCACATCGCGACCGTGAACCCGGCGTCCAGGGCGGCCGGATCGTCCAGAGCCCCGGAGATACCGGCCAGCCCCGGTAACGCGGCCACCGCGAGCAGTTGCGCGGTCCGGGCGACGGCGTTGTTCACCCCGGAGGCGATCCCCGCCTCACTCGCGGGCACCGCACCGAGTACCGCGCCGGTGAGCGGGGCCACCAGTACCGACAGCCCGAGCCCGAAGACCAGGACACCCGGCAGCACATCGGCCACGTAGGACGCGTCCGGTCCGATACGCAGCAGCAGCACCAGCCCACTCGCGGCGAGAAGCGGCCCGCCGGTCATCGGCAGCCGGGGCCCGTGCCGCTGCGCCCACCGGCCCGACGGCGCGGAGAGCAGCAGCATCAGCAGGGTCAACGGCACGGTGGCGACGCCGGCCTGCAACGGCGAATAGCCCGCCACCACCTGGAGTTGCAGGACCAGCAGGAAGAACGCTCCGCCCAGCGCGGCGTAGACCGCGAGAGTGACCAGATTGGCCGCGGTGAACACCCGCGAGGCGAACAACGAGGGCGACACCAGCGGATGATCGCTACGCAGTTCGATCACCACGAACGCGGCGAGCAGCAGCAGTCCGGCGACCACGAGCAGCGCGGTGCCCTCGATCAGTCCCAGCGTGAGCGCGCCGAGCGCGATCGCGACGACCAGCGCACCCGGCAGATCGAGCCGGGTGGCGGCATTCGGATCACGGCTCTCCGGCACATGCCGCAGCGACACCAGCACCACGACCAGCACCAGCGGCACATTGATGAAGAAGATCGAACGCCAGCCCGCCACCTCGATCAGCCAGCCCCCGAGAAACGGGCCCAGCGCGCCCGACACCCCGCCGAACCCCGACCACAGCCCGATGGCCGCGCCCTGATCGCGGTGATCGATCGAGGAGGAGATCAGGGCCAGGCTGCCCGGTGTGAGCATCGCGCCCGCCACCCCCTGCAGCACCCGCGCGACCACCAGCATCTCGATATTCATCGCCGCCCCGCACAGCAGGGAGGTCGCCGCGAACCCCACCGCACCGGTGAGGAATACCCGGCGCCGGCCGAACCGGTCGCCGAACGAACCGCCGAGCAGGATGAACGACGCGAGCGTGAGGGTGTAGCCGTTGAGCGTCCACTGCAACCCCGCCACATCGGTGTCCAGCACTTCGCCGATCCGGGGCAGCGCGATATTGACGACGGTCGCGTCCAGCGACGCCACCGACGATCCCAGGACGGTGGCCAGCACGATCCAGCGGCCGGTGGCCGTGCCGAGCCGGGGCAGCTCCGTGGTGCTCACCCCAACGCACTGTACGGATCCGGGCGGAACGCGGGTCCCCAACACGACCGCGGGCGCCGGTCGCGTGATCCGGCCCGCCCGCCGCGCGTTGCCGGAGATTCACCCGGCCCCGGGGTTATCGTCGCCTTCCGGGCCCGGTGGGCGCGTCGGCAACGAGGTGGTGGGAGGAGCGGCGTGAGCGCGATGCCCGGGATCCGCGGCACCCGGCGGCCCACTCGCGTCATACGCAACGCCTACGGCAGTTCGGCCGCGGAAACCTTCCTGGTCATCGCGATCACGACCATCCTGGTGACCCGGGCCTATCTGGCCGCCACCGGCTACCCCCAGGTCGGGCGGGGCTCACTGCATATCGCGCACGCCCTGTACGGCGGAGCGGCCATGATGGTGGCGTTGCTGCTCGGCTGGTTGCTGCTCGGTACCACCGCCCGGGCGGTGGCCGTGGTGATCGGCGGTATCGGGTTCGGGCTGTTCCTCGACGAGGTCGGCAAATTCGTCACCGCGGACAACGACTACTTCTACGGCCCCTCGGCCGAGATCATGTATGTCCTGGTGCTGCTGATCCTGGTCGCCAACCGGCTGGTCCGGGTGCTGCGGGCGCCCACGGTGGACGAGTATCTCGCCAACGCGGCCGCGGTCGCGGCGACCGGGATGTCGGGCGGGCTGCCCGCGCATCGGCGGGCCGCGGCGCACGCGATGCTCGTCCGGGCCGAAGAGGGCGGCGCCGATCCGACGGCCGTGCGGGGTATCCGGTTGCTCCTGGACGCGGCCGGCCACCGGGCCGACCGGCTGTATTCGATGCAGCAGTTCCTGCCCCGGCTCGTTCCCGGATTCCTGCGCAGTCCGCGGTGGGTGCCGGTGATCGGCTGGTCGCTGGTGCTGGCCTCCGCGGCGGGAGTGGTCACCGGGATCATCGCGCTCGCTACCGGCGGACTCGCGCTGAAGACCTCCGATACGACTCTGGATATCCAGCGAATGGGGATCGCCGAGCTGATCCTTTTCGTCAGCGCCTGCCTGACCTTCCTGATCGCGACGCCGTCCATGATCCGCTATCGCGGGGACGGGCCGCTGTGGCCGCTGCAGACCTTGCGTACCGCGGCCCTGATCTTCACCGTTCTCAACGCCTTCGCCGATTTCGCGACCGAGGGTTTCGGCGCCCTGATCTCGGTCGCGGCCGGCCTGTTCGCGATGGCGGTGCTGTCCTACCGGATCACCGTCCGGACCGCCGAACCGACGGCGCCGGCGGACGACTCGGAAGTCGTCCGCCGGCGCCGGGACCGGGGTCAGTAATAGTGTCGGCGGCTACCGACCGGGCGGCCGACGGAGCCGGCGATCGCGAGCACCGCGCCGACGAGCAGCAGGATGATGCCGACGGTGGTGAGCAGCCCGATATTGAGCAGGTAGCCGACGATGAGCAGAACGAGTCCGAGAACGATCATGATCAGGTCTTTCTGTGCTGAAGCGGTGTGGTGGAGAGCGCGAGCGAGGCTATTCGGCCGCGGCCCCGCGCTTGCCCGGTTTGGGCAGGAAACGGTTCACCGACCAGGTCGGTGTGGTGGCCGTGGTGGCCGGGGATTTCTTCGACGAATCCCGCGTCTTGGCGAGATCCTTGTGTGCCGCGGCGGTCTCACGACGGGACTGCCGCAGTTCCCGGCGGGTCGCCAGCCCGGTGCGGGTGGACCGGATGGCGCCGGCCGCCACCATGCCCGCACCCAGGCCGCCGATCACACCGATCACGATGCCGATCAGGAACAGTTCACCGGTGGTTCCGGAGAACTGGTAGTCGAATACCGAGAAATCACTGGTCAGCTTGTTGGTATCGCTGGTGTTGGCCGCGACTCCGGCCACTCCGGCGGCGAGTGCCGCGACGGCGAGGACAAGCCCTAGAACGATGATCATGGCAATTCCCATGTGTCGAGAAACAGTGTGCGTCCGGCATTCCCGGGATTCGGCATGTCAAACACACGCGTGTCGAACCGCTGTGGCAGCGGGCCCCGCCGCGGCCGCACCGGCCGGTCGCACTCCGCCGGTGGACCCCGGCGCCGCCCGGATTGGTACAACTTGGCTGCGGCCCCGTGGCGCGGGCCGCGTGGTTTCCGGATGCGGGCGACGCGGCCCGCGGATCGAGAGGTTGGCCAGTGAACACCGAAACCTTCCAGACGTTGTTCGACCTGAGCGGACGGACGGCGGTGATCACCGGGGGCACCCGCGGGATCGGGCTCGCGATCGCCGAGGGGTTCGCATGCGCCGGCGCGAACGTGGTGGTGGCCAGCCGCAAACCCGAGGCCTGCGAGTCGGCCGCGGCCCGGTTGCGGGACCTCGGCGCCGAGGCGATCGGCGTCCCCACTCATCTCGGCGATGTGGCGGCGCTCTCGGCGCTGGTGCAGACCGCGGCCGATACCTTCGGCGGGATCGACATCCTGGTCAACAATGCCGCCAACGCGCTGGCACAGCCGCTGGGCGCTATGGACCCCGAGGCGGTGCGCAAATCGTTCGGGGTCAACGTGGAGGGCCCGCTGTTCCTGGTCCAGGCCGCGCTGCCCTATCTGCGGGCGAGCGCACACGCGGCGGTACTCAACTTCGGTTCGGTCGCGGCCATGCAGTTCGCACCCGCGCTGTCGATGTACGCGGCGGGTAAAGCGGCGTTGCTGTCGTTCACCCGGTCCATGGCCGCCGAATTCGCCGCCGACGGGATCCGGGTGAACGCCATGGCTCCCGGCGCGGTGAACACCGATATGGTCCGGAAGAACCCACCGGAGTTCATCGAGGCCATGGCCGGAGCCGCGCTGCTGGGCCGGATCGCCGAACCCGACGAGATGGTGGGCGCCGCGCTGCTGCTCTGTTCGGACGCGGGCAGTTTCATCACCGGGCAGACGTTCCTGATCGACGGCGGCACCGTCGCCCGCTGAGATCACCACCCCGGAAAGGAGACGACAGTGTCGGAATTGACCGTGGAACACCTGCCCTCGGGTGTCACCGTGCTGACGATCGACCGCCCGCACCGGCGCAACGCTCTCGACAACCAGACCGTCGCCGAATTGCATACGGCCCTCGACGAGATCAACGGCAACCCCGAGATCCGCGCGGTGGTGGTCACCGGCGCGGGCGCGGGATTCTGTGCCGGCGCCGACCTCAGGGCCGACCCGGAGGACTTCACCGCCACCGGCGCCACCCCCACCGCCGCGCTGCTGGATTCGGTGCGCTCACCGGTGGCCCGGATCTACGCCTCCCAGGAGCTGATGGCCTCGGCCTTCGAGAAGATCCACCGGTTACGTCAGCCGGTGATCGCCGCGGTGAACGGCGCGGCGGTCGGCGGCGGGTTCGCGTTGGCCCTGGCCTGCGATATCCGGTTCGCGGCGGCGGAGGCGACCTTCGGCGCGGTGTTCATCCGGCACGGGATCTCGGCCTGCGATATGGGCACCAGCTACCACCTGCCCCGGCTGGTCGGCGCGTCACGGTCGGCCGAGCTGCTGCTCACCGGCCGGGTCTTCGATGCCGCGGAGGCCGAGCGGATCGGGCTGGTCCTCGAGGTGACCGGCGGCGACACCCTGGTCGAGCGGGCCGTGGCCAAAGGCGAGGAGATCGCCGCGCATTCCCCGCTCGCGGTGTGGATGACCAAGGAGACGATGTGGCAGACGGTGGACGCCCCGAGTCTGCGCCACGCCCTCGATATCGAGAACCGGACCCAGGTGATGTGCAGCGCGACCGGTGAACTCGGCGCCTCGTTCGCCGCGTTCCGGGACGGCACCGCCACCACCTGGGGTCCGCTGTGAGCCGCGTTCCGGGGTAGCCCGTCAGCGCGGGGTGTCCGGCGCGGCGCGGCGGGCGGCGCGCAGCGCCCGCCACATCCGGAACAGGTACGGCGGGGTCGGCGGTACCCAGCCCAGTTGCTGGGCGTTGCCGAGGTCGTCACGGTTGGCCCAGTGCTCGATGACGGTGCCGTCGGCGATACGGAACCAATGGGTCTGCGTGACGGCGAACGACCGGCCCGTGGACGGGAAGGCCTGCGCCGGGCGGCCGGCCGCGTCGTAGACGACGAAGGTGGCGACCTGGCGTCCGGACATGGTGGTGTGGGCGGCGACGAGGTCGCCGGACGCGACCACCTCGTGGACCTCCCAGCGCAGATCGGCGTAGGTCGCCCGGAGCCAGACCGCGGTGGCGTGGAATCCGGCCGGTCCGGGCGCCCGGCAGGCGGGCGGTTCGGCCTGCGCTTCGCGGTTGCGCGCGTCGGGATGGACCACCGTCTCGAAATCGGCGAGGGATCCCTCGGACATGACCCGGAGTGCGCGCACCGCGATTTCCGCCGGCTCGGATGGGGTGGGTTTCATGACAATCCTCATGTGTCGGACAAGACCCGGCTGTTCCCGATCATTGTCCGCGCCGGTGTGTTAGAAAGTGCGCGAACGGCAAGGAGACGGGTGTGTCACGTCCATATCGGCTCATCGTCTGGGGCCCCGGCGACATGGGCGGGCGAGCCCTGCGTACGGCCCTGGAATCACCACGGTTCGAGGTCGTCGGTGTGAAGGTCTTCAGCCCGCACAAGCACGGCCGGGATATCGGCGAACTGGCCGGACTGGCGCCGGTGGGCGTGACCGCCACGACCTCCACCGCGCAGATACTCGCCCTCGACGCCGACTGCGTGATCCACACACCCACCACCCCGGCCCTCGTACAGGGCGTCGACGCCGACGTCGTCGCACTCCTCGAATCGGGAAAGAACGTCGTATCGGCGGCCTCCTACCACAATCCGGCGGCGAACACCTGGCTGTCGGCCGCGCGCCCGCCTCTGGACGTGCTGCGCACGGTCTCGCGGATGAAGGTCACCGGGGACGCCTTCGGCGGCGGCCTGCGGCGGGGGCTGGCCGCGCTCCGGGCGGGGATGCGGATCGTCGATTCCCCGCTGCTGAGACCACTGCGACCCGGACTGCAGCTGCTGGCCGGGCCGGTGGTCGACCGGGTACTCCCGCGCCGGCAGCTCGGCAGCCGGCTGCAGGCGGCCTGTCTGGCCGGGGGTGTCTCGCTGCACGGCACCGGCCTGCATCCGGGCCTCATGGTGGAACAGCTCCTGCTGCGGCTGGCGGGGCTGCTCGACGAGGTCCGCGAGGTCCGGTTCCTCGAAGTCGGTGATCTGTCCCCCGCACCCGACGGGATGTGGGGCGGGCTGTCGAGCCTGGGCTTCGGTATGCCGCTGGGTGCGGTGGATTCCGACCACGCCATCGCCCTGATGCAGCATTTCTATTTCGACGCCGTCCTGGGCAATGTGGCGCATACGCTCTTCGGCGCCGCTCCGGACGACGTGCGGGTCGAACGACAGGTCTATCCGGTCCCGGCCCGGGTGCGGGTCACCGCCGGCGGCACGGTGGTGGAACCCGGCACGGTCGGCGCGATCCATATGACCTACCGTGGCTACCTCGGTGACCGGCTGTTCATGACCAACGAGGAGTGCTGGCATGTCGGCAGCGGCAATGCCCATCTGGGGCCGGACCATCCACGCAGTGCCTCCGGTGGGCATGTGATAACCATCGACGGAAGTCCCGGGGGTATCGAGATGCGTAACGAATTGGACGACACCACCGACGACAACGACTGGTCGGCCGTGACGGATATCTCGGTCGCCGCCATGCTGAGCGTGATTCCGGAGTTGTGCGCGGCACCGCCCGGCGTGGTGATGCCGGATCTGAGTCCTCACTATCGTCTGGAGTCCGAATGAGTTCACCCGCTCTCGCCGTCGCGGTGCTGGGGGGCGGCCTCCTCGCCGAACGGATCGCCGAACGGATCGGCGCGCGACCCGGTCTCGAGGTGACCGCCTGCACTCCGGCGTCGCAGGCCCCGCCCTCGGGAACCGAATGTGTGGTCTACGTACCGGCTTTCGCCGAGATCACCGGAGCCGCGCCGGATATCGTTCTCCCGCAACTACTGCGCGACGGATTCGATGTCGTCTCCACCGCTCCGCTGGACGACCATGTGGCCCCCGCCGAACTCGTGGACGCCTGCCACGCCGGCGAATCGACGTTTCACGCCACGGGGGCGTTCCAGTCGACCATTCCGGCCCGGATGTTGCGCTCCCTGGCGGAGGTGACCCGCGATATCCGCCGTGTCGAACTGGTGGAGGAACTCGATTTCGGCACCTCGGGCGTCTATCCGTGGGATACGGTGCGCGATATCGGGATCGGGACCACCGAGACCGCTACCGCCACTGCCGCGGCGGCGGTCGTGGACGGGTACTACGCCGCCGGGCTGCGTGTCCTCGACGACGCGGTCTTCGCAGGGGCGGCCGGTGCCACGACCACGCACCGGTCGGAAGTGGAGGTGGTCACCGACGCCGACGGTGCCGTCGAAAAGGTCATCGTGGAAAGAGATCTCGGGCCCACCCTGAGCTACCGGTCCATCTGGTCGGCGCCGGGCGCGGACCGCGCACCGCTGCGCTATCAGCTCGTGACGACCACCGGGACCGCGCGCGGCACCGCGAACGTCCGGTTCCGGTTCACCGAGGGACTGCATCCCGCCGATCATCTGACCTGCGTGAACGTCGTGGAGGCGCTGCGCCCGATTCACGCGCACGGCCCCGGGATCGCCCGCCGGGACCTGTCGATCACCCACCTGGTGCCCGACGACCGGGTCGCGGTCGGCGGCTCGGGCTGATCCGGCCCGGGTCAGGCGTCGAACAGCAGGTACAGGCCGGTGAAGGTGAACCCCACCATCAGCAGCATGAGCGCGAGCTGCCCGGTCAGACGGTGCGCGGGCGGCAGCAGCCGCAGGCACCGGTCGTGGGCGGCCGCGACCGCGAGAATATGGCCGAGAACCACCGCCAGGACCTTCACGGTGCCCAGCAGCCCGGGATGCGTGGACAGGACGTAGGCGACGTCCCGGCCGCCGAGCCCGAACAGATTCCAGCCGGCCCCGAACGGGTCCGCGAACAGGATCACGGTCGCCTGCCCCTTCTCCACCAGGAAGGTGAGGTAGTGGGCGACGACGTATCCGGCGACGATGGGTGTCAGCGTATACGCCAGCCGGGTGGGCAACAGTGTCCGTTCGGCCCGCGGCAGGCCGCCCGTGGCCGCGGCCGCGAGATGGAAGCTCACCCCGACGACCGCGACGAAGACCAGCAAACCGGCTGTACTCACCAGGGTGCGGCCCGCGGCGCTTCCGGCCGCGGCGAGGAGATCGCGCCACCACGGGAACATCGAGAAGCTGTCGAACGCGGTGGAACCCAGCAGCGTCGCGGCGACCGCCACCGAGCCGCGTCCCACCGGGGTCCCCGCGAGATTCGCCAGCGGCGAGCGCAGGACGAGCGCCCCGGCCGCGTCGCGGCCCAGCGGGCTGAGCCGGCCCAGCAGACTGCTGTACACCTCCAGCGGGTCGGCGTGCTCGGCCCAGGCGGTGCCGTAGACGAGCAGGCCGGTGAGGGTGACGGTCAGGTAACCGAGCAGCCAGACCGTCACCGCGAGCACCGAACCCGGTTCGGGGGAGGCCAGTTCCAGCCAGACGAAGCTGAACAATCCGAGCGCGGCGGGCCACCGGCCCCAGGACCGCGGATAGGGCCGGCGGCCGGCCACGGGCGACCGGCCCTGGATCCGGCACAGCAGCCGGTGCAGGGCCCGCGCCGGCGACAGCACTTTCCACACCGGCACGGCGATCAGGGAGGCGACCATGACGCCCACCCAGAGGAACACGTAGACGACGCCCGGTACCGGATTGCGGGCCGGATCGGCGGGCCCGAACACGCCGACGGCCAGGACGAATCCGAACCCGGTGACGCCCGCGACCGCGAGCGCGGCCCGGACCACCGGGGAATCGGCCGTCGCGCGGACCGCCGGCGGCAGCGCGATTCCCGCCGAATCCGGATCCAGTCGCGGTTCCCGCCAGGCGAACGCGATCACGGCGAAGGAGAAGGCCAGCGCCCATGCCGCACCGATCAATGCGTAGGTCAGCGGGATCGGCAGATCACTCGCGCCGCCGAGCCCGTGGGCGAGCAGTGTTGTTCGCCCCTGGGCGAGCAGTGTCATTCGCGAACGAGCACGGTCGCCACCGTGCGCTCGGCGTGATGCAGTTCGATATCCACCCGGCCCGGAATGTCGACGGTGAACCGGAACCGCTGATCGTCACCCGGGGTGACGGCGAAGGTGTGGTCGGGATGGGCGTGCACATGCAGTTCGTCGGCGGTATCGCTGGTGACCAGCACTTCGATGGGCTGACCGACCCGGGCCTCGAGCCGCTCGTCGACCGGGGTCACGGTGCCCCCGGCGATCCGCACGTCGATACGCAATGATTCCGCGGTCTGTGAATTCTCCGCGGCTACCGGCTGCTCGCCGGACTTCTCGTCCGCCGCGGCGCAGCCGGCGCCCAGCAGGGCGGCGGCGAGGAGTGGCAGGCAGAGGCGGGTCAGGGGCGACCGGGTCAGGGAGGACATCGATCAATTCTCCTTGTCGGTACCGGATTCGGCATCCGGCTCCTCGATCGGCTCGTGCTCGTCACCGCGGCGGCGATCGCGGACCGCGATGACGATCACGACACCGGCGATGAGGAACGCCGGGAGGAAGGCGGGAACCGCCAGCAGGATCGAGTGGTCGGCGAGGATGTCCACACCGTCGTATCGATCGGTCATGGCACCGGCGCCCGTTCCCTTTCCGCGGCGGGCGCGCGGTGCGGGTATCGGTCGTTGATCCGGGCGGCGCCCCAGGACAGTGCCGCGATCAGGATCAGGCTGCAGGCCAGCACCACCAGCGACGCCGCGGCGAACAGCCAGGCCGGGTGGTCGAAGGACCGCTCCCGCTGCAGCACGGTGATCTCGGCGACGAACGGGCGGGTGAAGCTCTCCAGCGCCGGGACCTCCTCCGCGCCGATTCCCGGGTCGGCGGCCATGAAGATCGGCAGCGCGGTCTGCGTCCGGCCGTCCTGGATGCGCAGCACGGTCTTCCAGGAACCGTGTACGGGAACGGGTTTCGTGGTGACGTAGTGTCCCGGCCCGGCCCGGCGCAGCTGATCCACCACCAGACCGCGGCCGGGGCTGTCGCTGCCGACGCCGCCCTGCCAGGCCAGGATCTGGATCCATTCGGGGTCGTCGCCGACCAGGTCGTCCGGGGTGAGCCGGATATCGGCGTGCACCATCCGGCCGCCCTGTTCACCGGCCTCGGTCAGCGCCACAGTGGCGCGGGCGTCCTGGGGAACCGAGATCATCAGGCCGTTGGCGGTCGCCGCCGCCACGACCACCACCGCGGCCGCGACCAGGGTCCGGCGTACCGGCGGCCGGGGCAGGGGTTCGCCGCGCAGGACCGTGGCCAGCATCGCGCCGATCACACCGCCGGCGATACCGGTCGGGATCGCCATCGCCAGCAGTTCCGGCCACATCGATGCGGGCCACGGATCGACGAACATCGCGCCGACCCAGAGCGATTCGAGCCACAGCCCGGCAGTCGCCGCCGCCAGGCCGGTGCCCGCGCCCCACAGGATCCGCCGGTCGGTGGGCAGCAGCGCGAGCAGTTCCACCACCACCGCGATACCGAGGTAGAGCGGGAAGACGTTCCGGGGCGCGTCGATGATCGGACCGCCGACCAGTACGGCGACCACCGTGCGCACCACCGCGGCGAACACCACGACGACGAGCGTGCCGCCCGCGCCCAGCGTCAGGCGGGCGGCGACCAGCGTGATCGAGGCCGCCGCCACGATGAGCATCGGCTGCAGTACCAGCCGGAACTGCTCCACCCCGAAATCGAATTCGACCTGGAACACCGACAGCCCGATGAGCAGACCGCCGAAGGCGAACGCGCGCAGCAACCACATGCGCCGGGTTTCCGGACGGTCCGGATCGGGCCGGTTGTGGCTGCCCTCGAACTCCAGCAGCAGCACCCCGACCAGGGACAGTCCGGCGCCGCCGATCAGCATCAGATGGGTCGGGCCCCAGAGCGTGACGTCCTGGCCGAAGATCCGGTGCCAGACATCGTCGAGCGGGAACCCGATGAGCGCGTAGAGCCCGGCGCCGGCCAGCAGGATACCGCCGACCGGGGCGTACCAGGTGCGGGTGATCCGCACGGCCGCCGCGCCGGGCTTCTCGTCCAAGGGCAGCACGATCGCCGACATCCCCGCCGTGAACAGGAAGAAGAGCCCGGCGAGGATGAAATAGTGCGCCGGATTGGCCAGCGGGCCCTCGTCGCGGCCGTTGCCGATATGCAGGCTGACGTCCCAGATGAAGCCGAGCAGCGCGGTCAGGATGGTGGCCAGGAACATCGCCAGCGGCAGCGCCACCCAGCCGGGCCGGTTGAAGATCCGGCCCAGCCGGTCGGCCAGGCGCTGCAGCCAGGTGATCCGCCGGGTGCGGTGCAGATATCCGATCCACAGCAGCACCAGGGCGATGAGCCCGGCGGACCCGGACATGATCGCGACCTGATCCCAGGCGGCGCCGCCGCCCTCGCTGCCCGGCGCGGCCGTCCACTCGACCATTTCGTACGTACCCTCCGGCACGGAACCTCCACACTGCTGGCGGGGATATGTGTAACGAAAAGTAGCATGAATCCCGAGGTCCTGGGGACCCCGTTCCCCCGGACCCTCCGGGCTCCCGGCATACCCCGCCCCGGTGAAACCAATCGCCCGGGAAGCGAGGTCTCGGCGATGATGATCGAGTGACAGAACAACCCCGCCCGGCGGCCGATCCGGACCCCCGCTCCCCCGTCCGGACCGCCGGACCGGAGGATATCGAGCGGATCGTCGCGATCCGCGCGAGCGTGGCCGCGGAGGGCCGCTGGATCGGCACGGAGGGCCCGCTGGATACCACCGAGGCCGCCGACCGGCTCCGTGAAGCGCTCGATGACGAGAAATTCGCCGTGTTCGTCGCCGAGACCGACGGCGCGGTGTGTGGCTCCGCCACGGTCCGGTTCACCGGCAGCGGGGTCACCGAATTCGGCATGATGCTGCTCCCGGACCAGCGCGGCCGGGGCCTGGGCGGCGCGCTGCTGGCCCGGGTGATCGACTGGTCCCGCGAGCACGGCGCGCACAAGGTCGCCCTGCAGGTGTGGCCGCACAATGTCCGGGCCCTGGCCCTCTACGCCCGCGCCGGTTTCGAGGTCGAGGGCGTGCTGCGGGCGCATTACCGGCGCCGCAACGGCGAACTCTGGGACGCGGTCGTCATGGGCCTGCCGCTCTCGGACACCGGGAGCCGGCCCGGGACCTGACGGTCACCCGCGCGTTCTGTGCCGTAACCGTTCGGCCCCCGCCGGGCACGCCGGGTCAGCGGCGGCGAACGGCCGTCAGCACCCGCTCCCGGCCGGCAACTCCGCCTCCGGGTCGAAGAAGGTCTCCGGATCCGGCTGATCCGGATCCGGTACCGCGACCGGCGGATTGCTGTAGTTCGGGGCGAGGAAACCCTTGTCGCCGTGTACACAGCCGACCGGATACATGTAGCCCCGGACTTCGCCGTAGTACAGGCCCTGCGATCCCGCGTCGTACTGCGCGTCGTGCACCCAGACGTAATCGGCCTCCCAGCGGTCCACCGCGACGATATCGAGCGGGCCCGTCAGGGTCCGCGGGTCGTCGGCGTCGAAGGCGTAGGCGACCAGGACGTTGGTCTCGATCACCAATTCGCCCTTCGCGTCCACGACGGGCGTCAGCCATCCGGTGACCCGCGGCGCCACCGGCAACAGCCGGAACCCGGGCGCGATCTTGGTCGAGATCCACCAGGTCTCGGCTTCGTTGCCGGGACGCAGCAGCGCACGCGCCTCCGCGGCCTGGTGCGGGGCGAGCAATGCGAGTACCGGTTCGGCGTCGTGGGTTTCGAGAACATGCCGATCCAGCCGCGCCGTGGCGATCAACCGCCGCACCGCCGCCGTGGCGGTCGCGACGTCCTCGGCCGTATACCGTCCCATCCGCACCGCCGGCGGCGCGATGATTCCCGCCTCGCCTTCGGGCCAGTCGACGGCCGGCGTCCCGGCGAAGGGCCGGGACAGGTCCACCGGAGCGTCCACCCGTAAGGCGGGCGGCGGCGCACCGGCCGACGGATCGGGCTCCCCGGAGCCGAATACCGCGTCGGCGGCCGATACCAGCCCGAACACGAGCAGCGGCAGGCCGACCAGGACCACCACCGCGATACTGGTCGCGCGCGGCGAACGCAGCATGCTCCGGATCCGGGCCCCGCGCCGCGGCGGAGGGGCCGGGTGCCGGTCGGGCCCGGTATCGAACGGATGTGGTGACGGTGGACGCATGAAACCCCCGAACAGCGGCGAACCCCTTCTCCCATCATAGGATTCGGGACAGCGGCGGGACACCTGAACGGTCCGGCCGCCCGGGCGTCAACGCAGTCGCCGCCGGGCCCGCTCCCATTCGGTCGTGGCGGCGCGTACGGCGTCGCGGGCGGCCCGGTCGGCCTGCCGGGCGAAGCGGTGCCGATCCTCGGCGGCGGCCAGTTCGTCGCGGAGTTCGCCGATCCGGGATTCGGTGCGGCGCAGATCGTCGGCGGCGGCGCGGGCCCGCTGTTCGGCGGCGTCGAGATCCGCGCGCGCCTGCTCCTCGGCGGCGCGCGACAGCTCGGCCCGCCGGCGCTCCTCGGCCTCCCGGGCCGCCCGATCCGCCTCCCCGGACCCGCCGGCGCGCTTCGTACGCGATTTCCGGCGCGGCGCCGCGGTATCCACCCTTTCCGGCTCGTCCCGCACCACCGTGAGATCCGGGTCCACCGGCCCGAATCCCTCGCAGGTGACCGCCGTCGCCAGCGTCGCGGTCCGCACCCGCTCCGCGACCTCGGGGTCGGCCAGGGCGGCGGTCAGTGTCTCCCCCACCTGACGCAGGACCGCGGCGGAGACCGGATGTCCGCGTTCGGCGGCGACCTCGTCCGCGCGCGCGGTCAGGGCATCGACGACCCGGCGGCGTTGCCGGGTGAGCAGGCGCAGCCGGTCACCGGACAGCTCCCGTTGCGCCGTGCGCAGCTGCTCCCCGAGGCCCAGCAGCGCGTCGACCTCATCGGGCACCGCGCGGACCAGGGCGTTCACCGCCCAGGCCGCCACGGTGGGTTTCCGCAGCGCGCCGATCGCGGCCGCCAGTTCGCGGTCCCCGGCCGTGGTGGCGGCGCGGGCCCGCTCGGTGCGCGCGGCGACGAACTCGCCGGGCGCCAGACCGTAGAGGTCGGCGGCCACCTCACCCAGGCTCATGGTGCCCGAGCGTAATCAGCCGGCGCAGCCACCGGGCGAGCCTCCGAGACCGGGCCCGTGTCGCGGGACCCGCCGCGATGCGCGATGCTGCTTTCGAGACCAACGCCCACCCGGAACGGCAGGGATACGGTGACTGCGGCCGACCACACACACGACCGGTTACCCCGGCGACTGGGGACCGCCGATGCCGTGACCATCGGCCTGGGCGCGATGCTGGGCGCGGGGATCTTCGCCGCGCTCGCCCCGGCGGCGCGCGCGGCCGGGTCCGGCGTGACGATCGCGCTGGCTCTGGCCGCGGCCGTCGCGTACTGCAACGCGCTCTCCTCGGCCCGGCTGGCGGCGCGTTATCCGGAATCGGGTGGCGCCTACCTCTACGGCCGGGAACGCCTCGGTGATTTCTGGGGATTCCTGGCCGGCTGGTCCTTCGTGGTCGGTAAAACCGCGTCGTGTGCCGCGATGGCGCTGACGGCCGGGCTCTACCTGTGGCCGGACTACGCCCGGGCCCTCGGTGTCGCCGCGGTCGCGGTGGTGGCCGGAGTGAACTGTCTCGGGGTCCGGAAATCCCTGGGGGCCACCCGGATCATCGTCGTGGCCGTACTCGCGGTCCTGGCCGTTGTCGTCGCCGTGGCCGTGACCTCGGACCGGCCGGTGGCGGCTCATCCGCCGCCGGGTCCGGATATCTCCGCCGGCGGCGTCCTGCAGGCCGCCGGGCTGCTGTTCTTCGCGTTCGCGGGGTACGCGCGTATCGCGACCCTGGGCGAAGAGGTGCGCGATCCCACCCGGACGATCCGGCGCGCGGTACCGCTGGCGCTGGGGATCGCTCTGATCGTCTACACCACTGTCACCCTCGCCACCCTCGCGGTGCTCGGGCCCGAGGGCACGGCCGCGACCCCGGCCCCGCTGTCGGAGGTGGTGCGGGCGGCGGGTGCGCCGCAGTGGGAGCCGGTGGTACGCGCCGGGGCGGCGCTGGCGGCGCTCGGCTCGCTGCTGGCCCTGATGCTGGGCGTGTCGCGCACCACCCTGGCGATGGCCCGCGACCGGCGGTTACCGCACGCGCTGGCCGCGGTGCATCCCCGGTTCGAGGTGCCGCACCGCGCGGAACTGGCCATCGCCGCGCTGGTGGCGGTACTGGTGGCGACCGCGGATATCCGCGCCGCGATCGGCTTCTCGTCGTTCGGCGTCCTGCTGTATTACGCGATCGCGAACGCGTCCGCCTTCACTCTCACGGTCACCGAGGACCCGCCGCCACGGTTCCTGACGGTGGCGGGCTTCGCGGGCTGTCTCCTGCTGGCCGCGACCCTGCCGCCGGCCTCCGTGATCGGCGGACTGATCGTGGTGGCGGCCGGGGCCGCCGTCTACACGATGCGCGGCGGATCCACCCGCCGCTAGCCCGGCAGGTACCGCCGACGTCACCCGACGGTCGGCGTGGCGTCGCTTTTCGTTCACCCGATGGACGACTGATGGAAAACTGAAGGGATGGGAGCCCCCGCGACCACGGCGCCTGCCCGCACCCGGCCCCGTCGGCTGCTGCGCAGTGGTGTGTGGTCGGCCTACCTGCTGGCGCTCGTGGTGGTGACCGTGGTCTTCGGCCCACCCACCGATCGCATCTACCAGGCGCTGTGGATCGTGGCCGGGATCGCGGCCTACCAGCCGGATCGCCCGTGGCGCGAGCAGGTGCGCATCCTCGTCGACTGGGTGCCGCTCATCGCCGCGCTGGTGATCTACGACCACACCCGCGGTATCGCCAACACCCTCGGCATGCCGGTCCGAGTGGAGGAACTGGTATCGGTGGAGAGCTGGTTGTTCGGCGGGACGGTGCCGACGGTCTGGCTCCAGGATCATCTGCTGCACGACGACGGGAAACCCTGGTGGACGGTGCTCACCGGCCTCGTCTACATGAGCCATTTCATCGTGCCCTGGCTGATCGCCGCCGTCTTCTACATCCAATCGCGCGACCGCTGGTCCAAGTACATGCGGCGGGTACTGCTGCTGTCCTATCTGGGCCTGCTGACCTATGTGCTGCTGCCGTCGGCTCCCCCGTGGTACGCCGCCCGGGTCGATGTCATCCACGCCGATATCCGGCGCGTCACCGGGTTCGGAATCGGTCTCGTTCCCTACGACGTGGGTGGCGACTGGCTGGCCGCGCAGAGCAATCCCGTCGCCGCCATGCCCTCCCTGCACGCCGGTTTCGCGCTGCTGGTGACACTCGCGCTGTGGCCGGTGGCCCGGCACCGGTATTGGCGGATACCGCTGGCGCTTTTCCCGGTGGCGATGGCGTTCACCCTGGTCTACGGGGGTGAGCACTATGTCATCGATGTGGTGCTGGGCTGGGTGTACGTGGTGATCACGATCCTCATCGCCACAGCCTGGGAGCGGCGCCGCCGCCGGGCCTCACCCGAGGACCCCGGCGCCGCCGGCCGCGAGGAGACGGGCCAGGACTCCCGTACCGGGGGTACCGGACAGCTGGGCCGGTGAGCCGACTCCGGTCAGCCGGCCGTCGTCGAGGATCGCGAGCCGGTCGGCACGCGCGAGTTGTTCGTCCAGATCGTGGCCGATGGACACCACCGCCGCCCCGTGGGTGCGGCGATAGTTGTCCAGGTGGTCGAGGATGCGCCGGGCGGTGGGCCGGTCGAGCGCGGTGGTCACCTCGTCGCAGAGCAGCACCCGGGGCCGGGCCAGCAGCGCCCGCGCCAGGGCGGCCCGCTGGAGTTGTCCGCCGGACAGGCCGGCGGGGCGGCGGCCGGCCTGGTCCGCGTCGATATCCAGCTCGGCCAGTACGGTGACCGCGGCCGCCCGGGCCGCGGTCCGGTCCATTCCGCGTAACCGGACCCCGGTGGCCGCCACCTGGTCGAGTACCGTCCGGCGCGGATCGAACGAGCCCGCGGATTCCTGCCAGATGTACTGGATCGCCGCGATCCGGCTGCGGGAGCGCCGCCGCAGCACCGGGAGCGGGGCACCGTCGGCGGTGATCCGGCCGCCGGTGGGCCGGACGAGTCCGGCGAGGCAGCGGGCCAAGGTCGTCTTGCCCGCACCCGAGACCCCCACCAGGCCCAGCCATTCCCCGGCATACAGATCCAGATCGATATCGCGCAGGATCACCGCGCCGTCCCGCCGCACCGTCAGATCGCGAACGCACACGATCGGATCGGCGGCCCCGGGGGCGGCCGGACGCGATTCCGGTTCGGATTCGGGCCCGAGGCGGCCCGCGCTGTCCGGCCGGCCCGCCCGCACGAACAGCGTGCGGTCGGCCAGCCGCCGGACCGCGTAGGCGTCATGGGTCACCAGAACCACGGCGCCGCCCGCGCGCCGCACCCCGTCCAGACCCTCCAGCAGCGCGGTCCGGGCCGGGGCATCCAGCCCGACGGTCGGTTCGTCGACCACCAGGACGTCGGGTTGCCAGGCCAGTACCTGCGCCAGCGCCAGGCGGGCGCGTTCGCCGCCGGAGAATTCGAACGGATACCGGCGCAGCGTGCGGTCGAGGTCACGGTCGTCGATATCGAAGGCCGCCGCCGCGAGCACCCCGGCGATGTGGGCGCGCCGCTCCGCCCGGCGCAACCGCGCACCGCCCTCGCGCCGGTGCCGCAGCGCGACCAGTTCCCCGAGCGCCGGCCCGATCCGGCGGACGGGGTTCAGCGTCGATGCGGCATATTGCGGCAGGTAGCCGATCCGCACCCCGTCCGCGCGCCGGATCTCCCCGGATAACTCGAGCCCCGGAGGCGTCCTCGCCGCCAGTGCGGACGCGATGGTCGTCTTCCCGGCACCCGAGGGCCCGAACAGTGCCACCACCTCCCCGGCGGCGATATCCAGGTCGATATCGCGCAGGATCACCGCGTCACCCGCCCGGGCTCCCAGTCTCCGCACCGAGATCAGCGGATCGTCAACCACGGGTGCGTCCCCCTCGCGCGTAGCCCGCCGCGACCGTCCGCGGATCGGACAGCAGATCATCGGCCAGCAGATTCGTTCCCACCGCGAGCAGCACGATCAGCGTCGCGGGCAATACCACCGACCACGGCGCGATCAGGAGGGCGTCCTTGTTCGCGGCGACCGATACCGCCCAGTCGGGTGCGGTGGTATCGAATCCGAGGCCGAGGAAATTGGCGGATGCCAGGAAGTACACGGCCGTGGTGAAGCGGATACCGAAATCCGCCGCGAGCGGGCGCGCCAGCTCCCGGACCGCGTAGCGGCCGTAGCGGTAGGCGCGGGTCTCCCCCTGCATCCGCAGGGCGTCCATCACCGGCCCGTGCACGACCCCGGACGCCGCCATCCGGGCGAAACGCGCGATCGGGGCCACCAGCGCGAGACCGATCGCGCCGGCGATGGCGAGGCCGGACCCCTCGGTGCGCAGCGCCGCCACCATGATGATCAGCAGCGACGGTATACACAGCAGGACATCGACCGGGCGCATCAGCAGTTCGTCGAGCCATACCCGCGGCGCCGCCGCTGCGGCGACTCCGATCGCGAAACCGGCCGCGTACGCGCCCAGGACGGTCAGCAGGGTCACCAGCAGGAAGGTCTGTCCCCCGGTGAGCGCCGCGGCCAGTACATCCCGGCCCAGCCGGTCCGTCCCGAACGGTGACCACGGCGACGGTCCGAACGGCGCCAGCCGCTCGGCCGGCGCCGCGCGAGCCGCGAGCGGGCCGACGGCCGCGAAGACCAGCGGGATCGCGATCAGCGACAGACTCGTCATCCGCCGCCGGCTCATCCCCGCGCCCCTCGCGCCGACCGCGGATTCATCCGGTACCCCGCGATATCGATGGCGATATTCACGAGCAGAGCGAACAGGGCGGTGAGGGAGACGATCGCGAGAATCACCGGATCGTCCCGGTTTCCGATGGCGCCGATGAGTTCGGAGGCGATACCGGGCATCGCGAAAACGGCCTCCACGATCAGGACACCGGAGAGCAGACCGCCGGTGGCGCGCCCGAGTTCCTGTACCGCCGGGGCCAGCGCGTTGGGCGCGATATGCCGGGCCAGCAGCGATGTTCTCCCGACCCCCAGCCGCCGCGCCTGCACGATATAAGGCTGATCCATCACATCGATCACCCCCGCCCGGATCAGCCGCACCAGCGGCGCGGCGATCCGCGCCACCGTGACGACCAGCGGCAGTACCAGGTATTCGGGCCGGTCCACCAGGGTCGCGAGGTCGACGCCGAGGAAGGTCGCGGGCAGCAGGTCCAGGCGGACCGACAGGAACGCGACCAGCAATACGGCGAGCACGAAATCGGGAATCGAATCCAGGCCGATACCGATCGTGGTGATGACCCGGTCGCGCCCCGAGCCCGGGCGCAGCCCCGCGGCGAAACCGGCGCTCACCGCCACCGGTATCAGCAGCACCAGTGCCAGCACGGCCAGCAGCCCGGTGGTGAGGAACGGACCCGCGATCACCGCGCCGACGCTCTCGCCACTGGCGTACGAGGTGCCGAAATCCCCGGTGACCGCCCCCGCGATCCAGTCGAGGAAGCGGGTCACCGGGGAGACGTCGAGTCCGAGCAGTTCACGCGCGGTATCGCGCTGCTCCTCCCCGAGGATGGTGTTGTTCTGGATATCGGCGGCGTCCCCGGGCAGCAGCAGCGAGAGCACGAACACCAGGATCAGCAGGACGAACAGCTGACCCACCCCGATCATCAGGCGCCGCGCCACCAGCCGGCCGAGCGTATGCGGGTCGCGCGGCACCGGCCGGTCACCGGACGCCGACGACGACGCGGTCGTCGCCGTACTGCCACACCACACCGGCCTCCGCGAAACCCGCGTCGCGCGCGAAGCCGAGGTAATCGTGGACGGTGGGCCGGTCGTGCACGGTGTGCTCGAAACCGCCCGCGCGCAACCGGACCAGGCCCGCCAATTCGGGCGCCTGCTCGACCGCGGTCCACCACGCGCCCCAGTTCTCGGCCGCCGCGGCGCCCGTCTGCCGGGCCCGGCGGGACGTCAGCGCCCGGCCGAGCGCGTCGAGGCGGGGCCCGGCGGGTCCCTCGTAGAGATGATCACCGTCGACGAACACTCCGCCTTCCGGCAGCGCCTTCGCGCAGGTCTCGATCAGCGCGCGCAGGGGCTCCCGGTTCATCCAGTGCAGCGCGGTCGTGCTCACGAAGGCGTCCGGCGCGCGATCGAGCCCGAGCGCGTCCAGCCAGCCGGGAACCCGGAGATCGGCGCGGACAGTGCGCAGGCGCGGCGACCCGTAGGCGGCCTCCGCCAGGGCCAGTAGCAGCGGATCGGCGTCCACTCCGACGATCCGGGCGCCGGGTAGCCGCGCCAGCAGCCGCTGGGACAGGGTTCCCGGTCCCACTCCCAGGTCGACGATCAGCGGATCCGCCCGGCCCACCGATTCCAGGAGCACATCGCCGATCACCTCGAACCGCGTCTCGCGGTCGGGCATGTAGTGCTCCTGCTGGCGGTCCCAGCGTTCGATCCAGTAGCGGGCGAGCGCCGCGTCGAGCACCGGAGCGGTCATCGCGCGCCGACTCCGTCGAATCGCGCCCACGCGTGCGAATTCGGGACCGCGGCCGGAAGCCCCCGATATCCGGATCGGGCCGCACTGTTCCACGGTGTGGTGCCGAAGAACACGAAACCTCCTCTGTCGTGCAGTATTTCGTGCATGGTGCGATAGATGGCCGCCCGGTCCGCCACATCGGGAGTCGCCTGGGCGGTCGTGTACAGGCGGTCGAACTCCGGGTCGGACCATTTGGTCCGGTTCTGCGGCGAGGTGCTCAGCAGCCGTGACGCGAAATGATTCGGAATCGGCAACGGGCCGGATTGGCCCATCGTGAGGTGGCCGGTTTTCAGCGCGTCGGTGTAGTAGCTGTCCTTGGCGCCGAGTACCACGTTCACCCGCGCCCCGCAGGCGGCCGCCTGGTCGGCGAAGAGCCGGGCCGCCTCGACGAATCCGTAGGCCACCGGCGCGGTGAACAGATCGAAGGTCAGGTCCCGGACGCCGGCCTTCCGCAGTAGCCGGCCCGCCTCGTCCGGGTCGTATTCGTGCTGGGGCAGGTCGGCGTAGTACTGATTCCCCTTGCCGAACACATCGTTGGCGACCTCCCCCTGCCCCTCGAGGGCCACCTTCACCAGCTCCCGGCGGTCGAACATCCGCATCACCGCCCGGCGGACATCCGGCTTGTCGAACGGCGGGCGGTCGGTTTTCATGGCGAAGAAGTAGATCCCGCTGCCGGGCGTCGACACCAGATCCAGACCGCCGCTGCCCTCGAGGGTCCGGTGGGCGGACGGGGTGAGGTTGTCGGCGTAGTCGATCTCGCCGCTGCGCACCGCGTTCACCCGGGCATCCGCCTCGGCACTCACGATTCGCAGTTCACCGATCTCGGGCCGGCCGCCCCAGTAGTGCTCGTTGGCGGTGGCGACGAATTGCCGGCCGGGCTCGAAGGAACGGAAGACGAACGGGCCGGTGCCCACCGGACGGGTGAAATCGGCCGCACCGTCCTGCACGATCTTGGTTCCGTACACCGACAGGGCGATGAGGAACTCGAACGACGGCTGTGTCAGCGCGATCTCGACCGTCCGGTCGTCGACGGCCCGGCAGCCCGGCAGATCGACCTGGGCGAGCGAGGACGCGGCGATGAACGGGCGTTTCTGCGCGGGCCCCAGCACCCGGGACAAGGTGTACAGCACATCCCGGGAGGTGAACTTCGTACCGTCGTGCCATCGCGCGTCGCGCAGCGCGATCCGCCACCGGGTGCCGTCCGCGTTCGGCTCGCCCGATTCGGCCAGTCGCGGGATCGGCGTCATCGTCTCGTCGCATTCGAAGAGCCCGTCGTAGACCGACTTCATCCGCGCCTCGTCGATGAACAGGGTGTTGACCCCCGGATCGATACCCTCGCCGGCGCCCGACCCCTGGAACGCCGCGGTGAACACATCGGTACGGGCACCCGTACCACCACCGCACCCGGCGACCAGCGCACCGGCGGCGACCGCGCTGCCGGCCAGGAAGGATCGCCGGCTCATCGGCACGGGCGGGATCGGCATATCGGACTCCTGTCGCGTCGGGCCCTTCACGCGACAGATATGCGAAACGCACCGCACAGCGGCGCGTTCGGCGCATCGACCAATACCCACGTGATCATGACCGTTCCAATACTTCATCCGCGGGTATCTGGCTCCGGCCCGCGCACGGGCCACACAGTTGCGGGACAGCGCCGGATTCACACCGGGCTTCCCCACGGACGTTCCAGACATTACCCAAGGGCCCCGCGCCGGACCACGGTGCCCGATCCGGCAGGGCGGCAAACGGATCGACCGGTATCCCCACGGCCCGGCGCCACCACCGGAAACCGGCGGGTGGGCCCGGCGGGGCGGATGATCCCCGGCCGGATCCCGGCGATGAGGCGAACCCGTGGCATGTGATCCAGACCGCGACCGGGCCACGTTTGCCCCTGATCACTGGGGGTAGTTATTCAAGCGGGAGTGCTCTCGTCGTGGCCGGCCCCCGGGGCCGCTCGGGAGGGGGCGGTCGACGAGTAACGGTGGCTAGGAGAGTCGGGTGTCGGTAGTTCTCGTGCTTCAGGCACGCGGTCTCGGTGATCTGCTCACGGCGGTCCCGGCACTGCGCGCGCTGCGGCGGGCGCGCCGCAACGACCATCTCGTCCTCGCCACCCCGCACCGCTTGCGCCCGATCGTCGATGTGATCGCGTCGGTGGACGAGATCCTGCCGATCGCCGACCCGCAGGGCCTGCGCTGGGACGGCCCCCCGCCGAAGCTCGCGGTCAACCTGCACGGGGCGGAGGCCACCTCCATCGTCGAACTCGCCAAAACCGGCGCCGAGCGCATCCTCACCTATCGCAATCCGGCGTTCCCGGAGATTCCCGGCCCCGACTGGCAGGCCGGGCGCCATCCCATCGACCGCTGGTGTCATCTGCTCGAATTCGACGGGATCGGCGCCGATCGCCGCAACCTCGGCCTGGTTCCCCCGGTGGCCACCACCAATCATCGCGACTGCGTCGTGGTGCATATCGGGGCGGGCGCGGCCGCCCGGCGCTGGCCCGCCGACCGGTTCGCGGCCGTGATCCGGCATCTGCTGGTGCTCGGGCACGAGGTGGTGCTCACCGGCGACGAATGCGATCGCGACGAAGCCCTGGGCATCGCCGCCCGGGCGGGCCTGTCCGGACAGCGGGTGCAGGCCGGGACCCAGAACCTCATCGAACTGTCCGCCACCGTCGCCGAGGCCTCGGTGGTGCTCTGCGGCGATACCGGGGTCGCGCATCTGGCCACGGCGTTCGGGACCCGCACGGTGCAGCTGTTCGGGCCCACCCCGCCGGAGGAGAGCGGCCCGCCGCAACATCTGCTCAACCGCCACGAGGTGCTGTGGGCCGGCCGTACCGGCGACCGGGAGGCGGTCACTCCCGATTCCGGACTGCTGCAGATCGGCGTGGGCGAGGTCATCCCGGCGCTGGATCGTCAGCTGCGCAAACGGCGCGCCGAGGCGACCACCGGCGTTACCGGCGTCTCGTATCGCCGGGTGGGCTGAACCCCGGCCGCCGGGGCTCGGGCCGTAGCTCCCGGCCGCGGGCCTCGGTCAATGCCGCGTTGTAGGCGGCGAGCGCACTGGGCCAGAACTGTTCCAGGTAATCGCGGGCGTCGCCGAGCCCGCGGGGGTCCAGCGAGTAGAGGCGGCGGTTGCCGACGGGCCGCACCATCACCAGGCGCGCTTCCCGGAGTACCCGCAGGTGCTGGGAGACCGCCGAACTGCTGATCCCCACCTGATGGGCCAGCTCTCCGACCGACCGGGGCCCGGAGGGCAACGCCTCGAAAATCGCCCGCCTGGTGGGGTCTGCCAGGGCGATCAGCGGCGCGGCTCTGTTAGCGACCACTCAACAAGTGTCACTTTCCGGCACACTCGGGTCAAACATCGTTCGGATGTCTCATTTGCGCAGCTCGAAGGGCGATATCGGACATTTCGTTACCGGACGGTTATCAGCGACCTGGGCTTATGCGCGCGAGTGACGGTTGCCACACGATTGCTGACCGGGCGCGCCGGTCCCCTAGCTTGTATCTCATGCCCGTGACCCTTCCGTTACCTTTCCGCAAGCTCACGGTGCCGTCGATCGGCCGTCGTCGCGTAACGACGCAGGTTGTCGCCACCACGACCGCTGTCGCTGCCGGTTTCGGCCTCTTCGCCGCCGGTGCCGACTCCGATAACGAACAGATCACTCCGGTCGCCGCCTCGGCGTCGGCGCAGCAGGGGGAAGCGCCCCAGCAAACCGAACAGCCGGCCACCTCCCACGACCCCGGCGCCTGGGATCCGCACGCGGCCGCCCAGCCCGTCGCGTGGCCGTTCCCCGAACCGCCCCGCCAGACCACCGTCCGCCCGGTGAACGGCGTGCTGACCTCGGGCTACGGCGCCCGCTGGGGCACCGCCCACAACGGCATCGACTTCGCCGGCGATATGGGCGCCCCGATCCACTCCGTCACCGACGGTACGGTCATCGAGGCCGGGCCCGCCACCGGCTTCGGCCTGTGGGTCCGCGTCCAGCAGGACGACGGCTCCGTCGGCGTGTACGGCCATATGCAGGACATCCTGGTCGGAGTCGGCCAGCAGGTCCGCGCCGGTGACGTGATCGCCACCGTCGGCAGCCGCGGCCAGTCCACCGGCCCGCACCTGCACTACGAGGTCCACCAGCCCGGTATCGGCCCCATCGACCCGCAGCCGTGGCTCGCCGCGCGCGGTCTCGATGTGAACAACTTCCCCGGCTGACCCTACCCACGATCCATACCGGCGGCCCCGGCGATACCGGGGTACCGGGCGGTATCCGTCCCGCAGCGGGACGTCTCCCCCGGTCTCCCGTTCCTACCGTCGGTCCATGCCCGCATTTCCCCCGCCCGGCGCGCCCGTCCACACCGGCCGCCCCCTGTTCTCCGATCCGCGTCGGGTGATCGGACGCCTGCACCGGCCTTTGCTGCTCTGTTCCGCGGCAATGGCCGGTCTGGTGTTTTCCGGCCTGGTCGCGATGGTTTTCGACGACCGGCAGCTGCTCGGTGAATCGGTCTGGCTCAAACCGGTGAAATTCGGGCTGGCGTTCTTCCTGTACTCGCTCACTCTCGCCTGGCTGCTGTCGCTACCGCATCGGGGCAGCCGGATCACCTGGTGGTTCGGACTCGTCTTCGCCGTGACCGGAGTCGTGGACGTGGGTTTCATCGTGCTCCAGGCCGCACGCGGCACCTTCAGCCATTTCAACACCGAAACCGACGCGGTGAACGAGATCGGCCAGATGGTGTTCGCCTCCGGCGTACCCGGGTTGTTCGTCGCGAATCTGGTGATCGCGGTGATCGTTTCGATACGGCCCGGGGCGGATCGGCCGACCGTCTGGGCGATCCGGGGCGGACTGGCGCTCGCGGTGGCCGCCATGGCACTGGGGTACCTGATGGGGTTCACCGGAACCCAGCTCACCCGCACCGCCGACGGCCGTCTCGTGGAGCTGGCGGCCGGTCATACCGTGGTCGACCCGGAAACCCGGCAGGCCCTGGGCGCCCCGGACGCGGCGGCGGGAATGCCGGTGACGCACTGGAGCACCGTCGGCGGTGACCTGCGGATAGCCCATTTCGTCGGCCTGCACGGTATCCAGGTCCTCCTCCTCGCCGCGGTTCTCCTGGCCTGGGGCGCGGCGCGGTTCCCGCGGCTGCGGCCGGTCCGCGTCCGCAGCCGGCTGGTCGGCGTGGTCACGCTCGGCTGGGCCGGGCTGCTGGCGATCACGTTCTGGCAGGCGATGCGCGGCCAGCCGCTGCTACGTCCCGATTGGGCCACCCTGCTGGCGGTGTCCATCTCGGCCGTCGTGGTCGCGGGCCTGACCGTCGCGAGCCTGCGCGCCGGACCGGAACACCGGCGCGGCGCCCATCGGGTCAGCGCAGACGTTCCGCGTCTCGCGCCAGTTCCACCAGCACCGCGCTGAGGCGCGCCAATTCCACGGTATCGGCGCCCTCCTCGACCGCGATGGCGACATCCTCGGCCGCGCAGCGCGCGGCGAACCAGCGGTCGGCCAGGGCGGTGGCCTCGGCGGCACTGAGCACCACCGAATCAGCGGGGATACCAGTGCCCTTCACATTGTTGCGGTGTTCGTAGGCGCGCTGCCGGCAGGACTGCCGACAATACCGGCGCCGCCGACCCGCTTCCGTATCCACAATTTCCCGACCACACCACAGACACGACTGCAACCGGCGCGACATGACCCGACACCCTAATAGGCACTCTCGCATCGGCACACACCGCACACCGCGCGGCCCACTCCGCCGAACGCCGTACAATGGCAAGGCTCTCCCGAACAAGGGAACGGATCGACCCTCACGAACGTTGACAAGAACAGGGCGCACGGCCGGGACCGGCACGAATCCTCGGATTCGTACCACAGGTAACGGCTTGCACACGTGACCCGAACGGTCGGCGGAAGAATCGGCCGGCACAGCGCGGACCCACGAGGTCCGCGTCGGAGAACACAGGGGTCAACCCACCGGTTCGCGCCCCGGATCGGGTTCCGGTGCCCCCGCAGTGGATACACCCGCCAGGTGTTTCCGCTCCGGCGGTAGTGGAACACAGCGACCGAGGACCGCGAACCCGCGCGCGGCAACGCGCCACAACACAGAGAGGACCTGTACAGATGGCAGATCGCGTACTCCGGGGCAGCCGGCTCGGAGCGGTGAGCTACGAAACCGACCGCGACCATGATCTGGCACCCCGCCGGATCGCCCGGTACCGGACCGACAATGGTGAAGAGTTCGACGTCCCGTTCGCCGACGACGCCGAGATTCCGCCGACCTGGCTGTGCCGCAACGGCCAGGAGGGTGTGCTGATCGAGGGCACCACGCAGGAGGCGAAGAAGGTGAAGCCGCCGCGGACCCACTGGGACATGCTGCTCGAGCGCCGCAGCAAGGAAGAGCTCGAGGAACTGCTCAAAGAACGCCTGGAACTGCTCAAGACCCGTCGCCGGGGCTGAGTTTCCGATCACAGCGCGGAGGTTGCGGCCCGTCACGGGCCGCAACCGGTGAAAAGACCGTGCCCGCCGGGATCGTCCGGCGGGCACGGTCTTTTCTGTGACGGGTCAGCGGCTGGCGACCCGCCGGTACTGGAGCAGCGCCAGCGGAATGGCGATCGCGAGGATCGCCAGCGAGCAGCCGATCGCGTATTCGACACAGTGATCGGCCGGCCAGCCGCTGGCCGGGACGAAGGTGGGCGGAGCGCTGTTGTCGAACAGTTTCCGGCCGGTCGCGGCCACCGCGGTGATGGGATTCCATTCGGCGATGGTGGCCAGCGGGCCCGGCAGGGTTTCGGCGGAGATGAACGCCGAGGAGATGAACGACAGCGGGAACAGCCAGATCAGCCCGGCGCTCTGGGCGACCTCGACATTCGGCGCGAGCAGGCCGGTGAGCGCGCCGACCCACGACATGGCGAACGCGAACAGCAGCAGTACCCCGTAGGCGAGCACCGCGTCGAGGAAACTGCCCTCGATACTCCATCCGACCACGTAACCGCAGGCGGTCATCACCGCCAGGCTCACCATGCTCACCACGAGATCGGACAGGGTACGGCCCATCAGCACCGCCAGCCGCGACATCGGCAGCGCGCGCATCCGGTCGATGATGCCCTTCTCCAGATCACCGGCCAGGCCCACGGTGGTGAAGGCCGCGCTGAAGGCGACGGTCTGCGCCATGATTCCGGCGATCAGGAATTCCCGGTACTCGCCACCACCGAGCGAGGCCCCGAACACGTAGGCGAACAGGAATACGAACATCAGCGGCTGCACGGTGGCGGTCACCAGCAGGGTCGGCACCCGCATGATGGTGAGCAGATTGCGGTGCGCCACGATCGCGCTGTCCCGGAAGACCCGCATCCGGGGCCGGTTCGATTTCGGGAGTCGATGCGAGGCCGGTGTGGTGCCCACTTCCGTCGCTCCCTCGCCCCCGGCTTCGGCGTCCACTTGATCGACCGCGGCTTCTGCGGTGCTCACGACATGATCTCCTCAGGTGCCTCGTGGGTTTCCGGCTCGGTGTCCGGCACCGCCGGAGCGCCGGTGATGGACAGGAATACGTCGTCGAGGCTGGGGCGGTGGACCCGCGCGTCGACGACGTGGACCTCGGCGTCGTCGAGCCTGCGCAGCGCCTCCACCATGGTGCGGGAGCCGTCGCCGACCACCACCGACACCTCGTCGACGCTCGCCTCGTGCGCGGGCTCACCGATACCGATCTCACCCAGGACCCGCAGCGCGACCGCCGGATCGTGGCCCGGGGTCAGGACGACGGTGAGGCGATCGCCGCCGATCGAGGACTTCAGCTCGTCGGCGGAGCCGCGGGCGATCACCCGGCCCTTGTCGATCACCGTGATCTTGTCGGCCAGCCGGTCGGCCTCCTCCAGGTATTGCGTGGTGAGCAGTACCGTGGTGCCGTCGCGGACGAGTTCGGCGATCACCCGCCACATATCGTTGCGGGCCCGCGGATCCAGCCCGGTGGTCGGTTCGTCGAGGACCACCACCGGCGGGCGGGCCACCAGCGCCCCGGCCAGATCCAGTCGACGGGTCATACCGCCGGAATAGGTTCCGGCACGGCGGTCGGCCGCCTCCTCGAGCCCGAAATCTCGCAGCAGTTCCCGGGCCCGCGCCGCCGAACTCTCCCGCGACATCCCGTAGAGCCGGGAAACCATCCGCAGATTCTCGTAACCGGTGAGATTCGCGTCCACCGCGGCGTATTGCCCGGAGACGCCGATGAGGCGGCGCGCCCCGGCCGGATCGTGTAGCACGTCGACTCCGGCCACCTGCACCGAACCGGCGTTGGGCTTCAGCAGTGTGGTGACGATTCGGACGGCCGTCGTCTTCCCCGCGCCGTTGGGGCCGAGCAGGCCCATCACGGTACCGGCGGGGACTTCGAGATCGACCTCGTCCAGCACCCGGGTCCGGCCGTAGATCTTCACCAGACCGGTGATCTGCACCGCGGGGTTCACTGAGCGTTCTCCTTCGTGTCGATACCGGGCTGTGACCGCGCGAGCGCGGACTCGTCCGCGGCGCGCAGATGTTCGGTGAGGACGGGGCCGATCACGGCCAGCGATTCGGCGGTCGTCATCTCCGCGTGGGTGCACGCCAGTTCGTGGGCCCGCACCTCGCCGGTGACGAACTCCCGCCAGGCCCCCGGCCGGCGGTCGGGCGCGGCGAGATTGACCGGGTCGGCGCCGGCCGCGAAGAACAGCAGATCGCCGTCGTACACACCCGGGCGGAACCCGTTGGCCTGGACCGTACCGTCGGCGTAGCCGGTGTACAGGCGTTCCAGGTGTTCCAGGGTGAGCGCCTGGAACGGTCCGGGACGGGAACGCAGGAGTTCGGCGGCTTCGGCCAGGGTCGGTTCCGGGCCGTCGACCGCGAGTTCGCCGCCGAATTCGCCGAGGATCTCACCGATCCCCGGCATCGCGTCGGCGGCGAGAGCGTCGGAGAGCCGGTAGCTGTCCAGCATGCTCAGCAGCGCGACCCGCTCACCCGCGGCCTGCAACCGGACGGCGATCTCGTGCGCGATCAGACCGCCGAGCGACCAGCCGAGCAGATGGTAGGGCCCGTGCGGCTGCACCTCACGGATCCGGGCCACATAGTGCTCGGCGGCCTCGGTGATCGAGCCGTATCCGGGACCTCCGGTCGCGTGCGGCGCCTGCAGTCCGTAGACCGGGCGGTCGGCGGGTAGTTCGGCGAGGAGCCCGGCGTAACACCAGGACAACCCGATCGCGGGGTGGACGCAGAACAGTGGCGGCCGGCTCGACCCGGTGGCCGGGCGCAGCGGCAGCAGCGGGGCCAGGGCGAGATCCATCGCGTCGGCGGCGGTTCCGTCGCCGAGTCGCGTGGCGAGCGCGGCGGGGGTGGATTCGGAGAACAGCAGCTGCATCGGCAGGTCGAGCCCGGCCTCCCGGGCCCGGGCGACGACCTTCGTCGCGAGCAGCGAGTTACCGCCCAGATCGAAGAATCCGTCGGCGGCGCCGACACGCTCCACTTCGAGTACGGCCGCGAAGATCTCGCACAGCGCGGTCTCCAGCGGGCCCTCCGGTGCGCGATACCCCGCGGCCCCGCCGAAGACCGGCTCGGGCAGGGCGGTGCGATCGAGTTTGCCCACCGGGGTCAGCGGCAGCCGGTCGATGATCATGATCGACTGCGGCACCATGTAATTGGGCACCAGTCCGGACAAGTGTTCGGTCAGTT
The DNA here is from genome assembly GCF_055586645.1 of Nocardia sp. NPDC049935. Lineage (NCBI taxonomy): Bacteria > Bacillati > Actinomycetota > Actinomycetes > Mycobacteriales > Nocardiaceae > Nocardia > Nocardia sp. NPDC049935. The sequence goes on along the minus strand of NZ_JBVJHV010000001.1, from coordinate 660,017 downwards.
CGCCCGCCGTGGTCGCGGATCCGGGTTTCACATACGACACCAGTGCGGTGGCGCCCGCCGCGGTCCGGTGCCCGACGGTGAGCGAGAACTCCACCGCCGGATGCCGGCCGAGCGCGGCGTCGATCTCGCCCAGTTCGATCCGGAAACCACGGATCTTCACCTGGTGGTCGGTGCGGCCGACGTATTCGATCTCGCCCGGCCCACCGTCGGCCCCGGTGCCGATCCGCACGAGATCACCGGTCCGGTACATCCGCTCGCCCGGTTTCCCGTACGGGTTGGCCACGAACCGCTGCGCCGTGAGCCCCGGCCGGTCGTGATATCCGCGCGCCAGCGCGCCACCGGCCAGGAACAGCTCGCCGGTGACCCCGAGCGGCGCGGGCCGCAGCCGGGAATCGAGCACCATGGCGGCGACGCCGCGGATCGGTTCGCCGATGGGGATCGGGCCGCCCGGAGTCAGCGGCGGGGACATGACCGTGACGATGGTGGTCTCGGTGGGACCGTAGACATTGTGCAGATCGCGCCCCGGCGCCCAGCGGGCCACGACCTCGGCCGGCAGTGCTTCACCGCCCACCAGCACATGCTGGAAATCGGTGATGCCCTCCGGGTCGACGGTGGCCAGGGCCGCTGTGGTGATGAACGCGTGGGTGATCCGCTCGGCGGTCAGCACCCGCGCCAGCTCGGCGCCGCCGACCACTCCGGGCGGGGTCAGGACCAGGGTGCCCGCGCCGCCCAGCGCGAACAGCAGATCCAGCATCGCGGCGTCGAAACTCGGTGTCGCGAAATGCAGGACCCGGCTGCCCGGGCGGACATCGAACCGGTGGGCGGTCTCCGCCGCGAAATTGGACAGGCCCCGGTGGGTGACCACCACGCCCTTCGGGGTTCCGGTGGAGCCGGAGGTGTAGACCACATACGCGGGGTTGTCCATCCGCAGCGGCGCGGTCCGCTCGGAATCGGCGATCGGCGCGCTCGACGCGCCCAGGACCTGCTCACGGACCTGCGGATCGTCGAGCGCCAGCCAGCGGCAGTCGCCCGGGAGCCGGTCACGGTACTCGGCAAGGGTGAGCCCCAGCGCCGCACCGGAATCGGCGAGCATATGGGTGATCCGTGCCGCGGGGTAGCCGGGATCCACCGGGACGAAGGCCGCACCGGTCTTGGTGACCGCCAGCACCGTCGCCACCGATTCGATCGTCCGCGGAATACCCAGGGCCACCAGGGTTTCCGGGCCGACCCCGTGCGCGGTGAGGACCCGGGCCAGCCGGTTGCTCCAACGGTCGAGCGCGTCGTAGGTGACCTCGACTCCGGCCGCGGCCAGCGCGACGGCATGCCGATCGACGGCGGCCGCGGCGGCGAAGACCTCCGGAAGGGTGACCGGAGTGTCCGGGTCGGCGCGGCGCAGCGGCGCCAGCGCCGACCATTCGGCCGGTTCGAGCAGTTCCAGATCCCCGACCGGCACCGTCGGATCGGCGGCGATCGCGCCCAGCAGCCGGATCAGCCGTCGTCCCAGCCGCACCGCGGTCGCTTCGTCGAAGAGATCGTCGGCGTAGTTCACCGACAGCGCGATACCGTCCGGCGTCCGGTCGCCGGTATGGCATTCGGTGAGGGTGAACTGCAGATCGAATTTCGCGATTCCCGGATCGATTTCCAGTGCCTCGATACTCAGGCCCGGCAGCTCCAGCGCCCGCACCGGTTCGTCGTGCACCGAGAGCATGATCTGGAACAGCGGATGGTGGGACCGGGAACGCGCCGGGTTCAGAACTTCCACCAGACGCTCGAACGGCAGCTCGGCATGGCCGAACGCGTCGAGATCGGTGCCGCGCACGGTTTCGAGCAGATCGGTGAACCGATCGCCGGACCCGACCGGGGTCCGCAGCACCAGCGTGTTGACGAACATGCCGATCATCCGGTCCAGTTCGGGCCGGCCGCGGCCCGCGACCGCGGTCCCGACGGCGATATCACCGGACCCGGTGACCCGGTGCAGCAGTACCGCCAGGGCGGCGTGCAACACCATGAACAGGCTGACATTGTGCCGTCCGGCGAGCTCTTTCAGCTCCCGGTGGACACCGGCGTCGAGCCGTTCCCGCACCGTACCGCCGCGATACGACGGCACCGGCGGCCGCGGCCGGTCGGCGGGCACCGCGAGCAGTTCGGGCAATCCGTCGAGGGTGTCGCGCCAGTAGTCGAGCTGACCGCGGATCGAGGACGCGGGATCGTTCTCGTCCCCGAGCATTTCCCGCTGCCACAGGGTGTAGTCGATGTACTGCAGTTCGTCCCCGTCGGCCGCCGGTTCGGCGCCGAGCCGGACGGCGCGATAGGCGCCCGCGATTTCGGCGGCCAGCGGTCCCAGCGACCAGCCGTCCATCGCGATGTGGTGGACGACCAGCACCAGGACGTACTCATTGGGCGCGACGGCGAACAACGCCGCGCGCAGCGGTATCTCGGTGGCCAGATCGAAGCCGGGAGCCACGAAGCGCGCGATAGCGGCGTGCAGATCGCCGTCGGCGGCCGCGGGACTGTGCACGGTCACCGCCGCCTCGGCGGCCGGGATCACCCGCTGGACCGGATCGCCCTCGACCTCCGGGAACACCGTGCGCAATGTCTCGTGCCGTTCCTGCACCCGGTGCAGCGCGGCGGTCAGCGCGGCGTGGTGGAGCGGGCCCCGCAACCGCAGCACCATCGGCACGTTGTACGCCCCGGCGGCACTGTCGGCGGCGGCCGCTGTTCCGGGACCACCGAAGCGTTCCAGGAACCACAGCCGCTGCTGGGCCGGGGAGAGCGGAATCCGCTCCGGCCGTTCCCGCCGCACCAGCGCGGGTCCGGTCGCCCCGTCGGATTCGGCGTCCAGCAGCGCCGCGAGTTCGGCGACCGTCGGCGCGGAGAACACCGTGCGGACCGCGATCCGGGCGCCGGTGGCGGCGGCCAGCCGGCCCACCAGCTGGGTGGCCAGCAGCGAGTTACCGCCGATATCGAAGAAACTCTCGTTCACATCGGCCACCGCGGTCCCGGCCAGTTCCCCCATCACCGACGCGACCAGGCGCTCGGTGGCCGTTTCCGGCGCGCGACCGGTCGCGGCGGCCGGCAGCGCCCGGGGTTCGGGCAGCGCGGCGATATCGAGTTTGCCGACCGGGGTGAGCGGAATCTCGTCGAGCAGCGTGAACGCCGACGGCACCATATGCCGGGGCAGCCGCTGCGCCAGATGGTCGCGCAGTTGCTCGGCTTCGGGGCGGTTGCCCGGGTCGGCGGGGTGGACGTAGGCCACCAGCCGGTCGGTACCGCCGACCGCCCGCACCTCGGTATGGGCGAAGTGGACGGCCGGATGGGAGGTGAGCGCGGCGGTGATCTCGCCGAGTTCGATCCGGAAACCCCGGACCTTGACCTGGCTGTCGCTGCGGCCGAGATAGCGCAGATCGCCGTCGGCGGTCCACCGGACCACATCGCCGGTGCGGTACAGGCGAGCGCCGGTCGGGCCGTAGGGGTCGGCCACGAACCGCGACGCGGTGAGCCCGAACCGCTCGTGGTATCCGCGTGCCAGACCCGGCCCACCCAGGTACAGCTCACCGGGCACACCCGTCGGCACCGGCCGCAGTCGTTCGTCGAGTACCAGGGCGCGGGTGCCGCGGATCAGGCTGCCCAGGGTGGCGGGCCGGTCGACGGCCACCGGGGTCACCGAGACCACCACCGTGGTTTCGGTGGGCCCGTAGGCGTTGAACATCCGGCGGCCGGGCGCCCAGCGGGCCACCAGTTCCGGGCCGAGATGTTCACCGCCGACCATCAGCGCCTTCAGGCGCGGCAGCGGCCACCGGGACCGGTCGATGGTGGCCAGCGCCGCCGGGGTGATGAAGGTGTGGGTGACCTCGGCCCGGGTCATGAGTTCGGCCAGTTCCTCGCCGCCGTAGACCTCGGGCGGGACGATCACCATCGCGGCGCCGGCGCCGATGGCCAGCAGCAGGTCCAGGATCGCGGCGTCGAAACTCGGTGAGGAGAAGTGCAGGGTCCGCGCGGCGGGATGCACCGCGAGCCGGTCGCGGAACTCGTCGGCGAGATCGGCGAGCGCGCCGTGGGTGGCGGTGACACCCTTGGGGGTGCCGGTGGAGCCGGAGGTGTAGATCAGGTAGGCGGGGTCACCGATCCGCAGCGGGCGCACCCGGTCGCGGTCGGTGACGGGATCGGGCGCCGATCCCGCGATCTCGCGGTGCCCGGCCGGTGCGTCGAGCAGCAACCACTCGATATCCACGCCGCCGGCGGCCCGCAGTTTGTCGGCGTGACCGGTCAGGGTCACCCCGAAGGCGCACCCGGAATCGGCGAGCATATGTGTCACCCGCTCCGGCGGGTAGTTCGGATCCACCGGGACGAACGCCGCACCGGATTTGGCGATTCCGAGCATGGTGGTCACCGAATCGGCGGACCGGGTGAGGCCCAGCGCGACCTTGTCCCCGGTGCCCAGCCCGCGCCGGATCAGGGCGCGCGCCAGCCGGTTGGCCCGGCGATCCAGCTCGGCGTAGGTGAGGACGGTGTCGTCGGCGTGCAGTGCGGGCCGGTGGCCGTGGGCCAGCACGGCCGACCCGAAGAGCGCGGCGAGCGTACGCGGGATACCGGGAGCGGGCCCGCGGGCCGGGCACAGGGTCGCGCGTTCGGAATCGGTGCGGGTGTCGATATCGCCCACCGGGATGGCGGGGTCGGCGGCGATCGCCGCGAGCACCCGCAGGAACCGGTCGGCCAGCGTCGCCACGGTGGCGTCGTCGAACAGTTCGTCGGCGTAGACGAATTCCAGTTCGCCGCCGGCGAGTTCACCGGCCCGCAGTTCCAGATCGAATTTGGCGCGGGCGATATCCAGCGGCGCGGCCGCGACGGTGAGTCCCGGCAGTTCCAGCGGCGGGACCTCGGTATCGGTCACCGTGAGCGCCACCTGGAACAGCGGGTGGCGACCGGTGGCGCGCGGATCACTACCGAGTGCGCCCACGACCTGTTCGAACGGAACATCGGCATGGGCCAGCGCGCCGAGTTCGGTATCGCGGTCGGCCAGCAGCAATTCGGCGAACGGCAGGGCGGGATCGACATCCGAACGCAGGACCAGGGTGTTGACGAACATCCCCACCAGATCCGCGAGTCGCCGGTCGGTACGCCCGGCGACCGGGGTGCCGAGGGCGATATCGCGGCCGCCGGTCACCGAACGCAGCAGAACGGCCAGCGCGGAGCGCATCACCATGAAGGCGCTCACCCCGTGGCTGTGGGTCAGCGCGGTCAGCGCCTGCCGCACCGGTTCGGGAACGGTGCGCCGGACGGTGGCCGCGGTCTGCCGCGGTTCGGCGGGACGCGGCCGGTCGTAGGGCAGCGGCAGTTCTTCGGGCAACCCGGCCAGCCGGTCCCGCCAGTAGCCGAGCTGGCGGGCCGCGAGACTGCCGGGATCGGTATCGGCGCCGAGATGTTCGCGCTGCCAGAGACCGAAATCGGCGTACTGGACCTCGAGCGGGGTCCAGGCCGGTTCGCTCCCGGCGGACCGCGCCTGGTACGCGACCGCCAGATCCCGGGTGAGCGGCGCCAGCGACCAGCCGTCCGCGGCGATATGGTGTATCACCACGCCGAGCCGGTACCGGTCCGGCCCGGTCCGCAGCAGAACCGCGCGCAACGGTCCGCCGGAGGTGAGATCGAAACCGGTGGTGGCGCATTCGTCGAGGAGCGTCTCCGCCTCCTCCGGGGAGGCGTCGCGCAGTTCCACGGCGGGCAGCGCCCAGGGCGCGGGCAGGATCCGCTGCTGCGCTCCGGCCCCGTCGTCGGGGTAGACGGTGCGCAGCACCTCATGCCGTTCGACCAGATCGCCCAGTGCCGCCCGCAGAGCGGGCACATCCAGCGCGCCCTCCATATCGAGCACGAACGCGATGTTGTACGCGCTGGATTCGGGGGCGAACCGGTTCAGGAACCACAGCCGCTGCTGCGGCAGCGACAGCGGCAGCCGGGCCGGGCGCGGGTCGCGGGCCGTCAGCGGTACCCGGACGGTGACCGGTGTCCGGATCAGCTGCTCGGCGAGGGCGGCCACGGTCGGCGCCTCGAACACGGTGCGGACCGGCAGGTCGACGCCGAACTGTTCGTACAGTTCACCGACGAGCCGGGTGGCCAGCAGCGAATTACCGCCCAGATCGAAGAACCCGTCCTCGGCGCCCGGAACCTCGCGCCCCAGGATCTGGCCGAAGATCTCGGCGACCCGCCGTTCGGCATCGGTCTCGGGCGGCCGGGACGCGGCGGCCGTGGCGCGGAAATCGGGTTCGGGCAGGGCTTTGCGGTCGAGTTTTCCGGACGGTGCGGTCGGGAATTCCGGCAACCGGGTGACGGCATCGGGCACCATGTACCCCGGCAGCCGGCCACGGACGGTGGCCCGCACCGCGGCCGGGTCGATCTCGGTGTCCGCGACGAGATAGGCGGCCAGACGCTGGTGTCCCCGGGCGTCGGTGTGCACCACGGTCAGCGCGGAACGCACCCCGGGGTGGGCGCGCAGCACATGGTCGATCTCGGCGAGTTCGATCCGGAAGCCGCGCAGTTTCACCTGGTCGTCGGCGCGGCCCAGGAACCGGAGCCGACCGGCCCGGTCGGTCACCACCAGATCCCCGGTCCGGTACATCCGTTCGCCGCGGCGGCCGTACGGGTTGGCCGTGAACCGGGCCGCGGTCAGGCCGTGGCGGCCGTGGTACCCGCGGGCCAGGCCCGGTCCCGAGAGGTAGAGCTCGCCGGGCGTACCGGGCGGTACCGGGCGCAGCCGGGAGTCGAGGACGAACAGCCGCATCCCGCGGACCGGATGACCGAGCGGTACCGGACGTCCGGCGCGCATCGGCCCCGACATGGTGGCGGCCACCGTCGCCTCGGACGGCCCGTACATATTGTGCATACGGAACCGGTCCGCCCAGGTGGCCACGAGGTCGGGACCACAGGCCTCGCCGCCGACCAGCACCGTCTGCAGCCGGTCCAGACCGGCCGGATCGACGGTGGCCAGCGCGGCCGGGGTGACGAAGGCGTGGGTCACCCGTTCGGTCCGCAGCAGCTGGGCGAGTTCCTTGCCGCCGTAGATATCGGGGGGCGCGATCACCAGGGTCGCGCCGCAGGCGAAGCCGAGCAGCAGTTCCAGCACCGAGGCGTCGAAGCTCGGTGAGGAGAAATGCAGGGTCCGCGAGGCGGGGGTGACACCGAACAGGTAGCACTGTTCGGCGGCGAACGAGGCCAGCCCGGCATGGGTGACGACCACGGCTTTCGGCGTTCCGGTGGATCCGGATGTGTAGATCAGGTACGCCGGGTGGGTGGTGCGCAGCGGCGTGAGACGGTCGGCGTCGGTGATCGGGGCGCCGGATTCGGCGGCGCACGCCGATTCGAATTCCAGCGACCCCGGCACCAGCCAGGTCTCGACGGCCTGTTCGGGCAGCGCCGCCAGCTGATCGGGGCCCGTGATCCCCAGACGCGCACCGGAATCGGTGAGCATATGCGCGATCCGGTCGCGGGGGTAGCCGGGATCGACCGGTACATAGGCCGCACCGGTTTTCGCGACCGCCCAGATCGCCGTGACGGCGTCCAGCCCGCGCGGCAGCGCCACCGCGACCACCGCTTCGGGCCCGGCGCCCCGCGCGATGAGCAGCCGGGCCAGCCGGTTGGCCCGCTCGTCGAGTTCCCGGTAGCCGGTATCGCGACCGCGCCAGCGCACCGCGATACCGTCGGGATCGCGGACCGCGGACCGGTGCAGCATTTCCGGCAGCGATACCGGCGGCTCGGCGGGTCCACCCGCCAGTGGGACCAGGTTCCCGTGTTCGCGCCGGTCCAGGACATCGATATCGCCGACCGGGCGCCGCGGCGCCCCCACCACCGCCTCGAGCACCGCGACGAACCGGCGCGCGACGGCCGCTACCGTACGTTCGTCGAAGACATCGGTGGCATAACCGAATTCGGCGCGCAGATCGTCACCGGAATTGTCGTCGTGCACCTCCAGCTGGAGGTCGAACTTGGCGATATCGGCATCCAGCGGCAGGATCTCGGTGCGCACACCGGGCAGGTCCAGATCGAGTTCTCCGACGTTGTCGTAGGACAGCATCACCTGGAACAGCGGGTGGCGGGCGCCGGAGCGTTCCGGATTCACCACGTCCACCAGCCGCTCGAACGGCACATCGGCGTTGGCGAACGCGTTGAGATCGGTTTCCCGGACGATATCGAGCATCCGGTCGAAATCGGCGGCGGGATCGACCTCGGTGCGCAGGACCAGGGTGTTGACGAACATCCCGACGAGTTCGTCCAGCGCGGGATCGGTGCGGCCCGCGATAGGGGTGCCGATGACGATATCGGTGCTGCCGCAGATCCGGGACAGCAGTGTCGCCAGAGCCGCGTGCACCACCATGAACATGCTCGCCCCGCGAGCGGCCGCCAGTTCCGCGGCGGCACGGCGGGTTCCGGCCGGGATGGTGAACGCGACCCGGCCGCCCTCGGTGGAGCGGCGCGCGGGACGCGGGCGATCCAGCGGGAGGTCCAGTTGATCGGGCAGGCCGGCCAGTTCGGCCCGCCAGTGGGCCACCTGCCGGCTCAGCGCGCTGGCCGGATCGGATTCCTCACCGAGCAATTCGCGCTGCCACAGGGCGAAGTCGGCGTACTGCACCGGCAGCGGAGTCCACTCCGGCGCCCGGCCCGCGGCCCGCGCCGTGACCGCGCCGGTGAGATCGCGGGCCAGTGGGGCGACGGACCAGCCGTCACCGCAGATATGGTGCAGGACCAGCACCAGGACATGGCAGTCGGTATCGGTGGCGTAGAGCGCGACCCGGAACGGGAATTCGGTGCGCAGATCGAAGGGCCGTGACACGAACTCGGCGGTCCGCCGGGAGATCTCGGCAGCGGCCACGGTGACCGCCTCCAGCGGCAGCGGCACCTCGTCGAGCGGATGGATGCGCTGCTGCGGGCCCGCGCCGAGGTCCGGGAAGGTGGTGCGCAGGCTCTCGTGCCGGCCCAGCACATCGCGCAGACCGGCGCGCAGCGCGTCGATATCGAGGTGGCCGTCGACTTGAACGGCCAGGGGCATGTTGTAGGCCGCGGCGTGTTCGGCGAAGCGGTTCAGGATCCACAACCGCTGCTGGGCCGGGGACAGCGGGATCCGGTCCGGGCGGTCCATCGGAACCAGTTGCGGCGAGGCCAGATCCGGCTCGCTCACGGTGAACCGTTCGGTCAGCGTGGCGATGGTGCCGGCCTCGAACAGGTCGCGGATGGTCAGCGCGGTACCGAGCGCGTTGTTGATCCGTGCCACCGCGCGGGCGGCGACCAGTGAGTTCCCGCCGAGTTCGAAGAAACCGTCCTCGATGCCCACCTCGTCCACGCCGAGCAGTTCGGCGAAGATCGCGGCCAGGCCCGCTTCCACTTCGGTACGGGGCGCGACGCGGGTCCGCGTGCCGGTGACGACCGGCGCCGGGAGCGCGGCCCGGTCGATCTTGCCGTTGCTGTTGAGCGGCAGTTCGCCGAGGGCGGTCACCGTATCCGGGATCATGTACGCGGGCAGCGCCCGGGCCAGGTCCGATCGCAGCGAATCGGTATCCGGTACCTCGTCACCGCGGGGCACCACGTACGCGGCGAGCCGGTCACCGGCCGTGGTGCGCTGCGCGACGCATACCGCGCGGGCGATCCGCGGATCGGCCAGCAACGCCGATTCGATCTCGCCGAGTTCGATCCGCAGCCCCCGGATCTTCACCTGGAAATCGGTGCGCCCCAGGTAGTCCAGGACACCTGCCGCGGCATCCGCCGCGGCGGGACGCCAGCGGGCCAGATCGCCGGTCCGGTACATCCGCTCACCCGGGGTGAACGGATCGGCCACGAACCGGTCCGCGGTGAGCGTGGCCTGCCCGAGATAGCCCCGGGCCAATTGCACGCCGCTCAGATACAGCTCGCCGACCGCGCCCGGCGGTACGGGGCGCAGTCCGGCGTCGAGGACGTAGGTGCGGGTGTTCCACACCGGGGAGCCGATCGGCACACTGTCCGGATCGGCCGGGCAGGGCCAGTAGGTGACGTCCACCGCGGCCTCGGTGGGCCCGTACAGGTTGTGCAGCCGGGGTCCCGGCAGGGCGGTGTGGAAATCTCGCACGGTCGCGGGCGGCAGCGCCTCACCGCTGCAGAAGACCCGGCGAAGTGAGCCGCATCCGCCCACCTCGGTCTCGGTGACGAATACCGAGAGCATGGAGGGAACGAAATGCGCTGTGGTGACCTCCTTTTCCCGGATCAGGGCGGCGAGGTACGCGGGGTCGCGGTGACCGTCCGGGCGCGCCACCACCAGCCGGGCGCCGATCTGCAGCGGCCAGAAGAACTCCCAGACCGAGACGTCGAAGGTGGCGGGCGTCTTCTGCAGCACGGCATCGCTGGAATCGAGGCCGTATTCGTGCTGCATCCAGCGCAACCGGTTCACGATCGCCCGGTGGGTGACGCCGACCCCCTTGGGCGTACCGGTCGACCCGGAGGTGAACAGCAGATACGCCAGATGGTCGGGGCGCAGCGGGGTGATCCGGTCGGCATCGGTCACCGGGGCCGGATCCAGGTCGGAGAGGTCGGCGGTATCGACCGCCAGGACGGCGATATCCCCCGGGAGTTCGAGCCCGTCGCGCTCGGCCACGAGCAGCGCGACCGGCCGGGCGCGGTCCACGATCCCCGCCAGCCGTTGCGCCGGATGCTCCGGGTCCAGCGGCAGATAGGCGGCGCCGGTTTTGACGACCGCGTACATGGCGGTCACCAGCTCGAGGCCGCGGCGCAGGCACAGCGCCACCACCTGTTCGGGGCCCGCGCCCTCGGCGATGAGCAGCCGGGCCAGCCGGTTGGCCCGTTCGTCGAGTTCCCGGTAGGTCAGCGCCGCACCCTCGAACTCCACCGCCACCGCGTCGGGGCAGCGATGCGCGCGATCGGCGAAAATACTCGCCAGCGTGCCGGGTTCGACCTCGGCCGCGGTGTCGTTCCAGGTGTCGAGCACCTGCCGGCGTTCACCGTCGGTGAGGACGGGAATCGCGCCGACGCGGGTGTCGTCGGCGGCGCTCAGGAAACGCTCCAGGAATCCGAGGTACCGCCGGTGATGCGCGTCGATCTCGTCTTCGCTGTACAGCTGTGGGTTCGCCTCGAAATCGAGGTGCATCGGCCCGCCGTCGGCGTTGTAGAGGTTGACCGACAGGTCCTCGACCGGCCCGGTGGCCAGGACGTGGACGGTGACGTCGAGATCGGCGAACCGCAGCGGTTTGCTGAACAGCATGATGTTGATCATCGGGCCGAAGAAGCCGCGGGTATCGCGGTCGTAGCCGCAGTCACGGCGGATATCGTCGTGCCGGTACCGCTGGTGCCGCAGGGCGCCGGTGACCTGCTTCTCCACCGCGCGCACCACGTCGGACACCGTTGTGGCCGCGTCGAACCGGATCCGCAGGGGCACCACATTCGACACCACACCCGCGGACCGTCGCAGCCCGACCGTGGTCCGGGCGGAAACCGGCAGGCTCAGCACCACATCGTTCTCACCGGTCATCGCCCGCACATAGCAGGCCATGGCGGCGGCGAACAGCACCGGATTCGACGCGTTCCGGGCGGCCGCGGCGGCCTCCACCGCGGTTTCGGTGGCCGGGGCGAGTGTCGAGGTGGCCAGCCGGCGCCCGGGATCGGAGACGGCGGCGGCCGGGTTGGCGACCGTGGACAGGCTCACCACGTCGCCGGCACCGTCGAGCAGTGCGCGCCAGTGCTCACCGTCGGTCGTGAAACGCTGGGAGTTCCGGTATTCGATCTCGCCGCTGTAGAGCTCGGCCAGCGGCGTGGCGCGCGATACCGACGGTTCCCGGCCTTCGATGTAGGCGGTATAGATCTCGGCGGTCCGGACCAGCGCGTTCATCGCCGCGTAGCCGTCGATGACGATATGGTGCGCCCGCGAATACCAGATGTAGTCACGGTCGCCGGTGCGCAGCACGGCATTGAAGACGAGCGGGTCGTGATCGATATCGGTCGGGGTCCGGACGTCGTCCTTCATCCAGCGCAGGGCCGCGGCGTGCGGGTCGGGTTCGGACCGCAGATCCACCCGCGCCCAACCGGGCCGGGCCGCCGGATCGATCACCTGGTGCGGCACCCCGTCGACCTGCACGATCCGCTGCAATCCCACCTGGGTTTCCACCCCGAAGCGTTCGATCGCGTAGAGCAGCAGCCCGGGATCCAGCTCACCGTGGAACTCCACGTATTCCGCAATAACCAGCGGGATATCCGGCTGGATCCGCTGGGCATACCACATCGCTGTCTGCGCCGGTGTGAGTGGAAAGGGATCGGCCGAAATCTCTGTGGACGAACTGCTATCGACCCCGGTGGCCGACGATCTCATCAATCACTCCGTTCTACAGCTAGACACTCCCCGAACAGCCCAAACCCGACCGATACCGGTCGTGGGTGTGATTCACGACTGGTTATTCGGAGCGTCACCTCGAATGGATTGCAGTCGAAACCGAATGGTTACCTGGAGCCGGTGCAGACTTCGGACCACGGTGTCCGATTCCGGCGCGATGTCCTGCGATGTAGCGGAATAGCGCTTCACTTCGAGCCCGGCAGCCCGGGCGCTCACTAGATCCTACGCACAAATAGCGAGAGTGTTTACCCTCCGTGAGCAAAAAGTAAACCGGTTACTTCGTCCCCGCGGAACGTTTGCCCGCAGGGGTACTCGGCACCGGCCGAGCGGCCGACGCGGACAGCGGAGTCCGGCGTTCAGTTCCGGACGGTTACCTCGACATCGCCGCCCGCGCGGCGGGCGTTACGCCGGCAAATCAGCGCGAACGCCACCGCACCGGCCGTCACCAGCACCGCGACCAGTTCGGGCCAGGGTCCGGCCGCCGTGGCAACCGTCGCGGAGGTCCGCAGCGGCACCTCGGCCACCAGCGCTTCCGGCACGAACAGTTCGCTGCGCTGCCGCACCGTTCCATCCGCCGCGATGATCGCGCTGACACCCGAGGTCGCCGCCACGACCAGCGACCTGCCGTGTTCCACGGCCCGCACCCGCGACATCGCGAGCTGCTGATAGGTCATTTCACTGTCACCGAAAGTCGCATTGTTCGTGGGCACCGTGAGTAATTGCGCGCCGGAGCGGAGTGAATCACGGAAAGCGCGGTCGAAAGCGACTTCGTAACAGGTTGCCACCCCGATTTCCGTACCCGAAGCCCGAATTGTTCCGTCACCGTGACCCGGAACGAAGTAACCCGCCCTGTCCGCATAGTCCGAAAAGAGCCGGAAGAATCCCCGCATCGGCAGATATTCACCGAAAGGTTGTACTATTTTTTTGTCGTGGCGTTCACCGGGTCCGCCGTCACCGGTCCAGACCATTACCGAATTGGTGGTCGTGCGATCGCCGTTGACCAGCACCGCACCCACCAGAATGGGTGCCGAGATACGCTGCGCCGCGCGGGTGATGAGGGCGGCGGCGTCCGGATTGCGCAACGGGTCGATATCGGAGGAGTTCTCGGGCCAGATGACGATATCCGGGGCGGGAAACCGACCGGAAGCCACTTCGTCGGCCAATTGTTCGGTCCGGCGTACGTGATTGTCGAGAACGGCCCGGCGCTGGGCATTGAAATCCAGCCCCAGCCGCGGCACGCTGCCCTGGATCGCCGCGACCGTGACGGTGCTGTCCCCGTCCAGCGGTCCGGGCAGCGTGGCACGCACCGCGAGACCGGCCAGCGGCAGCAGCACGCAGACGACCGCCGCGACGGCGACCGGCACCGCACGGCGCCGGGCCGGTACCGCGGACTCGGCGCCGGTGGACTCGGCGGCCGTGGACTCGGAGCCGCCGCGGCCGGCGAATCCGATCAGGCCGAGCACCACCGCGGCCCCGCAGGTACCGCTCAGCGCCACCGCGAAACTCACCAGCGGCGCCCCGCCCACCGAGGCCAGCGGCAGGAACCAGCCGTCCGCCTGACCGAACGCCAGCCGGCCCCAGGGAAACCCGCCGAACGGAAAACTGGATCGGCCCCATTCGGCGGCCGACCAGGCCAGCGCGACCCACAGCGGCCAGCCCGGCAGCCGCCCCACGATCCGGACGAGGACACCGAACAGTCCTATATATAGGGCGCACGCTGTGGAGAGCGCGATCCACGGCAGCGGGCCCACATAGATTCCGGTCCACGGCAGTAGCGGGAGAAAGAACCCGAGCCCGGCGAGGAAGCCGTACCCGAATCCGGAACGCCACCGGCCCTCGCCCCGCAGCACCAGGGTGAGCAGGGCGATCCCGGCCGGCGCGAGGAACCACCACGGCCGCGGCGGGAAACTTCCGAACATCAGCAGTCCGGACACCAGCGCGGCCACCGAACGCGTGATCACCGGATGGCGGCCGAGCAGGCGCACCCCGGGATGGCGGCGGATCCGCGCGGGCAGGCCGAGCGCTGAATTCTCGGTGCGGGTCGTCTCGGCCTGATTCACTGGGAGATCCTGTCGTCGCGTCCTGATCGGGACCGTGTGGCGGCCGGGTTCACGCGCCGTAGAGGGTGGCACCCCGGTGCACGGTGCGCAGGCAGCGCGGCAGTTCGGCGCCGGGGGTCAGCGGCGGCAGTCCGGGGACCCGGGAGCGCGGATCGGTCGACCAGCGCTGGACCGAATCGGCCGGTGCGCTGACCACCAGATCGGCGGCGTCCCATTCCGCGTAGGAGGCGGGCGCGCCGGGCGCGAGCGTACCGGCGACACCGTCGCGTACGCCCCCCGCTCGCCACGCGCCCCGGGTGGCGGCGGCGAAGGCCGCGCGCGGGGAGAGCCCGTGCCCCGCGGTGCGGTGGTGCACGGCCGCCCGGATCGCCGCCCACGGGTCCAGCGCGGTGACGGGCGCGTCCGAGCCGATGGCCAGCGAGACCCCGGCCGAGGCCATCGCCGAGTAGGGATTCGACGCGCTCGCGCGCTCCGCGCCGAGCCGTTCGGCGTACATCCCCTCCGTACCGCCCCATTCCCGGTCGAAGGCGGGCTGCACGCTGGCGATCACACCCCAGGTGGCCAGGGCCTCGATCTGCCCGGGGTCGAGTAGCTCCGCATGTTCCACCCGGTGCCCGCGGGCCGCGATCGCCGGGCCTCCGAGCTCGGCGGCGACCCGGCCGAACCCGGCGATCACCGCGTCCAGCGCCGCATCGCCGATGGCATGGAATCCCGCCTGGATACCGGCCTCGGTGCAGGCGCGGACGTGGGCAGCGATCGCGTCGGCGTCGAGGTAGCACACCCCGGTGCCGGCGTGGTCGGCGTAGGGTTCACGCAGCCAGGCGGTGTGCGAGCCCAGCGATCCGTCGACGAACAGATCGCCGCCCAGGGCGTGCGCGCCCAGTTCGGCCAGCAGCGCTTCGGCCTCCAAGGCACTGCCGACCGCTTGCCCCCAGTAGGCGCGAACCTGCACGCCGTGGTCGAAGACGAGCAGTTCCCGCAGGTCGGTCTCCCCTTCGATCTCCGGTCCGGCGCATTCGTGGACGACCGCCACACCGTGGGCGGCCGCGAGGTCCAGCGCGGTGCGGCGGGCCGCGTCGCGTTGCGCGCGGGTGAGCAGACCGCGGGCCGCGGCCCGCACCAGGTGGTGCGCCTGCGCGCGCACAGGTTCCCCGGCCGTGTACCCGGTCGCGGCGGTCACACCCGGTACCGCGTCGAGCAACGCGGTGGAGGCCACCGCCGAATGCGCGTCCACCCGGGCCAGATACACCACCCGCCCCGCACCGGCCGCGGTATCGATGTCCTCGGCCGTCGGCGGTCGCCGCTCCGGCCAGCGGGTTTCGTCCCAGCCGTCGGCCAGAATCGCGCCGTCGGGATGGTCCGCGGCGAACCGTGCCAGCAGCTCCAGGCAGTGCGGCAGCGACCGGGCCGCGGACAGATCCAGACCCCGCCGCTGCAGACCGTAGGCGGTGGTGTGCAGATGCGGTTCCACGAACGCCGGGGTCACGAACGCGCCGTCGAGATCGCGGACCTCGGCGTCCGGGTGCAGCGCCCGTCCCACGTGATCGGCGCCGAGCCAGACCACCACGCCGTCGGTGATCGCCATGGCGGTGGCGTCGGGCGCCGCCGCACTGTAGATCCGACCTCCGACCAGCAGCTGCGTACTCACGGGGATCCAGTCTGCCGCACCGCCGGCACGACCGTGCGTCCGGTGGGGGCGGTGCCGGCCCGCGCTCGCCGGATCGCCTCCCGCACGCCGGCGAATTACCCTGCCTGCATGACCAATGCTCCCGGTGCGGTCGGTACCGCCGACTACGTCCTGCTCACCACGTTCCGTAAGGACGGCACGCCCGTGGCCACCCCGCTGTGGGTGGTGGCCGAGGAAGGCAAGGTGTACGTGTGGACCGTCACCGACAGCTGGAAGGTGAAGCGCCTGCGGCGCAATCCCGAGGTGACCATGCAGCCCTGTGATTTCCGGGGAAACCCGCACGGCGAGGTCGTCCGCGGCACCGGACGGGTCCTCGACGATTCCGGTAGCGAGCACGTGCGGAAACTGATCCGGCGCAAGTACCGGCTGGCCGGGCCGCTGATCGTATGGGGCAGCACCCTGCGGCGCGGCAAATCCGGCACCGTGGGTATCGAACTCGTCCCGGCCGAGTCCGAATAACCGGCCGCCGGTCTCAGTTCTCCGGCGGACTCAGCCATTCGGCCAGTTCGTCGGCGGCGCCCAGTTCACCGGCGAGGGCGGCGCGTTCGTCCGCGGTCAGCGCCAGTGCGCGCAGATCCGCCCGGCGTTCGGCCGCTTTCTCCGGTTTCTCCAGCGCCACGGCCAATTCCGCCAGCGCCGCATGGGCCCGGGCCAGCTCCGATCGGCTCGCTTCGGCGCCGTAACGGTGCAGACCCGCTTCGATCGCGCGTTCCGCCGCCTGATGGTCGGTTTTGAAATCCCGCAGGATCCGAGCGTTGTCCAGGACCCGAGCCAGACCGGTGAGCTCCTCGGAGCCACCGTATTCGAGATCCTCCGGTTCCCCCTTCTCGATATAGGTCACCCAGTTCCCGTCCGGATCGATCAGGCTGAACCGGGTCTGCCCCGGGCGGAACCGGGTGATGCGACCGTAGCCCTTGGCCGGGATGGCGCCGAAGCGCTTCCGCAGCCCGAGGGTGAACGCCCGGTGCCGGGCGGCGATATCGTCCACCAGCACCAAACAGCCCGCCACCCCCTCCTTCATCTCCTCCCCCCGCGGATCGGTGAAGTTGAGATCACAACCGTGGGCTGTGACCGCACCGTAGACGTAGGGCTTGGTCTGCCGGTACGTGATCGCGTAACCCAGCGCCTCGTAGAAATCGAGTGTGACGTCCAGATCGCGCGCCGGCAGGACAGGGACCGCGATATCGCCCATGAGAACCCTCTCGATAATCAAATTTGACTACAGAACGGTAGGCAACACGAGGTAAAGAAGTCAAATTTGAGTACCGTACTGTTCCGGTGAGCGAGGACAAGGAGCGCGGATGTCGGCGGTACGGCTACTGGTGTTGGGGGTCGCGCGGCGGCAACAGCCGACACACGGCTACGCGGTGCGCCGCGAACTGCTCTCGTGGCGCGCCGATACCTGGACCAATGTGCAGCCGGGCTCGATCTATCACGCCATCAAACAGCTCACCCAGGAGGGCAAACTTCGCACCCTGGGCTCGGAGGACGGCAACCGCGGCCCGGGCCGCACCCTGTTCGAGCTGACCCCGGCGGGTGAGGCGGAATTCCGGGAGCGGATGGCCGCGGCGCTGACCAGCGTGGATATGGAAGAGCTCGGCGCCGGGATCGCCTTCATGGATGCGCTACCGCGCGCGGAGGTGGTGGCGAAACTGGAGGAACAGCGCGAGCACAGCCGGCGGATCCGCGACGAATTGCTCGGAATGGTCGGCGACTACCCGGGCCGCTACGAGGCCCCGCATGCCACCGATCTCCTCGAACTGTGGAGCGGGGTGTTCGACAATCTCACCGGCTGGACCAGCGGGGTGCTCACCCGCCTGCGCGGCGGCGAGTACCGGATGGCCGACGACCCGGCCCGCTGAACCGCCTCAGACCTGGGGCCCGGGGCGCGGCCCCGGATACGGTCCGGGCTCGAGCACGGTCGCGGATCTACGGGGCTCGTCGGTGTACCACTCGTCCACCACGACACCGTCGACGACGTCGGCGTCCACCACGGTGACGCCGCGATGCCGGGCGGCTGCGGTGATCGTGGCCACCCGCCGGGCGGCCAGCGCCGACACCACCGGACGCAGCAGCGCGCGGGTGGGCGGCAGCAGCATCAGCAGGCCCACCACCGAGGTGACCAGACCCGGCACGAACATGAGCCCGCTGCCGAGGCCCACCAGCGCACCGTCGGCCACCGCGGAGCCCGGCGCGACCTCACCGCGGGTGACCCCGCGGAACTGTTCGGCGACCCGCCGCCACTGGGACCCCAGCAGCAGCATGCCGGCGGCCGAACTGGCGATCAGCAGCAGAATCGCCGGCACCGCGCCGAGCCAGGCGACGGCGGCGGCGAAAACGGCGATCTCGACGACGAGGTAGACGAGGAAACCGAGGACGGGCATGGGCGAACCTTTCGGGTCGGACTACCCGTGTAACGAACGAGCGGCCGGTTTTGCTCCCGGAATGCCGCAATTCGGGCATCACCCGCCCGGACGGACCAGCCCGGTCTCGTAGGCGAGCACCACCGCCTGTACCCGGTCCCGCAGCCCGAGTTTGGTCAGCACCCGCCCGACATGCGTTTTCACCGTCGCCTCGGAGAGGAACAACTCCCCCGCGATCTCCGCGTTGGAGCGGCCCGCGGCGATCTGCCCGAGCACCTCGCGCTCCCGGACGGTGAGCACGTCCAGGACCGCCGGATCGCGCGACGGCGCCGGCTCCTCGACGATCAACCGGTCCAGCAGGCGTTTGGTGACCTTCGGGGAGACCACCGCGTCCCCCGCGGCCACGCTGCGGATGGCCGAGATCAGATCCTCGGGCGGGGTGTCCTTGAGCAGGAATCCGCTGGCACCCGCGCGCAGTGCGCCCAGAGCGTGTTCGTCGAGGTCGAAGGTGGTCATCACCAGGACCCGGGTGCCGTGTTCGGCCTCGATGATGCGCCCGGTGGCGGTGACCCCGTCCACCACCGGCATCCGGACATCCATGAGCACCACATCGGGGACGAGTTCCGCGGCCCGGGCGACCGCGGTGGCGCCGTTGTCGGCCTCACCGACGACTTCGATATCGGGGTGCGCGCCGAGCACCATCTTCAACCCCACACGCATGAGTTCCTGGTCGTCGACTACGAGCACGGTGATCGGCACGGGCTCCAATGTAGTGGCGGCGACGGGCTATTCCCGATCCGGTGGGGCCAGCGGTATCCGGGCGCGGACCCGCCAGGCGCCGTCGGTGGTGCGGCCGGCCTCCAGACTGCCGCCCAGCACCGCCATCCGTTCGCGCATCCCGGCCAGACCCAGCCCGCTGCCCTGGATCCGGTCTTCCGGGCGCACCGGCACACCGCCGGAATCGGTGACCTCGACCTCGATATCGTCGGTGCGCCGCCGTACCCGCACCCACGCTTTCGGATGCGCTCCGGCGTGCCGCAGCGTATTCGTCAGCGCCTCCTGCACGATCCGGTGCATACCCAGACTCACCTCGGGCGCCACCTCGTCGAGTTCTCCGGCCAGTTCCAGTTCCACGGCCAGGCCCGCGTCCCGCATGAGTTGCGTCACCCGCGCCAGCCCGGCGGTGCCGTGCTGGGGCACCTGGTCGGGGGCGTGCTCGGTGCGCAGCAGGGCCACGGTGCGGCGCAGTTCACGCAACGCCTCGCGTCCCGTACCGGCGATGGTGACCAGCGCCTGTTCCGTCGTATCCGGATCCGCGCGCAGGGCGTAGCGGGCGCCGTCGGCCTGGACGATCATCACGCTCACCGCGTGCGCGACCACATCGTGCAGTTCCCGCGCGATCCGGGTGCGCTCGGCCGAGACCGCGTCGTGGGCGCGGCGCTCCCGGTCGGATTCGGCGACCGCGAGCCGGGCCGCGACCTCCGCGTCGTAGGCGCGGCGGGCGCCGGAGAATTCGGCCAGCGCCCAGCAGAGCGCGAAGAACACGCTCACGAACGCGGTATCGCTCGCCTTGAACCCGCTGACCAGCGCCATACCGTAGACGGTGTCGGCGACCAGCGCCAGCGCGTACCAGAGACCCTCGCGGCGGCCGAGGTAGGCCACCAGCGTGTACAGCATGATTCCGTGCCCGAGCAGGGCGCCGTGCACGGTGGGATCGCCGACGATATGACCGATGGTGCTGGCGCAGAACGACAGCAGCATGAAGGTGACCGCCATCGCCCGCGGATAGACCCGCCGCAAGGCGATGGGCAGCGGGATCAGTACCGAGAAGACGAGGAACGCGGCGGTATTGGTGGCGTCCCGCGATACCGCGAGATCGAGGAGCAGCAGCAGTCCGGCCAGGACGGAATCCGCCACGACGGGTTTGTCTCGAAGCCACAGGCTGAACCGGCGCACCCGACCAGCCTAGGAGGCCCGCGTCCGCCGGCCGGCCCGCCGACCGCGGCGCGGGGAGGCGCCGGCCGTCTGATTTGCTGGCCCGCGTGGACGTGACCGACTGGATACTGCTGCTCTCGGCCGCCACCGCGGCCGGATGGGTGGACGCGGTGGTGGGTGGCGGCGGGCTGATCGTGCTGCCGACCCTGCTGCTCGTCGCCCCCGGCCTGGCCCCGCAGACCGCGCTGGGCACCAACAAACTGGCGGCGGTCGCCGGTACCGCCACCGCCGCGGCCACCTTCGCCCGCAAGGTGCCGATGCAGTGGCGGCTGCTGGTACCCGCCGCGACACTGGCGGCGGCGACCTCGGCGGCCGGGGCGGCGGCGGTATCGCTCATCGACCGCGACCTGTTCATCCCCATCGTGCTGGTGGTGCTGATCGGGGTGGCGATCTTCGTGACCGCCCGGCCGACGATCGGTATCACCCTGGCCACCCATCCACCGTCACGGCGTAAGACGATCCTGGTGATCGGCCTGGCGGCGGGGCTCATCGGCGCCTACGACGGATTACTGGGCCCGGGCACCGGCACCTTTCTGATCATCACCTTCGCGACCCTGCTCGGCACCGAATTCGTCCGCGCCGCCGCCATGGCGAAGGTCATCAACTGCGGTTCCAATATCGGGGCGCTGCTGTTCTTCGGCGCCACCGGGCATGTGCTGTGGGCACTGGGCGCGGCCATGGCACTGTCCAATATCGCGGGATCGGTGGTGGGTTCGCGGATGGCGCTGGCCCGGGGCGCGGAGTTCGTCCGGGTGGTGCTGCTGGTGGTCGTGGTGGCGATGGTGATCCGGCTCGGCTGGCAGCAGTTCGGCTGAGTGCCGCGCCCGGGACGGTCTCCGGGCACTAGGTTGGGCAGGGTGACTACGGCGACCTCCACCGGGCGGGGCGGGCAACCCCCCGGCCACGCAATCGATCCGGAATTCGCGGACCTACCGCTGGCGACGCTGGCCGACGCGGCGCTCTCGGCGGCGCGCGCCGCCGGCGCCGAGCACGCGGACCTGCGGGTGCACCGGCTGTGCACCCAGTCCGTCCGGTTACGGGACGGCCGCGTCGAGGCCCTCACCGATGAGGTCGAACTGGGTTTCGCGGTCCGGGTGATCGTGGACGGCACCTGGGGTTTCGCCTCACACGCCGCCCTGGATCCGGCCACCGCGGCCGAGGTCGCCCGGTCGGCGGTGGCGGTGGCGACCGGTTTGCGCGCCCTCAACCGCGAGCGCGTGGAACTGGCGCCGGAACCCCGGTACGAGGATGCCCGGTGGGTGTCGTCGTATCTGATCGACCCGTTCACCGTGCCCGCCGCCGAGAAGGTGGCGCTGCTCCAGGACTATTCGGGCCGGTTGTCGGCGGCCGACGGCGTCGATCATGTCTCGGCGGCCCTGCTGCAGGTGAAGGAGCAGACCTACTACGCCGATACCGCGGGGTCGTCGATCATCCAGCAGCGGGTGCGCCTGCAGCCGCAGTTCGAGGCGATCACCGTGGACAGCGCGTCCGGCGCGTTCGAGACCATGCGCACCCTGGCCCCACCGGTCGGGCGCGGCTGGGAGTACGTCACCGGGGCCGACGGGACCTGGGACTGGGATACCGAACTGACCCGCATCCCGGAGTGGCTGGCGGAGAAGGTGAAGGCGCCCAGTGTGGTCGCCGGGCCCACCGATCTGGTGATCGACCCGACCAACCTGTGGCTCACCATCCACGAATCCATCGGCCACGCCACCGAATACGACCGGGCCATCGGCTACGAATCGGCCTATGCCGGTACCTCCTTCGCGACCCCGGACCGGCTCGGCACCCTGCGCTACGGCACCCCGATCATGCACGTCACCGCCGACCGGGTGCAGGAACACGGCCTGGCCACCGTCGGCTACGACGACGACGGAGTGGCCGGGCAGAGCTGGGATCTGGTGCGCGACGGCGTGCTCGTGGGCTACCAGCTCGACCGCGTATTCGCGCCGCGGCTGGGCCTGGACCGCTCCAACGGCTGCTCCTATGCCGATTCCCCGCATCATGTCCCCATCCAGCGGATGGCGAACGTCTCGCTGCAACCCGATCCCGAGACCGATACCAGTACGGCGGATCTGATCTCGCGGGTCGGCGACGGTATCTACATCGTGGGCGACAAGAGCTGGTCGATCGATATGCAGCGCTACAACTTCCAGTTCACCGGCCAGCGCTTCTTCCGGATCCGCGACGGGAAACTCGACGGCCAGCTCCGCGACGTCGCCTACCAGGCCACCACGACCGATTTCTGGGGGTCGATGGAGGCCGTCGGCGGACCGTCGACCTGGCAGCTGGGCGGCGCGTTCAACTGCGGTAAGGCGCAGCCCGGACAGGTCGCCGCGGTCAGCCACGGCTGCCCGTCGGTGCTGGTCCGAGGCGTGAACGTACTCAACACCCGGACGGAGGCGCGACGATGACGGGCATCGGTGCGGGTGTACTGCCCGCGGGTGAGGTGGTCGACCGGGTACTCGCGCTGTCGCGGGCCGACGAGGCGATCGTCATCGTCACCGACGACTACGACGCGTCGCTGCGCTGGGCCGGTAACTCCATGACCACCAACGGGCAGTCGGTCTCGCGGCACTGGTCGGTGATCTCGGTGTACCGGGAGGGGCCGCGGACCGCTCGGGTCGGCAGTGTGGCCTCGACCAGCGTGGATCCCGCCGATATCGAAGGGGTGGTCCGCGCGAGCGAGGCCGCCGCGACCGCCGCCGAACCCGCGCGTGACGCCATGCCGCTGCTGGCGGCCGATATCGCCCCGCCGGCGCCGGATTGGGCGGACGCGCCCGCCGCGACCGGTATCGAGGTGTTCTCCGGTCTCGCGACCGGCCTGTCCGCCGGTTTCGACGGCGCCGACCGGCTCTACGGATTCGCCCACCACCAGGTGCAGACCACCTGGCTGGGCACCTCCACCGGGGTCCGCCGCCGCTACACCCAGCCCACCGGGTCGGTGGAGATCAACGGCAAACGCGGCGCGGGCGCGGAGCTGGCCAGCGCCTGGGTGGGCGCGGGCACCACCGATTTCGGCGATGTGGACATCCCGGCGCTGCTGGCGGAACTGTCGCGGCGGCTGGACTGGTCGGCGCGGCGGGTGGACCTGCCCGCCGGCCGGTACGAGACGCTGCTGCCGCCCTCGACGGTCGCGGATCTGCTCATCTATATGTACTGGTCGATGGAGGGGCGGGGCGCGCAGGAGGGGCATACCGCCTTCGCCGCGGCGGGCGGTACCCGGGTCGGGGAGAAGCTCACCGATATCCCGCTGACCCTGTCGTCGGATCCGGACGCCCCGGGCCTGCAGTGCCTGCCGTTCGTGGCCACTCCCGCGTCCTCGGAAACGCTGTCGGTCTTCGACAACGGGATGGCGGCGCGGCGGGTGGACTGGTTGCGTGACGGCGCGATCGCCGATCTGGTGTATCCGCGCGCCACCGCCGCCGACTACGACGCCTCCCCCACCGTCCCGGTGGGCAACCTGCTGCTCACCGGCGGTTCGGAGGCCACACTGGACGAGATGATCGCCCGCACCGAACGCGGTCTGCTGCTCACCACCCTCTGGTACATCCGCGAGGTGGACCCGGCGACCCTGCTGCTCACCGGCCTCACCCGCGACGGGGTGTACCTGGTGGAGAACGGAGAGGTCACCGGGGCGGTGAACAATTTCCGGTTCAACGAGAGCCCGCTGGATCTGCTGCGCCGGGTCACCGAGGCGGGGGCCACCGAGCAGACGCTGCCCAGGGAGTGGAAGGACTGGTTCACCCGCACGGCGATGCCACCGCTGCGGGTGCCCGATTTCCATATGTCCTCGGTCAGCCAGGCGACCTGACCCAGCCGGAAGTGATCCACGTCACCACCTGTCACACGCCGCGGTTCCCCGGTGTCTCATGCTCGACCCCCTGAAGCGAGGAGACATCATGTCGGAGAACACCGAGGTAGTCGTGATCGGCGGTGGCTATGCCGGCGTCCTGGCCGCCAACCGGCTGACCCAGCGCGACGATGTGACCGTGACCCTGATCAACCCGCGCCCGGATTTCGTCGAGCGGATCCGCCTGCATCAGCTGGTGGGCGGTTCCGACGACGCGGTCGTCCCGTATCGCGAGGTCCTCGCCGAACGGGTCGGGCTGGTGGTGGACACCGTCACCCGTATCGACGCCGCCGGTCGCACGGTGGAACTGGCCGCCGGCGGCGCCCGGCGTTACGACTATCTGATCTACGCCGTCGGCAGCGGCAGCGCCGATCCCGGTATTCCCGGGGCGGCCGAATTCGCCTATCCGATCACCACCTACGAGGAGGCGCGGCGGCTGCTGCCGGTGGTGGCACAGGCGCCCGCGACCGCGCCGGTGACAGTGGTCGGCGCCGGTCCGACCGGTATCGAAACGGCCGCCGAACTGGCGGAACGGGGCCGCCCGGTGACCCTGGTCTGCGGCCGGGTGCTCGGCCCGTACCTGCACGCGCGGGGGCGGCGTTCGGTCGCGAAACGGCTGGCCCGGCTGGGCGTCACCGTGCTCGAAGGGCCCGACGCCCGGGTGACCGCCGTGACGCGGGAGGCGGTGCGGTTGCGTGACGGCCGCGAGCTGCCGAGCGCGGTGACCATCTGGACCGCCGGTTTCGGTGTCCCGGATCTGGCGGCCCGCAGCGGGCTGAGCACCGACGAGGCCGGGCGTCTGCGCACCGACGAAACGCTGACCAGTGTCACCGACAACCGGATCATCGGAGCCGGGGACAGTACCGCCCCCTCGGATCTGCCGTTCCGGATGAGCTGCCAGTCGGCCACCAGGATCGGCGCGCATGCCGCCGATACCGTGCTCGCCCGGATCGCCGGCCGCACCCCCGCACCGATCGACCTGGGCTTCTTCGGGCAGTGCATCAGCCTGGGGCGCGCCGCCGGCATCTTCCAGTTCGCCTCGCGCGACGACGCCGCCAACCGGTATTTCGTCGCGGGCGGCGCCGGGGCCAGGCTCAAGGAGTTCGTCTGCGTCCATACCGTCGGGCATCTGGCGGCGGAGGCGCGCAAACCCGGTTCACTGCGGTGGGTCGCCGACGGTAAACGCGCCGCACTCGTGGCGAACCGCCGGGCAGCGACCGCGACCGTCCGCGAACCCGCGGCCTGACTCCTCCGGCGTCCGGACCCGTCGATCACGGGTCCGGACGACCCGTTCCGCGCCCGGGCGCACCGCACCCCCAGAAAGGGACCGACATCATGGGCAACCCCGTCGGCGATACCGCGACCGAGACCTTCGTCGCCCACCGCAATCTGCTGTTCACCGTCGCCTACGAAATGCTCGGTTCCGCGGCCGACGCCGAGGACGTGCTGCAGGAGACCTGGTTGCGGTGGGTCGAGGTCGATCTCGCGCAAGTGCAGGATCAGCGCGCGTATCTGGTCCGGATCACCACCCGCCAGTCGCTGAACCGGCTGCGATCCATGAACCGCCGCAAGGAGTCCTACGTCGGCCAGTGGTTGCCCGAACCGCTGCTCACCACGCCGGATGTCGCGGAGAACGCCGAACTCGCCGATAGCGTGTCGATGGCGCTCATGCTGGTGCTGGAGACGTTGTCGCCGACCGAGCGCGCGGTATTCGTGCTGCGTGAGGTCTTCGATTTCGGTTACGACGAGATCGCCGACGCCGTGGGAAAGACCGCGGCGCCGTCGAATTCACGGTGATCAACGGCAGTCCCGCGTTCGTCGTCAAGGTCGACGATGTCCTGGACGGCATCCTGGCGTTCCGCTTCGAGCAGGGCCGCATCCGCGGTCTCTACTTCGTCCGCAATCCGGAGAAGCTGACCCATATCGAGTCGGAGACCACCCTCACCCTGCGGTGAGGGGCGCGTCTGCGGCACTCCCCCTCAGGCCGCGGTGAGCACCCGCGGCCCGTCGGCGGTGATGGCGACAGTGTGCTCGGAGTGCGCGGTGCGCGATCCGTCCGCGGAGCGGAGCGTCCATCCGTCGGGGTCGGTGTAGATCCGGTCGGTGGTCCTGGCGAACCACGGTTCCAGGGCGATCACCAGGCCCGGCTTCAGCGGATAGCCGCGCCCCGCCCGGCCCGCGTTGGATACGTGCGGGTCCTCGTGCATGGTGCGTCCCAGCCCGTGCCCGCCGAATTCGGTGTTCACCGGGTAGCCGTGCCGCCGCGCGACCGCCTCGATGGCGGCCGAGATATCGCCGATCCGGCGCCCGGCCTGTGCGGCGTCGATACCCGCGCGCAGAGCCTCCTCGGTGGCCAGCACCAGCCGCTGATCTTCCGGATCCGGCGTCCCGACGATGATCGTGGTGGCGGCGTCGGCCACCCAGCCGTCGATGCCCAGGGCCAGATCCATGGTCAGCACGTCGCCGTCGCGCAGGTCGTAGTCGAACGGCAGCCCGTGCAGTACCGCGTCGTTCACCGACAGGCAGACGGTGTTGCGGAACGGGCCCCGCCCGAACGACGGCGAATAATCCCAGTAGCAGGACTGCGCGCCCCGGTCCCGGATCCGCTCCCGCACGATTGCCTCCAGCTCGAGCAGGTTGACCCCCACCCCGGCCTTGGCCCGCAATTCGGCCAGGATCTCGGCCACGAACGCGCCCGCGACTCCGATCCGGTCGATCTCCTCGGGTGTTTTCAGTTCCACCATGACAGCCTCCAGAATCATCGGTATTTCTATACCGTCCTTGCGGTACATTAATACCACTTCTAAGCTGGAGCGCATGGTCCGCCTCCCCCTGACCCCTTCCCAGATCGATGCCGGCCGCCGCCTCGGCGTCCGATTGCGCACCGCCCGCGACGGCCGGGACCTGGCCGATGTCGCCCGCGCGGCGGGTATCTCCCCCGAGACCCTCCGGAAGATCGAAACCGGCCGCCTCCCCTCTCCCGGATTCGGCACGGTGGTCTCCCTCAGCCGCGTCCTCGAACTCCCCCTCGAGGAACTCGCCGAGATCTGGACGGCCGACAACCTCGCCGAATCCGCCTGACCGCTAGCGCGCGCGGACTTCGGCCGGCACACCCCAGCCCGCGCCCGTCCCGTCCACATGACGGACCTCGGATTCCCACGGCACCCGGTACACGCCCTCCGTCAGGTCCCGCATGAAGGTGTACGGGCAGTCGCGCGCGCCGCCTTCGACGGCGGAGTATCCGCGGTGCCCGAGCTGGTAGATATTGTTCTCCACGCCCCAGGTCCGCCGGGCCTGGTCCGCGCGCGCCGGGACCACCTCCGCGGTGACCACCCGGTCGGGTGTTCCGTCCCCGTGCACCAGAATCGTGCCGTCGATATCGCAGACCATCGCCTCGCCCTGCGACCAGATGTTGTTGCCGTCCGGTCCGGCCAGCGCCACCGAGGCGGTGTAGGCCAGGTTCTGGAACGCGTTCGCCTGATTGGTGATCTGCCAGGCCTGCCGGATCGGGTAGGTGTAGCCGGCCGTCCGCAGGATGACGTTCGCGCCCTTGTAGGCGGCCTCCCGTGCCATCTCGGGCAGCATGCCGTCGTGACAGATGATCAGCGCCAGTGTCGACCCCGCCGGTCCCTCGCAGACGGGGATACCCAGGTCGCCCGGCGCCCACGGTTCGGCGGGTACCCAGGGATGCATCTTGCGGTAGTACAGCCGTTCCCGGCCGGTGTCGTCGATGACGATCCCGCTGTTCCAGGGCGCTCCCGCGGGGTTGCGTTCCATGATCGAGAAGCACCCCCACACCCCGGCCTCGCGGCAGGCCTCGGCGAGCAGCGTCATCTCGGGGCCGTCCCGGTCGCACAGCAGTGCGTCGTCGAGCCAGGTCTGCGGGTCGAGCCCGTTGATGCTGTATTCCGGCAGGACCACCAGATCGATGGTCGGCATACCTGCCTTGGCGCCCCGCACGATGCCCGCCAGCCGCTCGGCGGTGGCCGGCAGATCGCCGGGTTCGCGAATGGTGGGCACGCGCGCCTGTACCAATCCCAGGACCAGCGCGCCCGGTGTCGGGTTGAGTCCGTCGAGTCCGCTCATCGGGCGGGATACTCCTCTCCTATCGCACCGGCCGCCGGTGACCCGAGTTCCGGCCACAGGTGCTGCCACGGCTTTTCCTGTTCGTAGAGCGCCGCCGCCGCGAGCACCGCGGCGTCGCCCAGATGCGGGCCGACGATCTGCAGACCGACGGGCAATCCGTCGGCGGTGAATCCCGCCGGCACCGAGATCGCGGGCTGTCCGGACCAGTTGAAGATATTCAGGAAACCCAGCCAGCTCCCGGCATCCACCATCCGGCCGTCGATCAGCTCGGGGCCCTGGATACCGATCGGGAACGCGGGTGCGGCCAGGGTCGGTGTGATGAGGAGGTCGTAGTTCCGCATGAACCGCCACAGCTGGTTGACCACGCGTTTGCGCATCATCTGCGCGGTCGTGAACTCCTCCGCTGTCCAGGGCTTTTCGATGAGATCGACGAGATGCGGGGACATGCGGTCCCGATGCTGTGCCACCAGCCCGCGCATACCCACCAGATCGCTGTCGGCCATGACGATCGACCAGATATAGGACCGCGGGTCATCGATTCCCGGATCGGCCTCGACCACCGTGGCGCCCAGGGTCTCGAAGGTCTCGACCGCCGCCGCCACGGTCGACCGGACCCGCGGATCGACCGGCAGATAGCCGAGGTCGGCCGAATAGGCGATGCGTTTTCCGGCCAGTCCCCCGGCCGCAGGCCCGGAAACCGCTGCGCGCCAGTCGACGTCACCGGCGGGCAGGGAATGCCGGTCGCGGGGATCCGGTCCGGCGATCACCGACATGAGCAGCGCCGCGTCCGCGACGGAGCGCGTCATCGGGCCGATGTGCTCGATGGTCTCCCAGCTCGACATACCGGGGAATCGCTCGTCCCGGCATCCGGGGTAGAGCGGGACCCGGCCCATCGATGCCTTGTATCCGACCAGCCCGCACAGCGACGCGGGAATCCGGACCGACCCGCCGCCGTCACTGCCCAGGGCGAGCGGCGACATACCGGTGGCGACCGCCACCGCGGAGCCCGCCGAGGAGCCGCCGGGAGTCAGTGCGGGGTTCCACGGGTTGCGGGCCGGTGGCGACACCGGGCTGTGACCGGCCGCGCTGTACCCGAACTCGGGAACGGTGGTCTTGCCCAGAATCACCGCTCCGGCGTTCTTGACCCGCTCCACGACGATATCGTCCTCGTCGGGAATCCAGTCCCCGTAGACGACCGACCCGTTCCGGGTCGGTACTCCCGCGGTGGCGATCAGATCCTTGACCGCGATCGGCACTCCCGCCAGCGGTCCCGGGTCGTCACCGCGGGCGAAGGCCGCGTCCACTTCGGCCGCCTGCGCCCGCGCCATCGAATCGGTGCGTTCGACGAAGGCGTGCAGACTGCCGTCGAGAGCGTCGACCCGGGCGAGCGCGCTCTCCACGACGTCGGTCGCTGTCATCCGGCCGTCGCGGATCGACGCGGCGATCTCCACCGCCGACATTCCGGCCAGTGCGGTCTCGGAGGCGAGTGTCATTGCGCTACCTCGGTTTCTGTCGTATCGGCGACCGCGGTGCGGCCGGCCCGTTCCGGGACGACCGCCTCGACGACGAGGTACGCGACGACCGCGCACACCATTCCGACGAGGGCTTCGCTCAGTTGCGGCGCCCAGTGGTGCACCGCGTAGGCGCAGGCGGCGCCGATGAACCAGGCGACGAACGGCTGGGCCCGCAGACCTGTGATCGTGCGCGCGGCCGCGCGGCGGGTGATCAGCTGATCGACGATCAGCACCGCGCCGATCGAGGGCACGAAGATACCGAGCAGATTGAGCCAGGTGGCGAAATGGCTCCACACCCCGGCCAGCGCGATCACCACACCCACGGCCCCGAGGATGATGGTCAGCAGCCGCATCTTCGACCCGGTGAGCTGGCTCCACCCGACCGCGCCGTTGTACAGGCAATGAGCGCAGACCGATCCGAGGTTCACGAAGACGAAGACGACCGCGAGAACGGTCAGCACCGCACCGTGATCGGTGAGGATCGGCAGGAAATCACCGCCGTTGGCGGCCGGGTTCACGGCGGCGCCCGCGGCCACGACGATCGCGCCGACGATCATGGCGATCGCGTTGGCGACGGGAAACGCGCTGAAGGTGGCGACGACGGCTTCCCTGCCGTTGCGGGACCAGCGGGTGAAGTCGGCGGTCATCGTTCCGGAGTCGACGAAACCGGCGACCACGATCGAGATCGCCGCGCCGACCGAGAGCACCGTCGCATCACTCGCGCCCTGGTAGGAGGTGATCGCACCGATACCGTCGGAGCGCGTCGCGATCACCACGGCGACGATCCCGAGGGCGATGAACAGCGGCGCCGCGATGAGGCCGATGATGGTCAGCGCGCGGATGCCGATAAAGGTGATACCGATGTACAGCAGGCCCGCGACCAGGGCGAGCAGCGTGGCATTCCAGCCGAGTGAGGTTTCCAGGGTCGCGCCGGTCAATCCCGTCTGGAAGGCGAACCAGCCGATCACGACCGTCGACAGGAAGCCCGCCACGATCTTCGCCCCGTTCCGGCCGAACGTTTCGGCCGCACTGAGCGCGAAGTTCTTACCGGTGGTGCCCGCGAGATAGGACAGCGCGCCGACGTAGGCGAACAGGACGAGATTGCCGATCAGGATGGACAGCACGCCCTTCCAGAAGCCCAGTCCGTAGGCGATGGTCCCGCCGAAGATGGCGGAGGTGAGGACCATCGGGAATCCGAACCACACCGCCGATACCGAGAACACCGACCGCCGATGCGATTCGGGGACCGGGACATTCTCGAATTCCTCCTCGAGCCCGGTGTGTTTATCCGGTTCCACCGCCGGTGTTTCGTCGATACGCGTTGTTGTCATGCGAGACCATCCTTTGTCGAACGAGAAGCGCCGAGGCGCCGAAGATTCCGTCCAGGTCACCGTTGACGTGGAAAATCTGTGATCAGCGGGAAGCCGAGGACGTCGATATCGCCGGCCGCCGCGGCCTCGCGGCCAGCTCCCACGCCCGCGCGAAACGCAGCAGCGAGAGCTCCGACAGCGGCCGGCCCAGCACCTCCAGGCCGATGGGCAGGCCCGAATCGGTGAAACCGGCCGGGATACTCATCGCCGGCAGCGAGGTCTGGGAGGCGATCACGGTGTTGGTGGGAAAGTCGAGCGCGGTCCAGCGTTTCGCTTCCAGTTCGGCCCGCGTCGGGGCCGGGACCTGAACCGTCGGGTAGACCAGGAAGTCCACACCGGCCTCCGCCATCATCGAGACGAGGACCCGCCGCCATTGCTCCTGACGCAGCCGCCCCCGGAGGTAGACCGGGTCGTCGCCGGGTTCGTCCGGGCCGGAGACGAGATCCCCGAACAGGTCGGTGAGCGGGTGGAACCGCCCGGCCGCGACGATCTCGTCCACCGATGCGGCCGGGGCGCCGGGGCGCCGCGCCAGGAAATCGTTGATGTCCTTCCTGGAGCAGCGCGTGTAGAGCGACGTCTCCGCGATCCACGAGGGCAGGTCCGCGAGGCGCACCCCGTCGACCACCTCGGTGCCCAGCCTGCCGAGATGCTCGATCGCCGCCCGCACGACGGCGTTCGTCGATTCCTGGTCGGGTCCGGCGCCGAAGGCGTCGGTGAGCACGCCGATCCGGAAGGTGCGCAACAGTTCCGCGTTCACCTCGCCGACCCCGGCGGCGTAGTTCCCGATGTCCGGATGAGCCGTCGCGATACCGGTGTACGGATCGGTGGAGTCGTACCCGGCGATGCTGTCGAGCACGGCCGCCAGATCGGGGACCGTACGCGCCATGGGCCCGGGGGTGTCCTGGAAGTGCAGCAGCGGCGAGAAGCCGGTGCGGGGAATGAGCCCCGTCGTGACCCGCAGGCCGAAGAGATTGGTGAACGAAGCCGGTAGCCGGATCGATCCGCCGGTGTCCTCGCCGATACCGACGAGACACAGGTTGGCGGTGACCGCCGCCGCGGTCCCGGCGCTCGATCCCCCGGTCTCCCGGTCGGTGTCGTACGGGTTCTTGGTGTGGCCGGTCCGGGACGAGAACGAGAACCAGCCCGCGGCGAAATCACACATCGCGGTCTTGCCGAGGATGACCGCGCCCGACTCCCGGAGGCGCCGGACGACCGCGGCATCGGTGTCGGGTAGGTAATCGGCGAAGACCTCGGACCCGAAGGACGTCGGTATACCGCGTGTCTCGCCCTGATCCTTGACCAGAACCGGAACGCCGTGCAGCGGTCCGGCGAATTCGCCCGTCCGCGCGTACCGCTCGTCCAGTCGCGCGGCGTCGGCCAAGGCGTCCGGGTTGAGCGTGACCACGGAGTTCAGTTGCGGGCCGTCCGGATTACCGGTCGAGTCGATTTCCTCGATCCGGTCCAGATACCAGCCGGTGAGTTTCGCGCTGGTGGTCTCGCCGCGCTCGATCATCCGGTGGAACGACGCGATCGACAATTCCTCGTAGTCCACCGTGGCGGCGTCCGATCCGTGTGGTTCTCCGAGCGCGCCGATGATGGCCTCCGCGGTTGTTTCGATGTGATACCTGGTGGCGTCGAGGAGGGCATCGAGTTTCCGGCCGGCCATCAACCCGATCATGTGCTCGTGGTCCTGCCGGGCGTCGTCCAGGTTGTGACCCGCCGAGGCGTAGATCGCCATATAGGGCTGGATCCGGTCCCAGATGTTGTGGATCAGCTCGATGAGATAGCGGCTGCGGGCATGACTGTAGAAGGTCTGGTGGAAGGTGCGATTGAGCTCACGCCAGGCGTCCGGGGCGATCGCGGGATCGTTCATTTCGTCGAGAACGGCCCGCATGGCGGCTATTCCGTCCTCGTCCAGCCGGGGCAGCGCCCATTCGGTGGCGAGGAGTTCCACCGTCAGCCTGATGGCGAACAGTTGCCGGATCTCCTCCGCGTCGAGCGCCGTCACCGTGACCGCCCGCCGGTCGAAGGCGACCAGCCCTTCGAACTGCAGCCGCTTCAACGCTTCCCGGGTCGGCATGGTCGACACTCCGGCCGACTGGGCCAGCGAACGGATCGATACCCGGGTTCCCGGTTTGATGCGCCCTTCCAGGATCCTGCGGCGGAACTGCTGATACACCGTGTCCGCCACGGTCCGTTCCATCGGCTCCGCGGTCATGTGATATCACCTCACCTTCACTTCCCGGCGTGATCACACTCGGGGAAGTCTGGTGGGGCGTCATGTCATGGCGGTTCGGATCGCGTTACGGCCTCGTGACCAAGACCGCACGGGCCACCGGCGTCCGGTCAGGCGAGGGTGAGGACGTCGTCGAGGGTGACCAGCGCGAGTTTCCGTTCACGGATGATGTCCACCAGTTGCCCGTAGCAGCGGGTGACAGGAAGGAAGTTGGCGTGCCCGATGACGATCGTCTGCGGAGTGAAGTATTTGTGGGCGCATTCGATGAGGTACTGCTCGGTGATATACCCGGAATCGGACAGGGACCCGTACCACATCACCGGCACCCGGTACCCGAGATCGGCGGCGATCCGGTCCACCGCGTCGTTGTGCCGGCCGAAGGGCGGACGATAGTAGGGCGCACCGCTCACCCCGAAAGTGTTGTTCAGGAACATCTTGCAGCGCGAGAGTTCGTCGGCGACCTCCATCTCCGGCAGCGAGGTGAGATCGGCGTGGTCCCAGGTATGGTTGGCGAGCTGGATCTGGCCGGATTCCACCAGCGGTCGCAAGGCGTCGCGATGCTCGGTCCAGGCGGGGTAGTAACCGGTGACGAAGAAGGTGAAGCGCGCGCCGGTGTCCTTCGCGAACTGGATGTAGGCGCCCACGACCTCCGCGCTCGCGCCGTCGTCCACGGTGAGTGCCATCGCGCTGCCGGGGCCCGGCAGGGCGGTGATGGTCGCGGGCGGTATCGGTGTTCTCGGCCCGCCCGGCGGAGGCGGCAGCAGTGGCGGTTCGACGGCCGCGGGAACCCGCACCTCCGGCGCCACCGGCCGCTCGGCAACCACCGGGTCGCCCTGCGCCCGCTGGCAACCTGTCAGCGCCACCGCGGTACCCGCGGCCAGTATCGCCAGCATCGAACGCCTGTCCATCGCCTCCCCGATCATGTCGACTCAACCGAAAATGCCATTAGACGTGCATTGATGCGCACATGAACTCTACCGGCGCATGCGGCGGGCACCCGGGAACGCCACGCGGCCGGCCGCCGCCGACACCGCCGATCCGAATCGAACGCCCGACTCTCGGATAACTCACGGCAAACCCGGCCGCAACGAAACGGCGGTCCCCCGCGATTTCCACTGAGCCGACACATCCCGCCGGAGGGAATCCATGTCCACCACGCACCTGATCAAGGGCCAGAATGCCCGGCTCGCCGATACCGATCTCACCGTCACGATCGATATC
Source organism: Nocardia sp. NPDC049935 (assembly GCF_055586645.1). Taxonomy (NCBI): domain Bacteria; kingdom Bacillati; phylum Actinomycetota; class Actinomycetes; order Mycobacteriales; family Nocardiaceae; genus Nocardia; species Nocardia sp. NPDC049935. The sequence goes on along the minus strand of NZ_JBVJHV010000001.1, from coordinate 625,280 downwards.
ACCGCCGCGGCGGATCTCTGCGCGCTACTGGTCACCGCCGACGGATCGGTCCGGTCCGACGACGACTTCGTCTTCTTCGACCAGCCGTCCGCCCCGGGCGTCCGCCTGCGGCCCGGTACCGCGGGCCGGTCCGAGCATGTGGCCCTCTCGCTCGGCGCGCTGCCCGCCGAGATCGACCGGGTCCGCGTGGTCGTATCGATGGACGCCGCCGGTGCGACCTTCGGCCCTTCCGGACCGCTCCACGCGCATATCACCGATTCCTCCGGCTCCCGGTGTCATTCCTTCCGCATCGAGGGACTCGATACGGAATCGGTGGTGATCGCTGTCGAGATGTACCGGCACGCGGGCGGTTGGAAGGTCCGGGCGGTGGGCCAGGGCTACGCCGGCGGCCTCGCCGCGCTGGCGACCGACCACGGGATCACCGTGGACGAGGCCCCGGCGACCACCCCGGTCCCGGACACCCCGCCGCTGATCCCGGCCGCGGGCCGCGCGGGACACGGGCTCGGCCAGGACATCCGAGCGGTTCGCGGCGAGGAACAGCTCTCGTTCGAGAAGCGGCAGCAGCTCGATCTCCGCAAACGCGCGGTCACGAAGGTCCTGCTGGACAAGGGCGCGGTCGGGGTGCGGGCCCGGGTTGTCCTGGTGATCGACAAAACCGGGAGTATGCGCCGCCTGTACTCCGGGGGCACGGTCCAGCGCATTGTCGAGCGCATGATCCCGGTCGCGGTCCAGCTCGACGACGACGGGAAACTCGAGCCCTACCTCTACGCCGCCGATTACGCCCGGCTGCCGGACGTCACGATCGAGAAGGCGGATGCCTGGTGCGCCGAATTCCTTCACCTGCGGGGCCATCACGGCGGGATCGATTACGGCGAGCTGGGCGGATCCAACAACGAGTTGCCTATCATGCGTGAGGTCATCGCTTCCGTCGCCCGCCACAGCGAACCCACCCTGATCCTGTTCTTCACCGACGGCGGATTCCGTGAGAAATCCAAGATCGGCGCCCTCCTGCGCGAAGCGTCGGCACTGCCGGCCTTCTGGCAGTTCATCGGCCTCGGGAAGGCGGAGTACGGCGTGCTGCGGAACCTGGACACCATGACCGGCCGTCGCGTCGACAACGCCGGATTCTTCGCGGTCGACGATATCGACGCCGTGACCGACACCGACCTCTACAACCGGCTGCTCGGCGAATTCCCCGACTGGCTCCGCGCGGCGCGTGCCGCCGGCATCACGAGATGACTCCGGGTCCGGGCCGCACCGGAAGAACGAACCCCGCCGTCCACCTTCCCCCGGCCGGTGACACCGGGGGAAGGTGGTGACCATGGATATCGACGAGGTCCACATCCACCGCCTCGGCCCCGGCGATTGGCCCCGTTTCCGCCGCATCCGGCTGCTGGCCCTCGCCGAGGCCCCCTACGCCTTCGGTTCCACCCTGGCGGAAGCCGAGGCACGCACCGACCAGGGCTGGTGCGACCTTCTCGCCGCCCGGACGCAGTTCCTCTGCACCACCGGCGATCTCGATCTCGGCACGGTCGGCGCCGTCGCCGAGGGCGACGGCGCGCACCTGATCTCGATGTGGGTGGCACCCGATGCACGCGGCGCCGGTGTGGGGGACCTCCTCGTCCGATCGGTGATCGACTGGGCGAGGGCCGGCGGTCACCCCGCTGTCCGCCTGGAGGTCTCCGACGGCAACGATATCGCCGAACGCCTCTATCACCGCCACGGCTTCCGCCGCACCGGTGTCACCGCGACCATTTCCCCCGAGGATCCGCGCCTGGAGTTCGAGATGCGGCTCGCGCTACCGCCGAACCCGTAGCGCGCCCGGAGCCGGGATCGGAGTCCGCGAATCAGTGTGGATCGAAATTCCCGGACTTGGCCGCACCGAGAAATGCGTCCCACTGCCCGGCGTCGAAGATCAGGGCGGGGCCGGACGGGTTCTTGCTGTCACGCACCGCGACCGAGCCCCGCGCAATATGGGCGGCCTCGACACAATCCTGACCGCCCGCGCTGTGTGAACTCTTGAACCATCGCTCGCCGGACAGGTCGATCATCTGAACTCCTTCGAGGCCCGTAGCATCAGGTCACGCGATGCCACCGCCGACAACGCTACACGTCGAAGCGTCTCCGCCTCGTGAGAGAATCGGGTCACCTCCGCGCCGCTCTCGATATAGAGATTTCCCGTCAATCCTTCCATGTAGACGACGGGAGGCGACTCGAGACCAGAACTACGAAGAGGCGGAAACTCGAACAGAACAAAGCTGTTTCCCGCCAATCCGACCGGATTCGTCTCAGCGAACGCCACGACCCGAACATCGACGGAATCGCTTTCCGATACCCGGAGAAGGTGCCCGAGCTGTTCGCCGATGACCGATGAGCTCCCCACCTTCCGGCGGATCACGGCCTCGGACAGAATTGCCTCGAAGCGGAACTCTTCCCGATCCAGCGATACCTGCCTCTCGGCGAGCAGATCGAGGTGGCGCTCCACTTCGTCGGGTGAACCGTTCGGCAGGAACGCCCAGGTCATTGCCCGGCGATATTCCCGTGTTTGAAGCAGGCCCGGTACCACCGCCGTCTGCCACGACGTCACACGGTCGGCCGCCTCCTCGAGCGCCAGATAGTGATCGAAACCTTGCGCGATGGCATCCGAATACGCCCGCCACCAGCCCGATCCGGAGGCCGGGCTCACCCGGATCTCCCGCGCCAGATCGAGCAGGAGCCGACGCTCGTCATCGGTCGCCCGGTAGGCATTGGCGAGAGCGTTGAGTGCCATATCGGTCACCTTGGTGATACGGCCGTCCTCCAACCGGCCGTAGGACTGCGGGCTGGTCTCGGCGATTCGCGACGCCGCCGCCTGACTCATATCGATGCGTTCCCTGAGTTTTCGCAACTGCTGCCCCAGTGCGCGGCGCGGAAGCGTCGATCCCATGGCCATGATCGTTCCCCTTGCTAATCGGATGAGCGGAATATGGAATGCCCCGCGATGGAAGGCGGGTGATTTCCGGCGAAATATCCACGAGGCCGCTGTGAATTCCGTTGCGGCAACGCTCTACTCATAGGGCGCCCGGTGCGGGCCCCTCCCCCAATGGCCCTGGGGGAACATCGACCCGATGCCTGGAGTGCGGAGGGCCGGTGGTCCGTATCGACCACGCCGACAGCGGTTTCGGACCCCGCACCGGGTGCGCACCAAGACTATGCCAGGAGCATCACCGATGTGTCGAGCAATCGTGTATCTGAAAGCGGAACTGGTCGCCACGGCCGCCGCGCGCGAGCATCGCCACTATTGCGGCGATCGACCGGTAGGCAGTGCCACGACGCGCATCGATAGCGCCGCTCGCGATCGGCCCGCTGGGGTGCGGTCGGCGGGAGCATCCGGCTGAAATCGCCGCAATAGTTCCCCGCGGAGCAATCCAGCAGCGATCGGTCTCGGATAGGAGAACCCCGGCGTCTCGCGCCGGGGTTCGGAGTCACTCAGTTCTTGTTGCGTTTGGAGGTCGTGGATTTCGACTTCTTGCTCTTCGACTTCCCGTCGCTGTCCGGTTCCCATTCGTAGCCGGGCGTGCCTTTCTCGCAATAGGAATTGTCGACCTTGGTATCGGTGGCATCGAATTCACACCAGCGGTCGTTGCTGCACGCCACCGAGCCGAAACCGGCGGCGAGGGCGATGACCGTGGTGCAGGTGAGGGTGCGCAGGCGGGTGCGGGAGGACATGTTCTCTCCTGGAAATGGCGGGAAGGAATCGCGGGAGGACGGAAGTCAGGGGGTGGTCAGGCGGAGGCGGGCGAGCACGGCACGGTGATCGGAGCCCGGGACGGTGAAGGTGCTGATGTGTTCGGTGGTGCCGCCCGAGACAAGTATGTGATCGATTCCGATCACCGGACCCCAGGATCGGTCGGCCGGATAGGTCAGCAGCCGGCCTGCTCCCGCCTGATCCGCGGCCGCGGCGAAGTCACCGCTCACCAATTGCCGGAAGGCGGCGTGATCGCTGGTCGCGTTGAAGTCCGCGCCGACCACCGCCGGCCCGTCCGTGCCGCGCAGGAGGGTATCGGCGGCACGCATCTCGGTCAGCCAGGCCGCGTGGTCGATATTCGGCGGCAGCGGATGGAACGCGAACACCGTCACCGGGCCGAGCTCCGGGTGGGTGAGCGTCGCGGAGAGGTTGCCGAGTACGAATTCCTGGTGTCGCACGGGGTCGGAGAGCGGGAACCGGCTGTAGATACCGGTGCCGCCGCCCCCGTCCCCCGGATCCAGATAGTGATGGGGCAGCAGCGAATCGAGTCCGGCGGCACTCAGATTCGCCACCGCGGAGTCGGTCAGCTCGTTCACGGTCAGCACATCCACCTGCCGGTCCCGCACCGCCGCCACGAGGGTGCCCGCGTCGGCGCCGCCGAACAGCAGATTCGACTGCAATACCGTCAGCTCCGCGCCCGCACCGGTGGCGGCGCGCCCGTCGGCCACGAACAGCGGCACCTGGGTCCACAGCACACCGGTGAGCACGATCCCCGCCGCGGCGGCACTGCGCCAGCCCCGGGCGGCCACGAACAGCACCGGCGCGGCGAGCGCCCCGAGCATCAGATACGTCGCCCCGGAGGCCAGCAGAATCAGCTCCCGCCGCTGCCATCCACCCAGATAGAGCCCGATCCCGAGCACTCCGGCCAGCAGCGCACACCACCCCGCGCCGAGTACGACCCGGCGGACAACTCTGTGCGTCATACCGGCAAACCTATCGGCCCCGCTCGAGAAAACCTTTCGGGAACCTTGCGGAGCGGTTCCGCCGATGACCACACCGCGCCGCCCGCACGGTCGTCGAAGCCGCGGGCCTTCGCTAACCTCGGCAAGCGTGCCCACACCCTTTCCCCCGATCGAGCCGTACGTCGACGGGCTGCTCGAGGTCGGCGACGAGAATCAGGTGTACTGGTGCACCAGCGGAAACCCCGCCGGACGTCCGGCGCTGGTGGTACACGGTGGGCCGGGCAGCGGCAGCAGTCCGGGGCCGCGGAAGTCGTTCGATCCGGATGTCTTCCGGATCGTGCAGTTCGATCAGCGCGGATGTGGGCGGAGCCTGCCGAGCGCGGCCGACCCGGACACCGATATGACGGTGAACACCACCGAACACCTGATCGCCGATATGGAGCGACTGCGGACCCATCTCGGCATCGACGACTGGCTGCTGTTCGGCGGATCCTGGGGGTCGACGCTCATCCTCGCCTACGCCGAGCGGTACCCCGAGCGGGTCACCGGAATCGTGCTGGTCGGGGTCACCAGCACTCGCCGCCGCGAGATCGACTGGCTGTACCGGGACGTCGGACGGTTGCTGCCCGCCGAGTGGGAACGCTTCCGGGCCGCGCTGCCCGGCGACGGCGATCTGGTGGAGGGCTACCGCCGACTGCTGGAACACCCGGATCCGGTGGTCCGGCGCAACGCCGCCACCGAGTGGTGCCGCTGGGAGGACGCGGTGATCGCGCACGAATCCCTGGGCAGACCGGGCCAATACAGCTCGGGCCCGGATACCGCGACGCTCGCCTTCGGCCGGATCTGCACGCACTATTTCGCGCACGCGGCATGGCTCGACGAAGGTGTCCTGCTGCGCGAAGCCGGACGCCTGATCGGAATCCCCGGAGAACTGATCCACGGCCGCCTCGACCTGAGTTGCCCGCTCGAAACCGCGTGGGAACTCGCGAAGGCCTGGCCGGACGCCCGCCTGCGCATCATCGACGACTCCGGTCACACCGGCAGCCCCGCCATGGGCGAGGCCGTCCTCCACGCCATCGCCCGATTCGCGTAAAGAGTGGGCCGATGTCGTTGTGCGGGTGCACCACCGAGGGAATGAGCGAGCCCGACGGCGGGCATGGTTCGCTCTCGGGCTCCCCCCCGGAGGAACCGGCGTCTCCGAGGGCAGAAGCCGTAGCGGACATCGCACCGGCGGACCGAATACAACAGCCGGCAGAAGATCGGGCACACCGGCCACGCCCTCGAAATGGAGCAGCGGTAACCATGGATCCAGAGAACACACCGGCACAACGCCGCGGAACACCGAATTCCCGGCGGATCGCAACGATCGATACCGACGCCTACGCGGACAGAATCCGAGTATCTCGTCATCGCACCGCCAGAGCTGGATGAACTGGCACAGCGAGTCGGAGCGGGTATGGCCGCCCTGGCTCGGCCCAACCGCTAGGCGGTTGTGGTGGGCGCCGGGACCGGGGCGACGGTACGGCGGTCCGCCACCGGAGCGAATCGGGGAATGTATCGGTACATCACCACCGCCCCCGTCACCGACACCACCCCCAGCCCGGCGACCGCCGCCCCCAGCGCCACCACCGTCGCGGCCGCGCCCGCGGACAACGGGCCCAGGAACATCCCGAAGTCGTGGGTGAGCCGCCAGGCGGCCAGGAATTCGGCACGGGTGGCGGCCGGGGCCACATCGGCGCCCAGGGTCATGATGACGCCGTTGCCGAACCCGTTGCCGATGCCCATGATCACGGCCACCGCCCCGATCGTCCACACATCGTGGGAGAACGGCAGCAGAAAATACGAGAGCGCGATGATCAGCAGCGACGGTACCGCGATGAAGCGGCGGCCGTAGCGGTCCATGAGCTGCCCGGCCGGATACGAGCACAGCAGGTCGAAGGCGGCGCCGATGCCGAACACCAGTGAGGCCGAAGCGGCGTCGAGGCCGATATGGTCGGCCCACAGCGGTAGTGCGGCCTCTCGTGACGCGCGCGCCGCGCCCATCAGCATCGAACCGGCGCCCAGCGTGGCGAGCAGCCCGCGATGGCGGCGCAGGATCGTCGTCAGCGAAACGCCACCCGCGGGTGCGTCGTGGGCCCGCGGCGGGTCCGGTACCCGCGACATGAGGTACCCGGACACCACCACACCCACCAGCTGCACCGCGAAACCGCCGCGGGTGCCGATGCCCAGGATCACCAGCGCGCCCACGAACGGGCCGACCAGGAAACCGAGCCGCCACATCAGCGCGAAGGTCGCCATGGCGCGGGCGCGCATCTCGACCGGCACCACTTCGGCCAGATAACTCTGCCGCGCCAGCCCCCACACCGCGTTCGAGACGCCGGTCAGCAGGGCGCCGAGCGCGAGCGCGGCCGGTGTCCAGGCCAGCAGCGAAAGCGAGACGCCGACAGCGCCGATCGCCGATCCGGCGATGATCGAACGACGTTCACCGAAGCGGGCCACCACCCGCCCGGCCGGGAGATCGCCCAGTACGGCGCCGAGCCCGACCAGTGCCACGATCAGCCCGGCCGTACCCACCGAGGCGCCCAGGTCGCGCGCGGTCAGCGCGATCACCGGGGAGCCGGCGCCCTGCCCGATACCGAATACGGCCGAGGGCAGGAAGACGGTGGGCAGCAGTGGGCGCAGTGTTGTCCAGGGAGAGGTCATGTGTTCGTGAGATCCGGCCGGTCAGCGCTGCGCGATCGCCTGCCCGTCCGGACCGGCGTTCTCGGGATAGGTGCCGTTGGCGTACGGGTTGTAGTCGTTGGTGTAGACGTCGGCGGCGGTCAGCTTGCCCGGTTCCAGTTCACCGTTGCGTACCAGCCAGTCGATCCACAGCTGGATCTCCTGATCACGCACCACCCCACCGGGTCCGGCGACACCGGTGCTCTTCCAGTAGTCCGCCTTGTCGGCGGTCTCCCCGCTGCGGGCGCGGCGGGTGATGATGTCCTCGAGCCTCGCGATCACCTGGTCGCGCGGGGTGGTCTGGGCCCAGCGGATCGCGCGCGCGGTGCCCTGGGTGAGATCGGCGACGGCGTCTTTGTTCCGGGCCAGGAAATCGTCGCGGACGATATAGGTGCCGTAGCTGAAGGCGCCGAACAGCGCGCCGTCGGTGAACAACGGCCGGATACCGCCCCGGGCCACCGCCTGGTCCCGCCAGATGTCGAAGAGCGCGACGGCGTCGATATTGCCCTGGCGCAGGGCCTGTTCGGCGTTCACCGGGGGCACCACGGTCAGTTCGACCTTGGCGATCTCGTCATTGGAGAGCCCCTGCTGGGCGAGCCATTCCCGGACCACGAACTCGTGGTGGGCGCCGAGGGTGTTCACCCCGAATTTCTTGCCGATCAGATCGCGGGCGCCGCGGATCGGGCTGTTCTCCGGTACGTAGTAGCCGGTGAAGTTCTCGTCGTCGGACCCGTAATAGCTGATCACCGAGGTGACAGGCGCCCCGGCCGCCGCGAGTTTCACCACCGCGCCGTTGAACGCGCCGCCGATATCGGTGGCGCCGGTGGCCGCGGATTGGATGTCCTGCGGGCCGCTGGTGGTGTTGCCCACCCATTCCAGCGAGACCTTGTCCAGATAGCCAAGGTCGGCGGCCAGTTCGGGGTAGGTGACCTGGCTGGCCCAGCCCTGGTACCGGATGACGGTCCTGCCGTCCGGAGTCGTCTGCGAGTGCGACGACGTGCCGCATGCCGAGACGAGAGAGACTGCCGCGAGCAATGCGAAGAGCAGGGCCGGCACACGATTACGCATGGCGTGATGATGGTGCCGGGGCCCGGGTCGCGGGAGGTTTGCGCTACCCCCGATTCCAATCGTTGTCCGGCATCCGCCGTCGTTGCAGCCTGGCGTTCGGCACGGTGGTCCGCATCTCGGCACAGATGCGATGCGGCCGCCGCTCACGGAGCGAGGGTTGAGATGACCGACGTATTGGATGTGACCACCGATGTTCTGGTGGTCGGCGGCGGCCCCGCCGCGACGTGGGCCGCTCTGCGTGCCGCCCGCCTCGGCGCCGATGTGGTGCTGGCCGACAAGGGCTACTGCGGGACCAGCGGTGCGACCGCGTCGGCGGGTACCGGGGTGTGGTACGTCCCGCCGGACCCGCTCGAGCGGGAGGCGGCGATCGCGAGCCGGGAGAGCCTCGGCGGCTATCTCGCCGACCGCCGCTGGGCGGCCCGGGTGCTCGACGAGACCTACGACCGGTTGAACGAACTCGCCGAGGTCGCCAGGTTCCCCTTCCCCGTGGGCCCGGACGGCAAGCAGCTGCGCAACGGGTTGCAGGGTCCGGAGTACATGCGGCGGATGCGGATCCTGGTGCGCCGGGCGGGCGTGCGCATCCTCGACCACAGCCCGGTGACCGAACTGCTGGTGGACGCCGACGGAGCGGTCGCGGGCGCGGCGGGTCACCGGCGGCAGGCCGGGCAGGACTACCGGGTGCGCGCCGGGGCGGTGGTCCTGGCGACCGGCGGCTGCGCGTTCCAGTCCAAGGCGCTGGGGTGTGATGTGAACACCGGTGACGGCGCCCTGTTCGCGGTGGAGGCCGGTGCGGAACTGTCCGGTATGGAGTTCTCCAACGCCTATGGCATCGCCCCCGAGGGGACCTCGGTGACCAAAACCGCGTTCTACCAGTTCGCCACCTTCTACCGCGCCGACGGCAGTGTCCTCGAGGGCGCCAGCGGCCGGCAGCGGTCACCCATCGCCGCGGAATTGTTGCGCGACAGAGTGTTCTGCCGTCTCGACCGGGCCGACGAGCCTGCCCGCGCCGCGATGCGCAGAGCCCAGCCGAATTTCTTCCTCACCTTCGACCGCCTCGGTATCGACCCCTTCGCCGACAAATTCGCCGTCACCCTGATCGCCGAGGGCACCGTGCGCGGCACCGGCGGTATCCGGATCACCGGCGACGACTGCGCCACCACGGTCCCCGGGCTGTACGCGGCCGGGGATGCCGCCACCCGCGAACTCATCTGCGGTGGTTTCACCGGCGGCGGCAGCCATAATGCCGCCTGGGCGATCTCGTCCGGGAACTGGGCCGGCGGCGGCGCCGCGCGGTTCGCCCTGTCCCAGGGCCCCTGGGCAGCGGTCCGGACGGCGACGGCCCTCGGCGATGCGGGCGCCCGGCCCGGGATCTCCGCCACCGCCGACGCCCGCGAGGTGGTGGCCGCCGTACAGGCCGAAGTGCTGCCCTACGACAAGAACTACCTGCGCCGCGGCAGTGTGCTCACCGAATCGCTGGTCACGCTGGACGGAATCTGGTCCGGTGTCCGCGAATCCCTCGGCGGCGACGGCGCCGAACGGGTCCGCACCCGCCAGGCCGCGGCCATGGCGGCCCACGCCCGCTGGATGTACCGGACGGCGCTGGCCCGCACCGAGACCCGCGGTATGGCCAAACGCCTGGATTTCCCCGACCAGGACCCGGGCCAGCACTACCGGCTGATCACTTCCGGGCTGGACCGGATCGGCGTCCGCCCCGAACACGCGGCGGTGCCGGCGGGGGTGGCGTCGTGATCGAACTCGTCTCGGCGCAGCGCTGCATCGCCTGCGATAAATGCGTCGCTGTCTGCCCGACCAACGTTTTCGACCGCGGCGCCGACGGTATCCCCGTCATCGCCCGGCACAGCGACTGCCAGACCTGCTTCCAATGCGAGGCCAACTGCCCCGCCGACGCGCTCTTCGTCTCTCCCAGGACATCTCCCGACCCCGAATCCGCCGACCAGCAGCGACTCATCCGCGACAACCTGCTCGGCAGCTACCGGGCCCGGATCGGCTGGGGCAAGGGCCGCAAACCCGGCACCCTGGACGCCGTCGGCCCCGCCCTCCAGCCGAACGGGTCGCCGCTCACCAGCTGAGGCACGGCGTGCCGTCGTCGGCCGGTACCGTCTCGGCTCTCACACCGCCGCCAGACCACGGAGCACGAGTTCCGCCTGATGGTCCAGCACCTCCGGATCGGCGGCCAGCTGGGCTATGCGGATCAGGCCGAGCAGTTGGTAGGCGATATCGCGCGCGGTCACATCGGGCGCCAGGGTGTGGTCGGTGCGGGAGCGGCGGACGGCCTCGCCCCCGATCTCGGTCAGGTGCGCGAGGCAGCGGGCCAGATCGGCGTCCGCGGGTGGCCCGGCGGCGAGGACATCGGTCATCGCCTGGTTTCCGGTGAGCCGGGACAGGGTGGTGGTGAAGAACTCGCGCAGACCGTCGATCGCCGGCATTCCCTCGGGTAGACCCGCGCCGGCCAGGTCCGAGAGATCGGTTCCCGTGACGGCCCGCACCAGTTCGTCGCGCGTGGGGAAATGCCGGTAGAGGGTACCGATCCCGACACCGGCCGCCGCGGCGACGGCACGCATATCCACCGAGATCCCGGTCCCCCGGAACGCCTCACGCGCGGCCACCAGGATCCGCTCTCTGTTCACCACCGCGTCCCGGCGCGGTTTCCGGTCCTCTGCCACCACCCCACCCTAGCGATTCGGAACCCGAGTTCCGCTTCTTCACGCGCGGACGGGCACGACCGGGCCACCGACGACACCCCCGGACGGTTCAGAACTTTCCCGTGTGATGGTCGATGCGATGACCGAGCCGGGCACCGAACTCGGCGACGAATGTCTCACGCAGCGGTGGCCAGCCCCAGAAGTCGAATGCCAGGGCACCGAGGGCGAATCCGGCCGGCCATCGCCAGTCGGTGACCGATCCCTCCTGCCCACAGGAGCGGCAGACCGCGGCGCCCGCGCCGGTTCGCACCCAGGCGTCGATACCCTCCTCGAAAGGCGCCCAGACCGCGGGATCGGGTTCCCACTGCTGCGGATAGTCGATGATCACGGTCGTCGCCGCGCAGTGCGGGCACACCGCCGATTCCGGCTCGACCTCCCCCTGCCCTCCGTAGTGCGCTCCGCGCCCGAGGATCACGGCGACCGGACCCGGGATCCAGTCGTCACCCCAGCCCTGGGTGACACCCCGCCACTCCGGCCCCGCCACATGACCCTCGTCGGCCCGGAGGCTGTACACGCCGTCACCGGACATCTCCGGCGTGAGCAACTGCCGCGTGATCATCCAGTCCCGCATCCGGGCCGCCAGCGCCGGAGCCTCCTCGGCGGTCACCTCGAGATCCACGATCCGTTCGAAGTAGTCACCCATACCGTGCGGTTCACCTTTCAGACGTCGATTCCGACACTGTGCCAGAACACTCCGACCGGCGGCGAATATAACGGAACATCGGTTCCGTTTTACTGTACGCTGATACGGAACACATGTTCCGGAAAGGTGTGGATATGCGAACAGTCGTCATCACCGGCGGCACCGACGGTATGGGCGCTGCCCTGGCACGGCACTATCTCGACGTGGGCGAGCGGGTGGTCGTGATCGGGCGCAGCCGGGCGAAATTCGACGCCTTACGCGCCTCGGCGGCCCCCGGAGCCGCCGCTCGGGCCGAGTTCCTCGCGGCCGATCTCTCTTCCCTGGCGGAGAACCGGCGCGTCATCGAACAGCTGCGGGCAGGGCACGAGCGGATCGACGCACTGATCCTCGCGGCCTCGTTCATCCGGCAGCGCCGCCACGTGACCGCCGAAGGGCACGAGGCGTCCTGGGTGCTCTTCTTCGTATCGAAGTACCTCTTCGTCACCGGCCTCGCCGACCTGCTGCGCGCCGCCGAACACCCCGTCGTCGTCAACACCGCCGTCCCCGGAGCGCGCGCCGGCGCCATCGACTTCGACGACCTGGAGCTGGACCGCGGATTCAGTTTCGCCCGGTCCAACGCGCAACAGCGGCGGGCCAACGAACTGCTGGGGCTGCTCGCCGTCACCGGCAACCCGGATCTGGCGTATGTGACGTGGGGCCCCGCCCGGCTCGTACGGTCGAGTTTCGCGGGCGAGGTCGGACCCGCCATGAAGTTGAGCGCCACCGTATTCGGCCGTCTCGCGGGACAACGTCCCGAGGCTGCGGTGACGCCGATCATCGCCCTGATCGACGACCCCGTTCCCGGCCGCACCGCCTACCGCGGCGCGAAACGGCGGCCGCTGGTCACCGGTCCCGACGATCACGCCGAGAGCACCCGCCTGGCGGCGGCGGTGGAGACCGGCTCGGCCTGACCCCCGGCGCTCAGCCCGGAGTGCCGGGCCGCTCGGTGATCGCGATCCCCACCGACCCGTTCGCACCGCGGAACAGTTTGTGCCCGCGGATGGCGATCGTGCCGATGATGCCGTACTTGCGGCCCACGACCTGCCGGGTGCGTTCGGTTCCGGCGGAATCCAGGACCTCGGCGGCGCCGGTGAGGATCTCCGCGCCCTCCGGACGCCCCCGGCTGTCCGAGATCTGCAACGTCACCTCCGGATTCCGGCGGATCCGTTTCACCTTCCAGGAGGTCGGATTGGTCCACACCAGCAGCCGGTCACCGTCCGGCGCCGCCCACACAGGCGTGCCGACGGGCGAACCGTCCTTTTTGTACGTGGTCAGCAGAACGTACTTGGCCTGCACCAACTGGTCCCAGCTCATCGCTCTACGGTAGGCGCACGAACGGCATCCGTCACGGAACGCGCCTGGGCCCGGCACCGTCTTCCGCCGTTCGCTAAGCTCGGCGCGTAAACCACAAAATGGACATATGGGGGGTGTCGTGCTTCAGGCAGACATAGATCAGATCCGGGCGCTGACCGGCAAGTTGCGGGGCGTGGCGGACAATGTCGACCGGATAGACGTCCGGACGAAGGCCGCAGAACTACCCGCCGCCCTGCCCGATTCGCCGAACCAGGTCGTATCCGGGATCCCCCAGGCGCTGGAGCAGGCGGCGGAGTTCGTCGAGGGCGCCTATCTGCGGGCGGCGGAACGGTATCGGCAGGTCGCCACCGTCTGCGATCAGTGCACCGAACGGATGGAAACCACCGACGGCCAGTTCTCCGAACGGCTCGACGCGATGGATGTGCACCGTGCTTAAACGTTCTACCGTCGCGAACTGGAACTTCGATACCGTTCGCGGCTGGGTGCAGACCCTGGTCGATTCCCGCACCCTGCTGATGACCGAAGCCGACAGCACCCTCAAACATTTCTCCGACCTGGGGACCACCTGGTCCGGGCTGGCCTACAACGCCGCCCTCGATCGGGTCGTCCAGGATCACGACCAGGTCCGCAAACTCTCGCTCGAGATCGACGAACTGGTCGATGTGGCCAACGCGGAGATCGGGAACGTCGAATCGTATCTGCGGGTCGTACAGGGCAAGGTCGCCGACGCCGTCGGGCTGGGGATGACCGTCGACGATGCCTGGAAGGTGATGGACTACGAGAACGTCGACGCCGACACCAGGAAAGCGCATCAGGATCTGATCAATACCGCGTTCTGGGCGTTCGAGAACGCGGTGAGCCAGGCGGCGAAGAACATCTCCGAACAGGCGGTCGAGATCCGTTCCGCCGGTGACCTCCTCGGCTCCGGTCTCGACGTCGCCGACGCCGACACCCAGGCCGCCCGCTTCGGTAAGGACGACGGCACCGCGCTGGCCGAAGCCGTGAAGGCCGGCGACCAGGCCGCGATCGACCAGATCCTGGCCCAGATGCCGCAACCCGTACTCACCCAGTTCGAACTCGACGCCCTCGCGCGCGGCGAGGAGGTGAGCACCATGCCCGCCGGTACTCAGGACTACTACAGGGCATTCTTCAACGAGGCCGGCAAAGACGGCATCCTCGGCCTCAACGAGCACCTGCTCACCAAGGAAAAGGCGGGCGACCTCACCGCCGCGAGCCAGCGCGACGGACTGGCCAACGCGCTGCTGGCCACGACCAACGAGAAGGTCGGCACCAATACCGGCAGCAAGGGCGCCTACCAGAACCTCCCGCCCGATGTTCAGCAACTTCTCGCCATGCGTCCCGGCGAGAACAATATGGACGGCCCCCTCGAAGTCGGTGAGCACTATCGGGAGGTCAGCGCCCTCGGCGAACTGCTCGGACAATCGAGTCCCGGTATGGAACCCGGCCACCAGATGGGCGTGGAAATGGGTCGCCAAGCCCAGGATATGGCCGCCTACATCGACAATGTCGACTCCAATATGGGCGGCACCATGCCACCCGGTTTCATGGACGGCGACAAGGAAGCCATGGAGAACGGCGCCCAATCGCTGCTCGGCGTCGCCACCCGCAACGAGGACACCAGCTACTCCCTGCTCACCGGCAACGATATGCCCCCGGCCACCGATCCCGGCAACGGGGAGAAACCCCAGCCCTTCGACCCGGAGGAGTTCCGCAAGGAGGTCTTCGGGCACGAATGGAACGACGACGGCGACGCCGCGTCGAACCTGCTGGGGTGGATCGCGGAGGATACGGACAAGGAAGGACCCGAAGGGGAGCGGGCCCGAGAAACGTTGGTCGAGTTGCCCAACTATTTCGCGCCCGAGAGCAACCCGAACGACGACTCGGCGCTCGGCACGCGTCCGCTCAAAGACGGTGTCTACGAGGACTACCTGAAGGCGTTCAATGCCAATCCGGAACTCTCGTCGACCATGGCTCATATCATGGGCACGAATATCGAATCGCACATCAACCCGAACACTCAGGAAACCGGTCTCAGCCCGCGCGGCATTCCCGAGATGACGGTCACCGACTCGAACCGCCTGCTGGCTCTCGCCAGTCAATCGGAGGAGGGTCGGTTCATCCTCGAAACAAGCAGGCAGGACTACCAGAACCAGATGCTGAGTCAGGCACTGACGGAAAATCCGCAGAACCCGAAGGCCTGGCTCGATGAAAATGGGGAACACCTGGCGAACCTCGACAGTCGTTACACGGTCGCCATCACCAATGCTCTTACCGCAGCGGATGAGGCCACCGCCGGGGACCAGAACGCAGCACAGCAGGCTGCGTGGCAGAATCGACAGCAGGTCGCCGAAGTTGTCAAATCGCTGACGTTGGACAACCTCGAAGTACCAGGAAAATCACCCGTGGGTCTGGTAGCCAACGAAGTTGTCGGTGTACTGAAGGACCAGGGGTACGAAGCCGCGATGGCGAAATGGAACCCGGAACCTCCACCTGTCGGAGTCGCTTATCCGACTCAAGCAGATATCCAGGCGACAGCACAAAGAGAACTCGAGCAGCAACTTTTCCAGGTTCTCCACGAACAGGGAAAGTTGCCCGAATACGGGACAGCTCCGGATGGCACCCGGATACCGTTCATCGGATCCGACGGCCAGCCTGTGAATGTTTCAACTCTGACAGATTCTCAAGCAAATAGAGCGGTAAACGCCTACTTTGCGGATTTGGGACTCCAAGACTTCGTAACCCAGTACTCAGTCCAATACGGCGGTGTCCTCACTACTGGATTGGCGCTTGAACCGGGCGATACGGAGCAGCAAGTCACCGGGAAGGCTACCGGCTGATATGCACGAAAGCGCTCTCCCCGGTCCTCCGGCACTCGGATCAACCGACCGATCAGGTATCCGACGGGCGATCGTCACGTCGATCTTCCTGCTGATCGTCCTGACGGGCTGCGGTACCGAAGCCGAACCCACCACATCCACCACACCCACGACAAGCACCGAGCGAACCCTCCCCACAGGCTTCGACCCCTGTACGGATCTATCCGACGAGTTCATCGGACGGCACGGCTTCGTCCTGGATTCGAAGTTGGGTCCGGAGTACACCTCGGCGGCAAACCCTCCGGATACCGTGGGGTGTCTCTACACGATCCCCAACCGGCTGTCGCTGCGAATCCTGTTGTCGATTCAAGTAATCGGGCAGGATCCGCCGTGGAGACGGGCCGAGTTCACTCAGCTGCAACTCGGCGGAAGAAACGCCGCTATCACCCAACCGGAAGACGCTGGTCAGGAAGTGCCCCTTCGGATCACACAATGCGTGATGCAACTGCAGATGGGTGATGGATCGCTGAATTTGTACCTCGACGGTCAGGCACCTGAGTTCTGGCAGCGAGAAGGTGAGCCGTGTTCGGTGCTGAAAGAACTGGCGACAGAAATCGCCGCCATGCTCCCGCCTGTGAGCTGAGCCGGCGGCCCCGTTCTCAGTTTCGATTCTCCACAGCCGAGCCCACCGTAACGTCCCGGGACCGGCGACCGACGATCACCATGACACGGGAGGAGCTACATGAAGACAACGGTCGTTTCCGCCGCACGCATCGCGGCCGCCGGGATCACCGGCCTGGCCTTCGCCGCGGTGATCGGTTCCGGCACCGCCCAGGCGGCACCGCAGGACTGCGTGGTCCAGCGGGACTTCTTCGGCGCGTCGGCGACGTGCCAACCGGACGGCGGGAGCAACTACGTCCTGCACGTCGATTGTGTGGGCCTCTATGCCAGTGGCCCGTTCCCGCTCTACGCGATCGGGCCGTACTACGCGCTCAGCTATCCGTTCACACCGACCGGACAGCGGATCTCGACGGGCTGCACGGGTATGGGTCCCGGTGTCGTCGCCGTGGCCACAAACGCGTATGTCGAGATCTACCGCGGCTGAGCTCTTCTCTCGCACAGCTCTTTCCGGGTGCCGGCACCGCGGGCCTGTACTACGCCTGGACGGGCACCGGTGGCGCGGAATCCGCCGGCGCCCGGCGAGGGCGGACCAGGAACAGGCCGGCCAGGGTCGCCGCCGCGCAGAAGGCGGCGCTCACCCAGGCTCCCCGCGAGATCGCTTCGGCGAAGGCCGCCCGGGCCTGCTCGGTGTAACCGAGTTCGAAGGCGGCGCCGATGGATTCCCGGGCGGCCGAGGGGGCGTCGAGCGGCATCTCCGCGGTGAACACCGAGGCCAGCACGCTGCCCAGGATCGCGATACTCAATGCCACCCCCACCTGCTGCAGGGTGTCGTTCAGCGCGGCGCCGACGCCCGCGAAACTCAGTGGAACGGCGTTCATCACGGCCGCGTAGGCGGCAGGGCCGGCCAGTCCGCCACCGACCCCCATCACCAGCATGCCGATCAGCACCCAGAGGTAGCCGCTCCCCACGGCGAGGACCGAGAACGCCACCGCCATGACCGAGAGCCCGGCCACCATCAGGGTCCGGTTGGTCAGATCCCGGCCCAGGGTCGCGCCGAGTCCGTTGCACACCGCGCCCGCCACCGCGTAGGGCAGCAGTGCGAGACCGGCTTTCATGGGCCCGAAGCCGAGCACGAACTGCAGGTACTGGGTGAGCATCAAGGTCACCGCACCCATTCCGAACACCATCAGCAGCACGGTGACGCAGGTTCCGGTGAAATCACGGTTCGCGAACAGGGTCAGCGGCAGCATCGGTTGGGTGTGCCGCCGCTCCCACAGCACGAACGCGGCCGCCGTCGCGACGGCGGCGCCGGTGATGACGGGGTTCCATTCCCGTTCGATGATCACGTACACCGCCGACCCGAGCGCCGCGACCGACAGCACCACACCGACGAGATCGATACGACGCTGCTCGCCGGTGGTTTCCGGCATCAGGACCAGCGCGGCCACGATCGCCAGCACCACCACCGGCAGGTTGAGCAGGAATACCGATCCCCACCAGAAATGCTCCAGCAGCAGCCCACCCAGGACCGGCCCGGCGACGATGCCCAGGATCGACACGGTGGACCACGCGGCCAGCGCGAGGCGGCGCTCGCTCTCGTCGAAGGTGATCATCAGAATCGACAGGGTCGACGGCATCAGCAACGCGCCACCGACACCCATGACGATGCGCGAGGCGATGAGCTGCCAGGGTTCGGCGGCCAGCACGGCGGCCGAGGAACCGCAGCCGAGCACGATCAGACCGAGTATCAGCATGCGGCGCCGCCCGAACCGGTCGGAGAGGCTGCCCGCGGTGAGCAGCAGACCGGCGAACACCAGCACATAGGAGTCCAGGATCCACTGGACATCCGAAGGGGTGGCGTCGAGTTCGCGGACCAGCGACGGGATGGCGATGGTCAGTACGGTGCTGTCGATCATCAGCACCAGCAACGCCAGGAACAACGCGCCGAGAATCAGCCACCGGCGCGGGTCTCGTACAGTGTTCGAGGTCACTCGAACACTGTACGACCGAATCGAACGATGTGCGAGGGTGCGTTAGGATCGACGGGTGAACCAGTTCAGCTCCGTATGGACCCGCGCACCCCGTCGGCCCAGAACCACGGGCTTGAGCCGGGACCAGATCGTCCGGGCCGCGGTGACGCTGCTGGACAAGGAAGGTCTCGACGCGCTGAGTATGCGCAAACTCGGCGCGGAACTCGGCGCGGGCGCCACCAGCCTCTACTGGCATGTGGCGAACAAGAACGAGCTGCTCGAGCTCGCGCTGGACGAGATCTGGGGACTGGTGAGCGAAACCGGGCCCGATCCGCACGCGGGGCTACGGGAGCTGCTCACCACCTACGCCCATAATCTCCGCGGCGTGCTGCTGGCCCACCCCTGGTCGGCGACCCTCATCGGACAGGTCCCCAGCATCGGGCCACAGGCCTTCCGCATCGGTGATCGGTTGCGGCAGGCGTTCGCGGCGGCGGGATTCCAGGGTCCGGATATCTACCTGGCGAGCGGAACCGTCACGAGTTATGTTGTGGGCCAGGTCGTTCCGGTGATCGCGATGGAGCACGCCCACGGCGGTCCCGTGGACCGCGAATCGGCGATGCGGCTGCTGGAACAGGTGAGCGAGGACTATCCCGAGATGCGCGCCGACTACCGCATCCTCGTACCCGAGGGCGCCACGGTGGGTAATACGCTGGGTTTCGATTTCGGGCTGGTGTGTGTGCTGGACGGATTGGACGCGCGGCTACGCGCCGCGGCCGGCGCGGGACGCGCGGCCCCGTCCGGTCGTCGATGAGTCGCGCGGGCGCGTAGCGAGAGGCAGTGGTGACCGACGAGGAGTTCCCGGACCATATCGCCGACCGGCTGGCCGGACTGCCCGGAGTGCGCGCGGTGACCCTCGGCGGCTCCCGCGCCCAGGGCACTCACCGCCCGGACAGCGACTGGGATTTCGCGCTCTACTATCGCGACCGGTTCGACCCGGCCGATCTGCGCGCTCTCGGCTGGCCCGGTGAGGTCTCCGAACTCGGCGCGTGGGGCGGGGTGTTCAACGGCGGGGCATGGCTGACGGTGGCCGGCCGCCCGGTCGACGTGCACTTCCGCGATCTCGCGGTGATCGAACACGAGATCGCCGAGGCCGAGGCCGGACGGTTCCGGTGGGAGCCGCTGGCCTTCCATCTCGCCGGTATTCCGAGCTATCTGGTGGTGGGTGAGATCGCCACCGCCCGGGTGCTGCGCGGAACCCTGCCCGACCCCGCGTTCCCCGAGGCCATGCGCGCCGCCGCTCCCCCGGTTTGGCGACGGCAGGCGGCGCTGTCGCTGCGGTACGCGCGTTCGGCGTATGCCGCGCGCGGCAGGGTCGCCGAAACGGCCGGGCTCCTGGCGACGGCGGCCATGCAGACCGCGCACGCGATCCTGGCGGCGCGCGGCGAATGGGTCACCAACGAGAAACGCCTCCTGGAGCGAACCGGGTTACGCGGGATGGACGCGATCGTGGCCGGTTTGTCGGCGGATCCGGAGGTGCTCACCGCGCAGGTCGAGGCCGCTCGGGCCCTGTTCGAGGCGGCGGATTCCGGGTAGTGCGGGCCGGGGCCGGGGCCGGTTACGGTACGGTCACGACAAGATCGAACATCACATGTTCGGCAAGAAGGATCTCGCGACTGTGGAGTTCCGGCATATCGGCCCTAGAGTCGCGGAGGGCCGGTGGCGTAGCGCGACACGCGAACGTGACCGGCCGACCGGACGGGTGTCACCGCGGACGCCGAATCGACTCGACCGGCCGGGCGCGCGAGCACCCGGCGGGCGACGACTCTCGAAGGAATCTCGGATGAAGAAAAGCGTTGTTGCCGCCGCGGCAGTGATTCTGCCGATCGTCCTCGCCTCCCCGGCGCTCGCGGAGCCCACACCCGTCGCGCCGGTCCCGCCGGCCGCGGCGGTGGACGAGGCCGTGGCCTCCGGGCCCCTCGGCAGCACCTTCGACGTCCGCACGGGCGGGGATATGGCGGTGACCGTGCAGCCCTCCGACGCCGCGGTGGCTCCGCGCGCCGACGGGCAGTCGGTGCTGGTCTACCAGGTGGCCGCCGAGCAGACGGCGGGTCAGCCGTTCTTTCTGCCGACGCTGGATATGCGCATGGTGATGCAGGACGGTGCGAAGGTGTACCCGCTGACCGGGGTGCCCGGTGAGTATCCGTCCGGATTCATCGCGCCGGGACAGCCGCGTAGCGGACTGGTGGCGTTCGGGGTGGATCCGGGACAGGTGCCGAAGGAGGTCGTGTTCGCGACGGCGAACGATGTCGTGCAGGGAGCCTGGCGGGTCGGCTAGCGACCGGACGGGGCCGGGAGCGCGACGCACCGGCCCCCGCCGCTCATTCCAGTTCGCCCTCGGTTTCCAGGTAGATCTGCCGCAGCCGGTCCAGGGTTTCGGTGTCCGGCTCCGCCCACAGTTTGCGTTCGGCGGCCTCGAGCAGGCGTTCGGCGATACCGTGCAGCGCCCACGGGTTGGACTGTTCCATGAACTTGCGGTTCGTCTCGTCGAAGACGTAGCTCTCGGCGAGTTTCTCATACATCCAATCCGCGACCACATCGGTGGTGGCGTCGTAGCCGAACAGATAGTCCACCGTGGCCGCCATCTCGAAGGCGCCCTTGTAGCCGTGGCGGCGCATGGCCTCCAGCCAGCGCGGGTTCACCACCCGGGCCCGGAAGACGCGGGTGGTCTCCTCGGAGAGGGTGCGGGTGCGCACCGAATCCGGGCGGGTGCTGTCGCCGATATAGGCCTCGGGGTTCTTACCGGTGAGCGCGCGAACCGTGGCGACCATCCCGCCGTGGTACTGGAAGTAGTCGTCGGAATCGGCGATATCGTGCTCGCGGGTGTCGGTGTTCTTGGCCGCCACCGCGATCCGCCGGTAGGCGGTGCGCATATCGTCGGCGGCCGGGGCGCCGTCGAGGTCACGGCCGTAGGCGTAACCGCCCCAGGTGGTGTACACCTCGGCGAGATCGTCGTCGGTACGCCAGCTCTTGGAGTCGATCAGCTGCAACAGGCCGGCGCCGTAGGTGCCGGGTTTGGAGCCGAAGATCCGGGTGGTGGCGCGGCGTTCGTCGCCGTGCGCGGCGAGATCGGCGGCGGTGTGGGCGCGGACGTAGTTCTGGTCGGCCGGTTCGTCGAGCGCGGCGACCAGGCGGACCGCGTCGTCGAGCAGGGCCAGCACATGGGGGAAGGCGTCCCGGAAGAAACCGCTGATACGGACGGTGACGTCGATACGGGGGCGGCCCAGTTCGGCGAGCTCGACGACCTCGAGCGTGGTGACGCGGCGGCTGGCCTCGTCCCATACCGGCCGTACCCCGAGCAGCGCCAGCACCTCGGCGATATCGTCGCCGGAGGTGCGCATCGCGGACGTCCCCCAGACGGACAGGCCCACGGAGCGCGGGTATTCGCCGTGATCGGCCAGATAGCGTTCCAGCAGCGAATCCGCCATGGCCCGGCCGGTTTCCCAGGCCAGTCGCGACGGCACCGCCTTCGGGTCCACCGAGTAGAAGTTGCGGCCGGTGGGCAGCACGTTGATCAGGCCGCGCAACGGGGAACCGCTGGGGCCGGCGGGAACGAACCCGCCGTTCAGGGCGTGCAGCACGCGCTGGATCTCGACGGAGGTGCCGCGCAGCCGCGGCACCACCTCGGTCGCGGCGAAACGCAGGATCGCGGTCACCGCGTCACGATCACCGCCGGCCGTGCCGAACAGTTCCGGCGCCGACCGCGCGACCAGCTCCGCCACGGCGTCCGCCGACCAGTCCGCGGCCTGCAGGCCCGCCAGCAGTTCGCGCGCCCGTGCCTCGATCGCGTCGACCCGTTCCCGGGCCTCTCCGCCGGCCTCACTGAGCCCGAGCGCCTCCCGCAGGCCGGGCACCGACATCTCGCCGCCCCACAACTGCCGGGCGCGCAGCATGGCCAGCACCAGATCGACTTCGCTCTCCCCCGCGGGCGCCTGCCCCAGAATGTGCAGGCCGTCGCGGATCTGCACATCCTTGATCTCGCACAGCCAGCCGTCGACGTGCAGGAGCATATCGTCGAAGGATTCCTCGTCCGGGCGTTCGGCCAGCCCGAGATCGTGATCCATTTTCGCGGCGCGCATGAGCGTCCAGATCTGCTGCCGGATGGCGGGCAGTTTGGCCGGGTCCAGCGCGGAGATATTGGCGTGTTCGTCCAGCAGCTGTTCGAGCCGGGAGATATCGCCGTAGCTCTCCGCGCGCGCCATCGGCGGGATCAGGTGATCGACCAGGGTGGCGTGCGCGCGACGTTTGGCCTGCGTGCCCTCGCCGGGGTCGTTGACCAGGAACGGATAGATCAGCGGCAGATCACCCAGCGCGGCATCGGTCCCGCAGGCGGCCGACATACCGAGCGTTTTCCCGGGCAGCCATTCCAGATTGCCGTGCTTACCGAGATGCACCACGGCGTCGGCGCCGAACCCCCCGGACCCGGTCTCGGCGGCGAGCCAGCGGTAGGCGGCGAGGTAGTGGTGACTGGGCGGCAGATCGGGGTCGTGGTAGATGGCGACCGGGTTCTCGCCGAAGCCCCGGGGCGGCTGCACCATCAGCACCACATTGCCGAAACGCAGTGCGGCGATCACGATCTCACCACCGGGATCGGCGGAGCGATCGACATACAGTTCGCCGGGCGGCGGACCCCACGCTTCGACCACGGCCTCCCGCAGTTCGGCGGGCAGGGTCTCGAACCAGGCGGTGTAGGTGGCCGCGCCGATGCGGATGGGGTTGCCCTCGAGCTGTTCGGCGCTCAGCCAGTCGGGATCCTGACCGCCGGCCGCGATGAGCGCGTGCATCAGCGCATCGCCGTCGCGCTCCTCCAGACCCGGGACCTCGCCGGCGGCGCCGAGGTCGTAGCCCGCGGAACGCAATTCGGTGAGCAGCGCGATCGCGCTGGCAGGGGTGTCGAGGCCGACGGCGTTGCCGATGCGGGCGTGTTTGGTCGGATAGGCCGACAGCATGACCGCCAGCCGCTTCTCGGCGGCCGGGATATGACGCAACCGCGCGTGCCGGACGGCGATCCCCGCGACCCGGGCCGCGCGTTCGGTGTCCGGAACGTAGGTGGACAGTCCGTCTTCGTCGAATTCCTTGAAGGAGAACGGCACCGTGATGATGCGGCCGTCGAATTCGGGCACCGCGACCTGGGTCGCCACATCCAGCGGCGACAGGCCGTCGTCGTTGTCCTCCCACTGGCGGCGGCCACCGGTCAGGCACAGCCCCTGGAGGATGGGCACGTCCAGGTCGGCCAGCGCGCCGATATCCCAGGCCTCGTCGTCGCCCCCGGCGGAGGCGGTGGCGGGTTTGGTGCCGCCCGCCGCGAGCACCGTCACCACCAGGGCGTCGGCTCCGCGCAGGGTGTCCAGCAGTTCGGGTTCGGCGGTGCGCAGCGAGGCGCAGTAGATCGGCAGCGGCCGGGCGCCCGCGTCCTCGAGCGCGGTGCACAGGGCGTCGACATAGCCGGTGTTCCCGGCCAGATGCTGGGCCCGGTAGTAGACGACGCCGACGGTCGGCACCCCCGGCACCGGCTCCGGGTACCGGGCCGTGCGCTCGAGCGTGCCCCAGGCGGGCAACTGCACCGGCGGTTCGAACCCGTGCCCGGTGAGCAGCACCGTATCGGACAGGAAATTGTGCAACTGGAGCAGATTCCGCGGGCCACCGGCCGCGAGATAGTTGTGCGCGTCCGCGGCGACGCCGACCGGCACGGTCGACTGCTCCATCAGCTCGGCGTCCGGCGCCATCTCCCCGCCGACGGCGATCACCGGCACACCGCTGCCCCGCAGTACCTCGAGGCCGTCCTCCCAGGCCCGTTTACCGCCGAGAATGCGCACGATCACCAGATCGGCGCCCTCGAGCAGCCCCGGCAGATCCGCCACCAGCAGCCGGGCCGGGTTACCCCACCGGTAGTCGGCGCCACTGGCGCGCGCGCTCAGCAGATCGGTATCGGAGGTGGACAGCAACAGAATCACAAGGGTGACCTTCCTGGGGTGGCGCGCCCGTCGGGGTTCGAGGTGCTCGCCGGAGAGGGTCTGGCTGTGTCAGTGGCGCGACCGCACCGGAATTCCACCGGTTTCCTCGTCACCCGCCGAGCGTTCGGATGCTACCGCGACGCCACCGCACCGCCGTGGCCCAGGTGGGCGGAACAACCGCGGCTACGCGGTGAAGAAGAGGACGTAGAGCACTGCTGTCGTGACGAGCAGGACCGGGGTGATGATCCGGAAGGCCCGGGACCGGAGATGCGGCGGGAAGGCGAAGGGTGCGCACAGGGTGACCACCGCCGCCGAGGGGACGGACATCAGGGTCCCCGCGATCAGCTGGTACCCGTGCGGATCGGTGGTGAAATCGTCGGAGAACCGGGAGCGGACCACGATGAAAACGCATCGTAACCAGAACACCGCCACGGCTGTCGCGACGACCGCGGCCGCCACGGCCACCGGCGCGCGAAACGCGCTGCCCGCCTCTTTTCGCACGATCACCCTCCCTCGGACATCACAGCACACATCGGGTCGGCCCGCAGGGTGCCCGGCGGCGGTGACCTGCCGCCGCGGCGCGGGCGGCGCCCGTGGGCGCGGATGCGGCGGCCCGTATCCTGATCAGGACATGTCACGTTCGAATGCCGATTCCTGTCCCGGTGTCCTGCGGCTGCACCAGGCCGCCGACGGACCGCTGGCGCGGATCCGGGTCCCCGGCGGGCAGCTCACTCCGGCGCAAGTGCAGACACTCGCGGAATCCGCGCACGACCTGGGCGACGGCCGGATCGAACTCACCTCCCGTGGCAATATTCAGTTGCGGCAGGTCCGCGACGCCGACGCTCTCGCCGAACGCCTGGACGCGGCCGGTCTGCTGCCCAGCCGGACCCACGAGCGGGTCCGCAACATCATCGCCTCGCCGCTGTCGGGCCGGGTGGGCCCCTACGCCGATATCCGGCCGCTGGTCCCCGAGCTGGATGCCCGGCTGCTGGATTCGCCCCGGCTGGCCGAACTCCCGGGCCGGGTGCTGTTCACCGTGGACGACGGACGCGGTGATGTGAGCGCGCTGCGCCCGGATATCGGCGTACACGCGCTCGGCGACGACCGGTTCGCCCTGCTGCTCGCCGGCACCGACAGCGGGATCCGGGTTTCCACCGCCGAAACAGTCGACGTCCTGATCGCGGCGGCACACGGTTTCCTGGACCTCGGCACCGACCGGTGGCGACTCCACGAGGTGGAGGACGGCGCCGCCCGGGTGGCCGCGGCGCTGGGACCGGTCCCCGGTCCCGACCGGCTGGAGTTCGCCGCCGCCGGGCCGCCGATCGGCTGGCTGCCCCAGGACGACGGTCTGGTCGCGCTCGGCGCCGGCGTACGGCTGGGGTCGCTGCCCGCCCGTACCGCGGAGTTCCTGGCCGCCGTGGAACGCCCGATCCTGCTCACCCCGTGGCGCGGCCTGGTGCTCACCGATCTCGAGGAATGGCCGGCCGAACAGGTCGTACGGGTGCTGGCGCCGATGGGCCTGATCTTCGACGCGGCCTCACCGTGGTTGCGCATCACCGCCTGCGCGGGCCTGCCGGGCTGCGCCAAATCGCATACCGATGTCCGCGCCGATGCCGCGGCCGCGGTCGAATCCGGTCGCACGGACGGCCGAGCCGCCGCCCCGGACGGCGCGGTCCCGGCGGAAGACGTGGTGACCGGCGGGCGTCAGCACTGGTCCGGTTGCGACCGCGGGTGCGGGCGGCCCACCGGGCCGGTCACCGACGTCACCGCGACCCCGGACGGCTACCGGGTGACCGCGCCGGATCAGTCCTTCCGGTGATCAGGCTTCTCGCACCCGCTTGATTCCCGCGTACGCGCGGGGGGCGTAGCGGAACCGTTCCGGCAGCAGCGGCCAGACTCCGCGCACCGTCGCCGCGAACACCCCGAACAGCTTCTGGTCCAGGGTGTTCCAGCGCAGATCGAGGATTTCCCGGGCGCGTTCGGGCATCAGCGCGTTGGCCAGCCAGACATTGAACGCCATCACCGGACGCCAGATCACCGACCACACCGGTTCGGGGATCCCGGGCAGGGCCGGGATGCGGACACTGCCGAGCCGCAGCGCGAAATCGGTGGTCGGGTTGGACTCCAGGACCTCGTCGATGGTGCGGTCCCAATACTGCTGGAACTCGGCGTAGTTCGAGACCAGAACCCGGTCGGAGAGCCCGTACATGCGCCACCAGGTGACGCCTTCGGCGATCAGCTGATCCTTCTCGGCCGCGGTGAGCGGGGTGCCGAAATGCTCGTTGATCGCGATGGTGAGTTCGACGAAGGTGGCGTGGGTCCACCAGTACACGTCCGGGTTCAGCGCGTGGTAGCGCTCGCCGCGCGAGTCGGTGCCCTTCAGCGGCCGGTGATAGTCGCGGACCCGGCCGGCCTGGGCTTCGGAGTCGGCGTCGTAGATCATGCCCTGGATCTGCGGGAGCGAGCGGATCAGGCGGTCCCAGGGGTCCTGGAAGAAATTCGAATGGTCCTGCAGCGCGGCACCGACGGCGGGGTGCATGTTCTGCAGGATCCCGGTGCGGCCGAGGAACAGCATGTTCCGGTAGTCACCGGCGTATTTCCAGGTGAGCGAACCGGGTCCGATGGGCGCGCCCACCGGGGCGGTCAGTTCTGCGTTCGGAACACCCATGATCCGACCTCCTCGTCTGCACGGGTTGAAAGCCTGAGACGAATAGTAGGTCACTGTCTCATTCACTCGCGCGTCAGGGGTGCCGACGACTCCCGGGCCGACTCCCTTCCATCGGCCGGA
The DNA here is from genome assembly GCF_055586645.1 of Nocardia sp. NPDC049935. Classification (NCBI taxonomy): domain Bacteria; kingdom Bacillati; phylum Actinomycetota; class Actinomycetes; order Mycobacteriales; family Nocardiaceae; genus Nocardia; species Nocardia sp. NPDC049935. Next base: position 597,856 of record NZ_JBVJHV010000001.1, on the reverse strand, counting down.
CAGACTGCCGTATCCTCGTCCGGACGGATGTCCGAACAGCTGTATATCTCCGATCGGAAACCGCCGCCCGGCGGTGTCACGGGCGCGGGGAGCTCTGACGAAAGCGAGTACACCGATGAAGACCAAGGGCGCTCTCATCTGGGAATTCAACCAGCCGTGGCAGATCGAGGAGATCGAAATCGGCGACCCTCGTAAGCACGAGGTGAAGGTCCAGCTGGAGACGGCGGGCATGTGCCACTCCGACCACCATCTGGTGACCGGCGGTATTCCGATGATGGGCTTCCCGGTACTCGGCGGCCACGAGGGCGCCGGGATCATCACCGAAGTCGGCGAGGCCGTCGAGGATCTCGCGGTCGGCGATCACGTGGTGCTGTCGTTCATCCCGTCCTGCGGGAAATGTAAATCGTGCCAGGCGGGTCTGCGTAACCTCTGCGATCTCGGGGCGCTGCTGCTCGCGGGCACCTCGGTGACCGACGGCTCGTTCCGGATCACGGCCCGCGGCCAGGATGTCTACCCGATGGCCCTGCTGGGCACCTTCTCCCCGTACATGGTGGTGCACGAGAGTTCGGTGGTGAAGATCGATCCCTCGATCCCGTTCGAGGTGGCCTGCCTGGTGGGCTGCGGCGTCACCACCGGTTACGGTTCGGCCGTCCGCACCGCCGATATCCGGCCCGGTGAGGATGTGGCCGTGATCGGGATCGGCGGCCTGGGAATCGCCGCGATCCAGGGCGCGGTCCACGCCGGCGCCCGCTACATCTTCGCGGTCGACCCGGTGCCGTGGAAACAGGAGCAGGCGTTGAAGTTCGGCGCCACCCACGCCTACGCGACCATCGAGGAGGCCACGGCCGCCTGCGCGGAGATCACCTGGGGCGGTATGGCGAAGAAGGTGATCGTCACCGTGGGTGAGGTGAAGGGTTCGGAGGTGGACAGCTGGATGGGTATCACCGCGAAGGCCGGGACCTGCGTGCTCACCGCCATGGGCAATCTGGTCGACAACCAGACCACCCTGAACCTGTCGATGCTCTCCCTGCTGCAGAAGAACCTGCAGGGCACCATCTTCGGCGGCGGTAACCCGCACTACGACATTCCGCATCTGCTGTCGATGTACCAGGTGGGCAAGCTCAACCTCGACGATATGGTCACCCGGCAGTACCGGCTCGAGGACATCAACGATGGCTATCAGGACATGCTCGCCGGGCGCAATATCCGCGGCATCATCCGCTACACCGACGCCGACCGCTGACCGGCCGCGGTACGGGTTACCGAGGCCGACGCAGATCCGCCGAACGTCCGAGGGCCGGCCGGGCGACCGTCCGATACGACCGGCCCGACGACCGGGCGACAGACCGATACCGCCGCCTGCGACACCGCCGTAGCGTTATCCGCGGACGTCACAACGGACGAAACAGAACCGTTTCCGTCACCGTGGCCGCTCCGGCTGTATCGACAGAAAGGCATGTCATGCCCACTCACACCGTACCTACAGGCACCACCGCGGGAGCCGGCCTCGCCGAGCTCGCCGAGCGGTCGGGCGGGTCGTCGGCCGTGCCTGCCGCTCTGCGGGCGCATATCGGCTCCTCCGACGACCGCAAGCGCGGCAATTTCAGCTCCTTCATCGCGCCGGGCGTCTGACCCCTCATCGACTCGTCCCGGCGTCCGTCCCGGGCGCCGGGACTCCGGAATCGGGGAGGCGCCCATGAAACCGAGTACGGACCCCGCACAGAACTCGGCGGTGGAAGAGTGGCCGTCCGGCGGGCGGCACGCGCGCGAACTACGCGAGTCCCGCCGGCCGCGCCTGCCGTTCACCGAGTTCGTCGTGAAGATCCACAGCCGCTGCAATCTGGCCTGCGACTACTGCTACGTCTACGAAATGTCGGACCAGAGCTGGAAAGACCAGCCCAAGAACATGTCCGAGCCGATCTTCGACTATGCGTGCCGAATGATCCGGGACCACGCCGCGCGATTCGCCCTGTCCGAGGTGAGCCTCGTGTTCCACGGTGGGGAGCCCCTGCTGGTGGGCCACGCGGCGCTGGAGCACTTCGCGCGCCGGGCCCGAGAGATCCTCGAACCGACCGTCCGGGTCCACCTGGGAATGCAGACCAACGGTGTACTGATCGATGCCGAATTCCTCGATATCTGTGCCCGCAACAACGTAGCGATCGGCGTGAGCCTCGACGGCGACGAGCGCGGACACGACCGGCACCGGAAGTACCGGCGGGGTACCGGTAGTCATGCCGACGTCGATGCCGGGCTGAGGCTGCTGACCGGACCGGCGCACCGGAACCTGTTCTCGGGACTGCTCTGCACGATCGATATCGACAACGACCCGCTCGATACCTACGAGGCGCTGCTCGGCTACCGGCCACCGTCGCTCGACCTACTGTTGCCGCACGGCAACTGGACCAGCCCGCCACCGGCCCGGACCGCGGACCGGACGTCGGCACCGTATGCCGACTGGCTCATCACCGTCTTCGATCGCTGGTACGGAGCCCCTGTCGCCGAGACCCGCATCCGGCTCTTCGACGAGATCATCGAACTGCTGCTGGGCGGCACCGGAGCATCGGAGTCGGTCGGACTCGCGCCGGTCCAGCTCGCGGTGATCGAGACCGACGGCAGTCTGGAACAGGTCGATGCGCTGAAATCGGCATTCGCGGGCGCTACCAGAATCGAGGGCGGTACCGCCGGCAACGCACTCGACCGGGCGACCGGGGAACCCGCGGTGATCGCCCGGCAGATCGGCATCGAGGCGCTCGGTGCCGGCTGCCGCGCCTGCCCGCTGCACCGCGTGTGCGGCGCAGGACATTACGCCCATCGGTACCGGGCCGGTCACGGGTTCCGCAACCCCTCGGTGTACTGCGCCGATCTCGAGAAGCTGATCAGGCATATCGAGTCCCGGATACAGGCCGACCTCCATGCCGTAGTGGAGCGATGAGCCGTCACGGCATTCTGGGAAACCGGAACTTCCTACTGCTGTGGTCCGGTAACGCGATCTCGCTCGTCGGTTTTCACGGGGTCCGAATCGCCTATCCGTTGCTCGCGCTGACGATCACCGGTTCGGCTGCCCTCGCCGGTTGGATCGGATTCGCCATCTCGCTACCCGCCCTGATCTTCCAGATTCCGGCGGGAATCGCCGCGGACCGCTGGGATCGACGGACGATCATGATCGTCTGCCAGACCGCCGGACTCGCCGCGGCCGGCGCGGCGTGCCTGATTCTGGCATTCGATCTGCCGCAGCCGGGCGCACTGCTACTGATCGCCGCCTTCGTCGAGGGCACTGCCTTCGTCTTCTTCGGAATCAGCGAGCTGGCCATGATCCGGGATATCGTGGACACCACGCAGCGGCCGACGGCATTCTCGTTGTTCGAGGCCGAACAGCCCATCGCGCTGATCATCGGCCGGGCAGCCGGGGCGACGGTCTACGGAATCGCTCGGTGGCTGCCTTTCGTCGCGGATGCCGTCACCTATCTGGTCTGCCTGTGCACCCTGTGGTCGATTCGGCTCGACCCGGCACGGCGTACTGCCGGCAACTCGGCGAAATCCGCGACCGCGACGCTGCGGACCGGGATGAATCTTGTTCTCGGGGAACCGTTTCTCCGCAGCTCGACGGTGATCAGCGGACTGTCGAATATGGTCATTCAGGTCGTCATCCTGCTGATCATCGTGGAAATCGAACGCTCCGGCCGACCGATCTGGACGGTCGGAGTCGTCTTGGGCGCCGCCGGCGTGGGCGGGATCATCGGATCCGCCGTTGCCGCGGCGCTGGCCGCACGATTCAGCCCGCAGCGGCTGTATCGCTGGGCACTGTGGTGCTGGACGGTATTGCTCGTTCCGATCGCCGTGTGCTCCCAGCCGTGGGTCCTGGGTGCCGCGTGGTTCGGCGTCGGCGCCGTGGGATCGGTGGTGAACGTTGCCCTGACTCTGTTCCGGGTGGAGCGCATTCCGGAAGAGGTCTTGGGCCGCGCGGTCGGCACCGTCTCGATGGTGACCGACGGGGCGGTCGCGCTCGGCGCGATCATCGCGGGCTATCTACTCGGCACGCTCGGCACGACCACCACAGGATGGATTCTGGTCGCCACGATGTTCGGGCTCGCCGCAGCCGGCTGTTCGACCGGGCGGTCGCCCGGTCCCACCGAGATAGCCACCGGCACTGAGGCGATCCACAGGTAGACCCTGGCCGCGCGTACACGTCGCGGCCTGGGCCGACACCGGCTGTCGCCGCAGCTCCGGCCGCGGATCTCGGTACGGTGAGCAGATGCCGGATATCTCCGCCGCGTCCCGCACCGGCCGCCCTCGCGACAGCCGAGTGGATACCGCGCTGCTCGCAGCCGCCGCCCAGCTCATCGCCGACCACGGGTACGGCGCACTCACGTTCCAGGCTGTCGCCGATGCGGCCGGAACCAGTAGGCCCGCGCTCTACCGCCGTTACACCAGCCGCGCCGACCTCGTGGTCTCCATGCTCATCGCACGCTACGGACTTCAACCCGGCGCCGAGGATCTCGGCGGCATCGAAGCCGAACTCTTCGCGATCCAGCAACACCAGCGCGAGCTCTTCAACGACCCTGTACTGCGCCGGGCGGTGCCCGGACTGTTGGAAGAACTCGGCCGCACACCGGAAGTCGCACGCCGATTCCAGGAGCAATTCCTCCGGCCGCGCCGGCGCTCGACGGCGACCATCCTCGAACGCGCGGTCGCCCGAGGTGAAGTCACCACAGAAGTCGACCCCGAATGGCTGTGCGACCTGATCACCGGCCCCATGCTCATGCGCGCACTCATACCCGAGCTCGGGCCGATCGACGAAGAGTTCGTACAACGCACCGTACGATCCGCGCTCGACACGGTGGGCCTATAGGGGCGCCGGCAGCATCATGGTTGACGTTACAATAGCCGCGAGCTACTTTCATTACGGTTCGGTACGTAACGAAAGGCCTGTCGATGCGCGAGGATGTGGAATTTCTCAGTGGCGGAGTCACCCTGCGTGGATGGCTGTACAGGCCGGACCCTGGCACCGGCTCCGTACCGCTGGTGGTGATGACCCACGGTTTCGCGGGCGTCAAGGAATGGGTCGCACCGTTCGCCGAGGTCTTCACCGCCGCCGGGCTCGCCTGCCTGGTCTACGACCATCCCGGTTTCGGTACCTCCGACGGCGAGCCGCGCTTCGAGGTCGACCCCACCGCACAGATCGAGGGCTACCGCGACGCGGTGACCTACGCACAGTCGCTCGACGGGATCGACGGTGATCGGATCGGCATCTGGGGAACCAGCTATGCCGGCGCCCATGTCCTCGTCGTCGCCGCGACCGACCGCCGTGTCCGGGCGGTGGTCTCCCAGGTTCCACTGACCAACGGCTGGGCGACCTTCGGCCGCCTCGTACCATCGATCATGCTTCCCGCCGTGCGCGAGGCGATCGCCGCGGACCGCGCGGCCCGGTTCGCGGGTGCGGCGCATCAGACGATCAAGGCCGCTTCCGATGACCCGGCCGAACTGGTCGCGATGCCCGGTGCCAAGGTCTACGAATGGCTGATGGCACACGGCCCGCAAGTATCGACCTGGCGCAACGAGGTCACCTTGTCCAGCGTGGACAAATTTCAGAGTTACGCACCGGAAGCATTTCTACGCCGCATTTCACCCACTCCCCTGCTGATGGTCATCGCCGAAGCGGACACCCTCACGCCCAGCGATATCGCCCTGCAGAGCTACGCCGATGCCCTCGAGCCGAAACAACTCACGCTCGTTCGCGGAGGCCACTTCGCCGTGTACGGCGACCGATTCGATCAGGCATCCTCGGCCGCCCGCGACTTCCTGCTGACCCAACTCACCGATCGGTGACCCACGTGCCCGGCAATCCGCCGCGGTCACCGCACGGCCCGCCCGGACGCAACCGGGAGACAGCCGACCAGTCGACAGAAAGGGAATACCGGCCGCGTGCTGCACGGTCGAGATGATGTCATCGAACAGATCGCGACGCTCATAGACAACAGCCGAGCCGGTCGCGGTAGTGCACTGCTGATCACGGGTGCACCCGGTCAGGGCAAGACCGCGCTACTGGGACACGCGGCAACACTGGTGGACGGCGACTGGCTGGTCCTCCGCTGCTGCGGAACCGAGCAGGAAGCGGGGCTTCGCTACGGCGGACTGCACCAGCTGCTCGCGCCTATGCCGGACGCGGGCGGGTTCCTACCGGAACCGGCGCCCGCAGCGGCGCATTCGACAGCACACGATCGACCGCTCCCGGCGGACGACGACAACTACCGGGTAGGTCTCGGGTTGCTCACGGTGTGGTCGACGCTCACTGCCGAACGCCCGGTGCTCTGCCTGATCGATGACGCGCACTGGTGGGATCCGCCCTCCCTCCACGCCCTGGCCTTCGCCACACGACGACTCACCGCACATCGATCGGCCGTGCTCGTGTTCGCCCGCGAACACGAGCACGTCTACGGTTTCCCCGAAACGCGCCTGACACCGCTGTGCAGAGAGAACTCGAGGTCCCTGCTGAACGATCGGCTTCCCGGACTGCCCGCCGACACCCGCGAGCGGATTCTCGACACCGCGGCCGGGAATCCCGCTGCACTTCTCGAACTGCCCATCGCCAACAGCAATCTGCCGACCATCGGACCACTGGCACTGACCGACCGCCTTCGGCGGGAGTACGAGCGCCCTATACTCGCCCTACCCGAAGACACTCGAATCGCGCTGCTGGTAGTCGCCGCCGATTGCAGTGAGAGTCTGATCGTCGCCCTGCGTGTGCTCACCGAATTCGGCTCGACCGCCACGGCGCTGGATCCCGCGGAACGAACCGGAGTGGTGAGCATCTCGGGATACTCGATCGCTTTCCGGCATCCGCTCGAGCGAGCGGCCGCTTACGGAATGGCTCCCTACAGCATGCGCCTGTTCGTGCACACGGCCATCGCGGCGAGCATCGACAACCCCGAGCTACGAGCGTGGCATCTGGCCGCCGCCGCGACCGCACCCGACGAAACTGCCGCACTCGCGCTGGAGGCAGTCGCCGGCCACGCTCGTCGCGATACCGAATTCCGGCGGGCCGCGATCGCTTCCGAGCGTGCGGGCCATCTGTCGCCCGCCCCGGCGGCCCGCCATCGGCGCCTGCTGGCCGGCCCTGGAAGCCAATATCGAGGCAGGACAGGTGCACCGCGCACTCCGGCTGGTGAACGAGATCGCCGCATTCGACGGTGATCGTGCGGATCTGGCGCGGTTGTCCGCAGCGCGCGGCCGCATATTCTCGGCACACGGCGACCCGCGCGGCGCCTACACCGCGTTCACCGATGCCGCCGCGCACCTGCGTCCTGTCGATCCGGATGCCGCGGCACGCATGCATGTCTACGCCGCGGGAGCGATATGGCCGGATCCGGACCTGTCCCGGTTACGCACCGCCCAGGCCGCCATCGACGCCTTGGACCTCGGCACTGCAGGTGACGAGTACTCGGCCGTACTGGACGGCCAGATCGCCTTCCGCGACGGTACGCGCGACCTGATCCGCGCCGTTTCCACGGTCCGGAGGGCCATTCCTCTCGCCCGGACCCGATTCGCCGAGGATCACTCGATCCGATTCATTCTCGCGCTACAGGCCATGAGCGCGGGCGCGACAGATGACGCCCGCACACTCCTGATGGAGCTGAACACGATCTGCCGCCAACGCGGGATGACGGGGCGGCTCCCGATCATCGGCATTGCGCTCGGCACAGCCGAAACACTGCTCGGCCACTTCACGGAAGCGGAAGCCCTCCTCACCGAGAGCCTGCGAACGGCTCGCGATATCGACCAGCCCGACCGAGCCCACCGCGCCGGCGCCGGTTTGGCTGTTCTCGCGGCCGTACGGGGCGAGCAGGAAGTGTGCCGGACGCTGGCCGAGGCGAACCTTCCCGGCGCGACACCGGTTCTCGATACCACCGGCGCGGTGACCGCCCAGTGGGCGCTGGGCCTGCTCGACCTGGGCTATGGGCGTCACGATTCGGCGATCGTCCACTTCGAAGCGGCGAGCGAACACAGCGACCGCGCCATCGGTTGTTGGATTCCCTTGATCAGCGATCACATCGAAGCAGCGGCCCGGTGCGACCCGGCCCGGGCCGCCGAACCCATGGCTCTCCTGGAGCGGTGGTGTGCCGCGAACCCGGCGCCCTGGATCGAAGCGCACTTTCTGCGTTGCCGTGGATTACTCGAGCAGGACGGGAGCGCGTTCGCGCGGGCGCTGACCCTGCACGCCGAAGCCCATCGCTGGTTCGACCACGCCCGTACCGGCCTGCTCTACGGCGAATGGCTGCGCCGTGAGCGCTCGACACTGAAGGCGCGCAGTCTGCTGCACTCGGCGATGGGTACTTTCGAGCGTCTCGGCGCCCGGCCGTGGGCCGAGCGGGCACGTACCGAACTCCGCGCGGCCGGAGAAGGCAATGCCGATGACGCCATCGTCGACGCGGCCGGCGGGTTGACCCCGCAAGAGTTACAGGTCGTGCGCCTCGCCGCCGCCGGCGCGACGAACCGGGAAATCGCCGCCCGGCTGCAGATCAGTCCCAAAACCGTCTCTCATCATCTCTATCGCGCCTTTCCCGAACTCGGGGTAAGCAACCGACGAGCGTTGGCGCGGTTGCTTCTCGGGGACGAGTAACGAGAAGCATTCGGTTGACGCACGGGAGATCCCAAACCTACGATACGTTACGCGATGTAATGATTCAGGAGGTGACGTGCGGACCGCAACCGGAACATTCTCCGATTACCGCCACGAATTATCAGCGCCCGTCGACCGATGCAATACCAATACGCCCATTCACCTCGGCATTCCGCGGTGAGATCCCCTCACCTCCGCGGTGAAGAAATGACATCGCTCGCACTGGAAGTCGGCAGCACAGGGATCGCGGTGGCCCGCATCGCCGGTAACGATATGCCCGGACTCGTGCTGCGGATGCCCACACCGCCCCTCGACGGCTGGATCGCGTGCCGGAACCTGCTGCTGGATATCGCGGGAGAGGACGAGATCGCGACGATCGGCATCGCCTGTCGCGACCTGGACAGCAGCCCGCTCGCCGCCGCGCAGACATCGGCCGAGCAGTGGCAGAAAGACAGCGACCTGAAGAGCGCGGTGCAGCGCACCTTTCCGGCCGCGACGATCTTCTCGGCCTCCTATCACCTCTGCGTATCGCTGGCCGAATATCACACCGGCGGGCTACCGCCAGAACAGCTGGCCCTGACGGGCGCCGGAATCCTCGCCCGGCTCGCATCCCTGCGCCGGCTCGCCGACGGTCCGGAGCGAGTCGCGGCCGATACCCCGGCCGGAATCACAGGCTGTTCACGACCACCGCCCCGAGTCTGCCTTCGTCGAAATATTCGACGGCGTCGCCCGGGACCGAGATCACTGTGAAGATGGAAAATGCATGCACCTGCAAGCGAGAGCGCGCCACGATAACTGGTATTACCACTTGACCTCTTACCACTGACCATTCTAGGGTCATCGGTATGGCCTTGAAACGGATCGCGCGGCGCTCGGTGCCCGACGAGATCTACGACCAGCTCGTCGACGATGTGCTGACCGGCGAACTGCCGCCAGGATCGGCCCTGCCCGCCGAACGCCAGCTGGCCGAAGCCCTCGGAGTCTCCCGGCCCACCGTGCGCGAGGCGGTGCAACGCCTCGCGCGCGCCGGCCTGGTGGAGATACGACAGGGCGGCAGCACCACGGTCCGCGATCCCCGCCGTTCGGGCGGTTTGGAACTGCTACCGCGGCTGCTGTTGCGTGGCGGCGAGATCGACCGGTCCGTCGTGCGCAGCATTCTGGAGACCCGGGCGTCCCTGGGCCGGGAGGTCGCCGTCCTGGCCGCCCGGCGCGATGGTCCGGGGCTCGCCCGCGAATTGACCGCCGCGGTGGACGAATTGGCGTCCGCGCGGGATCCGCTGGCCCGCCAGCGTATCGCGCTCGAATTCTGGGACCACCTGGTCGATGCCGCCGAATCGATCGTGTTCCGCCTGCTGTTCAACCATCTGCGGGGCGTCTACGAACCGGCCATGGCGGCACTGACCGGGGTCATGGATACCGAGGTCGGCCGCCCCGAGCTCTACCGTTGCCTCGCCGACGCGGTCATCGCGGGTGAGGCGGATACCGCCTCGAGCCGCGCCGAGGAGTTGCTCTCCCTGGCCACCGCGGAATTCGATACCTTCCTCCGTCGTCTGGAGTCCACGACATGAACCTCCCGCAGACCCGGCGCGCCCGCAACGCCGATATCGACGATCTGGCCCGGCGCCGCCTGGCCGCCGACGACGCGAGCAGCGCGCGGCGCGGCCGTCTGACGCTGCGGCAGGCCTTCCGGGGCTTCGTGGCCGCGCCGTCACCGTGGATCATCGCCGGGCTTCTCGCCGGCGCGCTCCTCGCGCGAGTGGTGGTGGGCGACTGGCACCTCACCGACGCGCTCGTCCCGGTGCTGATGGTGGCGACGTTCCCCTTCACGGAATGGGTCATCCACGTCTGTGTGCTGCACTGGCGGCCGCGCACTCTCGGCCGGTGGCGCATCGATTCGCTCCTCGCCCGCAAACACCGTGAACACCATGCCGACCCGCGCGTCACCCGGTTGGTGTTCATCCCGTGGCAGACCTTCCTGTGGCTGCTGCCCGCACTGCTGGCGATCGCGGCATTCGCCTTCGGCCGGATCGGGCTCGGGTTGACCTTCCTGGTGTCGGTGGGTGTGCTCGGCCTGGTCTACGAATGGACGCACTATCTCGTCCACACCGACTATCAGCCGCGCGGCGCGGTGCTGCGGGCGGTGCGGCGCAACCATCGTCTGCACCATTTCAAGAACGAGCACTACTGGTTCGCCGTCACCACCGCGGGCACCGCGGACCGGGTTCTCGGCACCTATCCCGACCCGGCCCGGGTGCCCAACTCCCCCACCGCGAAAGCCCTGCATCAGGCGAGCGGGGTGTAGCGGGCCGTTCTAGGCGCGGCGCAACGCCAGCACCGGGATCGTGCGGACCCCGCGCGTCTTCTCCTCGTATTCGGCGAAGCCGGGGTAGCGGCGGGCCTGCTCGGCATAGATACGGTCCCGTTCGGGACCGGTCACCTCCGCCACCGCCACCGGATAGGTTTCGGTCCCGCGTTCCACGGTGGCCTGCCCGGCGTCGGTCAGGTTGTAATACCAGTCCGGGTTCGTCGGGGCACCGGCCTTGCTGGCGAATATGTAGACGAGATCGGGATCGCCCTCATCGGCCAGATACATCATGGGCGTCACCGCTTCGCGGCCGGATTTGCGGCCCCGGTGATGGGCCAGCAGCATCGGGGCACCCTCGAAGGGTCCGCCGACCCGGCCTTCGTTCTCGCGGAATTCGCTGATGATGCCGTTGTTCCAGTCGTCTGCCATATCCGCATTATGCAGGGACTCCCGCGGCGTCCCGGGTTGCTCGCCGCGGCGGGTCCGCCGGGTCCGGGGCCCGGTTCCGGGTCACCGCCGGGCCACAGCGCGTCACCGGATGAGCTGTCACACTACCGATCATGGCGTTCACCGACGACCCCGACGGCGACCAGTTCTTCGCCCTGCGCACCTTCCGCGCCGACGGTTCGGCGGTCACCACCCCGATCTGGCTGGCGCCCGCCGGTGACCGCTGGTACGCCTACACACCCGTCCGCTCGTACAAGGTCGTGCGGATCGCCGCCCGGCCCGAGGTAGAGGTGGCGCGGTCCACCTTCGACGGCACCCCGACCGGGCCCTGGCGTACCGGCCGTGCCCGGATCCTGGACGGCCGCGAACGGCGGATCGCCGAGCGGGCGATGACGGCCAAGTACGGTGCCAGGTTCCGGATCTTCGTCCTCACCACCCTGATCGGCCGCTTCCGTCCGCACGGTGGGCCCGCAGTCGGGCTCGAGATCGAGGTCCCCGAGGGACTGCCGCGGCTGCGGCGGTGAACATACGCCTCAGCGCAGGCACAGGGGGGCGATATCGGAGAGCCCGCCGGTGGTCGGCGAGGTGAGATACATACACGGGCTCTGCCCGGCCGTTTCGATGGCGCGGCGCACGGTGTCCCAGGTCGGCGCGTCCAGTGCGGGCTGCCGCGACAGGACGAACCCGGAGAGCCGGGTCGGATCGGTGACCAGCGCCCACGAATAGTCCGGGGCGAGAGCGGTGACGATGTAGTTCGTCGGACCGTCGAGACCGTCCTGGCCGGGCACGCCCGGGAAGCTCACATGCAGTTGCGCCCGCGTCGCCGGATCGTTGACCCTGGCGGTTCCGCGGATCTCGTTACGCCCGCCGGACCAGGTCGCGCACTGGTTGTAGACGCCGATATCGCCCTGCGGGCCGAGGGTGTACTCGGCGCGGGTGTCGCGCGCGCATTCCAGGTTGAACGGTTGCGGTACCGCGGCGAGCTGGTTCCAGGTGCCGAGGTAGCGGTCGAGCTCCAGGGCGGGCACCGGCGCCGGGCCGGGCGGCAGGGCGGGCTGGGCGTGGGTCGCGGCGCCGGCCGCGGACGCGCCGAACGCGATGAGGGCGGAGACGAGGCCGAGTGTGCGGCGAACGGCTCGATGGGCGGTCACGGTGACTCCTCGGGAATCGGCGGTGTGATCATCGGTGGTACCCATCACTCACTATATAGATGCATAATCGATGCGTATAGGGACCCGCAGGAGGTAACCGATGGCAGCCATCCATTTCGCCCGGATCGTCGGCGCGGCGACAGCGTGCTACGGACTCGCGGTCGCGGCGCGCCCGTCGGTCCTGCTGGCACCGTGCGGCTGGGACGACAGCGACCCGGGCCGCCGGGCCCTGGCCCGGACCACCGCGTTCCGCGATATCGCCTCCGGCCTGGGGATACTCGTGGCGCCCACCGCCCCGGCGCTGCGGGTCGCCGTGGCCGGGCGGGTGCTGTCGGATCTCTCCGACGCCGCGGTGCTCGGTATCGCCCTGCGCGGCCGGCCACAGCAAGGGAAGGCCGTCGCCGTGGCGGCGGGCTGGGGTCTGCTCTGCGCCGCCGCGGGCGTGGCCGCGACGAGGGCGAAATGACCCGGCTGCGGTGGCCTCGACTGTCGGCCGGCCACTCCGCGTCCGGCCCACACCGGAGCGCCGGACCCGAGCGGGCAGAATAAGACGATGCCCACCGCTCCACCCCCGGCGACCGCCTCGGCCGGATACACCGTCCGCGCCGTCGCGGAGCGTCTCGGCATCCCCACGGCGACGCTGCGGAGTTGGAACCGGCGCTACGAGATCGGGCCCACCGGCCACCGGCCCGGCAGCCACCGTCTCTACACCGAGGACGATATCGACCGGTTGCACCGGATGCTCCAGCTCATCCGGGACGGCGCCACTCCGGGTGGCGCCGCGGCGGCGGTACGCGCACCGGCAGCGCGGCCCGGCAACCGGGAATCGTTGCTCATCTCGGCATTCCGTCTCGACTACCGCACCGCGACCATGCAGCTGGTAGCACATATCCAGGCGTTCGGCGTCGTGGACACCTGGGAACTGCTGTGCCGCCCGGTCTTTGCCGATATCGTGACCCGGCAGGCCGGCGGTGAAGGCTGTATCGATGTCGAGCACCTACTGTCCTGGTGCATCACCTCGGCGCTACACATCACCAATCCGCCGGCCACACCGGGACCACGGCCGATTGTGCTGGCCTGCACTTCGGGCGAAACCCATGCCCTCCCGCTGGAAGTACTTCGCGCCGCGCTGGCGGAGCACGGCGTGGGGGCGCAGATGCTCGGTGCCGATGTACCCACCGAGGCGTTGGGCGATACGCTCGCGCGACTCTCGCACCCGGCCGATCTCACCCTGTGGTCCCAGCACGAATCCACCGCCCTGACCTCCAGCGTCCGCGCCGGAACCGAGGCCGGAGCACGCGTGTTCGTGGGCGGCCCGGGCTGGGACGCGGTGATCCTGCCCGCCGGCATCGAGCGGCTCACCGGCCTCACCGCCGCTCTCGACCACCTCGCCTGAGCCGGATACGGGAGCTCCCGCACCGATCCGGAATTCGACCCATCCGCTCGGGTCCGCGCACCGAACCACCCCCGCCCACACCGCCGGGCGGTCGACCGGATTTCCACCTCGGCTCGCGGTAGAAGCCGAAACGATGCATACTCGATGCATAGGAACCGTGGTGGCCGATCGGAGGAATGGTGATGACCGAGCAGGACGGACCGGTCCGCGCCGGACGACGGGTCGCGGTGGTGGGCAGCGGCGTCGCCGGGCTCACCGCCGCCTACGTACTGTCCGGCTCCGCGCATGTCACCCTCTACGAGGCCGACCACCGGCTCGGCGGCCACGCCGACACCCACCGGGTGCGCACGCACGACGGCCGCGAACTCGGGGTGGACACCGGATTCATCGTGCACAACGACCGGACCTACCCGACATTGACGCGCCTCTTCGGCGAGCTCGGGATCACCACCCGCGAAACCGATATGTCGATGTCGGTCCGCTGCGACGGCTGCGGGCTGGAATACGCCGGCGCCCGCGGCCTCGCCGGACTGTTCCCCCGGCCCGGCAGTCTGGCCCGCGGGCGCTACCTGCGCCTGCTCTCGGAGGTGCCCCGCTTCCACCGGCTGGCCCGCGCGGAACTCACCGCCGCTCCCGACGAGGCGCTCACCCTCGGCGTCTTCTCCCGCCGGGCCGGATTCTCCGGCTACTTCGTGAGCCATTTCCTGACGCCGCTGGTGTCGGCGGTCTGGTCGTGCGATCCGGCCACCGCGCTGCGGTACCCGGCGCGCTACCTGTTCACCTTCCTCGAACACCACGGCATGCTGACGGTGTTCGATTCCCCCACCTGGCGCACCGTGCGGGGCGGGTCGGCCACCTACGTCCGCGCGGTCGCCGAACGACTCGACGCGGTCCTGACCGGCACGCCGGTCCGGGCGGTCGACCGGCTGGCCGACGGCGTGGCCGTCCGCGACGAGGCCGACGATGTCCAGATCTTCGACGCGGCCGTCATCGCCACCCACCCCGGCCAGGCCCTGGACATGCTCACCGAGCCGACCGAGGCCGAACGCACCGTTCTGTCGGCCATGCCGTTCGCGGTGAACCACACCGTCCTGCACACCGACGCCTCGGTGCTGCCCCGGGCCGCCCGCGCCCGGGCCTCCTGGAACTACCGGATGCCGGGGTGTACCGCGACGCCCGACCGGGTGCTGGTGAGCTACGACCTCACCCGGCTCCATCGCCTCGGCGAGCCCGCCGAGCCGCGGTTCCTGGTCACTCTGGGCGACGAGGACCGTGTCGCTCCCGGCGCGGTGCTCGATCGGATGGTGTACGAACATCCCCTCTACACCCCGGGGTCCGTGGCCGCCCAGCAGCGGCTGGGTGAAATCGGCTGCCGTCGTCTCGCGTTCGCCGGCGCCTACCACGGCTGGGGCTTCCACGAGGACGGCGCCGTGTCGGGGCTGCGCGCCGCCGAACGGCTCGGCGCGCACTGGCCGCAAAGGCTCCTGCGACCTCTGCCCGCGTCATGACCGCCCGGCTGGTGTACACCACCATCGACCACGTCCGCCACACACCGGTCCACCACCGGTTCCGCTATCGCAGC
Source organism: Nocardia sp. NPDC049935 (assembly GCF_055586645.1). NCBI lineage: Bacteria > Bacillati > Actinomycetota > Actinomycetes > Mycobacteriales > Nocardiaceae > Nocardia > Nocardia sp. NPDC049935. The sequence goes on along the minus strand of NZ_JBVJHV010000001.1, from coordinate 582,358 downwards.
TACAGCTGGCTCGTCGATCTCGACGATATGCCTCGACTCCCCCGCTGGCTGCGCCCGCTCGCCGGCCTGCGCGCCGCCGACCATCTGGGCGACCCGGACCGCAGCCTGCGCCGCAACATCGGCGATTTCGCCGCCGAACACGGTATCGACCTCGACGGCGGCCGGGTGACGATGCTGACCAACGCGCGCGTGCTCGGTTACGTGTTCAACCCGCTCACCGTCTACTGGTGCCGGGACCGTCGCGATATCCCGGTCTGCGTGGTCGCCGAAGTACACAACACCTACGGCGAGCGGTACTCCTATCTGCTGCGTACCGATTCCCGCAGCCGCGCCACCGCGACCAAACAGTTCTACGTCTCACCGTTCAACGACGTATCGGGCGAATACCGGATGCTGCTCCCCGAACCCGGCGCCGAGCTGCAGCTGTCGATCGTGCTGCGCCGCAACCGCCCCGTGCTCACGGCGTCGATGTCCGGACACTGCCGGCCGGCGACCACCGCCGCCATCCTGCGCGCGGCCGTCGTGATGCCACTCGCCCCGCTCGCGGTCGCGGCCCGGATCCGTATCCAGGGTGTGCGGCTGTGGCTGCGCGGCCTGCCAGTCCTACCCCGCACCCCAGTACCGATCGAGGAGCCGTCGCGGTGACCACCGACCTGTCCACGCTGTCCCCGCCTGCCGAGAATCCCTGGCCGGAGGTGGACCGGCTGCCCACCGGTATCCGCGCCGCGCTCGCCGCACCGGTGGCCGACCGGCTGTTCCGGCGCGCGGTCGGGCGGCTGCCGCTGCGGGTCGCCTACCCGGACGGCACGGTCCTCGGGCAGCGCCCCGCCGATACCTCGACGCCGCTGCTGGAACTGCATCGCCCGGACGATTTCGCGATCCGCCTGGGTGCCTCCGGGCTGATCGGGTTCGGGGAGTCGTATATGGCCGGAGATTGGTCGTCGCCCGATCCGGCCGCCGCGCTGACCGTCCTCGCCGCCCGGATCGAGGATCTCGTCCCCGCCGCTCTGCGCGCGCTGCGCCGCCTGTACGTGGCCCGCCATCCGCGCGCCGAACGCAATTCCCGGGCCAACACCCGCGGCAACATCGCCCGGCACTACGACCTGTCCAACGATTTCTTCGCGCTGTTCCTCGACGAGACGATGACCTATTCGAGCGCGCTGTTCACCTCGACCGATCCGGCCCCGCGGGATACCGATCTCGCCGCCGCGCAGTGGCGCAAGATCGACCGTGTCCTCGACGCGGCGGGGGTCGGCGCGGGTACGCGGGTCCTCGAAATCGGGACCGGGTGGGGTGGGCTCGCGGTGCGCGCGGCCGAACGCGGCGCGACCGTGCGCTCGGTGACGCTCTCCACCGAACAGCGCGACCTGGCCCGCGACCGTATCGCCGCCGCGGGTCTGTCCGATCGCGTCCGGGTGGATCTTCTCGACTACCGCGAGGTCACGGGCGAATACGACGCCGTGGTGTCGGTGGAGATGATCGAAGCCGTCGGATGCGAATATCTGAATATCTACTTTCGCCGGATCGAGAGCCTGCTCGCTCCGGGCGGCCGGGCCGCGCTGCAGGGCATCACCATGCCGCACCACCGGATGCTGGCCACCCGCGATACCTACACCTGGATCCAGAAGTACATCTTCCCCGGGGGTTTCCTGCCCTCCACCCGGCTCCTCGCCGATACCGCCCGGGCGGCCGGGCTCACCGTGAGCGAACGGTTCTCGATGCGGGAGCACTACGCCCACACACTGCGCCTGTGGCGGGCGCGATTCCTGCGCAACAACGACCGGATCGCCGTCCTCGGTTTCGACCCGGTCTTCCGGCGGATGTGGGACCTCTACCTCGCCTATGCCGAGGCCGGGTTCCGCAGCGGCTACCTGGATGTCGAACAGTTCGTGCTGACCAGAGGAAACGAGGGATGACACCGTGATCCGCGCCTTGGACACCCTGCTCGACCGCACTCTGCTCCCGGGCTACAGCCGGCTCGGTTTCCATCTGCGGGCGCGCGGGTGGACGCCCGGCGACCCGCCCGAGGACGCACTACTCGGGCGTACCGCGATGGTCACCGGCGCCAATTCCGGTATCGGCAAGGCCGTCGCCACCCGGCTGGCCGCGCTGGGCGCGACGACCGTGCTCGCCGTCCGCGACCTCGACCGGGGCGACCGGGCGCGCCGCGATATCCGTACCGTCGTACCCGCGGCCGATATCCGCCTCGTCCGCTGCGATATCGCCGAACCCGGCAGTATCGACGCCTGCGCGGAGACGCTGCGCGGCGAACTCCCGGCCCTCGACGTCCTCGTCCACAACGCCGGGGTCCTGCCGGCGGAACGCACCGAGAACTCCGCCGGGCACGAACTGACCCTGGCGACCCATATCCTCGGCCCACTGCGCCTCGTCGACCGGCTGACCCCGTTGCTCACCGCCTCCGGCGACGCCCGGACGGTTTTCGTGGCGTCCGGCGGTATGTACACCCAGCCGCTGCCCGCAGACGATCCCGAGTACCACGACGGTCCCTATCGCGGGGCGACCGCGTACGCGCGCACCAAACGGATGCAGGTCGCGTTCACCCCGCTCCTCGATCAACTGCTCGCCGATCACGGCGCCAGCGTGCACAGTATGCATCCGGGCTGGGTGAACACACCCGGTATCGCCGCCGCCCTCCCCCGCTTCAGTTCGGCGCTGCGGCCGGTGCTGCGCACCCCGGACGAGGGCGCCGATACCGCCGTCTGGCTGGCCGCCACCCGCCAGCTGCCCATGGCGGGCCATTTCTGGCACGACCGGCATATCCGTGACGAGCACTACCTGAACTACACCCGCTATTCCGAGGAACAACTGCTCGCGCTGTGGGACTACTGCCTGAACGCGGCCGGGGTCACCGTGGCCCACAGCCCGCGGCAGGAGTGATCTCCCGGGACCGATGAATCCCGGCCTCCCGCACCGTCATTGTGTGCGAGGCCCGACTTCGTCGTCACCCAGGAGGCCATCGTGCCCGATATCGACCCGACCCCGGAACCACCCCGGCGGTTCGCCGAGCACCCGACGGTGCGGCGGATGGCCGCGCGGCCGCGCGGCAGGCCCGAACCCGTTCTCACCGCCGAGCGGCTGCGTGAGATCTGCCTGGAGGCGGGGGCCGATGATGTGGGATTCGTGCGCGTCGACGATCCCCGGGTGGCCGAGGAAACCGGGCCCGCGCGCACGATCCTGCCCGCCGCCCGCACGTTCGTCTCGTTCTGTGTGCGGATGAATCGCGATAATCTCCGCAGCCCGCAGCGCAGTCTCGCCAATACCGAGTTCAACCATGCCGACGACGAGACCAACGCCGTCTCGCGGGCGATCACCCGGGCGCTGCAGGACACCGGATATCGCGCGGTGTATCCGGCCCCGGGATATCCCATGGAGGTCGAGCGGTTCCCGGGGCGGATCTGGGTGATCGCGCACAAGGTGGTGGCCGAGGCCGCGGGGCTCGGCGTGATGGGGATACACCGCAATGTCATCCATCCGCGGTTCGGCAACTTCATCCTGCTGGGGACGGTGGTCACCGATGCGGTAGTGGACGAGCCGAGTGCGCCACTGGATTTCAATCCGTGCCTGGAATGCAAACTCTGTGTCTCCGCGTGCCCCGTCGGCGCCATCACCCCGGACGGCGGATTCGATTTCCAGGCCTGCTACACCCACAACTACCGCGAGTTCATGGGCGGGTTCACCGACTGGGCCGAAACCGTGGCCGACAGCGACGACCGCGCGGACTACCGCGCCCGCGTCTCCACCGGCGAATCGTTCTCGCTGTGGCAGAGCCTGTCGTTCAAACCCAACTACAAGGCGGGTTACTGCATGGCGGTATGCCCGGCGGGTGAGGATGTCATCGGCCCGTTCCTCGACGATCGCCGGGCCCATCTCGACGAGGTGGTGCGCCCGCTGCAACGGCAGGAGGAGACCGTCTACGTCCTGCCCGGATCGGCCGCCGAGGAGCATGCCACCAAGCGCTTCCCGCACAAAACCGTGAAACCGGTGACCAACGGCTTCCCGGACGAGGTCAACACCCTGCTCGACCAGATCGGACCGCGGCCGCGCGGTACCGGATCCGGCGGGCCGGCGACCCCGGCGTAGGGCGGGTGACGCGGCGTTCTCTCCGGTAGCGTGAGCGCAGGAGGTCGACGCGTGACGCTGGCTGCGGGGGCGAATTTCGCCGGGTATCGGATCATCCGGCCGATCGGCTCGGGTGGGATGGGTGCGGTGTACCTCGCGCAGCATCCCCGGCTGCCCCGCCGCGACGCGGTGAAGGTCCTCGACGAAACCCTCGCCGCGGATACCGAATTCCGGGCCCGCTTCGAACGGGAGGCCGAACTCGCCGCGCGGCTGGAACATCCGAATATCGTCTCGATCTACGACCGCGGCGAGGAGAACGGCCGCCTGTGGATCTCGATGCGGTTCGTGGACGGTCTGGACGCGAGCGCCCTGGTGGCCCGCGGTCCGGCGGCGCTTCCCCCGCGCCGGGCGGTCGAGATCGTGTCCCAGGCCGCGCGGGGGCTGGACGCGGCCCACCGGCGCGGACTGCTGCATCGTGATGTGAAACCGGCGAACATCCTGGTCTCGGCGGGCGACGACGGCGCCGATCTGGTGCGGATCACCGATTTCGGGATCGCCCGGTCCCTCGACGCCACCACCGATCTCACCGCCACCGGCTCGGTGCTCGCCACCTTCGCCTACGCGGCGCCCGAACAGCTCTCCGGCCGCCCACTGGACCACCGCGCCGATATCTACTCCCTCGGCTGCACCCTCTACGAACTGCTCACCGGCAGCAGGCCGTTCGGGCATCGCAGCGGGGCGGCGGTGATCTACGCGCATCTCTCCGAACCGCCGCCGCGCCCCTCCCGGGCGCGCCCGGAGCTGACACCGGCCATGGACGAAGTGGTTTCGCGCGCGATGGCCAAGGATCCGGAGGCACGTTTCGGCAGCTGCGCCGAACTGGCCGCCGCCGCCCGCGCCGCACTGGGACCGGTGGCCGAGGGACCGCTGTCCGGACCGCGCCCGGTACCCGGCGGCCGGGGGGTCGTATCGCGAGACTCGTCGTCCCGGCCGGGCGATCGCCCGACCGGGTCACCTGTCACACCGGCACCTGCCGGAACGCCGGTCACCGCCGCGGCGTGGCCGGGGGGCCGCGCCGGTGTCCTCGGTGCGCGTACCGGACCCGGGGAGCGGCACCGGCCGGCGGCCCGCGGCCGCGTCGTCGCCGGCCTGATAGCGCCGGCGGTGGCACTGGCGGCGGGGATCGGCGGGTGGCTGCTGGTCGGCGGCGGCGCGGAGACCGTCGCGGGTAACCCGACCACCCCGGCGACCCCACCACCACCGAGTGGATCGGCGCCGCCCACCACGGCGCCGCTACCGCCGGACAGCCCCTGGGGCCCGGCCGCGTATATCGTCGACGCGTTCCCCGGTCTGCTGCCGCCCGATCCCGAATCGACCGGCTACGCCGGTATGCGGTGCGCCCTCAACGACGACCTCGGCGCCTGGTTGCACTGCCCCACCGACGATCCCGCCGGGTTCCACGTCAACGTGCGCTGCGATCCGGGCCGCGCACCGCTGGCGCCGTCCCTCGACGCCACCGGCCTGGCCGACTTCCGCGACCAGCGGTGGACCCGGCCGTCGGGCACCGGGACGGTGCGGTGGGGCACCGACGCGTACTCCGGGTTCGGGTTGCTCGAGGTGACTTTCGACGATCCCGCCCGCAGTTTCTGCGAGGTCGCGGCCTCCGGCGGATCGGGCGGCCGCGACGTTTTCGACCGATGGTGGGCCGATGCGCCGCTGTGACTCCGGGAGCAGACCATGACACCGGACCGGGTGCTGCGGCCGGGCAGCGAATTCGCCGGGTACCGGATCGAGCGGCGCCTCGGCGCCGGCGGGATGGGCACGGTCTACCTGGCCCGTCATCCGCGCCTTCCGCGTTCGGTCGCGGTGAAGGTTCTCGACACCGCCGGAGCCGATCCGGTGCTGCGGGCTCGTTTCGAGCGGGAGGCCGATCTCGCGGTGCGCGTCGACCATCCGAATGTGGTGGAGGTCTACGACCGCGGCGAGGAGAACGGCCGGCTGTGGATCGCCATGCGGTACATACCGGGAACCGACGCCGCGCGGCTGATCCGGCAGGGCCGGACGGCGCTGCCGCCGCACCGGGTCGCGGGAATCATCGCCCAGGCGGCGGAAGGGCTGGACGCCGCGCACCGCCGCGGGCTGCTGCATCGCGATATCAAACCGGCCAATCTGCTGGTCGGCGTCGACGACGAAGGCCGGGATCAGGTGTTCGTCACCGATTTCGGGATCGCCCGCGCGATCCGCGACGACGCCCGGCTCACCGATACCGGTGCGGTGGTCGCGACCCTCGCCTACGTGTCACCGGAGCAGATCCGCGGCGAACCCACCGATCACCGCGCCGATATCTATGCCCTGGGCTGCACGCTGTTCCAGTTGCTCACCGGGCGGCCGCCGTTCGAACGCGCGAATCCGGCAGCCGTGCTCGCCGCTCATCTGGAGGAACGGCCGCCGCGGCCGTCGGAGTTCGGCGCCTCGATGCCGGCCGCCCTGGACGCGGTGGTAGCCCGCGCGATGGCGAAGGCCCCGCGGGATCGCTTCGGCACCTGCCGCGACCTCGCCGCCGCCGCCGACCGCGCCCTGGCCGCGCCCACCCCGCTCCCACCACCGGCCTTCGTTCCCGCACGGCCGCCCGGTCCCGCGGTGCTTCCGCCGAATACGCGATGGCAGCGGGCCCGGTCGCGCCGGATCTCGACGGCGGCCCTGCTCGGCGCGACCGCGGGCCTCGCGGTCGTGGCGGTGACCGTCGTGGCCCTGGCCCTGCGGCCCGCGGCCGGCTCCGACCCGGGTCCGGCGCCCACCGCCGCGCCACCGGTCCCCACATCGCGCACCACGGCGGTCACCCCGGCACCGGACACCCCGGCGGTGAATGCGGCGTGGGGCCGAAACGGCGAACTGGTGGCGCTGTTCCCCGGTCTGCTCCCGGCCTCGCCCGGCGAGACCGGCTATCAGGGAGTCCGGTGCACCGATATCGAGGTCCTCAACAACGGCGGCGCGCCCGCGGTGGAATGCGTACAGGACAACGGCCTCACCTATTACGTCTGGTCGTTCCGGCGCGGCGACCCGCGCCGGGATTCCACCTTCACCACGAATATCGACAACGACACCACCCGCGAGCAGCCCTGGACCCGCGCCTCGGGATCCGGCCGGATGCGCTGGAGCGACTACCCGGGCGCGAACACCGGCCTGCTCACGGTGTCCTTCGACGATCCGGCCCGGGCCTGGGTCGTCATCGATATGTCGTGGCCGCATCACGGCGGTGGCGACATCGTCGGCCAGTGGTGGGCCGGCGCCCCGCTCTGACCCAGCGACCCGGTCGCGGGCGGGCCGTTCCGCACGACCCGCACCGGCTCGGCCCGGGTGCCCCGGCATAGGGTGTGCCCATGCCCGAGACACGCGCCAGTTACCTCACCGAGGCAGGTGAGATCTACCGCCGATCGTTCGCGATCATCAGGTCCGAGGCCGAACTGGACCGGTTCCCGGCGGATATCTCACAGGTCGTGGTGCGGATGATCCACGGATGCGGTCAGGTGGACCTGGCGGGCGATGTGCTGTTCACTCCGGGCGTGGTCGCGGCGGCGCGGGCCGCCCTGCGTGACGGCGCCCCGATCCTGTGCGATGCGAACATGGTGGCCTCGGGGGTCACCCGGAAGCGGCTGCCCGCCGATAACGAGGTGCTGTGCCTGCTGCGCGATCCGCGGGTTCCCGAGCTGGCGGCCCGGCTGGGCACCACTCGCTCGGCCGCGGCGCTGGAGCTGTGGCGCGATCGACTGGGCGGGTCGGTGGTCGCGATCGGGAACGCGCCGACCGCGCTGTTCCATCTGCTCGACATGATCGCCGCGGGCGCACCGGCGCCGGCGGCGGTGATCGGGATCCCGGTGGGGTTCGTGGGCGCCGCCGAATCGAAGGAAGCGCTCGCCGCGACCGCCGGCCTCGACTACCTGACGGTGCGCGGGCGGCGCGGTGGCAGTGCCATCACCGCCTCGGCGCTCAACGCGATCGCGAGCGAAGAGGAATGAGCGTGCGGACCGGGAAACTCTGGGGAGTCGGGCTGGGGCCGGGCGATCCCGAACTGGTGACGGTGAAGGCGGCCCGGGTCATCGCGCAGGCCGATGTGATCGCCTTCCACAGCGCCCGGCACGGGCGCAGTATCTCGCGCGGGATCGCCGAACCGTATATGCGGCCCGGCCAGCTCGAAGAGCATCTGGTCTATCCGGTGACCACCGAGACCACCGACCATCCGGGCGGATACCAGGGCGCGATCGACGAGTTCTACACCGCGGCCGCCGAACGGCTGGCCGCCCATCTCGCCGCCGGCCGGTCGGTGGCCCTGCTGGCCGCGGGAGATCCGCTGTTCTACAGCTCCTATATGCATATGCACCGCCGGCTCGCCGACCGGTTCGAGGCCGAGATCGTTCCCGGTATCACCTCGGTGAGCGGTGCGTCGGCGGCGCTGGGTACGCCGCTGGTGGAGGGCGATCAGGTACTGACGGTCCTGCCGGGCACCATGCCCGCCGACGAGCTCACCCGCCGGCTGGCCGACAGCGATGCCGCCGCCATCATGAAGCTCGGCCGCACCTATCCCGCGGTCCGCAAGGCACTGGCCGATTCCGGCCGCCTCGACCGCGCCTACTACGTGGAACGGGCCAGTACCGGCCGCGAACGGGTACTGCCCGCCGGCGAGGTCGACGAATCCCGGGTCCCGTATTTCGCCATCACTCTGGTCCCCGGGCCGGAGCCGACCACCGCGCTACCGGCCGGACGCCGCAGCGCCGCGGCCGATTCCGGAAGCGACGTGGACAGCCGGGCGGATGCGGGTATCGGTGAGGTCGTGGTGGTCGGGCTCGGCCCGGGCGATACCGCGTGGACCACCCCCGAGGTCCGTGCCGCGCTCACCGACGCCACCGATCTGGTCGGGTACACGACCTATATCGACCGGGTTCCGGTCCGCGACGGACAGCGCCGGCACGGCAGCGACAACCGGGTCGAATCCGAACGTGCCGCCATGGCACTGGATCTGGCCCGGCGCGGCGGCCGGGTGGTCGTGGTGTCCTCCGGCGATCCCGGTGTTTTCGCGATGGCGTCCGCGGTACTGGAGGAATCCGCGGACCCCCAGTGGGCGGAGGTACCGGTGCGGGTACTGCCGGGAGTCACCGCGGCCAACGCGGTCGCCAGCCGGGTCGGCGCGCCGCTGGGCCACGACTACGCCACGATCTCGCTGTCCGATCGGCTCAAACCCTGGGAGGTGGTGGCCCGGCGGCTGGCCGCCGTGGCGGCGGCGGATATGGCCATCGCGATCTACAACCCGGCCTCCAGCCGGCGCACCTGGCAGGTCGGGGCCATGAAGGAGCTCCTGCTCGAACATCGTGATCCGGGCACGCCGGTGGTGCTGGGACGCGATGTGGGCGGTCCGTCGGAAACCGTGCGGGTGATCCGGCTGGGCGATCTCGATCCCGCCGAGGTCGATATGCGGACACTGCTGATCATCGGCGCCTCCACCACCGCGGTGGTGGAACGCGACGCGGACGCCGCGCCCCGCGTGTACACGGCACGGCGCTATCACACCTGATCCCCCATCCGATAGCATTCCACTATGGAATACCGTCGGTGAAAGGGAGATGTGGTGAACGCCAAATCGAAGCGGTCGCTGAACTCCACGGCCGCCTCACTGCTGGGGTTCCTGCACGAGGGACCCATGTCGGGCTGGGATCTGGTGACGCTGGCGCAGGAGCGGATCGGGGATTTCTGGACCGTCACCCAGAGCCAGGTGTATCGCGAGCTCGCCGCCATGGATGCGGCCGGACTGGTGGTCAAGGGCGAGGCGGGCGCCCGGGATCGCACCCCGTACCGCATCACCGAGGCGGGTCGCGCGGAGTTCGCCGAGTGGATCGCCCGTGACCCGGGCGCCGAGACGATCCGGTTCCCGCTGCTGCTCACGCTGCATTTCGGTGGTCATCTCGACCGCGCGCACCTGGCCTCGATCATCGATAACGAACGTAAGGTCCACCAGGAACGCCTCGACCGCTACCGCGCCGAGGACCCCGCCTGTCTGTCCCCGCATTCCCGGGCCACCCTGGAATTCGGAATCGGCTACGAACGCGCGGTCCTGGACTGGTTCGACCGGTTACCGGAACTGCTGTCCCGGTGAGGTGAACCGGCGCGGTCGCCGGTGTCCGCGGCGCCCGGTCACGGGAACGCGCCGCTGAACTCCGAGATCCAGCGGTGCGCCGCGGACACGGACTCGACCACGGCCATATCCGGCGGCACCGGCGGCCGGTCGATCATCACCACCGCGAGTTCCGCGGCCCGGGCGGCCACGAGTTTGGCCGCGGTGGCCGAGCCGCCGCTGTTCTTGGTCACCACGACCTCGATCCGGTGCCGGGCCAGCAGGGCGGCCTCCTCGTCCACCGTGAAAGGCCCACGGGCGAGGAGCAGTTCGTGTCGCGGCGGCAGCGGCGCTTCCGGCGGGTCGATGGCCCGGATCAGATACCAGGGCCGCGGATACCCGGCGAAGACGCCGACGCCCTGCCGGCCCACCGTGAGCAGGATCCGGCTGCCGAGCGCGGCCGCCCGCGCCGCCGCGGCGGCCGTATCCGGTACCGGATACCACCGGTCGCCCGGTTCGGCGGTCCAGCCGGGCCGCTGTAGCCGCAGCACGGGCAGCCCCAGCCGGGCGCACGCCAGCGCGGCGTGAGCGGTCATGGTCGCGGCGAACGGATGGGTCGCGTCGACGACCAGCTGGATGCGGTTGTCCGCCAGCCAGGTCCGCAAACCCTCCACGCCGCCGAACCCCCCGATCCGCACCCGGCCGGGCGGACGGGCCGGATCGGACACCCGACCGGCGAGCGAGGACACGATCTCGTGTCCCGGCTCGCCGGTCAGGAGGTGGGCGAGTTCGCGGGCTTCACCGGTCCCGCCCAGCAGCAGAATTCTCAGGGCTGGCCGCTGAAGTAGGCGATGGCCGAATCCAGCAGCGGCGGGCCGCCGGCCACGGCGAGACCGATACCGGCGCCGATGATCGCGCCCGGGATCAGCCCGACACCCAGGAACAGGAATCCGATCCCGGCACCGATCGCCGCACCCACGGCGGCACCCAGCGAAGCCGCCTGCAGTTCGTTCATGAACCACTGCTGCGCGCCGATGAACTGCGCCTGCGCGGGAGCCCCGGCGACCGGGGTGGCCTGCGGGGTGAGGGTCAGGCGGCTGTTGCCTTCGTCGATCTTCGCGGCGACGGTGACGATCTGGTCGCCGGACCGCTGGTCCAGCGGGATGCTGGTGAGACGCTCCCCGGCCGCGTTGGTCAGGACCACCTCGTTCTTGCCGGAGTCCAGGCTGAAGGCGCCCCCGGTAACGGTGGTGACCAGCGACTTCCCCGCCTCGGCCAGCGCCAGGGTGTAGTCGACGCCGCGGTCGTTCCCGGTGACCTCCGGTACCGCGTTCTGCTGCTGTTCGGCGGCGGGCGCCGAGGGGGCGGGAGCGGCGTATCCGGTACCGGCGGCGACACCGGTGGCCGCGGCGGCCATGATCGCGGTCGCGGCGAACTTCTTGTATCTCACAATCGATCTCCCCGTTGCGCACGGGCCCGGTGGCCCACGCTCGGAACATCGGTGACCTTACTACCGCTGCCCGATTCGTCCATTCGGGTTGTCACACTCGAGAAGGCCCGAGGCAGTGCACATCACACTCCGCCACCCGTCACGACCGGCCGGGCTTCACCACCGACCACTGGGTCACCGGCAGCTGCGGACGCCAGGTGGTGAACCGCCCGAGGGGTTCGCCCCGGTACACCTGGAACCGCCGCAGCGCCCCGCCGTGCGCGGCCGACCACTCCAGCAACAGCGTCTCCGATTCGGCCGTGACCGCGTTCGCGACCAGGCGTCCGCCCGCCGGAAGACGTGACCAGCACAGGTCGAACAGACCGGGAACGGTGAGACCGCCGCCGAGGAAGATCGCGGCCGGAACGGGAAGTCCCGCGTCCGCCCGGATCTCGGCGACCGCCTCCGCGCGCACGCCGATATCCGGAACACCCAGCGCGGCGGCATTCGCCGCGATCTGCGCGCGCCGCGCCGGCAGACTCTCGAAGGTGAGCGCCCGGCACGACGGATGGCTGCGGCACCATTCGATCGCGATGGTGCCCGATCCGCCGCCGATATCCCACAGCGTCTCCCCCGGCGCGGGCGCCAGGGCCGCGAGCGTGAGGGCACGGATCTCGGATTTCGTGAGCTGGCCGTCACCGTCGTAGGCGGTATCGGGCAATCCCGGCAGCCGGGTCAGCCGGGTGGCCCCGGGGTCGGCCGCCACCGTGAGCGCGACGATATTGAGCGGATCTCCCGGCGGCCGGTCCCAGTGCGCCGCCGTTTCCGACACGATCCGCTCGGCCGGGCCGCCGAGTTGTTCCAGAACCGTCACCCGGGTAGGTCCGAACCCGTTGCGCCGCAACAGATCCACCACCCGGCCGGGTGTGCCGGCATCGGCGCTGAGCACGAGGATCCGGCGCCCCTCGGTGAGTTCCGGGTGCAGCCGCTGCACCGGACGGCCGACCGCGCTCACGACACTCACCTCCGGCAGCGGCCAGCCCAGCCGCGCACACGCCAGTGACGCCGAGGACGGCTGCGGCAGCACCCGCAGCGCCTCCGGTCCGAGCAGCCGCGCCAGGGTGGCGCCGATCCCGTAGAACATCGGATCACCGCTGGCCAGCACGCCCAGCCGGGTATCGCGCCGAGCGGCCAGCAACCCGGGCAGCGCGGGCAGCAGCGGCGACGGCCACGGCTCCCGGCGGGCGGTCACCTCGGCCGGGAGCAGCTCGAGCTGCCGGGACGACCCCAGTACCACCGTGCAGTCACGCAGCGCGGCGCGTGCGGTCTCGGACAGACCGGGCCAGCCGTCGGCGCCGATTCCCACCACCGGGATCCGGGGCCCGGACCATTCGACCGCCGGGCCGCTACTCACCTCGCGGACCCGGTTCCGTACCGCGCGTACTCACCGCGGCATCCGCCGCCAGATCGCCTGGGGCAGCAGCCTCATCCCGAAGAAGATCGGACGCAGGATTCCCGGAATCCACACCTTCCCGGTCCGGCGCCCCAGTGCGGTGACCACCGCGCCGGCGACCTGGTCCGGCGTACTGGAGAACGGGGCCGGAGTCATCCCCTCGGTCATGGCGCCGATCACGAAACCCGGTCGCGCCAGCAGCAGATGCACGCCGCTGCCGTGCAGGGCGTCGGCGAGACCCGAGGCGAAACCGTCCAGGCCCGCCTTGGCCGATCCGTAGACATAGTTGGCGCGGCGCACCCGGACCCCCGCGACCGAGGAGAACACGACGAGCTGCCCGCTGCCCTGCGCGCGGAGTTCCGCGGCGAGCACGGTCAGGACGCTGACCTGCGCGGTGTAGTCGGTGTGGAGCACCGCCAGCGCGTGGGCCGGATCGGCTTCCGCGCGGGCCTGGTCGCCCAGCACGCCGAAGGCCAGGACGGCGACGCCGATCGGGCCGTAATCGGCGACGATCTTGGCCAGCAGGGGGGGATGGCTCGCGGTATCGTCGGCATCGAACTCCACCGGATGCACCGCGGTGGCCCCGGCGGCCGTCAGCGCCGCGGTCTCGGTGTCCAGATCCTCACACCGCCGGGCGGCCAGCACGACCGATCGCCCCGGCGCCAGCCGCAGCGCGACCTGCAGCCCGATCTCGCTGCGTCCACCCAGCACCAGCACTGTGCCCGGGTCGATCCCTCGTGTACGACGCACAACCATGCGCTCAGTCTGTCATCCGGGTGGACGCACGGACGGCACCGGGAGACGCCGGCGCCCCGCGTGGCGACGACTACGGTCGGTTCATGGCACCACATACAGTCGATCTCTCCCCCGCCGCGGTCGAGTTCCTCACCGAACGCCATCTGGCGATGCTCACCACGCTGCGGGCCGACGGCACCCCGCATCTGGTGCCGGTGGGATTCACCTGGGACCCCGAGGCGGGCCTGGTGCGGGTGATCACCGGCGGCGGTTCGGTGAAGGCGCGTAACGCCCGCCGCGGCGGCTACGCCTCCGTCGGACAGGTCGACGGGCGGCGGTGGCTCACCCTGGAGGGTCCGGCGTCGGTCCGCGACGATCCGGACGAGGTCCGGGATGCCGAACGCCGCTACGCGCTGCGCTACCGGGTGCCGCGCGAGAATCCGGCCCGGGTGGTGGTGGTCATCGAGGTGCGGCGCGTGCTGTGCGGGGTCGCGCTGCGCACCGCCTGAGCCGGGCCGGTCAGACGGGCAGCGCCGTGAGCCCGTGCGGGCGCCGGTTCACCGATTCGCAGCCGTCCTCGGTGACGACCACGATGTCCTCGATCCGGGCGCCCCATTCCCCCGGGAAATAGATTCCGGGTTCGATACTGAAGGCCATTCCGGGCCGTAGTTCCAGCTCGTTGCCGGCGACGATATAGGGCTCCTCGTGCACCGAGAGGCCGATCCCGTGACCGGTCCGGTGCACGAAGGCCGGGCCGAACCCGGCCGCCTCCAGTGGCTGCCGCGCGGCCGCGTCGACGGCGGAGGCCGTGATTCCGGGTCGTACGGCGGCCACCGCGGCCGCCTGCGCGCGATCCAGCTCCCCGATCCGCGCCGCGATCTCCGGCGCGGGTTCGCCGAGCACGTAGGTGCGGGTGGAATCGGAGTAGTAGCCCGGTTCCACCGGCCCGCCGATATCCACGACCACCACATCTCCGGCTTCGATCCGCCGGTCGGACACCTCGTGATGCGGGCTGGCGCCGTTGGGGCCGCTGCCGACGATCACGAACGCCGCCTCGGTATGACCCTCGGCGACGAGCGCGTCCGCGATATCCCGGCCGACCTCGGCCTCGGTGCGTCCGACCCGCAGGAACTCCGCCATCCGGGCATGGACCCGGTCGATGGCCGCGCCCGCGCGCCGCAGCGCCTCGATCTCGGCATCGTCCTTGATCATGCGCAGCTCCCGCAGGACCGGTGTCGCCGAGACCGGCAGTCCGCTGAAACTACGCGCCAGCGGCAGCAGATGCAGGGCCGGCATCGCGTCGGCGACCGCCACCCGCGACCCGATATGCAGCGCCGACTGCACGAGTTCGTACGGATCGACCCCGTCGACCCAGTCCAGGACCCGCAACCCCAGGTCGTCCACGGCCGATTCGGCCAGCCCCGCCACCTCGAGTTTCGGTATGACCACCGACGGGGTGGCCTTGTCCGAGGTGATCACCAGACAGGTCAGCCGTTCGAAGGATTGCGCCGCCGAACCGATGAGATACCGCAGGTCCGGGCCCGGAGTGATGAGCAGTGCGTCCAGATGCGCGGCGTGCAGCAACTGCACCGCCCGCTCCAGCCGTTCCCCGTAGACCTCCGCCGCGAACCGTGACTCCGTGTGCGCGCTCATGGACTCGAACTTACCCCGCGTCCGGGGACGGCACGCGGGATCGTCGGTGGCGCCCGGTAGATTCCGGCAGGTGACTACGACCGAATCCGCCCCGCGTCCGCTACTGCTGCTGGACGGAGCGAGTCTGTGGTTCCGGGCCTTCCACGCCATCCCGGACAAGATCACCGCCCCCGACGGCCGCTCGGTGAACGCGCTGCGCGGTTTCACCGATATGGTCGCCTCGCTCATCACCCGGCACCGCCCCGCCCGGCTGGTGGTCTGCCTGGACCTGGACTGGCGGCCCCGGTTCCGGGTGGAGCTGGTACCCACCTACAAGGCTCATCGGCTCGATACCTCCGCCGGTGCCGAACCGGGCGCCGAAGTCGTCCCCGACCGGCTCACCCCGCAGGTCGAGATGATCCTCGAGGTGCTGGCCGCGGCCGGGATCGCCACCGGCGGCGCCGAAGGGCTGGAAGCCGACGACGTGCTCGGAACCCTCGCCTCCACCGAACGCACCGATCCCGTGGTCGTGGTCAGCGGCGACCGGGATCTGCTGCAGCTGGTGCGCGATACCCCGGCGCCGCCGGTCCGGGTGCTGTACGCCGGCCGCGGCCTGGCGAAGGCCGAATTGTTCGGGCCCGCTGAACTCGCCGCGAAATACGGAGTACCGCCGGAGAACGCCGGACCCGCGTACGCGGATATGGCGACGTTACGTGGCGATTCCTCCGACGGCCTCCCCGGCGCCGCCGGGATCGGCGAGAAGTCCGCGGCCACCCTGATCGGCCGTTTCGGCACGCTCGAGGCGCTGCGCGCCGCGGTCGAGGATCCCGATGCCGAGCTGGCCCAGGGGATGCGCGCCAAGCTCCGTGCCGCGGCCGGCTATCTCGACGCCGCCGCGCCGGTTGTGCGGGTGGTCCGGGACGCGGATGTCATCCTGTCGCGGCCCGATACCCTGCATCCGATCCCCGCCGACGCCGACGCTCTGGCCGAGCTGGCGGCGCGCTACAACGCGGAGAGCCCGATCCAACGGCTGATCACCGCACTCGCGACCTGTTCCTGAGCTCCGGAATCATCCCCGCACAGGCGGAACCCGCCGGGGGCACCTCCCGGCGGGTTCTCGGCAATCGGATCAGCTGGGACGGCCGACCTCGTAGGTCCCGTCCTCCTTGGTGATTTTGATATTGACCGTCTTGGCCTCGCCGCCGACCTTCAGATCGCAGCTGAAGGTCGCGTCCACGGCCACGTCCTGGCCGGACGGGCACTGGACATCCTTGACGTCCTCGATCCCGTAGGACTCCTTGAGCACCTTCGCGACCCCGTCCTGCACCGCGGCCTGATCGAGCTGGTCGGTGCTGGTGAGCAGGAGGATCGCCCCGACCACGGCGCCGACCACCACCACGGCCAGCAGGCCGAGCCCGATGAACAGACCGGTCTTCTTACCGCCGCCGGAGGACTGCGGCTGTCCCGCCCACTGCTGCTGGGGCTGCTGGCCCCACTGCTGCTGCGGCTGCTGACCCCACTGCTGCTGGTTCGGATCGGCCCACTGCTGCTGCGGCTGCTGGTTGGGATCTCCCCACTGCTGCTGCGGCTGCTGACCCCACTGCTGCTGGTTCGGGTCGCCCCACTGCTGCTGTTGCGGCTGTTCGGGTTGCGGCTGCGGCTGGCTCCACTGTTGCTGCTGCGGCGGCTGGGGCTGCTGACCCCACTGCTGCTGGTTCGGGTCACCCCACTGCTGCGTGGGCTGCGCCTGCTGCGGATCACTCACCGGCGGCTGCGAGGGCTGCTGGTTCCCCCACTGCGGCGCCGCACCGGGCGGCTGCTGCCCGCCCCAGACCTGGGTGGGATCGTTACGTCCCTCCCCCGTCCCCGGGGCGTCGTTCGGTCCGTACGGCCCGCTCATCTGGTTGCCTCCACTCGCATCGTCAAACACACGGTAGCCCCCCGCGTGCGGTTGAAATCAAATCACAATCGATGGTCTCACGCTGCGTCCACCGCGACGACACCACGGCGAATCGCCCGCACGGCCTTGGCCGCGGTGGCGGCGACCTCCGTATCGTCTGCGGTGCTGTGGATCTGGTCGAGCAGGTCGATCACCTGGCGGCACCAGCGCACGAAATCGCCCGCGGACAGCGGTGTGCCCTGATCTCCGCTGGCCAGCAAGGAATCCGCGAGCGCGTCGCCGCGCGCCCATTTGTAGATACCGCCCACGAAACCCAGATCCGGTTCGCGGCTCGGCGCCAGCCGGTGTTCGGCCTCGTCGTTGCGCAACCGTGACCACTGCGCGAGAGTGTCGGCCACCGCGCGCCGGATCGGCGCGGTGGGGCCCGTCGCGCCGAGATACCCGCCTTCGGAACGGGATTCGTACACCAGGATCGAGACCACCGCGGCCAGCTCCGCCGGGCCGAGCCCGCGCCACAATCCCTGGCGCAGACATTCGGCGACCAGCAGATCGCTTTCCGCGTAGATCCGCGCCAGGCGCCGGCCGTCCGCGGTGACCTCCCCGTCGTGCACGAAACCGCGCTCCTCGAGCAGCCCGACGATCCGGTCGAAGGTGCGGGCCAGCGAATTCGTGGTCGCGGCGACCTTCTGCCGCATCGCCTCGGTCTCCCGGCCCACCCGGTTGTAGCGCTCCCCCACCCGGGCCAGTTGTTCACGATCGGGCCGGGAATGGGCGGGATGGGCCCGCAGGGTCCGCCGCAGGGTTTCCAGTTCGGCGTCGTCGGAGCCCGCGGCGCGTTTGTCCCGCCGGGGCCGGTGCGGCGCCGTGATTCCGGTACTGCGCAGCGCCGAGGCCAGATCGCGACGGGTCCGGGCGGTGCGGTGGTCGACCCGCCGCGGCAGCCGCATCCGGCCCAGGGGCTGGGCCGGGACCGGGAAATCCGCCACCGAGACCCGCCCCGCCCATTTGTCCTCGGTGAGTACCAGCGGGCGCGGGTCGCCGGGGGTGGCGTCGGGTTCGAGGATCACCGCCAGTCCCGCCCGGCGGCCCGCCCCGATGGCCACCACATCGCCCCGGCGCAACTCGATGAGCGCGGCCACCGACGCGGTACGCCGATCGGTACGGGTCCGCTGGTTGAGCTGGCGTTCGCGCTGTTTGATCCGTTCCCGCAACCGGAAGTACCCGAGGAAATCACCGTCCTCGCCGCCGAGCTGGGCGGCCAGTTTGCGCAGCTGGCCCTCGTTGCGCTCGATCCCGCGAACCAGCCCCACCACCGATCGGTCGGCCTGGAACTGCGCGAACGACCGCTCCAGCAGCAGCCGCGCCTCCTCGGCGCCGAGCCGGTCGATCAGATTGATCGACATGTTGTATCCGGGCTTGAAGGAGCTGCGCAGCGGATAGGTCCGGGTGGAGGCGAGCCCGGCGACCGCGCTGGTGTCGACTTCGGGCTGCCACAGCACCACCGCGTGACCCTCGACGTCGATCCCGCGCCGCCCGGCGCGCCCGGTGAGCTGCGTGTACTCCCCCGGCGTCAGCTCCGCGTGGGTTTCGCCGTTGAACTTGACGAGCCGTTCCAGCACCACGGTGCGCGCCGGCATATTGATCCCCAGAGCCAGCGTCTCGGTGGCGAACACGGCCCGCACCAGGCCCTTGACGAACAATTCCTCCACGGTGTGCCGGAAGGCCGGCAGCATCCCGGCGTGGTGCGCGGCCAGGCCGCGGTAGAGCGCCTCGCGCCATTCCCAGTACCCGAGCACCTCGAGATCGGCGCGCGGCAGTTCACCGGTGTGCTTCTCGATGATCGCGTCGACCACGGCCGGGTCGGTACCGGCATTGAGATCCAGACCCGAACGCAGGCACTGGGCCAGGGCGCCGTCGCAGCCGGCCCGGCTGAAGACGAAGGTGATGGCGGGGAGCAACCCTTCCTCGTCGAGCCGGGCGAGCACCTCCGGACGTGGCATCGGCCGGAAGAAACGCCGCGGACCGCCGCGCCCGCGCGGACCGCCACCCCAGCCCTCCATCCGGTCGTGGGCCTCCCGCTGTTTGATGTAGCGGACCAGATCGGAATCGACGAGCACCCGCTGGTCGGAGGATTCGCTGTCGAACAGATCGAACATGCGCCGTCCGACCATCACGTGCTGCCACAGCGGCACCGGACGGGTCTCGTCCACCACCACCGTCGTATTCCCGCGCACGGTCTCCATCCAGGCGCCGAACTCCTCGGCATTGGATACCGTCGCCGACAGGCTCACCAGCCGCACATCCGGCGACAGATGCAGGATCACCTCTTCCCAGACCGCGCCGCGGAACCGGTCGGCCAGGTAGTGCACCTCGTCCATCACCACATGCGACAGCCCGCGCAGCGCGTCGGAGGACGCATAGATCATGTTCCGCAGTACCTCGGTGGTCATCACCACGACCGGGGCGTCGGCATTGATGGACTGATCGCCGGTGAGCAGACCCACCTGCTCCCGGCCGTAGCGAGCGGTGAGGTCGGCGAACTTCTGATTCGACAGGGCCTTGATGGGCGTGGTGTAGAAGCATTTCCCGCCGGATACCAGCGCCAGATGCACCGCGAACTCCCCGACCACCGTCTTACCCGCGCCGGTCGGAGCGCAGACCAGTACCCCGTGTCCCTCCTCGAGGGCGGTACAGGCATGGCGCTGGAAAGGGTCCAGCTCGAATGTCAGCTGGGAGGCGAACCGGGACAGTTCGGCGGTCAGCGACGCGTGCGATGTCACGAGTCCGAGACTAATCGAGGATTCCGACACCGGTCGCCCGGATTATCCCTCCGGCCGCCCCAGCCGGGCGGTGAACTCAGAGCGTGTCGGAGTAGTCCGACGTCGTGCGCTGGGTATCGCGCGGCGCGGCCACCGGATCGGCGGCGGTGATCGGACCGGCGGGATCCACCGAGGAGGGCGAGTCGATCCGGGAGGCCTGCTCGTCGTCCAGCGACCCCAGCTCCTGCTCGGCGCGCACGGCCCGGCGCCTGTCGTTGAACCGGGCGAACTGCACCGCCACCTCGAACAGCACCGTCAGCGCCAACGCCAGCGCGAGCATCGAGAACGGATCTTGCGGGGTGACGATCGCCGCGAACACGAACAACCCGAAGATGATGCCGCGGCGCCAGGCCTTCAACCGCTCGTAGGGCAGCACGCCGATCAGGTTGAGGCCGATGATCAGCAGCGGCGTCTCGAAACTGACCCCGAAGATGATCAGCAACTGGATGATGAAACTGAAATACTGCGAACCGCTCAACGCGGTGATCTGCACATTGTCGCCGATGCTGAGCAGGAAACTCAGCGCGTGGGCGATCACCCAGTAGGCCAGCACCGCGCCCGCGACGAACAGCACCGATCCCGACACCACGAACCCGACCGCGTACTTGCGCTCCTTCGGGTACAGGCCGGGGGTGATGAACGCCCACACCTGGTACAGCCAGATCGGACAGGCCATGACCACACCGGCGGTGAGACCGACCTTCAACCGGAGCATGAACTGTTCGAACGGCGCGGTGGCGAGCAGGCGGCATTCACCGTCCGGGGAGAGCGTGGCCCGCGCCGAAGCGGGCAGATCGCAATACGGGCCGCGCAGGATCTCGCCCAGGCTCTCGATCCCCAGGAACGAATGCGCGTACCACAGGAAACCCACGAGGGTGGTCACGACAATGGCCGCCAGCGAGATCAGCAGCCGGGTGCGCAGCTCCCGCAGATGCTCGACCAGCGACATCGTGCCATCGGGATTGGTCCGGCGTTTGCTGCGCCGGGGGTCGAACGGAATTCGCATGGTGTGTGGTTGCCCTCGTGTCAGCGTGCCTCGCCGCCCGGTCGGCAGCGCCGGGTGGACAGCCCTCGTCACGGGTCCGGTTCACACCGGACCCCGCGACAGGAGCCTCAGAGCGTTTTCGACTCGCTCCGGGTCTCCGTGGCCGAGGCGCCCGCCTCACGGCCCGACGGCAGTTCCGGTGCGGGTTTCGCGACGGCGCCCTCGGACTTGCCGTCGTTGTGCATCTCGCTCACCTCGCTCTTGAAGATCCGCAGCGACCGGCCGAGACTGCGGGCCGCGTCGGGCATCCGCTTCGCGCCGAAGAACACCACGAACAGCGCCGCGATGATCAGCCAGTGCCAGATGCTCAGACTGCCCATTGTGGTTACCTCCCAAGACTGTGGTGACCTCGATGCTACCCGGAGCAAGAACGTGACCGAACACAACCGCAGGCAAGTGCCCTCACGTCGAACCGCCGGTTAACCACAGGCGATCGTCGCGCGACGTCAGGACACCGGATCCAGGCCGGCCTCGCGGTAGGCGGCCAGCGCGGCGTCGGAGCGTTCCCGGACCGCCGCCACCAACTCCGGTGGGCCCAGAACCGTGACACCCGATCCGAAGCCGAGCACCAGGCGCGCCATCCAGTCCAGGGTGGCGAAGCGCATGGTCGCCTCCAGTCCGCCGTCCGGATGGACCGCCACCCGGTGCATCGGATACTGGTCGAGCACCCAGCCGTAATCGGCCGCCACCAGCAAGCGCGCCAGCGGGATCGAGGGATCCTCCTGGAACAGATCGAGCCCGGCGTCGGTGTCCCGGGCCTCGTGCGGCGGGCGAGCCGGTTCGTCGAGTTCCTCCGCCGATTCGATCCGGTCGAACCGGAACAACCGCACGCCTTCGGCCTCGCGGCACCAGCCCTGCAGATAGCTGTTGTCGTCCACCGCGACGATCCGGATCGGGTCGACCACCCGGGTCGACACCACATCGCGGCTGGCCGAGTAGTACTCCAGCCGCAACGCCCTGCCACCGGCCACCGCGGACCGGACCGTGGTCACCGCGGGCGCCTCGGGCGGGCCGTACCCGTCGCCCGAACCCGACGGCGCGGCCCCCGAGATCGCGGCCTCCAGCTTCGCGATCGCCGCATGCGCCGCGGTCGGATCCACCATTCCCGGCAGATCCACGATCGACCGCAGCGCCACCAGCACCGCCGTCGCCTCGATGGAGGTCAACCGCAGCGGACGTTCGATACCGGCGGTGAACGTCACCTGCACGCTCTCCTCCGAGAACGACAGATCGATCAGATCGCCCGGCCCGTACCCGGGCAGCCCGCACATCCACAGCTGGTTCAGATCCGCCATCAGCTGTTTGGTGGTGACACCCAGATCGGCCGCCGCCTCCGCCGCGCTGATCCCGGGATTCGCCACGAAATACGGGACCATGTTCAGCAGACGCGACAACCGCGCCGACAGCCGCGTACTCACAGCACCACCCCGGTCCGATCGATCACCGACCGCAGCCGGGCCATCACATCCGCGCGCAACTCCGCCGGTTCCAGCACCAGCGCGTCCGCCCCCAGCCCGGTGATCAACCTGGCCAGCCAGTGCTGGGACCGGATCGGCACCTCCACCACACTGCCCGGACGCCCACCCACGACCCTGCTGTCCACCACGTCCCCGAGACGCCGCAGGTCCCGGCCCCGCCCCTGCGCCACCCAGATCGTCGCCGATCCGGTGATCGGCGCGGTCCCCGTCACCCGGGACACGATCTCGCGCAGATCGGTACCCGCCGGCGGCCGCACCACGTTACGCGGACCGTACGCGGTGATCTCCTCACCGATCCGCGACAACCGGAACGTCCGCACCGCGTCCCGATCCCGGTCGTGCCCGACCAGATACCAGCGCCCCCGCAATGTCACCACCCCCCACGGCTCCACATCACGCATCAGGAACGGTGCGTTACTGGCCCCCCGATGTTCGAACCGCACCGCCTGACCGGCATCGATGGCCGCCAGCAGTTTCCCCAGCACCGGTTCCGAACCCCGGGTCCGGGCCGGCACGGCCGGAATCGCGGCGAACGCGGTATCGGTCTCCACATGCACCCCCGCGGCTCGCAATTTCAGCAGCGCCCCCGCCGCCGCCGACGCCAGCTCCGGCGACTCCCACATCTGCAGCGCGACCGCGACCGCGGCCGACTCCTCACTGCTCAGATCGATATCGGGTAGCTCATAGGCGTCCCGATTGATGCGGTACCCCTCGACGGTGGAGAACTGCCCCGACGGCCCCACCTCGAGCGGAATACCCAGATCCCGGAGCTCGTTCTTGTCCCGCTCGAACATCCGGCTGAACGCCTCGTCGCTGGCACAGTCCTCGTAGCCCGCGACGCTCTCCCGGATCCGCTCCGCAGTCAGGAACTGCCGGGTCGACAACAGCGCGATGACCAGATTCATCAGCCGCTCGACCTTGGATATCGCCACCCGAACAGGGTAATGCAGGGTTGGTTGGAGCGGCTCCGCCGCTCGAGGCGGGGCGGTAATTTTGGAGGCGCTCCGCGCCTCGAGGGCGGGGCCCTATTAACCCCGGTTCTTCACTCCCGGCGGTCGGTCGCTGCGCTCCCTCCCTCTGGTCGCTCCAGAACCGGGGCGGGCCCCGCCCAGCGGAGGCGACCGTCGGGGAAATGCGAGATCGCGGCTCGAAAGCCCTTTCCAGCCATTGCGCTGGTCGAACGCGCCGTCGATGTCACGGGGCCGGCGGACACCGTTCCTGCGAGCGACCGGAGCGCTCCGCTCGGAGCGAGCGTCCGACCCCGGTCAACAAATTCGCCCTAACCCCGACCGGTCCGGCCCATCCACAGATCGAGCACCGCCTCACTCCAAAACCTCACGAGCCGAAAAAATGGTTCGGCCCGCGTCTGCTGTCAGCCCTCGAAGCGCATGCGGCGAAGCCGCGAGTCTC
Organism: Nocardia sp. NPDC049935; assembly: GCF_055586645.1. Taxonomy (NCBI): domain Bacteria; kingdom Bacillati; phylum Actinomycetota; class Actinomycetes; order Mycobacteriales; family Nocardiaceae; genus Nocardia; species Nocardia sp. NPDC049935. The sequence continues at coordinate 558,274 of NZ_JBVJHV010000001.1, read as the reverse complement.
GAGGGCTGACAGCAGACGCTCAGGAGGGCCGAACCTCGAGCAGCGGAGCTGCTCCAGAATTACAGGATTACATGCTCGCGATCAGGCGGTCTACTCGTTCGTCTACCGAGCGGAACGGGTCTTTGCACAGGACCGTCCGCTGGGCTTGATCGTTCAACTTCAGATGCACCCAGTCCACCGTGAAGTCCCGTCCGGCGGCCTGCGCGGCGGTGATGAAATCACCGCGCAGTTTGGCGCGGGTGGTCTGCGGCGGGGTGTCGACGGCGGCGTCGACCGCGTCGTCCTCCGTGATCCGCTTGGCCAGGCCCTTGCGCTGAAGCAGATCGAACACACCGCGACCGCGTTTGATGTCGTGGTAGGCCAGATCCAGCTGCGCGATCTTGGGGTCGGCCAATTCCATCCCGTACCGGTCCTGGTAACGCTGGAACAGCTTGCGCTTGATCACCCAGTCGATCTCGGTGTCGACCTTGGCGAAATCCTGGGATTCCACCGCGTCCAGGGTCCGGCCCCACAGGTCCACCACCTGGTCCACCTGCGGATCGCGTTCGCGGTTGCGCAGGTGTTCGACGGCGCGGGCGTAGTACTCGCGCTGGATGTCGAGGGCGCTGGCCTGCCGGCCGCCGGCCAGCCGAACCGGGCGCCGCCCGGTGAGATCGTGGCTCACTTCGCGGATCGCGCGGATGGGGTTGTCCAGGGCGAAATCGCGGAACGAGACACCGGCCTCGATCATCTCCAGCACCAGGGCGGCGGTGCCGACCTTGAGCATGGTGGTGGTCTCGGCCATATTCGAATCGCCCACGATCACATGCAGGCGCCGGTACTTCTCGGCGTCGGCGTGCGGTTCGTCGCGGGTGTTGATGATCGGCCGGGAGCGGGTGGTCGCCGAGGAGACGCCCTCCCAGATGTGCTCGGCCCGCTGCGAGAGGCAGAACGTGGCCGCCTTCGGCGTCTGCAGCACCTTGCCCGCCCCGCAGATCAGCTGCCGGGTGACCAGGAAGGGAAGCAGTACGTCGGAGATCCGGGAGAATTCGCCGGCCCGCACGACCAGGAAGTTCTCGTGGCAGCCGTAGGAGTTGCCCGCCGAATCGGTGTTGTTCTTGAACAGGTAGATGTCCCCGCCGATACCCTCCTCCGCGAGGCGCTGCTCGGCGTCGATGAGCAGTTCCTCCAGTACTCGCTCCCCGGCCCGGTCGTGGGTGACCAGTTGGACCAGGCTGTCGCATTCGGCGGTGGCGTACTCCGGATGCGAACCGACGTCGAGGTAGAGCCGGGCGCCGTTTCGCAGGAACACGTTGGAGCTGCGCCCCCACGACACCACCCGGCGGAACAGATACCGGGCCACCTCGTCGGGACTGAGCCGGCGGTGTCCGTGAAAGGTGCACGTCACACCGAATTCGGTCTCGATCCCCATAATTCGTCGCTGCACACTATCGAGGTTACAGCGCTGGATGATCCCTGCGGGTCGGTGCGGAAAACCCGATGTATACGGCTTGGCAACGATTAGGCCGTCGATCGTTCGCCGAATGGGCACCCGAACCCGAGAATCCGCAGCGTCGGGGCCTGTTTCCGGTCCCGGAACGCCCGCCGGTACACCGAGCGCACCGCCCCGGCCGATCCGCCTTATTCGCGGACGTCCGGGCACGGAAACGGGCCGAGCACCGCCGTAGCGGTGCTCGGCCCGGGTTCGGTGCCCGGCGGCGGGACTGCCCGCGGATGCCGGTCAGTCCGGTTTTCCGCCCTTGTCCGCGGCGTCGTCTCCGGCGCCGGCGGTGGTACCGAGCAGCTGCTCGAGGGCGGCCCGGCCGATCCGCCGGAACGCCCTCCGCGGCCGCGCCTGCTCCAGGGTCGCGACCTCGAGCGATCCCACGCCCAGGGTCCGCTTGTCCTTGTCGGAGCCCTCACTGGCCTGCAGGGCCGCCACGGCGACCCCGATCGCCGAGGCGAGGTCCAGACCCGCCCGGTAGGTGTCCTTGAGCGCGGCGACGATGGGCTCGGTGGTCCCGCCCATCACCACGTACTCGCGCTCGTCGACGATCGAGCCGTCGAAGGTGATCCGGTAGAGCACCGATTCGGGCTCCTGGTCCGGATAACTCACCTCGGCGACGCAGATCTCCACCTCGTAGGGCTTGAGCTGATCGGTGAAGATCGAGCCCAGCGTCTGCGCGTAGGCATTGGCCAGGGCGCGCCCGGTGACGTCGCGACGGTCGTACTGGTACCCGCGCAGATCGGCCTGCAGGATGCCGCCCCGGCGCAGGCTCTCGAACTCGTTGTACTTACCGACGGCGGCGAAACCGGTCCGGTCGTAGAGTTCGCTGACCTTGTGCAGGGTGGCCGAGGGATTCTCCGCGACGAACACCACGCCCTGGTCGTAGGCGAGCACCACGACACTGCGGCCCCGGGCGATCCCCTTGCGCGCGAGCTCGGTCTTGTCGCGCATGATCTGCTCGGCGGACGCATACAGCGGCAGGGTCATGCCCGTGCGCTCCCTTCCTCGGCGGCCTCACGGTCCGCGGCGATACCGCGCGCGATCTCCTCGAGCCGGGATTCGGCCACTTCCACGGCGCCGTCGGCATCGATGGTGATCGCGGTCGGGTAGATCCCGCGCAGCAGGTCCGGACCGCCGGTGGCGGTATCGTCGTCGGACGCGTCCACCAGGGCCTCGACCGCGATCCGCAGGGCGCGATCGGTATCGATCCCCTTGGCGTACAGCTTCTTCAGCGAGGTCCGGGCGAACATCGAACCGGACCCGACCGCGGTGAACCCGAATCGTTCCTCGCTGCGCCCGCCCACCACGTCGTAGGAGACGATGCGTCCGGCGCGGTCCGGATCGGTGGCCTGCTCGTCGTAGCCGACGAGCAGGGGCACCACGGCCAGGCCCTGCATGGCGGCCGGGAGATTGTCGCGCACCATCTTCGACAGCTTGTTGGCCTTGCCGTCGAAGGTCAGCGAGACGCCCTCGATCTTCTCGTAGTGTTCGAGCTCCACCGCGAACAGGCGCACCAGCTCGATGGCCATGCCCACGGTCCCGGCGATACCGGTCGCCGAGTAGGTATCGGTGATATGGACCTTCTCCACATCGCGTCCGGCCAGCAGGTTGCCCTGGGTCGAGCGCCGGTCACCGGCGATCAGCACACCGCCGCGATAGGACACCGCGACCACGGTGGTCCCGTGCGGTGCGATATCCCCCGCGGCACCGCCGCCGGGAATCCCGGCGGCGGTGGACTGTTTCAGCGCATCGAATCTGTTGCTGGGCAGTAGATCCGGTGCCTGCTGACGCAGGTGTTCGGAAAAGGACGACAGGGCGTACCCCAACTGGAGACGCAAGGGGTCACCTGCGGTCACTGGCCACCTTTCTGCACGTAGGCGCGAACAAAGTCTTCGGCGTTCTCTTCGAGCACATCGTCGATCTCGTCGAGCAGGTCGTCGGTGTCCTCCGCCAGCTTCTCGCGCCGCTCCTGACCCGCGGCGTCTACGCCGTCGACGCCTTCGTCATCGTCGCCGCCCCCGGCGCGTTTGGTCTGCTCTTGTGCCATCGCAGCCGACCTCCTCTGTTTCCACCGACCGGACGCTGGTGCGTACCGGACGAATCGTGAGCAGCTCTCTGTGCTCGTTCCTCAACACTACCCAGCCGGGACGACACGTAGTCGTATAACGTCGCACCCCGGCGGCGGGCCGGGGTGCGACGCCGTTCAGGTGGTGAGCTTTCGCACCAGGTCAGCGGCGGTATCGACATCGTCGAGCAGGGTGCCGACGTGGGCTTTGGTCCCGCGCCGGGGCTCCAGTGTCGGGATCCGCACCAGGGAATCGCCGCCCAGATCGAAGATCACCGAGTCCCAGCTCGCGGCGGCGATATCGGCGCCGAACCGGCGCAGGCATTCACCCCGGAAATAGGCGCGGGTATCGGTGGGCGGCTGGGTCATGGCGTCGAGCACCTGCTGCTCGCTCACCAGACGCTTCATCGAGCCACGGGCCACCAGCCGGTTGTAGAGGCCCTTGTCGAGCCGGACATCGGAGTACTGCAGATCCATCAGATGCAGTTTGGGCGCGGCCCAGCCCAGGCCCTCGCGGCTGCGCATACCCTCGAGCAACCGGAGTTTGGCCGGCCAGTCCAGCAGATCCGCGCATTCCATCGGATCGCGTTCCAGCCGGTCCAGGATCATCTCCCAGTTGTCCAGCAGATCGCGCACCCGCGGATCGTCGTTGCCCTGCACCTCGACGAACTTCGCGACCCGCTCGTGGTAGAGCCGCTGGATCTCGAGTCCGGACAGTTCGCGGCCGTCGGTCAGCGGCACCTTCACGCGCAGCGTCGGATCGTGGCTGATGGTGTGGACCGCGGTGACCGGGCGGGCGAGCTGCAGATCGGAGAGATCGGCGCCGGATTCGATGAGGTCCAGCACCAGCGCGGTGGTGCCGACCTTCAGATACGTCGACATCTCCGCCAGGTTGGCGTCGCCGATGATCACGTGCAGCCGGCGGTATTTGTCGGCGTCGGCATGCGGTTCGTCACGCGTGTTGATGATGCCGCGCTTCAGAGTGGTCTCCAGGCCGACCTCGACCTCGATGTAATCCGAGCGCTGCGACAGCTGGAAGCCCGCGTTGTCCCCGGACTGGCCGATACCGACCCGGCCCGCACCGCAGATCACCTGGCGGGATACGAAGAACGGCGTGAGTCCGAGAATGACCGCGTTGAACGGGGTTTCGCGGCTCATCAGATAGTTCTCGTGGGTGCCGTAGGAGGCGCCCTTGCCGTCGACATTGTTCTTGTACAACTGCATCCGCGCCGCGCCGGGCACGCTGGAGGCGTGCCGGGCGGCCGCCTCCATGACCCGCTCCCCGGCCTTGTCCCAGATGACCGCGTCCATCGGGTCGGTGACCTCGGGAGCGGAGTATTCGGGGTGGGCGTGGTCGACGTAGAGGCGGGCGCCGTTGGTCAGGATCATATTCGCCGCCCCGACCTCGTCGGCGTCGATGACCGGCGCGGGACCGTTCATCCGGCTCAGATCGAATCCGCGGGCATCGCGCAGCGGCGATTCCACCTCGTAGTCCCACCGGGTGCGCTTCGCGCGCGGCACCCCCTCGGCGGCGGCGTAGGCCAGAACCGCCTGCGTGGAGGTGAGGATCGGGTTGGCCGACGGGTCGGCGGGCGTGGATATCCCGTATTCGACCTCGATACCGATGATGCGCTGCATGGGTTCGAGAGTAGGCGACGGATCGCGAATCATCCGCTGAGTGGTACTTCCGGAGGATGCCGTGGCGGGTCCGCGGCCACATCCTCGGAGCATGACGCGCACGACTGCCGATCCCGCCGTTTCCGGCGATATCCCGCCCCGGCCGACCCGGCTGGTGGCCCTGGATGTGCTGCGTGGCCTCGCGATCCTGGGCACGCTCGGCACCAACATCTGGATACTCACCGATCCACGGGGAATCGTCGGCTATCTCGATCGGCTCTCCACCGCGCCCACGGACGCGTGGATGTGGACCGAGAAGGTCCTCCAGCAGCTGGCGCAGGGAAAGTTCCTCGGACTGCTCACCGTGATGTTCGGTATCGGGCTGGCCATCCAGCAGGCCTCGGCCCGGCGCGGCGGCCGGCCCTGGCCGGGCGGGTATCCGTGGCGGGCCGCGCTGCTGTTCCTCGACGGACTCCTCAATTTCCTGCTGATCGCCGAATTCGACGTGCTGATGGGATACGCGGTCACCGGGCTGATCGTGGCGTTCCTGCTCACCCTCGGCCCACGCGCGCAGGGGCGATGGCTGCTCGCGATGCTGGGCGTCCACCTCGCGCTGATCGGGCTCATCGCGGTCGCGCTGCTCGCCGCGGGCGGCGGACCGTCCGAACCCACCACGCTGTCGCCGAACCCGTACGCCGACGGTTCGTTCTGGGATCTGGTGCTGTTCCGGGCGGAGAACGCCCTGGCGTTCCGGGCCGAGGCGTTGTTCATCCTGCCGATGTCGATCGCACTGTTCCTGATCGGGGCCCGGCTGTTCCACGCGGGCGTGTTCCGCGCCGAGAGCGCCCGCCTGCGACGGCGGCTCATGCTCGCCGGATTCGGGGTCGCGGCGCCGGTGGACCTGCTGGCCGGAGTGCTCGGCGGCGGCGATCTGGTACTGATCACCCGCTATCTGGTGGCCCCGTTCGTCTCACTGGCCATCCTGGCGCTGGTGGCCGAGTTCTACCTGCGCCGCAACACCCTCGGGTTCACCGGCCGCCGGCTCACCGAGATCGGCCGGACCGCGCTCAGCTGCTACATCCTGCAGAACCTGGTGGCCTCGATACTGTGTTACGGCTGGGGATTCGGCCTGGCCGCGCGCTTCGCGCCCGGCGCCCGGGTGCCGTTCACGGTCGGGGTCTATCTGGTGGTGGCGGTGGTGATCGGTGCGCTGGCGCATCTGTGGTTGCGCCGGTTCGAGCGGGGACCGGTGGAATGGCTCTGGCATACGAGCTACCGGCGTCTCACCGGGGCGGCCTGAACTCGCGAAGCCGCCGGACCACTCCGGCGGCTTCGCGCCCGGCCGGTATGACTCCGGACACCTCCGTGCCACCCCTGGTCGCCCAGTGACCGACACACCAGCGAGCTGCCCCGGCACCGGCCCGGCGAACTGCCACGATGGAACCCGGCCGGGCCCGGTGTGCGCACCCCGGGCCCGCGACCCGCGGCATCGAGGGAGGACAGATGGAGTCGAACGACACCGGCGACGAACCGGCTACCGCTACCGGGACCACCGGCGGCGGCGCGACGGTCGCGGCGAGCCGGCACGGGATCCGGATCTGGGCCGGGCCGCTGGCGGTGGTCACTCTGCTGATGTCGCTGCTGGCCACCATGTACCTCGGCTATGTGGTCAATCCCGAGAAGAACCTGCACGATTTCCCGATCGCGCTGGTGAATCAGGACGACGGCGATATCCGTGACGGCGCCCCGATCAATGTCGGCGACCAGATCACCGAGGGCCTGACCCGGGAGGTGCCCGCGGACAAGGTCGATCTCCGGGTCACCGGTATCGCGGAGGCGCAGCGCCTGCTGAGCAACGGCGAGGTCTACGGGGCGATCGTGCTGCCCAGCGATCTGTCCAAACGGCTGTCGATTCTCGGCGCGGGCGCGGTGGTGCCCGGCGATATCCAGCAACCCACCATCACCGTGTGGACCAATCCCCGCACCGGCACCTACGCCACCCAGATCGTCGCGCTGGTGTCCCGGCAGGCACTGGATGAGGTGAACAGCACCGTGGGCCGCCAGCTCACGGATACGGTGAACGCCGCGCTGACCCCGCCCCCGGGTGGCACCGCCACCGAAGTGTCCGGCGCGTCACGTCTGGTACTGGCCGAACCGATTCAGGTGATCACCGACCAGTACCGGCCGCTGCCCGCCGGTACCGGCAGCGGGCTGTCGGCGTTCTTCGTCACCCTGCTGGTCGTGCTGGCCGGGTTCACGGGGGCGATGATCGTGCACACCATGATCGATTCGGCGCTGGGTTTCGTACCGACCGAATACGGCCCGTGGTTCGTCCACCGGCCCACCGCACCGCATTCCCGTTTACGCACCCTGCTCCTGAAATGGGGGGTGATCACGGTGGCGGCGCCCATAGTCTCCGGCGTCTTCCTGGGAATCGGCACGCTCCTGGATATGCCGTTCGACCACGGCCTGGCCTTCTTCCTCTTCAGCACGCTGGCGATCATCGCCGTCGGCGTCACCGCGCTGTCGGTGCTGGCGGTGTTCGGATCGGCGGGCATGCTGATCAACCTGATCCTGTTCATCGTGCTCGGCCTGCCCTCGGCCGGGGCGACCATCCCGCTCGAGGCGACGCCGAAACCCATGGCCTGGCTGGCCACTTTCGAGCCGATGCACCAGATCTATCTCGGGATCCGGGCGATCCTCTACTTCGACGCCCACGGCAACCCCGGGCTCGCCCGCGGGGTCGGCATGTGCCTGTTCGGCCTGGCCGTGGGCCTGGTCCTGGGTGCGGCGATGACCTACCTCTACGACCGCAAGGGCCTGGAACGCCGCAACCGCTGAGCCGCCGGGGCGCACAGAGCAAGAACGGTCGGGCACACCGGGCCACCGGTCGGCCAGACTCGACAGGTGACCAACCGCCGCGACCGCCTCCGGGAACTGCTGGACGCCGTGCTCGACGAGGACAACACGACCCTCGGGCAGATGGCGGCGGGCGCCTACGCCTCCCCCTTCCATTTCTCCCGCCAGTTCAGCCGCGGCACCGGTGAATCACCAGTCGGGCTGCGGCGGCGGGTGCTGCTGGAACGCGCCTGCTGGCAACTCGGCGGCGGCGCGTCGGTGACCGAGGCGGCGTTCGCCGCCGGATACGACAGCGTGGAGGGGTTCGGCCGGGCGTTCACCCGGGCGTTCGGCCATCCACCGAGCGCCACCCCGCCACGGAACGGCCGGGCGCCCCGGTGGTTGTCGTCGGCGAACGGAATCCATTTCCATCCGCCCCTCTCGCTGTGGGTGGAGGGCGAACCGAAAGGACGGTCCGATATGGACCCGACGGCACTGCTGCTGCATCACGACCTCGACGACACCCGGCGGCTGCTGGACGCGGCGGCCGGGCTACCCGCGCGGCGGTACCGGCAGATCCGGTCGGCCGGCGCCATCGTGCTGCCCTGGGACGGGCCGGAGGAGTCCATCGCCGCGGCGCTGCATCATCTGATCCGGAGCAAGGAGTGCTGGCTCGCGGCGATCGAGGGCGCCGATCTCCCGGCACCCGGCGGCGACGATCCGGCCGCGCTCACCGCCCGGCTCACGGAGGTGGGACCGCGCTGGCTCGATACGGTGCGCGAGATCGACCGCCGGGGTGGCTGGGGTGACACCCTGATCGACGCGCTGTGCGATCCGCCGGAGAGCTTCGTCCTGGGCAGCGTGATCGCGCACGTCCTCGAGTTCGCCGCGTGCCGCCGCCGGCAGATCCGGCACTGGTTGCACAGCGAGGTCTCCGCGGAGAGCACCGGCTGGGGCGATCCGATCATGTGGTTGCGCGAGCGGGCCTGAGGCCGGTTCACCCCGAGGACACCGACGCCGTCCAGGAGGCGAACGCCCGCGGGTTGCGTGTCTGCAGCAATACCCGGCCGGGGCCGGTGAAATCGAATACCAGGCCCTCCCCCGATTTCAGCGATTGCAGCGAGCGGCCGGAGACCGCGCGCCGGATGGTGAACTGCATGGCCAGGTCGTAGGCCACCACATGTCCGGTATCGATGGTCACCGGTTCGCCGGGTGCCAGCTCGATGACATCGATCGCGCCGAACACCCCGATCACCACCTCGCCCTGCCCGTGGGCCCGCAGCCCGAATCCGCCCTCGCCGCCGAAGAGGTTGGCGAAACCGCCCCACTGGCTTTCGACCTGCACTCCGGCGGAATTGGCGATCCAGCCGCCGCGGCTGATGAAATGCGGCCGGTCGGCGGTGATCGGCAGCGCGAGCATATCGCCGGGGAGGGAGGGCGCGACGTCCACCCAGCCACCGTGCGCGGGCGCGGTGAAGGTGGAGACGAAAAACGACTCGCCGGCCAGAACCGACCGTTTGAGCCCGGCCAGGATGCCGCCCTCGGCCTTGGCCTCGAGACTCACCCCGGCCGAATGCGCCAGCATGGCACCGGTTTCCACGCGAACCGGTTCGCCGCCGGCCAGGACACACCGCGCCACCGTCGACGACGGGTTGTGCCGCAGTTCAACTTTCATGGTCCGACACTACCGCCGCGCGGGCATCCGCAGAATCCCACGGGCGCTGCCCACTCCGGCCGGAACCGTTACCCGCCGGCAATTATCTCGCGGTCAGCCCAGCGAACGCAGAGCATCCTCGTCGCGCGCGACGAGCGCGCCCCCGCCGGCGGTGAACACGATCGGACGCTGGATGAGCCGCGGATTCCGGGCCAGCGCGTCGATCCAGCGGTCCCGGTCCGCCGCGGTCCGGCCCCAGCTCGACAGCCCCAGTTCCTTGGCGGCATCCTCGCCGGTGCGGGTGATCTCCCAGGGTTCGGCACCGAGCCGGTCCAGCGCCGCGCGCAGTTCGGCGGCGGTGGGCGGATCGTCCAGGTAACGGCGCACCGTATGGGCGATGCCGAGGTCGTCCAGACGGGCCAGGGCCGCCCGGCTCTTGGTGCAGCGCGGGTTGTGCCAGATCTCGGTTTCCGGAGAACTCATATCCGGCAGCGTAGCGGCCGGCTCGGCGCGCCCCGCGCTACATATGCATCCACTGCGGCCAGACCTCCGACCACGGCGCCCGGGGCCGCGCGCACTTCCATACGGTGACATCGCGGGTGTTGTCGAGGAAGCCCAGCCGGGTGTCGACCCGCCCGACCGGTTCGAGGACGGCGAATTGGCCGCGTAACCGGTCCTCGTCACCGCCTACGCACAGCAGCGTGGTCGCGGAGTCCGGCGGCGGGCCGAAATACCCGAACCCGCGGGCCGGACTGTAGACACCGGGCAAATCCTCGCCCGCCAGCTGATCCAGCGCCCCCGCCTGCCAATAGCTTTTCGCTATCACCGCGGAATTGGCCCGCTCCTGTGGCGTCAACGCGCCCTGCGCGGCGACCACCGCGTCGGCGAGCTCGGGCCAGCCGAATTCGCCGTAGAGCCCGATCTGCATCGCCGCGTCCCGGTCTCCGGCGGGGGTCGCGATATCCTCGGGCGCCTGCCAGGGCGTGGACACCAGCACCACCGCCACCGATAGCGCGGCCAGCACGGAGCCCGATCCGAGCAGTGCCCGGCGCCGCCACCGCGAGGTGGCCCGATGTACCGCGGCGGTGGCCGCCACCGCGCCCGCCGCGATCATCACCCCGTACATGCCGGCCACGTAGTACATCCGGCCACCCGAGACGAGGAAGATCACCACCAGCAGCAGGGTCGTGACGCCGAGGAAGCGATAGGGCCGCAACGCGGAATGCCGCAGCAGCGCCCAGACGCCGTAGCACAGCAGGACCGCGCCCAGCACGCCCGCGACGACCACGGCCAGCGGGACGAAGGCCACCGGCCCGCCCACATACTGCTGCTCCTCCCGGACCACCGCGCCCAGCGCCAGCTGAGGCCAGCCGTTGCGCGCCTGCCAGAGCAGTGCGGGCAGCGAGACCAGCAGCACTCCGAGACCGCCCACCCAGAGCAGCGGCCGGCGCACCAGTTCGCGCGGGCCGAACACCAGGGAACCGGCGATCACGGCCAGCCAGAAGAAGGGAATCAGCCATTTGACCTGCATATCGACGGCGGTAACGGCGGCCGCGGCCAGCAGCAGGCCGTCGCGGCGTGTTCGCACCCAGCGCACCACGAAGAAGGTGATCAGCACCCACAGCGCCGTATCGACCGCGTTGGTGGACAGATTCTTGGCCTGCAGCAGCAGGAAGGGCGAGGTCGCGTACCCGAGGGCGGTGAGCACCTGGGCGCCGCGGCCGCCGCCGAGTTCCCGGGCGATCAGGGCGCTCACCACGATCGCGAGTACCGCGAGCACGATGGCCGGCGCCCGCAGCGCGACCAGCGAACCGGGCGCGGCCGAATCCATCAGCCAGGCCAGCACCGGCAGCACCGGCCCCTGGTCGGCGTAACCGGACGACAGCCGGCGGCCCGCCGCCAGGAAGTACAGCTCGTCGCCGAAATACCCGTAGCGGGTCGCCGAGGCCACCAGCACGATCACGGCGACGGCGGCGACGGAGAGCACCGGAACGGTCGCGAACGGGCGGACGGCGGGCGGATCCGGGCGCGGCGGGCCGGTGATCGGTGTGGTCACGAACGCTCCTGAGACAACGGGTACGCCCTCGAAAGTATCCGGCGCGCACCCGCATTGCCGTCCCCCTGCCGGACGATCCGGCATACCTCCCCCGGCGTACGCGGATACCGCCCGGAGTCGTGCGCGACCGGCCGCGCACAGGCCAGGGGCCGCGCTCCGAGAGAAGCGCGGCCCCTGTGTTCGTGGGGTACCGGTAGCGGTTACAGGTACTGCCCCGTATTGGATTCGGTATCGATCGCCCGGCTCGCGCTGGCGTTCTTCCCGGTGACCAGCGTGCGGATGTAGACGATCCGCTCGCCCTTCTTACCCGAGATACGGGCCCAGTCATCGGGATTCGTGGTGTTGGGCAGGTCCTCGTTCTCGGAGAACTCGTCCACGATCGAATCGTAGAGATGCTGGATCCGCAGACCCGGGTTGCCGGTGTCGAGCACCGCCTTGATGGCGTACTTCTTGGACCGGTCCACGATGTTCTGGATCATGGCGCCGGAGTTGAAGTCCTTGAAGTACAGGACCTCCTTGTCACCGTTGGCGTAGGTGACCTCCAGGAAGCGGTTGTCCTCGCTTTCCGCGTACATCCGGTCCACCACCCGCTCGATCATCGCGCGGATGCAGGCCACCTTGTCGCCGTTGAACTCGGTCAGATCGTCGGCGTGCAGCGGCAGATACTCGGTGAGGTACTTCGAGAAGATGTCCTGCGCCGATTCGGCGTCCGGCCGCTCGATCTTGATCTTCACGTCCAGGCGGCCGGGCCGCAGGATCGCGGGATCGATCATGTCCTCACGGTTGGAGGCGCCGATGACGATGACGTTCTCGAGGCCTTCCACACCGTCGATCTCACTCAGCAACTGCGGCACCACGGTGGTTTCCACGTCCGAGGAGACACCGGAACCGCGGGTGCGGAAGATCGAGTCCATCTCGTCGAAGAACACGATCACCGGGGTGCCCTCGGACGCCTTCTCGCGCGCCCGCTGGAAGATGATCCGGATATGGCGTTCGGTCTCGCCCACGAACTTGTTCAGCAGCTCGGGACCCTTGATGTTGAGGAAGTAGGACTTCGCTTCCTTGGCGTCCTCACCGCGGGCCTCGGCGATCTTCTTGGCCAGCGAGTTGGCCACCGCCTTGGCGATGAGCGTCTTACCGCAGCCGGGCGGGCCGTAGAGCAGGACACCCTTGGGCGGACGCAGCGCGTATTCGCGGAACAGGTCCTTGTGCAGGAACGGCAGCTCCACGGCGTCGCGGATCTGCTCGATCTGCCGGCCCAGGCCGCCGATATCGTTGTATCCGACATCGGGGACCTCTTCGAGGACCAGATCCTCGACCTCGGCCTTGGGGATCCGCTCGAAGGCGAATCCGGCCTTGGTGTCGACCAGCAGCGAATCCCCCGGACGCAGTTTGCGCACGGGCGAATCGGGATCCTCCAGATCGTCGGCATCGGCGAGTTTGACCAGCGGGCCGGAGAGCCAGACCACTCGTTCCTCGTCGGCATGCCCCACCACGAGGGCACGGCGTCCGCCGTCGAGGACCTCGCGCAGGGTGCCGATCTCCCCGATTGCGTCGAAGTTACCGGCCTCGACGACGGTCAGGGCCTCGTTGAGGCGGACGGTCTGCCCGTAGGCCAGGGTCGACGTCTCGATGTTCGGCGAGCAAGTCAACCGCATCTTGCGGCCGGAGGTGAAGACGTCGACGGTCTGATCCTCGTAGACACCGATCAGAATCCCGTAACCGCTGGGCGGCTGACCGAGACGGTCGACCTCCTCACGCAGCGCGACGAGTTGCTGCCGCGCCTCCTTCAGGGTATCCATCAGCTTGGTGTTGCGAATGGTCAGCGAATCGATACGGGCTTCCAATTCCCGTGAGCGATCCGGTGAGTCGGCGAGTTGCCTCCGGAGTGCAGCCGCTTCGGCGCGTACTGCCTCGAGTTCTCTCCAGGCCGCCGAATCCGAATTCTCGATGGGGCTCATGTGCTGCTCCTCCCAGTCCCGGTCTATCAACGCTACCGGGCGCGACCCGTTTGCGCTGTCCGACATGATTTCGTCGTGATCACATATGGTCCGCGGCCACGCGCTGGTCAAACCATGTTAGCCTGCCCTAACCCACATTCGGTGGGCGTTCTCACCGACTAGCCGAAAGGTTGCCAGTTATGCACCTTCCCGCACGGAGACTGCGGTTGTCCCGGGTCGCCGCGGCGACAGCCGCGACCGTCGCCCTCGCGGTGGGACTCACGGCATGCGGGTCCGACGACGACAGCTCCGGTGCCACCGCGACCAGTGCGGTGACCAGCGGCGCCGCCACGACGAGCGCTGCCGGGGACGGTCACGACCACGATCACGGTGAACCCGCGGACGCGCCCACCGCGGAGAGCCTACAGGCCGGTCTCGAGGCCTTCGTCAACCCGGATGTGCCGGTGGACGACAAGGTGGCCCTGGTGGTCGACGGGGACCAGCGCCGCGACCTGTTCGAGCAGCTCAACGCCAAACTGCAGACCTATCGCGGCATCACCTTCGAGGTCACCGGCATCGCGGTCGACGGTGATACCGCCACCGCCCAGACCACCATCACCAGCCCACGGGGCTACAGCGCCCCGCCGGACGAGTTCACCTGGCAGCACCAGGACGATTCCTGGAAACTGTCCGACGCCGACGCGTGCGTCCTGTTCGGCTTCGCCCAGATTCCCTGCAACGCGGCGTAGCGACGACCGGTCCGGCGGGACCGTGGACCGGCGCACCCGCGCCGCCACGGTCCCGCCGCCGTTTCGCGGACCGGTGGCCCGCGCGGCCCCTCAGCCCTTCGACGGCCGCCGCTGCGGCTTGGGGGTCACCACACCCTCGGCCAGCCGCCGCGCGCTCACCAGGAAGGCCGTATGGCCCTGCATCCGGTGTTCCGGGCGCACCGCCAGGCCCACCACGTGCCAGCCGCGCACCATCGACTCCCAGGACCGCGGTTCGGTCCAGCACTGCTGGTCACGGAGCGCCTCCACCACCTTGGAGAGCTGCGTCACAGTAGCGACGTAGACCAGGAGCACGCCGCCGGGGACCAGCGCCTTCGCGACCGCCGGGAGGGCGTCCCAGGGGGCGAGCATATCCAGCACCACCCGGTCCACCTGCCCCTCGTAGTCCGCGACATCGCCGACCGTCAGCTCCCAGTTCGCAGGCCGCTCGCCGAAGAACCGCTCCACGTTGCGCACCGCGTGCTCGGCGTGATCGTCGCGGATCTCGTAGGACACCACCGACCCCTGCGGGCCCACCGCGCGCAGCAGTGAGCAGGTCAGCGCGCCCGAACCCGCGCCGGCCTCGAGCACCCGCGCGCCGGGGAACATATCGCCCTCGTGCACGATCTGCGCCGCGTCCTTGGGGTAGATCACCGCCGCGCCGCGCGGCATGGACATCACGTAGTCGGTCAGCAGCGGGCGCAGGGCCAGGTACGGGGTGCCGTTGTTGGAGTGCGCGAGCGTGCCCTCCTCCGCACCGATCAGCTCGTCGTGGGAGATGGCGCCGCGGTGGGTGTGGAACTGCTTCCCCGGCTCCAGCAGCACCGTGTACAACCTGCCCTTGGCGTCGGTCAGCTGCACCCGGTCGCCGACGACGAATGGCCCGGTCCGTCTGGCCGTCATGGATCTCCGTTCCGCGATTCCGTCCACGCCCGGGCCCGATGGCACCGCGCGCGAGCACCCGTGTCGGTGCCGCCGGATAGCCTGCCAGGTATGTCGGCGCCCCCGAGCACACCCCCGGCGAGTCGCGATCCCGGTTCCGTCCCGCGATCCGCTCGTCCCGCGCTGTCCCCTTCGCGCGCAGCGGATTTCAAACAGTGCCCGCTGAAGTACCGGCTCCGGACCATCGACCGGATCCCGGAGCCGCCCTCCCGCCAGGCCGTACGCGGCACCGTGGTGCACGCCGTGCTGGAGGAGTTGTACGCGCTGCCCGCGGCCGACCGCGATCCCGATCACGCGCTGGCGCTGGCCGGCCCCGCCTGGGAGCGGGTACTCGGCGAACAGCCCGAGGCGGCGGAGGTCCTCGACGGTGAATCCGGGCCGGAGGCCTTCCTGGAGGAGGTGCGCGCGCTGGTGCGCACGTACTACCGCCTCGAGGATCCCCGCCGCTTCGAACCCGAATCGTGCGAGACCAGGCTCGAGGTCGAACTCCCCGGCGGCCCGCCGCTGCGCGGTTTCGTCGACCGCATCGACGTCGCGCCCACCGGCGAGCTGCGGGTGGTGGACTACAAGACCGGCCGCTCCCCCGGCCCCACCCGCGAGACCCGCGCCCTGTTCCAGCTGAAGTTCTACGCCCTGATGCTGCTGCGCACCCGCGGTGTGCTGCCCGCCCAGCTGCGGTTGATCTACCTGGCCGACGCCCAGCTGCTCACCTACGCCCCCGACGAAGACGAACTGCTCCGCTTCGAACGCACCCTCGCCGCCCTCTGGCAGGCGGTGCGAACGGCCGGCGACACCGGAGATTTTCCACCGAATCCGGGTTGGCTGTGTGATTACTGCGCCTACAAACGGCTCTGCCCGGCGTTCGACGGAACCCCGCCCCCGTACCCCGGCTGGCCCGGCGACGCGGAATCCGGCGCCGAAACCCACGCGGAATCGGTATCGGATCGTGTTCTGGAAGCCGACCCCGCAGACGCCCTCTGAGCCGCACGGGCAGTCTTCCGCGTCCAGGAACACTTCGCGCGCCGCCCCCGACATCCCCGGAATCGGCCCAAATCCCCAACCCCACCGCCACCAACGACCCCGCAACCACCGCCACACGGCAGAACTCGATCAGAGCGAACTCCACCGTCGCGGATCACCCGTCCCGTGCGACCGACCCCAACGAGCCCCACAAAAGGTTCGGCCCGCGTCGGCTGTCAGCGCTCGAAGCGCATGTGGCGAAGCCACGAGTCTCGAGCGCTGACAGCCGACGCTCAGGAGGGCCGAACCTCGAGCGGCGGAGCCGCTCCAAAGTTTCAGAACGCCCGGCAGGATCTGATGTCGGTGGCGAGGATGGCGCGGGCGCCCAGTTCGGCCAGCCGGTCCATCAGCTCGTTGCCCTTGCGCCGGGGTACCAGGGCCCGGACGGCCACCCAGCCGGGATCGGCCAGCGGCGCCACCGTCGGTGATTCCAGCCCCGGGGTGAGTTTCGCGGCAGCCTCGAGCAGGCTCTTGGGGCAGTCGTAGTCCAGCATCAGATACTGCTGAGCGAACACCACGCCCTTGACCCTGGCTATCAGCTGGTTACGGGCGCGGTCGCGCTGGTCGGAGTCGGATTGTTCGATCAGCACGGCCTCGGAGTCGCAGAGTGAGTCGCCGAAGGCCACCAGGTTGTGCTGGCGCAGCGTCCGGCCGGAGCCGACCACATCGGCGATGGCGTCGGCCACGCCGAGCTGGATGGAGATCTCCACGGCCCCGTCGAGCCGGATGACCTCGGCCTCGATACCGCGGCGGGACAGATCGGCGAGCACCAGGTTCGGGTAGGAGGTGGCGATCCGCTTGTCCTGCAGATCCTCGACCTTCCAGTCCTGGCCCTGCGGGGCGGCGTAGCGGAAGGTGGAGCCGCCGAACCCGAGCGAGAGCCGTTCCTGGACCGGGGCCCCGGAGTCGAGGGCGAGGTCGCGGCCGGTGATACCGAGGTCGAGTTCGCCGGAGCCGACGTAGATGGCGATGTCCTTGGGCCGCAGGAAGAAGAACTCCACCTGGTTGGCCGGATCCAGCACGGTGAGATCGCGGGAGTCGGTGCGTTTGCGGTAGCCGGCCTCGGTGAGGATGGCGGTCGCGGATTCGGAGAGTGCGCCCTTGTTGGGGACTGCGACGCGCAGCATGGGTGGTCCTTTCGGAGTCGGGGAACGGTCGGGGCGTCTACAGATGTCGGTAGACGTCCTCCAGCCGCAGCCCGCGGCCCACCATCAGCACCTGCACCCAGTACAGCAGCTGGGAGATCTCCTCGGCGAGCGCGTCGTCGCCTTCGTGTTCGGCGGCCAGCCACACCTCACCGGCCTCCTCCAGCACCTTCTTGCCCTGGGTATGGACGCCCGCGTCCAGTGCGGCGACGGTACCCGACCCCGCGGGTCGGGTGGCAGCGCGATCCTGGAGCTCGGCGAACAGGGCCTCGAAAGTCTTCACGGCAGGTCATTGTTTCAGACCCCCGTGCCGGGCCTCCGCCCGAGTGCGCGCCGCTGTGTCGTGGCACGCATCCGAGCGGAGGACACCGGGTGTCAGCCCGCCGCGAACAGGGCTTCCAGTTCGGCCACCGCGGTGCGCAGATGCCCGGCGAAGGTGTGCATCTCACCGGCCACCGCGGTCGGGGTGGCCAGGTAGAGGTTCCACCGGTCCGGCAGCAGCACATAGGCGACGCCGATGCATTTCGGGCTGGTGGAGCCGAAACCGAAGTAGCGGATGTTCACCGACGGCGCCGAGCTGGTGCTCAGGTAGTCGTCGCGCAGTACGGTCCAGCCTGGGCTGGAGTACAGCGGGATCGGATCGGTGACGCCCAGTTCGGCGCCGCGGCGCCGCTGGATCCATTCGAGTTCCCACAGATGCTGTTCGGGGGCCTCGCCGGTCTGGCACTGTTTGGCCCGCGCCACATGCGCGCCGGCGGCCGCGCGGGCGGCGGCCAGTTTGGCCGCGTCGTCGGCGGCCGGATCCTGCATGATGTCGGCGAAGGCCACCATTTCCGGCGTCACGACCCGCATGGCCTCGGTGCGGCCGTTGCGGTATTGCCGGGTCGCGATGGATTCGTAGGTGGCCCCGGTGAGGCCCTTACTGCGCCGGTGCGCGAGCTGATAGCTCAGCTGGGCGAACGCGTCCGGGGAGATGCCGAGCTGTTTGGCGCGGGTGGTACCGAAATCCTCGAACGACACCGTGAGCGTGGCGTTGTCCGCGGCATACTGCGCGAAGGCCTCGCCCGCCGCCACGACCGCCGCCCGCTGCGCGGCGTCGAGCCGGAACTCCAGCTGTTCGGTCGGGGGCAGCCCCTGGCCGCGGGCGCCCGAGCGCTGCGCGTGTTCGGCGACCGGGGTCTCGAGCAGCGCGTCGACGAAGGACAGGATGGTGGTGCCGTCCAGACCGCAGTGTTCGACGTTGATACCGGTCTGACCGTCCGCGAACACGATGAACGACACCGATTTGTCGAACCAGCGGTTGGCGCTGTCCCCGTGCAGCAGGGTGTCGGAGGCGTGCTGTTCGTCGCGGGGGGCGAAATCCTCGAGGCAGACGCAGAACAGCGCGGTTTCGATCGTATCGAGGGTGGCGGCGTTGTCCGGGTCGGCGAGCAGTTCGGCGCGGGCGCGGGCCCAGTCGGCGCGGGCCGCGGTCGTCAGCTGTCCGACGCTGGTTCCGGCGGGCGCCGGTTCGGTCGCCGATTTGAGGATCGCGCACAGGCCGCCGGTCAGGTCTTCGGGGGCGTAGGGATCACCGTCGGGACCGAGCACCTCCATCCGGAAGATACTGCCGCGATGCAGGACCAGGATGTGGCGCGCGGCCGAGGGCCCCGGCCATTCGTCGGTGTAGGGCACCCGCACGGTGTCCTGTTCGACCCCCGGGATCCGGGTTTCGGAGAACAGGTACTTGTTCTGCCACATGGACAGTCGCTGCCCGCGCTGGGTGACCGGCGGGATCCGCTCCTGATCGAGAGCCAGTTTGTAGTCGACGGCGGCCGCGACGAGAGCCGCGCCCCGCTCCGCCTGATCGGCCGCGGTGGACGCGGCGAGCGGGGTGTCGTCGCGGAACAGGAAGAAGAAGTTGGCGTTCAGCGCGATCCGGTCCCGCCGGCCCAGATACCGCGACGGCCAGAACCGGTCCAGCCAGCTGCCCACCCCGGGGGTCGCGTCGTAGTCGCGCAGCTCCCGGTTCAGCACCTGCCCGGCGCCCCCGGGCCGCAGCAGGTCGGTCACGGCCTCTTCGGTCGCGGCCAGTTCCGCGGCGGTCAGCAGGGGTGCGCACCATTCGAGAAAGCGGGCGGCACTGTCCTCCAGGGTCGGCAGCGGCACCCTGGGCAGGGTGTCTTCGGCGGCGAAGGTGGGTTCGGTCAAGTCGGTTTCTCCGGTTCGGTCGTTCTCGCTCGGTCGTCGGACGGTGCCCGGCGCGGTCACCCGGTGGGACGGGGCGCCGAAAGCGGCCGGGACACATAGAGATTGGCATACAGCCTGCCCTCGTCCTCGAGACCGGCGGTCGCGAGGCCCTGGGTGGCCAGCGTATCGAGCACCTGCTCCCGTTCGGACGCCGAGGCGAATCGGCGCTGGGCGAACTCACCGGGGATCCGTTCGGTGCGGTAGCCGAGCGCCTCGAGCTCCGCCTCGATCGGTCCGAAACCGTACATGCGCAGCACGAAATGCGCCATCCAGGGGCGGCGTTCGGGGTGTGCGGTGGCGACGCGGACGATCGTCTTCTCGGTGACGTAGCCGATACAGCCGGTGGAGACGACCAGATCGGCGGAGGCGAGGAGCTCGCGCTGTTCGTCGCTGGGATCGGTGGCCTCGAGGTCGGCGTGCACGATCGCGTCCAGCAGCCCCGCGGCGCGCGCGTATTCCAGGGCCGGCTCCGAAGCGTCCATACCCAGGAAACGCACCCCGGGCAGCGCGTCCGCACCGGCCAGGCGGGCCCGGTCACGGTCGATCAGCTCCTGCGTCCGCGCGGTGGACCCGGCATAGGACCCGGTCAGATCCGCGAGCGTGGTGTCCAGCCGCAGCAGTGCCGCGTTCACCCCGTAGGAGCAGCCGATATCCAGTACCGCCGGCGCCACGCCGGTGGCGCGGTGGTAGTCGGCGATCTGCGCGCGCAGATGCGGTTTCGCCAGCTCCGGAATGCGATAGTCCAGCTCCGACATCCGCGCGTAGTAGTCGCGGGGGTCCGGTCTCGAGTAGATGTCGTCGAAGGATGCTTTCCCGGTGGTGTGCAACGGCACGGGCACGGTGTGTTCCTCTCGGTCGCGCTGTACCTACTCGATCGGATATCCGATCAATCGAGTAGCCGGTCACCCCGGACGGCGTCGGCCGCCGCGAGGTGTTCCGGGAGCACCCGCCCGAAGAGCTGGCGGGTGCGTTCCACGGTGCCGATGACACCGGGCCGGTCACTGTAGGCGAAGATCGCCGTATGCCGGGGGGTCTCACCGCGCACCGGTGACACCCGGTGCAGTGAGAACCTCCCCTGGAACAGCTGCAGATCGCCGGGGCGCAGTTCCAGCCGCCGGACGAGGCGTTCACCGGTCCCGGTGAGGACCGCGTGCACATCGGTGAGATTCTCCGTCCGGGGCGACCGGATCCCCGGGCAGTATTCGAAGACTCCCCCGGATTCCGGGCTCGCGGTGAGCATGCTGACGGTGAACTCGTTGGTATCGAAATGCCACGGGTGGGAGTTGCCGGGCGCGACCACGTTGAGCACGAGACCGGCCAGCGGGTCGGCGAATTCGTGCAGTCGCTCGTGGCCGAAGCAGTCGGCGAGGAAGCGCTGGAACGCGGCGTCGGTGTAGAGACGGTGGATCAGCGCGCCGGGCGGGATGCGGTCGCGGGGCACGAACGCGTTGCCCCGTTCGAAGATGATCCGGCCCGGATGGTCCGCGGGCAGTTCGGTATCCAGCGGAATGTTGTAGGCGTTGACCAGTTCGGTGCGGTAGTAGGCGTGCGGCGCCATCTCCGCACCCTGGGTACCGAGCAGGGCGTGCAACTCCGGCCGGATGAACTCGCGCAGGACGGTACAGCCGTCCTCGGCCAGATCGGCCCGGGCCGCCGCGACCGCGTCACGCCGGGCGGGCGCGCCGGTATCGGCGATCGGGTAGCGGGAGGTATCGACGATCTCGTCCAAGGTCACCGTGGCGGCCATGGCGATATTGTTATCGGACCCGGTGGCGACACGCCCGGCAATCAGCGGAGATAACTGGTGAGTCCGGTCACGGACCGCTCGGTCTTGTTGATTCGCACCAGTATTCGCGCGTCCGGCTTGTCGATATCTACGAAGTCGCGGCCGAAATAGGGCCGGTGATCCGATGTTTCGACGTCAATGGGCCGGCGACCCACCGACCGATTCGCCCGCCATCACCCGCTCGGCAACCGCCAGCACCTCGTCGAGATCGGCCCGGGTCAGCCCTTCCAGGCCGTCGCGGTGCACCCGGGCCGGATGTGGGGCGACCGGAATCTCGCAGGGCACCACCAGTACGCCGCACCCCGCCGCCGCGGCGGCGGCCACCCCGGTCGCCGAATCCTCGATGGCCACACAATCACCGGCATCCACCCCGAGCAGCCGCGCCGCGCGCAGATAGACCGCCGGATCGGGTTTTCCGTGCGGCACCTCGTCACCGCAGACCGAGACCTCGAACCGGTGCCGGCCCAGCGTGTCGAGAGCCAGTTCGGTGAGCGACCGCTTGGTGTTGGTCACCAGGGCACACCGCAGACCGGCCGCGCGCACCATATCCAGCGCTTCGGCCGCCCCCGGACGCCACGGAATCGGCCCGGTCATGAGTTCGGTGACCCGGCGTTCCAGGAACTCCCCCGCCGCCCGTACGGCCGCGGGCTCCGGCTCGACCCCGAGTTCGGTGAACATGATCCGCAGCGCGTTCACCCCCGACGCCCCGATCAGCGCGTGCCGGATCTCCCGGGTCATCTCCCGGCCCAGCTCCCGCGCCAGTTCGTGGACGCCGATATCCCACAGCTTCTCCGAATCGAGCAGGGTGCCGTCCATATCCCAGAGCACTCCGGCGAGGCGGCCCATGCGCTCACACCACCTGCGAGGCGTTGATCAGCAGCTGCCCGTTGCCCGGCACCACCTGGAAGGACCGGTTCTCCGACTGCACCGACCCGTCGCGCATGGTGTAGGTGACGGTGGCGACCACGGTATCGTTGCCCGCCGGCCGCACCGAACCGATACTCACCCCGCCGATGGTCGACCAGAAGCCGGAGTAGTCGGAGAAACCGCCGGTGGAGGCCTGGTATCCGGGGGTCAGCTGCGCCCACGCGGCGGACGGGTTGCCGGGGAGCAGACCGTAGTAGCCGCGCACGAACTGCTCCACCCGCGCCGGGGTGGGCGGACCGGTTTCGGTGGTCGTGGCCGGAGCGGTCGTGGTGGCCGAGGGCCGGGTGGTCTCGGCAGCGGCGTCCGTGGACTCGGGCGCCGGGGCGAGCGCCTGGCTGGTTCCCGGGTCACCCGCGACGGTATCGCCGGGTTCGTCGCCGCCGTTGGCCAGTACGAGGCCGATGACCACCACCAGGATCAACGCCGCCGCACCGGCGAGTACCGCGATCCTGGTCCGGCCGCCCGAACCTCCCGACCCGGCCGGTGCGGGCGCCCGCGGCGGCACCGGAGTGGCCGGTGGGACGCCGCCGCCGGCAGGACCGGCGGCCGGAGTTCGGAACGCGGGCGCGGCGGCGGCCGGAGCGGCGGCGCGGGCCGGCGCACCGGCGGAACCGGATTCGGCGGGACGACCGGTCTCCGGGGTGGCGGCCGCATAGCCCGCGGGCAGCACCTTGGTGGCCGACGACGGCGCCGGAGCGGGCGCGGCGGCGGGTTGCGGGGCGCGGCCGGCGGCCACGTCCTCGAGCATGACGCGGGCCTCGTCCATCGTCGGGCGGGTCTCGGCCTCGGTCTCGAGCAGCCGCATGAGCACCGGTCCCAGGGCACCGGCGTCGGCGGGCGGTTCGACCCGGCCACCGGCGACCGCGTGCAGCACCGCCAGCGGGTTGTCGCCGTCGCCGAACGGCGGACGGCCGGTATTGGCGTGATAGAGGGTCGAGCCCAGCGCGAAGACATCCGAGGGCGATTTCGGTTCCTCGCCGCGGGCGACCTCGGGAGCCAGGTAGGCCGGGGTGCCGGCGAGAAAACCGGTGGCGGTGACGGTGACATCGCCGGTGGCGCGCGAAATCCCGAAATCGGTGATCTTCACCGTGCCGTCATCGCCGACCAGCAGGTTCGCCGGTTTCACGTCGCGGTGCACGATTCCGGCGTCATGGGCGGCGGCCAGCGCGGCGGCCGCCTGGGCCCCGATCCGCGCGACCTCGAGCGGACCCATGGTGCCGTCGAGGTTGAGCCGGCTGGCCAGACTGGGCGCGTTCATGTATTCCATGACGAGCCAGGGCTGTCCGTCCTCGTCCGCGACATCGAAGACGGAGATGGCGTTGGGGTGGTGCAGGCGTGCGGCGATCCGGCCCTCGCGCAGCGCGCGTTTGCGCGCCTCGGCGGTCTGCTGCGCGGTCAGGTTGGGGCCGAGCAGCACCTGTTTGACCGCGACGGTGCGCTGCAACCGGATATCGAGCGCCCGCCAGACGACCCCCATCGCGCCGGTGCCGATGGGATCCGTGAGCCGATACCGTCCGGCGATCAGCCGATCCTTGGTCATGTGTTGTCGTGGCCCTTCTGCTCGCCGCCGAGTCGTCCAGCACTCCGCGCGTTCACAGGCGGCTGCCTACGGCTCCGCTCCGGTCCGGCGCCACCGGTCCCGGACCGCGTCGTCCGGATTTCTGGTTCGGCGGGAACCTCGGCGGAAATTCCCGGAAATCCTACGCTGCGGCACCCGGAACCCGTGCGGGCAGTGGACGATTGCCGAACCCGCGGAACCCCGTTCACCTGCGTATACCGCATCTGAAAGGCAGTACCCGGTATCCGGTGCGATCATCTGGTGATCACAATCACACCGGTCTCGGGTTTAATTCCGCTCAGACATTGAAGTATTTCGCCTCCGGATGCACCAGCACGAACGCGTCGGTCGACTGTTCGGGATGCAGCTGCAGTTCCTCGGACAGGGTCACGCCGAGCCGCCCGGCGTCGAGCAGGTCCACGAGTTTCGCGCGGTCCTCGAGATTCGGGCAGGCGCCGTAACCGAAGGAGTAGCGCGCCCCGCGGTAACCGAGGGCGAAGTACTCCGCGACGTCGGCCGGGTCGGATTCCGCGATCGCATGCCCGTCGAGGGTGAGCTCCTCACGGATCCGGCGGTGCCAGTACTCGGCCAGCGCCTCGGTGAGCTGTACCCCGATACCGTGCACCTCGAGATAGTCGCGGTAGTTGTCCGCGGCGAAGAGCTCGTTGGCGAAATCGGCGATCGGCTGCCCCATCGTCACCAGCTGGAACGGCAGCACGTCCACCTGCCCGGTTTCGCGCGCGCGCTCGTGCGAGCGCAGGAAATCGGCGACGCAGAGGAACCGGTCGCGCTGCTGGCGCGGGAAGGTGAAGCGGTACCGCACCGGCGCATCGGGTTCCGGTTCGGTGAGCACCAGGACGTCGTCGCCCTCGGAGACCGCCGGGAAGTACCCGTAGACCACCGCCGCGTGCTGCAGGACGCCCTCGGTGCTCAGCCGGTCCAGCCAGGCGCGCAACCGCGGTCGTCCGTCGGACTCCACCAGCTCCTCGTAGCTCGGCCCCTCACCACCGCGCTGCCCGCGAAGTCCCCACTGCCCCAGGAACAGGGCCCGCTCGTCGAGCAGGCCGGAGTATTCGTGCACCGGCAGGCCCTTGATCACCCGGGTGCCCCAGAACGGCGGCACCGGTACCGGCACATCGGCGGCCACATCCGAACGCTCCGGTACCTGCACCGGAGTCTCGGCGGCGCGCCGCTGTTCGGCGATGCGCTGCGAACGTTCGTGGCGGGCCTTGCGTTCGGCGGCCTTCTTCCGCGCCGCGACCGCCTCCGGGCTGTCGGGGTCGGGGCCCTCACCGCGTTTGCGGGCCATGATCTCGTCCATCAGCCGCAGGCCCTCGAACGCGTCGCGGGCGTAGTGCACATCGCCGTGGTAGACGTCGGTGAGATCGTTCTCGACGTAGGAGCGGGTGAGCGCGGCGCCGCCCAGCAGCACCGGGAACTGTTCGGCCATCCCGCGGGTGTTGAGCTCCTCCAGGTTCTCCTTCATCACCACCGTCGACTTCACCAGCAGCCCCGACATCCCGATCACATCGGCCTTCTTGTCCAGAGCGGCGTCGAGGATGCTCGCGATGGGCTGTTTGATGCCGAGGTTCACGACCTCGTAGCCGTTGTTGGACAGGATGATGTCCACCAGGTTCTTGCCGATATCGTGCACATCGCCCTTGACCGTGGCCAGCACCACGCGACCCTTACCGCTGTCGTCGGTGGCCTCCATATGCGGTTCGAGATGGGCCACGGCCGCTTTCATCACCTCGGCCGACTGCAGCACGAACGGCAGCTGCATCTGGCCGGAGCCGAACAGTTCGCCCACGGTCTTCATCCCCGACAGCAGGGTCTCGTTGATGATCCGCAGGGGCGGCACCTCCCGCATCGCCTCGTCCAGATCGGCGTCCATACCGTTGCGCTCACCGTCGACGATGCGCCGCTCCAGCCGCTCGAACAGCGGCAGCGCCGCCAATTCGTCGGCGCGCGAGGCGCGGGAATCGGCCGCCGACACGCCTTCGAAGAGCTGCATCAGCTTCTGCAGCGGGTCGTAGCCCTCGCGGCGGCGGTCGTAGACCAGATCCAGAGCGGTATCGCGCTGTTCGTCCGGAATCCGGCTGATGGGCAGGATCTTCGAGGCGTGCACGATGGCGCTGTCCAGCCCGGCCTGTACGCATTCGTGCATGAAGACCGAGTTCAGGACCTGCCGGGCGGCCGGGTTCAGGCCGAAGGAGATATTCGACAGGCCCAGCGTGGTCTGCACCTGCGGGTGCCGGCGTTTGAGTTCCCGGATGGCCTCGATGGTCTCGATGCCGTCGCGCCGCGACTCCTCCTGACCGGTGCCGAGGGTGAAGGTGAGGGTGTCGATGATGATATCGCCGACCTGGAGACCCCAGTTGCCGGTGATATCGGCGATCAGCCGTTCGGCGATGGCGACCTTGTGCTCGGCGGTGCGTGCCTGGCCCTCCTCATCGATGGTCAGCGCGACCACCGCGGCGCCGTGCTCGGCGACCAGGCTCATGGTTTGCTGGAACCGCGAGTCCGGGCCGTCGCCGTCCTCGAAGTTCACCGAGTTCACCGCGCAGCGCCCACCGAGGTGTTCCAGCCCGGCGCGCAACACCGGGGTCTCGGTGGAGTCGAGCATGATGGGCAGTGTGGACGCCGTGGCCAGCCGGGAGGCCAGTTCCGACATATCGACGCTGCCGTCGCGGCCCACGTAGTCGACGCACAGATCGAGCACATGGGCGCCGTCGCGGGTCTGGTCCTTGGCGATATCGAGGCATTTCGCCCAGTCCTGGGCGAGCATGGCCTCCCGGAACGCCTTCGATCCGTTGGCGTTGGTGCGTTCGCCGATCATCAGCACACTGGCGTCCTGCCGGAACGGCACCGCCGTGTACATACTGGATACGCTCGGCTCGGGTTCGGGCGACCGGCGCTGTCCGATCGGCGCGAGACCGGGCTCCACCTCGCGCACGGCCTCGGCGACCTGGCGGATATGTTCCGGGGTGGTGCCGCAGCAGCCGCCGACCAGGGCCAAGCCGTAGTCCGCGACGAACCCGCGCAGCGCGGCGGCCAGCTCTTCGGGGGTGAGCGGATATTCCGCCCCGTTGGCGCCCAGCACCGGCAGGCCCGCGTTCGGCATCACCGACACCGGGATCCGGGCGTGCTGGGAGAGGTAGCGCAGGTGTTCGCTCATCTCGTCCGGGCCGGTCGCGCAGTTGAGGCCGATCAGGTCGATACCCAGCGGTTCGAGCGCGGTCAGGGCCGCGCCGATCTCACTGCCCACGAGCATGGTGCCGGTGGTCTCCACGGTGACGTGGGTGATGATCGGAATCCGCCGCCCGGCGCGCTCCATCGCCGTCCGGGTCCCGTTGATCGCGGCCTTCACCTGCAGCAGGTCCTGGCAGGTCTCGATGAGCACGGCGTCGGCGCCGCCGTCGAGCATGCCCAGCGCGGCCTCGGTATAGGCATCGCGCAGGCTGACGTAGGGCGCGTGCCCGAGGGTCGGGAGTTTGGTACCCGGGCCCATCGAACCCAGGACATAGCGCGGCACGCCGTCGGCACCCGGGCCCATCTCGTCGGCGACCTCCCGGGCCAGCCGGGTGCCCTTCTCCGACAGGTCGCGGATACGGTCGGCGATATCGTAATCGGCGAGGTTGGGCAGGTTGCAGCCGAAGGTGTTGGTTTCCACGGCGTCGGCGCCGGCCTCGAAATAGGCCCGGTGGATATGCCGCAGTACCTCGGGACGGGTGTCGTTGAGGATCTCGTTGCACCCCTCCAGGCCGCGGAAATCGTCGAGTGTGAGATCCACGGCCTGCAACATGGTGCCCATGGCGCCGTCGCCGATCACGACACGCCGGCTCAGGGTATCGAGCAGCGTGGTGTCGAAGGCGGCGGGGCGGGAGGCAGACATGGATTCCAGAGTAGTGGGCGGCCCCACGGCGCCGTCGCCCCGCCGGACCCCCTGTGCGGGCGGCCACAGCGACTGCCCACCTCAGGTGGGCCCTTGCGACAGGCGCGACGGTACCGATACTGCGCGCCGGTTGCCACCTGCCCCGTAGGCTGGCAGGGGTGAGCTCGAGTGAATCTCCGGTGGATCGGGAAATGCCCGCACTGCGCGACCCGGTGCTCGTTGCCGCCTTCGAGGGCTGGAACGACGCCGGTGACGCCGCCAGCGGTGCGGTGGAGCATCTGGAGTTGATCTGGGATGCTCGGCCGCTGGCCGAGCTCGATTCCGAGGACTACTACGACTACCAGGTCAACCGCCCGATGGTGCGGCAGGTGGAGGGTGTCACCCGGGAGATCGTCTGGCCGGCGACCACGCTGTCGGTGTGCTCCCCGCCCGGCAGCGATCGCGATGTGGTGCTGCTGCGCGGTATCGAACCGAATATGCGGTGGCGGCGATTCTGCGCGGATCTGCTGGAGTTCATCGATCAGCTCGGTGTGCAGACGGTGGTCATCCTGGGGGCGTTGCTGGCGGATACCCCGCACACCCGCCCGGTGCCGGTGACCGGTTCGGCCTACAGCAAGGAGGCCGCCGAACGCTTCGATCTCGAGCAGACCCGCTACGAGGGCCCGACCGGGATCACCGGGGTGCTGCAGGACGAATGCGTGAAGGCCGGTATCCCGGCGGTGTCGTTCTGGGCGGCGGTACCGCACTACGTCTCGCAGCCGCCCAACCCGAAGGCGACGATCGCGCTGCTGCACCGGGTCGAGGAGGTCCTCGATATCGAGGTGCCGATGCGTGAACTCCCGCAGCAGGCCGAGGAATGGGAGTCGACGGTGAACGAGATGACCGTCGCCGACGAGGAGATCGCCGAATACGTCCGGTCGCTCGAGGAACGCGGCGACGCCGCGATCGATGTGAACGAGGCGATGGCCAAGATCGACGGGGATGCCATCGCCGCCGAGTTCGAGAAATATCTGCGCAGACGAGGACCCGGCGGCTTCGGTCGCTGAGGGGGGAACGCCGGGCCGCCGGGTCCTCGGTTCAGCCGGCCACCGACCAGATGCGGGCGGCGGCGTCACTGGCCAGTTTCGCGATGAGCAACTCGCGAGGAATCGTCTGGCCGGTGAGGTGATCGAGCGAGGGAACCACCACATGGTGGGCATCCGCTCGCAGGAGTTCCCGGGTCAGTTCTGCGAACGCCGTGCCGTCGCCCGCATGTGATTCATGGAAGGTCGCGGCGAAACACAGTCCTTGGGCATCGGCCAGGTCGCGTAGCGCGGCCTCCATATCGTCACCGTCGCCCGCGGCCAGATCGTCGCGTAAATACCCGTATACCAACGCTTCCACCCGAACCTCCTGAATCCTTCCCCACACGGGGCGGGGAACCATTTCCTGCTCCGGGATCTCCTCCCGCATTCGCGGGGGTGTTGCTTGAACCGGCAAGCAGCCGGTTCGATTCGAGGATGACCCAACGCCGACTAGGGCAAAAGAGGTCATGCGGGGGACATCTGGATGCCCTATCCGGTCCACCGGGAGTTTGCTGGTGCAATACTGGCGACGTGACTGCTGCTGAAGATCGTCCGCTGTGGGCCGTCCGGATGCGCTCGGAACGCGATGCGCGTGGCTGGTCACAAGCGGATGCCGTACGCGCGCTACGCGCCAAATCGTCCCATAACCTGCCGACCGACAGCACCCTGCTACGCAATTGGCGCCGTTGGGAATCGGGCGAATCCCGCCCCGACGAGTTCTACGCCCCCCTCATCGCCGCCGCCTTCGATTCCGTCGCCGCCGCGTTCTTCCCCAAGGCCCGGCCCAGCCGCGACGACGAATTGCTCACCGCCACCGGGATGGACACGCTCGAGTTCATGGGACGGCTACGGATGTCCGATGTTTCGGCCGCCACCCTCGACGCCGTCCGGATCACCGCACAGCGGCTGTGCTGCGACTACTCCTCCACCGACGCGCACGCACTCCATCACGAGGCCTCCGGCTGGCTGCGCCGGATCGCCGCCCTGCTCGACAGCCGGCTCACCCTCGCCCAGCACAAGGAGGTGCTGGAACTGGCCGGCTGGGTCGCGCTGCTCCTGGGCTGCCTGGATTACGATCTGGGCCGGCGCAGCAGCGCCGAGGCCACCCGGCGGGCCGCCCGGTCGCTGGGCCAGGAGGCCGGGCATGCCGAGATCATCGGCTGGAGTTCGGAATTGGCGGCCTGGTTCGCCCTCACCCAGGGCAACCATCGCGGTGTGATCCAGGCGGCCGAGGCGGTGCCGCCGGAATGCGCGGCGAGCGGAGTCGGGGTGCAGCTGGCCGCCCAGCGCGCGAAAGCGTGGGCGCGGCTGGGTGATCGCGACGCCGTCGAGACCGCGCTCACCGAGGGCCGCATACTGATGGAACGGCTCGGTCACCCCGAAGACCTGGAGAACCATTTCGTGGTCGATCCGCAGAAGTTCGATTTCTACGCCATGGACTGCTGCCGGGTGGTCGGCGACGACGCGCAGGCCGCGAGTTTCGCCCGGGCGGTGCTGGCCGACTCCACCACCCTCGACGGCACGGTCCGTAATCCGATGCGGGTCGCCGAAGCCCATCTCACCCTGGCCATGGTCGCCGCGCGCGCCCGCGATGTGGAACAGGCGGTCGCCGAGGGGTTGCAGGCGTTCGGCGCCAAACGCCGGTCGCTGCCCTCGCTGCTGTGCATCGGCAGCGAAGTCGCGCAAGAACTGGTGACCCATTTCCCCGGAGACCCGCGGACCCGCGAGTATCTCGAGGAATTGCGGTCGTTGTCCGGAGTCTGAGCGGTGCCGGCGCCGCTCGCGCCTCAGCGGTGGGCGGCGTCGGGAATCCGGGGTGGGCAGGGGGTGCCGGGCAGGGTCACCAGCTCGAAATGCCACCACTCGTTGTCGAAGGTCCGGCACAGGCCCCAGCGGTTACCGTTGGCCTCCAGCCAGGCGGCGCCCTCGCGGGGGGCGATATCGACGGCCTTACCGGTGACATGGGTGGATTCCTCCGGCGGCAGCACCCAGCGCCGGGTCTCCTCCGGAGTCCCGTAGGTGCGCAGCCCGTCCTCCCACATGGCCCGCTGCTCTTCGGGCGACCGGTAACCGGAGTTGATCGACATCGGCACACCGTGTGCGTGCGCGTCCTGCTCGGCCATGGTGTAGGCCAGCGCGAGCAGCGGATCGAGCCCCTCGGTGCCCGCCGCCGCGACCTCGGTGAGCGGCGGTACCGGGAAGGCCTGTGCGGGCGCGGCACCGCCGGGCGCGGCGCCCAGCACCGTTCCGAATGCCGTGGCGGCCACGATCGCGCCGGTCACACCGATACGGCGGGGTAGGACGCGGAGGGAGTCGATCATGGTGCCGATCCTATCGGCGCTACTCTTCGGGCTCCCAGGAAATCTATCCTGAGCTGCACAAATGTGACCACTCAGTCGCGCCGCCGTCACCTACCGCCCGGCGGCCGACCCGGCCGGGCCCGATCTCCGGCACGGTCGGTCCCCGGAGATCAGCGGACCGCGCGCAATCGGGCGAACGTCTCCATCAGCACATGGCTGAGATTCATCACGACCATGCCCGCACCCGACTCGAACGCGGCCGCGGCCTTGTCCCGGCTCGAGACGATATCCAGCCGGATCCGCCCGTGACCGGCGACGGTCCCGTGCACCTTCCCGGTCTCGGCGACGACTACCGGGTCGGCGGGGCCGGCCGCTCCCATCGACACCGCCAGATCGGCGGGGCCGACCATCACCCCGTCGATCCCGGGGACCGCCACGATCTCGGCGGTATTGCGGCAGCCCGCCGTGGATTCGATCATGGCGATGACGAGGGTGTCCCGGGCGTCGGCCGCGAGATGATCGGCGGCCGCGGTCGTCCCGTAGCGGCCCGCCCGGCCGTAGGTCGCGAAACCGCGGTCGCCCACCGGTGGGTAGCGGGCCGCGTGCACCGCGGCCGCCGCCTGCGCCGCATCGTCGACGTGTGGGACGACCACCCCGGTGGCGCCGTGGTCGAGCGCCCGCTGGATCAGGGCGGGCTCGTGCCCGCCGACCCGCACCAGCACATCCATCCCGTGGACCTGCGCGGCGGCGATATGCTGCCGCAGCGGGATCAGATCGGCGGGACCGTGCTCGCAGTCGATGAGCACGTAGTCGAACCCCGCGACCCCCACCATCTCGACCAGTTCCTCGGCCGGCATCCGCACGAGCGCGCCGAGCAGGCGTTCACCGGCGGCCAGCCGCTGTTTCACCGACGGCATCAGCGCGCGACCATTCCGGCGGACAGGTCGATATCGGCGGCGCACAGGCCGGGCATGGCCAGCATCGCCAGTACGGCGCGGGCCACCTCGTCCTCGGTGACCATGCGCCCGAGCGCCGCGCGGGAGACGAACGCCTGTTCCGCTTCCTCGTAGGTGGTGCCGGTGCGCTCGGCCTCGAGCCGGAAATTGCGCTGCATCCGCGCGCTGTCCACCGGCCCCGGCGACAGCGAGTTCACGTTCACGCCCAGCGGCCCGACCTCGGCCGCCAGCGTGGTGGTCAATCCGATCACCGCCATCTTGGAGGCGCAGTACGGGGTCCGGCGGGCGAGGGGACGCTTCCCCGATACCGAGGCCAGGTTGACGACATCGCCGCGGCCCGCGGCCACCATCGCCGGCAGGAACGCATGGCACAGCAGGTAGACACCGCGCACGTTGACCGCGAACACGTCGTCCCATTCGTCCGGGGCGATCTCGGTGAGCGGGGCGACCGGACCCGGCACCCCCGCGTTGTTGATCAGGATCGAAACGTCCTCGCCCGCGAGTTCGGCGGCCAGCGCGGCCACCGATTCGGGCGAGGCGACATCGCAGACCGCGGCCCGGATCACGCCGGGGTGTCCCGCCGCGACCCGGTCGAGCTTCTCTCGATCTCGTCCGACCACGATCACCCGCGCCCCGGCCCGGGCCAGCGCGCCGGCGATGGCGGCGCCGAGACCGCTGCCGCCCCCGGTCACCAGGGCGGTGCGTCCGGCGACGGAATCGGCCGCGCCGCTCACGCGTGCGCCCCGGCGTACACATCCGGCGCCCACGGCAGTGCCGCGCCCGCGTACTTCGCGGCGCGCACATCCCCGGAGCGCGCATGCCCCTCGAACAGTTCGACGCGGGCGGCCCGGCCGCACACCTCGCCGAGCCGCGCGCTCGACGCCCGGTCGACGACCTCGGAATAGGTGACCGTCTTCAGGTACTTCCCGACCCACAGACCGCCGGTGTAGCGGGCGGAGCCCCGGGTGGGCAGCACGTGGTTGGTGCCGATCACCTTGTCCCCGTACGAAACGCAGGTTCCCTCACCGAGGAACAGGCCGCCGTAGTTGGTCATCTTCTCGAGCGCCTCACGGGGTTCGCGGGTCAGCACCTCGACATGCTCGCTCGCGTAGCTGTCGGCGAGTTCGTAGGCCTCGGCCAGGGAATCGACGACGATGATCTCGCCGTGGTCGCGCCAGGCGGGCGCGGCGAAATCGGCGGTCGGCATCTCGGGCAGTAGTGCCTCGATATGGTCGATGACCCGGCGGCCCAGACTCTCCGAGGTGGTGATGAGCACCGCGGGCGAATCCGGGCCGTGCTCGGCCTGCGACAGCAGATCCACCGCGACCACGAACGGGTCGGCCGCGTCGTCGGCGATGATCAGGATCTCGGTCGGCCCGGCGAACAGATCGATCCCGACCTCACCGAACAGCTGCCGCTTCGCCTCGGCGACATAGGCGTTACCGGGGCCGGCGAGCAGGTCGACCCGGTCGACGGTCTCGGTGCCGCGGGCGAGTGCGCCGATGGCCTGGACCCCGCCGAGCAGGTAGATCTCGTCGGCGCCCGCCAGATGCATGGCCGCGACCGTGGCGGCGGGAATCTCGCCCCGGATGGGCGGGGTGCAGGCGGCCACACTGGGCACACCGGCGACCTTGGCGGTCACGATGGTCATATGGGCCGAGGCGGTGAGCGGATAGCGCCCGCCGGGCACATACGCGCCGACCCGGTTGATGGGGATGTGCTTCTGCCCCAGATGAACTCCCGGCAGGGTCTCGACCTCGAAATCGGTGAGCGAATCGCGCTGATGCTGCGCGAAGGTCCGCACCTGCCGCTGCACGAATTCGATGTCCTCGACGACCTGGGCCGGTAGCGAGGCGATGATCTCCTCGATCTGCGCGGAGGAGAGCCGGAAGGATTCCGGGCTCCACTTGTCGAACTGCTCGGAGTATCGGCGCACCGCGGCATCGCCACCGGTCCGGATATCCTCGAGGATCGCGGTGACGCGTTCGCCGACCTCGGAACGGTCCTGCCGGACCACCTCCGCCGGGACCGGCTTCTTCAGAACTACGGGCATATCGACTCCTGTGCGGTGGTTCGGTACTGGGCGACGGCGGGCAGCCAGTCGCTCAGAAGTTCGGAAATTCGGTGCGGCACTTCCCAGGTGCACAGATGACCGGCGCCGGCGATCGTCTCGAAGCGGGAGCCTTCGATCGCACCGGCGATGGTCCGGTGGTATTCGCGGGGGCACAGGGCGTCGTCGTCCGCGGAGACGACGAGTACCGGGCAGCGGACGGCGCCGAGGAACGGCACCGAATCGAAACGGTCCGCCTGGGCCCGCAACTGGGCCCCGAAACGGCCGGGCCCGATGCGCAGGGCCATCGCGACGAACTGCTCGACCAGTTCGGGAGTGCCGGGCCGATCGGCGAACATGGTGGGCGCGATGACCTCGCGCACCACCGTCTCGAACTCTCCGAGCGTGGTCCGGAACGCCATATCGTGCCAGGACCGGTACTGGGTGGCGGTCGGGGCGTGCGGGTTCGTCGAGATCGCGCAGAACCCGAGAATCCGCTCGGGCGCCCGGCGCAGGACCTCGAATCCGGTGATCGCGCCCAGGCTGAGCCCGGCCAGGACGAACGGACCGTCCACCGCGTTCAGCACCTGCTCGGCCATTCCGGCGATGGACGGCGCGTCGATCGCGGTGCGCACCGCGCGAAAACCGGGACCGGGGTCGATATCGGCCCACAACCGGTCGTCACACAGCATCCCCGGGACGAAGACGACGGGAATTGCGCCGCGCGTCTCGGTGCCACCGGCTCCCGACATCTCAGCGCCTCCGGCGCCCCACATCTCAGCGCCTCCGGCGCCCCACATCTCAGCGCCTCCGGCGCGGCACCAGCGCGTACGGCGCGAGATACCCGTTGTGATCGAGGGCGTCACCGGCATCGGCCGCGGCCTTGACCACCTCGTCGTCCCAGGTCAGCCGGACCCGGCCGTCGCCGCTGTTGACGACCAGCAGCAGCGCGGTCGCCGCGCCCACGTTCCGGATGCAGCGGTAGGCGTCCGCCGGAACCGAGAGCATGTCCCAGGGGCCCAGCCGGACCGTGCGGGCGTCGACGCCGCGGTTGACCGTGACCTCCCATTCGCCGTCCTTGACCATCAGCACCTGCCGTTCCGCATGCCGGTGCGGCGAGACCCCCGCGCCCGGTTCGGCGCGCAGCCAGGCGATATTGTGGCCGTGCGGGTTGTGGATCCGCGGTTCCTGGGCGACGTCCTCGGTCATGCCGTAGCCGATCACCAGGCCGAGTTCCACCCCACCGCCGGGCAGCGCCGAGTCGAGCAGGGCGCGCCGCGACCACTGGATGTTCTCCGGCGTCGCGATCCGGGCCGCCATCTGCTCGACGGTGAAGGGCCGCAGCGCCGCGATCTGTTCATCGCTGATCGGTTCGGTGAGTTCGACGCCCTCGGGGATCTCGTCCCCGGCCACGGTGTCGATGAGCTTGTTGTCGGCGGTGAGGTAGAGGCCGTGGCCCTTGGCGTCCTCCAGGACCGACGGTCCCCAGATGATGCCGCCGGTGTCGTCCATGCCGAGCGCGGTGAACAGGATCCCGTCGTCGGGGCCGATATTGGTGAAGCCCCGGAAGATCCAGGTGGGGATGGAGGCGATCTCGCCCTCGCGCAGCACCAGTTCGCCCTGCTCACCCTGGGCGCCCCAGCGCAGCAGGTACTCCCCGCGGAAGCACAGGAACACCTCCGCGGTGAAGTGCAGGTGCAGGTTGTTGGTGACGCCGTTGGGCATCGCGGCGGCACCGATCTGGAACCCGTGCGGCTCCCGCACGTTCACCACCTGACCGGCGCTCTGGCTGACGCCGCGCCCGATCATGGAGTAGTTCTCCTTGCGGTCCGAGCCGGGCGTCCGGCAATCGATGAACGCCTGGTTGCAGGACACGAAATCGCTGCGCCGGATGGTGTACCGATCGAGGTCCGCGGCGGTGACGGTGACTTCGGAAGACATCTGACCCTCTCTGGCGACGGGCGCTGCGCCCGCGGTGGGCGGCGCATCCACGATGGGCGGACATCGTGCACGACGCTGATTATTTATACGTATGCATCGTGCCGGAACTGGGACTTGATGTCAACGGCGCGACCCGCTCGCGGACCCGCCGGACCCCGGTTTCCGCCCATCGACCGGCATATTCGCCGCATCGACCCGGACGACCGGACCCGCGAACCGCCACCGCGGGGACCCGGCCCGGAATCGACTACGATTCGTATTCACGCCACCGGAACGGTTCCGGTCACGGTCACCGCCCGGCGACCACACACCCGACCAGGGGGAGTCATGCCGATCACGAGCCGCGACGTCGCACGACTGGCAGGCGTCTCCCAGCCGACCGTCTCGCGCGCGCTGCGCGGCGATCCCCGGGTCGCCGCCGAAACCCGCGCACGGGTCCAGGAGGCCGTCGAGGCGCTGGGTTATGTCCCCAGCGAGGCCGGGCGCAGCCTCGTCACCCGCCGGACCAAGCGCGTCGGCATCGTGGTCAGCGATCTGACGAACCCCTTCTACCCCCATCTGCTCGGACCGCTGCACGACGAACTCGAACAGCACACCTACCGGATGATGGTGTTCACCGAACGGTCGGACAACCAGGTCCCCCTCGAGCAGCTGGTGGACGGTTCGATCGACGGCGCGGTCCTGCTGACCAGCAATCTCGACTCGCTGCTGCCGGGTGAACTGCAGCGCCGCCGGCTGCCCTTCGTCTTCCTCAACCGCGAGAGTTCCCCGCATACCGCCGACGCCGCGGTGGTGGACAACGAACTCGGCGGCCGGTTGGCGGCCGCCCGCCTCACCGACGCGGGCCACCGGCGGATCGCCGGTATCTTCGGCCCCGGCACCACCAGCACCGGCCGCGACCGGGAGGTCGGATTCCGGGCCG
Source organism: Nocardia sp. NPDC049935 (assembly GCF_055586645.1). Lineage (NCBI taxonomy): Bacteria > Bacillati > Actinomycetota > Actinomycetes > Mycobacteriales > Nocardiaceae > Nocardia > Nocardia sp. NPDC049935. The sequence goes on along the minus strand of NZ_JBVJHV010000001.1, from coordinate 521,116 downwards.
CGCTGGCCGAATCGGGTATCGCGCTCCCGGGCGGTTTCACCCGCCGCGGCCCCTTCGAATTCGAGACCGGATACCGCGCGATGCTCGAACTCCTCGACGCCGACCCCCGCCCGACGGCGGTGTTCTGCGGTAATGACGTGGTGGCGATCGGGGCGCTCAACGCGGCCCTGGCCAGGGGCGTTAGCATTCCCGGAGACCTCAGCCTGATCGGTTTCGACAATATCCCGATGGCCGAATGGGAAGCGTTCCGCCTGACGACGGTCGGTCACGACCTCGACGCGATGGCCGCGGCCGCCGCCCGCCTGCTCGTCGAGCGGCTGGAGAACAAGAACAGCGAGGAGCGCCCCCAGCGGGTCGTCATGACCCCGCAGCTGGTCGAACGCGCGACGGTCGCCGGGCCCGCGGCCTGACGGCAGCCGGGGCGGCACCGCCCTGTGCATACGTATCTTTTCCGGCCGGGAGACCACTCGGGCCGGGTGAGCTGTCACCACACAGGGTCTCTACCTGCCCATAATCGAATGACCAGTCCGAGATGACCGCTTCGTAAACGCTCGAATCGATCCGAAGCAGCCTCTTGTCATTCTGGAATACATACGCATACACTCACCGGACATTGAGAGCCGCGTTACATCTCGCCGCCTCGCCTCCCTCTCCCCGTCCAGTGGGATCGCTATCCGAAGGAGTTCAGAGTGAAGCCGAGCAGCCCGCACCGGGCCGAGCCTGCCGCCCGGCCCGGCGCCCCCGCCTCCTGCCCACCTCGGCTCCGGGTCCGCCGGTGACGGCCACCACCGAACGCCCGGCGCGCCGCGGCCACTCCGCCTGGCGCCGCATCGGTGTCCCCTACGCCCACCTCGCACCCGCCCTGGTGGCCATCGTGCTCACCACGCTCTACCCGCTCGGCGTCGCCCTGGTGAACAGCTTCCGGCACTGGCGGGTGAACGAGACCCGCGAACCCCAGCAGTTCGTCGGCCTGGATCAGTACACGAAGGCCCTCACCGACGACACCTTCCACAACGCTGTCTGGGTGACGCTGCTGTTCACCGTCATGTCGGTGGTGCTGTCGGTCGGTCTGGGCCTGGTGATGGCCCTGATCCTGAACAAGGCGACCTGGCTCAACGGTCTCACCAAGGCCCTGCTGATCCTGCCGTTCGCCATCGCGCCCGCGCTCAAGGGCTACTCCTGGCGCTTCATGTTCAACCCGGACTACGGCGTCTACGACAATATGCTCGACACCCTGCTGCCGTTCACCCGCGATATCAACTGGCTGGGCGAACCGTTCTGGGCGCTGGTCGTGGTCACGCTCAGCGAGATCTGGGGCTGGGCGCCGCTCATCGCGCTGATGTTCCTGGGCGGGCTGGGGTCGATCTCTCCGGAGATCCGCGACGCCGCCCGCGTCGACGGCGCCAATCCCTGGCAGGAGTTCTGGCGGATCAAATTCCCGCTGCTGCGCCCGCTCATCCTGATCGTGGTGTTCCTCAAGGCCGTGTGGTCGGTGAAGATGTTCGACCAGGTCGTCACGACCACCGGCGGCGGTCCGGGCCGGGCCACCGAAACCCTGAACTTCTTCGCCTACGAGCAGGGCTTCACCTTCCTCGATATCGGCTATGCCTCCGCCGTCTCGTGGATTCTCGTCATCGTCCTGGGCGTACTCGCCACCGGATACCTGATCCTCATGGGTCGGCAGGAGCAGAAATGACCGACACCCTCGATACCGTCGGCACGACCGCGCCGGCCGCCCGCCGGGCGAACCGGCACGGGCCCTCCCCGCTGACCCGGGCCGGGAGCCTGCTGCGCGTGGCCGGCACCCTGCTGATCCTCTTCTTCGTGATGTTCCCGATCCTCTGGCTGGCGCTCACCGCGTTCAAACCGGATCAGGAGGTCTTCTCCACCTCGGTTCTGTTCCGGCCCTCGCTGGACAACTTCCGGGCGATCATCGGCGGCCGGAACGATCTGGTGCACCCGATGTGGAACAGCGTCATCGTCGCCGTGGTGACCACGGTGATCGCGGTGCCGCTGTCGATGCTGGCGGCCTACGGCTTCTCCCGGTACAAGTTCCCCGGCGCCAAACCGATCCTGCTGGGTATCGTCGCGACCCAGTTCATCCCCGGTGTCGCGATCGCCCTGCCCTTCCTCACGATGTACCGCGATCTGGGGCTGCTCGACACCCACCTCGCGCTGATCATCACCAATCTCGCCATCGTGGTGCCCTACAACACCTGGTTGCTCAAGGGTTTCGTCGACGGCCTGCCCATCGAGATCGAGGAGGCCGGCCGGCTCGACGGCTGCGGTCAGCTCACCCTGCTGTGGCGGGTGGTGACCCCGCTGGCCGCGCCCGGCATCTTCGTGGGCGTCGTGTTCTCGTTCCTGCTGTCGTGGAACGAATTCCTCTTCCCGACCTTCCTCGCGCGCAGCAACGCGGTCACTCTGCCCGTCTCGCTGATGACGCTGGACCAGCCCGACGGTGTGCTGTGGGGGCAGATGGCCGCCGCCGGCCTGCTGGTGATGGTGCCGATGATCGTCCTGGCGACGCTGGTGCGTAAGCACTTCGCCCAGGGCATGACCCTAGGAGCAGTCAAGTGAGGCTTCTGCCCGGACGACGAGCCGGCACCACCCGGCGCAGGCGTGGAGTTCTCGCGCTGGCCTTCGCGACGGCCGTCGCGGTGCTGGCGGGCGGCTGTACCGGCGCACCGGAGACCAAGAGCCTGATGGATCAGGTCGTCGACGCACCGGTCGGCGCGGACGGACTGCTGGAGGGAAAGCCCTACGACGGCACCACCATCCGCCTGCTCACCTGCTGCGCGACCGTCCCGCAGTTCGCCGCTCTGCACCAGCGCACCGCGGAGTTCACCGAGCGCACCGGCATCGAGGTGGAATGGTCGAATATCCCCTATGCGGCCTATCTGCAGAAGATCGTGGCGGAGAGTGCCATCGGTGGTGGCACCTACGACGCGCTGATCTGGCCGGACGCCTGGGGTCCGTCGCTGAAGATCGGCGTGCAACCGCTGAACGAGGTCATGGCCGCGCACCACGTGACCATGGACGATTTCTCCGGCCCGTTCGAGGAGGCCGCGAGCGCCGGGGAGCCCGGGCAGACCTATGGCATGCCGATCCGCGGGTTCTCCTACAACCTGTTCTACCGCAAGGACATCTACGCGAAGCTCGGCCTGAAACCGCCCACGACCTGGGACGAGTACTACCGCCAGCTGGAGACGATCAAGAAGTCGACGCCCGAGTATCCACTGGCCGGCCAGTTCAACCGGCGTAACGGACAGAACCTGAACACCTGGTTGTCCATGCTGTGGAGCAACGGCGCGGAACTGCTCGACGCGAACGGGAAGCCGGCGTTCGACACTCCGGCCGGAGTGGCCGCGACCGAGAAATACCTGGAGTCGTTCCGGGCCGGTTACAGCCCGCCGGAATCGTCTAACTGGGGCGAACTGGAATCCACGAAGGCCTTCCAGAACGGCGATGCCGCCACCGTGTTCACCTGGTCCTGGCATCTCGAGGATTTCGTGAACCCGACGAAGGCCGCCCCCGAACTCGCCGGCAATGTGGGGGTGGCGCCGATGCCGGCCTTCCCCGGGCACGATCCGCACAGTTACGCCTACACGTGGCTGTCGGGGGTCATGAACACTTCGGACAATCAGGGCGCGGCCTGGGAGTACGTGAAGTGGATGACGCACGCGTCCACCGAACGGGCCATCGCACTGGACAAATCGTCGCCGGCGACCGACACCGGTATCACCATGCACGATTCGAACATGCTCGACCCCGAGGTGAACGCCGCCAACAACGGCCTGCCGGGGATCCAGTACCAGGCGTTGCAGTCCGCTCGGGCGATCCCGATGGACCTGGACTGGCCGCGGATCATGGACGTCCTGGCCGTGGCGATCAGCAATATGGCCAACGGCTCCGATATCCGCGCCCAGCTCACCGACGCGGCGCGCCGGATCGACGAACTCGACTGAGCGATCCCGGATCGCTTCTCCACGAAAGCCGAATGGATGACTTTGAAAGACAGCGCCTACCTTCCCTACTCCGGCCCGGAAGAGTTCATCGTCGAATGGACCGACCGCATCTGGGTGCAGCGCGGAGTCGGGCTGATCAGGCAGAACTACGCACCGGACGCGATCGTGCACGGCGCCTACGGCACCGGTATCGGGGTCGAACCGGTCGTCGCCTCCACCCTCGCCAAGATCAGCGCCTTCCCCGACCGGGTGGGCCAGGCCGAGGACGTGGTCTGGGAGGCCCGCGGTGACGACGCGTTCCTGAGCTCGCACCGGATCTTCAGCAGCGGCACCAACTCCAAACACACCGTCTACGGGCCGCCCACCCATCGCCGGTTCTCGCACCGCACGATCGCCAACTGCCTGTACCGCAACGGCGTCATGGAAGAGGAATGGGTGATCCGCGACGAACTCGCGGTGGTCCAGGATCTCGGCCTCGACCCGTTCGAGGTGGCGCGCACCCTGGCGTTCCGCGGGTTCACCGGATCGGCCACCCGCGAGCAGGCGGTGCGACCACTGACCGCGGGCGATTCGGGCGCTCGTCCCGACAGCCACCACGACGAATGCGCGTTCGTGCTGGATATGTTCGACACCGTGCTGGGCCAGGCGATGTTCCAGCGCATCGACGACTACATCGCCCGCGATATCACCTGCCATACGGTCGGCAACCGTACGATCACCCGGCCGCGCAACTACCAGGAATCGTGGATGGATCTGCTGGCGCCGTTCCCGGACGCCCGGATCGAGGTCCGCGATATCGTCGCCCACGATTCCGCCCCGCACGGCGGACTCCGGGTCGGTGTCGTGTGGTGGCTCACCGGGACGTATTCGGGCCTGCCGGTTTTCGGGCCCGCCACCGGTTCCCGGGTCGAGATCCTCGGCTCCTCCCAGTTCCGCCTCCGGGACGGCCGCATCGTCGAGGAATGGCGGGTCTACGACCAGCTCGCCACCCTGGCCCAGATCGCCCGCGCCCGCGGCGACGAACCCGCCGCGCCGGCGGTCGATTCTCCTTCGGAAAGGCACTGACATGGCAGAAGTCCGTTACGAGAAGGCGACCCGCCGCTACTCCGGGTCCGAGACCGCGGCCGTGAACGCCCTCGATCTCGATATCGCCGACGGTGAGTTCCTGGCGCTGGTGGGGCCGTCGGGCTCGGGGAAGACCACCGCGCTGCGCATGCTGGCCGGCCTGGAGGACGTCGACGAGGGGTCGATCTCGATCGGCTCGCGCGAGGTGACCTTCGTGCCGCCCAAGGAACGCGATATCGCGATGGTGTTCCAGTCCTACGCGCTGTATCCGCATATGACGGTCGGCGACAATATGGGATTCGCGCTGAAACTCAAGGGTGTGCCGAAGGAGATCGTCAAGCAGAAGGTCGCCGAGGCGGCCCATATGCTCGACCTCACCAGGTTCCTCGACCGCAAGCCCAAGGCGCTGTCGGGCGGCCAGCGGCAGCGGGTCGCGATGGGGCGGGCGATCGTGCGCGACCCCGCGGTGTTCCTGATGGACGAACCGCTGTCCAATCTCGACGCCAAACTGCGCGTGGAGACCCGCGCCAATATCGCCTCGCTCCAGCAACGACTGGCCACCACCACCGTCTACGTCACCCACGACCAGGTGGAAGCGATGACCATGGGCCATCGCGTCGCGGTGCTGAAAGACGGTGTTCTGCAGCAGGTCGCCACGCCGCGGGAGCTCTACGACCGCCCGGCGAACGCCTTCGTGGCGGGTTTCATCGGTTCCCCCGGTATGAACCTCACCACCCTCAACGTCACCGGCGGCATGGTCGAGATCGGCGACTGCACGGTCCCCGTGGCACGGTCGGCGGTCGCGGATCTGCGCGAGATCGTCTGCGGGATCCGGCCGGAGACGCTGCGGTTGATCGGCGAAGCGGACGAGGGCTTCGCCGTCACCGTGGAACTGGTGGAGGAGCTGGGCGCGGATGCCTATGTGCACGGCACCGTGCTGAGCCCTTCGGGCGCGCATCGGGTGAACGTCCGGGTGGACGGGCGCACCCCGCCGCGGATCGGCCAGACCGTGCGGGTCGGGCTGCGCAGCCACGAGGAGATCCATCTGTTCCATCCGGCGACCGGTACCCGGCTGGCCGCCTGAACCCCACCATCCGCGGCACCGGCCGGGTTCGTCCCGGCCGGTGCCGCGGTGCTGTCTCCACAGCCCGTTCCGGAGAACGCCGGAGGCGTGCGGAACACACATACCCGAACCGGCGGAGATAAAATCAGCGTGCATTCTTTTCCTGCTGAACAGTTGCCCCGGTACGGGACTTCGGTACCGTCGCTCCCGGCCCGCCACGACAATCGAGTGGTCCGGCGGCACAAAGGCTTCGGACCGCTTCGTACGAATGGCACTGCCCGCCGCTTGCCCGAGCGAGTTAAGATCACCGGCAGGCTCTGTTAACCTTCTCGATCCTTGCACCACCCCCGGGGATACATTAGCGTCGGAATCGCAACGCAGGGGTTCTCGTCAATTCACCGTCGAAGGCGATTCCTGCATGTCATTTATCTACAGGGGGTGTGTATGATAAATCCTGACTTCCAGCTGTCCGAAAGTGACGTGACTTTTTTCCGGGAAACAGGGTTCTTCAAACTCACGAATTTCTTCGATGACGCTTCCATCGATCATATGCGCGCTATCAGCTCGGCGCAGATATCGCCGCCTTCGGATAATTACGGCTCGGGATTCAGCCGTTTGAAATACGATATCGGCAACGATGATCCGCAGATCCTGCGGCTGGTCCAGGATCCCGCTTTCGCACGGGTCGTCACCACACTGACCGGTGCGGAATTGTTCTTCACGCAGGGCCTGGGGTTCGAACTGAAGAAGAATACGAGTTCGGGATTTCCGTGGCACGTCGGCACCCAGAGTTTCGGCTTCCAGCGGCAGGAGGACCTCGGGTTCACCATCTGGACACCGCTGTGCCGGATCGATCCGGAGGGCCAGCGCGGCGGTATGGCCTATGTTTCCAAAAAAGATCTGTCCGGCGAGTTCGTGTACCAGCACATCAATCTGCTCCCGGGGTACCTGCGGGCCAAGATATCGGCCGGTGAGGAGATCGACTACGGCTACTTCAGCCGGATCAAGAACAGCCTGCTGAACTCGCCGTCGATGGGGCCGCTCCTCGACCACTACGGCGTCGAGGATGCCTTCCGGCCGGGCGACGCCCTGATCTTCGACAAATACGTGCTGCACCGCAGCATCCCGCTCGGCGAGGGCCCCATCGACAGCCGGCTGGCGTACGCGCTGCGGTTCTCCACCACCACTGCCAGGTACGACTCGTCCCGGGTCGCCAACCTGACATTTCCCCGCGAGGCATTCGACTACGACGTCGGCAGCCCCTTCAACGACGAGGTCTGCGCCACCGACGACGAGATCGTATTCGACAGCGCGTACTTCGACTCCAGTAGGCAGTCCCGCGTCCTGAACACTCGGCTCGATACCGTCGCGGCGCGGGCCTGAGCCGCCGATGATCCGCCTCGCAGCCGAATCGGATGCCGATACTCTCGCCGTCCTGGCGAACGCGTCCTACGGCCACTATCTCGAATTCCTGGAGACACCACCGACCCCGCTGACGCTCGACTATTCCCGGCTGGCCCGGGACCGGAAAACCTACGTCTACGTCCACGACGGCGCCGTCACGGGAATGGTCACGGTCGACCCGCGCGAATCCGACCGCGAGGTGGTGCTCCGCAATCTCGCGGTGCATCCCGGTTCCCAGGGACTCGGACTGGGCCGGAAACTCGTCCGATTCGTCGAGGAGTACGCGGCCGAATCGGGATACCTCAGAGTGATCCTCTGGACACGTATCGAGATGGATCACAACATCTCGTTCTATTCCGGTCTCGGCTACGCGGTGACACATCGGGATACCGCGGGTTCGGTACCCGAGCCCAGAATCTATTTCGAGAAGAAGATCAGCAGCGACCAGTTCACCATCCACGGCACCGCCTGAAGGAATTCTCTCATGACCCTCGCCACCGAGCACGTCAACATCTTCGACACCATTCCCGCGACCACCCGCACCGGAAATCCCCTGAGCGCCCACCGCGTGGGCGAGACCTTCGCCGCCGAGGTCTCGGGTCACCGGATCTCGGAATCCCTGGTACGCGACAGCGGCCGCGCCGTCTACGAGCTGTTTCTGACCCATAAAGTGCTGGTGTTCCGGGAGCAGGATATTTCCGCGGCCCTGTTCGCGGAATTCGGCACGATCTTCGGCCGGCCGGATCAGCATCATGTCGTGCAATTGCGCCACCCCGAACAGCCGACGCTGACCTATCTGTCCAATCAGGACGAACCGGGGCGGACCAAGGAGTCCAAGACCTCGGGTCAGGGCTGGCATTCGGATTATTCGTACAAGCTGGTGCCGGGGGCGGCCACCATGCTGCACGGCCTGGAGATTCCCGGCCGGGGCGGCGATACGCTGTTCGCCGACGCCGAATCCGCGTTCGCCGATCTCCCCGAGGACGAGAAGGAGTATCTGCGGACACTGCGGGTGCGGCATCACTACCGCTGGTCACCGGACCGCGAGGACCCGTGGGCCCGCTGGACCTATATCGGCGCGCAGGAACGCCGCAACACTCCCCCGGTCTCCCATCCCCTGGTCCGGGTGCATCCCGATACCGGCCGGGAAACGCTGTTCCTGCAGCCGCGCATCATCGGCAGTGTGGTCGGAATCGAGGGTCTGAGCGATTCGGACAGTTCCGCGCTCATCACCCGGCTCATCGAGCACGTCACCGGCCCGCGCTACGTCTACCGGCACCGGTGGACCGAACACGATGTGGTCGTATGGGACAACCGGAATCTGCTGCATTCGGCGACCACGAAGGATCTCGACGAAAGCAATGTACGGCGGCTGCTGCGCCTGACCACCGCGGGTTCGCCGGTGACACCGGCCAATCCGGCGATCGGCTTCACCCGCTTGGCGCCGGCCGCGCCCGATGAGGACTGAGGCCGTGACCGCCACCCGTACGCCCCTGGTCGGCGATTCGCTCGCGATCCTCGGCAAGCTCATCGCGTTCGATACGACGAGCACCTCCGCCAACTCGTCGCTGATCGAATACGTCTCGGATCTGCTGGAGGCCAAAGGCGCCCGCGCGCGCCGGCTCGTCTACGACAGGGATCGCGACCTGGTGAACTACCTGGGCACCCTCGCCGCGCCCGGACTTCCCGAGTCCGGTCCGGGTTCCTCGGGACTGCTGCTGTGCGGTCATACCGATACCGTGCCGACCGCGGGGCAGCAGTGGTCCAGGCCGCCGTACCAGCTGACCGAGGACACGGACGGCAGCCGTGTCTTCGGCCGCGGCACCACCGATATGAAGGCCTTCATCGCCTGCGCTCTCGCGGTCCTGCTGTCCCTGGACCCCGCCGAACTGACCACTCCCGTCTCACTACTGCTCACCGCGGACGAGGAGATCGGCTGTCTGGGGGCACGGGCGCTGGTCCGCGATCATCCCGAGGTGTTCGAGGGAGCCTCGGGATGCGTGGTCGGAGAACCCACCCGCATGCGCGTCGTCGGCGGGCACAAATCCAAGGCGAACTTCCGGCTCAGCGCACGCGCGGTCTCCGGCCATGCCTCCCATGCGCCGAAATACCCCAGCGCCATCAACCTGGCCGCCGGCGTCATCACGGCGGCGGAGCGGATCAACCATCGCCACCGCGACGATATCGACCGGCACGACGCCCGGTTCGATATCGGCTATCCGTGGATCAGTTTCGGCACCATCCGCGGCGGTATCGGGTCGAATATCATCGCCGAGGACTGCACGGCCGAGTTCGAGGTGCGCTGTCCGCCCGGGCGCGACTGCCGCGAACTGGCCGGCGAACTCCGCCCGGATGATGCCGCCGTGACCATCGAACAGCTCACCGATACCCCCGGATTCGGTCCGGACGATCCCGCAAGCGCCGCCTTCGTGGACACCGTGTTGCGGGTGGCCGGTCAGCAGGAGCCGGACTTCGTCTCCTTCGGCACCGAGGCCGGGATCTTCTCGTCGACGGGCACGCCTACGGTGGTCTGGGGGCCGGGCGATATCGCCCAGGCGCACACAGCCGACGAATGGGTCTCGCTGGCCGATATCGACGCCTGCGTCGCCGGCATCGGCGAACTCATTGCCCGCCATTGCATTCGGCGGTAGTACGTCAATCGACCCGGGAGAACGATGAACGCGACAAGGCAGGCGGGGCGCTCCGCCCATATCAGCGTCCGGATGTCGGCGCTCGAACAGTGGCGGGCGGAGAAACGCGCCGCCCGCCTGGTTCAGCTCCTCGTCGGCTTGGCGGGTTACGGCGCCGCTCTGGCCTTCCTGGTCGAATCCACGATCGGCGCCTCGGCGTGGAATGTCCTCGCCGAGGGCGTCGCCGATCGGACCGGTCTGTCGTTCGGTATGGCCACCAATCTCATCGCGGTCGCCGTTCTGGTGTTCTGGATACCGCTGCGCGAGTTGCCCGGACTCGGCACCGTGCTGAATGTGGTGGTGGTCGGAATCTCCGCCGATCTGACCACGGCGATCCTGCCGGATACGACGGCGCTGCCCGTGCAGATCCTCTATTTCCTCCTCGGTTTCCTGATGTTCTGCTTCTTCGATGCCCTCTACCTCGGCTCCCGGTTCGGAGCCGGTCCCCGCGACGGCCTGATGACCGGCGCGGTCCGGGTCACGGGCCGGCCGGTCTGGCAGGTGCGGACGGTGATCGACATCGTCGTCGCGGTCGTGGGCTGGTCACTGGGCGGGGTACTGGGCTTCGGCACCGTACTCATGTCGGTACTGACCGGCCCGCTCGTCCACAAATTCCTGCACTACACCACCGTGGAACTCGCACGCGACACCCCGTCCGGAACCCGCGAACAGCCGCGGACAGCCGAATAAGGACGCCGCCGCGGGGCCACGGAACACCGTTCCGACAGCGAAGAGAGAGCAGGGGCCCGCGGCCGTGGAACACCTGACGATCCAGATCCTGGTGGGCATCGCGCTCATCCTCCTGTGCTCGGCCCTGGGCGGCGCCCTGGCCGAACGATTCGGACAACCCGCCATCATCGGCCAATTGGGCACGGCCATCGTGCTCGGTCCGGGGGTGGTGGGCCGGTGGATACCGCTCGACGGCTGGATAGGCCCGATCTCCCCCGGCGCGACAGACGAATTCACGGTGCTGGGAAATATCGGCGTCGCGCTGTTCATGTTCGCGATCGGCTACGAGGTCGACCTGGGAAGCCTGCGCCGGCACGCGCGATCACTGTCCGCCGTGACGGCCGCGGGCTTCGGCGTTCCGTTCGCCGTGGGCTGCCTCGTCGGCTGGGCGCTGGTCGGTCTGCGCATCACCGGCAGCTCCGCGCCGGCCTGGGTCGTGATCCTGTTCGTGGCCGTCGCGTTCTCCATCACGGCGGTTCCCGTGCTGGGGGCGATCATCCGGGACAAGCACCTCACCTCGACCGGAGTGGGGACCGTCGCCCTCGCGTCGGCCGGGATCATGGATGTCGCCGGGTGGCTGGCCTTCGCTCTGCTGGTCGATCTCGGCGCCGGCGGATCGGGTACGGATCCGGTTGTCGCGGTGGTCGGGCTGGTCGTATTCCTGATCGTCGAATTCACGCTGGTGCGCACGATTCTGCGGGTTCTCCATCCGGTCCTTCCGAGCGAGGTGTGGATCGCGCTCGTCCTGCTCATCGCCTTCCTGTCGGCATCGCTGACCAGTGCGCTGGGATTGCACCTGGTCTTCGGAGCGCTGGTGACCGGCGCCGTGGCCCGCGCGTCCACCCCCGGCAGTGTCGCGGCGGTCGAGAAAGCGACCCACGGTGGTTGCCTGCTGCTGCTTCCGATCTTCTTCTTCGTCTCGGGCAGTGCCGTGGCGATCTCGGAGATGGCGCCGATCGACTGGGTGTGGGCCGGCTGCGTGACGGTGGCGGCGGCCGTGGCGAAGATCGGCGGCGGCTATCTGGGAGCCCGGGTCTCGGGCCTGCCCCGATCACCGAGTCTGCAACTCGGAATCCTGTTGAACACCCGCGGGCTCACCGAGGTGGTGGCCCTGAGCATCGGATTGCAGCACGGGATCATCGATTCCGGCACGTACACGATCTTCGTCCTCATGGCGCTGGCCACCACCGCGATGACGGGGCCGGCGCTGACCAGAACCGGTATCGGGACCGACGGGCCCGCGCCCCGGGATGCGGCCGCCACCCGGCGGACGGAAGGTCAGGAGCTGTGGAAAAGCCCTGTCTCGCCGTAGGTTTTGCGATACGGCCACCCGCGCGGCCCGGCCGGGATACCCGGCGACCCGGCACACGGGCCGGTATCCGACAGCCACTCCTGTTCACCCCGGTCGACCACCCGCCAGGCCCCGCATTCACAGGTCTCGAAGACACGGGAGCCGTCCGGGTCGCGATGCACGGCGCGCCAGCCGTGGGTCCCGGCGGACCGGGGCGCCCGGGCGCGGCGACGAAGAAACATGATTCCAGGGTAACTCCGGCGGCCGCCGCGACAGGGTTCTCCGCGCGGGCCCGGGCGTGCTCCGGTTGCCGCAGGTGAGGTGACCGGGCGGCGGTTCCCAATTCGTGAATACGTATGTATTCTGAGCGGCATGCCACTCGATCCGATTGCCTATCAGCCCTACGCCGACCCCGACGATTTCATCCGGGAGGTCACCGACCACATCTGGATCGAGCGCGCGATCGGCCATATCAACGACAACTACGAACCCGACTCCATCGTCCACGGCGTCTACGGCACCTCCACCACCGCGCAGGAGGTGATCGAAGGAACCCTGATGCGGATCTCGACCACCCCGAACCGTGTCGGCCAGGCCGAGGACATCGTATGGGAGGCCCGCGGCGACGACGCGTTCCTCAGCTCCCACCTGGTCCTGGGCACCGACCGGGAGAATATCGAGTACCGCAGCCGCAATATCGCCAACTGCCTGTACCGGCGCGGCCGCATGGTCGAGGAATGGGTCGTGCGCGACGCCCTCTCGGTGGCCCGCCAGCTCGGCCAGGACCCCGACGAACTCGCCCGGCGGCAGGCGTTCCGCGGGTACAGCGGCTCCATGGCCGCCCCGGCCCCGGCCGATGTGATCGCCGCGGGCGGCAGCGGCCCGCGCCCCGACGATTTCCGGCCCGAAGTGGAGATGGTGCTCGAGTTCATCGACTCGGTCTGGAACAACCGTGAACTCGAGCGGGTGGAGGAGTTCTGGATCCGCGATCTGTGGCTGAACACGATCGACGACCGCACCATCGCCCGCCCCGAGGGCTACCGCCGCGCCCTGCTGCGGATGCTGCGGCCCTTCCCCGGCGGCAGTTTCGATATCCGTGACGTCGCGGCCAACGATTCGCCGCGCTACGGCGGCCTGCGGATCGCGGTCACCTGGAAGTTCACCGGACAGTACGACGGAATCGCCGATTACGGCCCGCTCACCGGTTCACCGGTCGAAATCCTCGGCATCTCCCAGTTCCTGGTGCAGTCCGGGAAGATCGTCAAGGAGACCCGGATCTACGACGATATCGCCACGCGGTCCCAGATCTACGCCCACCGCGGCGACGAACCGTACGTGAGCCAGAACATCTACTGATCGGCCTCCGGGTCGCTCGCGCGTTCCGGCGCGGGGGCGACCCGGTTGCGCAGCAGCATCTGCTGCGCCATCCGCGCCAGCTCCCGCGTCGCCGGCGACAGCACCCCCGATTCCCGCTGGATCAGCGCGATCGTGTCGTAGAGCGGCGGGTCGAAACCCACCACCCGCACCTCGGGCGGGCAGGCCGAACTGCTCGCGACCGCGCGCGAGACGATCGTGTCCCCGATTCCCCGGCGCACCAGGCCCAGCGCGGCCTCCACCTGTTCGACCTCGATCAGCGGATCGATCTTCAGGCCCGCCAGCTGCGCCCGTTCGGCCAGCTGGCGCCGGGTGGGTTCCCGCCATCCGTAGTGGGCGTCGTAGAGGATCACCGTGGATCGCGCGAACCGTTCGACGGTCATCACCTCGGCCACCCGGTCCGGCGCGGTGGAGGCATAGAGCACCTCGTCGCGGACCAGCGGCGTGACCCGCAGACCGTCGGCGTCGATCGGCAGCACCACCAGCCCCGCCTCGAGCCGTCCCTCGGCGACCTCGGCGGCGACCTCCACCGAGTTCATACCCACCAGCCTAATCCGCACCTCGGGGAATCGCCGATGGAACTCCTCGGCCAGATCGGACAGCAGGTAGTACGAGGCATTACGCAGAACCCCGAAGGTGGCGACACCGCCGGTGAGCGAGCGCACCGATTTCAACGCCTGCACGCCCCCGTCCGCCGCGGCCAGCGACTGTTCGGCGTGCGGCAGCAGGGCGACTCCGGCCGCGGTCAGCACCAGTCTGCGCCCGCCACGGACGAACAGGGTGGTGCCGTATTCGTCCTCCAGCGTCCGGACCAGTTCGGACACCGAGGCCTGGGCGACCCCCATCGTCTTCGCCGCGGCGGTGAACGTCCCGGTACGGGCCGTGGCGAGGAACGCACGCAGTTGCCGAAGGGTCACAGGATCACCCTATGCCGGACACAGACTCCACCCGCCTTCTCCTGAGTGCAAGAGTGACGATTCGAGACGTGCGCACCCGCCGCCTCCGCTTTCGAGTCACCCCGCCGAGTTGATACGCCTGAGCATCCGGACATACGCGGACCAGCGCGCCGGATCGGCGACAGCGCCGGTGAGGCCGTGTTCTGCCCGGTCGAGGCAGTCTTCCGTCAACGCGTCGTGCATCCAGCGGAAAGCCAGCGGCCAGCTGAACCGAGCGATGCCGTGGACGTTCATCGCAAGCAGATGAACCAGGTCGGCGCCGCCGGGCGCGGGACGGACCGTGAATTCGTGGAACCCGTCGAAGCCGCGGGGACCGGTGAAACGAAAGCGCACCCAGCTGCCGCGCCGATAGTGCTCGATCGTGTACCGGATCGGGCCGTGACCACCCGCGGCGCCGATTCCGAGCGGACGGTCCAGGCGTATCGCCGGCCAGGACCCGACGGGCCAGAGCGCATCACTGTCGGCGGCCAGCGAATCCAGCAGTGCGCCGACTTCGCCGACCGGTGCCGGAATGTGGCGTCGATGGATATTGACCACAGCCATGAGAACTCCCTTACCTGCCACGGCCACATGGGCTCGGGCGCCAACTTTTAGAGGACTACCTCTAAAATCGTATTAGAGCATATCCTCTAATACATGGGAAGACCTCCGCGGCACGACGCCGACTCATTGCTGGATGCCGCCGCCGATCTCCTCGCGGCGGGCGGACCGGCCGCTGTCACGATGTCGGGGGTGGCCAAGGCCGCCGGTGCACCCAGCGGGTCGGTGTATCACCGTTTCCCGGATCGCCCGGCGCTGCTCGCCGCATTGTGGCGTCGCGCTCTACACGCGTTCCACAGCGAAATCCTGACCGGATTGAGCGTCGAGGAGCCCCGCGACGCCATCCGCCGCAGTGCGCGGATATCGGTGGACTGGGCACGGCGCAATCCGCGGGACGCGCGAGTACTGCTGACAGGGGCGAAGGAACTCGGGGAACACGACTGGAGCGACCGGTCGCGCTCGGCGGTCATGGACGCGAACGATGCCCTACGCACAGCGCTTTCGGCACTCATCGACCGCATCGGCATCGTCGGCCCCGGAGTGGAGGAACGGGTGCTGCTGGCGGTGGTCGATCTGCCCTACGCGATCATCAAACGGCACCTGGGCGACGGAACGCAGATCCCGGAACACGCCGCGGACCTCGCCGAACAGGCCGCGGCGGCGCTGGCGGACGGTGTGACGGTTCCCGATCCCGCGTCCGGCGGCTCGCCACGGAACACGCGGGTTCCGACCCTCTAGCCCTCCCGCCGCGGTTCCGGCCCGGCGCCGAGAATCGATTCCCAGAAATAGGCGATATGGTCGGCCATATCGATGGACGGGTCGTACATCCACTGCATCTGGAGTCCGTCGATCATCGCGAACGTCATAACCGCCAGGCGGTCACCGTCGAGATCGGCGGGTAGGCGACCGGCGGCCCGGAGCCGGGTGATCGTCGCGGTGAGCTCGGCGCGGGCGCGCTCGTAGCGGAGCCGGAAGAAGTCGTGGGCGGGATGGCCGGGGTCGGCGGCTTCGGAGGAGTACCGGGAGTAGAGCTGCACCAGGCCGGGGACCTCGGCGTTGTGGCGTACCAGGTCGACGATGGCGGTGGGCAGTTCGCCCGCGTCCACACCGGCGGGATCGGGCGAGAACGTGCGCCGGTCCACCTCGTCGCGATAGCGCAGGATCTCGGTGAAGAGCTGTTCCTTGGTGCCGAAATGGTGCAGCAGCCCGGACTGGCTGAGCCCCACCGCGTCGGCGAGTTCGCGCACGGTGGTGCGGCGGAATCCGACCCGCGCGACGATCTCGAGGGCCGCGTCCAGGATCTCGGTCCGTTTCGCGATCCCCTTCGAGTACGAGCCACGTGGCGCCACGCGAGAACTGTAGCGGGGTGGCCTCTTGCCACCCAAAACCGAATAACATACGGTTTTGGCAGGCGGCGTCTCGCACAACGATGTGACCAGCGGACAGGGAGACGATATGGACAACCCGGGACCGGTACCGGCAGGACAGGCCGAGGGGAGCCGAACCGAGCGGATCGCCCTCGGAAGCGGCGCGGATTTCTGGACCACCAAGGCGGTCGGGACGGTGCCCGCCCTGACCATGACCGACGGCCCGCACGGCGTCCGCAGACAGACCGGCGCCACCGACCATCTCGGACTCTCCGGGAGCGAACCCGCGACCTGTTTCCCGCCCGCGGTCGGGCTGGGACAGTGCTGGGACCCCGATCTGGTGCGCCGGGTGGGCGTGGCGCTCGGACGCGAAGCCCGGGCGCTCGGCGTCGATGTCCTGCTCGGGCCGGGTATCAACATCAAACGCGATCCGCGCGGCGGCCGGTCCTTCGAGTACTACTCGGAGGACCCCGTGCACACCGGCCGGCTGGGCGCCGCCTGGGTCGAGGGTCTGCAGAGCACCGGCGTGGGGGCATCGCTGAAACACTTCGCGGCCAACAACTGCGAGCACGACCGGATGCGATCCAGCTCCGATATCGATCCGCGGCCGCTGCGCGAGATCTACCTGCGCGCCTTCTCCCATATCGTGCGCACCGCCCGGCCGTGGACGGTGATGTGCTCCTACAACCGGATCAACGGCGTGCCCGCCGCGGCGAACCACTGGCTGCTCACCGAGGTGTTGCGCGACGAGTGGGGTTTCGACGGGGTGGTGGTCAGCGACTGGGGCGCGGTCGCCGATCGCGTCGCCTCCGTGGCCGCCGGACTGGATCTGCAGATGCCGGGCGATTCGGGCCGCGGCGACGCGCAGGTGGCCGCGGCGCTCGAGGCCGGCGCCCTCGCCGAGTCCGCTGTCGACCGCGCCGCCGCCGGGATGGCCGCGCTCGCCGCCAAAGCGGTGGCCGGGCGGAAGCGGGCCGGGCCGCCGCCGGATCCGGCCGAACACCATGCACTCGCCCGTGAGGTGGCGGGCCGCTGTGTCGTCCTGCTCCGCAACTCCGGCGATGTGCTGCCGCTGACCCCCGGGCGCCGAGTGGCCGTCATCGGTGAATTCGCCGAGTCGCCGCGATACCAGGGCGGCGGCAGCTCGCATGTGAACCCGACCTCGCTCGATATCCCGCTGGCGGAGATCCGTGCCCTCGCGGGCGAGGAGACTGTCACGTTCGCCCGTGGGTTCACCACCGACGGCTCCGGCGACCCGGACGCGCTGCGATCGGAAGCCGCGGAAGCCGCGGCGGGCGCCGACACCGCGGTGGTGTTCCTGGGCTTGGCTCCGTCGCAGGAATCGGAGGGTTTCGACCGCGACGATATCGAGTTGCCCGCCGACCAGCTCGTCCTGCTCGCCGATATCGTGCGGGCACAGCCGCGCACGGTGGTGGTCCTCGCGCACGGCGGGGTGCTGCGGCTCGCTCCGGTCGCCGGCCTCGCGCCGGCCGTCCTCGACGCCGCCCTGATGGGTCAGGCCGGTGGCGGCGCGATCGCCGATGTGCTGTTCGGGGTCGTGAACCCCTCGGGCCGGCTGGGCGAGACGGTGCCGGTCCGGCTGCAGGACGTGCCCGCGTACCCGGACTTCCCCGGCGAGAACTCCCATATCCGCTACGGCGAAGGCATCCATATCGGTTACCGCTGGTACGACGCCCGCGAGATGGACGTGTGCTATCCGTTCGGGCACGGGCTGTCCTACACCACCTTCGACTACTCCGATCCGGAACTCACCACGGACGATTCCGGTATCCGGGTGCGGGTTCGGGTCACCAATACCGGCGCCCGCGGTGGTCGCGAGATCGTGCAGGTCTACACCTCGATGCCCGGTTCGCCGGTGATCCGCCCGCCGCTGGAGCTCAAGGGTTTCGCCGCCACCGGTGAGCTGGCACCCGGGACCGGTGAGTGGGTCACCATCGATATCGCGCGCGAGGATCTCGCCTACTGGGAGACCCGCGCCGACCGGTGGATCGTCGAAGGCGGTGACTACCGGGTCCACATCGGCGCCTCGAGCCGCGACCTGCGCGGCTCCGGAACCGTCACGGTGACCGGCGACGAATTCCGGATCCCGATCACCGCGCGATCCACGCTCGGCGAAGCACTCGCGGACCCGAAAACCGCTGCCGCGCTGGCGGAGTTGTTCGGCGAAATGGCCGGCCGGATGGGTGACGGCGAGGCGCTGGGCGTCGATATGATGCGGATGATCGGCTCCATTCCGCTCGACCGGCTGGCCGGTTTCGGTATGGCCGACGAGGATCTCCGGAAACTGCTGGCCGCCGCGGACACCGAAGAACCGGGCCACCCGTCGTAACCGCTGCCGGATACCGCGGGACGAGGGCCGGCTGTGCCCGGGTCACGGCCGCGACAACTGCCCGACGCGCGCCGCCTCGCGCATGAGGTGATCGCGTTCGGGCACACTCGTCGCGGCCCGGGCGGCTTCGGCATACGACTCCGCGGCCGCGCCGAGATCGCCGGCGCGCTCCAGCAGATAGGCCCGGACCGCCGGGTACCGGGGCAGGCCGGAATCCACTTCGGTCAGCGCCGCGAGCCCCGCCCGCGGTCCGTCCGCCTCGCCCACCGCCACGGCCCGGTTCAGCCGCACCACGGGACTGCCGGTCAGTTCCAGCAGTTCGTCGTACCACTCGACGATCTGCACCCAATCGGTTTCCGCGGCGGCCGGGGCATCGGCGTGCAGGGCCGCGATGGCGGCCTGCGCCTGGTATTCACCGAGCCGGTCCCGGGCCAGGGCGGTCTGCAGGATCGTCACCCCCTCGGCGATCAGCGCGGTATCCCAGCGGGTGCGGTCCTGCGCGCCCAGCGGTATCAGCCGCCCGCCGGGACCGGTGCGTGAGGCCCGGCGGGCGTGATGCAGCAGCATGAGCGCGAGCAGTCCCGCGACCTCGGGGTCATCGGTGGCGGCGGCGAGGTGGCGCGTGAGCCGGATCGCCTCGGCCGCCAGGTCCACGTCTCCGCTGTAGCCCTCGTTGAACACCAGGTAGAGCACGCGGAGCACGGTCGCCGGATCACCCGGCCGGTCCAGCGGCAGACCCGCGAGCCGCCGTTTGGCCCGGCTGATCCGCTGTGCCATGGTCGCTTCGGGAACCAGGTAGGCCGTGGCGATCTGCCGGGTGGTCAGCCCGCCGACCGCCCTCAGGGTCAGCGCGACGGCCGACGCCGGAGCGAGGGACGGATGCGCGCACAGGAAGTAGAGCCACAGCGTGTCGTCGGTGGCGGGCACCGGGCCGGGCGGCGGCTCCACCTCGACCGAGACCTCCCGCCCGCGCCGGGAGGTCTCGGCGCGGGCGGCGTCCAGGAACCGGCGCCAGGCCGCCGTCACCAGCCAGCCCAACGGATCCCGCGGCGGATCCTGCGGCCAGGTTTCCAGCGCCCGGATCAGCGCTTCCTGGACGGCGTCCTCGGCCGACGCGAAGTCCGCTCCGCGCCGGACGAGAACCGCCAGCACCGCGGGCACCAGCTCCCGCAGCAGTGCGTCGTTCACTCTTCCGCCGAGAGCGTCTCGGAGAGCAGCGGCCGGACCTCGAGCCATTCATAGATCGGTTCGCCGCGGTACCCGGGCGCGGCGGACAACTCCGCCGCCAGTTCGAGGGCCCGATCCCAGGACTCCACGTCGATCACCATCCACCCCGCGATGAGATCCTTGGTCTCGGCGAACGGCCCGTCGGTCACCGGCGGGCGCCCGGCGCCGTCGCCCCGCACGAAGGTGCCCTCCGGCGCCAGCGCCCGCTCGTCCACGAACTCACCGTTCTCCTTCAGTTTGTCCGCGAAGTCCCGCATGTACTGCACATGGGCGTCGACCTCCGCCGGCGTCCAGCGATCCATCGGCACGAAATCGCCGACGGGGGTGGGGCCACCGCGGTAATGCTTGAGCATCAGGTATTTCATGGCGATTCTCCTTCGTCGTCGCGGCCCTCCCGGCCGCTCTCATCCCTGGGACGGAGCCCGCACCCGGTTCTCGACATCCACAGCATGCCGAATTCGAGATTATTTTCCAGCGCCGGCCGGGCCGCGCTGTGGCGATTTTCTCGATGCCCCGGCGCGGTGTGCGGGCTAGGTTCGATACCGGATCCCTATCGGGCCGACCAGGGAAGAGGTGTCCTGTGGCGAAGGTGTTTCCGCAGCTCGACGAGTCGTTGCGCGATTTCATCGGGAAGCAGGCGATGTTCTTCGTCGCCACCGCGCCGTCGGAGGGCGGCCATGTGAACCTGTCACCGAAGGGCTATCGCGATACCTTCGCCGTCCTCGACGATCACACCGTCGCCTACCTCGACCTGTTCGGCAGCGGCGTCGAAACCATCGCGCATCTGCGCGACAACGGCCGCATCACCATCATGTTCTGCTCGTTCACGCGGAATTCGCGGATCCTGCGCCTGTTCGGCACCGGTCGCGCCGTCCGGCCCGACGAATCGGAGTTCGACCGCCTGCGGCAGCATTTCGGCACCGAACACCCCGGTGTCCGGATGGCGATCGTGGTCGAGGTCGACCGCATCGCGGATTCGTGCGGATACTCGGTTCCCTACTACGAGCTCGTCGGCGAACGCCCGGTCCTCGACACCCATCACGCCCGGGTGCCCGCGGAGAAGTACGCGCAGCGGATCGCCGGCGACAACGGGCACAGCATCGACGGCCTGCCCGCCCTCGACCCGGGGCACCCCCTGCCCGGCTCGGTCGGACAATAACGCGCACCGGCAACCTACACAGGGTTTCCCTGCGCCTTGGGCAGGATCTCAACGGGTTGTCCATTGCCCATCCGGACCATAGCGTCGAGACCATGAAGTTCACCCCCGCCCGCCTCGCCGAACTCGACGGCTCCTTCCAGATCCTCAAGCGCCCCGGCCTCGACCGCCCGGCCGCCCAGCGCGACCCGAAGGTCATCGAAACCGTCTCCGAGATGCTGTCGGCGATCGAGAAGGGCGGGTTCGACGCGGTGCTGTCCTATGCCCGCGCACTCGACGGTTTCGAATCCGCTCAGGTCGAACTCGGCGCCGCCGACCTAGCTCGAGCCGGGGATTCGCTATCGCCCGAGCTGCGCGCGGCCCTCGAACTCGGCCACGAGCGCACCAGCGCCTTCGCGCGCGAAACCCGTTCGCATCTCGTCGATTTCGAAACCCAGCTGGCGCCGGGCCTGGTCACCGGTGTGCGTTACGTACCGATCACCCGGGTCGGCGCCTACGTCCCCGCCGGGCGGTTCCCGCTGCTGGCCGGGGCATTCATGACCGTGGGGGTCGCCAAGGTCGCCGGGGTGCCGACCGTGCTCGCCTGCACTCCCCCGCGCCGCGACGGCACCGCCGACCCCGCGGTCCTCTACTCCTGCCATCTCTCCGGCGCCGACCGGGTGTACGTACTCGGCGGTGTGCAGGCGCTGGCCGCGATGGCGTTCGGCCTGCTCGGCGAACCCGAGGTGGATATGCTCGTCGGCGCCGGCAACGCCTATGTGGCCGAAGCCAAACGGCAGCTGTTCGGGAAGGTCGCGATCGATCTGCTCGCGGGCCCCTCGGAGGTCGCGGTGATCGCCGACGAGACCGCCGACCCGGCCGTCGTCGCCGCCGATCTCCTCGGCCAGGCCGAGCACGGCACCGAATCCCCCGCCGCCCTGGTCACCACCTCACGACAGCTGGGTGAAGCCGTCATCGCCGCGGCCGACGCACAGCTCGAGACCCTGAAGACCCGGGATATCGCCGGCCCCGCCTGGCGCGACTACGGTTCGGTCACCTGGGCCGAGGACCCCGCGACCGCCGTCGCCCTGATGGACGATCTGGCCCCCGAACACCTCGAGATCCAGACCGCCGACGACGAGTACTACCACAACGCCCTGCACAACTACGGCTCGATCTTCCTGGGCCGCTGGAGCACGGTCGCCTATTCCGACAAGGGTATGGCCGGCACCAACCATGTGCTGCCCACCGCCGGCGGCGCCAAACACAGTGCGGGACTGTCGGTGTCACGCTTCCTCAAACCGCTGACCTATCAGCGGGTCGAGAAGTCGGCCACGCCCGAAGCCGCCGGCGCGGTCGAGACCATCTCCCGATACGAAGGTATGGCCGCCCACGAAGCGACCGCCACCATCCGGCTCGACGCCTACCGGAACGACGAGGCCTGACCCGGCCTCCGGCCGACGAGCCCCGCTGCGCACCCCCTCCCCTGCACAGGTGAGGGGGTGCGCGCCCGTCAGGGCTGCCGTGGTCCGGTGCGGGCCACGCACGCCTTGAAGGTTCATCATTTTCTGAATACAGATTCTGATGTACCGTTCTGTGGATGGAGACCGCTGTCCACACCGATGCCCTCGCCCGTTTCGGGCACGCCCTGTCGGATCCGACCCGTACCCGGATCCTGCTGAGCCTGCGGCAACAGCCCGGGTATCCCTCGGATCTGGCCGAACAGATCGGGGTGAGCCGCCAGATCCTGTCCAACCACCTCGCCTGCCTGCGCGGCTGCGGTCTGGTGGTCGCGGTGGCCGAAGGCCGGCGCAGCCGGTACGAACTCGCCGATACCCGCATCGCCGCGGCGCTGGGCGACCTGCTGGGCCTGGTACTGGCGGTGGACCCGGCGTGCTGCCCGGAGTCCGAGACCGAGGGCTGCTGCTGATGGCCTCGTTCGGTATGCCCTCGTTTCCGTCCACGGTGACAGCCGATCCGGATCCGGCGCGAAAAGCAGTGCTGACCCGGCGGATCCGCTGGTTCGTCGCGGCGACAATCACCTACAACGTGCTCGAGGCGATCATCGCGCTCGCCGAAGGCGCGCGGGTGTCCTCGACCGCGCTGATCGGGTTCGGTCTCGATTCGGTGATCGAGGTGTCCTCGGCCGCGGCGGTCGCGTGGCAGTTCGCCGGCCGGAATCCGGCGGCACGGGAGAAGATCGCGCTGCGTATCATCGCGTTCTCGTTCTTCGCCCTGGCCCTCTATGTCAGCGTGGATTCGGTCCGGGCCCTGGCAGGGCTCGGCGCGGCCCGGCATTCCACCGTCGGGATCGCCTTGGCCGCGGCGAGTCTGGTGATCATGCCGGTACTCTCGGCCGCGCAGCGCCGCGCGGGCCGCGAACTCGGCTCCGCGTCCGCGGTGGCCGATTCGAAGCAAACCCTGCTGTGCACCTACCTTTCCGCGGTGCTGCTCGCCGGGTTGCTGCTCAACAGCGTTTTCGGGTGGTCGTGGGCCGACCCGATCGCCGCCCTGATCATCGCGGCGATCGCGGTGAAGGAAGGCCGCGACGCCTGGAAAGGCGATACCTGCTGCCCGTCCCCCGCCGCGTTCACCGGCGACGCCGCCATCGAGGACGATTCCTGCGACTGCTGCGGCGACACCGCCGGAAAGGCTCGCTGAGGTAACGGCATCCGGCCGCGCCGTGAGTTCCGCCGGTCACCGCGCACTGTCGACGGCGAGCCGCACCCGCGCGGCGAAGGCATCGAGGACGTCGAGGTAGGCGTCGGGCACACCGACCGTCATCACCAGACCTTCACCGGTGGAACCGAAATCGAAGGTGAAGAACGAACAGCACTCCGACTCCCGGGCGGCCAGATCCCGCGCGACCGGTTCGGCCTCGGCGGCCACGACGAGTTCCAGCCGGGCCGGACCGGACCGGCGGAGGGCCCGCACCGAGTCGGCGAAGAACCGATCGAACTCGCCGACCCGGAGGGGCTGCGCGGCCGTCGGAAGCGTGCACGCCTCGGGTACCCAGCCGTCTCGATCCGGTGTGGTCGTCATATCTCGACGATAGGCCCGCGGCCCATCGGCCGACACCGATGGGCCGGGGCCGCCGGGCCGGTGTCGAGAACGCGACCTACATCTGGGCCCAGACGTATTTGTTCTGGAGGTAGGTTTCGATTCCGGCGCGGCCGGATTCGTGGCCCCACCCGGACTGTTTGTAGCCGCCGAAGGGTACGGAATGGTCGAAGACCATCTGGCAGTTCAGCGATACGGTTCCGGCCTGGAGTTTCTTGGCGAGGCGGTGGGCGCGGCCGAGGTCCTTGGTCCAGACCGTCGCGGCGAGCCCGTAGGTGCTGTTGTTCGCCAGCGCGACGGCTTCCTCTTCGGTGTCGAAGGGCAGAACGGTCACGACCGGTCCGAAGATTTCTTCCTGGAACAGCCGGCTGGTCTCGGGGTCGACATTGGTGGCGACGGTGGGCTGGACGAAATATCCGGTGCGGTCGACACGGTGCCCACCGGTGACGTATTCGACGCCGTCGTTCTTGCCCTGATCGATGTACCCGAGAACCCGGTTCAGCTGTTTGGCGCTGATCAGCGGGCCGATCATGCTGTCGGCCTCCTTCGGTCCGCCGAGTTTCAGGTTGTCGCCCAGGTTGGCGATACCTTCCACGACACGTTCGTAGACGCCGCGCTGGACGAGGATCCGTGAGCCGCAGACACAGGCCTGGCCGGAGTGGATGAAGGTACCGAATCCGGCCATGGTGACAGCCATATCGAGGTCGGCGTCGTCGAAGATCAGCACCGGCGATTTACCGCCGAGTTCGAGGGTGACCTTGTTCAGGTTGCTCGCCGCCGAAGCCTTGACGATTTCCCGGCCCACCTCGGTGGACCCGGTGAAGGCGACCTTGTCCACGTCCGGGTGGGCGGTGATCGCGGCGCCGGCGGTGTGCCCGTAACCGGTGAGCAGGTTGACCACGCCGTCCGGAACGCCGCCCTCGGTGAGGATGCGGTCCAGCACCACCGCCGAGAGCGGGGTCTCCTCGGCGGGTTTCACCACGCTGCTGCATCCGGCCGCCAGCGCGGGGGCGAGTTTGGCGCAGAAATTGAAGACCGGCCCGTTCCACGGGAATATCAGCCCGACCACGTCGTAGGGCTCTTTGATGCTGTAGGCGTGCATATGCGAGGCGACGCCGGTGAGCCCGCCGGTGTTCACGTCGTGGGCGATACCGTCGATCTTGGTGCACCAGCCGGCGTAGTAGCGGAACCACTCCGAGCCCACCCCGACGATGATCTGCGCCTGGGCCTCGGGGATACCGGCGTTCAGCGATTCGAGTTCGGCCAGCAGGCCCGCGTTCTCGTCGATGAGATCGGCGACCTTCCACAGCACCTTGGCGCGCTGGTGACCGGCCAGGCCCTTCCAGACCTCGGATGCGGAGGCCTCCTTGGCCCGGGCGACCGCGGCGTCGACGGCTTCGGGGCCGCAATCGGTGAACTCGGTGATCTGCTGCTCGGTGACCGGATCGATGATCGGGATCACCTCCCCGGTACCGGGACGTTCGCGAATCTGGTCCAACACTGTCTGCACCGACATGGCTCTCGCTCCTCGCGTTCTCGCGGCCCGGAACCGGCCTGGATCCAGCCCGGTTCCGAAAGCGCGGCAATCGTCACCCGATAGATCCGCATCCGCGTATGTTCGTTGCCTGTTTCTCCGCATATGCGGGTCAACAGTGCGAGAATAGCACTCTCCTCAGAGGGAAATGAGAATTCCCCGAGGGCTCGGCGGCATAGACGGGTCACCGGCCGTCCCGGCGTCGTCAGCGCGGCAGCGCCAGCAACTCCACCAGACCGCTTCGCTCGCCCCCGGGCTCGAGCAGGGCCAAGGCCTCGACACCGATCAACCCGGCCAGATGCGGTGTCTGGACCGCGCCGGCGCTCTGCCATACGCCGCCGGGCAGCTGCCGGACCGGCACCACCCGGGTGATCCCCGCGCTCACCGCGGTACCGGTGATCCGGCCCCACCACCGCGACCGCGGCGACCGGGCCGTGCACGCGTCCACGATCGCCGGTCCGGTGACCAGTAGTGCGGCGACCGCGGCAAGGGGATTACCCGGCAGCGCCAACAGCACCCGCCCGTCCGGCAGCACCGCGACCAGCTGCGAACCTCCCGGGCGCATCCGGACGCCGTCGAACAGCACCCGCGCCCCGATCCGGGTGAGCACCGCACGCAGATGATCGGCGGCGCCGCGACCGGTGGCCCCGATCATCACCACGACTTCCACCTCCCGCGGTGCGCGCAGCCAGGTTTCGAGCAGTTCCGGGCTGTCGCGCACATGCCAGACGTGCTCACAACCGATATCGACACCGCCCAGGTACCGCGGCAGTGCCGCCGCGAGGCTGTCGCGGGTCTGTCCCGCCCGCAGCGGTTGCCCGTCGAGCCGGATCTCGTCCCCGGTGAGCACCACGTCCGCGCGAACCGGCCCCCGCACCAGCAGACGGCCGGCCTCCGCGCTCGCCGCCGCCGACACCACCGCCGGGCATACCCGGGTCCCGGCCGGCGCCAGCACCTGCCCGGCCCGCCAGTGCTCGCCCGCCCGGCGGGTGTCGTCTCCGACGGCAGCGCCGGGATCCCGTACCACCAGCGCCCGCCCACCGGTGCGTTGTACCCGCACCCTCTCCTCACGCAGCACCGCGGTCGTACCGCGCGGAGTCGGGGCCCCGGTCGCGATCCGTACCGCCGCCCCCGAGACGAGGATCCGGCCGCTCACCCGCCCGGCCGGCAGAACCTCCGACCGCAACACCCACGGACCCTCGCCCGCGACCGCGTAACCGTCCATCGCGGCGGTATCCACCCGCGGCAACGCCACGGACGCGACCAGATCCACGGCCAGCGTCGCCTCCACCGCTGCCCCGGCGGCCCGCGAACACACCCCCAGCGGCTCGATTCCCGCCGTCAGAATCTCCGGTATCCGCGCCACCGTCACCGGGGCAGCCGATACCGCCTGCGTCACCGCACCGGACACCGATGCCTCCCTGAATCGCGGACGAATCGAACCCTCCGATCCTCATGGGCGGATATGACGGGCGATGCTCTCCGCAATGTCGCGGCAGTCACCAACCGCTCACCCGAGCGCGGCCGCGACGGTGCAGTCGGGCCTACGCGGCACGGCCGGGAGCTACCGTGATCCCATGCCCAGGTTCGTGGTCGGATCCACGGTGCAGCGACGTGAAGTACTGCACGGAGATGTCTGGATGACGATGCCGGTGCGAGTGATCGCCGACGACGATGTCCTCGCAGTCTGGATCGAAGAAGGCACACCGTTCACTTTTCCGCCGCATCCCTTCGGCGCCCATCCGTGGTCGGGGCAGAGTCGATGGATCGGCTCCGGTGTGTTGCAGCTGTACCGGGCCGGCGACGCCTATTCGGTGTGGGCGTTCTTCGTTCACGGCCGGTTCGACCGCTGGTACATCAACTTCGAAATGCCCTACCGCCGCGGCGCGGACGGTTTCGACACCGATGATCACGGCCTCGACATCGTGATCCGGAACGGGAAATGGGAGTGGAAGGACCGCGCGGACGTCGCGAAGCAGGTGTCCGAAGGCCGGCTCACCACCGC
This sequence comes from Nocardia sp. NPDC049935, assembly GCF_055586645.1. Taxonomy (NCBI): domain Bacteria; kingdom Bacillati; phylum Actinomycetota; class Actinomycetes; order Mycobacteriales; family Nocardiaceae; genus Nocardia; species Nocardia sp. NPDC049935. The sequence continues at coordinate 493,358 of NZ_JBVJHV010000001.1, read as the reverse complement.
GCAGGCCGATTCGGTGTGGCGTGCGGCGGAGCGCGTCGCTTCCGCACTGGACCGCGGTGACTGCTGGTGGATTCCGCGGTGGCGGGGCTGGCGGCCGGGAGCCTGACGCGGCTTTTAAGTCAGTCGCTTGACTTCAAAAGAGCCGGGGTGTTTGCTGTCGGGACAGGGCACCGAGGAGCAACGATGACCGCCGAGAACACGTCCGCCCGAGCGGTGCGGGTCAACGCCACCCGCGAGGCGATCCTGGCCGCGGCCGAGCGCCTCTTCGCCGAGCGCGGTGTGAACGCGGTGTCGAATCGCCAGGTGAGCGAGTCCGCGGGGCAGGGGAACAATGCCGCGGTGGGTTATCACTTCGGCGCCAAATCCGAGCTGGTCCTGGCGATCGTGCGCAAGCATCAGGCGCATACCGAAGTGCTGTGCCGGGAGCGGGTGGCCCGGGTCGGAGCTTCTCCCGAGGTGCGCGATTGGGTGGAATGCCTGGTCCGGCCGGTGACCGAGCACCTCGGCGCACTGGGGCGCCCGAGCTGGTACGCGCGTTTCATCGCCCAGTTGATGCCCGATCCCGCCTACCGGCACCTGCTCACCGACGAATCACTGTCCTCGCGCGCCCTGCAATCGGTGATCGCGGGAGTACACCGCTGCACGGATCACCTCCCGGCCGACGTGCGGCGGGAACGAAATCTGATGGCGAGCCTGCTGATCGTGCACAGCTGTGCCGAACACGAGCGGGCGCTGGCCGCCGAGCAAACGGATCCGCTCGCGAGCTGGGACCGGACGGCCGCCCGGCTGGTGGATGCGATCACCGGCCTCTACCTGGCGCCGGACACCCGATGACCGCGGCACAGCCCTCGCGGCCTGCCGCGGCAATATCTTCGCGGCCCGCCGCGGCCGTCACCGATTGGAGTTCTCATGGACACTCGACCGTTCGATTCCGCTGATCGAGACGTTCGGCCCGTGCACAAACTGGCCACCTCGCGCCTGCGGTTCGAATGGGGCGACGAACGCTACCGGCTCGATATCGTCGCGCGCAGTATCGGCGATGTCGTGGAGCACGCGGGCGGATGGTTGTTCGACCGGGCGGTCGCGGGTTGGGATGTGGCGGTGCTGGTCGCCGATCCCTCCGACGACAGGCCGCTGCGCATCCTCGGCGCACGGATGCTGGATCTGCGCGACGTACTCGATTCCGGCGGATCGAACCGGCAACCCCATACCCTCGCTGTCGCCACCGGCGTCCTGGAACGGGACGCGCGGATGAGCAAGGGTTTGCACGCGGCACTGGACGACGGCGGACTGCAGGTCGTGGGGTGGGGCGAGGGCTGGCCGCAGGCGCCGGGCTACCGGGTGGACCCGGTGGTGCACCGGCTCAGCGCCGCGGCGCGCGCGTTCAAGGCACAGGCGCTGACCGCCGCCGGAACCCGCACCGCCGCTTCGGATGTCGGCTCTGTCGAGAGTTTCCGCAGCGGCGCCGCCTGGTGGCCGCCGGTGGTCGCCGATCTCGGCCCCGCTTCCTGAGCTCCGCCCGCCGCACCACACGGCCCGGAAACCCTGTCCCGGCACAGGGATTCGTGATCAACGGGTGAGAATGCGACGGACGATATCGTGCGCCGAACCGCCGGCTCCCGGGCGTCCCGCGGCGCCCAGGGCCGCGTCGAGGAGCGAACCGGCGTAGATCACCTCGAGCACTTCTGTGATATCCGCACCGCTCTCCGGTCCGACGGCGGCATGTACGCGGCGACGGACCTCGTCGTCGATAGCGCCTCGAAGGCCGACGATATGGCCGTATTCGAGATCGGATGACGGCGTGGCCGCGAGTTTGCGGCAGAACAGTTCGGCGACCAGATGCTCCGTGGAGGCGAAACAGACCGTCGCCGTCGCCAGCGGCAGCCGTGCCTCGGTCGCGGTGGCCGGGAGGGTCAGGCCCGCGAGACCGTGACGCGTCGCGACGACCGCCGCGGCGGCCAGGAGCCGATCGATGAGGCCCGTCTCGACGGCCTGCGATGGCGGCTCGGGCATCAGCCCTGCGTCCCGGTTTCCGCTTGCGGGGCGATGTGCGGCATATCGAGACCTCGAATCCAAACAGGTGTATGGACAGCTGTCCACACGATACACGCGATCTCCTGCCGAGTCCGCACCGAAGAGGGAGTGTTCATCGACACACGGCAGCGCGATACCGCACCGGAACGCTCCCGCGACACCCCCCGGCCGTTCGGCCGCGAAAACGGCCACCCGGCGCCGCGCGCGACGGACCGGATGGCCGCGTGATCGGTTGCCGCCAACCCGACAGGCAACCGATCCGGGAACGCACGACCGGCGACCGGTGGGATAACCCACCGGCCGCCGCCCGTACTCAGCGAATCGTCACCGCGACAGCGAGGTACGCAGATCGGTGACCGTGGCACGCCGCTCGTAGGCGATCCAGGCGAAGATCACCGCCAGCACCAGCGGGAAGATCGCCATCGCCGGCTCACCGGCCAGGAAAGCCTGCGTCCCCGCGGCCAGCACCGTGAGCACCGACAGCCCCGCGGCGGCCAGGGCACTCAGGCGCGGCACCATCAGCGCGATACCGCCCGCGACCTCCACGATCCCGATGAAGATCAGCAACCCGAACGGGATCGTCAGATTCTCTGGAGCGTTCTCGGTCAGCGAGTTCGGCATCACGAGCTTCGGCCCGCCCGAAGCGATGAGGAAGAACAGGCCCAGCAGGATCTGCAGGGTCCACAGGACACGGTTACGGGCCTTACCGGGACGGTAGGCGGTGGTGTCGGAGTAGCCGGCGGTGGGGTTGGCGGTGGTCATATCCGGTCCTTCGGGTCGGTCGCGCCGGGTTGGTAGCGCGTTCAACCGATAAGACGGCGCAGCACCGGAGTACTAATCGCCGGCCGCGAAACTTTCCCGGACCTCCTGGGAACTCCGCGCAATAAGTCTATATGTGCTCAATTGCGCACATATAGACTACCCTGATCGTGTTCGTGAACTCGCTCGAAGGACGTGTGATCGTGCTGGACGTAGTGGTTCATCCGGTGTTCCGCAGACTGTTCGGCGCCCAGGTGGTGGCCTTGACCGGCACCGGATTGCTGACCGTCGCACTGGGATTACTGGCATACGACCTGGCCGGAGCGGACGCCGGCGCGGTACTGGGCACGGCTCTGGCCGTCAAGATGGTCGCCTACGTCGCGGTGGCGCCGGTCGCCGCCGCGATCACCGGACGTCTACCGAGGCGGGCCGTGCTGGTCGGCGCGGATCTCCTCCGCGCCACGATCGCGGTGGGACTGCCACTGGTGGATCAGATCTGGCAGATCTACATCCTGATCTTCGTCCTGCAGGCCGCCTCGGCGACATTCACGCCCGCGTTCCAAGCGGTAATCCCGTCGGTGCTGCCGGACGAGCGCGATTACACCCGCGCACTGTCGCTGTCACGACTGGCCTACGACCTGGAAGCGGTGCTCTCACCACTGCTGGCCGCCGCGGCGCTGACCGTGCTGGGATACCACTGGCTGTTCGCCGGCACCACGGCCGGGTTCCTGGCCTCGGCGCTGCTCGTCGCGACCACCCCGCTCCCGGTCCCACCGGCCGCGGCGGACTCCACGCCGTGGACCGCCCGGATCCTCTCCGGGGTCCGCATCCTGGGGTCGCGGCCGGTGTTACGCGGGCTGCCGGCGTTGCATCTGGTCGTCGCGGCCGGAACCGCACTCGTGCTGGTCGACAGTGTCGTCTACGTCCGGGACATCCTGGGCGGCTCGAACTCCGGCGTGGCGATCGTCCTGGCGGTTTTCGGCGCCGGTTCGATATCGACGGCACTGGCGCTGCCGCGGATTCTCACCGGCCTGCCGGACCGTACGGTGATGATGACCGGCGCCTGGGTCGTTCCCGCCGCCCTCGCCACAACCACCGCGCTCCCGGCCGCCGGCCCGGCGATCGGCTGGGCGGTCATCACCGCGGCCTGGTTCGCCCTCGGCGCCGCGACGTCGATGATCAACACCCCCACCGCCCGGCTGCTGCGCTACCGAACCCGTGAACACGAGCGGCCGACGGTGTTCACCGCGCAGTTCTCCCTCTCCCACGGCTGCTTCCTGCTCACCTATCCGATCGCCGGATGGATCGGCACGCACGCCGGCCCTACGACCGCGGCGGCGATTCTGACCGCGATCGCTACACTCGCAGCTATCACCGCCGCTCGCCTCTGGCCTGCCTCGACGCCGGTCGCGCCCGAATTGGTGGCGGCCGGATGAAAGCGGTGACGACGATGGCCGAACACGCGGACGAACACACCACCACCGCGCCCAGCCTCATCCATCCGATCGCTCCGGACCCCGCCCATCTCGAAGCGGCCACCAGCGTATTCGCGATGCTGTCCGATCCCACCCGGCTGCACATACTCTGGCTCCTCACCCACGGCGAAGCCGATGTCACCGCCCTCGTCGAGGCCTGCGGCGCCTCCCGCACCGCCGTCAGCCAGCACCTGGCCAAACTCCGTTTCACCGGCCTGGTCGACACCCGCAGAGAAGGCCGCCGCGTCATCTACCGCCTCCCCGGCGGGCACCTCACCCGGCTGCTCCGCGAAGGACTCAACCACGCCGACCACATCATCACCGGCGAACCCCCACACGAATAGCGCCGAGCAACCGGGCCCGGTCACCACACCGATTCCGGCCGCGACGACACTGGAGCCGTGGCCGCCGAACTGCGCTCTCTGACCGTCGATATCGAGACCGACCGCTGGAGTGGGACCGTTCTCGCGGAGGTGGACCTGACGGTCGCGCCGGGGCAGGTCACGGCCGTACTCGGCGGGCCCGGCGCCGGCAAGACCATGCTCGCCTACGCCTTGACCGGCCGCCTGCCGGAATCCGCCCGCGCCACCGGGGAAGTGCTGATCGACGGCAGTGTCGGCTACGTACCGCAGGACGGTATCGACGCCTTCGCCCGGGACCGCACCGTCGGCGCCCAACTCCGGGATCTGGAACAGCGGTACCGATCCCGGACGGTCGAGCAGGCCTGCGCGGCCGCCTGCTACCCGCTCGACGCCCGGGACCTTCTGCCGCGGCACCATTCGGCGGGCCAGATCCAGCGCGCCGCCGTCGCCGCCGCCCTTCTCACCGGCCCGGAGGTGCTGATCGCGGACGGCCCGACCTCGTCCCTGGATCAGGCCAACGCCTTCGGGGTGTGGAAATCGCTGCGCGAATACGCGGATTCGGGCGCGGCCCTCCTCGTCGTGACCCACGATGTCCCCCTGCTCACCGGCACCGGTTTCGCGGACCGCATGGTGATCATGAGCAACGGCCGCGTGATCGCCGACGGGACGCCATCGGAGCTCTCGGCCTCCACCGATCCGCGGGTCGGGATGTATTTCCGATGGCCCTGAGGCGGCCGCGTATCCCTACGGCCAGGTTTTCCGGGCGCGCAGGCCGGCGAAGCCGATCGCGAAATCCGCCAGGATCTCGAATATCGCGGCGAACCAGGAGAATCCCGTGACCCGCGCCGAGGCCGGCGGGTCGATGAAACTGTCGCTCAGCGGTCCGAACCAGTCCGGGAACACGTGGACCAGGATGAAGCCGAACGCGCTGACGAAACCGACCGTGACGGCCGCGGCCGGCGCCCACCGATGGCCGGTGAACACCAGCACGATGGTCGCGATCGCCAACACCATCTGAACGACGCCGAGGGTCATGACGAGCATCGACACCGTATCCATCCCGCGGCGGAAATGGTCGGCGGCGTGGACGGCCAGCGCGATCGCGAAGACAACGGTCGTCCAGCGCAATACGGTGTTCGGTGACCCGGAATCCCCGGGCACTCCCGCGGTCTTGTCGATCATGAACCCCTCCCATCGTTTCGTACTACGACCAATTGTAGTAGTCAAAACGCGCCCGGTCGGGCTTTTACGCCGACGCCCGGGAGGCGATTACCCGGGAGCCCGGGTCGACGGGTGTCCTGCCGTGACCGCTTCCTGGCCGGTCAGGCGATCGATGCGGCGATCTCGCCGGCCGTGGCGACCCGGCCCAGCACCGGGAAGACGCGGGTCAACGACCTCTCGTGACCGGCCGGGTCCGGGTCGGAGACGGCGTCGGCGGCCACGACGATATCGAAACCCAGGTCATAGGCAGTGCGTGCGGTCGATTCCACGCCGAAGGTCGTCGCCAGTCCCGTGACGACGACCGTGGTGATCCCGTCGCCGCGTAGTCGCTGTTCGAGATCGGTGCCGGCGAAACCGCTCCAGGCCCGTCGGCGCAGCACCGGCTCGGTCCCGGTGGGCGCGACCTCCGGCGGGATGACGGTCTGTTCCGCATCCCAGCTCCGGCCCGTCTCGGCGTAGGTGGTGCGGCCGTCGGGGGTACCGGTGGCGAGCAGGTACACGACAGTGCGACCGGCCCGGCGGAATCCGTCGAGCAGGAACGAGACCCGGTCGAGCAGCCGATCGGCGGGGACGGCACGCGCGTTGGGCAGTGTTCCCGATTGCATATCGACCACGAGGAGAGCGCTGGTGACGGGGAGCTCGGTTATCGGCATACGGCCGATCCTGCCGGAATCCGGACGTTCGTGGGATATCCCGGGACCGACCCCGGGTTCCGCTCCCCCTTTCAGGTTATACACGATCGACGGTCCTCATGAGTTTCCCGATTGTGGTCCATAATCGCCGACTGACGAGGAAACAAGAGGTCAGGAGGGCGGAATGGGATTCGTGCCGGGTTTGCGGGAGATCGACCGGACGCAGATCCACGAGGTCGGCGGGAAAGGCGCGAACCTCGGTGAATTGTTCCGGATCGAGGGTGTCCGGGTACCGGACGGTTTCTGCGTGACGACGGCCGCGTTCCGGCCGGCCCTCGCCGCCGTCCCGGGGATCGACGAATTACTCGACCGGCTGTCGCGCCTCGAACCGGAGGATCGGGAGGCGATCGGTGCGACGAGTGCGCGGATCCGGGAGGCGATCGAGACAGCCGGCGTTCCCGATGAGGTCGCGGCGGAGGTCAGCGGCGCCCTCCGCCGGTTCGGCGCCCACGACGCCTATGCCGTCCGGTCCAGCGCGACGGCCGAGGATCTGCCGACCGCCTCGTTCGCGGGTCAGCAGGACACCTATCTGAACGTGGTGGGAACCGAGGCGGTGCTCCGGCATATCGGCCGGTGCTGGGCTTCGCTGTTCACCGAGCGCGCCGTCACCTACCGCCTGCGCAACGGGTTCGATCACCGGAAGGTGCTGATGGGTGTGGTCGTGCAGCGGATGGTCGTACCGGAGGCGGCGGGGATCCTGGTCACCGCCGACCCCGTGACCTCCAACCGGAAGGTCGTATCCGTGGACGCCGGTTTCGGTCTCGGCGAGGCGATGGTCTCCGGTCTGGTGAACGCGGACGTCTACAAGGTGCGCGACGGCGTCGTCACCGAGCGGACCGTGGCCACCGAGAAGGTCGCCGTCGTACCGGACCCGGCGGGCGGCACCCGCCTGCGAGAGGTCGAGGCCGACCGCCGGCACCGGCCGGTGCTGACCGACGAGCTGATCCTGGAGCTCGCCCGGCTGGGCCGCCGCATCGAAGCGCATTTCGGTAGTCCCCAGGACATCGAATGGTGTCTGGCCGACGACGGTTTCCGCATTGTGCAGAGCCGGCCGGTCACCACCCTGTTCCCCATTCCCGCGGCCGCCGACGACGCGAACCGCGTATACGTCTCAGTCGGCCACCAGCAGATGATGACCGACCCGATCAAACCTCTCGGAATCTCGGTGTGGCAGCTGACGAGCCGGGCGCCGATGCGCCACGCGGGCGCCCGCCTGTTCGTGGATGTCACCGAACGGCTGGCCTCGCCCGCCGGTCGCCGGGCCGTGGTGGAGGCACTCGGCACATCGGATCCGCTCATCGGGGACGCGTTGCGCACCGTCCTCGAACGTGCGGATTTCCTCGCGCCGGTACCGGACGAACCTTCCGCCACGCCGTCGGCCGGTGGTGGCGCCACCCCGATAGCGACCGATCCGGCGATCGTCACCGAACTGATCGCCGACAACCGGGCCTCCGTCGCGGCGCTCGCCCGCGATATCGAGAACAGGACCGGGCCGGAACTGCTCGACTTCATCCTGGCCGATTTTCCGGAGATGCAGCGGCTCATGTCCGATCCGCGCAGCTACCAGGTGATCATGGCGGGGATGGAGCCCGCCTGGTGGCTCAACGAGCATATGCGGGAGTGGCTGGGTGAGAAGAACGCCGCAGATACGCTCGCGCAATCGGTTCCGCACAACATCACCTCGGAAATGGGCCTGGCACTGCTGGACGTCGCCGATGTGATCCGGCCGTATCCGGAGGTGACCGCCTTCCTGCGGCACGTCGAGGACGCGGGCTACGAGGACCGGAGTTTTCTCGACGAGCTGGCGCCGTTGCCAGGCGGTCCCGAGACCCGGGCGGCGCTCGAGTCCTACCTCGACCGGTACGGGATGCGCTGCGCCGGCGAGATCGACATCACCCGGCCGCGCTGGAGCGAACGTCCCGCGGCTCTCGTTCCGACGATTCTCGGCAATATCGAGAGCTTCGAACCGGGCGCCGCCCGGCGACGTTTCGAGAAAGGTCTGCGCGAGGCCCGGGAGAAGGAAGAAGAACTTCTCACGCGCCTGCGTGCGCTACCGGATGGAGAGTCGAAAGCCGATGAGACGGCCCGCATGATCGACCGCCTCCGGACCTTCTCCGGGTACCGGGAGTATCCGAAGTACGGCATCGTCAGCCGCTACTTCTTGTACAAACAGGCGCTGCTGCGCGAGGCCGGGCGCCTCGTGACGGACGGGGCGCTGCGCCACCGGGAGGACATCTTCTACCTCACCGTCGACGAACTGCACGATCTGGTGCGCACCCGCCGAGCCCGCGACGAGCTGATCTCGCAGCGGAAAGCCGAGTTCTCCCTCTACCGGGCGCTCACGCCGCCGCGGGTCCTCACCTCCGACGGTGAGACCTTCGCCGGTGACTACCGGCGCACCGACCTCCCCGCCGGGGCCCTGGCCGGAATGGCGGTATCCGCGGGCATCGTCGAGGGCCGGGCCCGCGTCGTCTCGGATATGGCGCAGGCCGATCTCGAAGCCGGCGACATCCTCGTCACCGCCTACACCGATCCGAGCTGGACCCCGCTGTTCGTCGCGATCGCGGGCCTGGTGACGGAGGTGGGTGGCACGATGACCCACGGCGCGGTGATCGCCCGTGAGTACGGACTACCCGCCATCGTGGGCGTCGAGCACGCGACCGGGCTCATCCGCGACGGTCAGCGGATCCGGGTGAACGGAACCGACGGGTACGTGGAGATCCTGCCCGCGGCCGGATAGGGCAGGACCGCGGTCGATCCGCGTCCGCCGGATCACGCCGGGAGACGGGTCAGACGCGTTCCTTGGAACGCGTCCGCACCCGGAGCGCGATCGGCTTCTGGGTTTCGGCGAAGAAATCGTTGCCCTTGTCGTCCACCACGATGAACGCCGGGAAATCCTCGACCTCGATCTTCCAGACCGCCTCCATACCCAGCTCCGGGTATTCGAGGACCTCGACCGATTTGATGCAGTCCAGCGCGAGCCGGGCGGCCGGACCGCCGATGGATCCGAGGTAGAAGCCGCCGTGTTCCTTGCAGGCCTTGGTGACCTGGGCGGAGCGGTTGCCCTTGGCCAGCATCACATGTGATCCGCCGGCCGCCTGGAACTGGTCGACATAGGAGTCCATCCGGCCCGCGGTGGTGGGGCCGAAGGAACCGGACGCGTAGCCGTCGGGGGTTTTGGCGGGGCCGGCGTAGTAGACGGCCATATCGCGCAGGTACTGCGGCATCTCCTCGCCCGCGTCGAGGCGTTCCTTGATCTTGGCGTGGGCGATGTCGCGGGCCACCACCAGCGGCCCCGAGAGCGAGAGCCGGGTCTTGACCGGATATTTCGACAGTTCCGCGCGGATCTCGTCCATCGGCCGGTTCAGATCGACCTGCACGACATCGCCGCCGAGGATGGCGTCGGTCTGTTCGGGCAGGTACTGCGCGGGTTCGCGCTCGAGCTGTTCCAGGAACACACCCTCGGGGGTGATCTTGGCCAGCGCCTGCCGGTCGGCGGAGCAGGAGACCGCCAGCGCCACCGGGCAGCTGGCGCCGTGGCGGGGCAGCCGCACCACCCGGACATCGTGGCAGAAGTACTTACCGCCGAACTGCGCGCCGATCCCGAAGGACTGGGTGAGTTCGAAGACTCTCTGCTCGAGTTCCAGGTCGCGGAAGGCGTGCCCGGCCATCGAACCCTCGGTGGGCAGGTTGTCGAGATAGTGCGCCGACGCGTACTTGGCCGTTTTGAGCGCGAATTCGGCGCTGGTGCCGCCGATCACCACGGCGAGGTGATAGGGCGGGCAGGCCGCGGTACCCAGCGAACGGATCTTCTCGTCCAGGAACTCCAGCATCCGGGTGGGGTTCAGAACCGCCTTCGTCTCCTGGTACAGGAACGATTTGTTGGCCGATCCGCCGCCCTTGGCCATATAGAGGAACTTGTAGGACGGCTTCACCGGATCGCCGGGCGCGGAGTACAGCTCGACCTGCGCGGGGAGATTGGATCCGGTGTTCTTCTCGTCCCACATGGTCAGGGGCGCGAGCTGCGAATAGCGCAGATTCAGCTTGGTGTAGGCGTCGAACACGCCGCGGCTGATCCATTCGGCATCGTCGACGCCGGTGAGCACGCCCTCGGATTTCTTACCCATCACGATGGCCGTGCCGGTGTCCTGGCACATGGGCAGGATGCCGCCGGCGGAGATGTTGACGTTCTTCAGCAGGTCCAGTGCGACGAAACGGTCGTTTCCGCTGGCCTCGGGATCGTCGATGATACTGCGCAGCTGCGAGAGATGGGCGGGCCGCAGATAGTGGCTGATGTCGTGCATCGCCTCGGCGGTCAGCATCCGCAGCACCTCGGGCTCGACCTGCAGGAAGGTCCGGCCGCCGGATTCGAAGGTGCTGACGCCCTCGGTGGTGAGCAGCCGGTACGGGGTGTCGTCGGCGCCGATCGGGAGCAGGTCTGAATAGCGGAACTCGGGCGCGGTCACCGATCGCACTCCTTTGGAGGTGGGCTGCGGGTCGAACAGGCGCAGCCGCGGTGAGGGCCACTGCGCCGGGGGTCGAACGCTATGAGCGTAGCGAGGGCCGACGGCCTCACCTGCAGTTAGGCAAACCTAAATCGTAACCCGGCGGACGCCGCCCGGGGCGGTCACCGATTCCGGTACCGCGGTGCGGACGACATCGCACGGCGGCGTCCGGAGCGCGGCCGGTCACCCGATTCGGGAGACCGGCCGCGCGATACCGCGACGGATCAGGAGGGGGTCATACCGCCTCGGCCGCCGAATCCGGCACCCGCAGCTGCGCGCCCGCGTCGACGCCGAGCCGTCGTTCGAAACCCTCCGGGATCACGATGTCGGAGCGGTCCAGTTCGCCGATACTCGTCTTTCGCAGCCCGAGCAGGGCGGAGTCGATACCACCGCGCAGGATGTCCAGGACGTTCTCCACACCGGCCTGGCCGTTGGCCGCCAGGCCCCACAGGTAGGCACGGCCGATCATGACCGCGCGGGCGCCGAGTGCCACCGCCTTGACCACATCGCTACCGCGCCGGATACCACCGTCCAGCACGACCTCGATCTCGTGCCCCACCGCACCGGCGACCACCGGCAGCGCCCGGATGGAGGCGGGGGTGCCGTCGAGGTTGTTGCCCCCGTGATTGGACACCGAGATGGCGGCGACGCCGGCATCGACGGCGCGGCGCGCGTCGTCCACCCGCATGACGCCCTTGAGCATCACCGGACCGTCCCACTGTTCGCACACCCAGGCGACATCGGACCAATCCGGCGCCGGCGTACCCATCCATTCGCCGTACGCGCCGAAGAAACCGGGCGCGGGGGCGTCACCGAGGGCCATATTGGGGGCGGTGAGGTCGGGCAGGGAACCCGACTTCAGATAGGTGGTGAGCCACCGCGGTTTGGTGATCACCTGCGGCGCGAAGCTCGCCATCGTCTTCAGATCCAGCTTTTCCGGGATCACCGGGCTGCCCCAGTCGCGGCCGTGCGAGAACGACCAGTCGAGAGTGAGGATGAGCCCCACCGCGCCCGCGGCCTTCGCCCGGGCCATCCGCCCGGCGATATCGTCCTTGCTGCCGCACCAGTAGAGCTGGAAGAAGGTGGACGGATTGGCCGCGACCACCTCTTCGACGGGTTTGCTCGCGAACGACGACAATCCCATGGCGGTACCGCGGGCGGCGGCGGCCCGCGCGACGGCGACCTCACCGTCGGGGTGGACGGCCTGGACACCGGTGGGCGAGATGATCACCGGCATGGAGATCTGCTGACCCATCACGCTGGTCGACTGGTCGCGTTCGCCGATCGGACCCGCCGCGTGCGGGGCGAAACCGAGTTCGGCGAAGGCCGCCTGGTTGTCGTCGATGGTCTGACCACGTTCGGAGCCGGCGACCAAGGCGCCGTACACCGATTTCGGCAGGCGTTTCTTGGCGCGCCGGTGCGCTTCGGCCACGGTTTCGAACCACGGGTTCATGGTCGGATCCTTTCCACTGGTTCCGGCCACCATTGCCGGACCTGTTCGGACAGTTGGGAGATGAGTTCGGCGAGTAGCCCGGCGCCCTCGGCGGCGGACGCGCCGGTGGGGTCGCCGAGCACCCCGTCGGCGCTGACCGCCCGCACCCCGCCCGCACGGAGTTCGGGCAGGATCTCGGCCAGCGGCCGGGTATCGCCGGGCCGGATACGGCCGGTGCGCACACGTTCCGGCGCCAGACCCAGTTGCAGGGAGGTTTCGGTACGGCCCGCGTGGGCGTCACCGCGGTAGCGCGGCAGATGGAGGCGGACGTCGCGCGATTCCGCACGCAACCGGCCGACCGCGCGCCGCAGCGCCTCGACATTGCCGCCGTGACCGTTGACCAGCACGATCCGGTCGAAGGTGTCGGTCGCCGACCGGCACAATTCGACGATCAGGAATTCGAGCGCCTCCTGGCCGATCGAGAGGGTTCCGGGGAATCCGCTGTGCTCACCGCTGGCGCCGTAGGCCACCGCCGGCGCGACGAGCACCTCGGGGCGGCTCGCGGCCAGTCCGGTGGCCAGGGCGACGGCGAGATCGGTATCGGTCGACAGCGGCAGGTGCGGGCCGTGCTGCTCGGTCGATCCGACCGGCACCGCCAGCACCGGCCCGGCGCCCCGGAGTGCGCCCACTTCCGGCCATGTGAGGTCCGCCACCATCATGGGCCGACATTAACGTCAGTGACTGACATAATCAAGTGCGTCGGCGGTGGCGGATAATCCCCCCGTGACTGCACAGCATTCCCGGGGGCGCCCGCGCGGCACCACGAAGCGGGAGCTCGAACTCATCGCCATGCGGTTGTTCAGCGAGCAGGGTTTCGACGAGACCACCGTCGAACAGATCGCCGCCGCGGCGGGTATCAGCGGACGGACGTTCTTCCGCTATTTCCCCGGCAAGGCGGAGGTGCTGTGGTACTCGTTCGACGACGAGGTGACCGCGCTGCGGGCCGCCTTCGCGACCGTCCCCGACTCCGAGCCGATGATGGCGGCGGTGCGGCGAGTCGTGGTGAACGCCAACCGGTATCGCGCCGAGGACGTACCCGAACTGCGGATCCGGATGAAACTGGTCGCCTCCGTCCCGGCGCTGGCGGCCACCGCGGGAGCCCACTACGACGCCTGGGAACGGGCGGTGGGCGAATTCGCCGCGACCCGGCTCGGCGAACCCACAGACGCCTTGATCCCGATGGCCGTGGGCCGGACGACCCTCGCGGCGGCGCGGGCGGCCTTCGACGCCTGGCAGGCGCGGGCGGACGCCGATCTCACCGTGTACCTCGATCACGCCCTCGCCGGGCTCGAGCGCGGCTTCGAGGCGCCCCCGGACGGTCACCGGGCAGCTGGGCGGCAAACTCGAGCGGCAGGTTTCGGCGACGCGGGCCCGAGGGTATGACTAGGCTCGGTATCGGCACGACCGCCGAAATAACTACGATGTACCGGACCGCCGTCGAAAGGGGCACAAGTCACATGTCCGAGGTGTCCACGAGCCTTTCGGCGGACTCATTGGCCCGGCCTGTCGATAAACTCCTGCCACAGCTCGTCGAGCATCTGCGCCAGAACCGCACGGCGCTGCGCGAGGAGTGGGCCCGGCGGATCAGTGAGGCGCGGCTGCTCACCGCGATGACGCCCGAGGAAGTCTTCTCCGAGGCGACCTCCACCTACGACTACTACGTCGAGGTGCTCGAAACCGGCAGTGTCGAAGCGCTGCAGGCCTACGCGCGCGACCTCTCCGAGCGCATCATCCCGAGAGGAGTCGAAACCGACGAAATCCTCGGCATGGTGCTGCTGCTGCGCGATGTGCTGGCCCGATCGCTGTTCGAGAAATATCAATCCAACTTCGAATTACTCAACGCCGTCCTCGATGCCTACGAACCGGCCGCGAACCGGATCGCCAATACCGTCGGCGTCTCCTTCGTCCAAGAGCGTGAGCGCGTCATCCGGCAGCAGCAGGAAGCGATTCGTGAGCTGTCCACTCCGGTACTACAGGTCCGGGAGCAGCTGCTGATCCTCCCGATGATCGGCGTACTGGACAGCCAGCGCGCGCGCCAGCTCACCGAGCAGTTGCTGCGGGCGATACGGAACAACCGCGCCAAAGTGGTCGTGATCGATATAACCGGTGTGCCCGATATCGATTCCACGGTGGCGAACCACCTGGTTCAGACGGTCGACGCCTCCGGGCTGATGGGCGCGAGCGTCATCATGACCGGCCTGTCCTCCGATATCGCGCTGACGCTGGTGACCATCGGACTGGATCTGTCGAAGGTGAACGCGGTCGGCGACCTGCAGGGCGGAATCGAAGAGGCGGAACGGTTGCTGGGATACGAGGTATCCCGCGCGACCGAGCGCAGCGAACGCGATCCGCGATAAGTCGGAACGATATGCCGGTACCAATCCTCAAACAGGGTACGTATCTGATCGCATCAGTGCAGTCGGCGCTGACCGACGCGGACACCGAGCGACTACAGGACGACTTGATGAATCAGGTCAGCAAGTATCGTGCGCAGGGAATCATCGTCGACGTCACCGCCATCGATGTGATGGATTCCTTTGCCGCACGGTCGTTGCGGACCATCGCCCATATGACGCAGCTGCGCGGCGCGGAAACCGTTATCGTCGGCCTGCAGCCCGAGGTCGCCTTCGCTATGGTGCAGCTCGGCCTCACCTTTGAGGATATGCACACTGCACTGGACCTCGAGGAGGGCTTGGCTTGGCTGAACCGAAAGGCTTCGGCCCGGCACAGGCGCCGGGATGGTCGTGACAGTGGCCGCTGAACAGGTGGTAATCGCGGTCACGATGTCGAACGACATCGTGACCGCACGTCAGGCGGGGCGGGACCTGGCCGAGGAACTCGGCTTCACCCTCACCGACCGAACCATGATCTCCACGGCGATCTCCGAGGTCGCGCGGAATATCACCAGTTACGCGAACAACGGAGAGATCCGGCTGCAGGTAGCCGAGCGCGACGGCCGTCGCGCTCTCGTCGTTCAGGCCAAGGACCAGGGACCGGGAATCATCGATATCGCCCGGGCCATGGAGGACGGTTATTCGACCGGATTGGGACTCGGTCTCGGCCTGCCCGGCGCGAAGCGGCTGATGGACGGTATGGCCATCGAATCCGCACCCGGCCAGGGAACACTGGTCGAAATGTGGAAGTGGGTACCCTCCGGTGCATGAGGACGGGTCCATCGGCCGGATCGAATGGGCCACGGCCGGCCGCGCCCTCCCCGGACAGGATGTCTCGGGTGACCGCTGCCTCGTACTGGACACCGGTTCCGACCGGGTGTTGTTCGCGGTCCTCGACGGGCTCGGGCACGGCACCGCCGCCGCGGCGGCGGTGGATCGGGCCACCCGGGTACTGACCGAGAACCATGCCGAACCCCTGGACGTGCTGATGGTGCTGTGTCATCGGGCGATGTCGGATACCCGCGGCGCCGCCGTCTCGCTGGCCCTGTTCGGTGCCGAGGAGACGCAGTGGCTGGGCGTCGGCAATGTGGACGCCCAGCTGATCACGGTGGGGCCCACCGGTCCGCAGGTGAGCGCGGTGGTCCTGCAGAGCGGCGGCATCGTCGGATACCGCCTGCCCTCGACCCTGCAGCCGCAAACCGTGCCGGTGCGCCCGGGTGATCTGCTGCTGATGTCCACCGACGGGGTGGAGGTGGACCCGGAAGCCGATATCGATCTGGCGAAGTCCACCGTCGATATCGCCAGGGGGCTGCTCGCCGAGCACGCCAAGAAGACCGACGACGCCCTGGTACTGGCCGCCCGCGTGCGCGGCGCCGTCACCGGCGGCACCCGCGTCCGGCGCAGAGACGTGCTGATGCGCAGGAACCGGCAATGAGCGCGACGCTGGCGGCGTTCCTGGACGCCTATGCCGACGCCCTGCGCCGTCATCTCGCCGATCCGGAGGGTGACGGCCTCGTCGAGGGCCACGAACTGGGCCGGCGGGCGCTGGTGGAAGGCATCAGCCTGCTCGACCTCACCGAACACCATTTCCGGGTGGTGAAACAGGTCCAGGCCGAAGCGACGGCACCGGCCGGCGCCACCGCGGCCGCCGACGGCCCGCTCACCGAACACGCCCTGGAATTCCTGCTGCAGACGCTGATCACCCTGGACGTGGCGACCCGCGGCTACCTCGACGGCACCCGGCGCTACGAACAGCAGCGGTCCCGCGCCGATGATCTGGCCGGCCGCGACGAGTTCCGGACCGCGCTGGTCGAATCGCTGCAGGACGGTTTCTTCGTGGCCGACGCCCGCGGCACCCTCATCGAGGTCAACAAGGCGTTCGGCGAGCTCACCGGCTACGGAGCGACGGGCGTGCCCTATCCGCTCCCCCATCCGTGGGCGATTCCGGAAGGACCCCGCTACCCCGATCTGGGCACCGAGGCATCCCGTTTCGTGGTGCCCATCCAGCACCGGGACGGCCGGCGGCGCTGGATCGGGGTGAGCACCAGTGCCCTGGTGAAACCCGACGGCGAGGAGCACATCTTCGTCGGCACGGTCCGCGATGTCACCGCCGAACACGACGCCCAGGCCCGGGATCAGGCCGCCAACCGACTCGCCACCGCCTTGGCCGCCGCCACCACCGTGGCCGAAGTGCTCGAGGTCGGCCTGGACGAACTGCGGCGTACGGTGGCCGCGGAAACGGCCGTGGTCGCGGTGTGGCCGGGGCACGGGGCGCCCGAGGTGTACATCTCCGGGACTCCGCCGGCCGGTACCCCGGAGACCGATACGGCCGCGCACCGGCTCGAACCGGCCACCGAGGCCATTCTGAAACGCGCCCGGTTGCGGCCGGGCCGGACGCTGCTGGCGGTTCCGGAGGGTGGCGCGGACAGCGCCGAGGGTATCGTCGCGCCGCTGGGCGAAACCGGCGATACCGCGCTGTGGCTGCGATTCCCGGTGCCGCGCGTGGTCGATGCCGCCGATTGGACGCTGTTCTCGCTGCTCATCGGCCACCTGAGCCTGGCCGTACAGCGCGCCCGCAACTTCGATCAGGCCCGCTCCACCTCCCTGACCCTGCAGCGGGCCATGCTCGGGCCCATCGAACTGCCGCCCCGGTTCTCGGTGCACTACGAGCCCGCGTTGCCGCCACTGGAGATCGGTGGCGACTGGTACGACGTGGTCCCGCTCCCCGACGGCACCATCGGCGTCGTGGTCGGCGACTGTGTGGGACGCGGGCTCTCGGCGGCGGTGGTGATGGGCCAGTTGCGGACCGCCGCGCGCGCCCTGCTGCTGCGCGGCGCCGGACCGGCGCAGTTGCTCACCGAACTCGATCCGGTGGCGGCCCGGATCCCCGGCGCGCTGTGCACCACGGTCTGCGCGGCGGTCCTGGACCCGGTACGCGGGCTGGTGCGCTACAGCAACGCCGGTCATATGCCGCCGATCCTGGCCGATGTCGACAAGACCGGGCGGTTGCTCGAGGGCGGCAGATCGGTACCGCTGGCGACGTTCGACACCCCGCGGCGACCGGAGGCGACCACACCCCTGCCGCCGGGCTCGACCCTGGTGCTCTTCACCGACGGGCTGGTGGAACGCCGCGGCGAGGATATCGACGAGGGGTTCGCGAAAATCGCCGCGATCCTCGCGGATACAGCCGAGAAACTCCCCCGTGAGGTCGCCGATTCGGTGCTGTCGGCGCTGCGCCCCGAAGGCGGCTACGACGACGATATCGCGATGGTCGTCTACCGGCAGCCGCCCGCGCCGCTGCGCCTGGACGTCCCGGCCCGGCCGGACCGGCTGGCCATGCTGCGCCGTACCCTGACAGCGTGGCTGTCCGCCGCGGCGGTCCCGCACAACCTGACCTCGGATCTGGTCGCGGCGACCAACGAGGCGTGCAGCAACAGTATCGAACACGCGTATCGACAGGGCGGCGCCGACACCGAACGGGTCGTGCTCACCGCCGAATGCGTCGGTGACCAGGTGGTCATCGAAACCACGGATACCGGGACCTGGCGACCCCGGCCGGCCGATCCGGGCCCCCGCGGCCGGGGGATCGATATGATGCGGGCACTCACCGAAGAACTCGAAATAGACCATCCCGGGCCCGGAACCAGGGTGCGGATGTCGGTGACCCTTCCGGCGATCACGTTCCCGGTGGCCAGCGCCCTGCGCGGGACGAACAACCGCGCCGGCGGGAATACGATGCAGCGAGATCGAGGGACTCATGGCAGATTGTGAAGACGTGACCAATACTCCTCCAGACGCGAACCCGCTCACGGATACGATGACGACCTCGGTCGCCGACCACGACGGCGTCACGGTGCTCACGGTTACCGGGGAGGTCGATCTCGCCACGGCCCCCGCCCTGGAGACCGCGATCGATACCGCGCTCGACGCCGGCCCCGCCGGTCTGGTGGTGGATCTGGCGGCCGTGAGCTTCCTGGCCTCGGCCGGGATGGCCGCCCTGGTCTCCGCGCACCAGCGCGCCGGGGACAAGACCACCATCGCCCTCGTCGCCGAGGGGCCGGCCACCAGCCGGCAGCTCAAGATGACGGCCCTGGACCAGGTCTTCGCATTGCACGCCACCCTGGACGCCGCACTGGCGAGTTTCCGGGGCGAATAACCGGCAGCCCTACGACAACGGGCCCGGCAGCGATTCGCTGCCGGGCCCGTTGTCGTAGGCTCCGCGCCGGGGATCAGTCGCAGATCGCCCGGAACTGCTCGATCAGTTTCACCCGGTCGGCGGGAGTGGCGGCCAGCGGCGCCACATTGAGTACCGTGACCCCGGCCTCGGCGAACGCGGCGACCCGCTCCTTGACGAAACCGGCCGGGCCGATGAGCGAGATATCGCGAACCAGGGCGTCGGGGACCACCGCGGTGGCCTCGTCCTTCTTGCCGGCCAGGTACAGCTCCTGGATCCGGTCGGCCTCGGCGCCGTAGCCGTACCGGGTCGCCAGGGTGTGGTAGAAGTTCTTGCCCTTGGCGCCCATACCGCCGATATAGAGCGCCAGCATCGGTTTGACGAATCCGAGCAGCGGTTCCACGTCCTCGCCGATGGCCAGCGCCGGACCGGCGTACACGTCGAGCGGGCCCAGCTCCGGATCACGCTGCTGTTTCCCGGCCCGCAGGGCGTCGCCGAACACCTCGTCGGCACGTTCGGGCAGGAAGAAGATCGGCTGCCAGCCCTCGGCGATCTCCGCGGCCAGCTGGACGTTCTTCGGGCCCAGCGCGGCCAGCAGGACCGGGACACGTTCCCGCACCGGGTGGTTGATGAGTTTGAGGGGTTTACCCAGACCGGTGCCCTCCCCCTCGGGCAGCGGGATCCGGTAGTACTTGCCCTGGTATTCCAGCCGCTCCCGGCGCCAGACCTTGCGGCAGATTTCCACGAGTTCGCGGGTCCGTCCGATGGGCGCGTCGTAGGGCACACCGTGGAAGCCCTCGATGACCTGCGGGCCCGAGGCGCCCAGACCCAGTACGAACCGGCCGTCGGAGACGAAATCCAGCCCCGCGGCGGTCATCGCGGTCAGCGTGGGGGTCCGGGTGTAGAGCTGCATGATCCCCGAGGCCAGCTGCAACCGGGTGGTCTTGGCGGCGAGGTAGCCCAGGGCGCTCACCGCGTCGAACGAGTACGCCTCGGGCACGAACACGATGTCCAGGCCCGCCCGTTCCAAATCGGCCACTTCGGCCGCCGCCTCGGTGAAGCCGCCCGAATAGTTGATACTCAATCCGATCCGCATGCCCTCAACATAATCCCGGCTACGGGGTGGCCCCGCACCGGCCACGCCGGGCGACGGGGTAGGTTGAGAGCGAAAGCTCCACCGGTAGCACAGCTAACTTTGAGCAATTGTGATCGAGAAAGGCCGAATCGTGTCGCAGCCCACCCAATCGCCACAGCACACCGCCTCCGGGTTCGGCGGTTCACCGATCGGCGAGTACCTGGGCGAACTCGCGGCGAAGGTCCCCGCACCGGGTGGCGGCGCGGTCGCCGCGCTGCACGCGGCGCAGGGCGCGGCACTGGTCGCGATGGTCGCGCGGTACACCACCCGCGCCAAGGACGCCGAGCACCGGCCGGTGATCGACCGGATCATCGAATCCGCGGATATCGCGCGGGAGCGGTCGCTGGCGCTGGCCGACGCCGACGCGGCGGCCTTCACCGCGGTCGGCGCCGCCTACAAACTGCCCAGGGAGACCGACGAGGAGAAGGCGCGCCGGGCGGCGGCCGTCGAGGAGGCCCTGATGGAGGCCGCCCGGGTACCGGCCGCGGTGGTCGACGAGGCCGACGGAATCCTGATCCTGGCAACCGAATTGCTGCCGATCGGAAATACGAATGTTGTCACCGATATCGGCGCCGCGGGCGCGGCCGCCCGGGCCGCCGCGGTGACCTCCCAGCTCAATATAGAGATCAATCTGGCCTCGCTACCGGTGGAACGCGCCGCCGCATTCACCGGGACACTGGGCCGGATCGAGCAAATCACCGCCCGGGCGGATTCCCTGCATCAAGAGGTATTACGCGCCGTCCGCGGATGATTCGGATGCACATATCAGCAGGTACGAATTAACCAGTTATATGCCGAACTGCGATTATTCGAGATCGGATGGACAACGGAGCACGCGTAGAATGATGGGCGTTCCTGATATTCGCACTGCTCCACCGCTCGACCCAGGCACAATCGGCTAGACCGGCCGGCGGGGCACCGGCGGCCGGGCAACTGTTTGCTCCAGCTCGACGAGTGCAGGAGGTAACGGTGAGGATCGGGTACACATCGGCGCCGGTTACGGCGGAAGCCCCTGAGCCGGGTATCGATGTCATCACCGAACACGGAGTCGTATCGAATATCGCCGACTGTTCGGCGGATCCCGGTGCGCTGACGCCTGGTCAGGCCAGACGCGCCTTCGATATCCACTGGCTCTGTTCTCCCGAATGCCTGGTCCGCAGACGGGCCGGACTCACTTTGGCGATAGCCGCACCACCGGACCGTCCCGCGTTCGGCATTTCGCCGGGCCACCGGGCCCGGCGCGGCGATTGATTCCCGCACGGCGGGCACGTTCCGCCCTTCGCCCGTGCGTCTTTTCTGGCTGCCGGAGAATTCCGGCGCACTTCTCATAGCACCACCGCTCTCCCAGCGAATGGTTTCTCGATCGGCTCCACCCCTTGGCCGGGCGGCGATAGTCGCACGTGCGCGCGGCCACTAATCGAGGAGGAAGAGTTGAGCACAATATTCACGAATACCGAAGTCGAATCCGATACTCCGGCGCGAAAACCGCGGCACGCCCGGTTCGGCGGAGCCGGACGTAACCACCCCCTCAACATCGTGCTGGTCGCGCCGCCGTACTTCGACGTGCCCCCGGCCGGTTACGGCGGTGTCGAGGCCGTGGTGGCCGAACTGGCCGACACCCTGGTCGCGCGGGGACATCGGGTGACGCTACTGGGCGCCGGAAAGCCCGGCACCGAGGCGGAATTCGTACCGGTCTGGGAGACCACCCAGGCCGACCGGCTGGGCGACCCGTTCCCGGAGGTCGTCAATGCGCTCAAGGTGCGGCGCATGGTCGAGAAACTGGCCCGCTCCCGGCATATCGACATCATCCACGACCATACTTTCGCCGGCCCCCTGAATGCCCCGGCCTACGAGAACCTGGGTATTCCGACCGCGGTCACCGTGCACGGGCCGGTCGACAACGATATGTGGGAGTACTACGGGGCTCTCGACGAGCACACCCGCCTGGTCGCGATCAGCGACCGCCAGCGCGAACTCGCCCCGAGCTTCAACTGGATCGGCCGCGTGCACAACGCGCTGCGCCCCAGTGAATGGCCGTTCCGCACCGAGAAACAGGACTACGCGCTGTTCCTCGGCCGGTACGCCTCCTACAAGGGTCCGCAGCTCGCCCTGCGCGCCGCCCACGAGGCCGGTATCAAGCTGATCCTTGCCGGTAAATGCAATGAGCCGCCGGAGAAGGCCTTCTTCGCGCAGGAGATCGAGCCCCTGCTCACCGATACCGACCACGTCTTCGGGGAAGCGGACGCGGTGGCGAAACGGGAGTTGCTCGCGGGCGCGCGCTGCCTGCTCTTCCCGATCCAGTGGGAGGAGCCGTTCGGCATCGTGATGATCGAGGCCATGGCCTGCGGCACCCCGGTGGTGGCGCTGCGCGGCGGGGCGGTCGAGGAGGTCGTCGAAGACGGCGTCACGGGCATCATCTGCGATCATCCCGATGAGCTGCCGGCCGCTATCGCCCGGGCGAGCGAACTCGATCCGCACGCGTGCCGTCGGCGTGTCGAGGATTATTTCGGGGTGGATGGGCTCGGCGCCGGATACGAGGCCGCCTATTACCGCATACTCGATGCGTGGGACGAGTCCCACAGCAGGGGCCAGATATCGACCGCCGCCGGTATCCGCCGCGCCGCGGTACCCGCGATCCGCAGCGACGCCGGCACGACACCGGTATGGAGCAGGGCATGAGCGTACCGCCGCCGAGAATTCTCAACTCCGGCCAGCCCGCCGCCGTCAACGGCGGCGGCGGGACGGTCACCCTGGTCGAGGCGAGCACCTTCTGCTTGTCCGACCCCCTCGGCGATATCCATTCCGGCACCTCGCAGGGCCTGTTCTATCGCGATTCCCGGGTGATCTCCCGCTGGGAGCTGCGGCTGGACGGCCAGCCCGCCGAACATCTCACGGTGCTCACGCCGGAAGCGTTCAAGGGCCGGTTCATCCTGCGTAAACCGCCGCGGGCCGGGGTCGCCGACAGCACTGTGCTGGTGGTGCGGCGCCGGCTCATCGGTAACGGCCTCAAGGAGGCCATCACCGTGCACAACCTCGGTCACGAGGACACGGCGATGACCATCACCTTGTTCGTCGACTCCGATTTCGCGGATCTGTTCGCGGTCAAGGAGGGCCGCAACCACGGCGGCGGCGCGGAGCACAACGCCGTGGACGGCGATCTGCATCTGACCGATCACAACGAACCCGGCCGCGGTCTCACCATCAGCGCCACGGCCGGGGCGGTCATGCTGCCCGGCACCATCACCTGGCAGGTGGTGGTGCCGGCCCGCGGCCGCTGGGATACCGAGGTCCTGGCCCAGCCGGTGCTCGCGCACCGGCGGGTGCAGATGGCCGTCGGCGACGACGAGGACAGCCCGATCAGCCGGCTCAAGGCGTGGCGGGCCACCGCCACCGACCTCACCGCCACCGATCCGGCGCTCTCGGAGGTATTGCAGCGCACCGAGAGCGATCTGGGCGCGCTGCGCATCGACGGCAGCGTCGACGGCGCCCCCGCCTACGTGGCCGCCGGGGCGCCCTGGTTCATGGCACTGTTCGGCCGTGACAGCCTGCTCACGTCGTGGATGGCGCTGCCGCTGGATTCCGCGCTGGCCGTGGGCACGCTGCGGCGGCTGGCGGATCTGCAGGGCACCAAGGTCAATCCGATCACCGAGGAGGAGCCGGGCCGCATCATGCACGAAATGCGGCACGGGCCGGCCAGCGGGCAGGTCCTCGGCGGCACCGTGTACTACGGGTCGGTCGACGCGACCCCGCTGTTCGTCATGCTGCTGGCCGAATGCTGGCGCTGGGGCGCCGGGGATTCGGTGGTGCGCGAATTGCTTCCGGCCGCCGACGCCGCACTGGCCTGGATCGACGAATACGGTGACGCCGACGGCGACGGATTCGTCGAATACCGCCGGAAAACCGATCGGGGGCTGGCAAACCAGGGCTGGAAGGACAGTTTCGACGCCATCAACGATGTCACCGGGCATCTGGCCGAACCCTCGATCGCCCTGTGCGAGGTGCAGGGCTACGTGTACGCGGCCCGGCTGGCCCGCGCCCAGCTGGCCGAACACTTCGGCGACGCGGGTACCGCGGCCCGGCTGCGCGAACAGGCCGAGACTCTCAAGGCCCGGTTCGACGAGGCCTTCTGGGTGGAGAAGAACGGCTGGTACGCGGTGGCCCTGGACGGCCAGAAGAACCAGGTGGACGCACTGACCAGTAATGCCGCCCAGTGCCTGTGGACCGGGATCGTCTCCGACGAACGGGCCGCGGAACTGATCGAGCGCCTCGCCGACGTCGCGATGGACAGCGGTTTCGGTCTCCGGACCCTGGCCGCCACGATGGGCGCGTTCAACCCGATGAGCTACCACAACGGGTCGATCTGGCCGCACGACACCGCCATCGCGGTTGCGGGGCTGCTGCGGTACCGCCATATCGCGGGCGCGAGCGAATTGGCCGAACGGCTCACCACCGGCCTGCTCGACGCCGCCGGTGAGTTCGGTGGCCGGCTGCCGGAGTTGTTCTGCGGATTCGCCCGCACCGAGTTCCGCTCCCCGGTCCCCTACCCGACCTCCTGCTCCCCGCAGGCGTGGGCCAGCGCGGCGCCGCTGCTGCTGGTGCGCTCGTTCCTGGGCCTGTCGCCCTGCGCCCCGCACCGCGTCCTGCGAGTGACCCCGCAACTGCCGCGGGAATGGGGCAAGGTGGGCCTCACCGATCTGCGGCTCGGCCCGGCGACGGTGAGCATCCACGCGGAGGGCACAACCATGCACGTCCACGGCCTGCCCGACGATTGGAAACTCGTCACCGAATAGTGACCCCCGGTGTGTCAACGTCGCAAAGCGGTGCCGGGACGATATCTTGGGTGGTTGAGTTGATCATGGCCCCTTAGGATGGACGTCTGTCCACCAGTCGTCCGTAAGGGGTGGAACCATGAATACTGTTGCCCGGCATCTGTTTCTGGCGATCGCGGTCGCCCTCTCGCTAGTGGTCGTCCCAGCCGGGGCGAACGCGATGTCGATCGGGGAATCCGGCGCCGCGCCCGTCTCCGCCGTAACCCCCGCCGAGGGCGCGATGGTCGGTATCGCCCATCCCGTTACCGTCCGGTTCTCGTCCGCGGTCACCGACCGGGAAAGCGCCGAGCGGTCGCTGTCGGTGACCGCCGGTGATCCGCTGCCCGGTTCGTACTCCTGGCGCGGCGACCGGGAGCTGACCTGGACTCCGACCGGTTTCCTGCCGGCGAACACGACTCTCACGGTGAACTTCGGGGAGCGCCGCACCCAGTTCCAGACCAACGGCGGCGTGGTCGCCGACGCGAATATGTCCACGCATACGTTCACGGTCAGTATGGGCGGCCAAGTGGTGCGCACCATGCCGGCCTCGATGGGTAAGCCCGGCTGGGAAACCCCGGTGGGCACGTTCCCGGTGCTGGAGAAGTTCCGCAACATCATCTTCGATTCCCGCACCATCGGTATCCCCCTGGATTCCGCGGAGGGGTACCTGATCGACGGCGAATGGGCGGAACGGCTCACCTGGGGCGGCGTCTTCGTCCACTCCGCGCCCTGGTCGGTGGATGCCCAGGGCAATTCCAATGTCAGCCACGGCTGTATCAACCTCGCGCCCGCCGACGCGTCCTGGTACTACGAGAACGTCGGGATCGGCGATCCGGTGACCGTCCACTGGTGACCGTCCGCCGACCCCGCACTGCGTAGTCGTCCGTGATCCACTAGAACGGTGGAGTACGAGCGCGCGTAGCGAACGACGAAGGGGGCCGCGCCATGGATCGACCACCGTCGAACCGGGGCGCCGGGGCGGACGGCTCTCCCACCGACCCCGTCCGTCCGCCGTCATCCGGGCCGCGTCCCGGCGACCCGGATCCGCAATCGTGGCGGCCGGAGCTGTATCTGCCGTCGCACGGCGGGCCGGGTACCGGCGACGAGTCGATGCCCACGGAGCCCATACCGGTGCTGCGGCCGCCGCATCCACCGGTCGGTTCCCCGGAGCACTACGAGGGCGACTGGGCGGACTGGGTGGCGCACGGGCATCCGGACGGGCCCGGCGACCGGTCCCCCGCCGGGCCGGATCGGGCGCCCGCACCGGCGGCCGCACCCGATACCGAGTACGACCCCCCGCCGGTCCCCGAGCCCGCCGCCGCGCAGCGGGCCGAGGAACCCGATCCCCCGGCGGCCGGGGAACCGACCACGGCCCGGCAGCGCCTGCGGGCGCGCCGGACGGTTCCGACCCGCACCGGCCCGGTGCCCGCGCCCGCGGGCGGCACCTCGGGCGGGGGTATCCGCTGGATTCCGGTACTCCTCGGAATCGCGGGCGTGGCCGCACTGGCCGCGGCCGCGTACGTCCAGTTCGCGGTGGTCGGCGGTGGTGACCCCCCGGCTCCGGCCACCGCGGCACCGAGCGCCGCCGCGCCCGCGACCGCGGCGGCCGATCCGCACTGCCCCGCCCAGCGCGCCGGCAACACCGTGCAGGGCAACGGCCCGGGCAGCGACGATTCCGGTCCCGACGCCATCTTCGGGTTCCAGCACGCCTACTACGTCGCGCGGTCCGGAGATCAGGCGCGGGCCCTGGTCGCACCCGACGCCGCGGTCCCGGCCGCCCCCGATATCCAGCAGGGGATCGACGGTATCCCGGCCGGGACCACCCATTGCGTCCAGATCGCGCCGGGCGCCTTCGTCGGCCAGTACACCGTGACGGTCACCGAGTACCGGCCCGGTTCGGCGCCCCTGGGCTACAACCCGCAACTGGTGACGACGATGCGAATCGGTGACCGGACCTTGATCACGGGTATCGGCCCCATGCCGTGACCGCCACGATTCGGTCCGTACCGCCGGGGCGGGTGGTCGGTGGCCGCGGTCGGGAGCAGACTCGGAAGATGGACGCCATCGGCACGGTCCGGGTTCCCGACCATCCCACGGTGCAGGCCGCGTTGTCGCTGGCCCGCCGCGCGCCCTCGGTCCACAACACCCAGCCGTGGCGCTGGGTCTTCGACGGGCACCGGCTCCAGCTGTACCGCGACACCAGCCGTCGCCTGTCCTCGGCCGATCCGCAGGGCCGCCAGCTCGTCATCAGCTGCGGCGCCATGCTGGACCATGTCCGGACGGCGTTCGCCGCGGCCGGTTGGGATACCGAGGTGACGCGACTGCCCGATACCTCCCCCGACCATCTCGCCGGCATCGAGTTCGCACCCGCCCGCGCCGTCTCCGACACCGTGCGGGAACGGGCGGCCGCCATCGACCGCCGCTACACCGACCGGTTGCCGATGCTGCCGCCCCGGGACTGGGAGCGGGTGGCGCCCGCGCTGGCGACCACGGCCACCGCGCACGACATCGTGCTGGAGGTGCTCGCCGACTCCGCTCGGTTACGCCTGGCGGCGGCCTCGGCGCAATCCGCGGCGCTGCGCGAATACGACCCGCAGTATCTGAACGAACTGCACTGGTGGGCCGGTAACGACTCCCCCGCCGACGGCGTGCCGCTCTCCGCGCTGGTCTCGGCCGCCGAACTCGCGCAGGTCGGCGTGGGCCGGGCCTTCCCGGCCGCCCCGCCCTCGCTGCGGCGCGGGGAACTGACCGATGCCTCGCGATTGCTGGTACTGGGGTCGGCTGCCGACACTCCCCTGGACTGGCTGCGCACGGGCGAAACCCTGTCGGCGGTCCTGCTGGCGTGCACAGCGGCCGGGCTGGCCACCTGCCCGCTCACCCATATCACCGAGGTCCCGGTGAGTCGCCGCACCATCGCCAACCTGCTGACCGCGCCCGCGCTGCCGCAGGTGGTGATCCGGGTGGGCACAGCGCCCACATCGTCCGCGCAACCGCCCACTCCGCGCCGCCCGGTGGGTGATTTCCTGGAACTGCACCGCGAGCGCTGAACACCCCGCGCCCCGGCGGCGACCCACGCGAGAACGGCCCCGGCCCCACCGGAATCGGACTACTGTTCCCCCATGACTGCCGCGATCGATATCTCCGGTCTGGTGAAGACCTTCGGCCGCACCCGCGCTCTCGACGGACTCGATCTCCAGGTGGCCGCCGGTGAGGTGCACGGTTTCCTGGGACCCAACGGCGCCGGGAAGTCCACCACCATCCGCGTGCTGCTGGGTCTGCTGCGCGCCGACGCCGGTACGGTCCGGTTGCTCGGCGGCGACCCGTGGTCCGGCGCCGCGGAATTGCACCGCCGGCTCGCCTACGTCCCCGGTGACGTCAGTCTGTGGCCCGGTCTCACCGGCGGCGAAGTGATCGACCTGCTCGGACGCTTACGCGGCGGCCTGGACGAAACCAGACGCGCCGATCTGCTCGAACGCTTCGATCTGGATCCGACGAAGAAGGGCCGCACCTATTCCAAGGGCAACCGGCAGAAGGTCGCGCTGGTGGCGGCGCTGGCCTCCGATGTGGAACTGCTGCTGTTCGACGAGCCCACCTCCGGCCTGGATCCGTTGATGGAGGCGGTTTTCCAGGAGTACGTGGAGGAGATCCGTCGCGACGGTCGCACCGTCCTGCTGTCCAGCCATATCCTCGCGCAGGTCGAGGCACTGTGCGACCGGCTGACCATCATCCGGCACGGGCGCGCGGTCGAAACCGGGACCCTGGCCGATCTGCGGCATCTGACCCGCACCTCGATCGACGCCGAAACCCGGCTCCCGGCAACAGGTATGGACGAGCTGCGCGGTGTCCACGACCTGATCGCCGACGGCACCCGGGTCCGGTTCCAGGTCGACACCGTCGAACTGGGCGCGGCCGTGGAACATCTCACCTCCTTCGGTATCCGCACCCTCACCAGTCAGCCGCCGACCCTGGAGGAACTGTTCCTCCGGCACTACGGTGACGAACTCGCCGCCGCGGGGGTACCCGAATCGTGACCACGCTGCGACCACGCGGCCGGTACGCCGGCACCTTCACCGGTACCGGCACGCTCACCCGCTTCGCGCTACGCCGTGAACGTTTTCCCCTGGTGGCCTGGATCGTGGGCGGCACCATGATCTATTGGTCGCAGGCGGTCGCGCTCGACGCGGCCTATCCCGAACAGGCCGATCTGGATGCGCTGGCGCGCAGTATGTCCGGGAACGCGGCCATGATCGCGATGGCCGGCCCGCCGCGGGTGCTCGACACCGTGGCCGGTCAGGTCGCGTTCCAGTCCAGTGCGTTCGGCATGATCGTGGCCGGGCTGATGAGTATGTTCCTCATCGGCCGGCACACCCGTGCGAACGAGGAATCCGGCCGCGACGAACTCATCCGTTCGGCGGCGGTGGGCCGGTACGCACCACCAATGGCGGCGACTCTGGTCACGGTGACCGCGAATATCCTGCTCGGACTGGCCATCGCGGGCAGCCTGACCGGATACGGCCTGCCCGCCGCCGGATCGATCGCGCTCGGCGTCGGGGCCACCTGCGCGGGCCTGGTATTCGGCGCGATCGCGCTGCTGGCCGCCCAGATCACCTCGGGCACCCGGAGTTGCTACGCCGTCACCGGCGCCGCACTGGCCGTCTCGTATCTGCTGCGCGCGGTCGGCGATGTCGGCAACGGCGTGCTGTCGTGGTTCTCGCCGCTGGGGTGGGGGCAGGCGATGCGCCCATACGACCACGAGGTCTGGTGGCCGGCCCTGTTGTCCCTGGTGGCGGCCGCCGTGATCGGAGTGGCCGCGGCCCGGGTCCTCGACCGGCGGGATTTCGGAGCCGGCCTGGTCCCGCCGCGTCCGGGGCCCGCGCGTGCCCCCGAATCCCTGCACGGCACCTTCGGATTGGCGTGGCGCCTGCAACGGGGCCTGCTGATCGGATGGGCGCTCGGGATGTTCTTCGGCGGGATGTCCTTCGGCACGATCGGCGACGATGTGGACGATCTGCTCGGCGATATCGACCTGGATCAGGTTCTCGGCCAGAACATGGGCAGTATGGTCGACGCGTTCTACGCGATGGCGGTGGCGATTCTGGCGATCATCGGCTCCGCCTATACGATCTCCGCCGGCCTGCGTCCCCGCGGCGAGGAATCGGCCGGGCACGCGGAGCCGCTGCTGTCGACCCGGCTCCCGCGGCTGCGCTGGCTGGCCGGGCACGCGGTGATCATGCTGGCCGGTTCGGCCGTGGTGGTAGCAGTGAGCGGGTTCGGGATGGGGATCACCTACGGACTGATCACCGGTGACCTCTCGCAGCCGATCACCCTCACCGGCGCCGCCCTGGCCTATCTGCCCGCGGTCTGGGTACTGGGCGGGGTGACGCTCTTCCTGTTCGGGTTCGCACCGCAGATCACCTCGGCGGCGTGGCTGGGGATGGCCTTCTGCGTGGTGGTACTCATGTTCGGGGCGACGCTGAAGTTCCCGGGGTGGCTGATGAGCCTGTCACCGTTCGACAATATCCCGCTGGTACCCGCGCAACCCTTCGACGCGGTGCCCGTACTCCTCACCGCCGGTGTGGCGCTGCTGCTCTGCGCCGCCGGCGCCTTCGGTTTCCGCCGCCGCGATCTGCAGACCAACTGAGCGCCTACCCGATACCACCCGCACTCAGCGGTGGGCCGGGCGGAAAAGTCACCGGAAGGGAGACCGTTGCACGATCATCACCGCGGCCGGCCGGGCCGGGCACGCGTGCGGTCCCGCGCCGAACGCCAGAGGCGACCGGTCGTCGCCGCGGATTTCCGGGCGGCGTGACGGCGCGAGCACCTCCGGCCCGTCCGCGTATCGGCCGGCCCGGGTTCTCAGCGCCCGCTGCGGATGGGCCGGCTCTCCGGGAAGGTCACCGGCAGCGATACCAGCGCCCGGTGGAAGGGGCCGGGACGCCAGCGCAGTTCCGAGGAGGGCACCGCCAGCGTCATTTCCGGTATCGCGTCCAGCAACTGATCGAGGGCGTCCTGCACGATCAGCAGCGCGACCGACCGGGCGGGGCACCCGTGCGGGCCGACGCTGAACGCGAGATGCGACCGGTTGTCGGTCAGACCACCGGATTTGATGGCGGGATCGTTGTTGCAGGCCGCCATGCTGATCACGACGGGCTGATGCGCGGGCAACCAGATACCGTCGATGAGCATGGGCTGCCGGGGGTAGCTGATGCAGTAGTTCGCCAGCGGCGGATCACTGAACAGCACCTCGTCCAACGCGTCCCGCGTCGACAGACTGCCGTCGAGCACGGTCGCCGCGAACCGCTCATCGGTCAGCATCAGCAGCAACGTATTCGCGATCAGATTCTGCGGCGGCTCGGTGCCCGCGCCGTACAGCAGCGCCAGCTGCTGACGGGTCTCCTCATCGGTGAGCTGGGCATGATGGCGGACCAGGCGGGTGGTGATATCGGACCCCGGCTGCACGCGTTTGAGCCGCGCCAGTTCGAGCAGCGCATCGGCCTGGGCGACGTTCCCCTCGGCGGCGCCGACCGTATCGAACATGGCCGCCAGCCCGCGCGCCGCGCGATGGCCCAGTTCGGGCGGGCAGCCGAGCATCGCGTTGAGTACCGCGAAGATGAGCGGTGAGGCGTACTGGCCCACCACATCGCAGTGCCCGTCCGCGCAGAAGGAGTTGATCAGGGTAATCGAGATCTCCTCGATCACGGCATGCAGTTCGTGCATATCGACCCCGTCGATGGCCGCTACCGCCGCCGACCGGTAGCGCAGCCGGTCGTTGCCCACGGTCCGCAGTGGATTGGGCCGGTACTCCATCATCGGCAGCACCGGGCAGTCCTCGGATATGCCGCGCTGCCACATCCGCGGATCGGCGGGGAAATGCTCCTGATCATTGAGGATGCGGACCGCGGTGTGGTAGCCGATCACCAGGGTGGCGGGAACGCCGGGGGAAAGTTCCACCGGCGCCAGGGAGCCGAACCGCCGGCGCATCTCGCGATACGCCCGGTGCGGATCGGCCGCGAAATCCTCTGTGTACAGAGGGATATGCGGCCCGGATGTGTCCACCGGCGAACCGTGGACAATCACGCGCTGGTCGGGCAGTTCCAGCTGAGCAGGTTGCGCTGTGGTCAAGACATCACACTCCGAGGTTCGTATGAATCGGCGAATAGTGCGTTCTCGCAGACCTATCCGCCGACCCATACATCCCGCTCAGCGACGTCCGCGACGAGCCATCAGCAATGAAGTTGTAGTAGACCGGAATTCCCCAGGGTACCGGGTTCAGCCCAGGTACACAGGCAATTCCTGATGACCGTTGGACACGAAACTCACCACCGGCCGCAGCTCGCTCACCTCGACCGCCAGCCGCATCTCGGGAAACCGCCCGAACAGGGCGGGCAGGGCGATCTCGCCCTCCATTCGCGCCAGCGGGGCCCCGATGCAGTGGTGCGCACCGTGCCCGAAGGAGATGTGATCCTTGTTCGGCCGGGTGATATCGAAAGTATCGGTGGTGGCGCCGTGCACCTTCGGATCCCGGCCCGCCGCGGCGTAGGAGGCCAGGATCGCCTCGCCCTTGCCGATTCGCGGGCCGCCCTCGATATCGATGTCCTCCACCGCGTAGCGCAGCGGAATATGAGCGACCGGCGCTTCGAAACGCAGCGTCTCCTCGACCACCTCGGACCAGCTCACCCGGCCCGCCAGGGCCGCCGACCGCTGCTGCGGATGGGTGAGCAGCGCGACGATCGCCTGATCCAGCAGGTTGACCGTCGTCTCGTGCCCGGCGTTGATGGTCAGCATCAACGTGTTCACGATCTGTTCCTCGGTCAGCTGCGACCCGTCCTCGTCGCGGTTGGTGATCATCACGCTGGTGATGTCGTCACCCGGATTCGCCCGGCGGAATGCGACGAGCTCGGACACCAGGCCGAACATTTCGACGTAATTGGCCTGCGCGGCGGTGTCGTCGAGTGTGGTGTCGAAGTACCGGTCGACACACACTCGCAGCGGGGCACCCAGCGATTCCGGGACGCCGAGCAGTTCGGTGATCACCTGGATCGGCACGGGATAGGCGAATCCCTCACGCAGATCGACGACTGAGCCGGCGGGCGCGGCGGCCAGCGCGTCCAGCAGTTCCGCCACCAGCGACTCGACCCGGGACCGCAGCGCCGCCGTCCGGCGGTGGGTGAACGCGGGCGAGACGAGTTTGCGCAGCCGCCGATGGTCGGCGCCGTAGGCGGTGAACATGTTCTCCACCGCGATCCACGGCAGCAGCGGCCAGTCCTCGGTGATCTCACCGTTGCGGAACGCCGCCCAGTGCTGCCGCGGATCCTTCGAGACGCGCGGATCGGTCAGCAGGCTCTTCAGTACCGCCGCGTCGGTGACCGACCAGGCCGGCACACCTCCGGGCAACTCCACCGGCGCCACCGGGCCCTGGGCCCGCAACCGTACCGATTCCCCCTGGATATCGGCCCCGGCCATATCCAGGACGATGGATTCGCGTTCCAACGAGTGTCTCCTTAGACAATAGTGAACGGCGGAGAGGGCGGGAATGCGACCGGTAGCGCCGCCAGTGCCCGGTGGAAAGGCCCCGGCCGCCAAGCGAGTTCCTCGACCGGCGTCGCCAGCTCCAATTCCGGCAGCGTATCGAGCAGCAGATCGATCGCGCCCTGGACCACCACGAAGGCCGGCGACTGGGCCGGACAGGTATGCGGTCCGATACTCCACGCCAGATGTGAACGGTTGCCGGTGTGATCGCCGCCCCGGATCACCGGATCGTTGTTACACGCGGCCAGGCTGATCACCACCGGCTGATGCGCGGGCAGCCAGGTGTTCTCGACCAGGATCGGCTGCCGCGGATAGGTGGTGCAGAAGTTCGCCATCGGCGGGTCGTTGAACAGCACCTCGTCCAGCGCGTCGCGGGTCGACAGGCTGCCGCCCAGCATATTTCCGCCGAACCGGTCGTCGGTCATCATCAGCAGCAGGGTGTTGTTGATCAGGTTCTGCTGCGGCTCGACACCCGCGCCGTAGAAGCTGATCAGATTGGACAGCAGCTCCTCGTCGTCGAGTTTGGCCGGATGATGCACCAGCCGCGAGGTGACGTCGTCACCGGGATCGGAGCGCTTCTGGAAGATGAGTTCCATCAGCGCCTCGCTCAGATGGGTCATCCCCCATTCGGCGTTGACGGTGTCGAACAGCGCGGCCATTCCGTTCGCGACGCGCTCCCCCAGCTCCGGGGTACACCCGACCATCCGGTTGAGCACCTCGAAAACCAGGGGGAACGCGTACTGGGTGACGAGATCGGCCTTGCCGGATTCGCAGAAGGTGTTGATCAGCGGAAGCGCGATGCTCTCCACGGTCTGATTCAACTCGTGCAGATCGATCCCGTCGATCGCGTGCACATAGGCCTGGCGGTAACGCTGATGCAGCTCACCACTGTTACGCAGCGCGTTCGGGTACCACTCCATCATCGGTTTGACCGGTGAATCGGCCGGGATGCTGGTCTGCCAGGTACGCGGGTCGGCCGGGAAACGATCCGGATCGTTGAGAATTCGGACGGCCGCGTCGTAGCCGATCACCAGTGTCGCGGGCACATCGGGCGCCAGGTCGATGGGGACCAGCGACCCGTAACGGCTGCGCATCGCGGAATAGGCGCGATGCGGATCATCGGCGAATTCTTCCGAGAACAGGCTGAAGCGGGGGCCGACGCCTCCGGTGGGTTCCCCGACCACCGGACAGCCGGCGAAAGGGGGTTGTTGCTGCGGAACCGGAGAGAACTGCGTGGTCAAAGACGAGACTCCAATCGGTGGAACAAATATTCGACGAGCGTGATCAGCGACTGTATGCAGGTTCGCCGGTCACGCGCGTCGAGCGCGATGAGTGGAGTGTCATCGGTGAGATCCAGGGCTTCCCGGACCTCCGACAGTGGGTAGCGATTCGATCCTTCGAACTCGTTGACTCCGACCGCATAGGGCACACCACGCTCCTCCAGCGTAGCGAGCACCTCATCGGCCTTCTCGATACGCCGGGTGTCGACCAGCACCAGGGCGCCGAGCGCGCCCTTGGCCAGTTCCTCCCACAGCGGGATGAACCGCTGCTGGCCCGGGGTTCCGAAGAGGTACAGCGCCAGTTCGGGGTTGAGCGTGATACGGCCGAAGTCCATCGCCACCGTGGTCGTCGTCTTCGACCCCAGTCCGCCCAGATCGTCGATACCGACGCTGGCCTCGGTGATGGTCTCCTCGGTCCGCAAGGGTTTGATCTCGGAAACACTGCTCACGAAGGTGGTCTTGCCGACGCCGAAATTACCGGCCACCAGCAATTTCACCGATCGGGTCACCGTCTCCGGCACATAGTCGACCGCGCGACCGTAATCCGCGGACCGATCAGGCCGGGAGAGCACGGAGCCCATTGAGTACCTCCTCGAGCAGGGCGATCTCCGGCATTATCTCCGCCGGGGTCGGGATATTGAGGTGTCCGCTGTCCAGCAGGTCGGAGACGACGATCGTCACGACCGAGGGCGGGAGGTCGAGATACGCGGCGACCTCGGCAATGGACAGGGCACCCCGGGCGCAGACGTCGATCACCCGGCGCGCGTCCGGGGTGGCGCCGGGTGACGGGTCGCCGAGGGCGACGACCAGGGTCACCAGGCCCAGATCGCGAGTCGGACGGGAGCGCCCGCCGGTCCGCACGTACGCACGGACCAGGTCTGGATCACGCCGCGACCGGCTCATGCCAGATCGCCGCCGTGTGCGCCTCTGCGGGGCTCGCTACCGAGCTCGTGACCTACCCGCCCCGCCAGTTCGTTCATCCGGTGCGCGATGAGACCCACATCGATATCGGTCATGGTCGCCACGCCCAGGAGCGCGCCCTCGCCCGCGGCCGTGATCATGATCATGCCCTGGTCGTATTCGGTCATGTTCTGCCGCACATCGTTTCCGTTGCTGCCGCAGAATTCGCCGAGCGCCTTTCCGAGCGAGCGCAGGCCCGAAGCCGCGGCCGCGAACCGTTCGGCATCGTCCTTCGCGATCCCCGCCGAATGCGCGATGCGCAGCCCGTCCTCGGACAACAGGACGGCGAATCGGACGCCGGGAACCTCGAGATCGTCCAGTAACCAGCCCAGTTTGTTGGTGCTGTCGGATACCACTGTCCTCGGTGAACCCATCAGGATGTCATCCCTTCGGTGTGTTCGGATGCGGCGGCACGGCCGCTCTTGGAGCCGCTCTGCCAGGCGGCGGCGATATCGGGACGGGCCTGGCCCGGTTCTGTCCTGGACGGATCGGCTACGCGGTCGTTGATATCCGCGGGCACCGCTGCCGCGCGCCGCCGGCGTCTGGGCAGCCCGCCGCTGGTGATGTCGTGGACCGTCGTCCGCTGCTCGTCCTCGTACTGATCGGCGGAAGCCGTTGCGGGCGATAACCGGTCGCTCGACACCGTCGCCTCGGCCTCCGCCGGAACCGCGGCGTGCGCCCCGGTGGTGACGGCGGAATGGGCTCCGCCCGCCGAGGGGGCCGAACCGGTCAGTGCGTTTCCGGTGCCGGCCGATACCGAGGATGCCTGACCGCCGGGTACCGCGGCGAGTTCACGCGGAGCTTGTCCACCATTGGGCAAAACGTCGTTCTCCTGGTTGGTCTTGGGAGCGACCAGCAGGGCCTCCGGGATGTAGACCATGGCACGCATACCGCCGTACGCGTTGGGGCCGTCGATGTAGACGGTGAACCCGTAGCGGCGGGCGAGCGCGGCGATACCGGGGAAGCCGACCTTCGGGGCGGGGCCGAGCTGGTGGATGTCGACCGAGCGTTCGTTGGCGAGGACCTGCCGCGCCTCCTCCATCTGCTCGGCGTTCATCCGCACGCCCGCGTCGTCGACGATCACGGTCACCCCGTGATGGCCTTCCTGGAACGTGACATCGACGAAGGAGGTCGGCGGCGAGTAACGCAGCGCGTTGTCGATGAGCGAGGCCAGGGTGTGGACCAGCGGTTCCACCGCACGGCTGATGACGATGCGGTCGAGCTGGGAGGGCCGGACGCGAAGGTAGTCGCGCACACGGCCGGTAGCGCCGCCGACCACGTCGGTCAGCGACTGGGCGGGCCACCGCCGGCCGGGCAGGCCACCACAGACGATCACGTAGGACTGCGCCTGGCGGATCATCTGCTGAACGGTGTGGTCGATGCGGATGAGAGTTTCGTAGACCCGGTCGTCGCGGTGCTCACGCAGCGCGGAGCTGACCACCTGGCTGACGTCGGCGCCCAGGCTCACCACGGAGGTACCGAACGACCGGACCGCGGCGCTGGTCGCCTCACGCGACAGCGTTTCGGCGCGTTCCTTACCGGATTCGGCCTCGTCCCGGACCGCGCGCTCCGCCGTGGACACGGCGGTGCGGAGCTGGTCCTCGGTCTCCCGGGTGACGGATTCACGGGTCTCGTTCTGGACGGTACGCAGATCTTCGGCGACCCGGTCGATGATCCAGCGCAGGCATTGGGCGAAGCGCGAATTCTCCAGGCCCGGGGGGACTTCCGGGCCGACGGCGGTCTGTTCGAACCGGCGCACGGACTCCGACAGCGCCGGTAGCGTGCTGGCGGCGAGATGCTCGAGAGCATCCTCGCGGACTGCCAGCTCGCGCTCGAGCACGGTGAGTCGCTTCTGTTGTTCGCGCACGGCCCGAACGGCGTACCACGCCACGCCGAGCACCAATATGGGGGCGAGGATCCAGGGAAGCAGCACGGCGGTATTCAGATTCATCAGCTTTCTCGTCGTTGACGGGGCTCGAGGTGCGCCACGCGGTGCCGTGGCAGGCCACGGCGCTTCGTCTCGCCTTCCTCGCGACGCCGACCATGTTCGCCCCTGGCCGGATGAGGTTCCGTGCCGGGTACCTCGGCTACGGTCGGTGACATATCCCTTGGTTACTTTCGCCTACTCGAAAGTAACCAAGGGACAAGTCATTCGGCCGATCACTGCCCATCGGAGCGCATCCTCCGATGGCCCGGAACCCGACGACCCGATCACAGTAGCAGCATTGTCGTGAACTCTCTCAATAACGGCGGATAATCGATTGTCACCGATCCGTGATAGGTCCGCGACCTCGTGTAATGCGGAAAGGCATTGCGACGGTGAAGATCACGCCGGCCGCACCCGGCTCCGGGTGCACATGCATCGGGGCGTGCCGCACCGCACATCGCGAGCGCATCCCCTATCACCAGCGAGGGAGCGCTGAAAACGGACCGATCGGTCGGCGATTGGCGGCGGACGGGAAAAATTGATATTCAGAAGGGTCGAATGCCGTTGCGGCCGCTGCTTACCGGCTCCGCCCGTCCCCCGAAATCCAACAATGCGGGCATATGAACCCATCCCACTGACGGGAAACCCGAATATCCGGGTAATCCCGCGAAGCACCGCGATTACCGGGAAGAAATACGACCGTTTCACCGTACGGCGCCACCGGTGCATACCTCCGGACCGGTTACCGCGGGTCGCCCGGACCAATTCGGGTATAGACCAAAATGCGACGGCGACCGAGTGGTCGCCGTCGCCAATTGTGAGATCAGGCCCTTCGGACCTGCCGCTAGACCGTGAAACCGAGGGCCCGCAACTGTTCCCGGCCGTCCTCGGTGATCTTGTCGGGACCCCACGGCGGCATCCAGACCCAGTTGATCTTCAGATCGTCGACCAGGCCGCTGCGCACCAGAGCGTTGCGCGACTGATCCTCGATCACATCAGTGAGCGGACAGGCCGCCGAGGTCAGGGTCATATCCAGGACCGCGGTCGTCTCCTCTACCCGCATTCCGTACACCAGGCCGAGATCGACCACGTTGATACCGAGTTCGGGGTCGACGACATCGCGCATCGCCTCTTCGAGATCGGCCAGCTGCTCGAGTTCCTCGGCAGACAGTTCGGTTTCGGCGGGCACCGCATCGTCCGGCGCGACCGCCGGGGTGGATTCGGTGGCGGAAGTATCGGTCATGGTGTTTCCCCGTTCCGTGCTCGCTCGGTATCGGATGCCGCGCCCGCGGCCACGGCGTCGGCCGCACCGTCGATCCGGAAGACGGCGTCCTTGAAAGCCATCCAGCCCAGTAACGCGCATTTCACCCGGGCCGGGTATTTCGCGACACCGGCGAAGGCGATCCCGTCGCCGATGATGTCCTCGTCTCCTTCGACGGTACCCCGGCTGCCGATCATCTCGTTGAACGAGTCGACCACGGCCAGCGCTTCGGAAAGCG
This sequence comes from Nocardia sp. NPDC049935, assembly GCF_055586645.1. Classification (NCBI taxonomy): domain Bacteria; kingdom Bacillati; phylum Actinomycetota; class Actinomycetes; order Mycobacteriales; family Nocardiaceae; genus Nocardia; species Nocardia sp. NPDC049935. The sequence goes on along the minus strand of NZ_JBVJHV010000001.1, from coordinate 454,113 downwards.
GCAGGCCGATGACCTGATCGGTGAGTACCGAGATCGACGCCTGGCTGATCGAACAGCCCTGCCCGTCGTAGGACACGTCCTCGACGGAGCCGTCCGCGCCGAGCCGCACCCGAAGCGTCACTTCGTCGCCGCAGGTGGGGTTGACGTGGTGCACCTCCGCGCCGAACGGCTCCCGGAGGCCGCGATTGTGCGGATGTTTGTAATGGTCCAGGATCACTTCCTGGTACATCTGCTCCATGCGCATGTTCTAGGCAACCCCGAAGAAGCTCTGGGCCTTCCGCACCGCGGCGACCAGTTGATCCACCTCGTCCACGGTGTTGTACAGGGCGAAGGAGGCCCGCGCGGACGCGGCGATCCCGAAGCGGCGGTGCAGCGGCCAGGCGCAATGGTGCCCGACCCGGATCGCGACTCCCTCGTCGTCCAGGATCTGCCCCAGGTCGTGCGCGTGGATCCCGTCGGCCACGAACGCCACCGCGCCACCGCGGTCCACGTTCTCGGTCGGCCCGACGATACGGATACCGGGGATTTCGCCCAGGCCCGCGAGCGCCGCGTCGACCAGCGTGTGCTCGTGCGCGGCCACCGCGTCCATCCCGATCCCCCGCAGGTACCGCACCGCGGCGCCGAGCCCGACGACCTGTGAGGTCATCGGCACTCCGGCCTCGAACCGCTGCGGCGGCGGGGCGAAGGTGGTCTTCTCCATGGTCACCGTCTCGATCATGGAACCACCGGTGATGAACGGCGGGAGCTCCGCGAGCAGCGCGCGCTTGCCGAACAGCACGCCGACACCGGACGGGCCCAGCATCTTGTGCCCGGAGAATGCGGCGAAATCCACGTCCAGCGCGCGGAAATCGACCGCGGCATGCGGTACAGACTGGCAGGCGTCCAGCACCACCAGCGCGCCCACGGCCCGGGCCCGGGCCACCAGTTCCGTCACCGGCGCCACCGCACCGGTCACATTGGACTGATGGGTGAACGCCACGACCTTGGTGGCCGGCGTCAGCTCGAGCGAATCCAGGTCGATACGGCCGTCGTCGGTCACCCCGTACCACCGCAGGGTCGCCCCGGTACGGCGGGCCAGTTCCTGCCACGGCACCAGATTCGCGTGATGTTCCAGTTCGGTGATGACGATCTCGTCGCCCGGACCCAGGTGATACGGGAACCGGTCGTCGGCGAACGCGTAGGTCACCACGTTCAGCGATTCGGTGGCGTTCTTGGTGAACACGATCTCGTCGGCGGCGACACCGACGAACCGGGCGATCTCGGCGCGGGCGTCCTCGTAGGCGTCGGTCGCCTCCTCGGCCAGCTGGTGCGCGCCGCGGTGCACCGCCGAATTCCGTTCGGTCAGGAATTCACGTTCGGCGTCCAGCACCGCCAGCGGCCGCTGCGAGGTGGCCCCGGAATCCAGGTACACCAGCGGCTTCCCGTCCCGGACCGTACGGTTCAGGATCGGGAAGTCGGCCCGGATCCGGGCGACATCGAAGGCGGGAAGGGTCGCGGTCATCTCAGGCTCCGGCTCCGGCCGTCTGGGTGAATTTCACATAGCCGTTCGCGTCCAGTTCCTCGGCGAGTTCGGCGCCGCCCTCGGCGACGATGCGCCCGCCCACGAACACGTGCACGAACTCCGGCTGGATATAGCGCAGGATGCGCGTGTAGTGCGTGATCAGCAGAACCCCGCCGTTCTCCCGCTCCTTGTAGCGGTTGACGCCCTCGGAGACGATGCGCAGCGCGTCCACGTCGAGGCCGGAGTCGGTTTCGTCGAGAATGGCGATCTTCGGCTTCAGCAGGCCCAGCTGCAGGATCTCGTGGCGCTTCTTCTCACCGCCGGAGAAACCCTCGTTCACACTGCGATCGGCGAAGGCGGCGTCGATATCGAGTTCGTTCATCGACTCCTTCACCTCCTTGACCCAGTGCCGCAGTTTGGGCGCCTCGCCACGCACCGCGGTCGCGGCCGTGCGCAGGAAGTTCGACATCGAGACACCGGGAACCTCGATCGGGTACTGCATGGCCAGGAACAGACCCGCCCGCGCCCGCTCGTCCACCGACATCTCCAAGACGTCCTCGCCGTCGAGGGTGATCGAACCCGAGGTGACGGTGTACTTGGGATGTCCGGCGATGGCATAGGACAGCGTCGACTTACCGGAGCCGTTGGGGCCCATGATGGCGTGCGTCTCGCCGGATTTCACGGTGAGGTTCACCCCGTTGAGGATCTTGACGGTATCCCCGTCCGGAGTGTTGACCTCGGCGTGCAGGTCCTTGATTTCCAGGGTGGTCATGGCGTGATGGATTCCTTCGGTGGCTGTGAGGCTGTGGATTCGGTCAGGCGCCGATGGCGGCGAGTTCGGCCTCGATGGCCGCCTCCAACCGCTCGGCGACCTCTTGGACCGCGATCTTCTGGATGATCTCGTGGAAGAACCCGCGCACCACCAGGCGGCGGGCGGCGTCTTCCGGAATTCCGCGGGCGCGCAGATAGAACAGCTGCTCGTCGTCGAACCGGCCGGTCGCCGACGCGTGGCCGGCGCCGACGATCTCGCCGGTCTCGATCTCCAGGTTCGGCACCGAATCGGCGCGGGCGCCGTCGGTGAGCACCAGGTTGCGGTTGATCTCGAATGTATCGGTGCCCTCGGCCGCGGCCCGGATCAGCACATCGCCGACCCAGACCGTGCGGGCGTCACCCTTGTGCGAATCCGGATCGCCCTGCAGCGCGCCCTTGTAGAGAACATTCGACTTGCAGTGCGGGACCGCGTGATCGACCAGCAGGCGCTGTTCGAAATGCTGGCCCGCGTCGGCGAAGTACAGGCCGAGCAGTTCGGCGTCGCCGCCCGGTCCCGCGTAGCGGACATTGCCGGTGAGCCGGACCAGATCGCCGCCGAGGGTGACCGCGGTATGCCGCAGCACCGCGTCGCGGCCCACGAGCGCGTGGTGGGCGGTGGCGTGCACGACATCGTCGGCCCAGTCCTGTACCGCCACGACGGTCAGCTTGGCGCTGTCGCCGAGTACGAATTCGAGGTTCTCGGCGTAGGTTCCGCTCCCGCGCTGGTCGATCACCACGGTGGCGACGGCGAATTCGGCCAGTCGCACCTGCAGATGACCGTAGGCGGTCTTCCCCTCGCCCGGCCCGGTGATCCGGACGACGACCGGTTCGGCCACCTCGGTCTCCTTGCCGACCGAGATCACCGTCGCCTGCTCGAACCCGGAATAGGCCTGGGCGGCCACCCGATCGGACGGGGTGCCGCCTTCGCCCAGACGGGAATCGTCGCGGCCCACCGTCTCCACGGTGACTCCGTCGACCCGCCCGACCTCGACACCCGCCCGCCCGTCGGCGGTGGCGGTGCCGTTGTGCAGGCCGCGCAGCCGGCGCAGCGGGGTGAACCGCCACGCCTCGTCCTTACCGGAGGGGATCTCGAAGGCGTTCACATCGAAGGAGGTGAACACCTCGCCCTTGTTCAGCGCCGGGGTACGGGCCTCCGCGGCCTCGGCGATATTCGACCCGGCGGCTGTGCTCGTCTGTTCGCTCGTAAGCCCGCTCACTAGCCGACGGCTCCTTCCATTTGCAGTTCGATCAGGCGGTTGAGTTCCAGCGCGTACTCCATGGGGAGTTCCTTGGCGATGGGCTCGACGAAGCCGCGCACCACCATCGCCATCGCCTCGTCCTCGGTGAGGCCGCGGCTCATCAGGTAGAACAGCTGGTCCTCGGAAACCTTGGAGACGGTGGCCTCGTGCCCCATAGTCACGTCGTCCTCGCGGATATCGACGTAGGGGTAGGTATCGGAGCGGCTGATGGTGTCGACCAGCAGCGCATCGCATTTCACCGTCGACTTGGACCCGTGCGCGCCCTTGTTCACCTGGACCAGGCCGCGGTAGGAGGCCCGGCCGCCGCCGCGCGCCACCGATTTCGACACGATGGTCGAGGAGGTGTGCGGAGCCAGGTGCACCATCTTGGCGCCGGTGTCCTGGTGCTGCCCCTCGCCGGCGAAGGCCACCGAGAGCACTTCGCCCTTGGCATGCTCACCGGTCATCCAGACGGCCGGGTACTTCATGGTGACCTTGGAGCCGATATTGCCGTCGATCCACTCCATGGTCGCGCCCGCCTCGGCCTTGGCCCGCTTGGTGACCAGGTTGTAGACGTTGTTCGACCAGTTCTGGATGGTGGTGTAGCGGCAGCGGCCGCCCTTCTTCACGATGATCTCGACCACGGCCGAATGCAGCGAATCGGACTGGTAGATCGGCGCGGTGCAGCCCTCGACGTAGTGCACGTAGGCATCCTCGTCGACGATGATCAGGGTCCGCTCGAACTGGCCCATGTTCTCGGTGTTGATCCGGAAGTAGGCCTGCAGCGGAATGTCCACCTGCACCCCGGGCGGCACGTAGATGAACGATCCACCCGACCACACGGCGGTGTTCAGCGCGGAGAACTTGTTGTCCCCGGCCGGGATGACGCTGCCGAAGTACTCCTGGAAGATCTCCGGGTGCTCCCGCAGGCCGGTATCGGTATCGAGGAAGATCACGCCCTGGGCCTCCAGATCCTCGCGGATCTGGTGGTAGACGACCTCCGACTCGTACTGGGCGGCGACACCGGCGACCAGCCGCTGCTTCTCCGCTTCCGGGATACCCAGCCGGTCGTAGGTGTTCTTGATGTCCTCGGGCAGGTCTTCCCAGCTCGCGGCCTGCTTCTCGGTGGAGCGCACGAAGTACTTGATGTTGTCGAAATCGATGCCCTCGAGGTTGGAACCCCAGTTGGGCATGGGCTTGCGATCGAAGATCCGCAGCGCCTTGAGCCGGTTCTCCAGCATCCAGGTCGGCTCGTTCTTCTTGTCCGAGATATCGCGAACGACCTCTTCGGACAGACCACGCTGCGCGCTGGCTCCCGCCACGTCCGAGTCGGCCCAGCCGTAGCCGTACTTGCCCAGCGAGGCGATGGCCTCTTCCTGGGACAGCTGTGGCACCTGGTCGGTGGTGGTCGTCATTCGGCGCTCCTTCCGGAGTCGTTCGTTACGTCCGCTGCGGGCTGCACAGCGGTGGTGGGTGACGCGTTGTTCGGTTGGGTGCCGGGCTCCGGGGTCGGGAGCACGGTCAGCGGTACATGGGTGGTGCAGGCACAGTCGCCGTTGGCGATGGTCGCCAGCCGCTGCACATGGGTGCCGAGCACTTCCCGGAAGGCCTCGAGCTCGGCTTCGCACAGCTCGGGGAATTCCTCGGCCACATGCGAGACCGGGCAGTGATGCTGACAGATCTGCACGCCCGCGCCCACCCGGCGGGTGGTCGCGGCGAATCCGGCGTCCGACAGCGCCGTGGCGATCTCGTCGGCCTTGGCCACCGTTTCGGACCGAACGGTATCGTCCCGCGTCGCGGGGGTGTCGGCCGAGGGCTCGTCGCTCCGGCCGGGCAAGGCCTCGATCCCCTCGACCAGTGTCCGGGCCCGCTTCCGCGCGAACGCGGTGACGGCGTCCTCGCCGCCGATCTCCCGCAGTTGCCGGATGGCCGCGCCCGCCAGATCGTCGTAGGCGTGGCCCAGCATGCTGCGCCCGGCGCCGGTGAGCTGATACTGCTTGGCCGGGCGGCCGCGGCCCTTCTGCTGCCACGGGGCGGAACGCCCCGCCCGCGCCTGGCCCGATTCGATGAGCGCGTCGAGGTGCCGGCGCACCCCGGCCGGAGCCAGTCCCAGCGCGCTACCGATCGCGGTCGCGGTGATCGGACCCTCCTCGAGCAGCAGTCGTACGATCGCCGCCCGGGTATGACCTTCCCCGCCGGTCACGGGCACGCCGACGGATCCGGCACCGGTCCGGTGACCAGCCCTTTCGTCCGTGTTCGGCAAACCCACAGTTTTCACAACATCAGTGTGGCGGAATTCGTTCCCGAAATCTAATAAGGGTGCCCTGACCAGGCGGGTCCCCGTCGCCCGCCGATTTCCGGCCGGACCCGGAAACCGCCTGCTCCGGCGAACAAGTCCCGGTCGCCGCCGCCCGGCGTAATTCGCACAGTGATGTGCTTCACTCCGGTGCGGGGGCTCCGGAAAGCCACCGCCGGGCGCGAACTGCGGCCGCGGCGAACTAGTCTCGGTGACCGTGGCAGGACAGGCAGGCGCCCCGGGCGCATCGGCGTCGCGCGGGCAGCGCGCACTGGGACTGGTGCGGCGCGCCCTCGGACTCGACGTTCCGGCCTCCGAGCACACCATCGCGGTCCTGCACAGCGACGAATCCGAGGTCCCGGGACTGGACCGGCGCGAACGCGCGCAATTGGACCGGATCCGGCTGATGGGCGCCACCGGCACGGTGCTGATGGCGATCAGCGCGCTCGGTATCGGGGCGCAGCCGGTCCACCAGAATCCGACCTCCGGGATGCGGGTACTGGGCATCTTCGCGCGCGCCCATACCGGCTCCCTGGCCATGTGCATGGTGGGCACCGCGACCGTGGTGCTGGCCTGGCTGCTGCTGGGCCGCTTCGCCGTCGGCGGGCTCGGCGGCGGGCCGCGGCACCGGCTGACCCGCCGCCAACTCGACCGCACGCTGCTGCTCTGGATCATCCCGCTGTGCGTCGCACCGCCGATGTTCAGCAACGATGTGTACTCCTATCTGGCGCAGAGCGAGATCGCCGCGCGGGGTATCGACCCCTATCAGGAGGGGCCGGTCGCCGGGCTCGGGATCGACAACGTGCTCACCAACAACGTCCCCAACATCTGGCGGGAGACACCCGCGCCGTACGGGCCGCTGTTCCTCTGGATCGGGCACGGCATCGCCCAGGTCACCGGGGAGAACATCCTGGCCGGGGTCTGGGTGCACCGGCTGCTCGCGCTCGCCGGGGTCGCACTGATCGTCTGGGCGCTGCCGCGCCTGTCGGTGCGCTGCGGGGTGGCTCCGGTCAGCGCGCTGTGGCTGGGTGTGGCCAATCCGCTGGTGCTTTTCCATCTCGTCGGCGGGGTGCACAACGACGCCCTGATGCTCGGCCTGATGCTGGCCGGCCTGGAATTCATGCTGCGCGCCATCCACGGGATCCCCGGTGACGGCGGTCCCCCGCCGCTGGACGGGCGCGGCTGGGCGCTGCTGATCGCGGGAGCGGTCACCATCAGCCTCTCGTCTTCGGTGAAGATCACCTCGATCATCGCCCTGGGATTCGCGGGTATGGCCCTGGCCCGGCGCTGGGGTCCCGGTCTGCGGCCCGTTCTCGCGGCCGCGGGGCTGCTCGGGCTGATCGCGATCGTGACGACCCTGGTGATCAGCACCGTGAGCGGACTCGGCTTCGGCTGGCTGAACACGCTCAACACCGCCAGCGCGGTACGCAGCTGGATGTCGCTGCCGACGGCGCTGGGCATCGTCACCGGATTCGGCGGGGTCCTGCTCGGCCTGGGCGACCACACCACCGCCCTGCTCAGCATCACCCGGCCCATCGCCGCGGTGGTGGCGGGCGTGATCACGGTGCGCATGCTGGTGGCCACCTGGACCGGACGGGTCCACCCGGTCGGCGCGCTCGGTGTCGCCCTGGGCGCGATCGTGCTGCTGTTCCCGGTGGTGCAGCCCTGGTATCTGCTGTGGGCGATCGTGCCGCTGGCGGCCTGGGCCACCCGGCCGGTGTTCCGGGCACCCGCCATCGGCATCTCCGCGGTCGTCAGCGTGATCCTGATGCCGCGCGGCGCCGACCTCGAGGTCTTCCAGATCGTCGGGTCGGCGGTGGCGACGGTGATCGTCTCGGTGCTGTTCATCGTGGTCACCCGCAACGCCCTGCCGTGGCGTGCCCAGCAGGGGGTGTCGCCCCCGTCACAGGCGGCCGAGGCATACGGTGTGACCTCGTGACCGTTTCCCGGGTGCCCGCCGTCCAGGTGGACCATGTCGCCAAACGCTACGGCGAGACGACCGCGGTGGACGGTATCGCTTTCACCATCGAACCGGCGCAGGTGTTCGCCCTGCTCGGGCCGAACGGTGCCGGTAAGACCACGACGGTGGAGATGTGCGAGGGATTCGTACGGCCCGACGCCGGGCGCGTGCGGGTGCTCGGACTCGATCCGATCGCCGATTCCGAACGGCTGCGGCCCCGGATCGGCGTGATGCTGCAGGGTGGTGGCGCCTATCCGGGCGCCCGGGCCGGTGAGATGCTGGATCTCGTCGCCTCCTATTCGGCCGACCCGCTCGATCCCGAATGGCTGCTGGGTGTGCTGGGTATGGCCGACAGCCGCCGCACGCCCTACCGGCGGCTCTCCGGCGGCCAGCAGCAGCGGCTGTCGCTGGCCTGCGCCCTGGTCGGACGGCCGGAGATCGTCTTTCTGGACGAACCCACCGCGGGGATGGACGCCCAGGCCCGGATCATGGTGTGGGAACTGATCGACGCGCTGCGCCGGGACGGGGTGAGCGTACTGCTGACCACCCATCTCATGGACGAGGCCGAGGAGCTGGCCGACCATCTGGTGATCATCGATCACGGCCGGATCGTCGCGTCCGGCACACCGGCCGAGGTGACCGCGCACGGCGCCGCCGGCCAGCTGCGCTTCGCCGCACCCCCGAATCTCGATCTGGCCCTGCTGCAACGGGCACTGCCGGAGGGGTTCTCCCCCAAGGAGACCGGCCCCGGCTCGTATCTGGTGGAGGGCGAGATCAACCCGCAGGTGCTGGCCACCGTGACCGCCTGGTGCGCGCGGGTCAACGTGCTCGCCACCGATATCCGCATCGACCAGCGCCGGCTCGAGGACGTTTTCCTGGAACTGACCGGACGGGATCTGCGCGCATGACGCGATACCTCCGCCGCGGGCGCCGCGGACCGTATCCATCCGCTGCGAGGGAGATCGTGTGACGAAGCCGGATCTCACCGCCAACCGTTTCGGGCCGGGAACCTTCGCGCCCGATCCACGTCCCGCCGGCCGGGGCGCCATGCTGCTCGCGCAGACCCGCCTGGATCTGGTGCTGCTGCTGCGCAACGGTGAGCAGCTGCTGCTCACCATGTTCATCCCCATCACCCTGCTGATCGGGCTGGCGCTGCTGCCCTTCGGCGATATGGGCCCGGACAAGATCGACAAGATCGTGCCCGCGGTGATGATGGTGGCCGTGATGTCGACGGCGTTCACCGGCCAGGCCATCGCCATCGGATTCGACCGGCGCTACGGCGCGCTCAAACGTCTCGGCGCCACTCCCCTGCCCCGCTGGGGGATCGTCGCGGGTAAGAGCGGCGCGGTATTGCTGGTGGTGATCCTGCAGGCCGTACTGCTGGGCCTGATCGGGGTGGCCCTGGGCTGGCGCCCGACCCCGGCGGGACTCGCGCTGGGGGCCCTGCTGATCGCACTCGGTACCGCGACCTTCGCGGCGATGGGACTGCTCCTGGGCGGCACCCTCAAGGCCGAGGTGGTGCTGGCCCTGGCCAATATCCTCTGGTTCGTGATGCTGGGTATCGCCAGTGTGGTCTTCGCCTCCGAGGAACTGCCGTCGGTGGTGCACACCCTGGTGCGGCTGGTGCCCTCCGGTGCGCTGGCCGTCGCTCTGGAGGACGCGCTGCGCGGAAGCGTCGACTGGTTCGGCGTGATCGTGCTGGCGCTCTGGGGTACCGGGGCCGGGTTGCTGGCCGTGCGCTGGTTCCGGTTCGAGTAACCCGCCCGGTCGACCACGACACTTCGTAGTAGACCGGCGGCGGCGGCCTCCGGCGCGCCCGCTACCATCGTGACGTGCTCACTCGCGCCTTCCTGCGACTCGTCGACCGGCTCCCCCTGCCGTCGCGCCGCACCCAGCTCCTGATCGCGCTGGCGGTGCTCGCCACCCAGGCCGGAATCGCCGTGACCGGCGCGATCGTGCGGGTCACCGCCTCCGGGCTCGGCTGCCCGACCTGGCCGCAGTGCTTCCCGGGTAGTTTCACGCCGGTCGGCGTCTCGGAAGTGCCCGGGATCCATCAGGCCGTGGAGTTCGGCAACCGGATGCTCGTCTTCGCGGTCACCCTGTGCGCGGCGCTCATCGTTCTCGCCGTCATCCGGGCCCGGCGTCGCCGTGAAGTCCTGGTCTATGCCTGGTTGATGCCCGCGGGTACCGTGCTGCAGGCGATCCTCGGCGGTATCACCGTGCTGACCGGGCTGCTGTGGTGGACCGTCGCCCTGCATCTGCTGGCCTCGATGCTCATGGTCTGGCTGGCCGCGGTGCTGGTCTCGAAGGTGGCCACCCCCGACGACGGCGTGGAGACCGTCCGCGCTCCGGGCCCGCTGCGCATGCTCACCGCGCTCAGCGGTGTGACCCTGGCCGGCGTCCTGGTGGCCGGCACCCTGGTCACCGGCGCGGGCCCGCACGCGGGCGACAAGAGCATCGATCGCCCGGTGGCCCGGCTCGAGATCGAGATCACGACCCTCGTGCATCTGCACGCGCAGCTGCTCATCGGCTACCTGGCCCTGCTCATCGGGCTCGGTTTCGGTCTCTACGCGACCGGTATCACCAAACCGGTCCGCGACCGGTACTTCGTCCTGATCGGCCTGGTACTGACGCAGGCCCTGGTCGGGGTGGTGCAGTACTTCACCGATGTGCCCGCGGCCCTGGTCGCGATCCATGTGGGCGGCGCGGCGCTGTGCACGGCGGCCACCGCGACGCTGTGGGCGTCGCTGCGCACCCGCGAACCGCTGCCGGCCGCGGTCCGGGAACCGGATTCGCAACCCGCCTGACGGTCACGTGCCGCTGGTGTAGCTCCGGGCGACCAGCGCGGAGGTCAGATACCACAGGCCGGTGGGGATCGCCGGGTCGAACCCGGTCAGCAGCCGCACCCGTTTGAGCCGGTAGTCGAGCGTATTGGTGTGCATATGCATCAGCCGCGCGGTGCGCTGCCGGTTGAAATTGTTGGCGATGTGCTGGCGCAGCGTCTCCAGCAGTTCGGGATGTTCGTCCAGCGGGTCCAGGATCGCGCTGAGATGCTCACGCGCCGGACCGGGCCGGGTGATCTGGAATTCCAGGGCCAGATCGGTGAACCGGTGCAGCCCGCCGCCGTCGGTGATGCGCTGCACCGTATCGAGCAGCTCATGGGCCCGATCGGTGGCATCGGGGATCTCGGTGGGCGCGGCGGTGACCACCGTGGCGGTGACCGGCACCTGCGCGACCCGGGACAACCCGTCGATCAGCGCGTCGAGGGTCTCGTCGGGGAACGCTTCCGCGGGCAGCAGGACCGTACCGCCGTCGATACTCAGCAGCGAGAGCGCCCGTTCCCCGCAACAGCGGGCCAGTTCCGCCTGGACCCGGCGTAGTTTGCGGCGCGCGACGATCCGCCCGTCCACCTGTGGCGCCGATTCGTCCGGATGCGGCGGGAGCGCCAGGGCCAGTACCTGATACGACGCGGCGATCTCGATACCGCATTCGCGGGCCATGGTGGCGGTGCTGTGCCCGCCGAGCAGGGCGGAGGTCAGGGTGTGTACGGCGGTGTGGTGTTCGGAGACGACACCGCGGTATTCGCCCACGTAGGCGAGCGCGACCTCGGAGGTGATGGTGTCCAGGATCTCCAGCATCCGGCGGGCGGTCGCGACCAGGGTCGCCGAATCCGCGGGACCGGCGGTGGACATGATCCGGTCGAAACCGAGTTTGAAGCCCTCGTGGATGGCGTGGTTGATGGTGTCGATCGGGATACCCTCCCGCGCCCATTCGGCGGCGGCCTCCCGCACCTGTTCGATCCGCTCCGGGAGTTCGCGCCCGTCGAGCCGGCTGAGGGTGAGTTCGAGACACAGCCGCGTCACCGCGGTCACATCGCCCTGTAAGGCGTCTCCCGGCAGGGTTCCGCACGGCGCCACGTGCTCGACGAAATGGCCCACCATCTGACGGGACAGCGTCGAAACATCGCGGAGATGATTGGAAATGGGACGGCCGGACACCGTGAGTCGGGCACGGGTCGGACTACTGACCGTCATATCGGCTCCTTCTACCCCAGGCTGTCGCTCGAGGCACTAACGGTAGCGCGAACCGGTTACTCGTCAGTAGTTTTTGTCCACGAATCTGTTCGAGCTACCTGAAGGCCCGGGGGCCGACCTGTGAGTACCCACAGGTATCACATAACCCGGGACCTATTTCTCGTTGCGCGCCACGGGGAATCGGGTCTGCTTCGCGACCCAGCCGGCCATCTTCGCCCAGTGACCGGCGGCCGGCGTGGTCCGCGATACGAGTTCGCGTTCCCAGCCCTCGGCGGCGGTCAGACCGTCCACCGCCTCGACCACGGCCTGCGCGGTCGCGGTATCGGCCACCATCCGGTCGCCGAGCACACCGTCGGCTCCCACCAGCGTGACCCGGACACCCCGGCGGCCCACCGGCTGCAGCACGGCTTCGGCCGAGCCCCCGTGCGCGGCGACGAATGCACGGACCGAGTCGACGATCTCCTTCGGTGCGCGAACGGTGACGGTGGCGGTTTCAGCACTCATGGACCGGAGTCTACCGGCGGGTAACGCGCCCCCGGCCGGGCCGTCCGCGGTAGGGACCGCGTGAACACGGCGGATCCCCGGACCCGCGGGAGCGCGGCGGCGGCGCGGGTGTAGAACTGGACCATGCGCGCCATCCAGGTAGACAGGCACGGCGGTCCGGAAGTCCTGACCCTCACCGAGGTCCCCGAACCGGTACCCGGGCCGAATCAGCTACTGGTCGATGTCGACGCCGTCGGTGTCAACTACATCGATACCTATTTCCGCACCGGCACCTACCCTCGTCCGGTGCCCTATATCCCGGGTTCCGAGGGGACCGGGATCGTCGCCGAGATCGGCGCCGAGACCACCGGATTCGCGATCGGCGACCGAATCGCCTGGGCGGCCGCCCCGAACAGTTACGCGCCGCGCACCGTGGTGGACGCCGCGGTCGCGGTGACCGTCCCCGGCGATGTGGATCCGCCGGTGGCCGCGTCGGCGCTGCTGCAGGGGATGACGGCGCACTATCTGATCGAATCGGTCTACAAACCCGAACCGGGCGAGACGATCCTGGTGCACGCGGGCGCCGGCGGGGTGGGACTGCTGCTCACCCAACTGGCCGCGGCCCGCGATATCCGGGTGATCACCACGGTGTCCTCGGACGAGAAGGAGAGCCTCTCCCGCGCCGCGGGCGCCTGGGAGGTGCTGCGCTACGGCGACGGCCTCGCCGACCGGGTCCGCGAACTCACCGACGGCGCCGGTGTTGCCGCGGTCTACGACGGCGTGGGCGCGGCGACCTTCGATGCCAGTCTGGCGTCGCTGCGGGTGCGCGGCACGCTGGCGCTGTTCGGCGCGGCCAGCGGACCGGTACCGCCGGTGGATCTGCAGCGGCTCAACGCGGCCGGTTCGGTCTTCGTGACGCGGCCGAATATCGCGCACTACACCCGCGATCGGGCCGAACTCGAATGGCGGGCCCGCGATATCCTCGAGGCGGTCGCCGACGGCTCGCTCACCGTCCGGATCGGCGCGACCTATCCACTCGCCGAGGCCGAACAGGCGCATCGCGACCTGGAGAGCCGCCGGACCACCGGGTCGATCGTCCTGCTGCCCTGACCGATACGCGGACCGGACACCTTCCTCAGTAGTCGCGGCCGGTGAGCCCGCGGTAGACGAACCGCGTGAGACTCTCCACGGCCTCGCCGTCCGGTATCTCCAGCGCACCGTCCTCGACCGCGGTCGATACCGCCTGGACGAGCAAGAACATCATCGCGAGGCTGGTGTCGACGGTGCCCGGCAGCGTCATCCCCTTCGCCACCAGCCCGTCCAGATGGTCGGCGATATCGGCCCGCTGCGCCGCGCCGAATCGCCCCAGCTCCCGGCCGAACTCCTCGTTGACCAGCGCCGCCTGATCCATCGCCCGCAGCACCGGGGCGTGGTCCCGGGCGAAATCCCAGAATCCGGCGATATGGAACCGGACGGCGGACGGATCGCTGAAATCCGGGTTGTGTTCCTCCCGACCGGCCCGTGCGTCACCGGCCGCGCCCAGATCGGCCAGTAGCGCGCGGAGCAGTTCCTCCTTGCCGGAGAAATGGTTGTAGAACGACCCCGCCGACCGGCCCGCCGCCGCGGTGATGTCGGTGATCTTGGTGTTCAGGTAGCCGCGCTCCGCGAACACCCGCCGCGCGGCGGTTTTCAGCGCCTGCTCCGTTTCCTCCGCACGCTCCCGACGGCTCGTCGCCACCCGCCTCACCTCCTTGACACGGCAACCTACCAACCACAATACTGAATTCAGATTCACTGAATCTATATTCATCCAAATCTGTCAGGAGTTCCCGTGACGTCTTCCGTTCTCGTCGTCGGCGCCGGTCCCACCGGGCTCGCCCTCGCCATCGACCTGGCCCGCCGTGATATCGCGGTCCGGGTCATCGACAAGGCCACCGAGTTCTGCCCCGGTTCCCGCGGCGACGGCATCCAGCCGCGCACCCTCGAGGTCTTCGACGATCTGGGCGTCCTGGACGCGGTCCACGCGGCCGGGGCCCCGGCACCGGTCATGCGCGCCTATCTGGACGGCGAGTTCGCCGGTGAGCACCGGATGAGCGACCCCCTCGATCCCACCCCCGGCGTTCCCTACCCGAATCCGTGGTTCCTCGGCCAGGCGCAGACCGAGGCGATCCTGCGCGCCCGGCTGGCGGAGTTCGGGGTCCGGGTGGAATCGGGCACCGCGCTGGTGTCGTTCGACCAGGACGAGTCCGGGGTGACGGCCCGGCTGTCCGGTCCCGGCGGTGCCGAAACCGTTCGCGCCGCCTATCTGGCCGGCGCGGACGGCGGGCGCAGCACCGTGCGCAAAACGGCGGGTATCGCGTTCGAAGGGACCACCGACGATTCGATCCGCATGCTGCTCGGCGACGTCCGCGCCGACGCACTCGACCACGACCGCGGTTACTGGTTCGCCGCGGCCGCGGACCCCATGCGCGGTATCGCGTTCTCGCCGCTACCGGGCGGGCGCCATTTCCAGTTCGCCGCACCCGGCGATATCGATACCGAGGTCGAACCCACGCTCGCGGACCTGCAGTCCCGGGTGGATCGCTATCGAGGCGACCGCGATATCACCCTCACCGACCTCGTCTGGGTCACCGTCTGGCGACCCAATATCCGGCTCGCCGCGCGGTTCCGGTCCGGCCGGGTGCTCCTGGCCGGGGACGCCGCGCACGTCCACCCGCCGACCGGCGGCCAGGGTATGAACACCGGTATCCAGGACGCCTACAACCTGGGCTGGAAACTCGCGGCCGCACTCGCCGGAGACGAGGCGCCGCTGCGCACCTACGACCCCGAACGCCGTGCCGTCGCGGCCCGCGTACTCGGGATCAGTACCGAACTGCTCGGAAAACTCACCGACGGCGCGGAGGACGCCATGCGACGCGGTGAGGAGACCCGGCAACTCGATATCACGTATCGGGATCCGGCCGATACCCGCCGTATCGCCCCCGGTGACCGCGCACCGGACGCACCGCTGAAGGACGCCGAAGGCCGGCGGGTCCGCCTCTTCGATCTCTTCCGGGGGCCGCACGCGACAATGCTGTGCTTCGGCGGCGGCGAACTGCCCGCCGTTCCCGGAACCCGCGCGTACCGGGTGGTCCGGCCGGGTACGGAGCCCGGCGGTCCGGCATTGATCGATATCGGCGGATCCGCGTTCGACGCCTACGACGCCGTCGAGGGGACCCGGATCCTGGTGCGGCCGGACGGTTATCTCGGTTCCGTGTCCTGACGGCGGCGGCCGGCGCGGACCCCGTGCGCCGCGCCGCCGGACTCAGCCGAAGAAGACCTCGCCCAGGGTGGTCCAGCCGAGGACCGAGTCGATCGCCAGGCCGCAGAACACCACCGCGAGGTAATTGTTCGACTGCAGGAACAGCCGCAGCGGTTTCACCGATTCGCCGCGCCGCACCCCGGAGTAGAGCTGATGGGCCATCAGCAGGAACCAGGCTCCGGCGACCAGCGCGACCGCCGTGTAGATCACCCCGGTGGCGGGGACCAGCGCCAGGGTGGTCAGCACGGTCAGCCAGGTGTAGATCACGATCTGCTTGGTGACGGCCTGTTCGGTGGCGACCACCGGCAGCATGGGCACCCCGGCGGCGCGGTAGTCCTCCTTGTACCGCATGGCCAGGGCCCAGGTGTGCGGCGGCGTCCAGAAGAAGATCACGCCGAACAGCGCCAGCGCGGGCCAGCCGATGGTGCCGGTGACCGCCGACCACCCGACCAGCGCGGGCATACAGCCCGCCGCGCCGCCCCACACCACGTTCTGCGAGGTACGGCGTTTGAGTCCCAGCGTGTAGACGAAGACGTAGAACAGGATGGTGGCGACGACCAGCACCCCGCTGAGCAGGTTCGCCTGCCACCACAGCCAGGCGAACGAGCCGATCCCGAGTACCACGCCGAAGACGAACGCGTGCGAGGTCGGCACCGCGTCGCGGGCCAGCGGGCGTTTGGCCGTGCGCTTCATCACCTTGTCGATATCGGCGTCGGCCACACAGTTGAGGGTGTTCGCGCTCGCGGCGCCCATCCAGCCGCCGAACAGCGTGGCCAGGATGAGCCGGATATCGACCTCGCCGCGGTCGGCGAGCAGCATGGTCGGGATGGTGGCCACCAGCAGCAGTTCGATGACGCGGGGCTTGGTGAGCGCGATATAGGCCAGCGGGCGGCGGGCCACCCGGGCCAGTGCCGCACTGCCGAGGACGCGGTCCGCGGGTGCCGGGGCGGAATCGTGGGCGCCGCCGACCCCCGTGTCATGACCGATCCGCACTATCTCTCCTCGCACGCTGTGCTTCGCATCCGGCTGTAGGAACGAGCAGCGCGCGGCTGCGACGCGGCTACTACTACAGACGATGGTAGACCCACGCCCCGGGCACTCCCCCGCTCGCCCCTGTGCGCGCCGGGCCGGTGCGGGCGGCGCTCGCCGCCGTCGCGGCCGCGACACGGCCGCGCGGAACTTGCCGGGGGGCGCGCACCGGGGGCGGCCGGGCGCAATTAGGGTAGGGGGTGTATGCGGCGCCACAGTCACCGCGCCGCACCGGTTCGCCACCCCGCCCGCCATTTTTCGACGCCTCGAAATGTCAGGAGAAACACGGTCGTGTCAGTGACAGACGACATCCGCGCCCTCACCCAGCCGAACCTTCCGGACGACTGGACTGATCTGGACACCAAGGCTGTCGACACCGTGCGGGTTCTCGCCGCCGACGCGGTGCAGACCGCCGGGAACGGCCACCCGGGCACCGCCATGAGCCTGGCGCCGCTGGCCTACACCCTGTTCCAGCGCACCATGCGCCACGACCCGGCCGATCCCGAATGGGTCGGCCGTGACCGGTTCGTGCTGTCCTGCGGTCACTCCAGCCTGACCCTCTACATCCAGCTGTACCTGGCCGGCTTCGGGCTGGAACTCGAGGATCTGCGCACTCTCCGCAAATGGGGCTCGCTGACGCCGGGCCACCCCGAGTACCGGCACACCAAGGGTGTCGAGATCACCACCGGGCCGCTGGGCCAGGGCCTGGCGTCCGCGGTCGGGATGGCGATGGCGGCCCGCCGCGAGCGCGGCCTGTTCGATCCCGAGACCGCGACCGGCGCGAGCCCGTTCGATCACCACATCTACGTGATCGCCTCCGACGGCGATATGGAGGAGGGCGTCACCTCCGAGGCCTCGTCGCTGGCGGGCACCCAGCAGCTGGGCAACCTGGTGGTGATCTACGACGACAACAAGATCTCCATCGAGGACGACACCACCATCGCCTTCACCGAGGACGTGGCGGCCCGGTACGAGGCCTACGGCTGGCACGTCCAGGTCGTCGAGGGTGGCGAGGACGTCGTGGCCATCGAGACCGCGCTGGCCGCGGCCAAGGCCGAGACGGGCAAACCGTCGCTGATCCTGCTGCGCACCATCATCGGCTATCCCGCGCCCAACAAGATGAACACCGGCGCCTCGCACGGCGCCGCGCTGGGCGCCGACGAGGTGGCCGCCACCAAGCGCGCCCTCGGCTTCGATCCCGAGCAGAGCTTCCAGGTCACCGACGAGGTCATCGCGCACACCCGCAAGGCCGCCGAGCGCGGGGCGAAGGCGCACGCCGGCTGGACCGTCGAATTCGACGCCTGGGCCCAGCGCGCCCCCGAGGCCAAGAAACTGTTCGACCGGCTCTTCAACGGGCAGCTGCCCGCGGGCTGGGTCGACACCCTGCCCACCTGGGAGCCCGACGCCAAGGGCCTGGCCACCCGTAAGGCCTCGGCCAAGGTCCTGGCCGCGGTCGGCCCGGTGCTGCCGGAACTGTGGGGCGGTTCGGCCGACCTCGCCGAATCCAACAACACCACCATCCCCGATTCGCTGAGCTTCGGTCCCGAATCGATCTCCACCGGCATGTGGAAGGCGAGCCCCTACGGCCGCACCCTGCACTTCGGTGTCCGCGAGCACGCGATGGGCTCCATCCTCAACGGCATCGCCCTGCACGGCCCCACCAAGCCCTACGGCGGCACCTTCCTGGTGTTCAGCGATTACATGCGCCCGGCCGTGCGGCTCGCCGCGCTGATGCGGGTGCCGGTGACCTACGTCTGGACCCACGATTCCATCGGGCTCGGCGAGGACGGCCCCACCCACCAGCCGATCGAGCATCTGGCCGCGCTGCGCGCCATCCCCGGCCTGTCCGTGGTGCGCCCCGGCGATGCCAACGAGACCGCCCACGCCTGGCGCGCGGTGATCGAGAAGCACAGCGGTAAGCACAATTCGCCGTTCGTCTCCAGCGACGCGGTGGGCACCGGCGGCCCGGCCGCGCTGGCCCTGACCCGCCAGGACCTGCCGGTCCAGGAGGGCACCAGCTACGAAGGCGTGTCGAAGGGCGGATACATCCTCGCCGAGGCGTCCACCGGCGTCCCGCAGGTGATTCTGGTCGGCACGGGCTCCGAGCTCCAGCTCGCCGTGGCCGCGCGCACTACGCTGGAGGAGCAGGGTATCGGAACCCGGGTGGTCTCGATGCCGTGCGTGGAGTGGTTCGACGCGCAGGACAAGGCCTATCGCGACGAGGTGCTGCCCCCGGCAGTAGCCGCCCGGGTCGTGGTCGAAGCCGGTATCGCCATGCCGTGGTACCGGTTCACCGGCGACGCGGGCGAGATCGTGTCGATCGAGCATTTCGGCGCCTCGGCCGATTACAAGACCTTGTTCCGCGAGTTCGGCTTCACGCCGGAGGCTGTCGTGGCCGCTGCGCAGCGCACGCTCGACAACGTGAAGGGATAAGGGTTCATGGCACAGAACGAGAACATCGCCGCCCTGGCCGCGGCCGGGGTATCGGTGTGGCTGGATGATCTGTCACGCGATCGGATCGGCTCCGGCAACCTCGCCGAACTGATCGCCACCCGCGGGATCGTCGGGGTCACCACCAACCCGACCATCTTCCAGGGCGCCCTCAGCAAGGGTCACGCCTACGATGCGCAGGTCCGTGAGCTGGCCGCCCGCGGCGCCGATGTCGACGCCGCGATCCGCACCATCACCACCGACGACGTCCGCGCGGCCTGCGATGTGCTGGCCCCGGTGTTCGAACAGTCCGGTGGGGTCGACGGCCGGGTCTCCATCGAGGTCGATCCCCGGCTGGCCTTCGACGCGGACAAGACCGTCGCCCAGGCCGTCGAACTGTGGAAGATCGTCGACCGGCCGAACCTGTTCATCAAGATCCCGGCCACCGAGGAGGGTCTGCCGGCGATCACCGCGGTGATCGCGGAAGGCATCAGCGTCAATGTCACGCTGATCTTCTCGGTCAAGCGGTACCGCTCGGTCATGGGCGCCTACCTCGACGGGCTGCGCAATGCGCGCGTCGCCGGCCACGATCTGGCCAGGATCCACTCGGTCGCCTCGTTCTTCGTCTCCCGGGTCGACACCGAGATCGACAAACGGCTCGAGGCGATCGGCACTCCCGAGGCCCTGGCGCTGCGCGGTAAGGCGGGTGTTGCCAACGCCCGGCTCGCCTACGCCGAATACCTCGATGTCTTCGGCTCCGGTGGCGATCACGCGTCGACCTACCACCATCTGGCCTCGGCCGGCGCGAACCGGCAGCGGCCGCTGTGGGCCTCCACCGGCGTGAAGAACCCGGATTACCCGGACACTCTCTACGTCACCGAACTGGTCGCCGCGAACACGGTGAACACCCTGCCGGAGAAGACCCTCGAGGCCGTCGCCGATCACGGCGAGGTGCGTGGGGACACGGTCTCGGGTACCGCCGACGACGCGGCCGGGGTGTTCGAGCAGCTGCGCGCGGCGGGTATCGATCTCGACGATGTGTTCGCCGTGCTCGAGAGCGAGGGCGTGGAGAAGTTCGAGAAGTCCTGGGAGGAACTGCTGGAGGCCACCACGGCGGAGCTGAAATCCGCCGCAGGAGGTAACTGACGCCCATGGCCGGCGCTCCGGAGAGCACGCAGACGGTATCCGGCACCCCGTGGCGTAATCCGCTGCGGGACGGCCGGGACAAACGGATACCGCGGATAGCGGGACCGTGCAGCATGGTGATCTTCGGTGTCACCGGAGATCTCTCCCGGCGCAAACTCATGCCGGCCATCTACGACCTGGCGAACCGGGGGCTGCTGCCCCCCGGTTTCGCCCTGGTCGGGTTCGCCCGGCGCGAGATGTCGGACCGGGATTTCGGCGAGATCGTCCACGACGCGGTCCGGGCCCACGCCCGGACCCCGTTCCGCCAGGAGGTCTGGGACCACCTGGCGGAGGGATTCCGTTTCGTCCAGGGCACGTTCGAGGACGACGCGGCCTTCGACCGGCTCGCCGGCACCCTCGCCCGGCTCGACGACGAACGCGGCACCGGCGGGAATCACGCCTTCTATCTGTCGATCCCGCCGAACACCTTCCCCGTGGTGCTCGATCAGCTGCACCGGCACAAACTCACCAACACCGCCGGCGTCGAGGGCCGCGCACCCTGGCGGCGGGTGGTGATCGAAAAGCCCTTCGGTCACGACCTGGACAGCGCCCGCGAACTCAACGCGCTGGTGAACCGGGTGTTCCCGGAGGAGACGGTCTTCCGGATCGACCACTATCTCGGCAAGGAGACGGTGCAGAACATTCTGGCGCTGCGTTTCGCCAACCAGTTGTTCGACCCGATCTGGAACGCGAACTACGTCGACCACGTGCAGATCACGATGGCCGAGGATATCGGGCTGGGCGGCCGGGCCGGATACTACGACGGAATCGGCGCAGCCCGCGATGTGATCCAGAACCATCTGCTGCAGCTGCTCGCGCTCACCGCGATGGAGGAGCCGATCAGCTTCGAACCCCGCCAGCTGCAGAACGAGAAGATCAAGGTCCTCTCCGCCACCAAACTCGTGGAACCGCTCGACGAGACCACCGCCCGCGGTCAGTACGCGGCCGGATGGCAGGGCGGCCAGGAGGTGGTGGGCCTGCTGGACGAGGAGGGTTTCGATCCGCAGTCGCGCACCGAGACCTATGCCGCGCTGACCCTCGAGGTCGATACCCGGCGCTGGGCGGGTGTGCCGTTCTATCTGCGCACCGGTAAACGGCTGGGCCGCCGGGTCACCGAGATCGCGGTGGTGTTCAAACGTGCCCCGCATCTGCCCTTCGATCAGACCATGACCGAGGATCTCGGCGAGAACGCACTGGTCATCCGGGTACAGCCGGATGAGGGCATCACCATGCGGTTCGGATCGAAGGTGCCCGGATCGTCGATGGAAGTCCGCGACGTGAATATGGATTTCAGCTACGGCGAGGCGTTCACCGAATCGTCGCCGGAAGCCTACGAGCGGCTGATCCTGGACGTGCTGCTCGGTGAACCCTCACTGTTCCCCGTCAACGCGGAGGTCGAATTGTCCTGGCGCATCCTGGATCCGGTGCTCGCGCACTGGGCCGCCGACGGTAAACCCGAACAGTACGAGGCCGGGACGTGGGGCCCGGATTCGGCGGCCGAGATGCTGGCCCGCACCGGCCGGGAATGGCGGCGTCCGTGATCATCGATATCCCCGACACCACCACCGGGGCCGTCACCAAACGCCTGGTGCAGCTGCGCGAGAGCAACGGTGTGATCACCATGGGCCGGGTGCTGACGCTGGTGGTGTGCACGCTGGACAGCTCCGAGGCCGAGGACGCCATCGACGCCGCCAACGACGCCAGCCGCGAACACCCCTGCCGGGTGGTCGTGCTGGCCCGCGGCGACCGCTTCGCGGTGACGCGGCTGGACGCGCAGATCCGGGTCGGCGGCGACGCGGGCGCGGCCGAGGTGATCGTGCTGCGGCTGCAGGGCGAACTGGTGAGCCACGAGAGCAGCGTGGTCATCCCGTTCCTGCTGCCCGATACGCCCGTGGTGGCGTGGTGGCCGCGCGGCGCCCCGGCCTTCCCGTCCAAGGATTCGGTGGGCCGGTTGGCGACCCGCCGGATCACCGACGCCACCTTCGCCCCGGATCCGCAGGCGACCATCAGGTCCCGCCGCGGCTCCTACGCGGTGGGCGATTCCGATCTGGCGTGGAGCCGGATCACCTATTGGCGGGCCCTGCTGGCCGCGGCGATGGACGAACCCCCGTTCGAGCCGGTGGAATCGGTGACCGTGTCTGGCCTGCGCGAGGAACCGGCCCTCGATATGCTCGCCGGCTGGCTGGCCGGGCGGCTGGGCTGCCCGGTGCACCGCCGGACCGGGGACCTCGTCGTCGAATTGCACCGGCCGACGGTGTCCATCGCCATCGCCCGTCCGCAGACCGGGGTCACCGCGACCCTCACCCGTACCGGCGATCCGGTGCAGCGGATCGCCCTGGCGCGCCGCGAAACCCGCGACTGCCTGGCGGAGGAATTGCGCCGGCTGGACGCCGACGAGATCTACGCCGAAGCCCTCGCCGGAATCGAAAGGGTGACCTATGACCACTAGTTCCGAGACCACCGTCGAGGTCTACCCCGACGGTGATGCGCTGACCACCGCCGCCGCCCGCCTCTTCGTCGATACCCTGACCGCCGCGCAGGCCGCCCGGGGCACCGCCTCGGTGGTGGTGACCGGTGGTGGCACCGGGATCACGCTCCTGGAGAAGGTGCGCGCGAACCCGGGCGCCCTGGACTGGTCGCAGCTGGATGTGTTCTGGGGCGACGAACGTTTCGTGCCCGCCGGCGATCCCGAGCGCAACGAACTGCAGGCGCACCGCGCCCTGCTCGACCACGTCCCGGTGGATCCCGCGCGGATCCACACGGTGGCCACGTCCGACGGCGAATACCCGGACCCGGTCGAAGCCGCCGCCGAGTACGCCACCGCGCTGCGCGCCCACCTCGCGACCTACGGCGCGTTCGATCTGCACCTGCTCGGTATGGGCCCGGACGGTCATATCAACTCCCTGTTCCCGGGCCACACCGAAACCCTCGGCGAACAGCACGAACTGGCCGTCGCGGTCACCGACTCCCCCAAACCGCCCCCGGTGCGCGTCACCCTGACCTATCCCGCGATCCGCCGCGCCCGGCAGGTGGTGCTGGTGGTCTCCGGCGCCAACAAGGCCGAACCGGTGGCCGCGGCGCTCAACGGCGCGGATCCGCTGAAGGTCCCCGCGGCCGGTGCCCGGGGCACGGAATCGACGGTCTGGCTGGTCGATCGGGCCGCCGCACCCGGTCTGGGCTGACCGTCCCGCCGCAGGACCCCGGCCCCGTCCGGGCGTCCGGCGCCGGGCGAGCACTACGTCGTGCGCTTGCGTTTACGGCGTCCACCGGCCCGCCCCCGGGGCCGTGCACCCGGCGCCGGGAGGGTATCGGCCGGGCCGGGCTCGGCGCCGGCGGTCCGCGTGCCGGCCTCTTCCCGGGCGATCCGGGTGAAGACGAGATGTTGCTGGCCGTAGGTCCACAGATTGTTGCTCACCCAGTACAGCAGGACGGCGATCATCAGTACCGGCCCGGCGACGAGGACTCCCAGCGGGAAGACCCACAGCATCAGCTTGTTCAGCAGCGACGACTGCGGATTCGCCGCGGCCTCGGGGCTCTGCCGCGCGATCGACGCGCGGGCGTTGAAATGCGTGGCCAGGCCCGCGGCGATCATGAGCGGGATCCCGACCGCCGCGATCGCCGCCACGGTGGGCACCCCGCCGTAGGCGGCGAAGGAGGCCAGGGTGTCCGGTGGGGTCGTCATCGCCGCGGAGAGCGGCGCACCGAAGATGCGGGCGCCGAGGAAGGATTGCACTTCGCCGACCCCGAACAGATAGTTCGGCGTATGCGCGTTGACCTCGGGGCTCAGCCCGAGTTCACCGAGCCCGGTCCCGGTGCGGTTGAACGATTTCAGGACATGGTAGAGACCGAGGAACACCGGCACCTGCACCAGCGCCGGGAGGCATCCCATCAGCGGATTGAATCCGTGTTCTTTCTGGAGCCGCTGCATTTCGACGGCCTGGCGTTGCCGGTCGCCGGCGTGATCCTGCTGCAGCGCCTTGATCCGTGGCGCCAGCTCCTGCATCCGGCGCGCGGTGCGGACCTGGGATATCGCCGGTTTCAGCAGGAGCAGCCGGAGCGTGAAGACGAGGAATACCACCGCCAGCGCCCACGCGAAGCCGTTGTCGGGACCGAGCACCGCCCCGAACGCCTGGTGCCAGAACCACAGGATCGCGGAGACGGGATAGTAGATGAAGTCGAGCACGGTGCGAGCACCTTTCCACCGCACGGCACCGGGACACCGGGATATGCGGACGGGTCGACGCCGGGCGCCTCGTGGGGCGGCCGCGACGCGGAGAGGAGGAGGACGGCTTCGAAGACCGCGCGCAGCGCCGGAGTGGGCTAGGCGGCGGCCGGGACGCGGCCGGGTGCTCGGGGAAGACGTGGCCGACCGGGGGTGTCGGGAGCGCTCTGCCTGCGGAAAGCGCCGCGCAGGCGCTTCTCCTCGGGTGGCGGGCCGGCCACGGTGGTCGTGAGCGCGCGCAGCAGCACGGCCGCCCGGCGGCCGGCGAAGGCGATGACGACGACCACGGCGAGCGCGGCACCGACGGCGGTGGACGGGCCGTCGAGACCGGCGGTGGTCGCCACGACGAGGGTCAGCACTGCGACCCACCCGAGCTGAGCGAAGCTCGGCCCGCGCGCGAGTATCCGGCGGATCCGGGTCATGGCACGGAGCCTACCCCGGCTCCGGGGCCGTGGGCACCGGGAATTCGACACCGGTGAGTTCTTCCGCGCGCCGCCACAACCGGGCACCGGTGCGCGGATCGCGCGCGCGGGTGGAGGCCCGGACGGGTACCGGCGCGCCGACCAGTTCCGCGAAACCGGCGGGGCCGTAGAAATCGCCGCCCTGCGCTTCGGGGTCGAGCGCGGCACGCAGCACCGGCCGCGCGCCGTCGGCCGGGCTCTGGGTGAACCAGCCGGTCAACGGCGCCAGGCGCGGGTTGTAGACCCACCGGATCACGCCGCGCTGCTCCCGCAGGATCTCGGTGCGCACCCCGCCGGGATGGGCGGCGAGGGCGAGGGCGCCCGGGCCGGCGGCGCGCAGGCGCCGGTCGAGTTCGAAGGTGAGGACCATACCGGCCATCTTGGAGCGGGCATAGGCCACGGAGGGGGCGGTCTGCTCGCCGTTCAGATCGGCGAAGTCGAGCGTGGCCTTGCGATGCCGGTGGGTGACACTGCTGACCGTCACCACCCGCCCGGCCGGCGCGGCACGCACCGCGTCGATGAGCCGGGCGGTGAACGCGAACGGCCCCAGCACATTGATCCCGAAATGGGTTTCGAATCCGTCCGCGGTGCGGTCGTGCCGGGACGCCATGACTCCGGCATTGTTGATCAGCAGATCCAGTGCGGGCCACCGGGTCCGGATCTCCTCCGCGCATCGGGCGATGGACACTCCGCTGCCGAGATCGAGAGCGACGGTGTGCACCCGCGCTCCGGCGACCTCGGCGGTGATCCGTCCGGCCGCGGCCCGCGCGGCGGCCTGGTTGCGGCAGGCCAGAACCACGGTGGCGCCCGTCGCGGCCAGCGCGTGGGCGGTGGCGTAACCGATTCCGGTGTTGGCACCGGTGATCACCGCGACCCGGCCGCTCTGCGCCGGGACCCCCTCGATCCGCCACGACGATTCCACCACAACCAGACACTAGGCCAGACATCTGTCCGAGCACAAGGTGGCGAGCCGTGCCGCGGCCCTCGCCCACACGCCGACTTGCCGGGCCGGCACCCGGCCTCTCCGCGGGCTCCCGTTTACGCTGGTATCGGTGAGTATCGAGGAGGCCGACGCCCGGCTGCGCGCCGAGATCACCGGCCTGCGAGCCGGGGGTTCATCCGCCGCGGCCCGGCCGCTTCCCGGCGGGTTCACCGGGCGGGATCTCCTCGCGCTGTTCGAGGTCCAGGCGACGAGTCGCCGGGCCGATCTGGAGGCGCGGCGGCTCACCGCGAGCGGGCAGGGTTTCTACAGCATCGGCTCGGCCGGGCACGAGGGCAATATCGCCGTGGCCGCCACGAGCCGGGTCACCGATCCCGTCCTGCCGCACTACCGTTCCGGCGCGCTGTTCCTGGAACGGGCCGGGCAGGCGGGTATCGCCGACCCGGTGCGCGATCTGCTGCTCGGCGTGGTGGCCGCCGCGGCGGATCCGATTTCCGGTGGCCGGCACAAGGTGTTCGGCAGCGCGGCGGCCGATATCATCCCGCAGACCTCCACCATCGCCTCCCACCTGCCACGCGCGGTGGGGCTGGCGTTCGCCCTCGAACGTGCCGCGGGCCTGGGTCTGGCGTGCCCGTGGCCGGCGGATGCGGTGGTGCTGTGCGGATTCGGCGACGCCTCGGCCAATCATTCGACCGCCACCGGCGCGATCAACACCGCGATGCACACCGCGCATCTCGGGGTTCCCGTGCCCGTGCTGTTCCTCTGCGAGGACAACGGGATCGGGATCAGTGTGCCCACCCCACCGGATTGGATCGAACACGCCTACGGGCACCGTCCGGGACTGCGCTATTTCTCCGCCGACGGGTGCGATCTGGCCGACGCCCTCACCACGGTGGGCGCGGCGGTGAACTGGGTCCGCGCACAGCGGCGTCCGGCGTTCCTGCGGTTGCGCACCGTGCGGCTGTTCGGGCATGCCGGGTCGGATGTGGAGACGGCCTACCGTGATCGCGCGGATATCGAGGCCGATCTGGCCCGGGACCCGCTCGCGGCGACCGCGCGCCTGCTGGTCGCCACGGGGGCCTGCGCCCCGGAGGAGATCCTGCGGCGCTACGAGACCGTCGCCGCGCGGGTGGCCGCCGTCGCCGAGGAGGTACGCCGGGCGCCACGACTGGGTTCGCGCCAGGCCGTGGTCGCACCGCTGGCCCCGGCTCGCCCGGAATCGGTGCGCGCGGATGCCGAGCGCGAGAACGGCCGCCGATCCGCGACGACGGAGACCCTGGCGCAGGCGATCAATCGCACCCTGGCCGAACTACTCACCCGCGATACCGACATCCTGGTATTCGGTGAGGACGTGGGCCGGAAGGGCGGAGTCTACGGCGTCACCAAAGGGCTGCGGGGGCAGTTCGGCGCACGCCGGGTCTTCGACACCCTGCTCGACGAACAGAGCATCCTCGGTACCGCCCTGGGCGCCGGGCTCGCCGGGTTCGTCCCGATACCGGAGATCCAGTACCTGGCCTATGTCCACAACGCCCTCGACCAGCTGCGCGGCGAGGCCGCCACCCTCCCGTTCTTCTCCGCGGGCCACTACCGCAATCCCATGGTCGTACGGATCGCCGGCTACGCCTATCAGCGGGGTTTCGGCGGGCATTTCCACAATGACAATTCGGTGGCGGCGCTGCGGGATATCCCCGGTGTGGTGGTGGCGTCGCCGGCGCGGCCCGATGACGCTGCGGCGATGCTGCGGACCTGCGTTTCGGCGGCCCGGGTGGACGGCCGGGTCTGCGTTTTCCTGGAGCCCATCGCGCTCTATCACACCCGCGACCTGTACGAACCCGGAGACGGTCAGTGGGCGGTACCGGCCGGGGCGCCGGATCACGTCCCGATCGGGCACGCCCGCGTCTACGGCGACGGAACCGATATCACCTTGGTCGCCTTCGCCAATTCGGTCCCGATGTGCCTGCGGGTGGCCCGGCGGCTCGCCCGCCGCGGGATCGGCGCCCGC
The DNA here is from genome assembly GCF_055586645.1 of Nocardia sp. NPDC049935. Lineage (NCBI taxonomy): Bacteria > Bacillati > Actinomycetota > Actinomycetes > Mycobacteriales > Nocardiaceae > Nocardia > Nocardia sp. NPDC049935. The sequence goes on along the minus strand of NZ_JBVJHV010000001.1, from coordinate 426,221 downwards.
GTCCTGGATCTGCGCTGGCTGTCACCGCTGCCCGTGGCCGACCTCCTGCAGCACGCCGCGGCGACCGGCCGGGTCCTGGTGGCCGATGAGACCCGGCACAGCGGCGGTGTCGCCGAATCGGTCTGCGCGGCCCTGATCGACGGCGGTTTCACCGGCCGGCAGGTGCGAGTGACCAGCGCGGACAGTTTCGTCCCGCTGGGTCCGGCGGCGGCCACGGTACTGCTGACGGAATCCGCGATCGAGAACGCCGCGGGCAAGTTGATGCTCGCGCACTGACCCGGCTCCCCGTGCGGCCGGGTTGCCAGGAAATTCGCAGGTCGCTCCGAGTCCACCTCGAGGCGGGCCGCCCACGATGGCGGTATCGGGCAGGCACGCGCCTGCCCGGCGGCCCGAAGGCCGGGCCGTGTGTAGAGGAGGCATTCTCGTAATGCGGACGATGATGAAGTCGAAGCTGGCGAAGGCGGCCGTGGTCGGCGGTATCGGGCTGGGCGCGGTGGGTCTCGGCGCGGGCGCCGCGAACGCGCAGCCCGGTCCGGACCATCAGCCGAATCCGGGGCAGCACCATATCGACCCCGCCCCGCACCATCCGCAGGGCCACGGCTTCTGGTTCTTCGACCGGTGGCTGCCCATGCCGTGGTGACCCGGCGCGCCGGGTAGCGGACGGTCCGGGCCACCGGACCGGGACCCGGCGGGGCGCCGGCGAAACGACGGATTCGCCGCGGCGCCCCGCCGATCCCGGAGCGGTCACCGGCCGTCAGCCCGGCCAGGTGGCACCGGCGACCCGCAGGAAATTACCGCCGAGCACCGCCGTGATATCGCTATCGGTCCAGCCCCGCCCCGCGAGATGCGCGCCGAGCCCGATGAAGGTTTCCGGCGGCATCCAGCGGATCGGGCCCCACCTGGTGTACGACTCGTCGAACAGATGCGGGTTGTCGCGGATCTCGGCCAGGAAATCCGCGGCATCGAACGAATGGTCGGTACTCACACCCACGTGATCGATACCGATCAGCTCGACCGCGTATTCCAGATGCCGGGTCATCGCCTCGAGAGTCGGGGTGTTGGGCCCGAGGAAGATACCGACCCCGGTGATCCCGACGACTCCCCCGGTCGCGGCACAGGCTCCGGCCTGGTCGTCGGTGATATTGCGGGGATGGTCCCAGACCGCCCGCATACAGGAGTGGCTGTAGACGACCGGCCGGGCGGAGACCTCACACATATCCAGTCCGGTCCGGGCACTGCAATGCGACCCGTCCGGCACCATCCCGACGGCGTTCATCTCCCGCACCAGGTCGGCGCCCCACGCCGTGAGTCCGCGGTCGTCGGTATCCAGGCAGCCGGAGCCGGCCCGGTTGGCGTGGTTGTAGGTGGGCAGCAGCGTGCGTACCCCGAGGTCCGTGAACGCCCGCAGATTGTCCAGATCGCCGTCCAGCGGTCCGGAATCCTCCAGATCGAACGCGATTCCGATGCGGCCCGACGCATCCGCGGCCTCGATCTCGGCGACCGCCGAAACCAGCGTCAGGTCCGGGTGTTCCAGGATCGAATTCCGGTAGTCGGTGAGCAGGCCCACCGAATCGGCGAAACTCTGCGGGCTGTACCCCACGTTCACCGAGACGAAGGTCGGGCCCGGCCGCCGGAACCGCGCCAGCTCTCCCACGTCGGCACCGGGCCGCAGGGGCAGGCAGGCGTGCTGATCCCAGAGCAGCGTCATGGGTAGCAATCCTGCACCATCGGCGACCGGACCCGGGCCATTGCCGGACCGGGCCGCGGGCTCAGGGGTGGCCGGCGCCCGGCGCGGGCGCCGCGAACGCGACGACCTGCCCGGTCGGCGCCGGCGCCTCCGACTCCCCGAACTCCTGTCCGACGACGAACAACCGCGGCTTCTCCTCACGGCTCAGCACACAGGCGAAGGCCCCGCGATCGCATTCGGCGATATCGAGCACCGCGCCGCCTTCGCGGACCCGCACACAGTGCCGGTTGCCGACATCGGCGTACCAGACCGCGCCCTGGTCGTCGAGGCAGATCCCGTCCGGGTGATCGCCGGGGGTCGGCGCCCAGACCCGCCGGTTCCGCAGGTCACCCGAATCCTCGATATCGAAGGCGGTGAGCCGCTCACCGTAGGATTCGGCGACGATGAGCGTCGCGCCGTCCGCGGTGATCGCCATACCGTTCGGGAACGCCAGATCCCGCGCGACCGGCCGCACGGCACCGGCGGGGTCGACCGCGACCACGAACCCCGGCGCGAACTCACCGCCCGGGAAATCGAACCCGATGCTGTTGACGTAGGCGTTGCCCCGGGCGTCGACGACGATATCGTTCCAGGGCTTGTCGGTGACGCCCGACAGATCGGCATGCGTCACCAGATCGCCGCCGGGTTCACGGCGCAGCAGCCGTCCCCCGGCCGAGTCCACGATGAGCAGGCGACCGTCGGGCAGGAAATCGATGCACATCGGAAACGACGGCACCGAGGCGACGACCTCGTGCCGCCCGCCCGGGTCCAGCGCGATCACCTGGTTGGCGCCCCAGTCGGAGAACCAGAGCCGGCCGTCGCGCCAGCGCGGCGATTCACCGAACACGATTCCGTCGAGCAACACCTCGGGTTTGTCCACGGCTGCCGTCCCTTCTGTCGTATCGGTGCAGACGGGCCGGACGCCGGGAAGTCATTGGTCCCGGCTACGGGCTCACCCGAACCCGTGCGCGGCGAGCGCGTCCAGCAGCCCGTGTGGCCGCTGATCCACCGGAACCGCGTCGACGAGGGCGATACCGCAGCCGATCTCGGCGGCCGCGCCGTCGGCAACGGCGCTGTCTCCGATCATCAGCACTTCGCTGGGCGCCACGCCGATTCGCGCGCACGCCGTGGCGAACAGCCGCGGATCGGGTTTCACGGCGCCCTCGCGATAGGACAGAACGAACGCGCGCACCTGGTCCACGATGCCGGCGCGCTCGAACACCGGCTCGATATTCCAGGCGATATTGCTGATCACCGCCACCGCGACCTCTCGATCGGCCAGCAGTTTCAACGCGGCCACCGTATCGGGGTAGGGCGCCCACGCATCGGCGCCGAGGAGCTGATCGTAGAGGCGGTCCGGGTTGCCGACACCCGATCCCCGCAGCAGCGCCGAATACACCTCCCGGTGCAGTGCGGGATCGAGATCGCGCCGTCGCCACTGCTCGTTCAGCTCCTCCGGTAGCCCGGGCGGATACCCGGCCGGAGCGGTCATCCGCCGCACCACCTCGGTGCGCGACTCCGCGGTCAGCGGCCGTCCCGACTCGTCGACCAGTCCGTCGGGGGTCGGCTCGAAACGGAACAGGGTGCCGGAGAAATCGAACAGAACACCGTGGCGAGGCATACCGCCCAGGCTACGGAACCGCCCGCTCTCCGATCGGCCGCCGGAGCCCTACGACACCGCGGTGGCCAGCAACGCCTGGTTCGCCGTTCCGGCGGGGCCGGTGGCATCGTGCACGGTGGCGGTGTTGTGCGCACCCCCGTCCGGCGCGATCGCCATCCGTGAGTCCAGGCCGATCCATTCCCCCACGGGGTCGCGGTACAGCGCCACCGACAGATCGGTGTTGATGACCGGGTAGCGCGCCAGGTCCAGGGACAGGGCCGCGCCGTAGGCGGAATCGGCGACGATCAGCACCCGCTGCCACGACGACGGGATCTCCCCGGGCAGCAACGGGATCCGCGGCCGGGCCCAGACCCGCGCGGGTCCGAGCACATCGAACCCGCCGTCCACGAAATACCAGTCGACCGCGGACATATATCCCTCCAGGTAGGCGCCCGGGAACCGCAGCGCCTGCGGCCGCGGATCACCGGAGACCAGTGCGGGCCCGCCGGATACGGCCGGGAAATCCGCGTCCGTTGTCCGCAGGCACCAGGCCCGTGCGGTGAGCACCGGCCGGCCCGCGACTTCGGCGACGGCTTCGACTAGTTCGGTACGGCGGCCCGGCCGGACTGTGGCGACCCGGATGGTCAAGGGTTCCAGGGGAATCGGGGCCAGGACGTCCACGGTGATCCTGGCCAGGCGTTTACCGTCGGCGGCCGGCAGCGCCCGTTCCACCGCCCGGGCCAGGAGCGCCGAGCACGGGCCCATGTGCTGGGTCTGCGGCCCCCACGGCGAGGCGGTGGCCGGAGTGGGAGCGAATCGGCCCTCGTCGAGTGGCCGGAAGAAGGTGTCCGCGGGCGGGGCGGCGGCGGGCGGGTGGGCCGATTCGGTCATTGTCGTTCCTCCAGCAGTGCTCGTATGGCGGTGCGCACCAGATCGTCCACCCAGGGCGGCGGTGGTCGGAGTGCGGTGAGATGCCGCCGGACCGCGCCCGACGGCAGATCGAACAGGACGAAATCGAGACGGTCGCGGTCGATATCGGGATACCGGTCGCGCAGGGCGCGATAGGCCGCGGCGGCCTCGCGATTCAGATCGGCCAGCTGCGTACCGAGTTCCTCGGGCCACTGCTGCGCCAGATCGGTGCGGCGGTGCAGCAGCAGGACCGCCGCCTCCGCGGTGTGGGCACGGCACCACCGCACACTGTGCAGCGCGGCGGCCTCGATATCCCCGGCACGCAACGCCGCCACGAACCCCGTTTGGAAGCGCCGGATCCCGCGGATCCACAGCTGCGCGAGCAGCAGATCCCGCGAAGCGAACCGGTGATAGAGGGACCCGGTGGGGGCGCCGAGCCGGCGGGCGATGGCACCGGTGGTGGCGGCCGCCGGGCCGTGTTCGGCGATCACCGCGAGCGCGGCGTCGAGAATGGCGTCGCTGTCGTATTTCGCGGATCTGCCCACATGATCATTCTAGTTGCTCTGTTCTAGAATTGACATTCTAAAATGGAGGTTCACCCGACCACGACAGGGCGGTCATATGTTGTACGACCGAACAGGCCGGACCTATTCGCACACCAGACGCCCCGATCCCCGGATCGCGGACCTGATCCGGCGTCATCTGACGGGCACCGCCTCCGTGCTGAACGTGGGCGCCGGGGCGGGCGCCTACGAACCGGCGCACACGGTCCTCGCGGTGGAGCCGAGTGCGGTGATGCTCGCCCAGCGGCCCGGATCCGCCGCACCGGCCGTCCGCGGTATCGCCGAAGCGTTACCGGTCGCCACCGGCGCGGTGGACGCCGCCCTGGCGGTGCTCACCGTGCACCACTGGCACCGGCTCGACCGCGGACTCGACGAACTGGCCCGGGTCGCGCGGCACCGTATCGTCATCCTGACCTGGGACCATACGGTGATGCGGGAGTTCTGGCTGCTGCGCGACTACCTCCCGGCCGCCGCCGCGACCGATGCCGGCCTGGCGGTACCGCTACCCCGCCTCGTGGCGTCGCTCCCGGGCACGGTACGCGTCCACCCGGTGCCGGTCCCCGCCGATTGCCTGGACGGATTCGGCGCGGCCTACTGGCGGCGGCCGCGGGCCTACCTCGAACCGGAGGTCCGCGCCGGGATGTCGATGCTGGCCCTCACCCCGCCGGATGCCCTGCGCTCCGGTTTGGACCGGCTGCGCGCGGATCTCGCGAGCGGGGTGTGGCACGCGCGCAACCGGGATCTGTCGGGACGCACCGAATGGGACGCGGGCTACCGGCTGGTGGTGGCGGAGATCGGCGGCGAGCAGGCCGTCAGCCGGTGACCTCGCGCAGCCCGCGGAGCAGAAAGGAGTTCACCGCGTCGGTCGCCTCGAGCTGGACGAGATGCCCGGCCTCGGGAATCCGTTCCACGGCACGCAGATCCGGGAGCGCGGCGCGCATGGTGACGAGCGGATCGCGGCCGCTGAAACCCTCCATATCGGGATCCTTCTCGCCGTAGGCGAAATAGACCGGCACCCTCGGCACGGCGTCGGCGTAGTCCTCGGTGAGTTCCCAGTTCCGATCGATCGCCCGATACCAGTTGAGCCCACCGGTGAAACCGGTGCGCTCGAAATCCGCCGCCAGCACGTCGAATTCGGCCGCCGGCAGCCACGGCCAGGGCAGTTCCGGCGCCACGGGCAGCGCCTCGATATAGCGGGTGCCGGGTGGATGGTTCCAGACGTCGAGGTAGTGGTAGTCGCCGCTGAGCGCGTAGTAGACCCGGGACAGGAATTCCCGCGGCCGCTCGGCCAGGTGGGCGTCGGCCACACCCGGCTCCTGGAAGTACTGCAGGTGCAGGAAATGTCGCTGCGCCATCTTCGACCAGTAGTACCCGGGAGGTTTCGGCGCGCGCGGCGCGAACGGGTTGTTCAGCACGAACGCGGCCCGCACCCGTTCCGGTGCCCGCAGGGTGAGTTCCCAGAGCAGCGCGGCGCCGAAATCCACGCCCACGAATACCGCCCGGTCGGCGTCGATATCGTCGAGCAGGGCCAGCAGATCGCCGATCACGGCCTCGTTGGTGTAGTCCTCGACGCTCACCGGCGCCTCGGTACGGCCCGCGCCCCGCAGATCGGGCGCGATCGCCCGGTACCCGGCCGCGGCGAGCGCCGACAGCTGGCGATGCCACACGTACCAGGTGTGCGGGAACCCATGACAGAAGATCACGGGGTGACCCTGACCTTGTTCGGCGATATGCATCCGCACGCCGCCGGTGGTGACGAACCGGTGTGTCGGCTCCACCGCACCTCCCAAATACTAGAACGCGTTACAGTTTCACGGTAACGTCCCGGAACTGTGAGCGGAACAAAACACCCCCTGAAAGATCGAATCGCGGTGGTCACCGGCGCGAGTCGCGGGATCGGCAAAGGTATCGCGCTGGAACTGGGCGCGGCGGGCGCCACCGTGTACGTGACCGGGCGATCGCAGCAGCCGGGCGCGCTCCCGGGCACCGTACAGGAGACGGCCGAGCGCATCGGCGAACTCGGCGGCACCGGGGTGCCGGTGATCTGCGATCACGGCGACGACGCGGCGACCGAACAACTCTTCGACCAGATCGGCGCCGCGCACGGCCGCCTCGATGTGCTCGTGAACAATGTCTACAACTCCCCCGCCGCCGCCCGCTGGCTCGGCCGCAAATTCTGGGAGGTCCCGCCGAAGGCGTGGGACGAGACGTTCGATATCGGCGTGCGCTCGCATTACGCCGCGAGTGTCTACGCGGCCCCGCTGCTGCTCCGAGGCGGCGGGCTGATCGTCAACGTCTCCTCACCCGGTTCGGTGCGCTATATGCACAACGCCGTCTACGGGGTCGCGAAAACGGCGCTGGACCGGATGACCGCCGATTTCGCCCACGATCTGGCCGATACCGAGGTGAGCGTGGTGTCGATCTGGCCGGGCATCGTGAACACCGAGCTACTGCAGCTGGTCCCGGCCGACGACGAGGGCAACCGGATCGTCACACTGCCCGGCGAGGGCAGTTTCGACCTGAACCTCGCCGAGAGCCCCCGGTTCGCGGGCCGCGCGGTGGTCGCGCTGGCCGCCGACACCGAGCGCAAGAAGCGATCGGGCGCCGCGTGGAAGGTGGCCGATCTGGCCGACGACTACGGATTCACCGACCTCGACGGCCGGGTGCCTCGCAACGACTGACCGCCGCCCGCGCCGATCCCCCTCCGACGGGGGCGGCGCGCCCGGCACCGCCGGTATCAGGCGAACTTGATCTCCAGCCCGATCCCCAGAATCGCGATGAACCAGACCAGGCCGGTGAAGATGGTGATGCGGTTGAGGTTCTTCTCCGCGACCGTGGAGCCGGACAGGCTCGACTGCATACCGCCACCGAACAGGCTGGACAGACCTCCGCCCTTGGCGCGGTGCAGCAGCACCAGCAGCACCAGCAGCAGGCTGGTGACGATCAGGAGGATATCCAGGAACATCCGCATGCGGGACAGTCTAACTAGGCCTCGGTTCGACCGACACCAGGTGGGTCAGCCGTTCGTCGCGGGCGAACTCCGCGACCGCGCGCTCACGGAGTAGATCCTGCGCGGTCAGCCGCACTTTGTGCTGCTGCATATGCTCCGACCAGGACCGCACCACGAAGGCCTCGACATAGCGGTCCGCCGCGCCCACATCGCGATAGATCCGCCATTCCATGGCGCCCGTACGCTGCCGCGACCGGCCCACGAAGGCCATCGCGTCCAAGAACTCGGGCACCCGCTCCGGTGGGACGTCGTAGTCCTTGAGCACCAGCACCGGACCGTCGTCGGGATCGGGCTCGACCACCAGCTGCGGTTCCGGCCAGTACGCGTGCGGGGTCAGATCGAACCCGGCCGCGAACTGCCGCATCGGCAGCCAGATCGCGCTGATCGCGCAGACCCCGAGCAGCGCCGCCGCCACCAGCAACGCGGTCACCGCACCGTAGGCCCCGGCGAGCAGACCCCACACCACCGAACCGACCGCCTGGCCGGCCATGAACACCAGCATGTACACCGACAACCCGCGGGCGCGGACCCAGCCGGGCAGCAGCAGCTGCATGGTGGCGTTCATGGTGGACAGGGTGAGCAGCCACGCCGCGCCCGCGCACACCAGCAGGAGCAGCACCAGCGCCTCGACCTTCAGCAGCGCCGTACCGGCGCACGCCAGCCCGAATACGACCGCCGCGGCCGCGACCTGCTGGGTCGGGGTGAGCGCGGCCCGCACCCGGGCCAGGCTCACCGCGCCCAGTACCGCGCCGACCCCGAGCGCGCCGAGCATGATGCCGTATCCCGAGGAGCCGAGCCCGAGCTGATCACGCGCGATGACCGGCAGCAGCGCCCACAGCGCGCTCGCGGGCGCCACGAACAGGATCGTGCGCAGGAGCACCCGCCGGATCGCGGGCGCGGCCTTGATGAACCGGGTACCCGCCTGCAGCGCGGCCAGCGGCCGTTCGCTGGGCAGTTCGCGCTCGACCCGCGGCCGGCGCCAGAACAGCAGCGCGGCGACGATCGCCCCGAAGGACAGCGCGTTGAGCGTGAACACCAGCGCCGGTCCCGAGACCGCGACCAGCACACCCGCGACGGCGGGCCCGACCGCACGGCCGATATTCATGTTCATACTGCCCAGCGCCGCCGCGGACGGAATCTGATCGCGGGGTACCAGTTCGGGCTGGATGGCCTGCCAGGACGGCGCCACGATGGCCTGCCCGCAGCCGAGCAGGAAGAGCAGGGTGAGCAGCACCGAGGGGGTGGTGTGCCCGGTGGCGGTGGCGACCGCCAGGATGATCGCCAGCACCGCCATCGTGGACTGCGCGCCCAGCAGCAGGCGGCGGCGGTCCAGCAGATCGGCCAGGACACCGGAGGGAATGGACAGGATCATCACCGGCAGCGTGGTGGCGGTCTGCACGAACGAGACCAGGGCGGCCGCGTTCGGCTGATCGACCAGCACCCACTGCGCCCCCACCATCTGCATCCAGGTGCCGAGATTGGAGACCAGCTGCGCGATCCACAGCGCGCGATAGACCCGGGACCGCAACGGCGCCCATGTGGAAACAGGTTTCGAGGCGGCGGTGGTCACTCGGGACAGCATAGCCCCGCGCGCTCAGGCGGTGAGCCGGTCGTCCTCGCTGATGAATCGGGTGGCGATCACACTCACCACCGCGGTCGCCACCAGATAACCGCAGGCCAACCACGGTGTCGAACCGCCCGCCGCGATCAGCGCCGTGATGATCAGCGGTGTCAGGCCCGACGCGTAGATTCCGGAGAACTGGTACACGAAGGACAACCCGGTGTACCGCACCTCGGCCGGATACAGCCCCGCGTACAGGGTGCCCTGCGCGCCGTAGAACAGGGCGTGCGCCACCCCGAAGACCGCGATGATCGCCGCCGCGAAGATCACGATGTTCCCGGTCTCGAACAGCGCGAAGACGGGATACACCAGCACTCCGTAGGCCGCGATACCGGCGATGTAGACCCGGCGTGGACCGAAACGGTCGGCGAGCAGGCCCGAGACCGGGATGAGCGCCGCCATCACCAAGGCCGCGACCGTCACCGCCACCAGCACCGGGACCTGCTCGAAGCCGAGATGCCCGGTCGCGAAGGTGATCGCGAAAACACCCCAGGTGTTGAACGCCGCGCCCTCGCCCCAGCGCGACAGCAATCCGAGAACGGTGTTGCGCCGGGACCGGGCGTCGCGGAACAGCTGGACCACCGGCACCTTCGAAATCCGGTTGAGCCGGTCGACCTCCCGGAAAGCGGGCGTCTCATCGATTTTCAGGCGCACCACCAAACCGATCACCACCAGCACCAGGCTGGCGCCGAACGCGATCCGCCAGCCGTACTCGAGGAACGCCGTTTCGCTCAGCGTCGTGCGCAGCACCGCGAACACACCGGTTCCCAGGGCGAGCCCGAGTGCCAGGCCGACCTGCGGATAGCTACCGAACAGTCCGACCTTCCGGCGTGGGCTGTGCTCGACGGCGAGCAGTACCGCGCCGGCCCATTCACCGCCGAGGGCGAAACCCTGCAGCATCCGCAGCAGCAGGAGCAGGATCGGGGCCACGACACCGATCGCGGCGGCGGTGGGCAGGACACCCATCAGCGCGGTGGACCCGCCCATGATCGCCATGGTCAGGGCCAGCGTTTTCTTCCGGCCGATCCGGTCGCCGATATGGCCGAACACCAGTCCGCCGACCGGCCGCATCACGAAACCGACGGCGAAGGTCGCGAACGACAGCAATGTCGCGACGAACGCGCTGTTGTTCGGGAAGAAGAGTTTGTCGAAGACCAGACCCGCCGCGGTGGCGTACAGGAAGAAGTCGTACCACTCGACGGTGGTGCCGATCAGGCTCGCCACCACCGCTTTCCTGGTGTCGGCGGCCTCGAGCCGCCGGTCGGGCGTCGAGGCGCGATCGTCCGGGCGGGTCGCGGCCGGCCCGGTTTCCAGTAGTGACATCGTGTTCCCTTCGCTCCCGCGTCGATCGCCGGGCGAGGATACGAGGACAACGGACCGGGCCGGAAGCGTTGGAATCAGCGCGATCCGAGCCAGGGCGGGTTCCGGCGCACGGGATCGGGCCGCGCGCCGGTAGCATCGCGGTCATGCCGGGACCAGCGCTGCGAATCGGCGCCGCACTGTCACTGCTCGTCCTCGCCGCGACAGCGTGTTCGGACGACGAGCCGGGGCCGGCCGCACCCGAACCCACCCCCATGGGCCACACCTATATATCCACCGAGGTCACCGGTGCGCCCATTCCCGGCGGCGGGCCGCTCACCCTCACGTTCACCGACGGCCGGATCGCGGCGGAGGCCGGGTGCAATACCCACACCGGTGCGGTGGATCTGCGTGACCACGTTCTGCACGTCTCCGATCTGGCGAGCACGCTGATCGGATGCCCGGGCGACCGGGCGGGCTCCGACGCCTGGGTCGGCGACCTGCTGCGCGCCGATCCCACCTGGCAGCTCGATCAGGATCGGCTGCGGCTGACCGGGAAGAGCACCACCGTCGTCCTGACCGATAAGAAGGTGCTGCTCCCCGACCGCCCGCTGCGCGGTACCGAATGGGTGGTCACCACCCTGCTCACCCCCGACGCCCAGGTGCGGTCGCGCACCATCGACGAAGTGCGGCCCACCCTGACCTTCACCGAGGACGGCGGGCTCACCGGCTTCGCCGGTTGTAACCGGATCACGGGCCGGGCGGAGGTCACCGGCACCCCGGACGGCGCCGATATCGCCGCCACGGCGGCCACCACCCGCATGATGTGCGCACCGGAGGTCATGGAGGTCGAGCAGGCGGTGCTGGCCGCTCTCGACGGGACCGCCCACGCCACGGTCGACGCCGACGTCCTGACCCTGCGCAATCCGAACGGCCACGGGCTGACGCTGCGCGCCGGGTAGCCGGACGCCGCGGCCGCGACCACCGGATTCTCGCGGTGCTCCACCCGGCGCACCGTGTTCAGGCGTGTTCGCCGCCGGGGTCCCTCCCGTACAACGCCTCGGTGCGCAGCCGGACGGGCGCGGCACCGGCGGGGTTGACGAGCACGTCGGCACCGGGCGGAACCAGCCCGGCGAGATCGCGGCCGTGTACCGGCCACCACCTGTCCACATCGAGAGGGGTTTTCTGTGATTCCGCGGTGACCACGACGACGCAGGGCGTCCCGTCCGGTGCCCGCCCCAGCAGCGGCCGGTCCTCGCTGTCGCAGCCGATCTCCACGACGGTATCGGCCATCGTGTCCAGGACTTCACTGCCGATTCGCCCCGCGGTCACGACCAGCCGCAGCAGGGCATCCAACGGATCGGTGGGCGCGGCGGGATCGCCGGGGCGATACCGCGGGTTCGGCCGGAACGGGCCGGCCGTCCCGTCCGGTCCCAGTTCCCAGCCGCCCACGATCACTTCGGGTGGCGGCGGCGTGGACCGGCTGCCGGGCTCCCAGCCGGGATCGACCAGGACGAACCAGTCGCCGTACCGAACTGCCTCCGGCGATGGGTCACCCACGTTGGAGCTCCTCAGCGGCTCGTTCACTCCGGTTGCTCGATCGACGCTGCAACAGTTTCCGGTACCGTAGCGTCCGGATGCGCTCGGCGCCCGCATATTTCGAACACTTCCCACCGCGCACCGGACCCGCATACTCGTAGCCATGGTGCTGGACGAGCCGATATCCGGCAGGGGCACGGTTCGCCTGATGCAGGAGATCACCGGCGCGCTGGCGGATTCGGCCGTCGCGGGTATGCGCGAAGCGCACAGCCGGTTCACCCGGTTCGGCGGGGAACTCCGCAATGCCGGCCGCGCGGCGACGAACGCCGACGCGGCGGGCCTGGTACGGGTGAACGAGATCTCGACCCGCGGCCCCTGGCTCGCCGGATGGGACGCCCGCAACCAGCACTACACCTTCGAACCACACCAGATCCGCGCCCGGCCCCTGGTGAATCACCGCGGCGAGGTGTTCGGGGTGTCGTTTCCCACCAAGAACGGCGGACCCGGCCCCTCCGACGTCGAAGCGTATTCCGCGTGGTCACGTATGCCGAACCGGGCGAGCGACACAGAATTCGTTCCGCAGGTACGCATCCCCGGGACCCCCGCCGGCGCGCCTCTGTTCCGGGATTCGGGCCCGGCGCTGCGCGCTCCCTGGGCCGACGATACCGGCGGCGGGGTGCTCTACGCCCACGCGCACGCGACCCGCCGCGGCTTCGAGGTCGACGCCAACATCGGCAGCGACACCGAACCCGACTGGCGCACGCTGCTGGTACCCGGACGCTTCTTCGGCCATGTCCTGGCCTCGAACCGCTACTTCGTGACGGCCTCCCGATCCGCACCGGACAGGCCGCTCGTCATGCTGTGCTGCGACGCCGGCGACCCCCGGTACGGTCATGCCCGCGACGCCGCGGCGGTCCTGCATCAGGAGGGCATGCGCCACGACGTCTACGCCACCACCGGTATCAACCAGGTGCGCTTGGATCGGGAGAACGGTCTCGCGCAGGTGCTGGTGGAGACACCGCCGAATTCCGCGCCGGCGGATTCGATCGTCTCCTTCCCGGCAGTGCCCCGCGGCCACGACCCGTAACGATCATCCGTCCGCCCGAACGGCCGAGGCCCGCCGGGAACGATATCCCGGCGGGCCTCGGTGAACTGTCCGGATCTACCTCAGGGCAGCGGACCGCCCGCCGCGATCGCCGACAGGGTGGCGAATTCGTCACCCTTGAGCGAGGCCCCGCCGACCAGCGCGCCGTCGATATCGGTCTGCTTGATCAGCTCACCGATGTTCTTGGCGTTGACCGAGCCGCCGTAGAGCACCCGCACCGAATCGGCGACCTGCTCGTTCGCCAGCTGCGCCAGCTCACCGCGGATCGCGCCGCACACCTCCTGCGCATCCGCCGGAGTGGCGACCTTGCCGGTGCCGATGGCCCAGACGGGTTCGTAGGCGATGACCACTTTCGCGATCTCGGCGGCCGACAGGCCCTTCAGCGAGCCCCGCAACTGTTCGAGGTTGTACTCGACGTGCGTACCCGCCTCACGGACGTTGAGCCCTTCGCCGATGCAGACGATCGGGGTGATCCCGTGTTTCAGGGCCTGCTTCGCCTTGGCGAGCACGGTGGCGTCGTCCTCGTTGTGGTACTGACGACGCTCGGAATGCCCGACCACCGCGTACGCGCAATTCAGCTTGGCCAGCATGGCCGCGCTGACCTCACCGGTGTAGGCGCCCGATTCGTGCACCGATACATCCTGCGCACCGTGGGTGACGCGCAGTTTGTCGCCTTCGATGAGCGTCTGCACGCTGCGCAGATCGACGAACGGCGGAATCACCGTGACGTCGACTTTGTCGAAGTATTTGTCGGGCAGCGCGAACGCGATCTTCTGCACCAGGGCGATGGCCTCGAGATGGTTGAGGTTCATCTTCCAGTTGCCCGCGATCAGCGGTTTCCGAGCCATTACGCACCTTCCGCGTCGTCGAGCACGCTGATCCCGGGCAGCGTTTTGCCTTCCAGGTATTCCAGCGAGGCCCCGCCGCCGGTGGAGATATGCGAGAAATCGCCCTCCGGGATACCGAGCGCCCGGACGGCCGCCGCGGAATCACCGCCGCCGACCACGGTGAACGCGCCCTTACCGGTGGCCTGGGCGATGGCCTCGGCCACCCCCCGGGTGCCGGCCGCGAACTTCTCGAACTCGAACACGCCCATCGGGCCGTTCCAGAACACCGTCCGCGCCTCGGTGAGCAGCGCCGCGAAGCGCCGTACCGATTCGGGGCCGATATCCAGGCCGATCCAGCCGTCGGGAATCTCGTTGCACTCCACCACCTTCGATTCCGCGGTGGCGGAGAAGGAGTCGGCGACCACGATATCGCGGGGCAGATGGATCACATCGGCGTAGCGGTCCAGCAGACCCTTGCAGGTCTCGATCATCTCCTCCTGCAACAGCGAGGATCCGACCGGCAGACCCTCGGCCGCCAGGAACGTGAAGCACATCCCGCCGCCGATGACCAGGGTGTCGACCTTGGGGGCCAGCGCCTCGATCACGGCGAGTTTGTCCGACACCTTGGACCCGCCGAGCACCACCGCGTACGGGCGGTCGGTGGATTCGGTGAGCTTGGCCAGCACCTCGGCCTCGGCCGCGACGAGCGTGCCCGCGTAATGCGGCAGCAGGGTCGCCACGTCGTACACCGAGGCCTGCTTGCGATGCACCACACCGAACCCGTCGGAGACGAACGCGCCGTCGTCACCGACCAGTTCCACCAGCGCGGCCGCCAGTTTCGCCCGGTCGGCGTCGTCCTTGCTGGTCTCGCGCGGATCGAAGCGGATGTTCTCCAGCAGCAGGACGTCACCGTCGGTGAGCCCCTCGGAACGCGCCAGCGCGTCCTGACCCACCACATCGCCGGCGAGCTGCACATTGCGGCCCAGTTCGTCGCTCAGCCGGGCGGCCACCGGAGCCAGCGACAGCGCCGGATCCGGGGCCCCCTTCGGACGGCCGAGGTGTGCGGTGACGACCACCTTGGCGCCGGCCTCGGCCAGCGCCCTGATGGTCGGCGCCGAGGCGATGATGCGGCCCGCATCGGTGATCGTGCCGTCGTCGAGGGGAACGTTGAGGTCGGAGCGCACCAGGACGCCCCGGCCCTCGACGCCCTCGGCGAGGAGGTCGTCCAGAGTTTTGATGCTCACGCCGGCCCTAGAGCGACTTGCCGACGAGGCCGATGAGGTCGGCGAGACGGTTGGAGTAGCCCCACTCGTTGTCGTACCACGAGTAGACCTTCACCTGATCGTCGATGACCTTGGTCAGCGGCGCGTCGTAGATCGAGGAGTGCGGATCGGTGACGATATCGCTGGAGACGATCGGGTCGACGCTGTACTTCAGGATGCCCTTCAGCGGACCGTCCGCGGCCGCCTTGAACGCGGCGTTGATCTCGTCGACGGTCGCCTTCTTCGCGAGGTCGGCGGTGAGGTCGGTGATCGAGCCGGTGGGGATCGGCACCCGCAGGGAGTAGCCGTCCAGCTTGCCGTTGAGTTCCGGCAGCACCAGGCCGATGGCCTTGGCCGCACCGGTGCTGGTCGGCACGATGTTCACCGCGGCGGCGCGGGCGCGGCGCAGATCCTTGTGCGGGCCGTCCTGCAGGTTCTGGTCCTGGGTGTAGGCGTGGATGGTGGTCATCAGGCCCTTGACGATGCCGAACTCGTCGTTCAGCACCTTCGCCAGCGGTCCCAGGCAGTTGGTGGTGCAGGACGCGTTGGAGATGATGTTCTGGCTGCCGTCGTACTTGTCGTCGTTGACGCCCATCACGATGGTGATGTCCTCGCCCTTGGCCGGGGCGGAGATGATGACCTTCTTCGCGCCCGCGGCCAGGTGACCCTTGGCCTTGGTGGCGTCGGTGAAGATACCGGTGGACTCGACCACGACGTCCACGCCCAGATCGCCCCACGGCAGCGCCGACGGGCCCTCCTTGATGGCCAGCGCCTTGATGCGCTGATCCCCGACCACGATGGTGTCCTCGCCGTCGAGCGACACATCCTTGGGCAGGCGGCCCAGGATCGAGTCGTACTTCAGCAGCGTGGCGAGGGACGCGTTGTCGGTGAGGTCGTTGACCGCCACGATCTCGATATCGGTGGTGCCCAGCGCCTTCTGCGCCTCCACCGCCCGGAAGAAGTTGCGTCCGATACGACCGAAGCCGTTGATACCTACCCGGACAGTCACGTTTCTCGCTCCTCAGCTGTCAAGCGGATAATTCCGATGCCCCACCCACACTAATGCCTGACCGCGACCTCTCCGACACACCCCTGCTGTGTTGTTGGCGCGCTGGCGCGTGCGGGGTTCGGCCCCCTTAGCGTCTGCTGTCAGCACTCGAGACTCGCGGCTGCGCCGCCTCGCTTCGAGTGCTGACAGCAGACGCGGGCCGAACCCTTTGTGGGCTGCTGAACTCGGCGCGAGCAAGCCTGCTCAGAACATCCTCACGAACCGGCCATCCCGGATGGCCAACATAGCACGGACCCGCAACCACTGGTTGCCGATCACCCCCGGGTCCCACCCGGCCACCGAACCTCACGAGCCCGTGGAAGGGTTCGGCCCGCGCCTGCTGTCGGCCCTCGAAGCGCATGTGGCGAAGCCACGAGTCTCGAGGGCCGACAGCAGGCGCTCAGGAGGGCCGAACCTCGAGCGGCGGAGCCGCTCCAAAATTACAGCCCGAACCCTGCACTGACGGGTCGGCGCCAAGATTCACGCGTCGTCCAAAAGTTCCGCCGTGACCGCCGACTCCGTATCCGGCACCCCCAGCTCCTTGGCCCGCCGGTCCGCCATCGACAGCAACCGCCGGATCCGCCCCGCCACCGCGTCCTTGGTCATCGGCGGGTCCGCCAGTTGCCCGAGTTCTTCGAGCGAGGCCTGCCGGTGTTCGACCCGCAGCTTCCCCGCCGCGGCCAGATGGTCCGGTACATCGTCGCCGAGTAGTTCCAGCGCCCGCTCCACCCGCGCCGCCGCGGCCACGGCGGCCCGGGCCGAGCGGCGCAGATTGGCGTCGTCGAAGTTCGCGAGCCGGTTGGCGGTGGCGCGTACCTCACGTCGCATCCGGCGTTCTTCCCAGGTGAGCCGGGTATCTTGCGCGCCCATCCGGGTGAGCAGGGCGCCGATCGCCTCGCCGTCGCGGACGACCACGCGATCGGTTCCACGCACCTCCCGGGCCTTGGCCGAGATCCCGAGCCGCCGGGCCGCGCCGACCAGCGCCAACGCGGCTTCCGGGCCCGGGCAGCTCACCTCGAGCGCCGAGGAGCGGCCCGGTTCGGTGAGCGAACCGTGGGCGAGGAAGGCGCCGCGCCACGCGGCCTCCGCGTCGGCGACGCTCCCGCCGACGACCTGGGCGGGCAGCCCGCGGACCGGCCGGCCGCGGACATCGAGCAGTCCGGTCTGGCGGGCCAGGGCCTCGCCCTCCTTCGCGACCCGGACCACGTAGCGGGAGGATTTGCGCAGGCCACCGGCGCTGAGCACATGGACATCCGACCCGTATCCGTAGAGTTCGAAGATCTCCCGCCGTAGCCGCCGGGCGATGGAACCCATATCGACCTCGGCCTCGACGATCACCCGCCCGCCGACGATATGCAGGCCGCCGGCGAAACGCAGCAGGGCGGACAGTTCGGCCTTGCGCGCACTCACCTGCGTTACGGCGAGCCGGCTCAGCTCGTCTTTCACTTCGGCTGTCATCGCCACGAGACGTGCTCCTTTCCACCCAACCCGGACCGCACATCCTGACCCATGTGCCGTCCCTCGACTCGAACCCCCGGCACCTGTGGCCGAGGCTCGCGGATCAGTTGATCCAGTGCGGCGGCGAGCTTTCCGGGGTCGTGCCGGGCCGTTCCCGCGTCGGCGACATCGGAAAAGACTACTCGTGCCCGTAATTGCCCGGCAGCTCTGGCCACATGTTCACGCTCGCGCCCTTCCGGCACGCCTCCGGCGTCGACCAGAACCTCGTCGACCGCGAAATCCGGTGCGTGCTGGGACAATACATGCAGATGCCGTTCCGCGGAGAAACCCGCCGTCTCACCGGGCTGCGCGGCGAGATTCAAGATCAGCACTTTGCGGGCCCGGGTCCGCACCAGGGCCTCGTGCAGTCCGGGAACGAGCAGATGCGGGATCACACTGGTGAACCACGATCCCGGTCCGAGGATCACCGTATCGGCCCGTTCGATGGCGGCGATGGCATCGACGCAGGCGGGCGGGTCGGCGGGCAGCAACCGCACCCGCCGCACCTTGCCGGGAGTGGTGGCGACCGCGACCTGACCGCGGATACAGCGGCTCACCCGCGGATCGGCCTCCAGCCCGGAGACATCGGCTTCGATATCGAGTGGGATGGTCGACATGGGCAGCACCCGGCCGGTGGTTTCCAGCAGGGCGCCGACCTGGTCCAGCGCGGCCACCGGATCGCCGAGGACTTCGGTGAGCCCGGCCAGCAGCAGATTGCCGACGGAATGCCCGGCCAGTGCGCCGGTGCCGCCGAACCGGTGCTGCACGGTGCGGGTGAGCACACCGTCGGCGTCGGCGGACAGGGCGGCCAGCGCCATCCGCAGATCTCCGGGCGGCGGGACTCCCAGCTCCCGGCGCAACCGCCCGGAGGAACCGCCGTCGTCGGCGACCGTGACGATCGCGCTGATCCGCCTGGTGATCGCGCGGACCGCGGTGAGGGTGGCGTAGAGCCCGTGGCCGCCGCCGAGTGCGACGATCGCCGGGTCGGCCGATGGGAGTGGGTCGCTGTCCGGGTTGTTCATTCGCGCCCCAGATCCCGATGCAGTACCCGTACCGCGTCCACCGGTCCGTCCGCGCCGTCCTCGATCCGGCCGCCGGTGAGTCCGCCGAGGGCCTCGGCGATGGCGACGCTGCGATGCCTGCCGCCGGTGCAGCCCACTGCGACCGTCATATATCGCTTCCCCTCTTGGCGGTAACCCTGGGTGGTCAGCTCGATCAGGTGGTCGCAGGTCCGCAGATAGTCCTCGGCGCCCGGACGCGACAGCACGTAGTCACTGACCACCGCTTCCTGACCGGTGTGCTGCCGAAGTTCTGGTACCCAGTGGGGGTTGGGGAGAAAACGCACATCCAGAACCATGTCCGCGTCCAGCGGGACACCGTACTTGAAGCCGAACGATTGCACCGTCAGCTGCAGTGCGGCAGGCGTGCCGCCGCCGTAGACCTCCTCAAGTTTGCGATGTAACTGGTGGATCGACAGCTCGGTGGTGTCGATGACCACATCGGCCGCCGATTTCACTCCGGCGAGCCGCACCCGCTCGGCCGCGATCCCGGCCGACAGGGTTCCGTCGGCGCTGTCGTTCTGCAGCGGATGCCGGCGCCGGGCGAAACCGAACCGGCGGATCAGCACATCGTCGGAGGCCTCGAGGAACAGGATCCGGGTGGGCACCCCGCGGGTGCGTAGCTGCTCGGTCACCGCGGGCAGATCGCCGGTGAAGAACCGGCTCCGCACATCCATCACGATGGCCAGCCGCCGGATGGGCGGGTCGGCGGATGCGCCCAGCTCCACCATCCGTCCGATCAGCTCCGGCGGCAGATTGTCGGTGACGTACCAGCCGAGATCCTCGAGGACCCGCGCCGCCGTCCCCCGGCCGGCGCCGGACAGGCCGGTCACCATGACGACCTCGACCGGGATCGCCGGGTCGGCGCCCTGGACCGTCTTCGTACTGTTGTTCGATTCGACGCGAGTCATGTACCACCCGGATCCGTGTTCGGGAATGCGTTTCGGTCACGTAGCTGTACGCCCGCGCCCCGGAGCTGCGAGGGGGCGCAGAACCTAACGTACGTGACACGAGGGGGTCACCGTGTAGTTGCGGCGGCCGCCGCGCCGAGCGCGATAAGTGACACGGCGCCGAGCGCGATGAGTGACACCGTGCCGAGCGCGATGAGTGACACCGCCTCCGCTAACGATCCTGCAGTGCCGCCAGTACCGCCTCGGCCGTGGTGCGGCCGATTCCCGGTACCTCGATGATCTCCTCGACCGTGGCTTCCTTGAGCCGGGCCACCGAGCCGAAATGGGTCACCAGCGCCGTCCGCCGGGCCGCGCCCAGGCCGCGGACCGAATCCAGGGCCGAGGCCGTCATCCGCCGCGACCGTTTGCTGCGGTGGAATGTGATCGCGAACCGGTGCGCCTCGTCGCGTACCCGCTGCAGCAGGTAGAGGGCCTCGCTGGTGCGCGGCAGGATCACCGGATCCGGTTCGCCCGGCACCCACACCTCTTCCAGGCGTTTGGCCAGCCCCACCACGGCGACATCGGTGATCCCCAGCTCTTCCAGGACCCCGGCCGCGGCGGCCACCTGTGGCGCGCCGCCGTCGACGACGTACAGATTGGGCGGATAGGCGAATTTGCGTGGGCGCCCGGTGCGGGGATCGATCCCCGGCCGTGACGTGAGTTCTTCGTCCGGGAGCCCGCCGGTCCCGGGTCCGGCCGCCGGCTCGGACTGTGGTTCCGGAGTCGTACCCGCGAGATCGGCCTGTTCGGCCGCGTCACGCTCACGCCGCAGCCGGGTGAACCGGCGCCGGGTGACCTCGGCGATACTGCCGACGTCGTCGGAGCGGCCCTCGCCCGCGGCCTCCCGGATGGCGTAATGCCGGTAATCGGATTTCTTGGGGAGCCCGTCTTCGAACACGACCAGCGACGCCACCACATCGGTGCCCTGGACATGGGAGATGTCCACGCATTCGATCCGCAGCGGGGCGGTGTCGAGGTCGAGGGCGTCCTGGATGTCCTGCAGGGCCACCGACCGCGAGGTGAGGTCTCCGGCCCGGCGGAGTTTGTGCTGGGCCAGCGCCTCCTTCGCGTTGCGCGCGACGGTTTCCGCGAGGGCCTTCTTGTCCCCGCGCTGCGGGACCCGGACCCGGACCGCGGCGCCACGCAGGGTCGACAGCCAGCGCTGGACCTCGTCCACATCGGCGGGTAGTTCCGGTACCAGTACCTCCCGCGGTACCACCGCCCCCGGCTGCTCACCGGCGGTCTGCGCGGCGACGGCGGCCTGTTCGCCGTAGAACTGGGTGAGGAACTGTTCCACCAGTGCCGCCAGCTCACCGCCGGCCTCCGCGGTATCGGCGGCGTCGCCGGATTTGTCCACCACCCAGCCGCGCTGCCCGCGCACCCGGCCGTCGCGCACATGGAAGATCTGCACCGCGACCTCGAGGTCGTCGCCCGCGAACGCGATCACATCGGCGTCGGTGCCGTCACCCAGCACCACGGCCTGTTTCTCCAGGGCCCGGCGCAGTGCCTGGGTGTCGTCGCGCAGCCGCGCGGCGGTCTCGAAATCGAGGTCCTCGGAGGCCGCGCGCATGCGGCGTTCCAGATCCTTGACCATCCGGTCCGTGCGCCCGGCCAGGAAATCGCAGAAATCGTCCACGATGCGCCGGTGCTCGGCCGCGGAGACCCGGCCCACGCAGGGCGCCGAACATTTGTCGATATAGCCGAGCAGACAGGGCCTGCCCATCTGGTTGTGCCGTTTGAAGACCCCCGCCGAGCAGGTCCGTGCCGGGAATACCCGCAGCAACAGGTCCAGTGTTTCCCGGATCGCCCAGGCGTGGGCATAGGGGCCGAAGTAGCGGACGCCCTTCTTCCGCGCGCCGCGGTAGACGAACAGCCGCGGGTATTCCTCGTTCAGGGTCACCGCGAGCACCGGATAGGACTTGTCGTCGCGATAGCGGACGTTGAAGCGGGGGTCGAATTCCTTGATCCAGTTGTATTCCAGCTGCAGCGCTTCCACCTCGGTGGACACCACGGTCCACTCCACGCTCGCGGCGGTGGTGACCATCTGCCGGGTCCGCGGGTGCAGCGCGGCCACATCGGCGAAATACGAGTTCAGGCGGTTACGCAGGCTTTTCGCCTTGCCGACGTAGATCACCCGTCCGTACGAATCCCGGAATTTGTAGACGCCGGGTTCGAGTGGGATGGTGCCGGGCTGCGGCCGGTACGTCGCGGGATCTGCCACGCAACCAGCGTAGTAGCGGCCTCGGACACGTTTCCCCGATGGTCCGCCGCTACCCCGCCCCGGACCGCTAGAGTTCGGAATATGCGCCCGGTACAACGGATTCGGTACGCACTGTCGGTCACGGGTCTGCTCGTGGCCGCCTCACTGAGCGGCTGCGGCGACGACTCCGGCGCCGCGGGCCCGTGCACCCCGTCCCCCAACGGGACCCCGGTCACCGCCGCCCCGGCGCCCGGTTCGGCGGCGCCCCCTTCGCGCGATCTCGCCACCAACCCCGAGATCGCCTCCGGCTACCGCTCGGAGATGAGCGCGGTCCACACCAGCGGGTACGCCGTATCCACGGCCAACTCGCATGCCACCCGGGCCGCCTGCGAGGTGCTGCGGGCCGGCGGTACCGCGGCCGACGCGCTGGTCACCGCCCAGACGGTGCTCGGTCTCACCGAACCGCAGGCCTCCGGTCTGGGTGGCGGCGCGTTCCTGCTCTACTACGACGCCGAACACGAGACCATCCAGGCCTACGACGGCCGGGAGACCGCCCCCGCCGAGGCCACCGAGAACTATCTGCGCTGGATCAGCGACTCCGACCGCACCGAACCCCGCCCGGACACCCGCGCCAGCGGCCGGTCGATCGGGGTGCCCGGGGTGGTCCGGCTGCTCGAGAAGGCGCATACCGAACACGGGCACACCGAATGGCGGGAACTGTTCGAACCGGCCGTCGCGCTGGCCGACCAGGGGTTCGAGATCAGTCCCCGGCTGGCCGGCCAGATCGCCGATTCCGCCGCCGAACTGTCCCGCGATCCCGCCGCCGCCGAGTATTTCCTGAATCCCGACGGGTCACCGAAACCGGCGGGCACCGTACTCACCAATCCGGCGCTGTCGAAAACCATGAACACCGTCGCCACCGAAGGGGCGGAATCCTTCTACACCGGACCCATCGCCGAGGCCATCGTCGAGGCGGCCGCCTCGGGCAGCGGCGGGCGCACCCCGGGTCTGCTGTCGTCCGCCGACCTGGACGCCTACCGCGCGGTGGAGCGGGCCCCGTTGTGCACGGAATACCGGGAGCACGAGGTCTGCGGGATGCCGGGACCCTCGTCGGGCGGTATCACGGTGGCCGCGACCCTCGGCATCCTGGAGAACTTCGATATCCCCGGCCTGCCCCCGGAGCGGGTGGACCGCAACGGCGGCGTCCCCCGGGCCGAGGCGGCGCATCTGATCGCGGAGGCCGAACGCCTCGCCTACGCCGACCGCGACAAATACATCGCCGACCCCGATTACATTCCGCTGCCGGGCAATTCCCCCGATACGCTGGTGAACCCGGATTATCTGAAGGAGCGGGCCGGGCTGATCGATCCCGCCCGCAGTATGGGCACAGCGCGGCCCGGCGATTTCGGGCCCACCACGCTGGGCGCCGGACCGCAGCAGCCCGAACACGGCACCAGCCATATCTCGGTGGTCGACTCCTACGGCAACGCCGCCGCGATGACCACCACCGTGGAATCGGCCTTCGGATCGTTCCATATGGTCGACGGCTTCCTGCTCAACAACCAGCTCACCGATTTCGCGGCCGATCCGGTGGGTCCCGACGGCGCCGCGGTGGCCAACCGGATCGAGCCCGGGAAACGCCCGCGCAGTTCCATGAGTCCCACCCTGGTCTTCGAAAGCGGCGAGAACGGCGCCCCGGGCCCGCTCACCCATGTGGTCGGTTCACCGGGTGGTTCGGTGATCATCCAGTTCGTGGTGAAAACCCTGGTCGGCATGCTGGACTGGGGCCTGGACCCGCAGCAGGCGGTCTCGGCGGTGGCGTTCGGCGCCGCCAATACCCCGGTCACCAATGTCGGCGGCGAGCATCCGGCGATCGATACCCGCGACGACGGCGCGCACGACCCGCTGGTGACCGGGCTCCGGGAACGCGGACATCAGGTATCGGTGGCCCCGCAGACGAGCGGGCTGAGTGTGCTGGCCCGGGACGGCGAGACCGGCTGGGTCGGCGGCGCCGATCCGCGCCGCGAGGGCGAAGTCCTGGGCGATACCCGCTGACCGGTGCGGGCTCAGTCCCGTCCGGTGTACTTCGCGCCGAGTTCGCGCAGCCGGTCCAGGGCGTCGGCGGCATGCTCGCCGTCGTTGGAACGGATCGCCAGCATCGGCACGTAGTCGTCGTTCACCAACTCCAGCCGGGCCCAGGCCTTACGGTCCGGGAACGAGACGCCGCGGATATGTTTCCACTCGAACTCGTTGTCGCCGAGAACATTACGTACCACGACCCCGCGCGCGCCGGCCCGGACCCGCGGCCGGGTGAGCAGCAGTACGGCGATCGCGCCGAAGATCCCGATGGCGACCATCGCGAACTGGTCCACGACGCGGAAGTTCACCCCGGTGTAGTCGATCCGCAGGAACACACCGAGCAGGGTGAAGGCGATGAGCAGTCCGGCGGCGACGATCACCGCGGTCCGCCGCGATTTCCGCGCGCGCACCTCCAGCTCCCAGCCGGGTTCTTCGGTCCGGGCGGTACCGGCCCGGCGCCATATCCGTTCCACCGGCATCGGTTCAGCCCGCCGCCCGTAATCCACGCAGCGTGAGAGCGGCGTCCAGTGCGGCCGCCGCCGCCTGCTCGCCCTTGTTCTCCGCCGAATCGGGGAGACCGGCCCGGTCCAGGGCCTGCTTCTCGTTGTTGGTGGTGAGAACGCCGTTGGCGACCGGGGTGCTCTCGTCCAGCGAGACCCGGGTCAGCCCCGCGGTCACCGCGTCGCAGACGTATTCGAAATGGGGGGTGTCGCCGCGGATCACCACACCGAGCGCGACCACCGCGTCATGGGTGCGGGCCAGTTCCTGGGCGAGTACCGGCAGCTCCATCGCACCCGCGCACCGCGCGACGGTGGTGTGCCGGACCCCGGCGTCGGCGGCGACCCGTTCGGCGTTGGCGACGAGGGTGTCGCAGATCTCGGTATGCCACCGGGACGCGACGATGGCCAGCCGCAGATCCTTGGCGTCGGCGAGGGTGAAATCCGGGACCCCGGTGCCGCTCATCGGTTTCCGCCTTTCGATGCCGGTGTCGTCACTGCGCGGTCTCCCCCAGGTCCAGATCGTCCAGCCCCACCAGGTCGTGGCCCATCCGGTCGCGTTTGGTGCGCAGATAGCGCAGGTTCTCGGCATTGGCGCGCACCGGCATCGGCACCCGTTCGGTGATCCGCAGCCCGTACCCGTCGAGGCCGACCCGTTTGGCCGGATTGTTGGTGAGCAGCCGCATCGACCGGATACCCAGGTCGACCAGGATCTGCGCCCCGGTGCCGTAGTCGCGCGCATCGGCCGGCAGCCCGAGCTCGATATTCGCGTCGACCGTATCGTGCCCGGAGTCCTGCAGCTGATACGCCTGCAGTTTGTGCATCAGGCCGATACCGCGGCCCTCGTGGCCGCGCATGTACAGCACCACCCCGCGCCCCTCGGCGGCCACCATTTCCAGGGCCGCGTCCAGTTGCGGCCCGCAATCGCAGCGCAGCGAGCCGAACACATCACCGGTCAGGCATTCGGAATGCACCCGGACCAGCACGTCCTCGCCCTCGCCGAGATCGCCGCGGACCAGCGCGACATGTTCCACGTCGTCGTAGATGCTCTGGTATCCGACGGCGGTGAACTCACCGTGCAGCGTCGGAATCCGCGCCTGCGCCACCCGCACGACATGCTTCTCGTGCTTGCGCCGCCAGGCGATCATCTCCGCGATCGAGATCAGCGCCAGCTCGTGCTCGTCGGCGAAGACCCGCAGCTCGTCGGTGCGGGCCATATGCCCGTCGTCCTTCTGGCTGACGATCTCGCAGATCACCCCGGCGGGGCGCAGCCCCGCCATCCGGGCCAGGTCCACCGCGGCCTCGGTATGCCCGGGACGCCGCAGGACGCCACCGTCCTTGGCCCGCAGCGGCACCACATGTCCCGGGCGGGTGAAATCGTTCGGTTTGGCGTCGCCGTCGGCGAGCAGCCGGATGGTGGTGGCGCGGTCGGCGCCGGAGATCCCGGTGGTGACGCCCTCCCGGGCGTCCACCGACACGGTGTAGGCCGTGCCGTGCTTGTCCTGGTTCACCGCGTACATCGGCGGCAGTCCCAGCCGGTCGCAGTCGTCACCGGTGAGCGGTACACAGATGTAGCCGGAGGTGTAGCGGATCATGAACGCCACGAGTTCGGGAGTGGCCTTCTCCGCGGCGAAGATGAGGTCGCCCTCGTTCTCCCGATCCTCGTCGTCGACGACGACGACCGGTTTACCGGCCGCGATATCGGCGACGGCGCGCTCGATGCTGTCGAACCTGGTCACGTCTGCAATGCTCCATCTCGATTGGTCCCGATCACACTACTGTGTCCCACCAGGCGGTCCGGTCGCGGCCGCAGGTATCCGGCCGCCGCCGCGACGGGCCGCGCGCAGGACCGCGCCGAAGACACCGCGGCGCCCGGTGTCAGCCGCGCTGTTGCAGCCGTTCGACGTACTTCGCGATCACATCGACCTCGAGGTTGACGACCGCGCCGGGCGCGGAGGCGCCGAGGTCGGTCAGACTCAGGGTGGTCGGAATCAGCGAGATCTCGAACCAGTCGCGGGCGCCGTCGGGGGCCGGGCTCTCCGAGCGGCCCAGCGCCGAGACGGTCAGCGAGACGCCGTTCACGGTGATGGACCCCTTCTCCACCACGTACCTGGCGATCGCGTCCGGCAGCGAGATCCGGACGACCTCCCAGTTGCTCGCCGGGGTGCGGCTCAGGATGGTCCCGGTGCCGTCCACATGCCCCTGCACGATATGACCGCCGAGCCGGCTGTTCACGGCGGCGGCGCGTTCCAGATTCACGCGGCTACCGGGGCCCAGGCCGCCGATACCGCTTCGCCGCAGGGTCTCGCCCATCACATCGACGGTGAACACATCGTCGAGCACATCGACGACGGTGAGGCAGACGCCGTTCACGGCGATCGAATCACCGTGCCCGGCATCGGAGGTCACCAGTTTGCCGCGAATACTCAGCCGCGCGGCGTCGGTGAGTTGTTCGCAGGCGACGATCTCGCCCAATTCCTCGACGATGCCTGTGAACATGCCTTCTCCCGTTCCAGATCGATGTTCCGCATACGGAACGGCGGGAGTGGTACCGAATATTCCCAGTTCGCCGTCCACGACCAGACTAGTGGGCGCGCGGGGGCGGGGTGGAGCGCCGGTCGGCCCCTCCGGGCCGGGAGGATCCGCCGGATGTCCATTCCGGAAATTTTCCGATCGGGAGACGTAGGTCACTCTTCACACGGACAGTGCGGTTACCCCCTCAACGGGGTCGAATATCCCCGGAACGGAAACCGAAACATCTCCCTTTCCCCTACCGATACATCATTGAAACCCGAAATGTTTCTCGATTTGCACGCTCACACCGGCTAACGCAATATTGTGAGGTGACCGGCTCACCCCGACCCCGACCGCCGCGGGACACGGCCGGGTACAGGTCCACCGATCACGGCCACCGCCGCGGAAAACCGTGTGCCACAAGCCTTCACCCGTACAACCGGATACGTCCACGCCGCCCCGGGCAGATCGCCCCCGGCGCCGGGCCGGAGCTCCGGAGCCCTCGGCCCAGCGACAGTGTTGTCCGGGCACCGGATCCCTCTCGCCGCCGTGCCGGAGCCGATCCACGCGACCACCTCACCCGCCGGTCGCCCCTGCCCCGTCCCGGCACGTCCACCACTCGAGGAAGCCGCCCGCTATGACCACATTCACCGAGTCCCCCCTGGAACGGCACTGCCGGCGGTACCGCGAGAAGGATCTGCTGCCCGCCGTGGTCGACCCCGCGTCGCAACGCATCATGCTGCATGTCGGCGCGACCTACGGCGCGGTGACCATGCCCACCGAACTCGGCGAGCGAGTGCTGCAGGCATTACGGGCGGCCGGTATCGCCGGGCCCGTCTTCGCCCATCCCCGGGCGCGCCGCTGGACGTTCCTCACCGGCCCCACCCGCCACGACGAATACACCGCCACCGCGGCCGCCGAATTGTTCCGTCTCTATACGACGGTCGCCGGAACCGGCAGCCAGATCGTGCTGCCCTCGGCTGACGACGAACGCAGCGGCTACCGGGTCTGGGTGGCCGGCCCCGAAGCGCTCGGCACCCGGCCGCCTCAGCACACGGTGATCGAGACCGCCCGGGAGAGCGGGCGCGCCCTCCGCTGACGCGCCCTCGGGACCACGACGAATGCGGTTACCTCAGCGGGTGACCGGATGCGCCGACCGCGCCTCGGCGGCCCGCAACCGCAGCTTCTCCACGGTCGCGCCGGGGTCCTCGGTGTTGTAGACGGCCGACCCGGCCACGAAACAGTCGATACCCGCCCGCGCCGCCTGCTCGATGGTGTCGGCGTTGATCCCGCCGTCGATCTCCACCACCAGCCGCAACTCCCCCGCGTCGACCAGCCGGCGCACCGCCTTCGCCTTCTCCAGCACCTCCGGGATGAAGGACTGCCCGCCGAAGCCGGGTTCCACGCTCATCACCAGCAGGGTGTCGAAATCGCGCAGGATCTCCAGGTAGGGCTCGATCGGCGTATTCGGCTTCACCGACAACCCGGCCTTGGCACCGGCCGCCCGGATATCGCGCGCCACCGCCACCGGATCATCGGTCGCCTCGGCGTGGAAGGTCACGTTGTAGGCCCCCGCCTCCGCGTACGGCGGCGCCCAGCGGCCCGGGTCCTCGATCATCAGATGGCAGTCCAGCGGAATATCGGTGGCCTTCAGCAGGCTCTCCACCACCGGCAGACCGAGGGTCAGATTCGGTACGAAATGCGCGTCCATCACATCGACATGTAGCCAATCCGCCCCCGCCACGGCATCGGCCTCCTCGGCCAGCCGCGCGAAATCGGCGGAAAGAATCGACGGCGCGATCATCGGAACGCCGGGACGGGTGAACGAGGGTTCGGACGCAGTCACACGCGGAGTTTATTGGCGTCGCCTCCGGCGTGGCGGGGCCGGGGCCCTGTCGACCCCCGATATCCGCTCCTTCGCCCGGTCGCCGCAGACCCGGCAGACCTCGTATCGCCGGGCCGCCGGGCGGCCCGGAACCGGTGCGCACTGGTCGGCGCACCGGTGCCGGGCGGTTCCCGGGAACCCTCAGCGCTCGCCGTCGAGGGTGAGTACGACCAGCGGCATCGGCCGGTCGATCTTCGATTGGAAGTCCGCCAGCAGCGGGTTCTCGGCCAGTACCCAGGTCGCGAACTCGTCGTAGTCCGCGCCTTCGAGCACCCGGCCGGTCGCCGTGTAGGTCTTGTCCCGGAGCTCGACGGTGACCCGCGGATTCGCCTTGATGTTGTGCCACCAGGCCGGGTACTTGTCCTCGATGAACGAGCTCACGAACATGGTGTCACCCCGGAACAGGGGCCCCAGCGGCGTCGTGTGCTGCTTACCGCTCCTGGCTCCCGTGGTGGTGAGCAGGATGAGGTCGCCACCCGCGTAAGCGCCGCCCACCTTGCCCGAGTTCTCCCGGAACTCCTTGATCACGTCGTCGTTCCAGCCGGCGATACCGCCCTCTTGGTCCCACTCCTGATTCCACGGCGCGTTCGGATCGTTGTAATCGGTGATCTCGGCCGGACCCGGCTGTCCCACAGTCGTTTCGATTTCGCTCATGACCCGAGTATTGCCCCCATTCAGGCCAGTTTCCGTCCTCAATCGAACTCCGCATCCGGGTTTTTCCCGCGTCGCCTGTCGGACCTCGAAGCGCATATGGCGAAGCCACGAGTCCCGAGGTCTGACAGGCGACGCTCAGGGGGACAAACCCCGCGCGCGGCGGCGCGCCGATAACGCAGTAGCCTGCGGGGGTGATCAATACTTCGGCGGATGAGGGGATTTACGGCGCCCCGGTGGAGATTCGGGTTGCGGCTTCGGTGTCACAGCTGCCGATTGTGCGAGGGCTCGCCGAAACCCTGGTCCTGCTCAGCGATTTCACGATGGACGAGATCGCCGATATCCGGCTCGCGGTGGATGAGGCCTGCTCCACATTGATCGGGGTGGCGGCCGAGGGGACCGGTCTGCGCTGCGTGTTCACCATCGGCGAGTCGGAGTTGCGCGTCCAGGTCGACGGCGTCGCCGCCCAGGAAGGACTGCCGGACGCGCGGAGTTTCGGCTGGCATGTGCTGCGGACGTTGACCGATGCGGTGGACGCCCGGCAGGAGCCCTTCGATCAGCAGGTTTCCGGATATCCGACAACGGTCGAATTCCGTCGGGTCCGGGGGAAAGCGTGACCGAGAGGGATAAGCCGCTCGAATCCGCCGACGACGAGCACGACGCCCGGTCCCGGACCACCGGATCCGGGACCGCTGATTCCGATGGGCCCGGATCCGGGAGCACCGGTTCCGACGGCGCCGGCGCCGAGAACGGCCGGACCGGCAGCGACGCCGACAGCACCGAGGACGATACCGATCTGGCGGATACGCCACAGGTGAGCGGGTACGACGATGTCGCCGAATTGTTCACCCGGCTGGCGGCCACCGCGCCGGAGTCGGCCGAGCAGGCCCGGCTGCGCAATGAACTGATCGCCCGCTGCATTCCGCTGGCCGACCATATCGCGCGGAAGTTCAGCGGCCGCGGCGAACCGTTCGACGATCTGACCCAGGTCGCGCGGGTGGGTCTGGTGCACGCGGTGGATCGCTTCGATATCTCCCGCGGTTCCAATTTCCTGTCGTTCGCGGTGCCCACCATCATGGGTGAGGTGCGCCGGTATTTCCGGGACAACACCTGGGCGATGCGGGTGCCGCGCCGGGTGAAGGAAACCCATCTGCGGATCGGCGCCGCGGTCGACTCGCTGTCGCAGTCGCTGGGGCGTTCCCCCACGGCCAAGGAGATCGCCGCCGAACTCGAAGTGGATCCGGACGAGGTGACCCAGGCGGTCATCGCCGGAAACGCCTATCAGCCCACCTCGATCGACGCGGCGTCGGTGGGACGCGATACCGATGCCTCCCTGCTGGACACGCTGGGCGAGGAAGAGGCCCAGTTCGACCGCGTCGAGGAATATGTGGCGATCCGGCCACTGCTCGCCGGACTGCCGGAGCGCGAGCGCCGGATTCTGACCATGCGGTTCTTCGAGTCGATGACGCAGACACAGATCGCGCAGCAGATGGGTATTTCCCAGATGCATGTCTCGCGCATTCTCGCCAAAACGCTGGCCCGGTTGCGGGAACAGTCGGCGCGCGAATAGCGCGTCGCGGCTGTTGTGCCCGCTTCGCCGGTCGGTCTACCCTCGAACGTGAGAGTTTGAGTGGGAATTTATCTCAGGCGGCCACTTCGCCGTCGAGGCGGAAAGTGATGACGAGATGACCGCTGAGACCATCGCCCGGCAGTGCACCCTGTGCGAAGCCCACTGCGGCATCCTGGTGACCGTCGAGGATATGAAGGTCGGCCGGATCGAGGGCAACCCCGACGATGTCCTGTCCAAGGGCTATATCTGCCCGAAGGCGACGGCCATGGCCGGCCTGCACGACGATCCGGACCGCTTGCGCACCCCGGTCCGGCGGGTCGGCGACCGGTTCGAACCCATCGGCTGGGACGAGGCCTTCCGCGAGGTGGGCGCGCGGCTGCGGCAGGTGCGCCGCGAGCACGGCCCGCACGCCGTGGGTATGTACCTGGGCAATCCGGCCGCGCACAATTCGGCGATCATGTACGCGATGGCGCTGCGTGCCGGCCTGATGACCCGGAACTTCTACACCGCGTCCTCCATCGACCAGTTCCCCCAGGAATTCGTGGCGTGGCAGATGTACGGCTCGAATTTCCTGATGCCCATCGCCGATATCGACCGCACCGACCGGCTGGTGATCCTGGGCGCCAATCCGGCGGTGTCCAACGGTTCGGTCACCACCATGCCGGGCGCCAAGAACCGGATCAAGGACGTGCGCGAACGCGGCGGGAAGGTCGTGGTGATCGACCCGCGGCGCACCGAGACCGCGCGGCTGGCCGACGAGCACGTCTCGGTGCTGCCCGGCGGGGACCCGTATCTGCTGCTGGGCGTTCTGCACGTGCTGATCACCGAGAAGCTCTACGACCGCACCGCGGTCCGCGCGCAGTGCGGCGGCCTGGACACCCTGCGCGAACTGGTCGACGGTTTCGCCCCGGAGGACGCGGCGCCCTACGCCGGGGTGGACGCCGAGACGATCCGCCGGCTGGCCCGTGAGCACGCCGCGGCGAAATCGGCGGTGATGTACGCGCGGATCGGTGTCTGCCAGACCCTCACCGGGACGATCACGCATTGGCTGGTGAACACCGTCAACGCGGTCACCGGCAATCTCGACCGGCCCGGCGGCCAGATGTACGCCACCCCGGCGGTGGATCTGCTGCCGCTGGCCCGCCGGATGTCACCGGCCTACGGCGCCTGGACCGATCGCTCCGGAAAGTACAAATCGTTCCGCTTCGAACTGCCGGTCGCGGCACTGGCCGAGGAGATCCTCGGCGAGGGGCCGGAGCGGATTCGCGCCATGATCACCTACGCCGGGAACCCGGTGCTGTCGACACCGCAGCGCGGGCAGTTGGACAAGGCGCTCGGCTCGCTGGATTTCTATGTGGCCGTGGATATGTACATCACCGAGACCACCCGGCACGCCGATATCATCCTGCCGCCGCTGTCGCCGCTGGAGCGCGAGGACGTCGACATCCTGCTGACCCTGTTCAGCGTGCACAACAACATCCGGTACAACGCGCGGGCGGTCGAACCGGACGGCGAGGGTCTCGAGGACTGGGAGATCATGGCCCGGCTGACCACCGAGATCCTGCCGCTGCCACTGCGTTCGGTCACCGGGCGGGCCCTCAACGCGGTCTTCGCCCGGTTCAGCCCGCTGCGGGCGACGGCGCTCGGGGTGGCGGTCGGGCCACACGGGGTGCTGCGGCGCGGGCGGGCGGGCGTCACCCTGCGGAAGGTGCGCGAAGCGCGCGGCGGTATCGATCTGGGTCCGCTGCGGCCGCGGTTGCGGTCGCTCATCGCCACCGAGGACCGGCTGGTCCGGCTCGCGCCCCCCATGTTCGTCGCCGAGGCGCGCCGGTTGCTCGACGCGGCCCGGACCGCGGGCGCGGTGCGCGACGACGGTTACGATCTGCGGCTGATCGGCCGGCGGCATCTGCGCAGCAATAATTCGTGGCTGCACAATGTGCCGTCGATGGTGAAGGGCCGCGACCGCTGCACCGCCCTGATGAATTCCGGCGACGCGCGGGCCCGCGGCCTGTCCGACGGCGCCCGGGTGACGGTCAGTTCGCCGATCGGATCGATCGTGGTTCCGGTGGAGATCAGTGACGATATCCGGCCGGGGACGATCGCGATCCCGCACGGGTGGGGGCACCGGGAACCCGGTGTCGGCTGGACGGTGGCCGCGGCGCTACCGGGCGCGAACGTCAACCTGCTGCACGATCCGGAGCAGGTGGACCGGATCTCCGGTAATGCCGCGGTGAACAGCACCTGGGTGCGGGCCGAAGCCACCGATACCGCCACCGTCGCGGGATGAGCGGGGGTTCGCGGGCCCGGTTACGCGGGGTCCGCGCCCTGTTCCCGGTCCCGGCGCAGTTTCGCCGGGGCCACCAGCCACCAGGCGGCATCGAGTAGTTCGCGCAACTGCCCGGCGTCGACACGATCGAGGTCGATGAGGATATACGGGTACCCGTCGTAGTGGGCGGTGGTGTAGAACGCCGGGTCACCCGAGGTCAGCAGCGCCTGCTTCTCCTCCATCTCACAACGCAGCGCGAGACCGCCCTCGGCTTCGCTGCGCAGGCGCGCGAAACTCTTGCCCGCGACCTTCAGCGCCGGCGTCCGGTAGGAGGTCGATTCGGCGACCTCCGGCAGTTCGGTCGCCATCCGCACCACATGTGCCCAGGTGAGGGTCATACCTGCCAGTCTGCCCGGTCGCGTGGCGGCGGGCTCGGATATTCGCCGCCCGGCCGGCGCGGTGTCACACGGGTTTGCGCAGCGCCGCCACGAACATGGCGTCGGTACCGTGCCGATGCGGCCACAACTGCACGGCGGGTCCGCCCCCGATACCGGTGACACCGGGGAGCAGCGGCCGCGCGTCCAACTGTTCGGCACCGGTGCGCCGCACCGTATCCGCGACCACCGCGACCGTTTCCGGCAGATGCGGCGAGCACGTCGAGTAGACGACCACGCCCCCGGGCCGGACCAGGTCCCACGCGGCGGTCAGCAGTTCCCGCTGCAGGGTGACCAGATCGGCGGTATCACCGGGTGTCCGGCGCCACCGCGCTTCCGGCCGGCGCCGCAGCGCACCCAGCCCGGTACACGGCGCATCCACCAGGACGCGGTCGTAGCCGGGGGTCAGACCGCTGTCGCGGCCGTCGGCGATATGAACCTCCACCGGCGTATCGTGCGTGGCGGTACGTACGAGTTCGGCCCGGTGCGGGGCCTGCTCCACCGCGTCCACGTGGAAGCCGTCGATGCCGGCGAGCGCGCCGAGCAGCGCGGCTTTCCCGCCGGGGCCCGCGCACAGATCCAGCCAGCGGCCGCCGTCCTCGCCGAGCAGGGGCGCGCGGGTGAGGGCGAGGGCCACCAGCTGGCTGCCTTCGTCCTGGACGGCGGCCATCCCCTCTTTCACCGGTTCCAGCGCACCGGGGTCGCCGCCGCCGTCGAGGTACACCGCGTACGGCGACCAGCGGCCCTCGTCACCGCCGGTGACCAGGGCCAGTTCCTCGGCGGTGATATCGCCGGGGCGGGCCACCAGATGCACCACCGGCCGGGCGTCGTCGGCGGCGAGCAGCTCGCCGAGTTCACCGGCGTCGGCGCCGAGCGCGTCGGCGAAGGCCTGGGCGATCCACACCGGATGGGCGAACTCGAAGGCGAGCCGTCCGACGGTATCGCGCGGCGCGAGCCGTTCCACCCACTCCCGCGGCGACCGCTCGGCGACCCGGCGCAGGACGGCGTTGACGAAACCGGCGCGCCCGGTACCGCTTTCGGCCCGGGCGAACTCGACCGACGTATGCACGGCGGCATGGGGTTCGATCCGCGTCCGCAGCAACTGGTAGGTACCCAGCCGCAGAATATCCAGAAGCGGCCCGTCGATCTCCTCGACAGCGCGGCCGGCGCATTCGGCGATCACCGCGTCGAGAACTCCGAGAGCGCGGCACGCGCCGTAACCGAGTTCGGTGGCCAGCGCGGCATCCCGGCCCTCGGCGCCGTACTCGCGGAGCAGCCCCGGCAGGACCAGGTTGGCGTAGGCGTCCCGCTCGCGAACGGCACGCAGCGTATCCAGCGCCGCCTGCCGGGCGGGGTCGGCGATCACCCGGGCGGGTGCGGTCCGGCCGGCGGCGGACCGGCCGCCGCCACCGGAACCGGAGACCCGGTCCGCTTGCCGATTCCGCGGGCCCTGCTCCCGACCTCGGCGAGTGCCACCGGGCGCATCGGCCCCGCGACCGGCGCCACCACTTCGCGCCGGCCCCCGGTCGCTCTCACCGCGCATATCGGCGTCCCGGCCCGCACCACCGCGGCGAGCCGCGTCGCGACGGTCCGCGGCGCCGCGGCGTTCGTGACGATCATCGGTCGTGCGGGGGCCGCCGCGGCGGTCCCGGTCTCCGCGAGGACCTCCGCCGGAGAATCCTCCACGGTCGGCGGAATCCCGCCCGCGGTCATCCGCGCCGCGATTTCCCGGCCGGCCACGGCGCTGTCCGGAATCGCTTCCGGACGACCGCGAACCCGTCCGGTCACCCGGCCCCGGTCCGTACTCGCCACGCTCGGGCCGGCGCTCGCCGCGCCCCGATCCGGCGTCACCACGCCGCGGCCGGCGCTCACCGTGCTCCGGCCGGGCGTCGCCGCGCGCCGACCGGGGCGGCCGGACGTCGCGACGGGGATCGGTCTCCCGTTCGCCCCGGCCCGGGGTGTTCCGGCGACCGCCCGGTTCGGCGCGTCGCCCGCCCGGGCCGCCGGATTCGTCCGGGCGGTCACGCTCGGCGTCGCCCGGAGCCGGTTCGGGTTTCGGGTGCCGGCGGAAGCCGCGCGGCCGGTCGTTCGCCGGGCCGGTCACTCGGCCACCGTGCCCGGCGCCGGGCGGGCGCCACGCGCCCAGTCCACGGCGGCCATCGCGCGTTTGCCCTGCGGCTGGACCTGTCCCAGGCGCACCGCGGTGGTCGCGGTACCCACGAGAACCTCCGATTTGCGTACCTCGAGCTGCCCTTCCGGCAGCGCGTCCTCCACCAGTTCCACCGGGCCGAGTTTCAGCCGGGTCCCCGCCACTGTGGTCCAGGCCCCCGGGAAGGGGGTGACCGCGCGTACCGCGCGCCCGACCGCGAGGGCGGGCTGGTCCCAGCGCACCCGGGCCGCTTCCACGGTGATCTTGGGTGCGTACGAGACACCGTCCGCGGGTTGCGGAATCGCCTGCAGGGTGCCGTCTTCGACACCGTCGAGGGTCTGCTCCAGCAGGGCGGCGCCGCTGTCGGACAGACGGGTCAGCAGTTCTCCGGCGGTATCGGTGACAGCGATGCGTTCGGTCACGACACCGTAGACCGGACCGGTGTCGAGTCCCTTCTCGATCCGGAAGGTGGAGGCACCGGTGATCTCGTCCCCGGCGGCGATCGCCGCCTGCACCGGCGCGGCGCCACGCCAGGCGGGCAGCAGCGAGAAATGCAGGTTGATCCAGCCGTGCGCCGGGATCTCCAGGATCTCCGGCGGCAGCAACGCCCCGTAGGCGACGACCGGGCAGCACTCCGGCGCCAGATCGCGCAGTGCGGCGGCGAATTCGGGTTCCGCGGGCTTGTGCGGGGTGAGCACCGGAATACCGTGTTCGTCGGCGACCTGCCCGACCGGCGAACGCCGCACCGAGCGGCCACGCCCGGCCGCGGCGTCGGGCCGGGTCACCACCGCGACCACGTCGTGCCGGGATTCGAGCAACCGCCGCAGCGCGGGGACGGCCGGATCGGGGGTGCCGGCGAAGACGATCCGCATCAGTGGTCCCGCTCGGCCAGCGCGCGGCTCGGCCGGATCGTGATCCCGGCGGCGAACCAATCGGATTCACGGATGGTGCGCATGGCCTGTTTGCGCAGCGGCGCGTCGAGCCGGTCGATGAACAGGGTGCCGTCCAGATGATCGGTTTCGTGCTGCACGCACCGGGCGAGCAGGCCCTCGGCCTCGAAATCGACCGGTGTGCCGTCGGCGTCCACGCCGGTGGCCCGGACCCGCATCGCCCGGCGGGTGTCGTGATTGACACCGGGGATGGACAGGCATCCCTCGGGACCGATCTGTTCCTCGTCACCGAGCGCCGTCCACACCGGGTTGATCAGGTGCCCCCGGGCGTCACCGGTGTCGTAGACGAAGACCCGCAGTCCGACGCCGATCTGCGGGGCCGCCATACCGACGCCGCCGTCGTCGTACATGGTGTCGGTCAGATCGGTCACCAGCTGCCGCAGTTCGGGGCCGAATTCGGTGACCTCGGTCGCGCGGGCTCGCAGGATCGGATCGCCGAAGAGGCGGACGGACTGGACGGTCACGATGGCTCCCGAAGACTGGTGGGCAGGGCAGGAAGGTCTCATTCTAGTGACCCCTGCCCACCGCTCAGATATTGCCGCCGATGATCACCTCGGGGATACCGGTGCCCAGCGCCACCGGTACGCAGGCGGGTTTCGCCGTGCGGGCCGGATCGAGGGCGCCGAGCAGCAGGCCGAGGACGAACGGGTCGTACACCATGTGGAAATGCCCGGTCAGGTTCACCGGGCAGAGGTCCTGGATGACGAGGTTCTGCGCGCCGGGCCCGCGGATGGCGATGTTCTCGAAGGGCTGGATCATCTCGTCGACCCGGCTGCCGATGGTGACGTAGCGGACGCCGGGCACGGTATCGCCGCCGGCGTTGAGTTCGGTCATGAACGGCGACCCCTGGGCCTGCTGCACCGCCGCGGGAGAGATGGCCAGCGCGGCCACATCCAGCGCCCCGGGGATCCGCTGGGCCAAGGGCACCAGACCGTACATGACTCCGCCGTAGGTCGGCGAGGCCACGCCCACCCAGGTGCCGACCTTCGGTGCGCCCCCGAGTTTGTTCGCGTAGTAGCGAGTGACATTGGCGCCCTGGGAGAATCCCACGAGATCGAC
Organism: Nocardia sp. NPDC049935; assembly: GCF_055586645.1. Taxonomy (NCBI): domain Bacteria; kingdom Bacillati; phylum Actinomycetota; class Actinomycetes; order Mycobacteriales; family Nocardiaceae; genus Nocardia; species Nocardia sp. NPDC049935. Next base: position 387,953 of record NZ_JBVJHV010000001.1, on the reverse strand, counting down.
ACGATCGGACCGGGTGGCGGACCGGACCTCGTCGACGAACCACGCGATCTGGTGTGCGCTGAGCACGATGTCCTCGGTGCCGTAACTCGTGGAACCCGGCCGGCCCCCGTAGTTCAGCGCGAATACGCAGTAGCCCTCGTCCACCAGCCGCGGCCCGATGGCCGACCAGTCGGTGTAGGCGCTGGCGTCCGTACCGTGCGCCAGGATCACCGGGCGCGGATGCGCGGCGTCCGGGACACATCCGAAATCGTTGACGCCCCGGGGCACCGCGCCCGGGTGGGATTTCATGAACAGCACCGCGGCCAGATGGTCCGGCTGGGGCGGGCCCGGGTCGGTGGGGATCACCGGCGGCAGGTATCCGGGCGGCTGGGCGATGCTGCCCGCGGTCGCGAGCACCACCGACCCAGCCAGTGCGACGGCCACCGTCAGCATCCGTAGCAGGAGCCTGCCACGTTGTGCACCGTCCCACCCCATCGGCCATCCATGTCGTATCACGACACAATCTTCTCCCCTGCCGGCCCTGCGGGAAACCGGGGCACCGGGTCTTGATCACCCCGTTACTTTTCCGGTGTCTCATCCTCTGCGAGGATGCGGTACAAGGCTTTCCGCGCGCCGGTGAGCACCTCGGCCGCCTGGGCCGCCTGCTCCGGTGTGCCGGCCGCCGCGACCTGGGCAACAGCGCCCATGAGCGGCGGGATCAGCGCGCGCAGATCACTGGTGTGCTCGCTTACGCCCTCCTTGACCTCGGCCCAGGGATCGCCGAGTTCTTCCCGGTGTTCGGTGACATGAGTGTTACCTGTCTCGGTCAGTTGCGCGGTCTTACGGCCGGCCACCTTCTCGATCGTGATGAGCCCTTCGTCCTCCAACTGGGACAGTGCGGGGTAGATGGACCCCGGGCTGGGCCGCCAGAGATCGTCGCTGCGCTCCCGGATCTGCTGGATGAGTTCGTAGCCGTGCATCGGGCGTTCGGTGAGCAGCAGCAGAATCGCCGCCCGCACGTCACCGCGCCGGCCGCGACCGCCGCGGCCCCGGCCGCGCCCGAAGCCCGGACCGAAGCCCGGGCCACCGAACCCGGGTCCGAAGCCCGGACCGAACTGCGGCCCGAAGCCCGGACCGAATCCGGGCGGCCCGCCGTGCCGGAACGAGGCTCCCCCCGGTCCGAAATCGGCGCCCGGCCGCTGCCGCCGGGACCAGCGGCCCCGGCCACCCTTGCGAAATTCCGCGTTCTCGATGTGTTCCATAGCAGCCTCCTGTGCTACTCGATCTGTTTGCATAGCATCGACGATATATCGGCAATCTATCCAACGCAAGAGTCGCCGGAGAATTCCCGGACCGGGATGATGGTCATTCGCTCGACTGCCACCGGGAGGCCACCCACTACGACCGCACGCGCGGCTGCCCGCACCGGGGCCCGTGCGGCGGCCCGCGCACTCGATCGGCTGATCCCCGGCCCCGGTGTCGTACGCGAGCCGGCCGCGGCCACCGGAATCGTGGCGGCGGATCCGGCTGCGTCCGGGCGGGCCGGGCAGACCGCGGGTCGCGGCCGGTCAGCCGATATCGAGGGGATCTATCTGTACGCGCAGCGGAGCGTCCGCGCGCTGACTGCTCCGGATCGCCTGCGCGGCGGTGAGCGCGCGGGCGAGGGCGCCGCCCTGTGCGCGGTGAGCGCGCAACAGCACCCGCTCCACCTCGAGGGGACCGCTGTCGCCGTCGCCGCGGGTTCCGGCGGGCATCCGGGCGGCGACGGGCAGCGGGACCGGACCGAGAACCTCCACCCCCGGCGGTAGATCGGCCACAGCGAGAAGATCGGCCACGGAATCGGGGGTGCCGTCGACCGCTGCCATCCGCGCGGCGGGCGGAAAGCCCACTTCGGCCCGCTGGGTCAGTTCGGCGGCGGCGTGGCCGGTCGGATCCCAGCGCAGCAGCGACTGCACGGTCGGCACGGCGGGATCGGCCATGACCAGCACCTGCCCGTCCGGCGCCACCAGCGCGGCCGCGCCCAGCCAGCGGCGCAGGGTGTCCTCGGCGGCGCGCAGATCCGCGCGGCCCAGCAGTGCCCAGCCGTCCAGCAGCAGCCCGGCACCGTATCCGCCGGGTAGCACGGGTTCGGCGCCGACCGTCGCCACCACGACCTGCGGTCCGGGTGGAACGGTGTCCAGGATCGCCGATCCGCTCGAGCCCCGGATCGGCACTCCGGGGAAGGCCCGGCCCAGTTCCTCGGCCGTGCGCGCCGCCCCGATGACGACCGCGCGCAGGGCCCGGCCACCGCAGGACGGGCACCGGAAGGCGGCCTCGGTGCGTCCGCACCAGCGGCACACCGGGCTCTGCGGCGTCTGATCTCCGGCGGCGCCCGGATCGGCGCCGGGCAGCGACAGCGGGCCCACACAGTGCCGGCACCGGGCGGGGACGCGACATTTCGTGCAGGCCAGAGCCGGTACATAGCCGCGCCGCGGCACCTGGACCAGCACCCCGTGCCCGGCGGCGAGGGTGCGGCGGGCCGCGGCGAACGCCGCCCCGGGTATCCGCACCGCGCGGGCGATGGGATCACGTTCGAGGGCCATATCGGAATCGCCCGGTGCGGTGATCCGCGGCGCGGCGGCGCGCAGGGTCGCACGGTCGGCCAGCAGGTCGTGCGCCCAGCCCGATTCGACAACGGCCTGTATCTCCGCCGTGCGCGCGAACCCCGCCGCCACGAATGCCGCGCCCGTCTCGTGTACGCGGAGCATGGCGACCTCACGCGCGTGCGGATACGGCGAACGCGGTTCGGCATAGGTGTCATCGCCGTCGTCCCAGAGGGCGACGAGCCCCAGATCCACCGCGGGCGCGAACACCGCGCTGCGCGTCCCCACGACCACCCGCGCGGTCCCGCGCAGGATCGCCAGCCAGCGCCGATAACGGGCGGCGGGGCCGAGCCCGGCGGACAACCCGACCGCGCGCTCACCCACGAGCTGTTCGCATTCCCGCAGGACCCGGTCCAGATCACGCTGGTCCGGGACCATCAGGATCGCGCTGCGCCCGGCCGCGCAGACGACGGCGGCCAGTTCGGCCAGACGACGGGCCCAGTCCTCCCCCGGCAGCGCCTGCCAGGCCGCGCGGGGACCCCGGCCGCCGGCCAGGGCCGACAGGAAGGCGTCACCGTGCCGGTATCGCCGCCAGGCGTCCCCGTCCGCCTCTGCCGGTAGGTCCGATTCCCCTGGGGGCACCCGCGTTTCGCCGGCGTCCTGCTCCGAATCGCTCTCGCGGCCCGTCTGTGAGCTCTCGCCGTCCGCCGGTGTCGGGAGATCGGGCGCAGGGTCCCGGGTGCCGGCATCGGCGGATCCGACGGGCTCCGCCGGATCCGTTCCGGTAACCGGCTCGTCCGGCAGCGGGCCGACGCGCGGCTCCGGCCCCTCGTGCCCGGACTCCGTTTCCGGCGCCTCCGGGCCTGCCTCGGCCTTCCGGATCTTCTGCTTCGCGGCGCTTTTCGCGGATCCGCCGTTCTCCACGCGCGCATGCCGGGGCGGGATCGCCAGCCGCAGCACATCGGCGCGCGTGCCGGCGCAGCGCGCCGCGACCGTCGTGGCGAGCCGGAGGATCTCCGGAGTGAGAACCCGCTCCGGCGAGACCACCCGCTCGAGGCGCACGAGGGTGCCCTGATGGTCGGATTCGGTGAGGCGGCTCAGCAGGTAACCGTCCACGAGCCGCCCGGCGAACCGCACCCGGACACGAACCCCGGGCCGGGCGATCTCGTCGAACTCCGGCGGCACCAGATAGTCGAAGTCACGGTCCAGATGAGCCGGGGTGAGCAACGGCAGCACCCGGGCGATCGGATGGGTCGGCTGCTCCGATTCACCCGCATCCCGCGCCGGGGGCCGACGACGCGTTCCCGCGCGGGACCGCACCGGCGCGCCGGCCGCGGCCGCGCGGGCCTCCGGGGCGTCCGGCATACCCGGCAACCCGGGTTCCGCCGGATTGCCGGACGCCGGACGCGCCACGCGAGCGGAGACCTACAGTCCCGCGGCGGCGCGCAGCTTCTCCGCGCGGTCGGTGCGCTCCCAGGGCAGGTCGATATCGGTGCGGCCGAAATGCCCGTACGCCGCGGTCGGCGCGTAGATCGGCCGCAGCAGGTCCAGGTCGCGGATGATGGCGCCCGGACGCAGATCGAACACCTCGGCGATGGCCGAGGAGATACGCGCCGGATCGGCCTTCTCGGTGCCGAAGGTCTCGACGAACAGCCCGACCGGAGCCGCCTTGCCGATCGCGTAGGCGACCTGCACCTCCACCCGGTCGGCCAGACCCGCGGCGACCACGTTCTTGGCGACCCAGCGCATGGCGTAGGCGGCGGACCGGTCGACCTTGGACGGATCCTTACCGGAGAAGGCGCCGCCGCCGTGCCGCGCCATCCCGCCGTAGGTGTCGACGATGATCTTGCGGCCGGTCAGGCCGGCATCGCCCATGGGGCCACCGAGCACGAACTTTCCGGTCGGGTTCACCAGCAGGCGGATATCGGAGATATCCAGATCGGGGATGGCGATATCGGCCAGGACCGCGTCGACGACCTTCTCGCGGATATCGGGGGCCAGCAGGTTGTCCAGGTCGATATCGGCGGCATGCTGGGTGGACAGGACCACGGTATCCAGCCGTACGGCCTTGTCACCGTCGTACTCGATGGTGACCTGGGTTTTGCCGTCCGGGCGCAGGTAGGGCAGCACGCCGGTTTTGCGGACCTCGGTGAGCTTGCGGGACAGCCGGTGCGCGAGCGCGATCGGCAGCGGCATGAGTTCGGGCGTGTCGGTATTGGCGTAACCGAACATCAGGCCCTGGTCACCGGCGCCTTGCTGTTCGATCTCGTCGTCGGAACCGCCGACCCGCGCCTCGTGCGAGGTGTCGACGCCCTGCGCGATATCCGGCGACTGGGAGCCGATCGCGATGTTCACACCGCAGGAGTTGCCGTCGAAACCCTTTGCCGAGGAGTCGTATCCGATTTCCAGGATCTTCTCCCGGACGATATGCGGGATATCCGCGTAGGCCTCGGTGGTGACCTCGCCGGCGACATGCACCTGACCGGTGGTCACGAGGGTTTCCACGGCCACCCGGCTGCGCGGATCCTGGGACAGCAGGGCGTCGAGGATGGAATCGCTGATGGCGTCACAGATCTTGTCCGGGTGACCCTCGGTCACGGACTCACTGGTGAATAGCCGGCTACCGGACGTGCGCACAGTTTCCCTCTTCCTCAACGGTTACTCGTGTCCCAGATGGACCGTAGCGCACGGCTAGCGGTCATCACCCCGGACTCTCAGACTATTAGAACGGGCCGACCGATTGGAGCTTCCGAGCAGTCCGCCGGACAGGTTTCCGAACAGTACGCCCGTGGCCGGTGATTTTCCGCGTCCGGTATGCCCGCCCCGGCCGGCGGCGGCGTGCACGCTGGTCAGGCCCCCTGTCGATACCCGGTGGACGGGGGCGGCGGGAACGCGGAGAGTTCGAATCACGCCGAGCCGAACCCGGCACCGGGCCGGGTCCCCGACGGCGCCGGACTCAGCGCAGCAACGACCCCAGAGCATCCAGGACCCGGCTGGCCAGCAGTGCTTTGGAGCCGTGATCGAGCGCCTGCTCGCTTCCGTCGGCCCCCAGCAGCCAGCCGTCGTTGGTGTCGACCTCGAACGCCTTGCCCTCACCGACCGCGTTGACCACCAGCAGGTCGCACCCCTTCCGGGCCAGTTTGGCGCGGGCGTGGGTGATCACGTCACCGTCGTCGTCACCGGTTTCGGCGGCGAATCCGACGATCGCGGTACCGGGCAGTTGCCCCTCGCGCCGCGCCTGGACCAGACCCGCGAGAATATCCTCGGTTTTGGACAGCGCGATGCTCTCGGGCTCGGCCTTGCCCTTCTTGATCTTGGCGGCGGCCACCGACGTGGGCCGGAAATCCGCGACGGCGGCGGCCATGATCACCGCGTCCGCGCCCACCGCGTGTTTGTCCACGGCTGTTTTGAGCTGGTCGGCGGTGGTGATATGCACCAGTTCGACCGCGGCCGGCGGCGCCATCTCGATGGTGTTGCCCGCGATGAGGGTCACCTGCGCGCCGCGCTGGGCGGCCACCCGGGCCAGCGCGTACCCCTGTTTGCCGGAGCTGCGGTTGCCCAGGAAACGCACCGGGTCCAGCGGTTCCCGGGTACCGCCCGCGGTGATCACGACCCGCTTGCCCTCCAGGTCGCGGGGCACGGCGTCGGTGCGTTCGAGCAGCAGCGTCGCCAGCCCGAAGATCTCCTCGGGCTCGGGCAGGCGGCCGGGGCCGGTATCGGTGCCGGTGAGACGGCCGGACGCCGGCTCCATCACCGTGGCGCCCTGGGCGCGCAGCGCCGCGACATTCGCCACGGTCGCGGCGTGCTCCCACATCTCGGTATGCATCGCGGGCGCGAAGAGGACGGGACATCGGGCCGTGAGCAGGGTCGCGGTGAGCAGATCGTCGGCCCGGCCGTGCGCGGCCCGGGCCATCAGGTCCGCCGTCGCGGGGGCGATGACGACCAGTTCGGCCTCCTGCCCCAGGCGCACATGCGGGACCTCGGGCACATCGGCGAACACCCCGGTGTGCACCGGGTGGCCGGACAGCGCCTCGAAGGTCGCCTTGCCCACGAACTGCAGCGCCGCTTCGGTGGGGATCACCCGGACGGTATGACCGGTCTCGGTGAACCGCCGCACCAGGGCGCACGCCTTGTACGCGGCGATTCCGCCGCCCACCCCGACAACTACCCGCGCCATAGCGCGCCTCCTGCCCTATCGGCCGTTCGCCCCGTCAGCGGGTTGTTATTCGCCTTCGGTGTGCTCGAGCAGATCGCTGTGGATCTCCCGCATCGCCACCGACAGCGGCTTCTCCTGCGGCAGCGGCTCGACCAGGGGGCCGACGTATTCGAGGATTCCGTCGCCCAGCTGGTTGTAGTAGTCGTTGATCTGGCGGGCGCGTTTGGCGGCGTAGATCACCAGGGCGTACTTGGACGAGGTGCGGTCCAGCAGCTCGTCGATCGGCGGATTGGTGAGGCCGACCGGGGTGTCGTAGGCGGGCGCGGCGATATCCGTACTGCTCACTGAGGAAGCTCCTGCGGGGTCGGTGGCTCGGACACGCGGCGACTCACCTGCCGCGCATCGGGCTACGAATTGGAATTCGTGCTGACGAACAACGATACCAACTGCTCACAGGCGCTGGTCACGGTGTCGTTCACGATCACTGTGTCGAACTCGTCACGTGCGGCCAGTTCCACCCGTGCGGTCTCCAGCCGGCGTTCGATGACCTCCGGCGATTCGGTGCCCCGGCTACGCAGCCTGTTCTCCAGCTCCTCCCAGCTGGGCGGCGCGAGGAACACCAGCACGGCCTCCGCCATCGCCCGGCGGATCGATCGCGCTCCTTCGAGGTCGACCTCGATCAGGACCGGTAGCCCCTCCGCCAGGGCGGCGCGCACCGGCGCGGCGGGCGTACCCGACCGCTGCAGCCCGCCGTGGATATCCGCCCATTCGAGCAGATCGCCGGACTCGATCATCGCGTCGAACTCGGCCCGGCTGACGAACCGGTAGTCGCGACCGTCGACTTCACCGGGACGCGGGTCCCGAGTCGTCGCCGAGACGCTGAAAACCAGTTCCGGCAGCCGTTCGCGGACACAGCGCACCACGGTGGACTTGCCCACGGCCGAGGGGCCGACCAGTACAACCAGCCGACCCTTCGTCATGTTCTCGATCACCGAGGGTGTCAGGCGCCGAGATCGAATTTGGCGAGCAGCGCCTTGCGCTGCCGATCACCGAGACCACGCAGCCGTCGGGTCGGCGCGATCTCGAGCTCGTTCATGATCTCCTCCGCCTTGACCTTGCCGACCTTGGGCAGGGCTTCCAGCAGTGCGCGCACCTTCATCTTGCCGATGATCTCATCGGTCTCGGCCTGGCCGAGGACCTCTTTCAAGTCGGTGCCGCCGCGCTTCAGGCGATCTTTGAGCTCCGCCCGAGCACGGCGAGCGGCAGCCGCCTTCTCCAGAGCAGCGGCGCGCTGCTCATCAGTCAGCTGGGGAAGGGCCACGGTTCCTCCGTCTCATCGTTCATTGCATCAAGACCTGCCGAACTACCCGGCAGTCTCAGCGACCGTACCCACGACGCCCCCGGATTGCGAACCCACCCCCCAGGTCAGGGCATGAATCGGACCCGGTAACGCCCCCTTGCCGACCACGCCGCACGGCAGCTTGCCACCCGCCCCCGCCACACCGCCCGGACCACGAAATGCCGCTTCAACAGGCAGTTTTGGAGAAAAAGGCGCAGTTGCGGTCCGATAACCAGCCCGCCGCCGCGCCCGCCGGCAACCCTCCAACCGCCCTACCAGGAATTTTCTCGGAAATTTTCGGCCGTACACCCCCGAAGGCACCCCGCCGGGCAAATTCCACCCGAACCACCCCGTTCCCCGACCGATCCCGCCGTCCGAATAGTCCGGTTGGACCACCCACCCGCAAACCTCTCCAACACAGCCGCACCCCATACCCCCACCCGACTGCACAGGCCCCACCCGGTACGCGACCCCACCCGCTCCGGACACCGAACAACTCCCCCCACAGCCCCTCCCCACCACGAATCCCACGTGCCCGAAGAAAAGGGTTCGGCCCGCGTCTGCTGTCGGCCCTCGAAGCGCATGCGGCGCAGCCGCGAGTCTCGAGGGCCGACAGCAGACGCTCAGAAGGGCCGAACCTCGAGCAGCGGAGCTGCTCCGAAATTACTCCCCTACCCCAACCAGGCGAACTCGTCCTGGAACTCTCCCAGCCGTCCCCGCAGCGCCCCCACCGACGGCCCGGCCCGCAACACGTCCCTGGACACACTCGGCACCGCCGCCGGCCACACCGCCGCGGGGAGCAACGCCCGCACAGCCGCGGCCGTACCGCCCTGCGCCCCCACTCCCGGCAGCAGAATCGGCCCGTTCAACCCGGTCAGATCGGGGATCTCGGCCAGCGTCGCACCGACCACCACCCCCACCGACCCGGGCTCTTCGCCGCGGTTGCTCTCCGCCGCCGCGTCGACCATCGCCTGCGCGAGGCTGCGGCCGCCGGTATCGGCCCGCTGCACCTCGGCGGCATCGGGGTTGGAGGTGGCGGCGAGCACGAACACCCCGCGCCCGTTGGCGCCGGCCAGGTCGAGGGCGGGCCGCAGTGCCCCGTACCCGAGGTAGGGCGAGACGGTGACAGCGTCGGCCCCGAGGGGCCCGTCGCCGAGCCAGGTGCGGGCGTAGGCGTCCATGGTGGAGCCGATATCGCCGCGTTTGGCGTCGGCGAGGACCAGGGTCCCGGAGGCCCGCAGTACCTCGATGGTGCGTTCGAGGACCGCGATTCCCGCCGACCCGTAGGCCTCGAAGAACGCGACCTGCGGTTTGACGATCGCGGCGATGCCGTCGAAGGCCTCCACGCAGATTTCGGCGAAGGTTTCGAGGCCGTCGGCGTCGTCGGTGAGATCCCAGGCGGCGAGCAGGGCCGGATGCGGGTCGATACCGACGCAGATCGGTCCCCGGGCGCGCTGGGCGGCGGCGAGCCGCCGGCCGAAGGTACTCGTCATCGTCTCGTCCTCCGCTGTTCCGATCCGGCCCGCCGTCACCGTCGCGCCGTCAGCCACGCAGCGCCGAATGCAGTTCCTGCAGGGAACGCACTCCCAGCCCGCCGGAGATACTGGCCTCGATGCCCTGGACCGCGGCCGCCGCTCCCTGGACGGTGGTGATGCAGGGGATGTTCACCCCCACCGCGGCGCTGCGGATCTCGTAACCGTCCACGCGCGGGCCGGCGTTGCCGTAGGGAGTGTTGAAGACCATATCGACCTCACCGTCACGGATCTGGTCCACGATGGACGGCTCGGGCGGTGTGGCGCCCCCACCGGAGACCGGATCGGAATGCTTGCGCACCTGTTCGCAGGGGATGCCGTTGCGGCGCAGCATTTCCGCGGTGCCGGCGGTGGCCAGAATGCGGAATCCGAGGTCGTGCAGGCGCTTCACCGGGAACACCATGGCGCGTTTGTCCCGGTTGGCGATGGAGACGAACACGGTGCCCTCGGTGGGCAGCGAACCGTAGGCCGCGGATTGGCTCTTGGCGAAGGCGGTCCCGAAATCGGCGTCGATACCCATGACCTCGCCGGTGGATTTCATCTCCGGGGAGAGCAGCGAATCGACCTGGCTGCCGTCGGGGCCGCGGAAGCGGTGGAACTGCAGGACCGCTTCCTTGACCGCGACCGGGGCGTCCAGGGGCACGTGCCCGCCGTCGCCTTCGGGCAGCATGCCCTCGGCGCGCAGTTCGGCGATGGTGGCGCCGAGCATGACCCGCGCGGCCGCCTTGGCCAGCGGTACGGCGGTGGCCTTGGAGACGAACGGGACGGTGCGGCTGGCGCGCGGGTTGGCCTCGAGGACGTAGAGGACGTCGTCCTTGAGCGCGTACTGCACGTTCAGCAGGCCCTTGACGCCGATGCCCTTGGCCAGCGCGATGGTGGAGCGGCGGACCGCCTCGATATCGCTGCGGCCCAGTGTGATCGGCGGCAGCGCGCAGGCCGAGTCGCCGGAGTGGATCCCGGCTTCCTCGATATGTTCCATGACACCGCCGAGGAATACCTCGTCACCGTCGCAGAGCGCGTCGACATCGATCTCGATGGCGTCTTCCAGGAAGCGGTCCACCAGCACCGGATGTTCGGGGCTGAGTTCGGTGGCGCGGGAGATGTAGCCCTCGAGGGACTGTTCGTCGTAGACGATCTCCATCCCGCGGCCGCCCAGCACGTAGGACGGGCGCACGAGTACCGGGTACCCGATATCGGCGGCGATCTTACGAGCCTGTTCGAAGGTGGTGGCGGTGCCGTACTTCGGCGCGGGCAGCCCGGCGGCGACCAGGACGTCGCCGAATTCGCCGCGGTCCTCGGCCAGGTCGATGGCCGCGGCGCTGGTGCCCACCACCGGGACCCCGGCGACGGTGAGCTTCTCGGCGAGACCGAGCGGGGTCTGGCCGCCCAGCTGCACGATCACTCCGGTGACCGTGCCGGATTCGGATTCGGCGTGATAGACCTCGAGCACATCCTCGAAGGTGAGGGGTTCGAAGTAGAGGCGATCGGCGGTGTCGTAATCGGTGGACACGGTCTCGGGGTTGCAGTTGACCATGACCGTCTCGTATCCGGCCGCCGACAGGGTCTGCGCGGCGTGCACGCACGAGTAGTCGAATTCGATGCCCTGGCCGATCCGGTTCGGCCCGGACCCCAGGATGATCACCTTGTCGCGATCGGGCTGGGGCGCGACCTCGGATTCGGCCGCGGGGTCGAGCTCGTAGGCGGAATAGTGGTACGGGGTCTTGGCCTCGAACTCGGCCGCGCAGGTGTCGACGGTTTTGAACACCGGCCGCACGCCGAGCCGGTGCCGCAGGGCGCGCACCCCGCCCTCACCGGCCAGTTCCGGCCGCAGCGCGGCGATCTGGCGATCCGCCAGGCCGTGGTACTTCGCCCGCCGCAGCAGCGCCTCGTCCAGGACCGGGGTCTCCAGCAGTTCGGTGCGCAATTCCACCAGGCCGGCGACCTCGGCGACGAACCACGGGTCGATCCCGGACGCCTCGGCGACGGCTTCGATGCTCGCACCGAACCGCAGGGCGCGTTCCACCTGATAGATACGACCCTCGGTCGGCGTGCGCAGATCGGTGAGGATCTCGGCGATCGCGGCGTCGATATCGGCCTGATCACCGGACGCCGGGGCCCACCTGCCGTCGTCCACGGTCCAGAAACCGGTGGCCTTGGTCTCCAGCGACCGCAGGACCTTACCCAGCGCCTCGGAGAAGTTGCGGCCCAGCGACATCGCCTCGCCCACCGATTTCATGGTGGTGGTCAGCGTGGGGTCCGCACCCGGGAACTTCTCGAACGCGAACCGCGGCGCCTTCACCACCACATAGTCGAGGGTCGGCTCGAAACAGGCCGGCGTCTCCTTCGTGATGTCGTTGACGATCTCGTCGAGCGTGTAGCCGATGGCCAGTTTGGCGGCGATCTTGGCGATCGGGAATCCGGTCGCCTTCGACGCCAGCGCCGAGGAGCGCGAAACGCGGGGGTTCATCTCGATGACGATGAGGCGGCCGTCGGCGGGATTCACCGCGAACTGGATATTGCAGCCGCCGGTGTCCACGCCGACCTCGCGCAGGATGGCGATACCGAGATCGCGCATCTTCTGGTATTCGCGGTCGGTGAGGGTGAGAGCGGGCGCCACGGTCATCGAGTCACCGGTGTGCACGCCCATCGGGTCCACGTTCTCGATGGAGCAGACGATCACGACATTGTCGCGGCCGTCGCGCATCAGCTCGAGCTCGTATTCCTTCCAGCCGAGGATGGATTCCTCGATCAGCACATTCGCGGTGGGCGAGGCGGCCAGGCCGCCGCCGGCGATCCGGTCGAGATCCGTATCGTTGTAGGCCATTCCGGAGCCGAGCCCGCCCATGGTGAACGAGGGCCGCACGACCACCGGGAAACCCAGTTCGCGCACGGTGTCCCGGACTTCGTCCATGGTGTGGCAGACCCGGGAGCGGGCGCTCTCGCCGCCGACGCTCGCCACGATGTCCTTGAACTTCTGCCGGTCCTCACCGCGCTGGATGGCCTCGAAATCGGCGCCGATCAGCTCGACACCGTACTTCTCCAGCACTCCGCGCTCGTGCAGCGCGACAGCGGTGTTCAGCGCGGTCTGCCCGCCCAGCGTGGCCAGCAGCGCGTCGGGGCGTTCCTTCTCGATGACCTTTTCGACGAATTCCGGGGTGATCGGCTCCACGTACGTGGAATCGGCGAATTCCGGGTCGGTCATGATGGTCGCCGGATTGGAGTTGACCAGGGAGACCCGCAGGCCCTCCGACCGCAGCACCCGGCAGGCCTGGGTGCCCGAGTAGTCGAACTCGCACGCCTGACCGATGACGATCGGACCCGAACCGATGACCAGAATATGTTCGAGGTCGGTACGGCGTGGCATCAGGCTCCCTTCATCAGACCGGCGAACCGGTCGAACAAGTACGCGGCGTCATGGGGCCCGGCGGCCGCTTCCGGGTGGTATTGCACGGAGAAGGCGCGGCCGTCGATCAGGCGCACCCCCTCCACGACGCCGTCGTTGGCGCAGACATGGCTGACCTCGGCCTTGCCGAACGGGGTGTCGAACTGTTCGCCGCGCTCCCCCTCCAGCGCGAACCCGTGGTTCTGCGCGGTGATGGAGATACGGCCGGTGTCGTGTTCGACCACGGGGATGTTGATACCCCGGTGGCCGAATTTCATCTTGTAGGTACCGCGGCCCAGCGCCCGGCCCAGGATCTGGTTGCCGAAGCAGATGCCGAACAGTGGCAGGCCCTTGTCGAGCAGGCCCTGGGTCAGCGCGACCGCGCCGTCCGCGGTGGCCGGATCGCCCGGGCCGTTGGACAGGAAGGCGCCGTCGGGTTTCAGCTCCAGGATCTGGTCCAGGGTGGCCGACGAGGGCACCACGTGCACCCGCATCCCGCGCTCGGCGAACATCCGCGGGGTATTGGATTTGATGCCGAGGTCGACCGCGACGACGGTGAACCGGGGCGTGCCCGCGGGTTCGATCGTGTAGACCTGCTCGGTGCTCACCTCACCGGCGAGATCGGCGCCCAGCATGGACTGCTGGCCGGTCACCCGGCCGAGGAGTTCGTCGGTCCCGGCCAGCGCCGGGCCGGAGAAGATCCCGGCCTTCATCGACCCGCGGCTGCGCAGATGCCGCACCACCGCCCGGGTGTCGATGCCGGCGATACCGACGATGTTCTGCTGTTCCAGCTGCCCCGGCAGGGTGCCGGTGGCGCGCCAGTTCGATGCACGCCGCGCGGGATCGCGTACCGCGTACCCGGCGACCCAGATCCGCTGCGATTCGTCGTCCTCGTCGTTCCAGCCGGTGTTGCCGATCTGCGGCGCCGTGGCCACCACGATCTGGCGGTGGTAACTCGGATCGGTGAGGGTCTCCTGGTAGCCGGTCATCGCGGTGCAGAACACCGCTTCGCCCAGGGTCTGGCCCACGGCACCGTAGGAGGCGCCCCGGAACACCCGTCCGTCCTCGAGAACCAGGGCCGCGGCCGTCGTCGTGCTCGTCATTTCTCGTCGTCTCCCGTCGTTGCCCGCGCCCAGGCCGGATACACCGTCTTGTCGTCGCCGCGGAATCCGGTGTCGATCTCGGTCCCGGTGGGCAGTGTCCAGCGGATCACCAGCACCCCGCCTTCGGTCATCACCTTGCCCGCGTGCCCGCGTTCGGTCCGGATCGCGGTCACGGATTCCTGCGGGATCCAGATCGCCGTGGCGCCCTGGCGTGCCAGCAGGATCCCCTTTTCGTAGCGGCTCAGTTCCGCGGTGGCCCGGTAGCCGAGATCGCCCACCGCGATACGGTCCTGCCAGCTCGGCGCCATGGTGCTGCCGAGGTAGAGGCCCGTGGTCGGTTCCAGGATTCGCGCGCCGGTGTCCTGCGGTACCGCCGGCAGTTCACCGATCCGCTCGGCCTGCCGGGCCGCGCGGTTACGCCAGCCGCGATACATCAGATACATCGCCAGCAGCCACAGCGCGACGCAGAGCAGTACCCACAGTGTGCGTTCCATCAGCGCTCTCCCGCCCCGGCGCCGGCGCCCGCGGCGACCACACCGTCGCGGGCGGTGATCCGTCCGCGCAGCAGCGTGGCCGTCACCCGGCCGGGTAGCGACATCGTCTCGAACGGGGTGTTGTTCGCGATACTGGCGAGCTCCGCGCCGGCGACGGTCCAGGTGGTGTCGGGGTCGACGAGCACCAGGTTGGCGGGTTCGCCCACCGCGATCGGCCGGCCCTGATCGTCGAGCCCGACGATTTCGGCGGGGCGTTCGCTCATCACCCGGGCCACCCCGCGCCAGTCCAGCAGCCCGGGCCGCACCATCGTTTCCACGATGATCGACAGGGCGGTCTGCAGCCCCAGCATGCCGGGCCGGGCCGCCGCGAACTCACAGCATTTGTCCTGTTCGGCGTGCGGGGCGTGATCGGTGGCGACACAGTCGACGATCCCGTCGGCCAGTGCCTGCCGCAACGCCTCGGTATCGGAGAGTTCGCGCAGCGGCGGGTTCACCTTGTTCACCGCGTCGTAGGTCTCGAGCCGGGCGTCGGTGAGCAGCAGATGATGCGGGGTCACCTCGGCGGTGATCGCGATGCCCTGCTCCTTGGCCCATTTCACCAGTTCGACGGTGCCCGCGGTGGAGGCGTGACAGATATGCACCCGGGCGCCGGCGTCGCGGGCCAGCAGCGCGTCGCGGGCGACGATGGATTCCTCGGCGGCCCGCGGCCAGCCGGCCAGGCCCAGCCGGGCCGCGGTCGGACCCTCGTGCGCGACCGCGCCCCGGGTCAGCCGCGGCTCCTCCGCATGCTGGGCGATGAGTACGCCGAGCGAACGGGCGTATTCGAGCGCGCGCCGCATGATCAGCGGGTCGTGCACACAGTGACCGTCGTCGGAGAACATCCGCACCGCGCCCACCCCGGCGGCCATGGTGCCCATCTCGGCGAGTTGCTTACCGTCGAGCCCCACCGTGACCGCGCCGACCGGGTACACATCGACGAGCCCGACCTCCTGGCCGCGCCGCCACACATGATCGGTGACGACCTGGGTGTCGGCGACCGGCGAGGTGTTGGCCATGGCGAAGACCGCCGTATACCCGCCCAGTGCCGCCGCGGCCGAACCGGATTCGATGGTCTCGGTGTCCTCGCGGCCGGGTTCGCGCAGGTGGGTGTGCAGATCCACGAAACCGGGCAGCAGCACCTGTCCCGTACCGTCGATGATCTCCGCGTCCTCGGCGGCCGGACCGGTACCGATCTCCCGGATGACACCACCCGAGATCAGGACATCGACCGGCTCCCCGTCCCCGTACAGACGCGCCCCGGTGATCAGCACCGCCTCCGGGCCCGACCCGCTCACGCCGTATTGCCCGGGCGTTCGCGGGGGCCCTGCGGGGTTACGCTCCGCTCCCGCCTCCGGGCCTGACCCGCTCACGCCACGGCCTCCTGCACGCCGATCAGCAGGCGGAACAGCACCGCCATCCGCATATGAACTCCATTCGTCACCTGTTGCAGCACCGCGGCGCGCGGCGAATCGGCCACCGACGACGCGATTTCCATGCCGCGCAGCATCGGACCGGGGTGCAGTACCACCGCATGCTCGTCGAGCAGCGCCAGCCTGCGCTCGGACAGGCCGTAGCGGATCGAGTACTCCCGCGCCGAGGGGAAGAAACCGCCGTTCATCCGTTCCGCCTGCACCCGCAGCATCAGCACCGCGTCGGCCCCCGGCAGTTCGGAATCCAGGTCCGTGGAAACCCGCACCGGCCAGCCCTCGACGCCCACCGGCAGCAGGGTCCGCGGCGCCACCAGCACCACTTCCGCGCCGAGGGTCGCGAGCAGGAAGGCATTGGACCGCGCGACGCGGCTGTGCAGGATATCGCCCACGATCACCACCCGCCGCCCGGCGATATCGCCGAGCCGCTGCCGCAGCGTGAGCGCGTCCAGCAGGGCCTGGGTGGGGTGTTCGTGGGTACCGTCGCCGGCGTTGATCACGGCCGGCACCCCGCTACCCGAACGGCGCGACCAGTCCTCGAACCAGCGGGTGATCTGGTGGGCCGCTCCGGACGCCGGATGCCGCACGATCAGCGCGTCGGCACCGGCGGCGTGCAGGGTCAGGGCGGTATCGCGCAGTGACTCCCCCTTGGACACCGAGGAACTGCTCGCGCTCACGTTGATCACATCGGCGCTCATCCACTTGCCCGCGACCTCGAACGAGACCCGGGTACGGGTGGAGTTCTCGAAGAACACGGTCATCACCGTGCGCCCGCGCAGGGTGGGAAGTTTGTGGACCTCGCGGCCGAGTAGCGCCTGTTCGAACCGTTCGGCCTCGTCGAGCAGTTCGGTGGCGGTGTCGCGATCCAGATCGGTCACCGTCAGCAGATGTCTCACTGTCCCTCCCCCTGATGCAGGAACACACCGTCGCGGCCGTCGTGTTCGGTCAGCAGCACCGAGACGTCCTCGGTGCGCGCGGTGGGCACGTTCTTACCCACGAAATCGGCCCGGATCGGCAACTCGCGATGCCCGCGGTCGACCAGGACGGCGAGCTGGACGGCGCGGGGCCGGCCCAGATCGCGCAGCCCGTCCAGCGCCGACCGGACCGTCCGTCCGGAGAACAGCACATCGTCGACCAGGACGACGAGCGCGTCCTCGATCCCGCCCTCGGGCACCGAGGTCCGTTCGAGCGGCCGGTGTGGTTTGCTGCGCAGGTCGTCGCGATAGAGCGTGATATCGAGCGATCCCAGCGCCGGGCGCACTCCGGAGAATTCCTCGATCTTGTCGGTGAGCCGGGTCGCGAGCGTGGTGCCGCGGGTCGGGATACCGATCAGCACCACCCGGGGCGCCTCGGAATCCCCCGAATCGAGGGCGGTGCGTTCGATGATCTGATGCGCGATGCGCGCGACGGTCCGGCCGACATCGGAGGGAGACAACAGCTCCCGCCCCGCCGCCACCCATTCCGGCGTATGCCGCTGCTGGGGTGGCGTCGATTCGGCAGCGCCGGACGTGGCGGCCCGTTCTTCGGGCACAGCCATGCCGACCTCCTTCCCCGCCTCACAGGACGGTCCGTTAAAGGATGTCTTACGCGAAGCAGCCTATCAGCCGCTCGACGGCGCCTTTCACCAGGTGAGAACGTGCCCGGGAGTGTGAGCCGGGACACGGGCGGACGGGTCCGGCGCGGATGTGCCGGCGATTACGCCGCCGGACGGCGGTGCGCTCCGCAGGCTCCCGGCGGCGGCTCGGGGATCCCGGTCAGCGCCAATGGAGGTCGCCGACCGCCGCCGCTTCCCCACCGCCGTCGGCGAACAGGATCTGGCCGGTGACGAAACGGTTGTCCGGGCTCGCCAGCCAGCAGACGGCCTCGGCGATCCATTCCGGCCGGCCCGGAAAACCACCGAACGGCTGCGGTGCGGCGGCCTCCACGGCGGCGCGGGTCTGCTCGTCGGCGAAGATCCAGGAGGCGGCGGGCGTATCGACGACTCCCGGGGCGACCGCGTTGAGCGCGATTCCCGCCCCGGCCCATTCCGGAGCCGGGGCATTGTTGCGCACCCATCGGTTGAGCGCGCGTTTGGCGACACCGTAACCACCGGTCGGACCTCCGAGGGCCGGGTCGGCGTCCAGTAGCGCGACGGCGCCGGCCTCGTCGCCGTCGAGACACGCCCGGATCAGCCGGTCGTCGGCCGGCGCGAGTGACGACGTCGACGAGACCGCCACCGCGCGTGGGGCGCGACCGCGCGCCAGCAGCGGGCGCAGACCGCGCAGGGTCGCCACGGCGCCGAAGTAGTTGGTTTCCAGCAGCCCGGTCCGGCCGCCGCCCGCGATGGCCAGCACCGCGTCGATCGGCCCGGCGGCCGAGACGCTATCCACCAGGGACCGGCGGCCTTCGGCGGTGGCCAGGTCCGCCCGGATATCGGCCTCGTCGAGATCACATCCGATCACCGTCGCCCCGCGTTCGCGCAGCAGCGCGACGGTGGCGGCGCCGATCCCCGACGCCGAACCCGTGACGACGTAGGTACGTCCCGCCGACCCGGTCCCCACAGTCATCGTTCCTCCCGTTGTCGGCGAAACCGCTTCGCCCGCAGAGTTTACGGACGGGCGGGGCCCGCGGCCGCCCCGATCACGGTAGCCGTCGCCCGGGGAGCCGGAAGAGGACCAATGCGAGCGCGCCCACGACCGCGGCCATACCGAGGAAGGCGCCCGCGTACCCGGCGCTGCCGATGAACCAGCCGAGTGCGACGGCCCCGGCACCCAGGCCACCGTCGTAGGCGATATTCCAGATCGTGCTCGCCGTTCCGCCGCGGTCACGGCCCAGGCGCTCGAGGGTGAGCACGAACGAATCGTTCTGGCAGGCACCGAATCCCGCGCCCAGCAGGGCCGCTCCGAAGATCAGCAGTCCCGGTGCCGACTCGAGGGACGCGGCCAGGCATCCCAGCCCGGCCGCGCAACCCGGCACCGCGAACGGCAACACCCGCCCGGCACCGTAGCGATCTCCGAACGCCCCCGCCGCCAGCCGCGCGCAGACCAGCCCGGCCGATGCCGCGAGCAGCGCCCAGAAGGCGGTCCCGGGGTCCTCGACCGCGACCGGCAGGAACGTGGTGGCCGCTCCGAACGAGGCCGCCGTCGCCAGGAACAGCACGATCGGCGCCCCGATCCCGGCGGCATCGGTCATCGAGGTGAACCGGAACCGGCCGCGCCGCCCGGCCGGCAACCGCACCGCCAGCAGCGCACCCGCCAGACAGGCCACCGTGGCGCCCCAGAACACCATCCCGAAGCCCCAGGTACGCGCGGCCCAGACTCCACCGGCGAGCGCGACGAGGTTGGGCAGCGCCGCCGCGACCCCGTACCGCGATGCCGCCGAGGCCAGTCGGCCCTCGGCCGCGAGATCGGCGACCAGAGTCGCGCCCGCGGTCACCACCAGCGCGAACCCGACGCCGCGCAGGAGCGTGATCGCGATGATCGGCGCCGGCTGCGCGGACAGCAGATACAGCGGTGTCGGCGCCCCGAGCAGCACCGCGCCGGCCGCCACCATCGTGCGCAGCTCCACGATCCGGAACAGCCACGGCACCGCCGGCTGGGTGGCGACGGTGGCCGCCATCATGACCCCCGTGGTCGCGCCCACCGCCACACTGCCCGCGCCGCCGGCGGCCGCCCACAGGGGCACCACCGGCAGCAGCGCCGCGTAGTCGACGAACGCCAGGAAGGTCACCGCCAGCAGTACACCGAAACCCCGGGGACGCTCCGGACTTCCGGGTGATCCCGGCACCCGCATACGGGATTTCGCACTGCCGCCGCTTCCGGTCTCCGTGGTCATTCGCCGGGCCTCCCTCCGTCGGTATCCCTCCACCCTCACCGGCACGAGGTATTCTGTCCAACAATGAGTTTCTATCCAACCCATCACGAAACTCGATAGCCCCGCCCGCGACAACCCCGGGACCGCATCGATGGACACCAGGATTCTGCGCAGCTTCCTCGCGGTCGCGCGCTCGGGAAGTTTCACCGCCGCGGCGCTCGACCTCGGCTACACCCAGTCCACGGTCACCGGTCATATCCACCGCCTCGAACAGCAACTCGGCCGGCGCCTGCTCGACCGGCTGCCGTCCGGCGCGGTGGTGACCGATACGGGCGCCCGGCTGATCGAGCACGCCGAAGACCTGCTCGACGCCGAGAACCGTCTCCACGAGGCCGCGCGCGGCAGCGCCCGCCCGACCGGGACGGTGCGCATCGTCGCCCCCGAATCGCTGTGTACCTACCGGTTACCCGCGGTGATCGGCGCACTGCGGGGCGCCGAACCCGGGATCCAGATCTGGGTCGGACCGGCAGGTCTCGGCGAGGCCGTCGAGGCGGTGTACCGCGGGACCGCCGAGGTGGGTCTCATCATGGAACCCCGGGCCCCCGTCACCGAACTCGGCACGGAACGGCTCGGCACCGAGCCGCTGCTCCTCCTCGACCGGCCGGATCGGTCGGCGACCCCCGCGACCTGGGCGGATCTGGCCGCCCGCGACGCACTCCTGATCGAGGAGGGCTGCGGGTACAGCGATGATGTGGCGGCGTGCCTGGCCGCCACCGGCGCCCGCCCGGGACGCCGGTCCCGGTTCGGCAGCGTCGAGGCCATCAAACGGTGCGTGGCCAGCGGATTGGGCTGGACCGCGCTGCCCGCGATCACGGTGGAATCCGAGATCCGCGCCGGCGATCTGGGCGTGGTGCGCGGCCCGGAGCTGCCCTCCTGCGAAATCCACGTCCTGACACATCCGCGCCGCCTGCACAGCCCCGCCACCCTCGCCGTCCTCGCCCGGCTGCGCACCCACTGGGCTTCCCGATCCGGCGCGAACCCGTAGCGCCCGCCGATCATTCGCGGACGGCGAGCACCGTCCCCATTCCGGGTACGTCGCCCATGCCCGGGCGCTCGTACGGCGCGACGAGATCGTTCCAGGCGCGGAACCGGGTGCGCCAGCCGTTCTCGGCGAACCAGTCCTCGGCGTCCGGGCCGAGCCCGTTGACCGGGCGCGCGGCATCGCTGTCCGCGGCCACGAGCTCCCGCAGCGCCCGGTACTTCGACTCGGCGGAATCGACCTGAAAGCGGCCGATGCCGAATCGGCTGCCGGGCGCCGACAGTCCGGTGATCATCACCGCCACCGCGTGGGCGTCACGTCGCGGGAGGTAGTTGAGAACTCCCTCGTCCACCCACAGCGTGGGGACCTCGGGCCGGAACCCCCGCCGCGCCAGCGCATCCGCCCAGTCGCCGCGCAGATCGGCCGCCACGACCCGGCGCTCACAATCGGGCCGGGCGCCGTGAGCGGTCAGCACCGGTTCCTTGAAATCGAACAGTTCGGGCAGGTCCACTTCGAAGAACACGGTGTCGGCGGGCAGCCCGAGCCGGAATACCCGGGTATCCAGCCCCGCGCCGAGCAGCACGATCTGCCCGCACCCCGCGGCCACCGCCTCGGTCACGCTGTCGTCCACCACCCGGACCGCCAGCGACCGGCCTTCGAAGAACTGGTCGGCCAGATCCTCCAGGCGCGACCATCGCCCCGCGTCGAACCCGGGCCGGGCCGCCGCGACGAACGCCGCCGCGAGCGGATCGTCGTAGAGCCGATCCGGCCGGCGGCTCTCGCGTTCCCGGATCACCGCCACACCGATCGCGGTCATGGCCACCCCGGCCGTCGGCACCTGTACAGATGGTTCGGTCACAGCTCTCCCCTGCCCGGACTCCGTCGACCGGCCGGCGGCCGGTCCCACCCGAGACGGTAACTCCGCCGGCCGGGCGGGCAGCGGCGAACCGGCGAGATCCGCCAGGGAATCCGGCGGCAGGCACCCGGGCCGATGTGAACATATGTTCGAATACTGCGTTACTGTGTCCGCATGGCACTCCAGGGATCGCTGTTCGACGGATTCGGCGCGGCGGAACTCACCCCGCTCGCCGAGACCCGGCGGACCCCACTCACGGCCGGCGCCTGGGTCGATCTCCGGCCCGGCTGGCTACTCGGCGCCGACGACCTGTTCGACCGGCTGGCCGCGACGGTGCCCTGGCAGGCCGAACGCCGGCCCATGTACGACCGGGTCGTCGACGTTCCGCGCCTGCTCCGCTTCTACGCCGAATCCGATCCGCTACCCGACCCGATCCTGACGCGGGCACGCGAATCCCTCAGCGCGCACTACGGCCCGGAACTCGGCGAACCGTTCCGCACGGCCGGTTTCTGCTACTACCGCGACGGCCGCGACAGCGTGGCCTGGCACGGCGACACCGTCGGCCGCGGCGCCACCCACGACACCATGGTCGCCATCCTCACCCTGGGCGCGCCGCGCCCACTACTGCTCCGCCCCCGGGCCGGCGGGCCGAGCCTGCGGTTCCACCCGGGTCACGGTGACCTGTTCGTCATGGGCGGCTCCTGCCAGCGCACCTGGGAACACGCGGTACCCAAGACCCGCCGGGCGACGGGGCCGCGGATCAGTATCCAGTTCCGCCCGCGCAACGTGCGCTGACGCGCGTCACGGCGCGCGCAGGACCGCCCGCACCTGCTGCGCGACCGCCGCGAGCAGCCGGTCGGTCGCTCCCGCCCGGACCATCTCGGGCACGGTCTGCCCCGCCAGCCCATCCATCAGCAACCGGCCGACCGTCTCCGCGTCCAGGTCGGGCCGGGCCGCACCCAGCAGTGCGGTGATGTGGTCGCGCCAGAACAGGTGGAACTCCGCGGTGCGCGGATGCGGCGGAACCGAGCGGTAGACCTCCATCAGCGCCAGATTGTCGATCACCAGCCGTGCCATCGCGTCGAAGAAGGCGAGCAACCGGTCGGCGGCCGGCGCCCCGGGCCCCAGCGGCGGCGGGCCGTCGGTGACGGCGGCCATCAGGTCGACCGCGCTTTCGGCCACCAGTTCGTGCAGCAGCCCCGCCCGGTTCCCGAAGCGGTGGAAGATCGTCCCCTTCCCGACTCCCGCCGCGGCGGCCACCCGGTCCATCGTGACGGCCTCGGGACCGTGCTCGGCGAGCAACGCCGCGGTGGCATCCAGGATGACGCGCCGGTTGCGGGCGGCGTCCGCACGTTCCTTGGGGGCCATCACACCACTTCCGTTGACAACTTGACCGCCGGTCCATATCTTCGACGAGTAAATGGACCAGCAGTCAACTTATGGAGTATCAATGCAGGCAATCGTAATGACAGCGACCGGCGGACCGGAGGTCCTGGTACCGCGGGAGGTGCCGGCGCCACGGCCCGGACCTGGCGAAGTCCTGATCAGAACCGAAGCGATCCCCGTGCTGTATCCCGAGACCCGATTGCGGTCCGGCGATTTCCCGATGGCCTCGCCGCCACCGGTGGTGTTCGGGTTCCAGGCCGCCGGAGAGGTGATCGGCCTGGGCGAGGGAGTCGACCCCGAACACCTGGGCAAGCGGGTGGTTGCCGATACCGGCGGAACCGGCTCCTATGCCGAATCCGTGTGCGCCGGAGCCGAATCGATAACGCGAATACCGGAGAATGTCACGACCACCGATGCCGCCGCGGCGATGATGAGCGGATCGGTCGCGCTGGCCCTGCTGGAAACCGCCGCGCTCACCGGGAGCGAAACGGTCCTGGTCGAGGCAGCGGCGACCGGGGTCGGCAGCTATCTGGTCCAGCTGGCCCGGGAATTCGGCGCGGCGCGGGTCGTCGCGACGGCGGGTGGCCCCGACAAGGCCCGCCGCGCGAAGGAACTCGGCGCCGACGAGGTGATCGACCACCGTCGGCAGCAGTGGGCCGAGGAGATCGGCACCGGGCCGGACGGCACCATCGATATCGTCTTCGACTCCCTGGGCGGCACCTCCGCCACCGCACTGCTCGACGCCATGACACCCGGCACCGGGCGCATGCTGAGCTACGGCCGGCTCTCCGGCGAGCCCGCCCGGGTCGCGGCGCCGGACCTGATCCCGCGCGGGCTCACCCTGACCGGATGCGCCGGACCGGCGTTCCACGCACGGGTGCACCGGGCCCGCGCCGCGATCCTCGAACGGATTCCGGCGCTGAGTCCTCCGGTCGAAACGATCCTGCCCCTCGACCGCGCCGCCGAAGCGCATCGGCTGCTGGAGTCCCGGGTTCCGTTGGGCCGGATCGTCCTCCGGCCCTGAACGGCGCCGCGATCAGCGCTTCAGCACGAAGAAATACGGTTCGGACAGCCCCCGCATATCCATGACGCCGAGCAGGGTGTCCGCGTCGAGGCGGCGGAAATGGTCGATGATGGGCAGGTGGTCGTAGACCATCGCGGCACTCACCACCCCGCGGTATTCGATATCGCGCAACCGCGCCGTGGCCTTGCGGGTACGCAGCAGCGGCGCCAGGGTGCGCAGATTGTTGCGGACCGGCCGCAGCCAGTGCGCCGGGATCCTTCCGGCCAGCGACAGCGGCACCCGGCGTGGATCCACCGCGAACACGGTCCCGCGCTCATCGGTGAACAGCAGCGGATGTACCTGGTCGGGGGCGTCGAACTGTTTGCCGTACCAGCCGGATTCGGACAGTGAGCCGTCCATCGGATGACCGGTGGGCAACTCCGCGCCGCGCCAGCGGCCGGTGGTCACCTCGTCCACGCGCGCGGCCGGCAGCCGATCGAAGATCTCCCAGGCCTCGGCGGCGGTGCACCCGCCCTCGGGCAGGGTGACGCCCGCGTTCTCGGTCATTGTCCGCGCTCCTCGATATCAAGGGATATTGCGATAGTTACCCTATCGTCCTCTCAACGAGGTACGCGGCGCAGCCGGACCGCGGAATCCGGGCACCGGTCAGCCGGTGATCTCCCATTCGTGGACGGTGATCCGCGATGAGCCGGTGGTGTGCAGCGGATCGGTGTACACCACCGCCTCGGCGGCCTGCCGCGAATCCGCGAGGACCAGGTAGGCACCACCGCTACCGTCGGTGAACGGGCCGGATTCCTGCAGCATGCCCGCCGCCCGCAGTTCGGCGAGGAACCGGCGGTGCGGTTCGGCGACCGCCGGATCGTAGGCCGGGGTACGCAGGGCCAGTACCAGGTACTTGCGCACCTCAGTCCTCCGGATCGGATTCGGCGCGTCCGGCGGCCGCCGCGGCCGCGCGGATCTGCGGAGCCACCAGGACGACCTGCCCCAGCACCCCGTTCACGAACCCGGGGGAATCATCGGTGGACAACTCCTTGGCCAGTTCCACCGCCTCGTCCACCGCGACGATCGGCGGTACATCCGGGGCATAGAGCAGCTCCCACACCGCGACCCGCAGGATCGCGCGATCCACCGCCGGCAACCGGCCCAGCGTCCAATCCTGCAGATAGGACTCGATGGTGCCGTCCACCCGATCGAGGTCCTCGGCGATCCCGTCGACCAGGGTGCGGGTGTAGGCGTGCACGGGGGCCACCGCCTGATCGCGCCCGGCGAGTTCGATCCGCTCGTCGGCCAGATCCGCCGGGTCGATATCGCGGGCCTCGGCCTCGAAGAGCAGATCGACCGCGCGGCGCCGGGCCTTGTGGCGGGCGCCGAGTTTCTTGTACGCGGATTTCCGGTCCGCGGGCTGGTCTGCCACGTCAGGAGTTGACGCGGCCCAGGTAGCTGCCGTCGCGGGTGTCGATGCGGAGTTTGTCGCCGGTGTTGATGAACAGCGGGACCTGCACCTCCGCCCCGGTCTCGACGGTCGCCGGCTTGGTACCACCGGTGGAGCGGTCGCCCTGCAGTCCGATATCGGTATGGGTGACCTCGAGCTCGACCGAGACCGGAAGTTCCACGTACAGCGGCGCACCCTCGTGGGTGGCGACCTGCACCGTCATGTTCTCCAGCAGGAACCGGGCCTGTTCGCCGATGGTGCCCTCTGCGATGGAGAGCTGGTCGAACGTCTGACCGTCCATGAAGACGTAATCGGAACCGTCGTGGTACAGGTAGGTCATATCGCGGCGATCGACCGTGGCGGTCTCCACCTTGACACCGGCGTTGAAGGTCTTGTCGACGGTCTTGCCGGACAGCACGTTCTTCAGCTTGGTCCGCACGAAGGCGGGCCCCTTGCCCGGCTTCACGTGCTGGAATTCGACGATCTGCTGGAGATTACCGTCGATCTTCAGCACGAGGCCGTTCTTGAAGTCGCTGGTGTCCGCCACTGTCTTCGGGTCTCCTCGGTTCTCGGGCGACCGGCGTCATTCGACGACGGTCAGGTCTTTACTGGTATTGGTGAGCAGGTCGGGGCCCCCTTCGCGCACCACGAGCGTGTCCTCGATCCGGACCCCGCCGCGGCCGGGAAAGTACACACCTGGTTCGACGGTCACCGCCACGCCAGACTGGAGTGTACCCGTGCCCGTTTTGGCGATTCCGGGCGCTTCGTGGATGCGCAGCCCCACCCCGTGGCCCAGGCCGTGGACGAACAGGCGCCCGTGCCCGGCGGCCGCGATGACCTCGCGCGCCGCGGCGTCCACATCGGCGCACGGTATACCGGGCCGCAGCGCCTCCCGGCCGGCGCGCTGGGCGGCGTGCACCAGGTCGTAGACCTCGCGCTGCCACTGCGCGGGGGCGCCGAGCACGAAGGTCCGGGTCATATCCGAGTGATAGCCGTCCACCACGGCGCCGAAATCCATCTTCACGAAATCGCCCGTGGCCAGCACCGCGTCGGTGGGGCGGTGATGCGGGATCGCGGAGTTCGCGCCCGCGGCCACGATGGTCTCGAAGGCGATACCGGCCGCGCCGCGCTCGAACATGGCCCATTCCAGATCCCGGGCGACCTGGCGCTCGGTACGGCCGGGTCGCAGCGCCCCGTTCGCCAGCAGCGCCGCCAGCGCCTCGTCGCCGACCGCGCAGGCGGCCCGCAACCGGTCCACCTCGTAGTCGTCCTTGACCATCCGCAACTGTTCCACCAGGCCCGGGGTGGCGACGAACTCCAGCCCGGTCGCCAGTTCGAGCAGGGCGCGATGCTGATCGACGGTGACGATATGGCTTTCGTAGCCGAGCCGCCCGAATTTCCATTCCCCCGCGAGTTCGGCCACCCGGCGCGTGACCGCGCGGGCGATCTCGGCCCGCAGATCGGGCACCTGAGCGGCCACCTGGGTGTCGTAGCGGCCGTCGGTGGCGATCACCGTGCGGTCCTCGGCGTCCGGGGTGTCCCAGGAGTGCACCAGCAGCGCGGCGTTGGAACCGGTGAAACCGGTGAGGTAGCGGATATTCACCAGATCGGTGACCAGCAGGCCGTCGATCTCGTTCTCCACCAGCAGGTTGCGCAGCAACCCACGCCGGACGGCGTAATCGGGCCGGACCAGCGGGCCACGGCCGGCATCAGCAGACATGGATCAAAGTTACCGCCGACCGGCCGCCGGGACACAAGACCGCGCGTCCGGCCGATCCGGAGCGTCGGTTGTTCACAATCCGGGGGCGTCGGACCGGTTGTCCACATTCCGCGATCGAGGCCCCGATCGCGGCCCGGCGGCCGCGAGGGTGAAAGGCATGGCGGAACTCGGTTTTCTCCTCGTACTCCTGTGGTGCTGCGCGCTGAGCCTCACCGATATCCGGACCCGGCGGTTACCGAATCGGCTCACCCTGCCGGGCGCCGGTATCGCACTGGGCTATGCCGCCCTCGCCGGTCAGTTCGATACGGCGATCCGGGGGGCGGCCCTGCTGGCGGTGCCGTATCTCCTCGTCCACCTGCTACGACCGGCGGCACTGGGCGCCGGTGACGTGAAACTGGCGCTCGGGCTGGGTGCAGTGGCGGCCCTCGGCGGTGGCGCCCAGGCCTGGGTGTGTTCGGCGGTGGCGGCACCGGTGTGCACGGCGGTGGCCGGTGCCGTGCTGCTGCCGGTCCGGCGGGCGCGCGCCGCCGCACCGCCCGGGGAGGCCGCGTCCCGCGCCCGCTCCCCCGGCCACCCCGCGGTGACCGTGCCACACGGGCCGTCCATGTGTGTCGCGACACTTATCGGGCTCGTTCTGTGGTGATCACCTGGCAATCCCGGTCACGGCCGCCCCGGCGGGCCGCCGAACTCCGTCGACCGCGTGCCCCGGTCGTCGCGCCGACATGGGAAGATGGTCGGCGTGCTGCGCTGGATAACTGCTGGAGAATCTCACGGACCCGCTCTCGTCGCCATCCTCGAGGGGATGGTCGCCGGTGTCGAGGTGACCTCGGAGGAGATTTCCGCGCAACTGGCGCGCCGTCGGCTCGGCTACGGCCGCGGCGCCCGGATGAAGTTCGAGGCCGACAAGGTCACCGTGATCGGCGGGGTCCGGCACGGCCGCACCATGGGCGGGCCGGTCGCCATCGAGGTGGCCAATTCCGAATGGCCGAAGTGGACCACCGTGATGTCCGCCGACCCCGTGGACGAGGCCGAACTGGCCGATCTGGCCCGCAACGCCCCGCTGACCCGGCCGCGGCCCGGCCACGCCGACTATTCGGGGATGCTCAAATACGGTTTCGACGACGCCCGGCCGGTGCTGGAACGCGCCAGTGCCCGCGAGACCGCCGCCCGGGTGGCGGCCGGTACCGTCGCACGCGCGTTCCTGCGCCAGGCGGTCGGCGTGGAGGTCCTCTCCCATGTCGTCTCCATCGGCACCGCGGCGAACACCACCGGGGTGGTGCCCTCCGCCGGCGATCTGGACACCATCGACGCCAGCCCCGTCCGCGCCTTCGATTCGGCGGCCGAGGCCGCGATGATCGCCGAGATCGAGGCGGCGAAGAAGGACGGCGACACCCTGGGCGGAGTGGTCGAGGTCGTCATCGCGGGGCTGCCGATCGGGCTGGGCTCGTTCACCAGCGGCGAGAACCGGCTCGACTCCAAACTCGCGGCCGCGCTCATGGGCATCCAGGCGATCAAGGGCGTCGAGGTGGGCGACGGCTTCGAGACCGCGCGCCGGCGCGGCAGCCTGGCGCACGACGAGATGCGTCCGGGGCCCGACGGCGTGCTGCGCTCCACCAACCGCGCGGGCGGACTCGAAGGCGGTATGACCAACGGCGAGGCGCTGCGGGTCCGGGCCGCCATGAAACCGATCTCGACGGTGCCGCGGGCACTGGCCACCGTCGATATGACCACCGGCGAGGAAGCGGTGGCGATCCACCAGCGCTCCGATGTCTGCGCGGTGCCCGCGGCCGGAGTGGTGGCGGAATCGATGGTCGCGCTGGTGGTGGCCCAGGCCGTACTGGAGAAGTTCGGCGGCGATTCGATCGCCGAGACGGTGAGCAACCTCGACGGCTACCGGAAGCGGATCAGCGGTCGCCCGCACTTGAGCGCGGGCGACCCGGTCGCCACCGACCCGGCGTAATGACCGCGCAGACCGATCCGCACACCGCACCGGTGGTGCTGATCGGACCGCCCGGGGCGGGTAAGACCACGATCGGGCGGAAACTGGCCCGCGAACTGGGCGTCGACCTCTACGACACCGACGCCGGGATCGAAGAGGCCGCGGGACGGACCATTCCGGAGATCTTCGCCGCCGACGGCGAACCCGGATTCCGCCGGATCGAGGAGGAGATCGTGGGCCGGGCGCTGCGGACCGAGCGCGGGGTGGTCTCACTGGGCGGCGGTGCCGTGCTCTCCGAACGCACCCGGACGCTGCTGCGCGACCGAACCGTGGTCTACCTGGAGATCAGCCTCGCCGAAGGGCTGCGCCGCACCGGCGCGAGCACCCACCGGCCGCTCCTGGGCGGCGCCGATCCGGGTGCGAAGTACCGCGAGCTCATGCGGATCCGGCGACCGCTCTACCGGGAGGTAGCCACCGTGCGGGTGCGCACCGACGGTCGCAGCCCCGGCCGGGTCGTCCGTTCGATCCTGGGCAAACTGTCCCTGGAATCGGCGCGGGTCACTACGGATCCGCCGGCCGACGACACCGCCGCGAACCCGCAGCGCACCAGCAGATCCCGGGCTCGCCGCCGGGCCCGGGCGCGGGCCCGCCGTTCGGCGGCACAGCAGCGCGCGGCCGCGGGGGTCACCGAGACGGCCGAGACGGCGAACACCTCCGGTGACCGGGCCGCGGCGGCCGCGGGCACGGCGGCCGGTCCCGAATCCGGCACCGAGATGCGTACCCCGGGCCGGTCGCGGCGAGCGCGGGCGCGGCGGGCCCGGGCCCGCCGGGCGCAACGAGAACAGGCCGAGCAGACAGAGACAGGATCGGAGCAGCACACGTGACAGAACCGACGCGTATCGAGGTCCGCACCGCACAGCCGTATCCGGTGATCATCGGACGCGGCCTGCTCGGTGACCTCGTGGATGTGGTCACCGGGGCGGGCGGTGTGCGCACCGTCGCCCTTTTCCATCAGCCGTCGCTGGTGGAGACCGCCGAGGTGGTCCGCAGCACCCTGGCCGAGGCCGGGCTCGACGCCCACCGGGTGGAGATCCCGGACGCCGAGGCGGGTAAGGAACTCGCGGTCGCCGGTTTCTGCTGGGAGGTGCTGGGCCGGATCGGCCTCACCCGCAGCGATGTGGTCGTGAGCCTGGGCGGCGGCGCCGCCACCGATCTGGCCGGTTTCGTCGCCGCGACCTGGATGCGCGGGGTGAAGATCGTGCACGTGCCCACCACCCTGCTCGCCATGGTGGACGCGGCGGTGGGCGGTAAGACCGGGATCAACACCGAGGCCGGTAAGAACCTGGTGGGCTGCTTCCACGAACCGGCCGCCGTCCTGGTGGATCTGGTGACCCTGGAAACCGTGCCGCGCAACGAGATCGTCGCCGGGATGGCGGAGATCATCAAGGCCGGTTTCATCGCCGACCCGGTGATCCTCGATCTGGTGGAGCGCGACCCGCAGGCCGCGCTGGATCCCACCGGTGACGTCCTCCCGGAACTGATCCGGCGCGCCATCGCCGTCAAGGCCGAGGTGGTCGCGGCGGATCTCAAGGAATCGGCGCTGCGCGAGATCCTCAACTACGGGCACACCCTCGGGCACGCCATCGAACGCCGGGAACGCTACCGGTGGCGTCACGGCGCGGCGGTGTCCGTGGGCCTGGTGTTCGCCGCCGAACTGGGCCGGCTGGCCGGGCGTCTCGACGACGCGACCGCCGACCGGCATCGCAGCATCCTGGCAAGCGTCGGCCTGCCCACCACCTACGACCCCGACGCACTGCCCCAATTGCTGGAGAGTATGCAAACCGATAAGAAGACCCGCTCCGGTGTACTCCGGTTCGTGGTACTCGACGGACTGGCCAAACCCGGCCGGCTCGAGGGCCCCGATCCGGCCCTGCTCGCCGCCGCGTACTCGGCGGTCGCCGGTGCCGGATCCCCGGGTGGGAGCGCGATTCTGCTCTGACCGCGGCCTATGCCGTGCGGTCGTTCGGCCGTACGGATTCGGTCCCGGACCGACGGCGGTATCCGGCCGGGGTGGTACCCGAGAACTCCCGGAACTCCCGGGTGAGGTGCGACTGATCGGCGTATCCGAAGGCAGCCGCGACCTGCCCCAGAGCCGCCTCGGGATGGTCTGCCAGATATCGCCGGGCCCGGTCGAAGCGGATGAGCCGTCCGGCCAGTTTGGGCGTCATCCCGGTGCAGTGGGTGAAGGTCGTGATGAGATGCCGGTGACTCCACCCGACGTCCCGGGCGATCGCGGCGATCGGTACCGCACCGCCGCTCGCCGTCAGCATCGACCAGGCCCGCTCCACACCGGATGGCGGCGGCCGGCCGGATTCCGCGCGGGTCAGCAGGAATTCGTCCAGTAGCGCGAACCGCTCCCGCCAGGTGCCCTGCTCGCGCATCCGGTCGACCACTGTCCGGTATCGGGCGCCGATCACATCGGACAGATCCGACAGCACACCGTTCAGCGCGGCCCCGGGCGCGCCGAGGAGTGTGTAGGCGCCGAGCGGGTCCAGTGAGACCTCGACATAGGACGGCGCACAGGCCCCCTCGATGGGGATATGGCGGCTGCGCGGACCGACCAGGAACTCCGGTGGGCGCCGGGGCGAATCGGCGAGTTTGATGACGATCTGCACGCTCATGCCCGCCGGGATGCTCCGGTGTTCACGAGGCCGCGCGGCCGTCGGAAAACCCTGGTAGGGCCGGGTGAGCAGCGGCCGCAGCCGGGCATCCGGCATCCGGTCGACGCTCCGTACCTCCGCGTTCGGATCCCTCGCACCGGCAGTATCGGGGCAGTCGCTCACCGCCACATCTCCTCTGCGCCCTCGTCACCTCGGTGGCGGCTCGTGGCCCGAATCCGGTATCACGAGCGCCGCCCCCGTCCGACAGCTTCTCCTATCCAGTGTTCTGGCGCCGGTCAATTTTGTCCAAGACGGGTGGGCCCGTGGGCGCCGATACTCGACGCACCGCGCCGTCCACGCCCGTCGCGGGATCTCACCGAGGGGTGGGATCCGGCGACCCGCGCGACGGTGAACCGAGGAGGCACACCATGAACGACGACCGGCCGCCGGGGCCCGCCGTATCGGCACCACCGGACCCGGCGAGCGACCCGCCCGGCGATATCGTCCGGCCCGGCGACGACGGCTACGAACGAGCCCGCCGGGTATGGAACAGTGCCGTCGACCGGTGGCCGTCGTCGATCGTGCGGCCGGCCACCGCCGACGAGGTGGCCGAAGTGGTGCGGTACGCGCGCAGGCACGGGCTGCGTCCGGCCGTCCGCGGTGGCGGCCACAGTCCCGCCGGGTACGGCACCGCCGACGGAGCGCCGGTGGTGGATATGTCGCGGATGACGGGTATCGAGATCGATCCGGATCGCCGCCTCGCGCACGTGGCCGCGGGCGTCACCTGGGGTGAACTGGCCACGGCCGCCCACCGGTTCGGGCTGGCGGCGCCCGGCGCCGATGTCGCCGCCGTCGGGGTGGCGGGGGCCGCCCTGGCCGGAGGTATGGGCTGGTTGATGCGCCGGTACGGCATGACGGTCGACAATGTGCTGTCGCTGGAGATCGTGACCGCGGACGGCCGGTTGCGGACCGTGAGCGCGACCGAGAACGCCGAGCTGTTCTGGGCCCTGCGCGGTGGCGGCGGCAATTTCGGTATCGTCACCGCGCTCGACCTGCGTCTGCGTCCCGTGACGACCGTACTGGGCGGCGCGCTCGTGTACCCGCTCGCTCCCGGCACCCTGCGTGCCTACGCGGAGGCGGTCCGCGTCGCACCCGATGCGCTGACGACGCTGACCTTCATCGGTCAGGCGCCACCGCTGCCGTTCATCCCGGCCGCGGCGCACGGCAGTCCGGTCCACCTGATCTTCCCGTGCTACTCCGGCGACCCCGGCGGCGCGGAGCGGGCACTGACGCCGTTACGGTCGCTGGCCGGCCGGATCCCGCTCGCCGATACGGTCACCGCGATGCCCTACCCCGGCCTGTTCCGGCTGACGGAGACGGCGGCCACGCCGCGGGCCCATGCGGTGCGCAGTTGCTATCTGCCGGATCTCACCGACGCGGTGATCGATACCGTCGTGGAGTTCGCCGCCCGGGCGACCTCCCCGTACGGCGTGATCGCACTGCGCGAACTGGGCGGCGCCGTGGCGCGGGTGCCCGCCGCGGCGACCGCTTTCGCCCATCGGGATGCCTCGTTCTATCTCGCGGTGGACAACGCCTGGGACGAGACCGGGCCGGACGCGCACCATCGGGCCTGGACCGCGGCATTGTGGCAGGCTCTGGCTCCACACGCCGCGGGCGCCTACTCCGGTTATCTGGCCGGAGGGGACGAGGAGGGACTTCGCGACGCCTATCCGCCGGAGACCTTCGCCCGATTGGCATCGATCAAGCGGACCTACGATCCGGACAATATGTTCCGGCGGAATCCGAATATCGTCCCCTGACGCCGATCGGGCGGGACCGGCCGATCGCGGTGACGGGGTTCAGGCCGGCGAGCCCGCCGGCCGCAGGACATCGGTATCGGCGGGCCGGTGCCCGTCCCGTTTGGCCAGCCGCCGGCCCACCCCGACGCCGATGAGCGCGGGAACGAAGATCAGCAGCACGATGAAGGCCGAGGCGGCGGTGGCCTCGAAGAGCAGCCCGGCATCGCCCAGGTCGACGCCCGGAACGAAGTCCAGCACCCAGGACACCAGACCACAGAGGATGCCGCCCAGCACTCCGGCCTGCAGCCACCGGATGGTCAGATCGGCGCCGTGTTCCGGGTTCGCGTGGGCGCGGCGGTCGGCGCGGCCGTCGTGGAGACCCCAGGCCACGGCCGCCCCGATCAGGATCACCAGGCACAGCAGCCGGAGCCACAATCCGTAGGTGGGGATGAAGCCCATCGCGAATCCGAGCAGTACTCGCAACACGACGGCCAGGCCTCCGAGCGCCAATGCCCGCAACAACCACGCAGTCATGCAGATCACCATAACGCCCCGCGGCCCGGGCTAGAACCCGTTACAGAATATCGCCGGGCCCCGGCGACCGGTCAGTCCAGCGCGGCGGCCATCGCCGCCCGCGGCGCGGACCGCCCGGTGAACTGCTCGACCTGCCCGTATGCCTGTTCGAGCAGCATCTGCAGTCCACCGACCACGGTATGCCCGGCCGCGGCCACGGCTTCCGCCAACGGGGTGGGCCAGGGGTTGTACACCGCGTCGAGCACCACCGGCGCCCGCGCGACCGACTCGGCCACCGCGGCCGCCGCCTGATACGGCACGGTGCTCACCACCGCCCCCGCCGCGGCGCATCGCGCCCCGAGGTCGGGGGCGTCGAAGCCGATCACTTCCGTATCGGCGCCCAGCCGCTCGGCCAGCGTCCGGGCTCCGGCCGCGCGCCCGGCATCGCGGGCGACGACGGTGATCTCACGGGCGCCCAGTTCGGCCAGGGCCAGCAGCGCGGGCCGGGCGGTCCCGCCGGCCCCCAGCACCACCGCCCGTGCCGACCCGGTCACGCCGGCGCCGCGCAGCGCGCCGAGCACACCGTCGACATCCGTGCAATCCGCGCGCCAGCCGGTCGCGGTCCGGACCAGCGTATTGGCCGATCCGACCAGTACCGCTCGCTCGGTGCGCTCGTCCGCGTACGCCAGGGCGGCTTCCTTCCCGGGCATGGTCACCGACAGGCCGACCCATTCCGGGCCCAGACCGTCCACCAGACCCGGTAGCCGCTCGGCGGTGCATTCGATGCGCTCGTAGGTCCAGTCCAGGCCGAGCGCGCGATAGGCGGCCAGATGCAGCAGCGGAGATTTCGAATGGGCGATGGGGCTGCCCAGCACCGCGGCGCGGCGCGGCGCGGGCGCGCCCGCCGGTTCAGCGGCCACTGTCGAGGATCCCGCTCTCCATGGCCAGGTCGATGTTCTGCAGATGTTCGCTGTAGCTCTGCGTGAACAACGTGGTGCCCTCTTTGTCGACGGTGACGAAGTAGAGCCAGTTACCGGGCTCGGGTGTCTCCATCGCCTCCATCGCCGCCAGCGACGGCGACGAGATCGGCGTCGCGGGCAGTCCGGGCATGGCGTAGGTGTTCCACGGGGTGGTCTGGGAGCGATCGGCGTCGGTGGTGGCGACCTCGGTCTTGTCCAGCGCGTAGTTCACCGTCGAGTCGAACTGCAGCGGCTGGTCTACCTCGAGCCGGTTCACGATCACCCGGGCGACCTTGCTCATATCCTGCGGCAGGGCTTCCCGCTCGATCAGCGAGGCGCCGATCAGGGTCTGGTAGGGGCTGAGGCCGTTGGTCTTGCCGGATTCGAGCAATCCGGTGGCCTCGTAGCTGCGCGCGCTCTCGGTGACCAGCTGACGCAGGATATCCGCGGCGGAACCACTCGGATCGAAATCGAGGCTGCCGGCCGCGATCAGGCCCTCGAGCTGGCGGCGCCGGTCCGGGACCTGGCGCACTCCCTCCACCGCCCATTCCGGTACGCCGAGCGCGGCCAGATCGGGGTTGGCGCCGGCTTCCTCGAGCTGTTCGTAGGTGACGCACCGGCGTTCGGCCTCGGCGCCGACACAGCTGGCGGCGGCGATCTTGGTGTAGATGCCCTCCTTGCGGGCGCCGGTGTTCACATCGTGCTGATCGTGCAGCTGCCGGCCCTCGGAGATCACCACATTGCCGACCCGCGATCCGGGCGATACCAGCGCCGCGACCGCGTCGGCGGCCGGACTGCGCTCGGGAACCGCGTAGTAGCCGGGCTGAACCGCGTTCATTCCCTCGCTCTGCACGGCGGCTTCGTAGAAGGCCGCCGAACTGGCGACGACACCCGCGTCCGCCATGGTCTCGGCGATCTCGGTGGCGGTATCGCCGGATTTCACCTGCACCACCACCGGCGCGCCGCCGGGTCCCGCGAAATCCTCGGCCGGGGTGTAGCGGTTGACGAGTTTGTAGACACCGGCACCGAGAACCAGCACGAGCAGCACCGCGGCGGCCACCCAGATCATCCGGCGCCGGCCACCCTCCTGTTTCCGGGCGGCCTTGCGGGCGGCGGCCCGTCCGCCGCGCGGTGCCGTGCGGCGCGTCGCGGGGCGGGCGCGGCGATGGCTGCGGGGTCTCGGTTCGGGCTCGTCGTCGAGTTCGTCGTAGTCGTCGTCGAATTCCTCGTCGTCGAATTCCTCGTCGACATAGCGCGGGATGACGGCGGTGTCGTCGTCCTCGTACGGGTCCCAGCCGGTATCCGGTTCCGCGACCCCGTCCGGTTCGGCGGCCACCGGCGCCGGTGCCCGGCGCGACTGCGCCCAGGCCCGATCGTCGCGGCGGTACTTCCGTTCGGCCTCACGCTGCCGGAATCGCGCCTCCGCCTGCGCCCATCGATCCGTCATTCATCGTCTCCGGACAACGCGGCACGCGCCGCGTCCTCGGCCGACCTCATCATCGAACTCCGTTCGTCCAACCAGCTCTGCAGGATCGAGACGGCGGCCGCTTGGTCGATCACCTGCCGCTGTCCGCGCGCTCGAACACCGCTGTCCCGCAGAGCGCGTGCAGCAGACACCGTAGTCAAACGTTCGTCGGAAAGCCGGATCGGCACTTCGGGCAGCGCGTCGCGCAACCTTCCGGCGAACTCCGACGCCATGGTCGCGGAGGTGCCCTTCTCGCCGCGCAACGTCCGCGGCAGGCCGACGACGACCTCCACGACCTCGTATTCGTCCGCGAGCGCGGCGATCCGCGCGATATCCGTACCGGCCGCGGGGGCGGGAACGGAAGGTTTGCCGGTAGCGGGCGCCGGTCCGGTCGCCGCCGGACGCGACCCGCCCGGGGGATTCCCGCCGCGCGGACCGCGCCGCGACCGGCCGGCCTTCTCGTCACGCGGCACGGTTTCCACGGGCGTGGCCAGTATCCCGTCCGGATCGCTCACCGCCACGCCGATGCGCACGCTGCCCACATCGATACCCAGCCGCCGGCCCCGCCCCGGGTCGACCCGGGGATCGGGCCGGTCGACGGAGGGTCCGCCGCCGGACGCCGCCATCAGCCGGCGTGTGCGCCGATATGGCCGCGGACCGCCGCGAGACCCGCTTCGATACCCGACGGGTCCGAACCGGCGCCCTGGGCCATCTCCGGCTTCCCGCCGCCCCGGCCCGAGATACTCGGACCGAAGACCCCGACGAGATCGCCGGCGGCGAAACCCTTCTCCTGGGCCGGTTTGTTCACGGCCACCACGAACGGCACCTTGCCCTCGTTATTTCCGAGCAACACCACGACGGCGGGATTGCCGCCCAGCCGTCCCCGGATATCGGTGGCCAGTGTGCGCAGATCACCGGCCGCCACGCCCTTCGGCGCCGCCGCCGCGACCAGCAGCACCTCGCCGTGCCGTTCGGCGGCGTCGGCGAAGTTCCCGGCCGAGGAGAGCACCGCAGCGACCTTGGTCCGCTCGATTTCCTTCTCGGCCACCTTGAGCCGGTCCACCAACTGCTCGACCCGGCCCGGCACCTCCTCCGAGGGCACCTTCAGCATCGACGCGACCCCGGCGAGCAGGGCCCGCTCCTTGGCCAGATGACGATAGGAGTCCAGGCCCACGAACGCCTCCACACGCCGGACCCCCGACCCGACCGACGATTCGCCCAGCAGCGTTATCGGGCCGATCTGGGAGGAATGACCCACATGGGTACCGCCGCACAGTTCCATGGAGAAGGGCCCGCCCATCTCCACCACGCGCACGCGGTCGCCGTAGTTCTCGCCGAACAGGGCCAGCGCGCCCATTTCGCGGGCCTTCGGCAGATCGGTGACGAAGGTGTTCACCGGGTAGTCGGCGCCCACACCGTCGTTGGACACGGCCTCGATATCGGCCTTCTGCTGCTCGCTGAGCTGGCCCTGCCAGTTGAAGTCGAAGCGCAGATAGCCGGGCTTGTTCATCGAACCCGCCTGCACCGCGTTGGGCCCGAGCACCTGCCGCAGCGCGGCATGCACCATATGCGTACCGGAATGCCCCTGCGTAGCGCCCCGCCGCCAGGCCGGATCCACCTGGGCCAGCACCACATCGCCATCGGTGATCTGGCCCTGGTCCACCGTGCAGCGGTGCACCCAGAGTTTCTTGGCGATCTTCTGTACATCGTTGACGGTGAGCTTGGTCCCCGCCGCGGTGATACTGCCGCGATCGGCGATCTGGCCACCGGATTCGGCGTAGAGCGGGCTGCGGTCCAGGATGACCTCGATATCGGTGCCGGCGATCGCGGTCGGCACCCGGACACCGTCGGCGATCAGCGCCAGCACCTGCGCTTCCGACGTCAGCTCGTCGAACCCGGTGAACTCCGTATCACCGCGGTCGACGAATTCCTTGTACACCGACAGATCGGCGTGCGCGTGCTTGCGCGCGTGCGCGTCCTCCTTGGCGCGGCGCCGCTGCTCGGCCATCAGCGACCGGAAACCGGATTCGTCCACCGACAGCCCGGCCTCGGCGGCCATCTCCAGGGTCAGGTCGATCGGGAAGCCGTAGGTGTCGTGCAGCGTGAAGGCGTCGGCGCCGGAGATGGTGCCGGTCTTACCGGACGGGGTCGCGGCCTTCACCTGCTCGGCCGTCTCGTCGAACAGTTTCGACCCGGTGCTCAGGGTCTTGCGGAACGCGGTCTCCTCACCGACGGCGACCGTTTCGATCCGCCCGAAATCGGTGGCGAGCTCCGGATACGAGGGCGCCATGAGATCGCTCACCACCCGCATGAAATCACTCATCACCGGCTGCTCGGCACCGAGCAGCCGGGCCGAACGAACGATCCGGCGCAGCAGCCGCCGCAGTACGTAGCCCCGGCCGTCGTTGCCGGGATTGACGCCGTCGGCGATCAGCATGGCCGAGGTGCGGGCGTGGTCGGCGATGACCCGGAACCGCACATCGTCGGCATGCTCCACACCGTAGGAGCGGCCGGTGAGTTCCTCGGCCCGGTCGATGATCGGGCGCAGCAGATCGGTCTCGTACACGTTCTCGACGCCCTGCAGCAGCATCGCGATCCGCTCGACGCCCATCCCGGTGTCGATGTTCTTCTTCGGCAGCACACCGACCGGCGGGAACCCGAGCTTCGGGCTGTCCTCACCGCGGATGTCCTGCATGAAGACCAGATTCCAGATCTCCAGGTACCGGTCCTCGTCGGCCACCGGCCCGCCGTCGCGCCCGTGCTCGGGACCGCGGTCGTAGTAGATCTCCGAACAGGGCCCACCGGGACCGGGCACGCCCATATCCCAGTAGTTGTCCTTACCGTCGCGGAACTGGATCCGCTCCTCCGGAATCCCCACGACCTCCCGCCAGATCTGGGCGGCCTCCGGATCGGCCTCGTAGGCGGTGACCCAGATCCGATCCGGGTCGAATCCGTACCCGCCGTCCTCCTGGGACTTCGTGATCAGCTCCCAGGCGAAGCGGATGGCGCCTTCCTTGAAGTAGTCGCCGAAGGAGAAATTGCCCGCCATCTGGAAGAACGTATTGTGCCGCGTGGTGACGCCGACTTCCTCGATATCACCGGTGCGCACACATTTCTGCACACTGGTGGCCCGCGGGTAGGGCGGAGTCTGCTGGCCGAGGAAGTACGGTTTGAACTGCACCATGCCCGCGTTCACGAACAGCAGATTCGGATCATCGAGGATCAGCGACGCGCTGGGCACCTCTGTATGCCCGGCACGAACGAAATGGTCCAGGAACCGCCGTCTGATCTCGTGGGTCTGCACGAATATCCAGCCTACCGGTGCCGTGCACCCCGTTTTTCACCGAGCCGGGTTTCCGGGCCGCAGTCCGCGAACGATCCTGCGCAACGTGCTCACCCGGGGTCCGACGGCCCGTTCGTGACCGTGACCGGTCGGGTGGTAGTAGTCCACACCCACGAGTTCGTCCGGAGGATACTGCTGCGCCAGCACGCCGTCCGGATCGTCGTGCGGATACCGATACCCCTGAGCGTTGCCCAGGCGAGCGGCGCCCGAATAGTGCCCGTCCCGCAGATGCGGTGGCACCGCCCCCGCCTTGCCCGCCGCCACATCGGCCATCGCCGCGCCGATCGCCGCCACCACCGCACCCGACTTCGGCGCCGTCGCCAGATGGATGGTCGCCTGGGCCAGCGCCAGCCGCGCCTCCGGCAACCCCACCAGCTGCACCACCTGCGCGGCGGCCGTGGCCGTCTGCAGTGCGGTGGGATCGGCCATCCCGATGTCCTCACTGGCATGGATCATCAGCCGCCGCGCGATGAACCGGGGATCCTCCCCCGCGGTCAGCATCCGGGCCAGATAGTGCAGCGCGGCATCGACATCGGAACCCCGGATCGATTTGATGAAAGCGCTGATCACGTCGTAGTGCTGATCACCGGCCCGGTCGTAGCGCACAGCGGCCTTGTCGACGCTCGCGGCCACCAGATCGAGATCGATCCGGCCGTCGAGCGACGACTCCGCCGACGCCTCCAGCGCCGTCAGCGCCCGCCGCGCATCCCCACCCGCGATTCGGACGATATGGTCGAGCGCCTCCTCGGTGACGGTGAACTGATCATCCAGCCCGCGCGGATCGGCCAGCGCCCGGGCCAGCACCGCCCGGATATCCTCGGGCTCGAGCGAATGCAGCTGCAACACCAGCGACCGCGACAGCAGCGGCGACACCACGGAGAACGACGGATTCTCGGTGGTCGCGCCCACCAGCAGCACGATCCGGTTCTCGACCGCCGCGAGCAGCGCGTCCTGCTGGGTCTTGGAGAACCGGTGCACCTCGTCGATGAACAGCACCGTCTGCTCACCCGCCGCCAGCCGCC
This sequence comes from Nocardia sp. NPDC049935, assembly GCF_055586645.1. Classification (NCBI taxonomy): domain Bacteria; kingdom Bacillati; phylum Actinomycetota; class Actinomycetes; order Mycobacteriales; family Nocardiaceae; genus Nocardia; species Nocardia sp. NPDC049935. The sequence continues at coordinate 346,971 of NZ_JBVJHV010000001.1, read as the reverse complement.
GCCGGGCCACATCGATGACCGCCCGCACCTCCTTGACTCCCGCCGACAACGCCGACAGCGCCTCGAACCGGCGGCCGGTGGCATACGAGATCAGGGACGCCAACGTGGTCTTCCCGGTACCCGGCGGACCGTAGAGCAGCACCGACGCCGCCCCCGACCCCTCCACCAGCCGCCGCAGCGGCGAACCGGGCCCGAGCAGATGCTGCTGCCCCACCACCTCGTCGAGCGTCGCCGGGCGCATCCGCACCGCGAGCGGCGCCCGCACCCCCGCCTCCCGAGCGGCCTGATCCGGGACTCCCGAGGCCCCCATCCCCTCGGCGACCGGCCCCGCACCCGGCATATCGAACAGACCGTCACTCATGACCATCGAGTCTATTGAGCAACTCCCAGCTATGTGCATGGAGCAGCTCCGCTGCTCGAGGCTCGGCCCTCCTGAGCGTCTGCTGTCAGCGCTCGAGACTCGTGGCTTCGCCACATGCGCTTCGAGCGCTGACAGCAGACGCGGGCCGAACCCTTCTACCAACCGGTAGGCCCAGGACAGCAACCCACAGTCCGGACTGCCCGGGACAGCCACAGCTGAGCGGTTCACACGGGCGTCACGTGGTTTCTCGAGCACTTTCCCGCACTTTCCCGAGGGTCGCCCTCCGCCTGGCGGGGCCCGCCCCGGTTCTGGAGCGACCAGAGGGAGGGAGCGCAGCGACCGACCGGCGGGAGTGAAGAACCGGGGTTAATAGGGCCCCGCCTCGAGCGGCGGAGCCGCTCCAAAGTTTCAGCTCAGGTGTTCGTCGATGACGGCGCAGACGGCTTCGGCGAAGTCGCCGACGGCGTCGTTGCCGAGGCAGCGGGCGTCCTCGGCTACTCCGGCCCAGCGGTTGAGCAGGGCGTCGGAGCGGGGGACCGAGAGGCCGTGTTCGCGGGCGGCGGCTATGCGGGCGTGGTCGGCGGGCAGGAACCAGTAGGTGCTCATCCAGGCCCAGATCAGGCGGGCTTCGAGGATCTTGCCGGCCAGCAGGTCGTCGTCGGCCAGCGCGGGCCAGACGCCGACGACTTCGGCGCGCCAGGCCTCCACCATCTGCGCGGCGCGTTCTCGGGACAGTTCGATATCGCAGAGGCAGCCGGGGAAGGATACGAGCGCGTAGGCGATATCGAGGGTGGCGTCGCGGTAGCCGCCCCATTCGTAGTCGAGGATGCGGGCGCCCTCGTCGTTGATGATCACATTGTCGGGGCACAGGTCCGACGGGCTGAAGGCCCGGAACCGGCCGCCGGAGAAGAGCCGGGCGCCGTGCGCGATCTGCTCGGTGACCTCATCGGGCACCTCGAGGCCGAATTCGCGCCGGAGCAGGCCGGGGACCTCGGCGACCGCGGCTTCGGCCTGCTGGGCGATACCGTCGACCCGATGGGTGACGTCGACACGCCGCAGCAGGGCCACGAAATCGGGTTCGCGGCCGATGGTCGCGGCGTGCATCCGGCCGAGGGCCTGCGCGAATGCCATCATGGCGTTGCGGGTGGCCGGTTCCGCGCCGGAGCGCAGCACATCGGTGAGCCGGGTGTTGTCCCCGAGGTCGCTGAGGACGAGCAACCGGTCGGGCAGGCTGTGCGCGATCAGGTAGGCGCCGGGCCGTTCACCGCGGCTGAGCGCGGTGGTGAACTGGTAGGACACCGCTTCCCGCAGGAACGCGGAGTCGACGCTGGCGACACCGGGGGTGATCGTCACATTCTTGGGGTCCGCGACAGAGCCCCGCACCTGCTTGATGATCAGCGTGCGTGGCAGGGAGAAGGCGTTCTCGGCGACCCGTACACGTAGGACAGTCGTCCGTCCGCTTCCGCTGAGTTCGACGGGATCACTCAGCTTCACCGGAGCACCCATTCGCTTTGTGAGCAACTGTTGTGCTGCGGATACGACTTCGGTGGCTCGTTCGGCCAGTAGTGCAGTCATCGCATCTCAAGTTACTCGCATTCGGTCACTTCTAGCGAGCGGTTACGCAACCTTTCCGTGTCGTCCGGCGTGTCAGGCGTGTTCTCCGGCGCGCGCCCGGCCTGCTTGACAGCGCTGTACGGGTCGGGTTTTCTCGATCTGAACTGCTGTGCGCCACACCGGAAACCAGTTGAGTCGAAAGGTATGCCAGCGTGACCGACACACCGCGTTCCCCCTCGGACTCCCCCGGAACCCCGGACACGCCCGGCAACCCATCCGCTCCCGGCGGCAAGCCGTCGTCCGCGCCCGCCGCCGGCGAACCGGCCACCCCACCCCCGGCCACGCCGTCCGCGACACCGGCGCCGCCGCCGAGCGGGCCGGCCGCGAGCGGGCCGCCGGAGCCCGCGACGCCCTCGCAGTCGGCGGCCACGCCGTCTGCGGCAGGGTCTGTCGGCCTGGGAAAACCCGCGCCGGTCGTCACCTCGCCCTCCGGCCGGAGCACCGCACCGGGCGCCCCCACCCAGATCGAGACCGAGCCCGTCCGGCCGGCCGCCGCCGAGCCGGTCTACGGTCCCCCGGGCACCGGTCCGGACCAGAACACCGCCACCGGCACGGACCGGAACGCCGCAGGTGCCGAAGCCCCGGTGTACGGCTACCAGGCCGTGGGCACCGGTATCCCGGGTCACCTCGATATCGGACATGCGCTGAGCTACGGCGTGGAGAAGTTCCGGCTCAATCCGGGCCCGTGGGTGGCGGTGACCTCCCTCGGCCTGATCATCTACCTGGCCTTCTACGCCATCGTCCAGCTGCTCGAGCCGACGTCGGTGCTGCCGCTGCTGGTGCTGTTCGCGGGCGTGATGGCCGGCCTGTGGGTATTGCAGACAGCGCTGGTCCGCGGCGCCCTGTACGAAACCGACGGTTACCGGCCGGGTTTCGGGTCGTACTTCTATATCGGCAGTGTCGGCAACGCGTTCCTGACCGCGCTGCTCGCCTTCCTGGCCACGACACTCGCGTCGGCGTTGTGCCTGATTCCCGGGATCCTGGTGGGGATCGGCTGTATGTTCTCGCTGCACTTCGCGGTGGAACAGGGCCAGACGCCGGTGGAGGCCATCAAATCCAGTTTTCTGCTGGTGATGCGGGCTCCGGGCCGGGTCCTGCTCCTGGTGCTGACCGTGCTGGTGGTCACCCTGCTCGGCCTGCTCGCCTGCGGTTTCGGCCTGCTGGTGGCCGGGCCGGTGGCGGCGATCGCGGTCACCTACGCGTATCGCACGCTCACCGGCGGGCCCATCTCTCCGGTATGAGCGAGGTCAGGCGGGGCCGCCCTTGCCCGCCGCCTGGACCGCACCGTTTCCGGCCGCGGTCTCGACCTGGCCGTCGGGTTTCGGCGTCGCGTCCAGTCCGGCTTCTTTGCGCTGCAGCGCGGTGATCGGCGCGGGTGCGTCGGTGAGCGGGTCGACGCCGCCGCCGGTCTTCGGGAACGCGATCACCTCACGGATCGAATCGAGCCCGGCCAGCAACGCCACGATCCGGTCCCAGCCGAACGCGATACCGCCGTGCGGCGGCGCGCCGAAGGCGAAGGCGTCGAGCAGGAAGCCGAACTTCTCCCGGGCCTCCTCCTCGCTGATCCCCATCACCTTGAACACGCGCTCCTGCACGTCCTTGCGGTGGATACGGATACTGCCGCCGCCGATCTCGTTGCCGTTGCAGACGATGTCGTAGGCGTAGGCGAGCGCGTTGCCGGGGTCGGTATCGAAGGTGTCCAGCGATTCCGGCTTCGGCGAGGTGAAGGCGTGGTGCACCGCCGTCCACGCCGAATGTCCCAGCGCCACATCACCGCTGGCGGTGGCGTCGGCGGCCGGTTCGAACAGCGGAGCGTCCACGATCCAGACGAACGACCAGGCGTTCTCGTCGACCAGCCCGACCCGCTGCGCGATCTCGGACCGGGCGGCGCCCAGCAGCGCGCGCTGCGCCTTGGCCGGACCGGCGGCGAAGAACACACAGTCGCCGGGCTCGGCGCCGACATGGGCGGCCAGTCCGGCCCGCTCGGCATCGCTGAGGTTCTTGGCCACCGGGCCGGTGAGGGAACCGCCCTCGCCGACCAGCACATAGGCCAGACCCTTCGCGCCGCGCTGTTTGGCCCATTCCTGCCACGCGTCGAGCTGCCGCCGCGGCTGGTTCGCACCGCCGGGCATGACGACCGCGCCCACATAGGGCGCCTGGAACACCCGGAACGGGGTTTCGGCGAAGTACTCCGTGCATTCGGTGATCTCCACCCCGAAGCGCAGATCGGGTTTATCGCTGCCGAACCGGCGCATCGCCTCGGCGTAGGTCATATGCGGGATCGGGGTGGGGATGCGGTAACCGATGAGTTCCCACAGCGCCACCAGGATGTCCTCGGCCAGCAGGATCACATCCTCCTGGCGCACGAAGCTCATCTCGAGGTCGAGCTGGGTGAACTCGGGCTGTCGGTCGGCGCGGAAGTCCTCGTCCCGGTAGCAGCGCGCGATCTGGAAATACCGTTCGATACCGCCGACCATGAGCAGCTGTTTGAACAGCTGCGGGCTCTGCGGGAGCGCGTAGAAGTTCCCGGGCTGCAGGCGGGCGGGGACCAGGAAGTCACGCGCGCCCTCGGGGGTGGAGCGGGTGAGGGTCGGGGTTTCGACCTCGACGAATTCGTGGCGCGCCAGTACCGAGCGGGCGGCGGCGTTCACCTTCGACCGCAGCCGGATGGCGTGGGCCGGGCCCTCGCGGCGCAGATCCAGGTAGCGGTAGCGCAGGCGCGCCTCCTCACCGGGCTGCTCGTCGAGCTGGAACGGCAGCGGAGCGCTCTCGTTGAGTACCTCGAGTTCCTTGACGTTTACCTCCACCGCGCCGGTCGGCAGTTCCGGGTTCTCGTTGCCCTCGGGTCGCTGCTCGATCACGCCGACCACCCGCACGCAGTACTCCGCCCGCAGCCGGTGCGCCTGCTCGGCGGCCGGTCCCTCGCGGAACACCGCCTGGGCAACCCCGGAAGCGTCGCGCAGATCGATGAAGATCACGCCACCGTGGTCACGCCGCCGGGCCACCCAACCGGAAAGGGTAACGGTCTGACCGGCCTGTTCACTTCGCAGTGAACCGGCCAAGTGGGTGCGCAGCACGGGTTTCCTTTCGACGTTCGGAGCACACCGGGACGGCCTCCGGATGCGGTTGCCATCGTAGTGCGCCGCCTCGGGCACCCGGAAACCGATATATTGCGAACAGCCGAGCAAAGCCGTGGCAATCACGTTCACAGACGGGATCGACCATGACCTTCAACGAGCATGCGCAGATCGATCCGGGCCGCGCCTCCTCCGGCTGCGGATACGCCACCAGTGAGGTGGGCCCGTTCTACTGCCCGTCCGACCGCACCGCCTACTTCGATGTGGGGTTCTTCCAGGAACTCGTCGACCGGTACGGCGCGACCGGCGGGCCGCTCGCCCAGGAGTACGTGGTCGCCCACGAGGTGGGCCACCACATCCAGACCCTGCTCGGCGATATCGGGCGGGCGCAGCAGGATCCGCGGGGCCCGGAATCGGGCGCGGTGCGCACCGAACTACAGGCCGACTGCTACGCCGGGATCTGGGCGCACTACGCCGACCGGACCCCGGCGCCCGGATCGGACACCCCGTTCCTGCGACCGCTGACCGACAGCGATATCCGGGACGCGCTCTCGGCCGCCTCCGCCGTCGGCGACGACCGGATCCAGGCGAGCGCGCAGGGCCGGGTGAACCCCGAGGTCTGGACCCATGGCGCGTCGGAACAGCGGCAGCGCTGGTTCCTGAACGGCTATCGGACCGGGCAGGTCGAAGCCTGCGACACCTATTCGGCCCCGAATCTGAACAACCCGCCCGGCCTGCGCTGACGGCCGGGCGGGTGCCCGGTCAGAACTGGTTGTCGTAGCCGAGGTCCTCATCGGCGTCCACCGCGCCGATGACCTCCGGCGCCGATTCGCCGAGCGGTCCGGTGAGATCGTCGTTACCCGTCGGACTCCGGTAGGCCTCCACGGTGCGACCGTGTTCCTCGTCGTTGTTGCGCTGCCCCGCCGCGCCGCCGGGCGCGCCGCCCATGAAGGAGCCGGCCGGTGAGGTGGCGGCGGAACCGGGCATACCGGCGGTGAGGGCGCCGGGACGCAGCACGGTGCTCATCGGATTCTGGGTCGCGCCCGGCACCCCGGGTAGCGCGGGCGATCCGGGCGAACCGGGACTCCCGCTCGGCGATCCGGTGGACAGCCCCGGACTCCCGGTCGACAGGCCCGGGCTACCCGAGGGGCTGCCGAGCGGTGACTGCACACCGGCGGCCGTGGTCGAGGCCGGATCGCCCGTGGTCGAGCCGAGCACCGATTCCAGGCCCGAGGTATCCGAGGCGACGCTCTGCGCCTGCTGCATGATCGGCTCGCCGATACTCTGCGCGACGTTCTGGGCGGCCTCGGCGGCCTGCTGCCCGTCGACCCCGAGCAACTGCTGCACCATGCCGTTGAGTTCCGCGGTCTTACCGGCGAGATCGCCGCGGGTGATATTGGCGACGCTCACCGCCTGGCCCAGGTGCTGGGTGGCCGAGGCGATGAGCGCGGTTTGCGCGGGCGGGGTCATCACGACCGGGGCCAGCGCGACCGCCTGCCCCAGGAACGACGAGGCGATGGTGGTGAGCTGGCCGTTGCCCTGCTGGACCACGGTGGCCGCGGCCTGGGTCAGCGCCGCGATATCGATACCGCGCTGACTGGTCTGCATCCCGGAGTTGTTGGCCTCCTGACCGGCGGTCTGCGCGGTCTGCGAGGCCTCGCTCTCCCAGGACTGCCCCATCGCCGACAGGCTGCTCTTGCCGACCCCCATGGCCAGCTCGATGATCTGGGAGGACTGGCTCAGGATGGCGGTCGGGTCGAGGGCGCCCATGACACCGGTCCCGAAACTGCTCAGCAGATCCTTGATCGGCTGGAAGAGCACATCGATTCCCGGTAGTGCGGGCAGCGCGGCTCCGCTCAGCAGATCGCCCACCGGATCGGACGGCAGCGCCGGGGCGGCGGCCGCCGGGGTGGCGGTCCCGGGTGCGGCCGCCGCGGCCGCGGGCGCACCCGCGCCGCCGGCCGCGGCCGTGACCTGGCCGAGAACACCCTCGGCGGCGTCGACCACCGGCGCCGCCGCCTGGTTGACCACGCCGAGCAGGTCCCCGGCCTGCGTCGCGGCGTCCTCGGCGGCACCGGAGAGGATGTCCTGGGCCTGGGCCGGGTCGTTCGGGAATCCGGACAGCCCGGGCGCCCCCGCCGGTACGGTGGTGGCCGCGGGACCGTCCTCGGAGATCCGCTGGGACAGCACGAATTCCGGTGCCTCGACCGGGACCTCGCCGTCCGGGAGCTGGGCCAGTGGTACGTCCTGGATCGCCGCGTTCGGATCCGGCGCGGTCTGCGCCGCGGTGGTCACCGGAGCCTCGGCGGGGACGGCCTGCTGCAGTTCGGGGGCGATCAGCCCCGCCGAGCCCTCGGCGGTATCGAGCGGCCTCACAGGGCCGCTCCCGCCGCGCCGAGCGCCCCGGCGTTCCCGCCGTCGGTGCCGTCGTAGTTCAGCGCCGAGGTGAAGGCCGCCTGGGACAGTTTCTGGTATTTGGCCGACAGATCGTTGATATCGCGCGCCTGCAGGACCTGCGCGGCCGCGAACATGGCCAGATAGTCGGCGCCGATCAATCCGAAGACCGGCGTCATCGCCGCGACCTGCGCCAGGGTGTCGAAGTTACCCGCGGCGGCGATTTCGGTGCCGATTCCGGCGTTGGTGATGCCGAAGGCTCGTAGCGCTTCGGTCTCCACCGACAGATTACTCATCGGGCTCCCCCCTGATTCGTTCCGAACGTCGTCGCGACCACCTGCATGGAACTCTTTTCACCGCAACGCTATGCGCCCCTGCGGCGTGCGATGGTCGCCGCCCGAATATAGCCCACCGGGCCGCCCGCGCACGAGGCCGCGCGCGGGCGGCAGAATTAGAACGTGTTGCAAATTAGAACAAGTTCTATATCCTCGTCCCCATGAAGGTCGCGGTGACCGGCGCAGCCGGCTATCTGGGTACGAATCTGCTCCCGCTGCTCGCCGGACGCGGCGACGAGGTCGTCGCCATCGACCGGGTGGCGCCCCGGGACGCCGGCGCGGCGAATATCACCTGGGTGAGCGCCGATGTGCTCGACCCCGCATCCATGCGGGCCGCCCTCGAGGGCGTGGAGCTCGTGTACCACCTGGTCGCCGTGATCACCCTCGCGGACAAGAACGACCTCGCCTGGCGGGTGAACACCGAAGGCGTCCGGGTGGTCGCCGAGGCCGCGCACGCGGTGGGGGTGCGCCGGTTCGTCCACGCGAGTTCGATCCACGCCTTCGATCAGTACAGCTGCGGCGGGAACATCGACGAGACCACGCTCCGTTCCACCGACACGGATCTGCCTGTCTACGACCGCTCCAAATGGGCCGGGGAGATCGAACTGCGCAAGGTCGTGGAGGCCGGGCTCGACGCGGTGATCTGCAATCCCACCGGCGTTTTCGGCCCCGCCGATCACGGCACCCCGCTCTCCCGGATCAACCGCTCCCTGCGCGATGCCGCGCGCGGCCGTATACCGGCCATGATCGACGGCGGTTTCGATCTGGTCGACGTCCGTGATGTCGCCCGCGGCCTGATCCTGGCCGGTGAACGCGGCCGCACCGGGGAGAACTACCTGCTCGGTGGCGAGATGATCTCCATGCTCGACCTGTGCCGGAGGGCCGCCCGGCACGCGGGCAAACGCGGACCCCGCTTCTCCATCTCGCCGAAACTGGTTTCCGGCCTGATTCCGGTGATGGAGCCGATCGGCAAACGCCTCGGCACCGATATAGTCTCGAAGGCGGCTCTGGGCGCGCTGGTTTCGGCGCCGCTGGTCGACCGCGGCAAGGCGGGCCGGGAACTGGGATACCAGCCGCGCCCGATCGACGACACCGTCCGGGATCTGGTGGCCTTCTTCGCCGACCCGCAGGCGCCACTCTCCGATTTCACCCCGGCGGCTTGACAGTCATTAGAACGCGTGTTCGACTGGTCGGGTGCGGTGGCAGAACCAGACCCTGGACGCCGACGACGGCGCACTGCCCGGCCTCGGCCGGGCCGGGTTCGCCCGCACCGTACAGACTCCCGAGTTCGACGGGATCACCTTTCACGAAGTGCTCTGCAAGAGTGCGCTGAACAAGATCCCCGACGAGTCGAACCTGCCCTTCCGCTGGACCGTGAATCCGATGCGGGGTTGTTCGCACGCGTGCCGCTACTGCTTCGCGCGGGGCTCCCACGAATATCTGGAATTGGACGCCGGAACCGATTTCGATACCCAGATCGTGGTGAAGACCAATATCGCGGCGGTGCTGCGGCGTGAGCTGACCAGGCGGTCCTGGCACCGCGAACAGGTGGCGCTGGGCACCAATACCGACCCCTACCAGCGGGCCGAGGGGCGCTACCGGCTGATGCCGGGAATCATCCGCGCCCTCACCGATTCCGGCACCCCGTTCTCCATTCTCACCAAAGGCACCCTGCTGCACCGGGATCTGCCGTTGCTCACCCTCGCCGCCCGCGAAGTGCCGGTGCGTATCGGCATCTCGCTGGCCGTCCTGGAACCCGATCTGCACCGCGGCCTCGAACCCGGCACCCCCTCACCCCGGGCCCGGCTGGATCTGGTGCGGGCCTGCGCCGAGGCCGGGTTCGAGGTCAACATCATGGTGGCGCCGGTGATTCCCTATCTCACCGACGGCCGCTCCCAGCTCGACGAACTGTTCACCGAACTCGCCGCGGCCGGCGCGTCGTCGGCGGTGGTGCTGCCGCTGCATCTGCGGGGCAGCACCCGCGGCTGGTTCCTCGGCTGGCTGGCCGAACACCATCCGGCGCTGCTGCGCCGCTACCGCCCGCTCTACCGGCGCGGCGCGCAGGTGGCCCCGGAGTACGCCTCCTGGCTCCGGGAACGGGTCGACCCGCTCCTGCGTACGCACGATCTGCTCCCGGAGCACCGGGAGGAGCCGAGCGCCGAACCCGCCCCGGCCCCCGATACCGCACCGCAGCTCGAACTCTTCGCCTGACGGGGTCGTACCACCCGGAGCGCCGCCGCTCGGAGGCCGGGATCGGCCGGCGGGCGGGTGATCGGCCTCCACCCTCCGCATCCGGCCTGGTAGCAGCCCTGAACAGTGCCCTTCCGGCGCGGCGGGGCACGTCAGAGCGACACTGGGCGCGTGTTTTTTCCGGCGCGGTACCCACCCGGCGGGGTAGTTTGGCGATTGGCAGCTCATTTCGACGAGGAAGTGACGCACGCGTATGGTTTCGCACCAGGAAAATACCGGCCGTCCCGAGACCACGCTCACCGGAAACGATTCCGGCGCAGCGGTATTGGATCGTGTGGTGATCCGTTTCGCGGGCGATTCCGGTGACGGTATGCAGCTCACCGGCGACCGCTTCACCCACGAGGCCGCGGCCTTCGGCAACGATCTGGCCACCCAGCCCAATTTCCCGGCCGAGATCCGGGCTCCGCAGGGCACGCTGCCGGGTGTCTCGTCGTTCCAGATCCAGATCGCCGACCACGATATCCTCACCGCCGGTGATCAGCCGGACGTCCTGGTCGCGATGAACCCGGCGGCGCTGAAGGCGAATCTCGGCGAGCTGCCGCGCGGCGCCACCCTCATCGCGAACACCGACGAGTTCACCAAGCGCAACCTCACCAAGGTCGGTTACGCGGCCGACCCCCTGGCCGACGACAGCCTCGCGGACTTCGTGGTCCATCAGGTGCCGATGACCTCGCTGACCCTGGCCGCCACCGAATCGGCCGGGGTGGGCAAGAAGGACGGCCAGCGGGCCAAGAACATGTTCGCGCTGGGCCTGCTGTCCTGGATGTACGGCCGGCCGATCGGCGGCACCGAGAAGTTCCTGCGGGAGAAGTTCGCGGCCAAACCGGATATCGCCGAGGCCAATATCCTCGCCTTCCGGGCCGGCTGGAACTACGGCGAGACCACCGAGGCCTTCGCGACCACCTACAGCATCGCCCCGGCCGCACTGCCCGCCGGGACCTACCGGCAGATCACCGGGAACACCGCGCTCGCCTACGGCCTGATCACCGCCGGATCGCTGGCGGGCCTGCCGGTGTTCCTGGGCACCTACCCGATCACCCCGGCCTCCGACATCCTGCACGAGCTGAGCAAGTACAAGAATTTCGGCGTCACCACCTTCCAGGCGGAAGACGAGATCGCCGGGATCGGCGCCGCGCTGGGCGCCGCCCTCGGCGGCGCGCTCGGTGTCACCAGTACCTCCGGTCCCGGGCTGGCCCTCAAGAGCGAATCCATCGGACTCGCGGTGATGACCGAGGTACCGCTGGTGATCGTGGACGTCCAGCGCGGCGGCCCCTCCACCGGACTGCCCACCAAGACCGAACAGGCCGATCTGCTACAGGCCCTCTACGGCCGTAACGGCGAATCCCCGGTGGCGGTACTGGCGCCGCGCTCACCGGCCGATTGTTTCGCCACCGCCGTGGAGGCCGCACGGATCGCCCTCACCTACCGGACGCCGGTCCTGCTGCTGTCCGACGGCGCGATCGCCAACGGCTCGGAACCGTGGGCCGTTCCCACGGTCGCCGAGCTGCCCCCGATCGACCCCGATTTCGATCCGGGCGGCGACGGGGATTTCCTGCCCTACGCCCGGGACCCCGAAACCCTCGCGCGGCCGCTGGCCGTTCCGGGCACGGCGGGCCGGGCGCACCGGATCGGCGGGCTGGAGAAGGCGGACGGGAGCGGCGATATCTCCTACGACCCCGCCAACCACGAGCTCATGGTGCGGCTGCGGCAGGCCAAGATCGACGGGATCACGGTGCCGCCGGTCGAGGTCGACGATCCGGGCGGTGACGCCGACGTGCTGGTGGTCGGCTGGGGCAGTTCCTACGGGCCGATCGGCGAGGCCTGCCGCCGGGTCCGGCGTCGCGGCGCCCGCGTCGCGCAGTTGTCTCTGCGGCATCTGAACCCGTTGCCGCCCGATCTCGGCGAGACGCTGCGGCGCTACCGCACGGTGGTCGCGCCCGAGATGAACGGCGGTCAGCTGGCGTTGCTGCTCCGGGCGAAATACCTGGTGGACGTCCAGCCCTGGACCAAGGTGGCGGGGACGGCGTTCTCCGCGCAGGAGCTCGTCGGCGTTATCGACGCCGCCCTGGACGGTTCACTGCCCGGCCTCGAACAGGACAAGGTGGTCGCCGCGCGGGCCCGGGCGACCTATCGCACGAACGGGGGCGCATCATGACGATCGTCGAAACCTCACTGACCGGCACCGAACTCGGTATCACCCCGGTCTCCGGGCTGTCCGGGGTCCCGGCGGCGACGGAACCGCAGAAGGCCAAGGACTACACCTCCGACCAAGAGGTGCGGTGGTGCCCGGGATGCGGCGACTACGTCATCCTCGCCACGGTGCGCGGTTTCCTGGCCGAACTCGGGCTGCGCCGGGAGAATCTGATGTTCGTCTCCGGGATCGGCTGTTCGAGCCGGTTCCCGTACTACCTCGACGCCTACGGGATCCACTCCATCCACGGCCGCGCGCCCGCCATCGCGACCGGGCTGGCCGTCACCCGCCCGGATCTGTCGGTCTGGGTGGTCACCGGTGACGGCGACGCCCTCTCCATCGGCGGCAACCATTTGATCCACGCGCTGCGCCGCAATGTGAATATGACGATCCTGCTGTTCAACAACCGGATCTACGGTCTCACCAAGGGCCAGTACTCCCCCACCTCCGAACCGGGCAAGGTGACGAAGTCGACCCCTATGGGTTCGGTCGACCACCCGTTCAACACCCTGTCGGTGGCGCTGGGCGCGGAGGCCACCTTCGCGGGCCGGGCACTGGACTCCGATCGCGCCGGGCTCACCGAGGTGCTGCGGGCCGCCGCCGAGCATCGCGGCACCTCGTTCGTGGAGATCCTGCAGGACTGCCCGATCTTCAACGACGGCTCGTTCGATGTGCTGCGCCGCGGCGACAGCGAATCGCGGCTGATCCGGTTGCGCCACGGCGAACCGATGCGGTTCGGCGCCGACGGCGAGTACGCGGTGGTGCGCCGGGGATTCGGGCTGGCGGTGGTGCCGGCGACGAATATCCCCGCCGACGAGATCGTCGTCCACGACGCCCACACCGACGATCCCGAATACGCCTACGCGCTGTCGCGGCTCTCCGACCAGGACCTCGACCATGTGGTCACCGGCGTTTTCCGGGCCGTCGACCGCCCCACCTACGACGACGGTGTCCGCGCCCAGAACGCCGCGGCCCGCGAGCGGTTCCCGGTGACCGGCGATTCCCTGCAGAACCTGCTCACCGGTACCGAGACCTGGACGGTGGGCTGAGCACCTCGGCTCCGCCGCCGCACGAGCGCGTCGCCCGCCACGACCCGGCGGCGAGCGGTAGGGCGGGTTCGGCTCAGTAGAGGGCCGCGATCTCCTCGTCGGTGAGCCGGACGGTGCCGACGTAGTCCTTGGACCGCGCCGCGACGACCGCGCGATACAGCGGGCGTTCCGGCAGCCCCGCGTCGCGTGCCTCGGCGCGCAGTTGATGCACCAGGACATCGGCGACCAGCAGCGCCGAGGGGAGTTCACTGCGTATCAGGGCGTCGGCCAGCCGCCGCAGGCCCAGCAGATGCAGTTCCCGGCCCGATCCCGAATCGGTGTACAGCGCCAGCGGCAGCAGCCGGCGATCCGGGCCCGCGGTGAGCCGCAGCGCCACCCGGCTCAGCCGGGCCGGTGTGACGAGGAGTTCGATACCGGTCAGGGCGCTCACATCCAGCCGCCGCGTCCGGAACAGGCGGCGGGCCTCGACGATATTCCCCCGCAGCAGCAGGCGGCGCCGGGGCGGGATCAGCATCTGCCCGGCCGTGGGCACCGCCACCACCAGCGCGGTCACCAGCCCCACCACCGGTCCGAACAGCAACGCGACGATCACACCGATCACCACCGCGAGACCGAGCGCGGCCGCCGCCACTCGCCGCAGTACAGGCGCGTACATCTCGGGGGCCACCAGATCCAGCCCGATCGGCTGGTCGGTGTCGGGCGGCGGGGTATCGGTCACGGCAGCGTTTCGTTCCAGGAGCAGAGGTGACAGGGACAGTACGGCACCGGCCGGCCCGGCGGGCGATAGCCCGCCGAGCCGGCCGCTCTCAGGCTCGGGCAGAGGCCGCCGTGAGAGTGGAAACGATCTCGGTGAGCGGTACCTGCCGCTGGTCACCGGTACTCATATCCTTCAACCCGATGGTCTCCTCGGCCAGGTCACGGTCACCGAGGATCAGGGTGAACCGGGCGCCGGACCGGTCGGCGGCCTTCATGGCCCCCTTGACGCCCCGGTCGCCGTAGACCAGATCCACGCGCACGCCCGCCGCCCGCAATTCACCGGCCAGCACCACGAGCCGCTGTTTCGCGGCCTCGCCCAGCGGCACCCCGAACACCTCACAGCGCGCCGGATCACCCGCTGTCACGCCTTCGGCCGCCAGCGCCAGCACGGTGCGGTCCACCCCGAGCCCGAATCCGATACCGGACAGTTGCTGCCCGCCCAGTTCCGCCATCAGGCCGTCGTAGCGACCGCCGCCGCCGATCCCGGACTGCGCGCCCAGACCGTCGTGCACGAATTCGAACGTCGTCTTCGTGTAGTAGTCCAGCCCGCGCACCATCCGGGGGTTGAGGACGTAGGGCACGCCGAGCGCGTCGAGGTGGGCCAGCACCTGGTCGAAGTGGGTTTTCGCGGATTCCGACAGGTGATCGATCATCAGCGGGGCACCGGCGGTCATCTCCCGGACCTCGGGACGTTTGTCGTCGAGCACCCGCAGCGGGTTGATCTCGGCCCGGCGCCGCGTCTCGGCGTCCAGATCCAGGCCGAACAGGAATTCCTGCAGCCGTTCACGGTATTGCGGACGGCAGGTCTCATCACCCAGCGAAGTGAGCTCGAGCCGGAACCCGGTCAGACCCAGACTCCGGAACCCGGCGTCGGCGACCGCGATGACCTCGGCGTCGAGCGCCGGGTCGTCGACCCCGATGGCTTCCACACCCACCTGCTGCAGCTGCCGGTAGCGGCCCTTCTGCGGCCGCTCGTAGCGGAAGAAGGGTCCCGCGTAACTCAGTTTCACCGGTAGCTGGCCGCGATCGAGTCCGTGCTCGATCACCGCGCGCATCACCCCGGCGGTGCCCTCCGGGCGCAGCGTGACACTGCGTTCGCTGCGATCGGAGAAGGTGAACATCTCCTTGCTCACGACATCGGTGGACTCACCGACACCCCGGGCGAAAAGTTCGGTGTCCTCGAAGACCGGCAGCTCGATATGCCCGTACCCGGCGAGTCGGGCGGCGCGGAGCAGGCCGTCGCGCACCGCGACGAACTCGGCCGAACCGGGCGGGACGTAATCCGGCACCCCCTTCGGGGCGGAGAAGCTGCTGGTCTTGGTCACGGTGAACCAGTTTCCCCCACCCGGCCCGGTCGAGTCCAACCGGTTCCGGGGTACGGAGGCCAGGTGGCGCACCGCGCGACGGTCGACAGAGTCCGATATCCGGGACCGCCGGACCGGAGATGGCAGACTCTAGTCCCGGAAGCAACAGACCAGCAGCGAGCGGCCGGGCTCCGACCCGGACGCCGCACGGGAGGAATGTGGCAGTGCCGAGCAACGAACAACGCCGAGAGGCGGCGAAACGCAAGCTGGAACGTCAGCTCGCCAACCGGGCCGAACGCGCGCGTAAGCGTAAGCAACTCACCATCGCCGGATCCGCTCTGGGCGTGGTCGTGGTGATCGCCGCCGTGACCGGTGTGTATTTCCTGACCCGCGGTGACGACTCCGATTCGTCGGCGCAGAACGCCTCGCAGACGCCGGACGCCTCGCTGTCCAGCACTCCGGGCGCCGCGCCGCCCCCGCCTCCGGCCGCCAAACCGGCCACGGTGAACTGCGCCTATCGTGACAGCGCCGAACCGGCGGCCAAACCGGTGCAGAAACCGCGCGCCGAGGGAATCCAGACCGGCGACGGCAATTCCTCGCTGAGCATCAGCGTGGACAGCTCGCAGGGCCCGATGGGGCTGACGCTGAACAACGCGGAATCGCCCTGCACCGTGAACAGCTTCGCCAGCCTGGCGGGCCAGGGGTATTTCGACGGCACCACCTGCCACCGTCTCACCCAGGGCGAGGGCCTGAAGGTCCTGCAGTGCGGCGATCCGACCGGTACCGGCACCGGCGGGCCGGGCTACGAGTTCGACAACGAGTACCCCACCGACCAGTACGCCCCCGAGGACCCGGCCCTGCAGCAGCCCATCGGCTACCAGCGCGGAGTGCTGGCGATGGCCAATGCCGGCCCCGGGACGAACGGCAGCCAGTTCTTCATCGTCTACGGCGATTCGATGCTGCCGCCGAACTACACCATCTTCGGCACCGTGGACGAGGCCGGACTGGGCACGCTGGACAAGATCGCCGGTGCGGGCCAGGACGAGTCCAACGGTCCCGGCGACGGTAAACCGACCCAGCCGGTGACCCTGAACTCGGTCCGTATCGACTGAACCGGGTACGACCCGCTACGTGGTACCCCCGCGACCCCGGCCGACGCACCGGCCGGGGTCGCGGCGCGTTTCCCGCACACCGTATTTACGCGATATATGCTGGTCGGCGATACGTTGCCGAGACCGTGCCCCTACTTCTCGGGTAACCTCGAAACAGGGCGTGCGCGTGACGAAGTCGCGGGCGCCCGTCGCGTTCCGGGGCCCGGGCGCGGTTTGCGGGATGCTCCGGCCGAACACATCCGGCCGGGGAACGGTCCGCGGGTCGCGTGGCGGGCCCCGATCGGCCCGGGTCCGGTTCGCCGTCCCGGGGTCAGCACAGGCAGCCAATAGGGACCACCGCAGTATCGGGAGCAGCCATGTCCGAGGAACTGGACGACATCGGCCGGGAGACCGCGGCCATGATGAAGACGATGTTGCAGATCGCGACGCTCGTCGCGCTCAAGGCCCGGGAACGCGGTCAGCGGGAAGCCGAGATGCGGGTCAAGATGACCGAGGCCCGGCAGAAAGAGGCCCGGGAGCTGCAGATCCGCGAGGCCCGCGACGCCAAATCGAAGGACCCGCGCAACCTGGCACTGGCCCAGACCATTTCGCGGTCGGTGGCGGAGGTCAAACCACCCACCGTCACCCAGCACCGAGAGACCCCGTATCGCGGGGTACAGCTGGAGAAGGACCGCTTCTCCATGAGTTCGTTCTCCACGGGATCGGCGGCGGGCGGTGCGGCCGAGGCGGTACGCCACGACTCGGCGCAGCGGCGCCAAGCGCTGGCCGCCCACCTTGCCAAGATCGGAATCGCACCCGAACTGGCCGCCGCGCGGATGCTGGTGGATATGGGTCAGGCCACGCCACCGAGCGAGGCGGTGCGAACCAAGCCCGAACGCGCACCCGCGGTGGTGCGGGCCCGCGAGCAGGAAGAGCTGGCTCGGGGTCTGGAGCGCAGCCGCTAGAGTCCCGTGGTCCGATATCGAGAACGCCCGTCCGCGGACGGGCGTTCTCGATATCGACCGATGGTCAGCGAGGAACCCACAGATCCCTGTCGACCTGGTCGATCCGGGGGACGGCTCCGGGATCGTCGGGAGGATTGCTGAACAAGCCTTCGGGAGGCTCACCCACCGGTAGCGGGATGAGCATGTCCTTGTGCCCGTTACGCACGCTGCAGTACTTGAAGGGCCCCTTCGGATCGAGCAGTACCTTCATATGTTTGTCGGCGTGGTCGAGGAACCACACGCTCATTCCGGTGGCAGGATCCTGGCGGTAGTGCTCCCATGCGCGCCACAGCGCATCCAGCCGGGCGAACGCCTCCGGATGCTTCCACCATTCGGGGCACCACACAGTATCGCTGAGATCGCTGACCTGCCGGCGATAGACGCTGATGAGGTACTCCTGGACGAACTCCCCGACGTTCTCGTAGACCATGTCCTGCTGCTCTTCGGGAGTCTCGGTCACTGCGGTCGTACCTCCTGCCTCTCGTCCGGCCCGTTACCCGGTCCCGGCGGCGTATCACCGGGAACCAGCCCCGGCGGTGGGGGAATGTTTCCCATGTTCTTGTCCAGTATGGGGGCTTTCCCGCCCTGACCCGGCTCCGTCGGTGCGGAAGCGGCCACCACCGGCGTATTCACCGGCGCGGGCGCCGGAGTGGATTCCTTGATCATGTCGGAAGACGAACCCAGGACGGATTCGGAGACCCGGATCTTGCGCCCCGGATCGTGCTCCGCGATGGATTTCCGTACCGCCGCCTCGTATTCGCTCTCCCACCACGGCACGGTCCGTACCAGAACCGGCGGCGCGCCCGACGAGAAAACGATGGCGCGCCCCCGCGGAAGCGTGGACAGGGCCTGGACGGTGAAGGTTTTCGAGGAGCCCAGGGACCGCGAATAACTCTTCCCGCCCTTGGATTCGGAGACCGACGCCGAGATGGCCGAATGCTCGCCGATCGCCTCCGACCGCTCGCGCAGGAAGTTCGCGTCGTCGACACCGCTGCCGAGGATCTTGATATTGGCCGCCGACCACAGCGCGTTCATACCGTCCTCGCCCCAGCACCGCGCGCCCTGCGCCCAGGATTGCAGCACGGTCATCACCACGATGCCGCGGGAACCGAAATGGCTGTACTGCTTGGGCAGATCCTTCCAGCGGACGACGTTCGCGGCCTCGTCCAGCACCGCGAGCAGCGGAATGGGCAGGCGTCCGAAGGCCGAACGGGAGGCCCGCTGCATGGCCACATCGATCACGGCCTCGGTGAGCGCGCTCACCAGCGGAGCCGCCGATCCCCGGCCTTCCAGCGAGAGACTGTAGAGGGTGCCGTTGTTCTCGACGAACTCGTCTTCGATGAATTTCACCCGGACCAGTTCGGCGTTGTCGTCCGGATCGTTCGGAGTCACCCACTTGTGCACATTGCGGAGCTTCAGGCACCGCACCATCTTCTTGGCGGTGCCGAAGATCCCGCTTCGGGTCCGCGGGTCGGCGTTGTACTGGGCGGCCAGACCCGAGGCGGAGAAATCGTGTCCCGCGTCGCGCAGGAACTGGATGGGCTCGATATTGCCCGGATCGGTGACCCACTCCCAGATCTGGGTGATGGGTTTTCCGGCGATGGCGGCCGCGAGGAAGAGACCGGCCAGCAGATCCTCGGCCTCCGGATCGAAGAAGGCGTCGTTACGCGAATCCGAACCGCTGTCGCTGTCCGCGAAATGCCCGGCCAGCCGCGCCGCCCGCATTTCGCAGCCGTCCTTCTCCGCATCCACCCACGCCAGCGGGTCCCAGTACCACCGCGCCGGCTCACCGGCCACGCCCTGCGGGTCGAAGACGAAGGTGCGGCTGCCCTTGGCCTCCCGGACCTCACGGGTCGCGTCGACCACATCGCGCTTGTTGGAGGTGGCCAGCACCGGGCCGATGGCGTTGAGGATGGCCGGGATGACCCGCGAGGAGGATTTCCCCTGTCGCGGGCCCCAGATATCCAGGTGCAGATCCTCGTAGGAGCCGTAGAGCATGGTCCCGTCGGCGACGGCCACCCCGATCGGCACACCGGGCGCGTCGTCGTAGCCGAGCTTCACCCCGAGTTGCTGCGCCTTCTCCCGGACCCCCGCCTCGGTGAGCGCCGAGATGGCGCCCCCGTTGCCCATCACATCGGCCTTGTCGTCGACGGCGAGCCGGCCGCGGGTGCGGATCGTGGTCGCGCGCCGCCGGTACAGTACGAACGCGACCAGCGCGAGCACCACGACGATCAGGATCACCGTGGTGCCGGTGGGCCAGCGCAGCTCACCCTTGGCCATCCGCGCGATGATATCGATGGGATTGACCGGCATATCCTGCTTCTGCAGCGAGAGCATATTGCCGAGATGCAGCGCCACCCAGAGGGTTCCCAGGAGGGCGCCGCCGACGTAGATCGCGATGAGGCTGAGATCCGGCCCGACTACGGCCGGATCCTTCACCGGTTTCTTCTTCGCCATACCTGCCTCCTGAGTGATCCCTGCCGGTACTCACCGGTACCCGTCGAGCCGCCAGCCCTGCGGCGTGCGCACCACGGTCGCGATCACCGTGGAGGGCGCCAGGGGCTCCTCGCGGCCGTCCGGATAGACGACGGTCTGTTCGATTCCTATCTTGAACTGCTGCACTGCCGGATCCGGTCCCGCCGGCGGCCGGTCGCCGGAGGCGAATGCGAAGGATTCGACCCGCGCGCCGGCGGCCGCCCATTCGCCCCAGCGCAGCGACACTCCCGGCGTACCCGCGGTATCCGTGGGCGCGTCCAGAACCCGGACCAGGCTGGGCCCCAGCCATCTCCGGGCCCGCTCCAGCGACGCGCCCGGCACCTCCGTGGCGGGATCCCAGCGGTAGATCTCCCGCAATGCCGCCACCGCGACCCCGTCGGCGGTCGCCGGATCCGGAGCCGGAACGGCCTCCAGCCGCCGGACCGTGGAGGTGGCCGGCCCGGTCGCCGTACCCGGATCGCCGCCACCGCAGCCACTCAGCACCGTGATGCCCAGCATCAGCGCCACCACCAGTCCCGCACCCGCACTCGTCTTCTCATTCCAGGCTAACCGCCCGGACGACCGGTCCGGCGCCGATCCGCGCGTGTTCACAGCACCCTCCTCGCCCGGGCGTCGCCGGGTACCGCCGTCTGCGCCACGCCACCGGCGGCCTCGGCGGTCTCCGCGGGCGCCGCGTGGATCATCTGCCCGTCGCCGGCATAGATGCCCACGTGGGCGGGCCCCCGCGGGCCGAAATCGGTGAATACCAGATCGCCCGGCCGCATCTGGGCCACCGGGACCTCGGCGCCGGCCTCCCACTGCTGTTCGGCGGTCCGCGGCAGGGTGACCGCCCCCGACGACGCGGCGAACACCGCCGCCGAGGTCAGGCCCGGACCGTCCAGGCCGCCGGCGCTGGGCCCCTGCGGGCCGCCGCCGCCCCAGACATACGGGGTACCGAGCCATTCGTGCGCGGCCTGCACCACCTGGTCGCCCGCGGCGCCCTCCGCGTCGGGGCTGAATCGTCCCGCGGCGCCGGGATCCCGGTACTCCGCCTCCATCGACAGGATGTTCGTGACGTAGGGCTGGGTCTCGGAATAGTGCGCGGCCACCTGATTCGGCATACCGCCCGAGGCGAGAACGGCGCCCTCACCGGCGTTGTAGGCGGCCAGGGTCAGCGCGACCACATCACCCTGGACCCGGCCCTCGGCGATCCATCCGCTCACCTTCCCCGCGATGGCGCACATGTACCGGCCCTGGCCGACGATCGCGTCACCGTCGTCCCATACGCTGGCGATTCCATTGCCGTCGGCATCGATGACATAGGGCTGTCCGTCGTCCGGGTTGATACTCGCGGCGGTCCCGGGCAGGAACTGCGCGAGACCCTGCGCCCCCGCCGGTGAGGTGAGACCGCGCCGGAATCCCGATTCCTGGCGTCCCTGCGCGGCCAGCAGCGACGGCGTGACCTCCGGGCACAGCGAGCCCGCCCGCCGGTACCAGATCTCGAGTTCCGGCGGCACCTTCCCACCGGCCAGCGCGCCGCCGGGAGTGCCGAAACCGCGGACGCACTGCGGGTCGACCGAGAAGGCGCGGGCGCCACCCAGATCGGGGGTCGGCGAACCGTCCAGCCACGGCATCGGATCGATCTGCCGGCCGCCGGTGAACCGGCCACCGGGCACCACCTCGAAATGCAGATGCGGACCGCTGGATTCGCCGGCCGATCCGACCGCGCCGATATGCTGACCCGCTCGCACGGTCTCCCCCACCCGCACCAGCACACCGTGATCCCACATATGCCCGTACACGGTGGAGAACGCGCGCCCGTTGCCCGGATCCACCGAGTCGACCACGATCCAGTTCCCGAATCCGGACGCCGGGCCCGCGGCCACCACCACTCCGTCGGAGACCGCGAAGATGGGGGTGCCGTCGGGCGCGGCCAGGTCGACGCCCTTGTGCCCGCCGCCGCGGGAGCCGAAGACATCGGATACCGAATAGGTTCCGGCGGCCATCGGCCAGGTGCGATCCAGCGGACCCGCGCCGGCGGCCAGCGACGGGGTGGCGGTGGCGGCCGGGTTGGCCGTGGACGGCGCGGGGATACCGGTCGCGGCGGGTCCGGCGGCGCGCGGATCGCCCGGCGCGTAACCACCCAGCGGCGGCAGCGTCGATTGGCCCGGGTTCAGCACCGAACCCCCTTCACAGGGGTCGTCGACCGCGGGCATCACGATGACCAGCACCACCGTCAGCAGCCCGATCACCAGGCCGAGAGTCGACCACAGCACCGATTTCGCGTTCACGGCCGCGCCCTCGCAGGGTTCACGTGTGACGCCGGGATTCGTTCAGGGTGTCGGCGAGAGCCCGGTTCACCTCGGCCGCGGCGGCCAGTTGCTGCTGCAGCAGGGTGACCTTGCGCCGCAACGCCGCGGCGTCCATCCGTTCCAGACTCGGCCCCTCCGCCGCCCGTACCCAGTTGCGTACCGAATTGGTGTGCACGCCGATCTGTTCGGCGACCACCCGGCAGGCCTCCGATTCGCTGCGCAATTTCCCGGTCAGCGCCAGGACCTGTTCCACCGCGGCGGCCCGGACCTCGGGGGACACCCGGCGATACGAGCGGTGCGGCATCATGACGGTCTCCCACCCACCGTGGGGGTGCCGTCCGGCGTCCCCTGACCGCCGGCCGACCTGCCCGGATAGGAGGTGAACTCCTCGAACCGCTGGTTGGTGTCGTGGATACCGCTGAGCTTCTCGGCCGGTGTGAATTCCATGTGGAAGGGAATCCCGGGACGCCGGTCCTCACCGATCTTCAGCAGGAACTTACCGGTGCCGGGCGGCGACGGCCGCTGCTGACCGGGTTTGAGGGCCTCGCCCGTGAGCGCCTGGGGTGCCGACCAGCTGGTCACCATCTCCTCCTCGGCCGAGGTGAACGGGACCGTGCTGTCCAGCCGTTTGATCTCCTCGGCGGGTAGCGCGCCGAAGATCTTGGCCCGCGCCCGTTCCAGGAATCCGAGCGCCTTGGCGATCGCGGCCTCCGAGCCCAGCGCCTGCAGATCCTTGATCGTATGGCTGATCATGATCAGCGACGTGGCGATACCGCGCTGCAGGCGGGTGAGTTCGTCGACGCGGTCGACCATGAAATCGCCGAGACCCAGCACCTGCCACAGCTCGTCCATCACCACCTGGAAATAGCGCTGCGGCGCCATCCCGGCATCGGTGAGGGTGTGCGCGGCCTCCACCGCGGCGAACCCGTCGGCCCAGCAGGCCAGCATGACCGCGGCCTTGAGTTTCTTGTCGCCGTTGGGGATATGGGAGACATCGATGCAGACGGCCACCGAATCGGTGTCGATGGGCACCGTGGTCTGTCCGTTGAAGACCGCGCCGAACGGGCCCTGGGTGAGCGCGCGCATGGAACGCCGCAATCCGCGGATGGCCTCGTGGTATTCGGCCGGATCGTCGGCGCCGGCGTCGAGCATCATCTGCTCGCCGCCCGCCACGATGACCTCCAGCAGGTTCTCCATGATCGGCGGCGAATCGGGGGTGTAACCGCTGCCCGGCCGGTACAGGATCCGCAGCGCGGTGGAGATCAGCGTCTCCTCGTAGTCGCGCACCCGCGCCCCGCGCACCAGCTCGACGAGACCCGCGATCAAGGTCACCTGCCGGGCCCGCAGGTCCTGCAGTACCTGCTGCTGGAGTTCGGGATGCTCCTCGAGCAGTGGAACGATTTCGCCGAGAACGCCACCGGCGAGCGGATTGAGTTTGCCGTGACCGTAACCGAGGTCGATCACCTGACCGCCCACCAGCTCCACCAGTTTCCGGTAGTCCGGTTTGACGTCGGCCAGGATCAGCGGGGTGATGTTCTGCGCGACCCCGCCGAGCACGATCCGGCGGACCAGCGAGGATTTACCGAAACCGTTGAGCCCCAGCACGAACAGGCTCGGCGCGGTGATGAAGCTGCCTCGCATGAACCAGTTCATCGGGTCGAAACATACCGGCGCGCCGGTGTGCAGATGCGATCCCAGCGGAGTCCCGATCAGCGGCGCGCCGGCGCCGACCGACCACGGCCACAGACCGGCGACCTGCGCGGTGGTGGCCCGGTACTCCACCGGCCGGCCCACCAC
Source organism: Nocardia sp. NPDC049935 (assembly GCF_055586645.1). Classification (NCBI taxonomy): domain Bacteria; kingdom Bacillati; phylum Actinomycetota; class Actinomycetes; order Mycobacteriales; family Nocardiaceae; genus Nocardia; species Nocardia sp. NPDC049935. The sequence goes on along the minus strand of NZ_JBVJHV010000001.1, from coordinate 322,961 downwards.
GTTCATCCGGCCGCCGCCCGCGCCGGCGAAACCGCGGTCGGTGAGTTGTGCCGTCTGCCGGTCGAAACCGTCCTGGAACTCCTGTTCGGCGCGCGCGGCGTAGTTGCGGCGGCGGATATCGTCGGTGCGCACCCGGAAACTCGCCCAGGCCGCGCGCAGCCCGGCGCCCTCCCGGCTGAGTTCCTCCAGCCGCGACCGGGTGGCGGCGTCCAGCAACGGCGGCCCCTGCTGCCGTTTCCTCTCCGCCCGCACCTTGGCCCGGCGGGCCGCCTTGTCGAATTCCGGTGTACCCATCGCCCGGTCGGCGGTGGTGTCCACCCGCGCCCGGCGAGCCCGGTCCCGGCCGGCCCCGCCGGCGGCGCCGTCGCGCGGTGTCCGGGTGCGGCGTTCGGTACGCGAGCGTTCGGCCTCCCGCCGCTCTCCGGCGGGCGGACCGTGCTGTCCGTCCCGTTCGGCCCGGATGCGGCGTTCCTCGTCGCGGCCGGATCGGATCCGTTCGCCGGTGGCGGTCCGGACCCGGTTCCGTTCCCGGACGGGAGGCTCGTGCTCGCGTGCCATCAGTCGTTCACCCCGCCAATGCTTTAGGAATGGTCGCGTGCTCGGGCAGGATCACCCCGCAGCCGAGCGAGGCCGCGAACGCCGCCGCCTGGTAGCGGTAGCAGCGGCGGATCTTCAACCGGGCCTGCGTGGACAGGTCGCGGGTGATGGCCTCGATACGCGGCAGGTCGCCGCGCAGCGGTTCGGTAATGGTCACCAGGGCGCCGAATCGGGTGACACCGTGGCCGCGCGCCTGTTCTTCGCGCGCCTGCTGGGTCGCGCCGACCCGCAGTGTGGCCGACGCCGAGACCACGCCGCGTTCGCTCTGCTGGGCGACCAGGGCGTTCTTGAAATCGTCGTCCACGATCTCGGCGGCGTCGGCCGCCGAATGCGGGCGGTACACGATGGCGATCCGTTTCCGCGGGACCTCGGGATTCGGTGCCAGCAGCCGCTGCAGGACCCGTTCGTCCACCGCGCCCTCGGGGGCGGTGTCCATCTCCCAGGTGACCGACCGGGCGCCGTCGTGGAGCAGATGGTCCCATTTCTCGTCGTTCGACACAGGGCCGGCATCGGCCCAATCCAGGCCGTGGCCTTCGGGTTCCCCGGCCGCGACCTCGAGGTCGGCCTGGGAGGCCGGATCGTAGCTGCGCCGGATGAACGCGATCACCTCGTCGGCCGACATCGGCTGCGCCCGGACCCCGGCCTCGGCCAGCGCGGCGCAGATCCCGGGCAGCCGGCGGCCGATCTCGACCGCTTCCTCGGCCGGGTTCTTGCGCCGCTCCGCGGTGGTGGCCTTGAAGGTGATCGCCACCCGGGGCAGCAGCTGCACCCGCTCCTGCGGGAGTTCGGTGGCCAGTTCGTACATCACCTGCTGGGCCAGATCGGGCGATTCCGGCCGGGTGATGGTGGAGACCTCGGTGAGCAACCGGTTCCCGGTCTCGGGCACGGTGTCGATCACCGGTACCACCGCGACGATATCGCTGGTCTGGCCGACCGAGGCGAGGAAGGTGCCCCAGGCCGAGACCCAGCGGTCGATCACCGGCTGGTCCACCGCCTCGTGGCCCTGCGGCCATGCGCGCAGGACCACCGTGTACTGGGCGAACTGCGGTAGGTGGATCATGCCGAAGCTGTAACCGCCGGCGTCGATCCCCTCGTACAGTTTCGAGGGCGCGAGCAACCCCGGGAGCCGGGTGAAACCACCCGGCACCCGGGAGAACCGGCCGCCGCGGTACACGTGCTCGCCGCGGCTGCGCGAACGCATCCAGTGGAACATCATCAATCCCGTCTCGTAGCCGGAGCGCCCTCCGCGTCGCATGACCAGGGGCGCCATGATCACCACACCGACCCCGCCCACGATGGCACCCCACTGGAAACCGCCGACCATCGCGGTGAACAGCGCGGTGATGACCACGACGAACCCGAGAACGGTCTCTTCCCAGCGCAGGCCGAAAAGGCCGGCGCTGCGCGGTTTCTGCCACAACCCGTAGGAGCGGCGTTCGTAGGTTTCGGTGCTGGTCATCGGGGGATGGTGCTCCTGCCGAGGTCGGGGGAACGATTCGTCCAGCCGTCACCCGCGACCTCGCCCATCGCTTGATCCGCGCGAGTCATACCGGTGTTCGCGGACCGCGCGGCAGCGATGCGGTTGGCCATGCCGGACGCTCCGGACGGTACACCGCCGGATCCCGCGGGCGTACCGGACCTTTGCGGTGGCGCTCCCCCGCCGCCGCCCCCGCCGCGTGGTGGCGGCACGGGCCGGGGCGCTCCGCCGCCGCGGCCACCGCCGGGCGGCGGCGGACCGGCCGCGCCCCCGACGTATCCGGCCCGGCCCGGCGCCGCCGCGCCACGCGCGCCGACCGCCTTGGTACCCATGGCGCCCAGACCCGCCGCGGCGATCAGGGTGCCGCCGGCCGCGGTGAGACCCGATCCGCCGCTGCCGACGATCGCGACCGCGGGGGTCACCAGGCGCATGAGCGCGGGCAGTACAAACGCCACGCTGCACAGCAGCACGATGGCCACCAGCATCCGCTGCGCCTGCTCGGCCTCGGGAAGGCCGCCGGCCGGGGTCATCTCGTCTACATGCCCCGCGGTGGTGAACGCGATCATGTAGACGATCGCCGCCACCGGTTTCCACAACATGAACGCGATGATCCAGCCGACCAGTTTCTGATACGACTGTTTGCCGATACTCATCCCCGACGAGGCCGCCGCCAGCGGAAGTACGCCCGCCGCGATCACCAGCAACCCCTGCCGGACGATGGCCAGCACGATCTGCGCCAGTGCGCCGAGCAGACCGACGATCGCGATGATCAGCACCAAGCCGGGCGAGAATGCCTGGAGCGCACTGGTTTTCACCATCAGTTCGGCGAGATTGCGGGCATTGCCGTCGGTGGAGTCCTGGATGATCCATTCGGCGAACCGGTCCGAGGCCTGGGTCCCGGCCACGATCACCGCGCCGAGCATCCAGGAACTGAACACCACCCGGGTGAACATGCGGAACGATTCGGCCGCCTCGTCCATCGCTCCGCCGCGTCTGGCCTCGGCCAATCGCAGACCTGTGATGATGATCGAGGCCATCAGCAGCAGTATCTGCACCTGATAGGTGTAGTCGTTGATCTTGGTGAACAGACTGCCGGAATCACTGGCCACCTCGTTGGGGACCTTCATCCAGAAGGTGAGGGCCAGGATGATGGCCTCGCCGAGACCGTTCATCAGCGAATCGACCACCTTGCCGAAGGTCGAATCCCACGCCTTGTCCTTGATCGCGTCGGCCGCCTGCCCGGGATGCGAGCCCGCGTTGCCGGCCTTACAGACCGCCGAGGCGGCGTCACCGAGCGAGATCCCCGGAATGCCGAGGTCGTCGAGGGTGTCGTGGATCTCGTTACAGGTCTCGTCGAATCCGTAGGTCTGGCCGTAGGCCACCGTCGGCGTCGCGACCATCACGGTGAAGATCACCGCGAAGATCGTGAGGAACCGTCTGGCCAGCGATACCCGGCGAGAGATCGCAGGGGCCTGCCGCGCCGCGGCGGGCGGGCTTTCTTCGCGCACTAGCTGAGCTTCCACATTCCGTCCCAACACTGGAATCACCATCGAGTCCACCCCTCGAGCGATTCGACGTACTCGGTCTGCGTATTCGGCGACGTGGTCGGCTTGAGCCGCCAATCGCCCGCGTCCCACACCATGATCAGCCGCAAGGTCACCCACACCGGCTTGCCGTCCAGCGCCGGAGCCCGCAACGCCAGCCGCACGATCGCCATATCGTCGGCGTAGTCGTCGACCTTGAACGCGTCGGAGGCCACCAGGTACTTGGTCACCGATACCGGCTGCTGCTCGGGCAGCCGCTCGGAATCCAGTGCCTGGTCGTAGGCCGCGATCTGCTGCGCCGACACCCGCACCTGCCGCACGTACAGGTCGCGGTGCGCCGGCCGGGCATTGAGGCGGTAGGTGATCTGCGCGGCGGCCAGCGCCGCGCCCTGCGGCGTATGCGAATACCCGACCGCCAGACCGTCCTCGATCCGATGCGGACCGTCGGAGGTCGAGAACGGCACCGAGGCACCGTAGACCCGCTGCCAGCCGCGCGGTTGCGTGGTGCCGGCGGGCGCCGCGGTCAGCCAGTCGGGATCGGCCGGATTGCGCTGCGGTGACGGGTCCTGCGGCAGGGCCTGCCCCGCGGGATTGTTGGGAATATCGACACGGCGATTGAAGATGTCCACCTCCGGATCGGCGAAACCCTCGCCCACGGCGGCCGCGGGCGCGGGACCGGATTCGGGCTCGGAGTCCCGTCCGGTCCACATCACGACGCCGACGACCACGATCAGTGCCAGGACCGCCGCGGACGCCACGACACCGAAGGAGACGCGGTCACGCTGGTAGGTCTCCTTCCCGCTCACTTCGGTGCCTCCAATTTCACAGTGTCACTCGGTAATTCGTCGACAGGGTCGATCGGTCTGGTGGTCGCCGCGGGATCGGGCAGCCGTAATCTCCAATCCTGCGCGAACCACTCCACGGTCGTATGGTTCACCGCCTTCGAGCTGTCCGAATACTCGCTGTACACGTCCACCTGCGCCCGCTGCTCGGTGTACTCGGTGATCCGGTAGCCGAGCAGCCGCGGCGCGTACACCGGGTCGGCCGGGCCGCTGATCGACACCTGCACCCGGTTCACCGCCCATTCGTCCTTCGCCGCACCCGGAACCACTTCCCGGGCAACGATATTCGACCACTGCCCGTCGTCGGCGATCGCCAGGCGCACGGCGTGCACCATGGCGGCGACCCCCGCCCCGGGCGGCGAGTGATCGAAACCCGTTGCCGCGCCTTCGGTTTCGGCACGCGGACCCTGATCCGTCCGGGGTAACGGTACCCCTTGGAAGGGCTGCCAGCGCACATTCGTCGGCGGCGCCGAGAGATCCGGCGGCGCCGCGGCGTCGCCGGAACCGCAGCCGACGACACCCGCCAGCAGGGCCGCCGACACCAGCCCGGCGGCCCGCGTCGCGGCGGGCCGGCCGGTCCGGCCGGCGGCCGGTGACACGGTCGAATTCATCCGCAGGTCGTTCCCCTCGCCTCGCCCCGGTTCATCCGGGCAGGAACGCCAGGGCGATACCGGAGGCGGTGCTCGCGACGGCCGCGCCGAGCAGGCTCATGAGCACACCGTGCGAGGCGTCGTTCATCGCCAGATCGCCCTTGAAGGTGAGCCACAGCTTGCCGGCGGAGACGATCATCCACGCCAGACAGCCCATGAGCACGAACCACAACAGCCAGTTCAGCAACTGCATCAGCGGTTCCAGCACTTCGGCCGGCATCTGCTTGTAGGCCAATACCCCGGCCGCCCCGACCAGATCCATTACTACCTCACGTTCCGATCACGGCGTTCATGATGGTGCCCGCGCTGGTGGCGACCACACCACCGATCATGGCTCCCGCCACCATCTTCGGGGATTCCAGACCGCCGCCCGTCCACTTCTCCCACGCGAATTTACCTCCCGCGTAGATGATTCCGCAGATTCCGGACAGGAGTACGAACCAGGTGAGGTAGCGGACCAACTGCAGGATCTTCTCCGAACCGGGCGGGGCCTCCGGGGTCGGATTGCCGACCTGGGCCACCACCACCGCGTCGTAGGCCTGGTGAACCGCGAGGAATACGGTGCTCATCGGGTGCCTTTCTCGATAGCTGAGGTGCAACATTCGGTCCGCGCGAGCGCGGGGAGCACGTACCGGGTGGCGTGCTCGACGGCGATCACGGCATCACTCCTCTACGAATCTCGATCGGCCCCGGGTGGGGGCGGCCTCCGATTCTTCCAGCGCGGCACGGGCGGCCGCGACGATCTCCGAACCGAGTTCCCGGATGTCGAGGGGAACTTCGTCGAGTGGATCCATCCGGCGCCGCCGCTGGGTGGGTAGCGCCATACCCGGTGTCCAGACCGGGAGTTTCTCCGGTTCGACCAGGGTCCACTCCTCGTACCAGGGCACCTGCCACACCTGCCCGGCCAGGGAGGCCACCACCTCGCGGTAGCGGCGGATCTCCGGAGCCATCCGGCCCGGGCGCGCCGCGACCGTGATCAACCCGAGGACCTGGCTGGGCCCGGCGATTCCGGAGTGGTGCTGGCGCAGCAGGTCGTGGGCGTGGGTCAGCCCGGCGATGGTCTCCCGGGCGACCAGCACGACGAACGGCGATTCCCGCTCGTACACGCCGGGCCAGCGGCGGCCGGAATCCGCGGCGGGCGCCAGGACATGGGCCAGGCTGCTGGCGCCCGCGCCGCCGTGCACACCCAGCAACCACACCAGTGGCGCCCGGCCCGCGCCGGGTACGGGACGATCCCAGATGGCGGCGCGGCGGGATTCCGGCGGTGGCACCACTCCGGCGGTGGCGGAACGGTCCGGTCGGCGAGGAAGATTCATAGCAACAGACATGATGCCTCGCTCGGAGTCGCCGCATACAGTCCGCGCGGGGCGCGGACCCGGCCGAGGTGCCGCCTCATGACGTCATCCCCGCCAGTAGCGTTTCGTACGCCTGCCGGGTCTCCAAGGCCAGGTCGAGATGACGGACCAGTTCGCCGCGCGCGAGCAGCGGGTCGTAGGGCACCTCGACGATTTCGCGGACCCACCCGGACAGATGCTCTCGCAGATGCTCGGCCACCCGGGAATCGGCACCCGGCTGCTGATGCGAGATGACGATCGTGGTGTCGCCGACGATACCGCCGCCCATGGGTTCGGCGGCGTCGTCGTATTCGTCGTCCAGCCATTCCAGCGTCACCCGCAGGCGGTTGGCCGCGTCGGTGCGGGCCGGGATGGCCAGGACCAGCGCCACATCCGCGTCGTCGAGCAGCGGCCGCAACTGGCGGCTCGCGATGGGGTTACCGCCGTCGTAGACGCCGGTGTACCCGGCCTGATCCACCGCGCGGGCCACGGTGAGGTAGCTGGCCCGGCGGCGCAGCGGCGCGGCATCGCGCCACAGCAGCCCGATTCCGGACGTCGCCCGCGACATACATTCCTTCAGCGGGGCGGCTTCGTCGTCACCGCGGCCGTACAGCCACTGCTGCAGGCTGATCGGATGCAGATGCTCGTCGGCGCCGCGCAGCGCCAGATCGCCGCCCGCGGGGGTCGCGTCGACGGCTACGGTATGGGTGCCCGAGAGCCCGAGTTCACCGGCCAGTCCCAGCGTGGTGGTCGTGGTTCCGGCGCCGCCGCAGCCGCCCACCACCAGGATCGGACGGGCCGCGCCCGCGGCGCGTGCGCGGCCCTCGCCACGCAACCGCACCACCGATGCCCTGCCGGTTCCGTCCGCCTCGTCCGCCGCACCGGAATCCGGTGCGGTGTCGAGCCAGCGGCTCCAATCCTCTCCCATCGCTGCACTCTCCTCTATCCGGCCGAAATACCCGTGATGAGGGTGCGACCGTCGATCACCGCGGTGGTGACCGTTTGCCTGCTGTAGGTGACCGGCGCGTCGTCACCGGGCCGGTACTCGGTGACCTCGACCGTATGCTCGCCGGCCGCCCCCGTCACAATCCGGACACAGTGCCCGGTTCCGGTGGCGACACTGTCGATTCCGGCCTGGATCACCTCGACCGGCGGCACCGGCGCCCCGGGGGCGACCACGGCGTATGCCTCGGTACCGGAACGCTGCACGTAGTAGGCGTATTGGAAGCGCAGAATGGCGTCCGGCCCGGAATCGGTGCTACCCGGGCCGGCGCCGCGCACCACGGCCCCGGATCGTTCGTCGGGGCAGCGCGCGGCGACCGGAACCACCCCGGTATCACCGGCGGTGAAGCGCAGGCCCGCACCGTCGTCGGGACCGGCCGCCCGGGGCGCGCCGGGGGCCAGCAGGTAGAGCACCACCGCCGCCGCGATCGCGAGCAGGACCACCGCGGCGACCAGGACGCCGAAGGTGCGCAGCCGGCGGGCCCGGCGGCCCGGCCCCGCGTCCCGCAGCCGCGCCGGGGTCCGGCCGATACGGGCGGGTTCGTCGAGTTCGTCGTCGGGCCACGGGAACCGCACCACGTCGCCGTCACGGTCCTGACCCGGCGCGTCCACCCAATCGGACCAGCCGCCGGTGAAATCACTGCGCCGGCCCGAGAGCTCGGCGGGCGCGGGGTCGGGTGCCGCCGAGGCGCTACCGGCCGCGGGAATGTAGTCGGGATAGCGGGCAGGGCCGTCTTCGCCGGGCCCGGCGGCGATATCACGCTGCGCCGCCCGGGCCGCGTCGCCCGCGTGACCCTCCCCCTCGGGTTCGAGCGGACCATACCATCTGTCTAGCTTTTTGTAGGGCTTCAACATTCCCCCATTCCCGTGGCGCCGGGCACGTGATGTCGCATCATCGATCCCTCTCGGCGATCAGTTCACGGAGAACGAGTCGGTTTCGGTTGTCGGGGGTGCCAGGGGCGGGGCAACCGACGGCTCATCCGAGGAGGCACCGTCGGCTCCTGTCCCAAATGGGAATTGTCCCGTACCGGACGGAGCAGGCGCGGGAGACGCGCCGGGTTCGGCCCCGAAGAATCCGCCGGAAGGCGGTACACCGGCATTCGGAGCGCTTCCCGCCGGGGGCGTGACCTCGCCGGAAACCGGTTCGTGCCCACTTCCGTGCACTGCCGCGAGATCTCGCGCGGCAGCGGCGAACCAGTCCGCGATGAACCGCGTCGGCGCGTCGCCGGTGGCCGAAATGGCCGCGTTGCCATAGGCCTGATGCCGCTGGATGGTGTCCCAGTACCGCACCCAGGTGGTGGTGTTGAGCAGTTCGCTGTTGTCGGTGATGTTCTCGATCACCGAATCGAATGCCTGGCTCACCAGCCGGATACCGGTGGTCGGCGGAATCAGCTGCGGAATCGCGCCGAGGAGTTTGGTTCCCAGCAGCAGCAGCGCCGCCGGCGGGTTCGCCAGCCCGGCGGTGGCGAGTTCGGCGATCGCGGCCGGATTCAGCACCGTGCGCACCACCGTCACCACCGCGTTCAGGCCGATCATGCCCACTTTCAGCAGCGCCCGCATGGCGCCCGGAATATCCAGCGGGGTCCGCGGATCGGCGGCGTCGGCGAGCCGCTGTGAGATCGACTTCTTCGGTGAGATGTTCAGATTCGCCAGCGAGGTGCCCGAGATATCCTCGTTGACCACCTTGGTGGCCGTTTTGATCGAGGTGAAGGCGAGCGCCTGGGCGATCGAGGTGAGCGAGGCGATCGGATCGCCGCCGCTGAGCTTCATCTGGCCGACCACCCCGGCGACCGCCTTGAGGATCGGCGCGCCCTCGGGGGCGTCGCAGGCGAGATCGCCCGCCGCGCAGAAACTCGCGACCCGGCCGGTGAGGGCGCCGAAATTCTCCGCGGAGTCCCGGTTCGGGGCGATACCGCCACCGGTGGCCGGTGATTGCGGCAGCGCCGCGATATCCGCGATCAGCGTGCCCTCGGTCCCCGGCGCCGGATCCGGGTTCGCCTTGCCCGGAGCGCCGGGAAACAAGGGGGCGCCCGGATTTCGGGTGGGATCGCCGATCAGCGCCACCGCCGCGATCTTCTCCGGCGGCAACGAGCCCTGCCCCTGCCCGACCTCCTGCGCGAACACGGAGGCCACATGGGCGCCCTGGGAGTACCCCACGACGGCGAAGCGGGTTTCGGGGCAGCGCTGCGCCACCGAGCCGGCCATACTGCGCAACCGCATCAGCCCGCCGGTCACCGAATCCGAATACGGTGTGGCGCTGCCCCCGTCGACACCCCCGAAACTGGACTCGTAGGGCACGTAGGCGCGATCCACCAGGCCCTGCTCGGGCGCGGCGGCCAGCAGCGGCCGGAACACCGTCGACAGCATGCCGGTATCGGTGGTGGGCGCGGCGTCCGGCGAGGATTCACCGGTTCCCTGGATTCCCAGCGCGTACAGCGCCGGACACGAGGAAACCGAGAGTTCCGTCGCGGGTCCCGCCGGATTCGGCGGTTGAGCGTGAGCGGGGCTGTGGCCACCTGCCGTCACGGTCGCCACAGCGACGGTGAGTGCGATCAGCATCCCCGAGAATCTTGTGTATCCAGCCATAGCGACCCGCAATCAGTCCTACGCAGTTACCGAGCGCGACGAAACGCAATAGACGGTAACAGATTCCGGCTATGACCGCAGACGCGGCGAAGAGTTTACGCAACCCGCCAGGCGGAACTGCACACGACGCGGCGCGTCGAGGCCCGAACGTTATGAATTTCCGGCAATCGGGGCAGCGGTGCCAAGACCCCGAAACGCCGGCCGGGCCCGCGTGCGGCGTCACCGCGTCCACGGGCCCCGGCCCGCCCGGGCGAACCGGGAGCTACGCCTCAGGCGGCGGAGGTGACCCGGTAGACGTCGTAGACACCCTCGACGTTGCGGACCACATTCAGCAAGTGCCCCAGATGCTTCGGATCACCCATCTCGAAGGTGAACTTGCTGATCGCGACCCGGTCGCCGTGGGTGGTTACCGACGCGGACAGGATATTGACCTTCTCGTCGGCCAGCACCTTCGTGACATCGGAGAGTAGACGCGTGCGATCCAGGGCCTCGATCTGGATGGCCACCAGGAACACCGAATGCGGTGACGGCGCCCATTCCACATCGATGATGCGTTCGGACTGGTCCCGCAGCGAATCGGCGTTGGTGCAGTCCACCCGGTGCACGCTGACCGAACCGCCGCGGGTGACGAAACCCATGATCTCGTCGCCCGGGACCGGTGTACAGCATTTGGCCAGTTTCGCCACGGTGCCCTCGGCACCGGGAATCAGCACGCCCGCATCGCCGCTGAGCCGCTGCCGCGGTGGCGTGGTGGAGGGTGTGGACCGTTCGGCGAGTTCGTTCTCCACATCGCCGATCCCGCCGAGCTGCGCCATCAGGCGCTGTACGACATGGCGGGCCGAGACCTGGTGCTCACCGACCGCGGTGTAGAGCATGGAGATATCGCCGTAGTGCAACTCGTGCGCGACGGCGGTCATGGCGTCGACGTTCATCAGCCGCTGCAGCGGCAGCCCGACGCGCTTGACCTCCTTGTTGATCTGCTCCTTGCCGTTCTCCAGCGCCTCTTCGCGGCGTTCCTTGGCGAACCACTGGCGGATCTTGGCCTTGGCGCGCGGCGAGACCACGAAACTCTGCCAGTCGCGGCTCGGCCCGGCATTGGGCGCCTTGGAGGTGAAGACCTCGACGACCTCACCGTTCTCGAGCTGGCGCTCCAGTGCGACCAGCCGCCCGTTCACCCGCGCGCCGATGCATTTGTGCCCGACCTCGGTATGCACCGCGTAGGCGAAATCCACCGGAGTCGACTTCTGCGGCAGGGTGATCACATCACCCTTGGGCGTGAAGACGAAGATCTCCGGCGCCTTGAGATCGAACCGCAGCGATTCCAGGAACTCGGCCGGATCCGCGGCCTCCCGCTGCCAGTCGAGCAGCTGCCGCATCCAGGCCATATCGTCGACCTCGGCGGAATCACCGGAATGGCGGCCCTTGGTCTCCTTGTAGCGCCAGTGCGCGGCGATGCCGAACTCGGCCGTCCGGTGCATATCGTGGGTGCGGATCTGCACCTCGAGCGGTTTACCGTCCGGGCCGACCACCGTGGTGTGCAGCGACTGGTACACCCCGTACCGGGGCTGGGCGATGTAGTCCTTGAACCGGCCGGCCATCGGCTGCCACAGCGAGTGCACCACACCGACGGCGGCGTAGCAGTCGCGGACCTCGTCGCACAGGATCCGGATACCCACCAGATCGTGGATATCGTCGAAATCCTTTCCCTTGACGATCATCTTCTGATAGATCGACCAGTAGTGCTTGGGACGGCCCTCGACGGTCGCGGGGATCCGGGACGCCGCCAGGGTGTTGACGATCTCCGCGCGCACTTTGGCCAGGTAGGTGTCACGTGACGGGGCCCGATCCGCGACGAGCCGGACGATCTCGTCGTACTTCTTGGGATGCAGGATCGCGAACGCGAGATCCTCGAGTTCCCATTTGACCGTCGCCATTCCGAGCCGGTGCGCCAGCGGGGCGATCACCTCGAGCGTTTCCCGGGCCTTCTTGGCCTGCTTCTCCGGCGGCAGGAAGCGCATGGTCCGCATATTGTGCAGCCGGTCGGCGACCTTGATCACCAGGACCCGCGGGTCGCGGGCCATCGCGATGATCATCTTGCGGATGGTCTCGGCCTCGGCGGCCGCGCCCAGGTTCACCTTGTCCAGTTTGGTGACGCCGTCGACGAGGTGGGCGACCTCGGGGCCGAAATCGGCGGTCAGCTGTTCGAGGGTGTATCCGGTGTCCTCGACCGTGTCGTGCAGTAGCGCGGCGACCAGGGTCGTGGTGTCCATCCCCAGTTCGGCGAGGATATTCGCGACGGCCAGCGGATGGGTGATGTAGGGATCACCCGATTTCCGGAACTGGGTGGCGTGCCGTTCGTCGGCGACGTCGAACGCCCGCTGCAACTGGGTGAGATTCGCCTTCGGATACAGATCCCGGTGCACCGTGGCCAGCGGTTCGAGCACCGGCTTCACCGCGGGAATACCGCGCTGACCGGTCATCCGCCGGGCGAGCCTGGCCCGCACCCGGCGGGACGCCGAACTCGGGACCGCACCGGACTGCCGGCCGGGCTCCGGTTCGGTGTCACGGCGCGCACCGGCGGCGGGAGCGGGAGTGGAAGCACCCTTGGCCGGTGAGCCGGACGTCTGCTCGACATTCGTCTCGCCCAGATGCTGAGTCATGCCACCACCTCTCCCTGCCACGGCCGATCACCGCAACGTTCCAGACCACCAACTCTAGCCCCCACAGCACCACGGGAAACCCCGCAGCAACAGCATCGACACCTATCGATATCGCCACCCACCCGTATGGACACGGTATTCGAGTCCGGCCGTTGCGGCGTGGCCGGGTTCGTACTCATTCCCGCAGTCCCTCCGGGGTCAGTTCGGCGCGCCGGGTGACGCCGATCTCGTCCAGGAACCGCGGGTCGTGACTCACCACGATCAGCGCTCCCCGGAAGGCCGCCAGCGCCTGGATCAGGTGCGCGAGACTCACCAGATCCAGGTTGTTGGTCGGTTCGTCGAGGATCAGCAGTCCGGGTGCGGGGTCGGCGAGCAGCAACACGGCCAGAGCGGCACGTAACCGCTCACCGCCCGACAGCGCAGCGACCGGTACATCCGCGGCGGCACCGCGGAAGAGGAACCGCGCGAGCCGGCCGCGGATCAGCTCCGGATCGGCGTGCGGTGCGCCGGCCGCCACGTTCTGGTAGACCGTGGCACTCTCGTCGAACAGATCCAGCCGCTGCGGCAGCATCCGCCAGGGCACCCGGGGTCCCTCGTCGACGATCCGGCGCAGCAGGGTCGTCTTCCCGGCGCCGTTGCGGCCGGTGATCGCCAGCCGCTGCGGACCGTCGACCGCCAGTGAGACGACCGGGCCGTTGGCCAGCCTCACCTCGTCCAGCGCGATCACCTGCTGTCCCGGATAGAGCCTGGTATCGGGAAGGTCGATGCGGATCTCCCGGTCGTCGCGGAGTCGCTCCGCCGCGGTGTCCAGCCGCGCTTCGGCCGCCTCCACCTTGTCGAGGTGGTTGTTACGCAACTTGCCCGCCGATACCTCGGCCTGTCTCTTGCGCTGCCCCATGATGATCTTGGGTTCGCGCTTGTTCTCGTACATCTTCTGCCCGTAGCGCCGCCGCCGGTCGAGTTTGATCCGGGCCGCCACCAGTTCGCGGGATTGTTTGCGGACATCGCTGCGCGCATCGCGGATGGCCGCCCGGGCACTGTCCTGTTCCTGTTCGATGATCCGCTCGTAGTCGCTGAACCGCCCGCCGAACACACGCAACCGTCCGGCGCGCAGTTCGGCGACGGTGTCCATATGCTCCAGCAGTTCCCGGTCGTGGCCGGCCACCACTACCGTGCCCGCGAACTGGGCGAGGACCTCGGACAACCGATTTCGCGCCGCGCCGTCCAGGTTGTTGGTGGGCTCGTCCAGCAGGAGCACGTCCGGATCGGCGAGCAGTTCGGCCACCAGGCCGAGCAGCACGGTCTCACCGCCCGACAGGGTTTCCAGCCGCCGGTCCAGGTGTCGCGTGGATCCCGCCAGATGGTCCAACCCCAGCCGGCCCAGCAGTGCCACCGCGCGCTCCTCGACATCCCATCGGGCGCCGACGGTCTCGAAATCGGCGGCGGTGGCGGTCCCGGCTTCGATCCGGTGCAGGGCGTCTCGCACACCGGCGATTCCGAGCACCTCGTCCACCCGCTGCCCCACCGACAGTCCGAGATCCTGCCGGAGATAACCGAGTGCACCGGTGACGGTGACCGAACCGCGCGCGGGCCGGCAGTCGCCGGCGATCACCCGCAGCACGGTGGACTTCCCGGCGCCGTTGGATCCGACCAGCCCGATACGGCCCGGGCCCAGCGTCGCGTGGAGGCCGTCGAACACCGGTGTGCCATCCGGCCAGGAGAAAGTGAGATCGGAAAAGGAGATAGTGGCCATGGCCGCCCCTCGAGGTATCGATACGAACGCGACGCGCAGAACGCGGGCCGCACGAACGACTACCTCATGAGAGCAACGGCAGCTCCGATCACCGGGAACAAGACGACTGACAACGTACTCCGGGGCGCGGATCGGCGCCAGCGATTATCGCCCGCGTCACTCTCCTTCGGGACGGGTCCTAGACGGTGACGATCGCGGTGACCGGGTACTCCCCCTGCCGGGCCCGTCCGCCCAGCGCCTCGATCTCCAGGACGACCGCCGCCGCCACCACGTGGGCGCCCACTTCCTCGAAGAGATCCGCCGCGGCGGCCAGGGTCCCGCCGGTGGCCAGGACATCGTCCAGCAGCAGCACCCGGCGGCCCGCCAGCGCCACACCCGTCGCCGGGACCTCCAGGGCCGCCGTGCCGTATTCGAGTTCGTACTCGCGGGTGACGACCGGCGGTGGGAGCTTCCCGCGCTTGCGCACCGCGAGGACGCCGGTCCCCAGGGTCGCGGCCACGCCGGCGCCCAGCAGGAAACCCCGGGCATCGACACCGGCGACCAGGTCCACATCCGGTACGAGTGTGGCCAGGCAGTCGACGACGGTCCGGAAACCCTCGGGATCGGCGAAAACCGGGGTGAGATCGGCGAACCGCACACCGGGCTCGGGGAAATCGTCGGCCCAGCGGGTGTGGCGCCGGACCAGATCGGCCGCCCGATCGGTCCCCCCGCTCACCCCGGCGGCGGGTTCGGCCGCCGAATGCTTGCTCATCCACACACCTCCGTCGTCGGCGCGGTCACGCGCGCCGGATCACCGCTCCAGGACCCACTGATCCATATTCCAGCCCGAACCGGCCCGGCTGGGGCCGGGTATGGCGTTCTGCAGCCCGCCGCCGAACGCGATGGTGCGCGGCGTCGCGAACAGCGGCACGCTCGGCAGTTGTGCCCACAGCAGGTTCTCGGCCTCGGTGAGCAGGTTCAGCTGATCGGTCGAATCGTCGTCACCCGCGAGCTGATCGGTGATCGCGTCGTAGCGACCGTTGCGGAACTGCCCGATATTGAGGCCGCTGCCGCTCCGCAGACCGCCGATGTCCTCCCGGCCGTCGAGCGAGCCCGCGGGCCCCGGCGCGCCACCCGGGCCGCCGAGCACCGCGTCCACCGCGCCACCGCTGAGCTGCGCCGGGGTGAAATCGGGAGTACCGGCGTCCTGCACCGTGATCCCCGCGCCCCGGCAGGCCTCGGCGATCATCGACACGGTCTGCGCGCGCCTGGCGTCCGGGGCGAGATAGCCGACCCGGACGGTGAGCGATTTCTGCCCGGTTTCGGCCAGTGCCGCCTTCGCACCGGGGATATCGCCGCCGGCGTAAGGGTTCGCCGCACCGGTCACGGCCGGATAGAACAGCGAATCCTGCTGCACGGTACGCGAATTCGACATTCCGGAACCCAGCCCCGCCTCCGGCGCCTCGGTCACCCGGCCCACCTGGTCGAACAGCGCCTGGCGCGGGACGCACAGGGCCAGCGCCCGCCGGGCCGCGGCCTGTTCGAACACCCCGCGGGTGCCCAGCACCAACTGCTCGACGCCCCGGCTGGGCAGCTGCTGCACGGCATAGGCGCTCAGATCGAGATCGGGCAGCGAACCGGCCCCGATATCGGCGACGGCCACCGCACCGCTTCCGATCTTGTCGGCGAGATCGGCCGGTTTCGGGTAGACCACGATACGACCGGTGGCCGGCGGGCGGCCCCACCAGCGTTCGTTGGCGACCAGGACCAAACCGTCGTCGGCGTCGAAGGATTCGATGCGGTACGGCCCGGACGCCGGGAACCGGGTGGCATCGAGATCGCCGGGCGCCAGATCCCAGCCCTTGTTCCAGAACTCCGCCAGCCGGCCCAGCGCGTCGCGATCGTCGCGCTGGACCGCCCCGACGATATCGGGCACGTTCGCGGCCTGCGCGGCGATATGCGCCGGCATCAGCTCTCCGGCGCCGAAGAGCGTGCGCCAGGGCATATAGCGGCGGCCGGGCCGGAAGACCACGGTGCCGTCCTTGGAGCCGGGCTGGCATTCCACCCGCTCGATATCCTCGTATCCGGCGGTGCTCGCCGAATCGAAACCGGGAACGCGGCCGCTGCGCGCGGCCCAGGTGAACACCAGATCGTCGCAGGAGGTGGGCACCCCGTCGGAGTAGACCCCCTTCGGGTTCAGCCGGTACTGGATGGTCTGCGCCTCACCCGGCACCTCTTTGGCGGTGCCGGTATCGGAGTCGGCCACCGGTTGCCCGTCGGGCCCGGTGTAGAAGAACCCGGTCAGCACCCGGCCGAATACGGCCTGGGCCGACGCCGAGCCCGCGGTGGTACCGCCGTTGTAGCTGGTGACGGTGGTGTCGACGGCATAGCCGATCGACGGGACCTGGTCGGCGCCGGAACATCCCGACGCCAGTGCGGCGGCCGCGGCGGTGGCCGCGAGCAGCGCGATCGTACGGCGCAGATAGGACTGTCGCATCGATCCCTACCCCTCGTCTGTCAGTGCCGCCTCTGTCGTTTTCCGGTCGGGCGCGTACCGGGCCGGGGCCCGGCCGCACCGGTCCTGCGCGGCGCCTGCCGCGCCGGATCGCCGGGCTCACCCGGCCCGGGCCGGCTCCCCGGGCCGCCGTTCCGCTCCGGTCCGGGGCCCGGGCGTCCCGGCGCCGGGCGCCCCGCGGCCGCGGCGGCCCGCCGGGAGTGGACCTTCTTGGTGTGCGCCGCCACCGGACCCCAGCGTTCCTTGATGGACACCAGCAGCGGAGTGGCGAAGAAGATCGACGAGTAGGCGCCGACCACCGTACCGACCAGCTGGACCAGCGCCAGATCCTGCAGGGTGCCGACGCCGAGCATCCACACCGCGATCACCATCAGGCCGATGATCGGCAGCGCGCCGATGATCGTGGTGTTGATCGAACGCATCAGGGTCTGGTTGATCGCCAGATTGGCCTGTTCCGCGTAGGTGCGCCGGTTGGTGTGCAGGACACCGCGGGTGTTCTCCTCGACCTTGTCGAACACCACCACCGAGTCGTAGAGCGAGAACCCGAGGATGGTCAGCATGCCGATCACCATCGCGGGCGTCACCTCGAACCCGACGAGCGAATACACCCCGGCGGTGACCAGCAGGTCGAAGACGAGGGCGGCCAGCGCCGCCAGCGCCATATCGCGCTCGTAGCGGATTCCGATGTAGACGCTGACCAGGACCAGGAACACCGCCAGCGCGATCAGCGCCTGCCGGGTGATCTGACCGCCCCAGGTCTCACTGACATCGGAGGCGCTGATCGCGTTACGGCTCGGATTGCCGCTCGAATCGCGCGGCTGGAACTCCTCGAACAGGGCGGTCTGCAGCGAGTTCAGCTGATCGGCGTTCAGGGTCTCGGAGCGGATCAGGATCGTCGCGCCGTCGCCGGTGCCCACGGTCTGCACCGATTCGGGGTCGGCGCCGATCGTATCCGTGTACACCTGCTCGACCTGTTCGGTGGTCGCGCCGGCCGCCGGGAGCTGGATCCGTGATCCGCCGACGAAATCGATACCGAAGGTGAATCCGCGCACCGCGATGCTGGCCAGGCAGATCAGCACGATCGCCGCGGTGATCAGATACCAGCGGCGGCGGTTGCCCACCACATCGAGCACACCGGTGCCGGTGTAGAGGCGGTTCATCCAGCTGTGCCGGGCGCCGGCGGACGGCTGGGTCTTGTCCATCGTCACGGGGCTGTTCATCGTCACGCCTTCCCGACCGCGGCTTCGGCCGCCTTGCGTTCGCGGGCGAGCTGCTGCATCGCGCCGAGCCCGTTCACCGAGGGTTTGGCCCAGAAGGCGGAACGGGAGGCGATATGCACCAGCGGCGCCGTCACCAGGAACACCACCACCACGTCGAGGATGGTGGTCAGCCCGAGGGTGAAGGCGAATCCACGCACCTGCCCGACGGCCAGGACGTACAGCACCGCGGCGGCGATGAAGCTCACCGCGTTACCGGACAGGATCGTCTTGCGGGCCCGCTGCCAGCCCCGGGGCACGGCGGACCGGAAGCTTCGGCCCTCGCGTATCTCGTCCTTGATGCGTTCGAAGAACACCACGAACGAGTCGGCCGTCATACCGATACCGATGATGAGACCGGCGATACCGGCGAGATCGAGGGTGAACCCGATCCAGCGCCCGAGCAGCACCATGATCCCGTACACCGCGATACCGGACCCGATCAGCGACAGCGCGGTGAGGAAGCCGAGCATGCGGTAGTAGACCAGGCAGTACAGCAGCACCACGGCCAGGCCGACCCCACCGGCGATCAGTCCGGCACGCAGCGAGGTCAGGCCCAGCGTCGCGGAAACGGTCTCGGCCTCGGAGGTCTGGAACGACAGCGGCAGCGAACCGTATTTGAGCGTATTCGCCAGGTCCTGGGCGCTCGAGGCGTTGAAATTGCCGGAGATCTGGGTGCGTCCGCCGAGCTGGGGGCCCTGCTGGACGACCGGTGCGCTGACCACCTGGGAGTCGAGCACGAACGCGACGCGCTGCTGGATGTATTCGCCGGTCAGCGACGCCCACGCGTCGCTGCCGCCGCCCTTGAACTCCAGGTTGATCTCGTGCCGCGACTGCTCGGTGTTGAAACCGGAGGTCGCGTTCGCGATCTCCTGGCCGTCGATCCGGCTCTTGTCGAGCAGGAAGACCTCGGTCCCGTCGGTGGAGCAGGTCACCAGCGGCAGGTTCGGGTCGTCGTTACCGGCCAGCGGGTCCGGCGCGGAACAGTCCATCGCCTGCATGGCCAGTTGCTGCATGGTCGGATCGGTGCTCTGCCGGATGGTCTTGGCGGCCTCGATCTCCTGCTGGACCTGTTCCTGGGGGCTCAGCGATGGGTCGGACGGCGTCTCGCCCGGAGCCGGTTCACCGGGCGCCGGGGCGGGTGTCGCCTCACCGGGCGCGGGAGCGGGCTCGCCGGGCGCGGGGGTATCCGGAATGGGGGTGCCGGGCGCCTGCGCCGGACGGACGTCGAGATCCTCGGCGGAGATCGGGGCGGCCGCGCTCGGGGTCTGCTCGGCGGGGGCGGACTGATCACCGGCGCCGTCGGCGGGCGCCTCACCCGCCGTCCCTTCGGGCACGGTCGCGTCCGGGGCGGCGCCCTCGGGCACCACGCCCTGGGGCACGGATCCGTCGGCCGGAGCGGGCGCGGTGGGCTCGCCGGGGACGGTCGGCGCGGTGGGCTGCTGGCCCGGCGCCGGCTGACCCTGCTGGGTGTTGGGCGCGGGCGCGGCCTGCAGCACCGGGCGGATGTACAGCTTCGCGGTGGTGGCGAGGGTGCGGGCCTGCTGGCTGTCGTCGCCCGGCACGGTGATGACGAGATTGTCGCCGTCGATCACCACTTCCGAGCCGGAGACGCCGAGCCCGTTCACCCGGTTCTCGATGATCTGCTGTGCCTTGGTGAGGCTGTCCTGGCTCGGCCGGTTCCCGTCGGGAGTCCGGGCCGTCAGGGTGACCCGGGTACCGCCCTGTAGGTCGATGCCGAGCTTGGGTGTCGGTGATTTGTCACCGGTAAAGAACACCAGCGCGTAGATCGCGGCCACCAGCACGCCGAACAAGGCGAGCCAGCGGAGTTGGTGCGCCGATCCCTGGGACGGTGGCACAGGTCGTCATCTCCTAGGCGGAAGTTCTGGGTGGAACGGCCACGGCACATGCCGAAGCCACCGGTCGCCCGGGTGTGAACCGGTCCGGTGGCCGGGCCGTGGATTCAGTCCTTGGTCAGCCGGGTTTCGGTCTGCTCAGGGGTCTCCTCGGCGGCAGGAGCCGACGGCGAGTCGGTGGACTCGGCGGCATCGTCACCGGGGGTCTCGTCGCCGGCGGTGTCGTCGCCGGCGGTGTCGTCGTCGACGCGCACCTCGCGGATCGCCTGACGCAGCCAGGTGGTGACGACATCCTCGGCGATCTCCAGATCGACGCTGGTGTCATCGGCCTCGATCACGGTGCCGTACAGGCCGGAGGTGGTGACGACCCGGTCACCGACCTTCAGGCTGTCCTGCATCTGGGCGACCTTGTCGGCCTCTTTCTTCTGGCGGCGCATACCGAGGAACATCGGCACCAGCAGCGCGACCAGTATGAGCGGAAACAGCAGATCCATGGTCGAAGTCAGTCCTGATCTGGGTGAGGAGAGGGACAGGTACGCACACAGTCTGCCAGTTCGCCCGTCCGGCGCCACACCCGCACACCCGAACACGCCGATCGCCGGGCCCGGGACGCCGCACCCGGAACTCCGGCGCACCCGCTTCGTCCGATTCGGATCTCCGCCTGTTCGATCACTCCCCGGGCCCGGCACGCCGCCATACTCGAGGTATGACACCGGAGGATGTGCACCAGATCACTTTCGGCCGTGCGCCGTTCGGCCGGCGCGGCTATCGCGAACGAGAGGTCGACGATCTCCTGGACGTCGTCGCCGAAGCCCTCGCCGGCCGGGCCGTACTCACCGCGGCGCACCTGGACCGGGAGTTCCCGGCCGCGCCGCCGCTGTCCCGCGGATACCACCCCGATCAGGTGGACGCCTTCGTCCGGCGGATCCGCGCCGAGTTCGGAATCTGACCCATACCGCCCCGGCGGCGCGTGTCAGTCGAACAGGTCGAGGGTCGGATGGGGTTCCCGGCCCCGGACCTCGAGCGCCCCGAAGGCCAGGTCGGGAGGCGGAGTGAGACCCAGATGGGCCCACGCGGCGGCGGTGGCCACCCGGCCGCGCGGGGTGCGGGCGACCATTCCGGCGCGGACCAGGAACGGTTCGCAGACCTCTTCCACGGTCGCCGGTTCCTCGCCCACCGCGACGGCGAGGGTCGACACCCCCACCGGTCCGCCCCCGAATCCGCGGACCAGCGCACCGAGCACGGCCCGGTCGAGACGGTCGAGGCCCAGCGGGTCGACGTCGTAGACCTCGAGCGCGGCGCGGGCCACCGGGACGGTGATCCGGCCGTCGGCCCGGACCTCGGCGTAGTCGCGGACCCGCCGCAGCAACCGGTTGGCGATACGCGGGGTGCCGCGGGAGCGGCCGGCGATCTCGGCGGCGGCGTCGGTATCGATCTCCACGCCGAGGATCTGCGCCGAACGCCGCAGGATCAGCAGCAGTTCGCCGGGTTCGTAGAAGTCCATATGCCCGGTGAAGCCGAACCGGTCGCGCAGCGGCCCGGTGAGCGCGCCGGAGCGGGTGGTCGCGCCCACCAGGGTGAACGGGGCGATATCGAGCGGGATGGAGGTGGCACCCGGACCTTTGCCGACCACGACGTCGACCCGGAAGTCCTCCATCGCCAGGTACAGCATCTCCTCGGCCGGCCGGGCCATCCGGTGGATCTCGTCGATGAACAGCACATCGCCGTGCACCAGGTTGCTGAGCATGGCCGCCAGGTCGCCGGCGCGTTCCAGGGCGGGACCGGAGGTGATCCGCAGCGCGGAACCCAGCTCTCCGGCCACGATCATCGCCAGGCTGGTCTTGCCCAGCCCGGGCGGACCGGACAGCAGGATGTGGTCGGGGGTGCCGCCGCGCGCCGTGGCGCCGCGCAATACCAGTGCCAGCTGTTCCCGGACCCGGGGCTGGCCGATGAATCCGTCCAGCGAGGTGGGCCGCAGCCCGGAATCGGCATCGCCGTCGGAGGCCAGGTATCCGGCGCTGACCGGGGAATCCTCCGGTTCCGGGAAATCGTCGTAGTCCATCGCGGCCTAGCGGTTCTTGCCGAGCATTCCGAGGGCGGCCCGCAGCGCGGTCGAGTTCCCGGCGCCGGGTTGTTCGGCGAGGACCGCGTCCACGGCCGGTTCGGCCTGTTTGAGCGGGAATCCGAGGCCGGTGAGCGCCTCCACGACCTGTTCCCGCACCGGGGTGCTCACCGGCACCGGCGCGGCGCCGGGGGTATCCGGCGTGGGTACCAGGTTCACCTTGTCCCGCAGTTCCACGACCATCCGTTCGGCGCCGCGCTTACCGATCCCCGGCACCCGGGTGAGTGCCGCGAGATCACCGGCGGCGAGCGCTTTGCGCAAGGTTTCGGGTTCGAGGACCGCCAGCACCGCCATGGCCAGCCGCGGCCCGACTCCGGAGACGGTCTGCAGCAGGCCGAACAGGTCCCGGGTCTCGGTATCGGCGAACCCGTAGAGGGTCATCGAGTCCTCGCGCACGATGAGCGCGGTGTACAGCCGGGCCTGGTCGCCGCGGGTGAGGCGGGCCAGCGTCGCGGGGGTGGCGTTCAACTGGTATCCGACCCCGGCGGTTTCGATCACCGCGTGGTCGAGGGCGAGTTCGATCACCTCGCCCCGGATGGACGCGATCACCCGCGCACCGCCTTCCGCTGTTCCTCGAGTCGTTGGGTGTACTGCCGCCGGGCCCGGTCGGCCAGCGCCTCGGCCCGGGCCATCCGTTCCAGCAGCGGCGCCCGCCAGCAGTGGCAGATGGCCAGCGCCAGCGCATCGGCGGCGTCGGCGGGTTTCGGCGGCGCCGCGAGCCCGAGGATACGGGTGACCATAGCGGTCACCTGCTTCTTGTCCGCCCCGCCGTTCCCGGTGACCGCGGCCTTGACCTCGCTCGGCGTATGGAACATCACCGGGATATCGCGGCGGGCGGCGGCCAGGGCGATCACCCCGCCGGCCTGGGCGGTCCCCATCGCGGTGCGCACGTTGTGCTGGGCGAACACCCGCTCGATGGCCACCACATCGGGCCGGTGGGTACGCATCCATTCCTCGGCGGCATCGGAGATCCGCAGCAACCGCTGGGCCAGCTCCATCTCCGCCGGGGTCCGCACGACATCCACCGCGATCGCCCGGACGGTACGCCCCGCTCCGCCTTCGACCATGCTCACCCCGCACCGGGTGAGCCCGGGGTCGACGCCCATCACCCGCACCGCGCACCTTTCCCAGAACGAACAGTTGTTCGAACTATAGTGCAGGCGTGGATGTCCCGGCGCCAGGGACACGGCCCCGCGAAGGCCGGGCTCAGGCGCCGAGTTCCGCGGCGAAGGCGTCGTAGGCGGCGGAGTCGTACAGGACGAAACGCGCTTCGTCGATCTCGGCGGGATAGTCGCGCACGGTGCCGACGGCGATCCGCGCGGCGTCCTCCAGCGGCCAGCGATAGACGCCGGTGGAGATGGCCGGGAACGCCACCGATCGCGCACCGAGGTTCTCCGCGACCCGCAGCGATTCGCGGTAGCAGGACGCGAGCAGCGGCGCGAGTTGCGCAGCGCGGTCCCCGCGCGCCGACCACACCGGCCCGACGGTGTGCACCACCCAGCGGGCCGGAAGTTCACCCGCGGTCGTCGCCACCGCGGCCCCGGTCGGCAGCCCGCGGGGATAGTCGGTCTCGCGCAGCCGCCGGCATTCGGCCAGGATCGCGGGCCCGCCGCGGCGGTGAATGGCGCCGTCCACGCCCCCGCCGCCCAGCAGTTCGGAATTCGCGGCGTTCACCACCACATCCACCTGCTGCTCGGTGATATCCCCGAGAACGAGCGTCACAGCAACCATGCGGCCATTGTGCCGCCGCCGTCCCGCGCGACCGCGACGGCACACCGCACAACCCCGCGTCCCCGCTCCGGCGCCGCCTCTGGACAAACACGTAACCAAGTAGTTACGCTTTCGGGGTGGACGAGGTGGCGAGCGCGATAGCCGATCCGATTCGGCGCGAGATCCTGGAGATGCTGCGCGCCGGCCGGCTGACCGCGGGCGCCATCGCCGCCCGGTTCCCGGTCAGCCGGCCGGCGGTCAGCCGGCATCTGCGGGTGCTGCGCGACAGCGGCCTGGTACGCGACGAGCTACGCGGGCGGGAGCGGTACTACACGCTCGACACCACCCCGCTGCGCGCCCTCGGCGGCTGGATCGCCGCACTCGATCGCCCCACCGGATGGGAGCACCGGCTGGACGCACTGGCCACCGAAGTCCACCGCACCCGCCGGGAACGCGATACGAACACCGCCGCCCCGGATCACCGAACCGCACCACCGACCCCCGAGGAGAACTCGGCATGAGCAAGCAACCCACCGGCCGCCTGGAAACCACCGCGCACGGCCGCGATCTGATCCTCACCCGCACCTACCGGGCGCCGATCGAGGACGTCTGGGCCAGTATCACCGAATCCGATCGCACCGCCCGCTGGTTCGGCCCCTGGGAGGGCGAAGCGGGCCCGGGCCGCACCATCCGCGTGCAGATGGTGCTGGAGGACGACCGGCCCTGGGCCGACTACACCATCGACACCTGCGTCCCCCCGCGCCACCTCGCCCTGCGCACCGTCGACGAATACGGCAGCTGGCATCTCGAGGCCACCCTGACCGAGAACGACGGGCAGACCGAACTGGTGTTCACCCACCACCTCGATTCGGCCGAGAAGATCGCCGAGGTGGGACCGGGCTGGGAGTACTACCTGGACGCGCTCGGAGCGGCCCGCGCGGGCACGGCGCTGCCCGAGTTCGACGACTACTACCCCGCTATGCGGGATCACTACGCGAATCTGGAGTCCTGAACCGGGGCATCACGCAACAGACTCCGGGTACGGCGACGGGGTGGCACCGCCGCGCGGTGCCACCCCGTCGCTCGCGGGAACCGGTTCAGTCGTCGAGTTCGGCGAGGACCTCGTCGGAGATATCGACATTCGTGTAGACGTTCTGCACGTCGTCGCTGTCCTCCAGCGCATCGACCAGCTTGAACACCTTGCGGGCGCCGTCGACGTCCACCGCCACGCTCACCGAGGGCTGGAACCCGGATTCGGCCGAGTCGTAGTCGATACCGGCGGACTGCAGGGCCGACCGCACCGCGATCAGATCGCCGGGTTCGCTGATGACCTCGAACGATTCACCGAGGTCGCTGACCTCTTCGGCGCCGGCGTCCAGAACCGCCATCAGGACATCGTCCTCGGACAGGCCGTTCTTCTCCAGGGTGACAACACCCTTGCGGTGGAACAGGTAGGACACCGAACCCGGGTCGGCCATATTGCCGCCGTTGCGGGTCATGGCCACCCGGACCTCCCCGGCCGCTCGGTTGCGGTTGTCGGTGAGACATTCGATCAGCACGGCGACACCGTTGGGGCCGTAACCCTCGTACATGATGGTCTGCCAGTCGGCGCCGCCGGCTTCCTCGCCGCCGCCGCGCTTACGCGCCCGCTCGATATTGTCATTGGGGACCGAGGATTTCTTCGCCTTCTGAATGGCGTCGAAGAGGGTCGGATTACCTTCCGGATCGCCACCACCGGTCCGGGCCGCCACCTCGATGTTCTTGATCAGCTTGGCGAACAGCTTGCCGCGCTTGGCATCGATCGCCGCCTTCTTGTGCTTGGTGGTGGCCCATTTGGAGTGGCCGCTCATTCCCTACTTCCTTCAGGTCGATGGCACGCTATCGGACGACAACGCTACGCCACGCACGAGATCGACGAACAATCGGTGTACACGGTGGTCGCCGGTCACTTCCGGATGGAAGGCGGTCGCCACCACCCGCCCCTGCCGCACCGCGACGATCCGGCCCGCCGCGGGACCGCCGGGCACCCGGGCCAGCACTTCGACGTCGGCGCCCGCGCGCTCCACCCACGGCGCCCGGATGAACACCGCCCGCATCGGCCCGCCATCGACGCCGGAGAAGTCCAGATCGGTTTCGAACGAATCGACCTGACGGCCGAACGCGTTGCGCCGCACGGTCATATCGATACCGTCGAGATGGTGGGCGTCGGGGCGGGTATCGAGGATCTCGCTCGCCAGCAGGATCATCCCGGCACAGGACCCGAACGCCGGCATCCCGGCCCGCAGCCGGGCCCGCAGCGGTTCCAGCAGATCGAAGATCTCGAGCAGTTTGCTGATGGCCGTGGACTCGCCGCCGGGCAGCACCAGCCCGTCCACGGCGGCCAGTTCGGCCGGCCGGCGCACCAGCACCGGACGCGCCCCGCAGGCCGCGAGGACCGCGAGATGTTCCCGGACATCGCCCTGCAGGGCCAGCACGCCGATGGTCGGTCCGGCGGGCGCGCCGGAATCGGGTCCGGCCGCCGGACGCGGGCTCTCCACAGACTCGTTCACCCTGGCGAGCTTACGATCCCGTCCGGTGTGCGCGGGCTCACGCACCGGTCACCCGCACTCCGGAGTCAGGACCGCAGCGTGCGGATCAGTCCTTCCTGGACCACCGCCGCCACCAGCCGGCCGCCGCGATCGAAGATCTTGCCGCCGGTCAGCCCGCGGCCGAACCCGGCCGAGGGCGAGGACTGGTCGTAGAGCAGCCAGTCGTCGGTGCGGAACGGCCGCAGGAACCACATCGCGTGATCCAGGGACGCGTTCTGGGTGGGCTCGTCGGGGTGGGTGACCTTGGACGAGCCGAGCAACGTCATATCGCTCATATAGGCCAGCGTGCAGACATGGAACAGCGGATCGTCGGGCAGCGGGTGCCGGTACCGGAACCACACCTGCTGCGGGGAGACGACCCCGGGCCGCTGGGTGACCTGCTCCTGCGGCACCGGGCGGATATCCCAGTGCTCCCATTCCCGCATGGCCCACAACCGCTCCGGATCCATGGAGGTCTTGGCGTCGGGTAGATCGCCGGGCGGCGCCACCTCGGCCATTTCGTCCTGATGCGAGGGGCCCTCGTCGCCGATGTGGAAGGACGCCGACATGGTGAAGATGGCGTCACCGTCCTGCACACCGGTGACCCGGCGGGTGCAGAAGGAACGGCCGTCGCGGATCCGGTCCACCATGTAGACGGTCGGCGCCTCGGGGTTACCCGGCCGCAGGAAGTATCCGTGCAGCGAATGCACCTGGAATCGGGGCTCCACCGTGCGCACCGCCGAGACGAGCGCCTGCCCCGCCACCTGCCCGCCGAAGGTGCGGGGCAGCTGGGTCTTGGGGTACGCGCCGCGGAAGATATCGCGCTCGAGGCGTTCGATCTCCAGCGCCTCTTCGATAGTCGCCATCCGCTGAGATTATCCCGAGCGGTCCGGTTTCCCTGATTCGGTCGCGGGTAATCCCTGTCACCGCTGCCCGGCGGGACCTGCTGTGATGGTCCGGTGCCGCGCTTCACACCGATAACTCCGGATGCCCTCGCCGATCTGCTGACCGAACGGCTGCGGCCGCGGGACGGCCATCGGGTGGTCGCCGTGGACGGCGCCGATGCCGCCGCCCCACTGGATTTCGCGCGCCGGGTGGCACGCCGGGTCCACGCCGACGGCCGGCCCGCCGACGTGGTCGCGATGCACGATTTCGTCCGGCCCGCCTCACTGCGCATGGAGTTCGGCCGCGACGAGATCTCCTATCGCACCGGCTGGTTCGACTACCCGGCCCTGCGGCGCGAAGTACTCGATCCGATCCACCGCGACGGCACCTGGCTGCCCGCCCTGTGGGACGAAGCCGCCGACCGATCCGCACGGGCCCGCCCACGCACGGCACTGCCCGCCACCGTCCTGTTCGTCGCGGGCCCCATGCTGCTGGGCCGCGCCCTGCCCTTCGACCTCACCGTCAAGCTCGACCTCACCCCCGCCGCCCTCACCCGCCGCACCCCCCGCGAGGACGCCTGGACCGTCCCCGCCCTCCTGACCCACGACCGCGACCACCCCGAGCCCCCCGACTACTTCGCCCGCTGGGACCACCCCCACCGCCCGGCCCTGCGCACCGACACCACCTGACCACCCCACACCGAGCCGAGCCCAACACCCCCGGAAAACGGTTCGGCCCGCGTCGGCTGTCAGCACTCGAAGCGCATGCGGCGCAGCCGCGAGTCTCGAGTGCTGACAGCCGACGCTCAGGAGGGCCGAACCTCGAGCAGCGGAGCTGCTCCATGGACACAGCCCGAACCTCGAGCAGCGGAGCTGCTCCATGGACACAGCCCGAACCTCGAGCAGCGGAGCTGCTCCAAATTCTCAACACAACCGGTGGCCGCCGTCGGCGTGCAGGACGGTCCCGGTGATGAACGGGTTGTGGATCAGGGACAGGACCGCGGCGGCGATATCCTCCGGACGCCCGATCCGCCCCACCGGCAGCCTGGCCGCCATGTCCCGGTGCCGCTGCACGGGGTCGCCGCCTCCGATCGACTGCCAGATCGGAGTGTCCACCCAGCCCGGTGAGATGACATTGACGCGGGTGGGCGCGAGTTCGAGCGCCAAGGCGTAGGCGAGCGAGGCCAGGCTGCCGTTGACGGCGGCGACCATCGCCGACCCTGGTCCGGGCCGGTAGGCCGCGATACCCGAGGTGAACACGAGCGACCCGCCCGCATTGAGGACAGCGTGTTTGGCCACGAGCGCGGGACCGAACAGTTTGGTGTCGACGAGGGTGCGGGTCACGGCCGGATCGAAGGCGCGGATCGGCGCGTACATGCCCCGGACGTCGGCGGCGGTGACCACCACGTGGTCGACCGGGCCGAGTTCGGCGAACACCGCCTCGACCTCGGCTTCCCGGGTGATGTCGACCTGCCGGGTGTGGGCCTTTCCGGGGCCGGCGGTGAGGGTCGCGGCGGCGGAGTCCAAACGGTCCGCCGACCGTCCCGCGATCACCACCTCGGCCCCCGCGCCCACCAGCGAGCGGGCGAGCGCGAGTCCCATTCCGGAGCTGCCGCCGATGATGACGACCCGTTCGGTCGCTGTCGTTTCTGCTGTCATGACACCAGCCGACCATCGGGGCGGCCGCGAGTCCATGTGGTAATCGCTGATCACCGTTCGTCACCCGCTGATACCGCTGGTGGACCCGGTCGCGGGGTCGGCGGTCAGGCGCCGGTGGGTGCGGTGAACGCCCCGGCGGGTAGCGATTCCAGCAGGCCGCGCAGTACCGGATGACGGGTATCGCGAGCCCACGCGGCAATGTAGGTGACGATCAGCGGACCACCCGGGAACGGCCGCCAGACCAGATCGGGACGCCGCGCGCGGACCGAGCCCAGCCCCACCGCGTCGTCGCGGGACGGCAGCACCGACAGCATCTGGGCATGCCCGAGCACGGTCTCGCTCAACCGCAGCCGCAGACCCCGGGCCCGCAGTTCACCGAGCAGCCGGTCGTGTAGCCCCGGGGCCACCTCCCGGGGAAACAGGATCAGCTCCTGATCCGCCAGCTCGCCGGGGCCCGGATCCGGCAGACCGGCCAGCGGATGGGTAGCGGCCAGCAGAATTCCGAGCTCCTCGGTGGCCACCGGCCGTTGCGCGAACGCCGCGGGCAGCGGGGCCGGGGCCCGCAGCAACGCCAGATCGACCGCGCCGGACGCCAGCAACTGGGCCTGATCGGCGGTCGGGCCGCCGATCAGGACGGTACGGGCACCGGGCACGGCGGCCTCCGCCAGCGCACCGAAGCGGGCGGGCAACCAGGGCGGCGCCCCGTTCACCAGTCCCAGCCGCAACCGCGGATCCTCGACCCCGCCCGCCCGGCGGGCCGACCGGACCGCGTCGTCGGCCGCCCGCAGCACTTCGCGGCCCGATTCCAGCAGCGCCGCACCGGCCGGGGTCAGTTCGACCCGGCGGCCGCGCGACACCAGCGGGGTGCCCAGCGCACGCTCGAGCACCTTCACTTGCTGACTGAGCGTGGACGCGGTGATGAACAACCGCTCGGCGGCACGGCCGAAATGCAGTTCCTCGGCGAGCACGACGAAGTACCGCAGCTGCCGCAGTTCCATCCGGCGGCTACCTATTCACCGGCCCGCGCCCGGCGCCGCAGCGATCACCAGCCGCGTTCGGCGAGCCGGTGCGGCTGCGGGATCTCGTCGACGTTGATCCCGACCATCGCCTCGCCGAGCCCGCGCGACACCTTGGCCAGCACATCGGGATCGTCGTAGAAGGTGGTGGCCTTCACGATGGCGCTCGCGCGCTGTTCGGGGTTCCCGGATTTGAAGATGCCCGAACCCACGAATACGCCTTCCGCGCCCAGCTGCATCATCATGGCCGCGTCGGCCGGGGTGGCGATACCACCGGCGGTGAACAGCACGACGGGCAGTTTCCCGGTCTCGGCGATCTCCTTGACCAGTTCGTAGGGCGCCTGTAGTTCCTTGGCCGCGACATAGAGTTCGTCGGCGGGCAGCGTGGTCAGCCGGCGGATCTCCTGCCGGATCTTGCGCATATGGGTGGTGGCGTTGGAGACGTCACCGGTACCGGCCTCACCCTTGGACCGGATCATGGCCGCGCCCTCGGTGATCCGGCGCAGCGCCTCACCGAGATTGGTGGCGCCGCACACGAACGGCACCGTGAAATTCCATTTGTCGATGTGATTGGCGTAGTCGGCGGGGGTCAGCACCTCGGACTCGTCGATGTAGTCGACGCCGAGGCTCTGCAGCACCTGGGCCTCCACGAAATGCCCGATCCGGGCCTTCGCCATCACCGGGATGGATACCGCCTCGATGATCCCGTCGATCATGTCCGGATCGCTCATCCGGGACACACCGCCCTGTGCGCGGATATCGGCGGGCACCCGCTCCAGCGCCATCACCGCGACGGCTCCGGCGTCCTCGGCGATCTTCGCCTGGTCCGGGGTGACGACATCCATGATCACCCCGCCCTTGAGCATCTCGGCCATACCGCGCTTCACGCGGGCGGTACCCGCCTCGCGGGTGGCGTCGGTCGGGTTGGTCTGGGGCGTGGTCACGGCAGCTCCTGTGTCTGTTGCCTTGGTGGATCCTCGATGAACACCACGATTCTAGGTGGGCCGGAAAACGACCTTCATAGCCAGTGGGAGCACACTGGACTGCTAACCACCTGGGCTTTTCCGATAACCGCAGAAGACTGGACCGGAAAACACGACCGCCGGACCGGTAGAAACCGGCCCGGCGGGCAGACAGCGAAACCGACTCAGATCGGATTGACCACGAGTAGCTTCGCCCAGTACTCCGCGGCTCCGGGGCCCAGAATCGGGAGCAGGTAATCGAACAGGATGTAGGACAACGTCTTCACCTCCGCACACCGAATCGACACAATCCCGGTGTGTCAAACCGTCCGCGACCCTATCACGCCAGTGAGCTGTGTCACAGTGTTGTCGGAGCGGCTCCGCCGCTCGAGGTTCGGCCCTCCTGAGCGTCTGCTGTCGGCACTCGAGACTCGTGGCTTCGCCACATGCGCTTCGAGCACCGACAGCAGACGCGGGCCGAACCGTTTGTCACCCCCTCGAGGATGGCCGCCCGGGGGCGGGGCGGCCGTGAGTCGGTGGTGTTCGGGTCATGCTGTGCGCGCGGGCGGCTCGCTCGTGAACGCGCACCTTCCGTCTCGTATCTCGGTGCGGGCGCCGCGCATGCGCTCGCGTAGCCGGCGATCGTGGGTGACGATCACGAGTGTGCCCCGAAAGCCGGTCAGCGCGTTCTCGAGTTGCTCCACCAGCGCCGGAGACAGGTGATTGGTCGGTTCGTCGAGCAGCAGCAGGTCGAGCGGACCGGTGACCAGCCGGGCCAGTTCGATGCGCCGCCGCTGGCCATAGGAGAGATCGCCGATCCGCAGCCTCAGATCATCGGGGTGGAACAAACCCAGGCGCAGCAGCTCGTCGGCATGCTCCTGCGGATGCCACGGCCGATCGGAGGCGAAGGCCTGCAATACGGTCATATCCGCGGGCCACCTCACCTCCTGCTGCCGTAGGTGGCCCACGCGGCCCCGCACCCGTATCGAACCGCTGCCGGGTTCCAGTTCCCCGGCCAGTAGCCGCAGCAGCGTGGTCTTACCGGCGCCGTTCGGGCCGGTGACCAGCAGGCGTTCACCCGCCGCGAGGGTCATCTCGACGGCCTCCAACCGGCCCGGTACCCGCACGCCGGCCAGTTCGGCCACCGGCCCATCCGCATTCTGCGGGTGGGCGGCCAGATCCGGTGTGAAGGTCAGCGGCTCCGGTGGCGCGGCCACCGGGTTGCCGGTCAGCCGCTCGAGGCGTTCCTTCGCGTTGCGGATTCGCGCCCGTGCCCCGTGGTCCCGGCCGCGTGGACGGAAGGGTCCGGCCGCGAATACGGCCAGCGGGAGCTTGCGCGGAATGGCGTCCAGACGCGCCACATTCGACTCCGCCAGCCGTCGGTTGCGGGCGAGCTCCCGTTTCCAGAGCTGGTGGTCCTCGGCCATCCGCTGCCGTTGCGCCGCTTTGGCGCGCAGGTAGCCGCCGTATCCGTTGCCGAACCGGGAGACCCGGCCGTCGGCGACCTCGAGCACCACGTCGGTGATGCGCTCGAGAAACACCCGATCGTGGGTTACCGCCACGATGGTGCCGCGATGACCCCGCAGGTGCCGCTCGAGCCAGTCCACCGCCTCGTCGTCGAGATCGTTGGTGGGTTCGTCGAGCAGCAACAGCTCCGGTCCGGCCGCGAGGGTGGCCGCCAGCGCGAGTCTGGACCGCTGCCCTCCCGACAACGTGCCCAGCGTGCGGTCCCGTGCCAGACCCGCCAGCCCCAGTCCCGCCAGCGCGGTGTCCACGCGCTGATCGGCCCGGTAGCCGTCGCGCGCCTCGAACCGCGCCAGCAACTCCGCGTAGCGACAGAGCGCCGCGTCCGGTTGTCCCCCGGCCTCCAGCTCGATTTCCACACCGCGCAGCCGACTCTCCAGCTCACGGATATCGGCCAGGGCCAGATCGATTGCCTCGGCGACGGTCGCTGTCGGCGGCAGGGCGAGCGATTGCGGAAGGTAGGCGATCCCGCCGGGCACGGAAACGCAGACCTCGCCGTTGTCCGGCGACTCCTGTCCGGCGAGCAATCTCAGCAGAGTCGACTTGCCGGACCCGTTGTCGCCGACGACTCCGACCGTTTCACCCGGCCGGATCGCGAACGACACCCGGTCGAGGACGGTGCGGTCGCCGTAGCGTTTACCGACCTCGGAGAGGGTGATTCGAGCAGCGGTGAGCATGAATTCCTCCTGTCTCGGCACAGGGCCGGGATCACAAGAACCCACACGTCGGATCAGCCGGACGGAACCGGAGGACGTGGTGGGTGCGAGAACGCGGAGGCCTACCGAAGTGGCGCTCGACGCGTCGGGCGTGTGACTACAGGAAGAACAACAAAGTACCCATGAGGCGATGAAATATATCGGGGCCGGATCCGGCCGTCAATCCCTCACCCGATTATCTGATACTCCGCACTTCCGGGTCGGTGTCGCTGTCGGCGGCGGTGGCGGCCTCGGCCAGGAGTTCGTCCAAGTGGTACGGGTAGACCGTTTCGCCGGAGGTGTCCAGGGCGCGGATCTCGTGGGGATCGCACCAGCGGTTGCCGGTGATCGAGCGTTGTTCGACGTAGGTCAGGTCGGCGGCCTGCGGAGCGAAGTTCTGCACGCGCAGGGCGAAGAACAGCTCCTCGGAGCGGATGAGGTCGCCGTTGAACGGGAACACCGCCACGCGGCGCCACAGCGGGCCGCGGAGGTCGTCGGGGTCAGCGGTGTAGCCGGTTTCCTCGTGCAGTTCGCGGACGGCGGCCGCGCGCAGGGTTTCGCCGGGTTCCACTCCTCCGCCGACGGTGAACCAGAAGGAGACCTCGGGGATCATCGGGTCGCGGCCGCGCATGAGCAGGATGCGGCCCGCCTCGTCCAGCAGGGCCACTCGTGCCGATACCCGGACGGTGTCGACCTCCAGGCCGGTGGCGGCGGCGGGGGTGGCGCGTTCGGCGATCTCGAAATAGGTGGGCATGGGTGCGGTACCGCCCAGGCGCAGCCAGCGCACCGGACGGCGGGTGCGTAGCGCCAGGGTGTCGCGGACCGCGTCGTTGTGGAAGCGGCGCGCGATCAGCACCCGGGCCTCGGCGTCGGCGAGTTCGGCGACCTGCTGCGGCGGAAGCCGCGCGATGTCGACCGCGGACAGGGCCGTGGCCAGCTGGTTCTCGACGGTCTCGCGCTCTTCGCGGTCCGCGCGTTCGGCGCGGTCGGCGAGCACGGTGAGACGCCGGGCCAGGTCGGCGGGATGCCGGTCCGCGGCGGGGTCGGTGGCGGCGGGGCCGGCCAAGGAGACCGCCACGGCCCGGGCCACCACCGCGCGGCGCGCCAGCGCGGCCTCGAGGGCGTGCCAGGCGAGGTCGGTGCGCACGTGCAGCCGGTCGAGGCGGTTGGCGGTGGAGTAGGCCAGGACACCGGATGCCACGACCACCGCGGCGATCAGGGCGAGGACGAGAACGGTGGTCGCGGAGAAGGTGATCATCCGGCCACCCGCACCCGCACATCGCCGACCACCACGGTTTCGTAGACCCGCAGGATCTGTTCGGCCACCACGGGCCAGTCGTAGGAGCCGACCACCTGGGTCGCGGTCCGTACCAGTTCGGCGCGGCGCATATCGTCGGTGAGCACGGTATCGAGGGCTTCGGCGAGAGCTCCCGAATCGCCGACGGGGACCAGCAGACCCGCGGTGCCGTCGCGCAGCACCCGCCGGAACGCGTCGAGTTCACCCGCCACCACGGCGGTGCCCGCGGCCATGGCCTCGATCAGAATGATCCCGAAGCTCTCGCCGCCCAGATTCGGGGCGACGTAGACATCGGCGCTGCGCATGGCCGAGGCCTTCTCCGCGTCGGAGACCTGGCCGAGGAACCGCAGGTGCCGGGCCAGCGGGCCGGCTTCGCGGCGCAGCCGCTCCTCGTCGCCGCGGCCCACGATCAGCACTTCGACATCCAGGTGCCGTGCCACCAGAGTGGGCAGGGCCGCCAGCAGGACCTGCATCCCCTTCCGGGGTTCGTCGTAGCGGCCCAGGAACAGCACGGTGCCACCGGGGCGCGGATAGCCGTCCAGCAGCGGCGCCCGGCGGAACGCCTGCACGTCGACGCCGTTGGGAATCTCCACCGCGTCCGAGCCCAGCGCCTCCACCTGCCAGCGCCGCGCCAGCTCCGATACCGCGATCCGGCCGCTGATCTTCTCGTGATAGGGCCGCAGGACGCCCTGGAAGGTCGCGAGCACCAGCGATTTGGTGGTGGAGGTGTGGAAGGTGGCCACGATCGGGCCCTCGGCGATCTTCAGCGCCAGCATCGACAGACTGGGCGCGTTGGGTTCGTGGATATGCAGGACGTCGAAATCGTTGCTCTCGATCCAGCGGCGGATCCGGGTGTAGGCGGTCGGGCCGAAGGACAACCGCGCCACCGACCCGTTGTAGGGGATCGCGACCGCGCGCCCGGCCGACACCACGAAATCGGGGAGTTCCGTGGTCTCCGAGGCCGGCGCGAGCACGCTCACCTTGTGGCCGCGCTCCAGGAACACCTGCGCCAGTTCCACCACATGTGCCTGGACGCCGCCGGGAACGTCGAAACTGTACGGGCACACCATCCCGATTCTCATGGCGCGCGGTCTCCACCGGCCTCGAGCGACTGCGGATCGCGACGCGCCTGTTCGGCGGCGATCCGGTCCAGCCGGGCCTCGGACAGATCGGTCTCCCACAGCGGCTGCAACATATGCCAGTCGGCGGGATGGGCGGCGATTCCCTCGGCGAAACAATCGGCCAGGTCCTGGGTGGCGGCGGCGACCCCGGACGAGACGTCGAGTGGTTCCCGGGTGTGCACCACCCAGCTCTCGCGTCCGGCGTCGGCGGTGAACCACACATGGACCGGCATCAGCGCGGCGCCGGTCTCGAGGGCCAGTTTCGCCGCGCCCGCCGGCATCCAGGTGCGCTCGCCGAAGAAGGTCACCGGGACCCCGCGACCGGTGAGGTCGCGCTCACCCATCAGGCAGACGATCCTGTTCTCCCGCAACCGTCGCGCCAGCGTCGCGAAGGGTGGCTGTTCACCACCGGTCAGCGGGAAGACCTCGAAGCCCAGGCTCTCCCGGTAGGCCACGAAACGCTCGAACAGCGATTCCGGCTGCAGCCGTTCCATCACGGTGGTGAAGGTGCCGTAGTTCTGGGCCAGCCAGGTCCCGGCCATATCCCAGTTGCCCGAATGTGGCAGCACGAACACTATTCCGCGGCCCCGGGCCAGCGCGGCGTCGAGATGCTCGCGCCCGTCGACCCTGATACGACCGGATGCCACGAGTTCGGCGTGGTCCATCGCCGGCAGGCGGAACGCTTCCCGCCAATACCGGGCGTAGGACCGCATACTCGCCCGGATCAGGTCGGCGGGCACCTCGTCGGGGGTCGTGCCGAGTACCCGGGCGAGGTTGCGCCGCAACTGGATCGGGCCGCCCTTGCGCGCGGCGAAATCACCGCCGCGGTCGAACAGCGCCCGCGCCGCGGGTTCCGGCAGGGCGCGCACCAGCCGCCAGCCCGCCGCGTAACCGCGATCGCTGAGCTCGGACCGCCAACCACTCACTTCGACTGCTCCGTATCCGCACGCGGGCCACCCAGGATCTCCCGGGCGCCCGGTGAATTGCGCACCGCCAGTACTCGCTGGCCCACCGTCACGATGCTGAGCACCGCCAGAATCCACATGGCCACATGCACCGCCCAGGTGAGCCAGCCGATACCCCAGTGTCCCCCGATACCGGTCAGCCCGGCGCCGACCAGCACGATCACCAGGCGGTCCGGGCGTTCGATGAGCCCGCCGTCCGCGGAGAGCCCGCTGGCCTCGGCCCGCGCCTTGGCGTACGAGATCACCTGCGAGGTCACCAGCACCACGAGGGTGGCGACGAACAGCGGTTTGCTCTGCTCGTGGTACACCGCCCACCAGGCCAGGCTGCCGAAGATGGAGCCGTCGGCGACGCGGTCGCAGGTGGCGTCGAGCACCGCGCCGTAGCGCGTGCCGCCACCCCGGGCCCGGGCCATGGCGCCGTCGAGCATGTCGAACATGACGAACAGCCAGATCAGCATGGTTCCCCAGAACAGATGCCCGGTGGGGAACAGGGTGACCGCGGCCGCGATCGAGGCGGCGGTGCCGATGAGGGTGACGGCGTCCGGAGTGAGGCCCGTGCCGACCAGGGCCCTACCCAGTGGGGCGGTGGCCTTGGCGAAGGTCGCCCGCCCGAAGATGCTCAGCACCTACACGTCCTCCCAGGCCGAGGCCAGCAGCGCCCGCGTCTCCCGCAGCAGCTGCGGCATCACTTTGGCCCCGCCGATCACCGTGATGAAGTTCGCGTCCCCGCCCCAGCGCGGCACGATGTGCTGGTGCAGGTGGTCGGCCAGGGATCCGCCCGCGACCCCGCCCAGGTTGAGTCCGACGTTGAAACCGTGCGGGCGCGACACCTTCTTCATCGTGCGGATCGCGCGCTGCGTGAACTCCATCAGTTCGCCGGCTTCGGCGACGGTGAGATCCTCGAGATTCGCGACCCGGCGGTACGGGACCACCATCATGTGGCCCGGGTTGTAGGGGTACAGGTTCAGTACCGCGTACACCTGTTCGCCGCGGGCGACCACCAGGCCGTCCTCATCGGACATCGTGGGGATATCGGTGAACGGATGCCCGGTCGCGCCCTTGGGCGCGGTGGTCGCGGCTTCGGCGATATAGGACATCCGGTAGGGCGTCCACAGCCGCTGCAGCCGATCCGGTTCGCCCGCACCGCGATCGACGATATCGCCGTGCCCCGCGGCCGCGCCGGTTTCGGCCGATCCGGTCAGCCCGTCCGGCGCCGTACGCTCACTCATACTCCATTCCCTTTCCCGCCCGGGCCGCCCCGGCATCACTCGGGCGCACCGCCGGCGCCGTCCACCAGGGGGCGGACCGTATCGGCGGTCGGCGAGGTGTTGTCGCGTCGCCGGACCCAGTCCGTGATCACGCGCACCGCCTCGTCCACCGCCACCCCGTTGACCTGTGTCCCGTCCCGGAACCGGAAGCTCACCGCACCCGCTTCGACATCCCGGGCCCCCGCCAGCAGCATGAACGGCACCTTCTGGGCGGTGTGGTTGAAGATCTTCTTCTGCATCCGGTCGTCGCCCCGGTCCACCTCGGCGCGGACTCCGGCGGCTCGCAACCGGCCCACCACCCCGTCGAGATGCGGCACGAAGGTGTCGGCCACCGGGATCCCCACCACCTGCACCGGCGCCAGCCAGGCCGGGAAGGCCCCCGCGTAGTGCTCGGTGAGCACGCCGAAGAAGCGTTCGATCGAACCGAACAGCGCACGATGAATCATCACCGGGCGTTTCTTGGTGCCGTCGGAGGCGGTGTATTCGAGTTCGAACAGATCCGGTTCGAAGAAATCGAGCTGGATGGTCGACATCTGCCAGTTGCGGCCGAGCGCGTCGCGGGTCTGCACGGAGATCTTCGGGCCGTAGAAGGCGGCGCCGCCCGGATCCGGCACCAGTTCCAGCCCGGAGGCCTCCCCCACCTGGCGCAGGGTCGCGGTGGCCTCGTCCCACAGGTCGTCGGAGCCGACGTACTTATCGGGATCCTTGGTGGACAACTCGAGGTAGAAGTCGTCCAGGCCGTAGGCCTTCAGCAGGTCCAGCACGAACCGCAGGGTCGTGGTGAGTTCCTCGACGACCTGGTCCTGGGTGCAGTAGAGGTGCGCGTCGTCCTGGGTGAAACCGCGGGCCCGGGTCAGGCCGTGCACCACCCCGGACTTCTCGTAGCGGTACACCGACCCGAATTCGAACAGCCGCAGCGGCAGTTCCCGGTACGACCGGCCGCGGGACCGGTAGATCAGGTTGTGCATCGGGCAGTTCATGGGTTTGAGGTAGTAGTCCTGCCCCGGTTTGCGGACGGCGCCGTCCTCGTCGAGTTCGGCGTCCAGGTGCATGGGCGGGTACATCCCGTCGGCGTACCACTCGAGGTGCTTGGAGGTCTCGAACAGATGCGCCTTGGTGATATGCGGGGTGTTGACGAACTCGTAGCCCGCCTCCACATGCTGCTGACGCGAGTAGTCCTCCATCTCCTTGCGGATGATGCCGCCCTTGGGATGGAAGACCGGCAGGCCCGACCCCAGTTCGTCGGGGAAGGAGAACAGATCCAGTTCCAGGCCGAGTTTGCGGTGGTCGCGCTTCTCCGCCTCGGCCAGCATGTGCAGGTATTCGTCCTGCGCCTCGGCCGATTCCCAGGCGGTGCCGTAGATGCGCTGCAGACCCTCGCGGTTCTGGTCACCCCGCCAGTACGCCGCCGAACTGCGGGT
Organism: Nocardia sp. NPDC049935; assembly: GCF_055586645.1. NCBI lineage: Bacteria > Bacillati > Actinomycetota > Actinomycetes > Mycobacteriales > Nocardiaceae > Nocardia > Nocardia sp. NPDC049935. Next base: position 283,699 of record NZ_JBVJHV010000001.1, on the reverse strand, counting down.
CAGGGTGAAGGCCGGGATGAACTTGGTGGTGGGGATATGCGGGCCCCGGCACAGATCGCCCCACACCCGTTCGCCGGTGCGCGGGTCGAGATTGTCGTAGATGGTCAGCTCGTTACCGCCGACCTCCATGATCTCCGGATCGTCGATTCCGGATTTGTCGCCGATCAGCTCGAGTTTGAACGGCTCCTTGGCCAGTTCGATCCGCGCCTGGTCCACCTCGACCACCCGGCGGGAGAACCGCTGCGCGCCCTTGACGATCTTCTTCATCCGGGATTCCAGTTTCACCAGATCCTCGGGAGTGAAGGGCCGGTCGACCCGGAAGTCGTAGTAGAAACCGTCCTTGATGGGCGGGCCGATACCGAGCACCGCCTCGGGGAACTCCTGCTGCACCGCCTGGGCCAGCACATGCGCGGCCGAATGCCGGATCACGCTGCGGCCGTCCTCGGTGTTCGCGGCGACCGGGGTGACCTCGGTGTCCACCTCGGGGATCCAGGACAGATCCTTGAGGGTGCCGGCGGCGTCCCGGACCACGACCACCGTGTCCGGGCCCTTGGTCGGCAGGCCCGCCTCCCGCACCGCGGCGCCCGCCGTAGTCCCGGCAGGCACCCGGACGGGGGTGACTGGGCTGCGGGGGGCTGTGGTGGTCACGGTGGCGCTCTCCTCGGCTCTACGCGGCCGGTATCGTTCCGGCTCGCTCCGGTGTGTGACGGCCTGTGCCGTCGATCGGTGACCGGGCACGGCCCGGCCGCGACCATGCTATCGGCACGGCCCCGAACCCGTGTCGATGGACCGGGCGAGGTCGTCACCCCCGGCGCGCGTAGTCGGCCAGCAGTGCTTCGCGCTCCTCGGGCCGGCGTTTGGGGCAGCTCACGCATTTCTCGCAACCGGGGGCCTCGTAGACCAGGCAGCAGGATGCCCGCCGGACGAAGGTCCGCCCGGCGACCTCGACGAACCGGGGCTCGGGGAGTCCGGAACCCATCGCGTCGGCCAGCCGCCGCCCGACCGCGGGCTCCCCGGCATCGACCGCCCAGCTGGCGATCACATCGGTGACCACCGCCCACAGCGCGGGTTCGCGCACCCCGGAGACGGCGGCGAGCCGGTCGATCACCGCGCCGAGGGTCGCCCGCAGCGCCACCGCGACCTCCGCCGTTTCGGCCCCGGTCCCGGCGGACCCTTCGGTGTGCCCCACTCCGTCCGCGCCGGGTCGCAGGGCGACCCGCTCGACCGACCCGTCCGCGCGCAGCCGCAACTCCAGCCGGTCCAGCGTGGGTTCCGGGATGGGCCGCCGGCGCGCCAGCGCCCCCACCACCTGTTCGACCAGTGCGGAGGCCGTCATACACCACCACAGCGTGGCGCCCACCCGCGTCGAATCGGTCCGCCAGGAGGCGTTGAGATCCGCGATCCGCGCGGCCAGCCACGCGTCGTCGACGAGCATCCGCCCCCGTACGTTCACGACATCAGGGGACTGCGCAACAACTGCCATTCGACTCCGATCCAGTCGCCGACCAATCCGAACGTTCCGAGCACCCACAGCGTGGCCACGACCACCGCGCAGGTCGCCAGGAACGCCAGGACCTGCATCAGCGGCCCGCGCGAGATGTACCAGGCCATCCCGCGGCGGTATTTGTCCCGCAACCACACCAGCGCGCGTCTGGCCACCGCGAATTCGGTGGCCAGAATGCCGATACCGGCGAATACCAGGGCCCAGCCGGGGCCGGGGAACGGAATGGTGATCACACCCACGACGAATACCGCGGTGCCGATCACCGCCACCCCGACCCGGTAGACGAGTTCGAGCGTAGGGCGGCGCGCGATCCGGTCCCGGTAGGCGCGCCAGAAATGCGGCGCCGACCGGCCCTCCGTACTGCCCTCTCCGGACTCATCACCTCCGGCGGTCTGCGCACCGGGGCTGTCGTCGACGGTATCGGAACGGTTCTCCACGAGAACCAGCCTACGAGCAGACACCGTTCCGGCCGCTGTGACCGGCGGGCGCCGGCCACAGCGGCCGGGCGGTCACTTCCCCGCGGATGCCGTTTCCCGCTGCTGCAGCTGCTCCATCAGGCCCTCGTTCTCCTCGATGGGCGCGATACCGTCGACGCGCACCTCGAGGACCCGGGCACTGGCGATATCGAAGAACAGACCGGAGACGGTGATCCCGCGTTCCTCGATGGCCCGCGCCACCGCCGGATGGCGCCGCAGGTTCTCCAGCTGCACCGCGATATTGACCATGCTCAGCTGCTCCACCGCGCCGTAGCCGGCGGCTTCGGCGGCCCGCCCGACCGCGTGCCCGGCCCGGTAGCGCGCCAGGCTGGGCCGGCCGTGTTCGAGCCAGCGGTCGATTCCCGGCCCGGCCGATTCACCGGAGTGCAGCGCGCCCATCGCCCCGCAGGACGAATGCCCGCACACCACCACCGAGCGGACGTTCAGCTTCTCCAGCGCGAACACCAGCGCCGCCTCGACCGACGCGTCACCGTGTTCGGGCACCAGGTTGCCGACGTTGCGCACGGTGAACAGGTCGCCCGGGCCGCTGTTGGTGATCACATTGGGCACGATCCGCGAATCCGAGCAGGTCAGGAAGAACGAATCGGGGTCCTGCCCGTTCCGCAGCTCGTCCAGATGCGGGCGCATCACATGGGCGTGGCTGCGGTGGTAGGCCGCGATACCGCTCACCAGCGGATCGCCACCGGATTCGGTGCGCTCGTCGGAACCGTTGCGCCCGAACCGCCACGGGCCGAGGACATCGTCGAGCACCACCCGGCCGGTACTGCGGGACGGCGGAGCCGTTTCGGCGTGCTCCATCCGGGCGGTGCCGATCTCCACGAAATCGACCGTCCCCCCGTTGCTCTCGTGCTGGCGGGTCCAGTCGGTGATGGCGTCGAAGGCGGCGTGATCGAGGAAATCCACAGTCATCTCCACCGTCACCGGCGCACCCTGCGGCACCTTCGCGAAGGTGGTCGACAGTTTCGGCAGCGACAGGAAGGTGCACGAACCGTCGATCCGCACCAGCCAGCGATCGGTGCCACCGAGCTGTTCGGCATCGACCGTGACCCGCACCACCCGCCAGATCAGCAGGGCGAAGGCCAGCGCGAGACCGATGAGAACACCCTCGAGCAGGTTGAGGAACACCACCGCGGCCAGGGTCACCGCGTAGACCAGGAGATCGCCGGTGCGGTGGGCGAGCCGGATATGGGCGATCTTCACCAGCTGGACACCGATGACGATCAGCAGACCGGCGAGGGCCGCCAGCGGGATCTGCTCCACGAGCGAGACCAGGGCGACCGAGAAGACCAGCAGCCAGACACCGTGCAGGACGGCCGAGGCACGGCTGCGCGCACCCGCCGCCACATTGGTGGAACTCCGCACGATGACACCGGTCACCGGAAGTCCGCCGAGCAGACCCGACAGCACATTCGCCGAGCCCTGGCCGATCATCTCGCGGTCGAAATCGGCCCGCGGGCCGGTGTGCATCTTGTCGATGGCCACCGCCGACAGCAGACTCTCGACGCTGGCGATGAGCGCGAAGGTCAGGATCATGATCGCCACGCCGGCCCAGTCGCTGCGGGGCAGTTCGGGCAGGCCGATGGCGTCGAACAGCGAACCGTCGATGGTGACCCGTTTGACGTCCATCGAGAACAGCAGGGAGACCAGGGTGGCCGCCACGATCGCGGCGAGCGCTCCCGGCACCACCTTCACCCGTTCGGGCAGGTATTTCCAGCCCAGCATGATGGCGATGACCAGGACGCCCAGCACCGCGGCGGGACCGTGCACGGCCATGATCTGGGCGGGCAGTTCGGTGATGTTGGACCAGGCGGTGCTGTTGGATTCGCCGCCGAGCAGTACGTGCAGCTGCTGCAGCGCGATGGTGACACCGATACCCGCGAGCATCGCGTGCACCACCACCGGCGCCACCGCGAGCGCGGCGCGCGCGATGCGGCTCAATCCGAACAGGATCTGCAGGACGCCCGCGGCCACCACGATGAAACAGGTGACCCGCCAGCCGAATTGGTTGATCGATTCGGCGACGATCACGGTGAGGCCAGCGGCCGGACCGCTGACCTGGAGGACGGAGCCGCCGAGGGAACCGGCGACGATACCGCCGATGACGGCGGCGATGAGACCGGCCGCCACGGGGGCGCCGGAGGCGATCGCGATACCGATCGACAGCGGTAGGGCGACGAGGAAGACCACGATCGATGCCGGCACGTCGTGGCGCAGGATCGAGGTCAGACGTGTTCTGGATCCGGACCCGGCCGGGTTTTCAGCGGGGTCCGAACCAGGTTGTGACACAGGGGCATTCGGACTCTTGGTTGCCATCGTTCTCCTTCGCCGACTCGGCGGGGCCGAGGTCGGTTGACGATCAATATGTCCAGTCGGGCACAGACCGCGAACCGGCATCTCGCGGTGAAGTAGGTCCTCGGCACGGCAACGGGCCGAGCATTAAACCTTCGCCATAGTATTGGTAAAGGATAAGCAAAACCTGAGAGGGCACCTCCACTGCTGGTGATAGCCGGTCCGGAACCACGCCGTCCGGTTGGGTAGAGCTCGAACACCGCTGGAAAACGCTGCAGAGCAAAAGATTACGAGCCGACGACCGACATCTGAACGCATGGCCGGAACCCGGTGGCCAGCTGTGTTCCGACTGCCCGGAACGTCGATCGTCAACTCCTCTTATAGTAAAGAACTACCCAAACTTGGCAACAGGTGTTCTGAGACGAAAACGACAATCGCTACATAACCGCAACGTGTCACTGCCGGATAACACCGGCGGCCGCGCGCGCCCGCCGAACGGGCGCACGCACAGTTCCCACTGGTCCGGACCTTCCGCGCGGCGGTGACCGGTCATCCGACAGATATGGTCATTGACCAGCGGATTCGATAACCCGCACACCGAAAATGTGGCCCATGTCATCGCACACCCACCACGGTCGGCGACGGGACCGCGGCCACCACGCAGTGCCGGATCCGGGCTGCGTCACAGGCGCACCCGGCGCCCGGACGCCGCCTCGGCAACCGCCCCGGAAACGTTCGGCGGCGGTATTGTTCCGGGTGTGTCGGAACGGGGAATCGAGTCGCGGCCGGACGCCGACGATCCCAAACGCGTGAAATTGACGGCCGGTCTGCCGGAAGGCATTTCCCGCGCCGAGATCAGCTTCCGGAGCCACGGTGGACTCGGCGGTACCCGGGAGGTGCGACGGTCGGCCGCGGAATTCGCCCGGCTGCGGACCTCCGCGGGCGGATACGACGATCATCTCGGGAGATCCGAACAGCTGACACTGGAGCAGGCCCGGCAGTACATCGATCGGGCACGCGAACGAATCGACCGGCAGGACAACGAGATCCGCCGCCGGCGCGCGGCGGTCGATCTCACCTGTCCCTGGTGCTCCCGGGAGCGCACCTACCTCGGCGCCCACGGCTTCATCACCGGGGTGGCCGGTATTCTCACCGACCACCCCGCGGAGTGGGGTCAGGAACTGTTCCATCAGCACGCATACCGTTGTGACGGTTGCGGTTCCATGCAGTACTTCGCCGACGGTTTCCTCGCCCATCCACTGCCCGGCCGATCCGCCGCGGCGAGCGAACCCACCGACCGGCGCGGCGAGTAGCTCCGCGGCATTCTCACCGGTCCGGGAGGTTCTCCCCGCCGATCCGCTCGATCAGCGCGGGGCGATCGAGTTTGCCGCGCGCGGTACGCGGGAGCCGGTCCAGCAGCCGGATCCGGGCCGGGACGCTGGGCGCCGGCAAGGTCGCGCGCAACCGCCGCCGTATCTCGTCGGTATCCGGCGCGCCGGGCCCCACCACGACGGCCGCCACCGGAATCTGCCCCCACCGGTCGTCGGCGATCCCCACACAGGCGGCTTCGGTCACACCCGGAATCGCGGTGAGCGCGGCTTCCACCGCGGCCGGTTCGACATTGAGCCCGCCGCGGATGAGTACTTCGCTCTCCCGGCCGAACAGCCGCAGGCTCCGGCCGTCGAGCGCACCGCGGTCACCCACCGTCACCCATCCGCCGACCGGCCCGTCCACCACCCCTTCCGCGCCGAGATAACCGCGGAAGACCATATCGCTGCGCACATGCACCAGCCCGTCGCGGATCCGCACGTCCACCCCGTCGAACAGTTCCCCCGCCGCGTCCGGGCCGCCCGCGCCCGGCCCCCGGTCGAAGGAGACGAAACTCAGCTCCGAGGCGCCGTAGAAATGGGTCAGCCGGGCATCCGGCAGCACCTCCTGGAGCGCGGCGCGGCCGTTCGCGGGCCAGCGCGCGGCCGAGGACAGCACCTCTCGCACCCCGGGGATCGGTCCGGTCGCCGACCGCACCACGTCCCAGGCGATGGTGGGCACCGAATACAGGTGGGTCGCGCCGTCGCGCAGCGATTCGGTGGCCGGCCGTAGATCGGCGGTCGCGCCCCGGGTGAGGGCGTGCAGGGCGCCGTAGAGGAAATGGGTGTGGTCGAGGACACCGGGCACCGCGACCCGGTCGCCGGCGGCGATATCGAAGGTGGCGTCGGAACGATCCAGGGTCGCGGCCCAGGAAGCCTGATCGCGGACGAAGAGTTTGGGTTCGCCGGTGGTCCCGGAGGTGACCCCGACCAGCAGTTCGGAGTCCGGGCCGGCGCGGCCGGGCGTGCCCGCCGCCTCCAGGTCCGCGGCGGTGCGCAGCGCCCCGGAGAAGCCCAGATGGCGGAGCCGGCGCTGCCCGCCGGGCGCGCCGACCACGGCCCCGGGCCGGGTCCGTGCCAGCACCAGGCGCAACTGGTCCGGCACCAGGTGCCGGTGCAGCAGGACGACGCTCACCCCGGCCCGCATCGCCGCGACCACAGCGATCAGTGAGCCGATATCGGAGGAGGGCAGTACCGCCACCCGGGTCATCCCGGACAGCCCCGCGGCGGCCCGCGTGACCCGGTCCCAGAACCGGCGATAGTCGATCTCGGCGCCGGTCGCGAGCACCGCCGTCAGGCCGGGATGGCTGGCGGCGCCGCGCGCGATGCGCTCGGCGAGCAGCTCACTCATCGTCGACCCCGCGGGCCACCAGCGCCTCGCCCATCGCGTCGGCGGTCCGCAGCGACCGCACGAGCACGGGGGTCACCAGCGCGGTCATCGACCACTGCACGCCGCGGGCCCGCCGGGCGTCGGCGACCTCCCGCACGATCTCGGCGAGTAACGGCACACAGCGGATCGCCAGCGTCAGCAGCAACCCCACCCGCTCCGGGTTCACGCCGATCCGCCGCAGCGGGCCGAGCGCGCGGGTCACCGCGTCGAGCAGCTCGGTGACCCGGGTCGTGAGGGTGACCAGCGCCGCCAGCGCCACCGAGACCAGCAGCAGACCGCACACCACGACCGCCCGGGCCGGGGACGTCGTCAGTACCTGGAACACCGCGATGAACGCCAGCATCCACACCACCGGGCGGAGCTGGGCCAGGGCGACGCGCCACGGGATCCGGGCCAGCGCGAACAGCCCGGCCGCCACCGCGGCGACGACTCCCAGCTGCGCCGGCGTCCGGACGAACACTGTCGCCGCCACGATGCTCACCAGGAGCAGCAGCAGTTTCCCGCCCGCCGGTATCCGGTGCACGGGCGAATTCCCGGCGCGGTAGAGACCGATCACTCGATCAGCTCCCGGTAGGCGGGTACCGCCGCGGCCGGCGCACCGTCGAAGGCCACTGCCCCGTCGTCGATCACGATGACCCGTTCGAAACCGTCCAGCAGCGGCAGCTGGTGGGTCACCACGATGACCTGCTGGTCGACCGAATCCAGCGCATCGGCGATCCGGCGCGCGTTGCGCAGGTCCAGCAGCGTGGTGGGCTCGTCGGCGACGATCACTTCGGGTCGCCGGATGAGCACCGCGCCGAGCGCCAGCAACTGCTTCTGACCGCCCGACAGCAGGTGGGAGGGGTGGTCGGCGTGCCCGGCCAGTCCGAAGCGATCCAGGATCTCCTGGACGCGGCCCGCGATCTCCGGTTTGCCCAATCCGCTGCGGCGCAACGAGAAGGCCAGATCCTCGGCGACGGTCGGCATGACGATCTGGGTGTCGGGGTCGGTGAACACGAAGCCCACCTTGCGGCGCACCCGGCCGCCCTTACGGGCCACATCCAGGCCGTCCACGGTGACGGTGCCCGAAGCCGGGGTCAGCAGCCCGTTGATCATCCGGGCCAGCGTGGATTTCCCCGACCCGTTGGCGCCGATGATCCCGACCCGGCGTTCGGTGATCCGCAGATCGATATCGCGCAGCACCCGCCGGGCGCCGAACGCGTGATTCACGCCGTCGAAGACGATTTCGCTCATCGCACCCGCTCCACCAGTACCGCGATACCCTGCCCGCCGCCGATGGCGCAGGCCGCCAGCCCCAGCTCCGGACCGTCCGGGCGCAGCATCCGGGCGGCCAGCCGCACCAGCAGCACCGCCCCCGAGGCGCCCCACGGATGACCCATCGCGATCGCCCCGCCGTCGGGGCAGATCAGGTCCTCGTCCAGGCCGAGTTCGTCGGCGACCGCCAGCACCACCGACGCGAACGCCTCGGTGATCTCCACGACGCCGAGATCGTCCACCCGGCGGTCCGCCTGGCGCAGTACCGCGCGGATCGCGGGCACGGGCCCCAGTCCGGGCAGCGCCGGATCCGAACCCGCCACCGCGCAGCCGGCGATGCGCAGGGCCGGTAGCCCGGCCGCGGCGGCCGCCCGCTCGGTGGTCACCGCGACGAAGGCGGCACCGTCGGAGATCCCGCAGGAATTACCGGCCGTCGCCGTGCCGCCGGCGCCGAAACTCGGCCGCAGGCGCGCCAGGCGCGCCGCCGTCATTCCCGGCCGGATGCGCTGATCCCGCGTCAGCCCGCCCACGGGTACGATCTCCGCCGCGAAATCGGCGGCCGCCGCGCGGGAGTGCGAACGCGCCGCGTACTCGTCCTGCCGGTCCCGCCCGATACCGCGGATCCGGGCGAGATCGTCCGCGGCCACCCCCATATCGGGGTCGGGAAAACCGTCCGGCGCGAAAGGGGCGCGGGTGTAGCGCACCGGTTCGGCGTCGCCGGCCGGCGGCCAGAAACGCCAGGGCGCGGTACTGGCCGATTCGGCGCCGCCCGCCAGGATCAGATCGTCCCAGCCGCTGCGGATCCGCAGGGCCGCCTGCATCACCGCGTCCAGCCCGGAACCGCACTGCCGGTCGACGGTCACTCCGGGCACCGCGGTTCCCAGCCCCGCCTGCAATGCCGCGATGCGGGCCGGGTCGCCACCGGGACCCAGGCAGTTGCCCAGAACCACATCGTCGACCGGGGCCTCTACTCCCGCCTCACGCAGCGTCGCGGCGACGGTCCGCAGCACGGGCGCCGCCAGATCCGGGACGGTGAGCGCGGCGAGCCCGTGACCGGCGGTGCCGACAGGGGTCCGCCGGGCGGCGACGAATACGGGAACCGGGGTCATGCCAGCAACTCTCTCAACCGGCCGCGCGCGAGTTTCCCGGCGGCCGTGACCGGCAGTTCGCCGACGGTCACCCAGCGCCGCGGCATCGCCTCCTTCGCCAGGATCCGGCGGGCCCGGCGCCGTACCTCGGCCACCTCGATACCGTCCAGATGTACTGCCGCCGTCACCGTTTCACCGAATACGGCGTGCGCGGACCCGATCACGGCCACCGCGACCACCCCGTCGATCCCGGCGATCGTGCGTTCCACGTCCTCGGCGACGACGGTGGTGCCGCCGACATTGATCACCGCTTCGCCCCGGCCGTGCACCCGCAACTCGCCGCGGTCACCGAGTTCGGCGAGATCGCCCACGCCGAACCATTCGGGCGCGCCGAGCACCGTGTACGGGGAGCGGACCTCGAGCAGTCCCGCGCGGATCCGCGCCTCCACTCCGTTCAGCAGCCGTAGCGGTTCCGGGACCAGCCGCGCGGCGACCAGTGAGACCTCGGAGGATCCGTAGTACTCGACCACCCGGAGGTGACGGGCCGCCCGCAGCGCCCCCGGATCGGGGGCGATCCCCGCCAGCACGGCGGTGCGCAGGAACGGGGCGCTGTCGACGATCTCGCGGAGTACGGCCGGTACCGCGTGGACCACGGTGGCCCGGGACGGGTCGTCGGTGACGCAGGCGCCGCGCCACAGCGCGTGCAGCGCGCCGAACAGATGCATGGTGGCGTGCAGCGGGCCCGTCAGCAGGACCCGGTCGGTACCGGTCACTCCGGTGATCTCGGTGAACTCGGGGAAGCTGTCGTACCAGGAGGCGGCGGTCCGGGCGAGCGGCCGGGGGCGGCCGGTGGAACCGGAGGTGGCGACCAGCAGGAACGCCCCGGCCGGCGGGGTATCGGGCCGGTGCGGGCGGGCCGCCGGGTTCTCGACGGTCACCGCCAGGCCCCGGCGCGCGGCGGCGCAGACCCGGATCAGCGCTTCGCCCGGGGGCAGCTCGGAGACGTCGTAGCGGCCGCCGGTGGGTTCGGCGCGGGCGATCTCGCGATCGAGTTCGCGGTAGGTGAGGGTGCGGTCGTCCAGGTCGAGGGCCGGGTCGTCGGCGGCGCCGCCGAGTTCCCGGCTAACCACCGATCAACCCCGGATACGCGCGATGCACGCCCTTGGCGACCACGGTGGCCACGACGACCTTCAGCAGATCACCCGGGACGAAGGCGCCGTTCGCGCTGATCGCCTCCCACAGTCCGAGGTCGGTGCGCAGTATCAGGCCCAGGGTCCCGAAGAGGTAGATGATCACCAGACCGCCGAGTGCGTTGATCGCCAGCGCGGGCGCCGGCGGATACTTCGGCAGGATCCGGGCGGTCAGCAGGCCGATGACGAAGGCGGCCGGAATCCACCCGACCAGGTATCCGGCGCTCGGACCCGCCAGCGCGGTGAGCCCGGTGCGCCCGCCGGACAGCAGCGGCAGGCCGATGAGTGTGAGCGCGATGAACACCGCGACGGCCGCCGTGCCCTTACGCGGTCCCAGCACCGCTCCCGCGAGGATCACCCCGAGCGTCTGCACGGTGATCGGCACCCCGCTGAAGCCCACTGTGATCGCGCCCGGCAATCCCAGCGCGGCGATCAGCGCGGCGAAGACCGCGATCTGCGCCATATCCCGCGCCGTGATGCGGGTCCTCGGCGCCCGCGAATCCTCGACACCGTTCATGACGCCATCCTTCGCAACAACCGGCTTGAACGTCGTTCAAGATAGCAACGCCCGCGGCCGCGTGGACGCCCCACCCCCGGCGGGGTGACGCGGCCGACTCGGCCGCCGCCTACGGTTCCGATCAGGAGAATGGTCGGGTACGCCCGGCGGGCTGCCGGTCCGCGCCCCCGCGCACCGGCCACCCATCGACGCCGGGCCGCCGGAAAGGAACGACGATGACGACAACGCGGCCCACCGCCACGCACTGGGGAAATTTCCATCTGGGTACCGCCGCCGACGGCCGTCTCTCGGTCACTCCCGACCCACGCGACCCGCATCCCTCCCCCATCGGCCGGTCGCTGGCCGCGGTCCAGGACCCCGACCACCGCATCGCCCGGCCCGCCGTCCGCCTCGGCTATTACCGCGACCGCGCCGCCGCCGACCCCCGCCTGCGCGGCCGCGAACCGTTCGTCGAGGTCGAATGGGACGAGGCGCTCGATATCGCCGCCGAAGCCCTGCGCGCGGCGCGGGCCACCGGCGGGAACCGCGCGATCTACGGCGGGTCCTACGGCTGGGCCAGCGCGGGCCGTTTCCACCACGCGCAGGGGCAGATCCACCGTTTCCTGCAGATGTTCGGGGGCTACACCGCCTCGGTCGACACCTATTCGTTCGCCGCGGCCGAGGTCCTCGTTCCCCATATCCTCGGCATGAACGCCTATTTCGCGGCGCGCCAGACTCCCGGTACCGAGGATATCGCGCGGCACTGCGCCCGGGTCGTTCTCTTCGGCGGCGGCGCCCAGCGCAACACCCAGGTCAATCCCGGTGGGATCGGCGCGCATCCGCGCCGGGAGCGGCTGTCCGCGCTGCGCCGCGCCGGAGTCGAGTTCGTCCATATCGGACCCGTCCGCGACGACGCGCACGCGGATCTGGAGGCCCGCTGGATCCCCTGCCGCCCGCACAGCGATGTCGCGATCATGCTGGCCCTGACCCACACCCTGGTCACCGAGGATCTGCACGACCGCGCGTTCCTCGATCGGTACTGCACCGGATTCGACCGGTTCGCCGACTACCTGACCGGACGGGTGGACGGTGAACCCAAAACTCCCGAGTGGGCCGCCGCGCTGTCGGAGGTTCCCGCGGACGAGATCCGCGCCCTGGCCCGGCAGCTGGCGCGGCAACGCTGCCTCATCGGACTGCCGTACGCCCTGCAGCGCGCCGAGCACGGCGAACAGACCTATTGGGCCGGCTGGGCCCTGGCCTGCGCTCTCGGCTATATCGGGCTGCCCGGCGGCGGCGTGCTCATGGGCTCGGGTGTGGGCCTGACCAACGAGACGCAGCGCGGCTACCCGCCCTTCGAGGTCGCCGCGGTCCCGCAACCGGGAAACCCGGTCACCGATATCGTTCCGGTGGCGCGTCTCACCGAGATGCTCGAAAACCCCGGCGCGAGTTTCGATTACAACGGCCGCACGCTCACCTATCCCGAGATCGACCTGATCTATTGGGCGGGCGGCAATCCCTTCCACCACCATCAGGATCTCAACCGGTTGCGGCGGGCCTGGTCACGGCCCCGCACGGTGATCGTGCACGAGATCGGCTGGACCTCCACCGCCCGGTTCGCCGATATCGTGCTGCCCGTCACGGCGGCCCAGGAACGCGAGGATTTCGCCGCCGCCCGCCAGGACCAGTGGCTGACGCCGATGCGCCGCGCCCTGCCGCCCTACGGACAGGCCCGTTCCGATCACGCCGTGTTCGCCGGCCTGGCCGGACGGCTCGGTTTCGGACCGCGTTTCACCGAAGGCCGCGACGAACGCGAATGGGTCGCGCACCTCTGGGACACCACGGTCGCCGACGCGGCCGCCGCCGGAGTCACGCTGCCCGATTACGCGACCTTCCGCGACGGTCCCCCGATCGACCTCGGGCCGTACCTGCGGGAAAGCACCCATGTGCTGGACCGGTTCCGCGCCGACCCCGACCGCTATCCGCTGGCCACCCCGTCGGGCCGGATCGAACTGTTCTCCGCCACCGTCGCCGGTTTCGGCCTCGCCGACTGCGCCGGGCATCCGGCCTGGTATCCGCCCCGCGAGTGGCTCGGCGCGGCACTCACGCGACGCTTTCCGCTCCACCTGCTCTCGCATCAGCCGGCGACCCGGCTGCACAGCCAGCTCGATTTCGGCGTCACCAGCCAGGAGTCGAAGATCCGGGGCCGCGAACCGCTGCGGATGAATCCCGCCGACGCCGCGGCACGCGGGCTGCGCGACGGCGATATCGTGCGGGTCTTCAACGACCGCGGGGCGCTGCTGGCCGGCCTGCGGATCTCCGACGCCCTCCGGCCGGGTGTCGCGCAGATAGCGACCGGAGCCTGGTACGACCCTCTGGACCCCGCCGATCCGCTGTCACTGGATGTCCACGGCAACCCGAATACCGTCACCAACGATATCGGGACCAGTTCCCTGACCCAGGGTCCCTCCGCGAACAGCTGCCTGGTGGAGATCGAACGGTTCGAGGGCGCGCTGCCACCACTGCGGGTACGCACGCCCCCGCCCTTCACCACCGCGCTCAGCGAACCCGCCAGCGCAACAGCGGATCGTCCTCCGGCATCGCCGAATCACCGCCGAGCAGATGACGATCCAGCCACGCCGACACCACCGAACGGGTGAGCGTCGCCGCGTGCGCGGCGTCGATCCGCCCGCACAGTTCCTCGCTGCCGCCGAACACCGGCAGATCCGTCGCCGTGTAGTGGCCGGCCCCGGCGATGGTGCCGATCACCGCGTCGGTGCCGGTCCAGCTGGCGTGCACCATATTTCCCGATGCCAGCAGCAGCACCGGATGCGGCATGGGCGGCACCTCGGCCACCTCGTCCCAGCCGGCGCTGCCGTCCAGCACGATCGCGGTGCGGATCCGCGGATCGTCGGCGGCCACCGATACCGCGGTCTGGCCGCCGTAGGAATGCCCGGCCAGGGCGATGCGCGTGGTATCCAGATGGGCGCCGATCAGCGGGAGCGCGCCGAGGCCGTCGAGGACCAGCCGCACCTCCTCCACCCGGTGCGCCAGCGCGGTACGCAGATACGCCGGATCCCCGCTGGGAATCTCACCGCGGACCACCCGCCCGGACGCCTCGGCTCCGGGTGTCTCGCCCGGATGATCCAGCGCCACCACGGCGTACCCGTGGGACGCGAGATCGCTGGCCAGACCCGATGCCAGCCAGCGCGGCGTCCCGAGCCCCGGCGACCAGACCACCACCGGCAGCGACGGCAGCGCGGCGGGAGTGGCGTCCAGCGCGGCGGGGACCGTCGCGGTGACCATCGGCCCGGCCGCGGCCGGGGTGTAGAGCCACTGCGCGGCGCGCCCGGCGATACCGGCCACGTTCACCCGGGACGCGGGAATATAGGGAGCGGGACGTCCCGCCTCGGCGGCCGGATACCACACCGAGACAGGGATTTCCCGGTCCGGCGCCGCCACGGTGGTATCCGTGCGGCCGACCGCGTACTGCCCGGTCGGCGCCGGTAGTTCCGGCCCCTCGGCGCGGGCGGGCGCGGATCGGACCGCGGATACGGAGACCGACGCCACGCAGATCATGAATACGAGCACGATATTTCGGTAGAGCATCGGACCGCCTTCAGTCGACGCTCGCCCGCGGCCCCGTCACTCGGCCAGGCGAGAGTTATCCCATCTGTGCACGAACACGAACACGAACATCGTCGTATCGACGACCGAGCGGCATTGTTACCCAGACCATCCGCGTCTCGCACATCGGGCCCGGCGTGTCCGCCGCCGACACGGTCACCGGGTCGCGCGAGCGGGCAGCGGCCGCCGCCGCGGGAGTCTCCGCCGAGGTCAGAGGAAGCGACGGATCGGGCGGACGACGAGTTCCCGGAGCCGCTGGGTGACCGGGCGACGGTGCCAGCGCGACTCCACGATGGCCTCGGCGGACGCCCTGTCGTCGTCGAAGTGCGCGTCGAGCGAGGCGGTGAACCGTTCGTCCAGTACCGCGAGCATGACCTCTTCGTCGTGATCCAGCGACCGCCGGTTGAAGTTGGTCGAACCCACCAGGGCCGCCATACCGTCCACGGTGATGACCTTCGCGTGCATCATCGTCGGCTGGTACTGGTAGATCCGCACCCCGCACGCGAGCAGGTCGTTGTAGAAATGCTGTCCGGCCAGCTGACACACCCGCTGGTCGGTGTGAGGGCCGGGAAGCATGATCTCGACCCGCACCCCGCGCCGGGCGGCCGCGCAGATCAGGTCGATGAAGTAGGCGTCCGGTGCGAAATAGGCCGTGGTCAGCCGCAGCCGCTGCTCGGCGGATTCGATGACCACCCGCAGCAGGGTCTGCATATCCTGCCAGCCGAAACTCGCCGACCCCCGGACCACCTGGACGATCGCCGAGCCGCGGTTGCGCTGCGGAGTGAAACGGTCGCGTTCGTCGAACAGTTCGTCGTGGCATTCGGCCCAGTTCTGCGCGAACGCCGCCGCGATCCCGTCCACGGCCGGGCCTTCGACCCGCACATGGGTATCGCGCCATTCCCGCTCGTTACGCGCGTCCCCGCACCACTCCTCGGCGATTCCCACCCCACCGGTGAAGGCGGTCCGCTCATCGACCACCAGCGCCTTGCGGTGGCATCGATGATTCTGTTTCAGGGGAGACAGGTACAGGGGTTTGCGAAACCAGACCACCTGGACACCGGCGCGTTCCATCCGCACCAGCAGATCCTTCTCGATCGAGCGGCTGCCGAATCCGTCCAGCAGCAGCCGCACCCGCACTCCGGCCTCGGCCCTCTCCGCGAGGGCGTGGGCGAACGTGCGGGCGATATCGCCCTGCCAGTACACGAAGGTCATCATGTCGATGGTGTGGCGCGCGCCGTGCACCGCTTCCAGCATCGCCGGGAAGATCTCGTCGCCGTTGCGCAGTGCCACCAGCGCGTTTCCCTCGGTGGCGGCGATGCCGATGAGTCGCTCCAGCCGCCGGCGCATCCGGACCGTGGGGGATTCGGGATCTGCGCTCGGTGCCGATACGGCGGTCTCCGGCAGCGCGCGGGCCTCGGTCATGACAACTCCTCTGCCCTGCACGCCGTGTTCGGCACACCGGCCCGGGCGCTATCCGGTGCGGATCCGAGCCTATCCCCCGGATCCGCGTCCGGAACCGGCCCCTACTCACCAGTAGGACCGATCGGGCGCGCGACCCGGCCGCCCGCGGGGTCACACCCCGGCCGGCCGCGCCGGTCAGCCGGCGAACAGTTGGCCGATATCGCGGAATGCCTTGAATTCCAGCGCGTTTCCCGACGGATCGAGGAAGAACATCGTCCACTGCTCGCCCGGCTCGCCCGCGAAACGGACATAGGGCTCGATCACGAATTCGGTTCCGGCGTCGCGCAGCCGCGCGGCCAGCTCCTGGAACTCGTCCACGGACAGGACCAGCCCGAAGTGCGGCACCGGGACCTCGTGCCCGTCGACGGGGCTGGTGCCGCGGACGGCGGTTCCGGAATCACCGCCGACCTCATGGGTCACGACCTGGTGACCCCGCACGTTCCAATCGGTCCACTTCTGCGCGGAACGGCCCCGGGGGAAGCCGAGCACATTTCCGTAGAAATCCCGGGCGGCCTCGATATCGACGACCGGGATCGCCAGATGAAAGGGCGGAACAGCGGGCGTGGTCGAGGTGGCCATACCGGGCACCCTAACCATCCCGCGGGCGGCGGGCCAGTGCGCGCCGGACCGCCCGGCGCGACTCAACCGCGCGGGTTGCGACCTCCGAGTTCGGCGGTGAGCTCTCCCGCGGCGGTTTTCAGGGCCGTCCCACGCTCGGCGATCTCGGATGCCGTGAGGTCCGACTGGACGCTCAGGGCGAGCAGCAGCGATTGCTGCCCGTCGGCCCCGAAGGTGGGGGCGGCGACCACACCGACCCGATGCACCGAATCCGGTCCGCCGCCCTGCACTTCGTCGTGCAGCAGCAGCCGCCGGCTCCCCATTCCGGCCAGCAGTTCGGTGATCAGGGCGCGCAGTTCGGGGGAGACCTCGCGGGCGCCGGCCCCGCCCAGCAGGCGATAAACCCGTTCGAGCTGGGGTGTCAGATTCTCGGCCAGATACCCGGTGGTGCGGCATTCGACCGCCATCCTCCGCAGTTCGCCGAATTCGATACCCGCCAGCCACGCGTGCCCGTCGCGCGCCTGCCGTTCCAGTGCGTCGTCGGACTGCCACAGCGCGTACATCAGTGCGGTGGGCAGCGCGAAGGGGAAGATCTGCCCGACGCCGACCGGCGCGCGGACCCCCTGCGGGGTGGCGACATCGAGAACCATGAATTCGTCGCCGACCCGCCCCGACGCCACGCACATGACGCCGAACCGCCGGCTCAGCCGCGTGAGCCGTTCGGAGACGACGGGCTCGGGGGCGAAATCACGTTGCGCGGCGCGGCCCGCGGTGACCAGCGCCGGCCCCAGCCGGTAGGTCTTCGTCCCGGAGTCGCAGCGCAGGTAGTCGCGGGCGGTGAGCTCGGTGAGAATCCCGAGGCAGGTCGGCTTGCTCATGGCACAGCGCCGCGCCAATTCCGACAGGCCCAGCGGCTCACCCTCGTACCGCACCAGGAAATCCAGGAGCTCGACCACGCGGGCGGTGGGCGGCGAGGCGCTCCGGCCGCCGCCCGATCGGTCCACTGCGTGATCGGCCATTCCGGCCACCCTAGCGGATCGCCGATGCGCCTCTACCGCGTCGGTTGAAATATCGACCACCTCATGTGGGCCGCTCCGCTGCGACACCACCGCCGCCGTTGACCCCACGGCAGCGCCGGCGGTACCGTGACCGCCACCACAATCTACCGCATCGGTCGAATATTGGACCGATCCCGCCGACCTCGAAATGAGTGATCTCTCGTGAACGCATTCGCCGGCCGCATCGCCCTGATCACCGGAGGTGCGCGCGGTCAAGGCCGGGCCCACGCGGTGGCGCTCGCCGAACAGGGCGCCGATATCGTGCTCTGCGACCGCTGCGCGGACAGCCCGGTCGTCGCCTACCCACTCGCGACACCGGCGGATATGGCGGAAACGGTCCGCCTGGTCGAAGAGCGCGGCCGGCGATGCCTGGCCCTGCAGGCCGATACCGGGGACCGCGCGGCGATGGAAGCGCTGGTCGCCCGGGGTATCGACGAGTTCGGTCGCATCGATATCGCCATCGCGAACGCCGGAGTGTCGGCGGCGGCGGCCGTGCCGCAGATCTCCGCGGAACTCTGGGACGAAGTGATCTCGACCAATCTGACCGGCGTCTTCAACACCGTCGCCGCGGTGGCCCCCGCCATGATCGCCGCGGGCTACGGGCGGGTGGTCACCGTCAGCTCGATGATGGGACGTTCGGCGGCCCCCGGGATGGCCGCCTACAGCGCGACCAAATGGGGCGTGATCGGTATGACGAAGGCCGCCGCACTCGAGTTCGCGCCGCACGGCGTCACCGCGAATGTCGTGGCGCCCGGCAATATCTCGACTCCGATGGTGCACAACGAGGCGCTCTACGCGCGGATGCGCCCCGACCTCGAACGTCCGGGCCGCGCGGACGTCGAGCCCGTATTCGCCGCACTCCATGCCCAGCCGGTGGCATTCCTCGAGCCGGAGGAGGTCACCCGCGCGGTGCTGTTCCTCGCCGACGAGAAGAGCGCTCATATCACCGGCACCGTCGTCCCGGTCGATGCCGGCGCGGCCGCCCGGGTAACCGCCTGACCAGGAGCCGAACATGTTCGAACGCCGCCCCTCCCGCCGCCTGCGCGCGGCCGTCACCGCCCTCGCGACCGCGGTCCTGTGCGCCGCCGGCGCGTCCGGCACCTCGGCCGCCGGTCCCCCGCATCCCGGTCCCGCGGCCGGTGGCAAACTGCTCACCGCACAACCGCTGACAACCGCCGCGGCACTGCCGAGCGCCGCCCGGACCGACCTGATCACCTATACGTCCAGCGACGCGCACGGCCGCCCCATCGTGGTCTCGGGCACGGTCGCGATTCCCGCGACGCCACCACCTCCCGGTGGATGGCCGGTGCTCAGCTGGGCCCACGGAACCACCGGCTACGCCGATCCGTGCGCCCCGTCACGGGATACCGCCACCGGCCCGGTCCACGACTATCTGGGCCAGGTCACCGAGATTCTCGACACCTGGGTCCAGCGCGGCTACGCCGTGGCCCAGACCGACTATCAGGGCCTGGGAACCCCCGGCGGGCACCCCTATATCCACGGGATAAGCGAGGCGAACACGGTCACCGATATCGTGCGCGCGGCCCGCTCCGCCGACCGTGGCATCGGCCGCGACTGGGTCGTCGCCGGCCACAGCCAGGGCGGCCAGGCGGCACTGTTCACCGCGCAATACGCCCGCGCCCGGCAGCCCGAGTTGTCTTTGAAAGGCGCGGTGGCCATCGCCCCCGGCGGTATCGACCTGGCCCGGATGGTCGAATTCGTCGACAGCGGCAGCCCCGGCGCCGAGGCGGCCGCGGCGTTCGTCCCGCTGATCGTCCTGGGCGCCCAAGCCGCCGAACCCGCCGTCGACCCCGCCCGGCTCTTCACTCCCGCCGCCGAACCCCTGGTGCAGGCCGCCCGCACCGGCTGCCTGGCCCAGATCCGCGAGGTGCCCCCGGTCCCGCCCACCGAGATCTTCGCTCCCGGCGCCGATTTCGCCCCGCTGACCACCTACCTGAAGGCCCAGGATCCGTCCGGCACCGCCCCCGAGGTCCCGGTGATGATCGCCCAGGGCACAGCCGACACCTTGGTCGGCAAACCGAGCACGGACGCACTCGTGGACACCCTGTGCCGAAAAGGAACCGACCTCGGTTACCGGGTCTACGAAGGGCAGGACCACCGCGCGACCATTCCCGCCGCACTGGCCGACACCCGCGAATTCGTCACCGCGGTACTGGCCGGCCGGCGCCCACCCGGCACCTGCCCGGGCTGACCGGGGAACCGGCGACAGTCCCGCGGAACTACCACCAACTCCCGAAGAGAGGGATATTCTCCAAAGGAGAAACCACATTTTCACCATCGGCTCGGTCCCGCGGACGGCCGCGCCGAACGGACAGCGGGCGAATCGGGTCGACGTATCCGCCGGTCCCGGACGGACGCTCGGGACGGGATCGATCATGTACCTGCAACGCCTCGGCGACGAACTCGAGATCACCGGGCTGCTGCACCGATACGCCCCCGCCGTGGACATCTGGTTCACCGATCCGCCGCGGAACCGGCCGCGGTAGGCGCCGCCGTGGAGTTCTGGACCGGTACGGCCTTCATGCCGACCGCGGATTCGATTCGAGTGGCCGGAATGCTGGACGAGGCCGGATTCGACGGGATCGTGGTCTCCGATCACCTGATCTATCCGCGCGCGCTGACTTCCCCGTATCCCTCACCGACGGGCGTGCCGATGTGGGCACCCGAGACCGCGTGGCCCGACTCCTGGATACAGATCGGGGCGATGGCGGCGGTGACGGACCGCATCCGGTTCACCAATGCCGTCTACATCGCCCCGGCCCGCCCCCTGCTGGAGGTCGCCAAACAGGTGGCCACGGCCGCGGTCATCGCCGGCGGCCGAGTGGCGCTGACGGTCGGCGCCGGGTGGATGCGAGAAGAGTTCGAATTGCTGGGCCAGGATTTCACCACTCGCGGCCGGCGGCTCGACGAGATGATCGAAGCGCTGCCCGCGCTGTGGCGCGGAGGCTGGGTGCAGTGGAGCGGGGAGCACTACCGGATACCGGAATTGATGATCGAACCGCATCCGCCGGCACCGGTACCGATCATGTGCGGCGGCGAATCGGAGGCGGCCCTGCGGCGCGCGACCCGTTTGTGTGACGGGTGGGTCGGCAGTGCCTACACCTGGGAGGAAGCGACAGAAAGGGTGGCGACGCTGCGCGCGCTGCGCCGCGAATACGGCCGCGAGAACGAGCCGTTCGAGATCATGCTGGCGCTGCGCGAACCGCCATCGGTCGATCTGTTCAAACGCGCCGAGGACCTCGGCGTCACCGCGATGATGTGCAGTCCGTGGGCCGGAGCCGGAGCCGTCTCGACAGGCACCGGCGAGTCCGCCGACCGATACCGCGAGCCCATCGAACGGTTCGCCGAAGACATCCTGGCCGGGATGTAGTAGCCCGCTTCCGGCCGCTCCGAAAAGCCTCGCACGAAAGAGATCCGATGACCGACACCCCGACCCCACCACCCGGCCCGCGCCCACCGGACGGAGACTGGCTGGGAACGCCCTACCTCCGGTTCACCCGCGAAGGCCCGCTCGGTATCTGCACGCTCGACCGGCCCGAGGCACGTAACGCGATGACACCGGCCATGTATTTCGGCATCAGATACGCGGTCACCCTGGTCGGGCGCGACCCCGATCTGGCGGGCCTGCTGATCACCGGCACCGGCGATGTGTTCGCACCCGGCGGCGATATGGGCGGCGGCGGCACGGACAACTGGATGACCTTCGGCTCGGCGCTGGGCATGGACGCACTCCCGTTCGATACCCTGCGCCAGTCCGCGAAACCGGTGGTGGCGGCCGTGAACGGGTTGTGCCAGGGCGGCGGACTGCAGATCGCGCTGTGCTCCGATATGTCGGTGGTGAGCGAACGCGCCACGTTCCGGGTGCCGGAGCTCTACCGCGGGATCGCCGACACCTACTACAGCCAGATGCTCGCCCGGCTGATCGGACCGGTGCGCACCCGCGACCTCATGTTCACCGGCCGCACATTGACCGCGCACGAGGCACTGGACTGGGGCATGATCGCCCGCGTCGTCGCCCACGACGCGCTGGCCGACACCGCCCGCGAAGTCCTCGCCCAATGCGCCCGCACCGCACCGAACGCGCGCGCGGTGGTCAAAGCCGGCCTGGACAACTACCTCGGCCTCTACGACCGCATCGGCATGCAGTCGAGCCTCGGCGCACCGGAATCGGTCGAAGGCTTCCGGGCCTTCAAAGAACGCCGATCACCCGATTGGGTCCATCCCGGACTCCGGCTGGACGGACGCCTCTAGCGTCTCGCAGACGTTCACCCGCCGCGCGGCCGCCGAGAACACGACCGCCCGGCAGCCCGCGAATAAGGACTGGCCGCTCGCTACTCGGACAGGGCATGATTCGCCGAGCCGAACTGCCGAGGAACAGCGATGGATGAACGCGAGACACTGACCCTGTGGCGCCCCACCGGCCCGGAGGAGCTGGCGCTGGTGGAGGCATCGGGGTGGACCGCGTGGCCGCCCCGGCTGCCCGATCAGCCGATCTTCTACCCGGTGCTGAACGAGGACTACGCGATACGTATCGCCCGAGACTGGAATGTCGCGGCCTCGGGCGTCGGCTACGTGACCCGGTTCCTGATCGATGCCGAATTCGCGGCGAGGTATCCCATACGCCAGGCAGGCGGGCAGACAATCCTCGAACTGTGGGTGCCCGCCGAAGAACTCGAAGAGTTCAACCGCCACCTCGTGGGCCGCATCGAAGTGGTCCGGGAATTCCGGTAGCCGATCCGATTGCGCGGATAGTCGCCCGGCCGAATTCCAGAATCCGGTGTACCGAGCATCGGTCGAACCACGACACCACCGACGGTCTGCAAGAATCTCGACATGATCGACCAGCCCGAACGAGGCTTCAGCGCAAACCGGCTACGCCGATGATCCGGTACGAGGTGCACAACTACGACGAGCAGGACCGGCAGTGGCGAGTCGAGCCCTACGGGGACGATGTGACTCTCAAACCGCACGAGACCATGACGGTCGACTTCGAGCACGCCACAGACGTTGTCATCGAAGTGAGTCTGTTCTCCGAAGGACTCTCAGAGCTGTGGGTTCATGCCGATCTAGAGCACCGAACACAACTCTTTCCCGACCACCTGAAACGCGACGGCGTCTCGGTGTGGCCCGAGGGCAACAAATAGCGACCTACCGGTCGCCGGCCCCGCCGAGTACTGGCCTGCATTATGTTCCCACGCCCCCTCCGCCCTCGAGGGCACCTACGGCGTCGCTCCGCTGATAGCTTCGCCACCCTTGACCGCGGAGCCCCTACGCGGGAAGAGCAGCCCAATCGGGGCAGGCGGGTAGCCGGCCCCACCAATGCGCATGCCACCACCCGGCAGGGCCATCCCGTGGCACCTCCCCGTGCAAGATACGTGCAACTCGCACCGGATCTCGGCGGTACGCGGCGGTCGATTCCGGACCTTCCACACAATCGGACCCGGCATCAAAAATCCCCCTGACCAGGTGATATGTCAGGGGGATCGGCGTGGTCCCAGCTGGTTTCGAACCAGCGACCTTCCGCGTGTGAGGCGGACGCTCTCCCGCTGAGCTATGGGACCGAGGTGAACCGTCCGGGAGGCTTCTTCGATACCCTCCGAACGAGTAGGAACCTTAACACGCACCACCCATCCGCCACCAAATCACCCTCTTGTCATCTCTTCCCGGGAGCGCAGTCTCCGAATCCCGTCGCAGCCGATACGGACTTCGGGGCCCCGCCTCGAGGGTGCGGCTCGCCCGCTACCCAACATGGCGACGATCACCGTCACTTGCGCCCACATCGGCGACCGCAAATGACAAGCGTGTTGTTTACCCGCCACTACCAGGCGATTTGTAGGTTTCGCCGAAGGTGGGCTAATGTTCTGTCTCGCACCACGGAGGACACAACAGCCCCCGGGGATGCGAAATGCGGATGTAGCGCAGCTGGTAGCGCATCACCTTGCCAAGGTGAGGGTCGCGGGTTCGAATCCCGTCATCCGCTCGAGAGGTAGGGCCAGGCGCATTGTATGCCTTCCCCCCTTTGCGCGGTGGAGTGGCCGAGTGGTGAGGCAACGGCCTGCAAAGCCGTGCACACGGGTTCGATTCCCGTCTCCACCTCGCGCGATTAGCTCAGCGGGAGAGCGCTTCCCTGACACGGAAGAGGTCACTGGTTCAATCCCAGTATCGCGCACCACGGCAATACAGTTCGAAGGCGCTTTTCGAGAAATCTCGGGAAGCGCCTTTTCTGTTCTGACAGCGCCGCACTCATAGCGAGTCGATCGGGTCTACGCCAACGCGAGAATGATAAGGCCCCTCCTCGTTGGTATCTCGCTCGGCCTCCGCCTGCGGAGCCGTAGGTTCCGGCCACACGATCGCAGCTACCAGGACGGCCAGCGGCAGTCCGGCCGCCACCACGAACCCCAGGGTGATCAATCGCCCACCCCTGCGATGAACCATCGGGCAAAGGACAACCGCGGTAGCACCGTTTCCACATCGGCGACGCTCATGACCCGGTTCAACTCGACCGGACCGAGGTGGTGCGGGCCGGGCATGACCACCGCGTCCACATCGGCCGCACGGACCTGGTCGAACAGCGGGAGCACAGACGCGAGGTCGGGCCAGATCACGAGGTAACCGAGATGGCGCGCCAAGCGCTGGACCTGCGCCCGGTCCCATATCACCGAGGTACTGGCATCCAGATCGACGTATCCGAGTGCGGTTGGCCGCTGTCGCATCGAGTGTCCCCTGCCTCTGTCCCCTGCGTTCATGTGGTTGCCACCGCCGCCGAGGACAATCGCGTCGACCCGGCGGCGGTGGCGGAGAGGATCCTGAACCCTGCGCACCTGCGATACCGGTGGAAGCGAACCACCTTGCGAGGTAGGGGGATTCCCCCTACCGGAGGCGCTGGTGGGACCTCACCAGCGGCTCTATCCTGGGATGACCCCTTCGCGGAGAACGTCGCCCGGCCGACAGGCCCGAGTTCATCCACGGAGTGGACCGATCCCGCGAAGAAGGCAGGCCGCTATGCCGACCCCTGACGAACTCGCCGCACGCGTGATAGGCGAGCGCATCCAGAACATCCGCACCCGCACCGGACGAACCCGCGCGGTCGTCGCCGGTCTGGTCGGCCGTTCCGAAGACTGGCTACGCGATGTCGAAAAGGGTCGCCTCCAACGTCCGCCGGCACTGGATATGCTGCTGCGGATCGGGCAGGCCCTCGGTGTGCGAGACCTGACCGAGATCACCGGCGACCACGAGTTGCTGGTGGGCGTGTCCCGCCGCGCCGGGCATCCCGTCGTCCCGGCTATCCGCGAGGCGATCGAGGGGGTCGATCTCACCCCGTCGCCGTCACCGGTCGACACCGCCGAACTCGCCGCACGGGTCGAACGCGCGTGGCGGTTGTGGCACACATCGGTGACGCCGCGTGCCGATGCGGGCGCGATGCTGCCCGAACTGATCCGCGACGGCCGCCGCGCGCTACGTACCCTCGATGGACCCGACCGACGCGCCGCCGCGGCCGCGCTGTCGGGTGCCTACGCGCTCTCCGAGCAAGTACTCGCGTGGGTGGCGGACGCGCCGCTGTTGTGGCTCGCCGCCGATCGGTGCATGTCGGCCGCCGAGATCGCCGACGACCCGATAACGCTCGCATCCGCTTCATGGGTACTCGGCAACGTCTGGCGCTCGACAGGCCGCGAGGAAGACGCGTATCGCCTCGCATCCGAAGCCGCCGCGCTACTCGAACCGCATATGGACGGCGACCGAGACGCACAAGCGCTCTGGGGTGCCTGCCAACTGCACGGCGCGATCACGGCGGCCCGTATCGGCCGCGAAGGCGATGCACTACGCGCCATCGATCAGGCGATGGGGATGGCCCGGGCACTGCCCACCGGATCGACTCACCCCTGGACACTGTTCGGCGTCGCGAACACCGAGATCAGCGCCGTATCCGTACAGGTCGACCTCCGTAAATCCGGCAACGCCTTGGACGCGGCGGGCGCTGTGGACCCGGATGCGGTGCCATCGATCGACCGCCGGGCCCGGCTATGGCTGGAACTTTCCCGCGCGTACGCCCAGCAGCGGGACTGGCTCGGCACCCTCGGCGCACTGCGCACCGGCACCGTTATCAGCGAAGAATCCATGAAATGCCACCCGCTGGCCCGCTCGCTCGCGGCCGAACTGATCACTCACGGTGGCAGGCTCAACGAGCGCGAATCACGGGCACTCGCCGCACGACTCGACGTCACCGTCTGAGGTCGGCCCCGGTCGCGCGGCGGTCGCGCCTGGAGACGCGAGGGAAGTCCTTGTGAGTGGCGAGTCACCGAGGGCGGGAGCCGCGCCGGGTCCGGCAGTCGTTGCCGCTGTGGCTATCTCGCCCGGCGGGTCGCTCGCCGGGAACTGGCAGAACAACGGCCGGCACCAGCACGAACAGCGGGAGCCCCACAATGCTGGAGACCGGACAGCGCCGGATACGTCCCGAACATATCGCCGCCGATGTCGCGGTTCTCGGACCGGGTTCGCTCATGTTCACCGAACAGGAGGACGGCAAGCAGGCGGCGACGGAATGGTTTCAGCGCGTCGCCGCGTCCGACGTAGGTGGCGACACCCTCGACCGTCTGGAAATGGCGGTCGATGATCTCGCGGCGAGCTATCCGACCACACCACCGGGTGAGCTACTGGTGAGGATTCGCCGGCATCTCGGCTATGCCGCGCGGTTGATGGACGGTAAGAAGACACTGACCCAGCACCGCCGGTTACTCGTCACGGTGGGGTGGCTGTCGCTGCTGGCAAGTACGTGCCATATCGACATCGGCGAGCTACCCGCAGCAGCAGCACGCGGACACCTCGCATGGAACCTCGCCGAGGAAACGGAGCACCGCGAAATATCGGCGTGGTGCTTGGAGACGCGAGCGTGGCAGCAACTCACGGACGGTCGTTTCGCCGTGGCGGCCGAACTGTCGCGCGCCGCGCAAGCCATCGCGCCCGAGGACGGTTCCGCGTACATACAGGCCACCGCGCAGGAGGGGCGCGCGCTGGCGCGACTGGGAGACAGCACGGGCACATACGGCGCGCTGCGCAAGGTCGCCGGACTGGTGTCGGGCCTGCACACCCCGGACCGGCCGGAACATCACTTTCGGTATGACCCGGCGAAGTCGGACGCCTATGTCGCGACGACGTTGTCATGGCTCGGTGACCCGGCCGCCGAATCCTACGCCCGGAACGTGCTCGCGGACCTCACCGGTTCGACGTCTGTCAGGCCGCGCCGGATCGCGTCGGCGAACCTGGACCTGGGTCTGGCGCTCACCGCCGCCGATAAGCCGGAGGAGGCGGCAGACGTAGCGCTCGCCGCCGTGACCTCGGGTCGGTTGGTGCCCTCGAACTACTGGCGCGTGTCCGAAGTCGTCGCCCGGATCGAGGACCGCGACCGGGTCGACGCCGCAACGGTCCGCGAAGCCTTCCGCGACACCTACCCGGCGAACTCGACGAGCTCGCGTAGCAGGTAGGTGCTCGTCCCGGCCCGGCGCATCACGGGATGAACGCGGTCACCGACAGCGCCGGGTCACGTGCGATGTTCCGTCGAGTTCTCTGTCCGCGGCACCTCGGGAACTTCTTCCCGGCCCGGCACGAAGCCTCCGTCCACCGGCCACAGATCGAGTTCGATGTAATGATCCGGCAGTTCGGTACTCAGCCGTCCCAGGAGAGCCCGGCCACTCTGCTCGTAGGCGCGGGCCGCTGCCGGCGACGACCAGCCGGTGTCATACCGGAACAACCTTTCGAAATGCTCCTGCCACGCGCGCAAATCTCGGTCCAGTTCCCCGGACAGGCCGAGCGACCTACTGTCCGTGGGCCCGTCGGTGCGCCACAGCGGCCAGACGCAGCAGTAATCGGACATGAGGCGTAACGAGCGGTCGGGCGGTCGATCGTCGGGCACTCGACAAGGGTAATCGGGCAGGGACGCGACTACCGGTTCGATCTCGTTATCGCGCAACAGCGTTGACCCGATGAGATTCGCAGGGCCCGGACGTCGTGTGTGTTGATGACAGCGAGTGGCCGACCCTGACCTACAGCGCGTAGCGGAGCAGGCCCGCCGCCTGCGCGTCGCCGGGGAGATCGGTGGCGCGGACGGCGAGCACGCGACCGCCGGTCAGCAGGACCCGGCGGGTGATCTCGTCGAGGACGCCGGTTTGCCCGTCGGTCGCGGGTTCACCGAACGCGACCGCTCCGGCGGCGGAGACCGTGCCGGGGACCGAGGCCTCCATATCGACCAGCAGCGTATCGACGGCGCCCGCGGACGCGGCGCGCGCGAGGTCGGAGAGGTCGGTGGCGGCCCGGCCCTCCCCGCGGCGCAGTTCCAGCAACTCCACCAGTTCGGCCAGCTGGGCCGCGTAGTGGCGGTCCAGGATCTCCCGGGAGCGGGCGGCGAGTTCGGCGTCGGAGACCTGCTCGGGATTTCCGGGGATGCTCTCGCCGAGCAGGTTGGGGTAGCTGTTCACGCTCCGGAACAATGCGTCGATCGGCTCGGTCGCGGCCAGGATCAGTGGAACATCGCGGCCGGTGAGCAGGTCACGCAGTTCGGCGTCGATGGCCCGGGCGTACTGCCGCTGGCGCATCTTCCGGCCTTCGTCGCCTTGGACGCGGCGTTTGGGGGCGCGGTCGCCCAGGCGCGCCTTCCCGGCGTGATCGGCGGCACTGGTGGGCAACCCGGGAACCGGCACTGTCCGGGCCGGGCGGTCGGGGGTGATCTCCACCAGCCGCACCCCGCCCTCGGCCAGCGCGAGGACGAAGGCGGTCTGGGGGAAGGTCACGGCACGCAGCAGCGGCGTGAGATCGAACCGGTCGCCCACCGTCTCGGAGGCGGGCAGCCGGTTGGGCACCCGATAGGTGCGAATGCGGCCCGGGGTGGCCAGTACCACCAGCGTGCGCGACTGGAACCGCCAGAACATGGCGTCGTCGATATGGACGTCGAACTCCTCGTCCAGGGCGGCGCGCGCCTCGGGGTCGGTGACCGATTCGAGAACCTGCCGGGCCTGATTCGAGAAGGCGATCCGGTCCTGATCGGGGTCGGCGAGGTCGGACTCGGTGGGTGTGTAGATCGAGACACACCAGTCGCCGCCGGCTTCCGCGAGGGTTTTGATCTCATCCCGGGTCGGGATATCGGTATGCAGCACGCCGCCTCCACCTCGGTCGATCTCGACGACATACCGCCGGACCCGGTTCCTCCGTGTCCGGCGGCTGCCCTGGCCGGGGCTTCGGCCGGCGTCGATCCGGCCGATCCCCACATCAGCAAACTCTCGGCAATGTTCATTAGAGCACACGGGGAGCGCCGCGGGGTCCGCCCCGGGTGGGGGTCGCGCGGACCGGGCCCGCGTGCGGGGAAAACCTGTCGGGTGCCCCGGCTATGCTGGCCGACACGAACTCGAGCCGATCCAGCATCCGGGTCCCGACAGGGGGTATGAGTGCAGACGGAGCCAGCGCGTGACACCGCGTACGACGAGCCGTCCGCCGATTCCTTCCCCGACGATCTGCGCGACCATCTGTCGTTCGGTCCCGAGGATTGCGCGCAGGTGCTGGCGGAGCTGATCGACGACTACGCCGTGGACCGGGAACGGGCCGCGACGATTCTCCGGCTGCGGCTGGGAGTCTCCGGTGACCGGCCCGAAACCCTCACCCGGATCGGCGCGCGCTGGGATTTCTCCCGCGACCGGGCCCGTCAGCTGCATACCAAGGCGGTGGGCGAACTCCTGCGGCATACCGCGCAGGCGGGGCGGTTGCCGGTGCCGGAGTTCGCCCGGCGCTACGCCGTCGGCACCCGGGATACGGTGCTCACCCGCGCGCTGCTGGCCGAAACCTACGCCACCGATACCGATCTCGCGGTCAACGACCTTTCGTACTTGAAATTGCGGCTGGCGGGGCATTCCGCGGCCGATGCCAAACGGGTGGCGGGTTTCGTCACCCAGCGGGTGGTGGCATGGCGCAAGAAGACCAACCATCTGCTGTCCCGGTTGCGCGAGGACACACCGGCCGGGCCGCCGGCCCCGTGGCCGCACAAGATCGACTGGCCGGGAGCCGGGACGGCGGCGCCGATTCCCACGGTCGCGGCCCGGGCCTTCGACCTCGACGACGACGGCCGCGGCCGGTTCTATCTGCACAAGCCCGGCCGCGATATCGGCTTCGATTCCGGGCTCGAGGCGCGGCTGATGCGGCTGCTCGACACCGACGACCGGATTCACACCTTCCAGGAATATCCCGACGCCGTCGGCTATCGGGTCGACGGTGAGGAACGCCTGCATTTCCCCACCCTGGTCGCCGAACTGGGCGACGGCCGCCGGGTATTGATCGATGTGCAGCCGCTGGGACATCTCGGTTTCCACGTCAACCGGGCGAAATCGGCCGCCGCGCGGGCCTGGGCACACGAGAACGGGTGGGGCTGGCTGCTGTGGACCGGCAGCGCCGTCGGGGAACGGGAACTCGCCGCGCACCCGGTCCCCGCCGCGATCGAGACACGGCTGACCACACTGCTCGCCAAAGGCCCGGTCCGGCGCCCGGACATCCGGAGCCTGCGCGACGACACCGGGCTCGACCTGCTCGACCTGATCGCGCTCACGGTCCGCAACGAATGGCGCTGGGACCGTGCGCCGTTCCGGCTGACCGCCGCCTCCTGACGGCGGCCGGCCCCGCGATCAGGGTTTGACGAACATGGTGGCGGCGATGAACGTGGCCAGCAGCAGCATGACGAAAACCGTGATCACCTGCCAATTGTCGATCGTCTTGTGCAACCGGCGGATGGTGTCCTCCAACGCGCGGTGCACCCGCTCCTGATCCGCGATCCGGCGGCCCACCTCGGCCACCGACTCCGCCTGCTCCCGCGCCCGCTGCGCGGTGCGCTCCACCCGCGCATGCGCCTTGGCGAGCTGGCGTTTCTTCTCCCGCACCGATTGCCGGGCCACCGCCAGCGCGGTCCGCTGCTGCATCAACTCCTGGCGCTGCTGTTCGAGCATCAGCGCCTGGGTCCGGGTGTGCTTCTCCCAGTCGGTCACCGCTGCCCATCCCTTCCTGAAATGGTCGCGATAACCCCACGCGACCTCACCCGCAACCCACTGCCGCAGGAATTCCCGCAGCTCGTAGGGGCGCTCGTCCGGCACCACCAGCCCGGTCGGCCCCTGTTCCAATATCCCGTGCACCGCCCGGTACTCACACGACTCGGGCGACAGATCCGCGATACCGAGCGCCGGCAACTGGGACACCCAGAAACCCGGTGCGCACAACCACAGCACCGTGGAACAGCCCAGCGCTTTCAGCCGATCGGTATGGTCTTGCGCGAGTTGCTGGGTCAGTGGGCCGGTGCGCACCTCGATGGCGAATTGTTCACCGCCGCGCCGCCACCAGACGTCCACGGTCATCGGGCCCACGCGGTGATCCACGACGGCCTCGTCCGCCCCGAAGGCGAGCAGCCGGCTCGCCAGCCAGTACTTCAGTCGCTGTGCGTTCCACTGCGAATCGACACAGCGGGTACAGCGGCAACCGTAGCCGGGGGTGGCTTCCTCCTCGACCGGATCCGTGGTCACCGGAGCATCGGAAATCCCCAGATCGGACAGCATCGTCCGGCGCCCACACCGTATTTCAGCCCGCCGCTTCGTCTGCATGCGACCACCCATCTAACCCGTACACCATGTCGGCCCCGGCACCGACCGACACATTCCAGGGTGCGCCACAGACACCGGTCACCGCCAGGAATCTGCCCAGCAGTTACCCAAGTGGGACCCGCCGAACCTTCTCGCCGCCGACTGTCCCGGTCACCGGATCCGGCACCGCGAGCGCGCCCCGCAGGAGTGTGCGCAGCCAGGCATGACCCGGATCGGGCGTATTGCGGGGATGCCAGGCCAGCGAAATGGTCACCTCCGGCAGCGGCAGCGGGATCTCGAACGAACACAGGCCGAGCGCGGGCAGCGTCGTCTTTGCGACGACCGCCGGCGCCGGGCATACGACCTCCCCGGACCGCGCCGCGAGCAACGCCGTGGTGAGGTCCGGGACGGTGGCCACCACCCGCCGGGTCCGGCCGTGCAGGGCGAGCCGGTCGTCGATGGGCCCGCGGGCGATCCCGCGCGCCGAGACGCTGATATGCGCGGCGGCGGCGTAGGCGGCGACGGTGACGCGCTCGGTGACCAGCGGATGGCCCGGGGCGGCCACGCCGAGGAGCCGGTCGCCGCGAACGCGTTCCACCCGGGTCTGCGGGTCCGCGCGCGCGATCACACCCACCTCGACGTCCACGCGTCCGTCCCGCAGCCCGCTCACCGAACCGGCCGGATCGGGCGGAACGAAGCGCAGGGTCACCCCGGGGGCCCGGGTGCGGACCTCGGCGAGCAGCCGGGCCGCGAGTTCGGGTAGCACCGCGTCGTCCACCTGCAGGGCGAAACCGCGCACCAGGGCGGTCGGGTCGACGGTGTCGGGTTTCGCCAGCAGCGCCCGCCCCTGCTCGACCAGCGCGCCCACCTCGAATCGGAGTTCGAGAGCGCGCGGCGTGGGCACCAGCTGCCGACCGGCGCGAACCAGCAGCGGATCGTCGTACACGCGCCGCAGCCGGCCCAGGGTGCGGCTCATGGCGGGCGGCGAGGTGTTGAGCCGTTCGGCGGCGAGGGTGACGCTGTTGGTCTCCAGTAACGCGTGCAGGGCGACCAGCAGGTTCAGGTCCAGATCCGGCACGCCGGAATCAGGTTCGCCGGGCGGCGCCGGTGGTCTCGGCCGACTCCTCGGACGCCGCGTCCGCGCCGGTATCCGGCCGTGCCGTGCCGGTGCCCTGTCCCTCGGCGTCCTGCGCGGATCCGGAATCGGAGTCCCCCGCGGAGTCGGCGGACCGTTCCGTGGCGGACCCCGGCGAGCTCTGGGATTCCGGCGTAGGCGCCGTGATGGACTCGGCTGCCGAAGATTCGGCTCCCGAAGCGCTCGACGGTGACGACGACGCGGGATCGGGTGTGCCGGCCGGCGCGGGGTCGGCATTCCCGGCGGGGTCCGGTGTCCCGTTCGTCCCGTTCCGGGAGGACGGCTCGGCCGGTACCCGGTTCGGGTCGTCCGTGGAGTCCGCTGTATCGACAGCCGTTTCGGCACGACCCGAGGTGTCCGAGCTACCCGGAGCTTCTTCGGCGGTACCGTCCGGCGATTCCGCGGGCTCCGTGACGGCGCCGGAAGGCGCCGCCGACAGTTCCGGTTCGGTGACCGCGCCCGGATCGTTCACCGGGGTGCCCGGGGCGGGCTTTTGTTCCCCCTGCGCGGCGGGCCCGTTCCCGGCCGGTGCGGTGCCCGGCTCGGGGCTCGCGGACGGTCCGGCTTCCGGGAGCGGTTCGGTCGGCGGCATCTCCGGCACTCCCGAACGCATATCGATACGCACGGTCGGGCTGTTGGACCGCGCGGCGATACCGGCGGCCCGCTGCTCGGCCGCGGCCCGGCGGGCGGCCTCCGCGGCGGCGGCGGCCGATTCCGCGGCCGCGCGGCCCGCGCTCGCGGGAGCGGGTGGTGTGGCCGCGTGGGGGGCCGGCGGAGCGGCCGGTGGCGCCGGCGGCCGGATGGGCTGCGCGGGCGGCCCGGCGGGACGTGGTGCCTGTTCCACCGGGCGGGTCTCGGCAGTGGCGCCGGGGGCGGGCAGGATCTTGGTCTGCACGGCGGCATTCGCGGCGATCGCACCCGGTATCTGCACCGTGGGCGAATCCGCGGGCACCTCGACCGCCGGCCGCTGCTCCCCCGCCGGCGCGGGCTGCGCGGTCTCGGGGGTGTTCGCCTCCGCGGTTTTCGCGGGGGCGGCGGCCCGCCGGTAGGCGGGACCGACCGGACCCCGTTTGCGGCGGGACAGCACCTTGTAGTCGCCCGGCCGCACCGGCCGCACCCATTGCGCGGCCCGGGCGCCGGCGGACAGCCGGACCCCGAGGTCGGCCAGCAGTTCGTCGATCTCACGGATGGCGTACGGGGTCACCGCGCACCCGTGCGCGTGATGGCCGCCGGTGTGTTCGTCGAGCCAGCGCAGCCGGGCGTCGATGCGCTCGGTCATCGTCTCGTCGGGCGGCAGGGTCAGCGCGCCGGTGAGCAGCGCGGCGGTCCAGTGCGCCCCGACCTCCGCGCCGACCGCGCTGAGCAGCGACGAGTTGTATCCGGCGAAGGTCAGATGCGGTACGTCCAACGGCAGGATCTGCCGGTACAGCCGGAAATTGCCGTGGTCGTCGGTGAGTTGCCGCTGCACATACGGTGTCAGGAACGGCACCCGTTGCTGGAAACCGGTGGCGCAGACGACGATATCCGCGCGCACCCGCTGCCCGTCGGAGAGTTCGGCGTACGGCCCGGAGGCGTCGCCGCCCAGGCCGGCCACCCGGGTCTGCCCCCGGACGGTGATGCGACCGTCGCGCACCTGCTGGGCGAAACCGTCGGTGGCCAGGCCGAACGCGGCCTCGGGCGCCTGCTCGAACCGGCTGCCGGGCACCAGGCCCAGCTCCGCCGCCCCGGACCGTTCGGCGACCAGTGCCTCGACGAGATCCAGATTGCTGTCCCGGAAGGAGCGTCCGGGCCCGTTCAGCAGCCGTTCGAACCGGCCGGGTTCGGGATGGCGGAAATGGGCGGCGCCGGTCCGGGTGAGCAGCAGCCGCTCGGCATCGAGACCGGCCGCCGGCCGGCGCGGCATCTTCCACATCAGCCGCCGGGCCACCACGGTGGTCCCCGCGGCCACCCGGCTGATCTCGGTGGCCAGATCACAGGCCGCGACACCGTACCCGACCACCACGACCGACCGGTCCCGCACCGCCTCGACGTCCAGGAACTGGGTCGAATGACCCAGCTGGCCACCGGCGCGCGCGAATTCGGCGGCGCCGGCGAACTCCGGGACCTCGGGGTCGCTGAAGACGCCGTTGGCGATCACCAGGTGATCGCAGGATGTCCGGTGCACGCCGTCGATATCGCGGATCTCCAGCAGCCAGCCGCCCTCGACCGGATCGGCCGCCACCACTTCGGTACGCAGCCGGAGCTTGTCGGTCAGGCCGAAGGCGCGCACATAGCTCGCCAGATACTCCTGCATCCGCGCACCGTCGAGCACCCGGGGGTAGTCGGCCGGCATCGGATGGTCGGAGAAGTGGTAGGTGTTCTTGCTGCTCTGCGCCCGTAAGCCCGGGTAACGGCGGGTCTCGCTCCACACGCCGCCGATATCGGGGGCACGATCGAACACCTCGACCGCGAACCCATCCTCAGTCAGGACCTTCGCGCAGACAAGACCCGCGATACCCGCACCGACGATTGCGATGCGGTTCCCGCTCCTCATGGGCGAGAGATTACGTCGGATGCGTCCGGAGGCAAAGCCGGAGCCCTTCTCGACTGCATCGGCGCAGGTCGGGTGAAACCCGGTAGCGGCCCGCGGGTTCGGCGCGGACACCACCGCGGCGGTGGCCCGACCTGCGGACATCACCGGGCGATGGCGCATCTGCGGCACTGCCGTGCGGGCCGCTGTGGTCTCATTGGTGCTATGACCACTGTCACCGTGGACCGGGCCGGGCTGTGGGACGCCGAGGCGCTCAGCGATGTCGCCGCGGCCACATTTCCGCTGGCCTGCCCACCGGACGCCGATCTCGACGATATCGAGGTGTTCCTGGCGGACGTCCTGTCCGGGGAACGGTTCGGCGAGTATCTGTCCGATCCGTCCCGGACGGTGCTCAAGGCCGTCGCCGACGGCGAGATCGTGGGCTATGCGATCCTGCACGGGGATACACCCGGCGATCCGGCGATCGCCGCCGCGGTCGCGCTGGACCCGGTACTCGAGATCAGCAAGATGTACGTGCTCCCCGGCCACCACGGAACGGGTGTGGCCAACGCGCTCATGCAGGCCGCCCTGGAACGGGCCCAGGGCGCGGGCTACGCCGGGATCTGGCTGGGCGTCAACCAGGAGAACGTGCGCGCGCAGCGCTTCTACGCGAAATTCGGCCTCGAACAGGTGGGCACGCGGACCTTCACCGTCGGCCGCCAAGTGCACCACGACTACGTGATGCGCCTGGCGTTCTGACTCCGGCGGATCGGCCCGGCGGCGGGGATCAGCCCAGCATCCGCTGGCGCAGGGTCTGCACCTCGTCGGCGCTCAGGCCCAGCCCCTCGCTCACGTAGCGGTCGAAGGTGCCGTAGCTCGCCGTCACCTGATCGAACGCACCGTCCAGCCATTCGCGCTGCACACCGGCCATCGGATCACCGGGGGCGGCGGCGCGATAGTGGTTGGACAGCAGATAGTCCTCGGTGACGGTGTCGCGATCGACGCCCAGGAGGGTGAGCAGCACCGCCGCGACCCAGCCCGTGCGGTCCTTACCCGCCGTGCAGTGGAAGACCACCGCCTGGCCGTCGGGAATCGTGGCGATATCGCGCAGCACCGCGGCCACCGCGCGGTCGGCGCCGGGCGCGGTGATGAACGCGCGGTACAGGTCGGTACCGCCGGCGAGGGTGGACATCAGTTCCGGCAGCGGGGCCGCGCCGATCACGTCGTACCAGTTGGCGCGGGCGCCGGCCGGCAGGCGGTCGGGGCCGAGCGCGCGCTCGTACACGGTCCGCAGATCGTCGACCACGCGGACGCCGCGCCGGTTCAGTTCGTCCAGATCCGCGGGGGTGAGATTCATCAGCTGATCGGTGCGGTAGACGACACCGGTACGGACGGTGCGCCCGTCGACGGTGCGATAGCCGCCGACGTCGCGGGCATTGGGCGCCCCGGTGAGATGCAGGGACCGGTCGACCGCCGGTGCGTCCGTGGCGGCCGGTGGCGCGGCGGGTGCGGCCGCGGTGACAGGACCGAGCGCCACCAGCACCCCGGTGAGGACCGCGGCGGGAACGCGCGCCGAACGATGGATCATGACCGGACTCCCCTCGGTGTTCGACGGCACCGCGACCGTGGCGTGCCCGGTCCAGCAAACCAATCCGCGCCCGCCCGGTCAACCCGGAAAGCGCGCCGCGGCGCGACGGTGGCTACCACCGGGCACTCCTCATGCCGGAACCTCGAACCGCGACAGCGCCAGCAGGCGGGAGATGGCGCGCAGGTACTTCTTGCGGTAGCCACCGTCGAGCATCTCCCGCGAGAAGATCTCGTCGAGTTTGGCGCCCGATACGGTGACCGGGGTCCCGGCGTCGTAGAGGCGGTCGGCCAGGACGACCAGGCGCAGCGCGACGGCCTGGTCGGTGACGGGGTGCACATCGGAGACGAACACCGCGCGGACCCCGTCGATGAGGGAACCGTATTTCGATGGATGCAGCGTGGCCAGATGCGTGAGCAGGGCGTCGAAATGGTCCAGGGTCGCGCCGGGGGTCGCCGCCGCGCGTTCGGTGAGCTGTTCGGGACTGCTGGGTTCCGGCGCCGGAGGCAGATCGCGGTGCCGGTAGTCCGGGCCGTCGACGCGCACGGTGTCGAAGATCGAGCCGAGTTTCTTGATCTCGCGCAGGAAGTCCTGGGCGGCGAACCGGCCCTCCCCGAGCTGTCCGGGCAGGGTGTTGGAAGTGGCCGCGACGGAGACGCCGTGGGCGGACAGTTCGGTCAGCAACCGGGAGACCAGCATGGTGTCACCGGGATCGTCGAGCTCGAACTCGTCGATGCACAGCACGCTGTTGGCCGACAGCCGCTCGACGGCGTTGGCGAAGCCCAGCGCCCCGACCAGGTTGGTGAGCTCCCCGAAGGTGCCGAAGGATTTCGGCGCGGGCGCTCCGTGGAAGATCGAGGCGAGCAGGTGGGTCTTGCCGACGCCGAACCCGCCGTCGAGGTACAGGCCCGCGCCCTGGGTGGGTTTCTTCTTGCCGAAGAACGACTTCTTGTGCGTCGCCTTGTGGATGGCCGCGACCTTCTCGGCGAAGGTGCGGGCGGAGCCGACCGCCGCGGCCTGGCTGGGCTCGTTGGGGTCGGGGATGTAGGTGTCGAAGCCGACCTCGTCGAACATGGGCGGGGGCACCATCTGGGCGACCAACTGGTCGGCGGGGACCTCCGGGCGGCGGTCGACGAGGCGATCTGGCATGGAAGCAGCCTAATGACGTGATATGAGCTTCTGTTATGCAGCGTAGCCCCGATGCGATCCAGCTCACAGACCTCGATCCCGACGCCCTCGCCGCCCTGTACGCCTATCCCACCGGCCGGGAAGCCGGTTGGCTACGGGTGAATTTCGTATCCACCATCGACGGCGCGGCCACCGGGTCCGGGGGTGTCACCGAGGCGCTGGGGTCGCCGGCGGACAAACAGGTCTTCCATCTGCTGCGCGATCTCGCCGATGTGGTGCTGGTCGGCGCGGGCACCGTACGCGCGGAGAACTACGGCGGCGCGCAGACCGATCCGGCGCGCCGCCGCGCGCTGTCGGAGCGCGGAATCGGCGGCCACCCCGACGGCACGCCGCCTCCGATCGCGATCGTGACCGCCACGGCCGCGGTGGACCCGGGTCATCGGGTGCTCACCACCGCACGCACACCCACCCTCGTCCTGACCACCGCGGCGGCGCCCGCCGAACGCCGGGAAGCCCTCGCCGCCGCCGGCGCGGAGGTGATCGAAGTGGGCGAGACCGTGATCGACCCGCGGGCCGTTCCGGAGGCCCTGGCCCGCCGCGGACTGCGCCGGATACTGTGCGAGGGCGGACCGCAGCTGTTCGGGTCGCTGGCCGGCGCGGGGCTGGTCGACGAGTTGTGCCTGACCACCGCGCCGCTGCTCACCGGTGGCGCGGCACGGCGGATCTCGGTATCGCACGAGGAATTCGCCTGGCGGATGACACCCGCGCACGTGCTGTTCGACACCGACGGAACGGTGCTGACCCGCTGGGTGAAATCGTGATCACCGGCCGCGGCGAGGAGCCCGCGCCCCGGGCGGCGGCCCGCGACGGCGTCCCGCTCAGGCGAAGCCGATCCGGACCTGGCAGGGTGTATCGCATGCGCTGGACTCGGGCAGTGGTGCCGGCCTCGGCACTCTTGATCATGATCGCCGGATGCGGCGCGGGTCCCTCGGACCGCCCGCACGTCGCCGTCGAACGTCCGCCTGTACCAGGCGATTCCGCCACCTCGGCCCAGGTCCCGCCGCCCCCGGCGGCGCAGGTACCGAAAAAGGATCTGCCCTGGCGCGAATGCGCCCGGGAGACCTTCGACGCGCTGGGCCTGGGTCCGGGACCAGCGGGCCTGGTTCTCGAATGCGCGGATTTCTCCACGCCGATCGACACCGCCGGTACGGTTCTCGGCAACTTCCGGACCGGCGCGCTGCGCGCGCGCCTGCCGCAGACCCCGGCGGACGCGCCCCCGGTCGTGCTGACCTCCGGGGTCGACCGCTCCTCCACCGCCACCCTCGCGGGCCTGGTCACCGGACCGGCGAGTGCGCTGCTCACCGCGCATCCGCTGGTCGCGGTGGATCGGCGCGGTATCGGCAGTTCCCAGGCGATCGACTGCCTGCCCGCCGATATCCGCACCGGTCTCCAGGACAACGGCCAATTCGCCCCCGGGGGCAACCCCGTGACCGCCATGGCGGATCTGTCGCGCAACGGCACCATCGCGTGCCGCGATTTCCTGCAGCCCTACGACGGCACCTTCGACGCCCCGCACGCCGCCGACGATATCGAGCAGCTGCGCCGGGAATGGGACGTCGACCACATCTCCCTGCTGGGCACCGGCAGCGGCTCCGCGGTCGCGATGGAATACGCCCGCAAATACGGCGACCGGCTCGCCCGGCTGGCACTGGACGCCCCGGCCCCGGTCGGCGTGGACGCGGTCACCCGCGGTGAGACCGCGGTCCAGGGCGCGGAGGCCGCACTGACGGCCTTCGCCCAGCAGTGCGCCGGCACCGCCTGTTCACTCGGACCGGATCCGCGCACGGCCGTGACGCAGCTGATGCAGAAGGCCTCCGACGGGCAGCTGGGCGACCTCTCGGCAAACGCCGTCCGTACCGCCGTCACCGGGTTCCTCGGCAGCCCGCGCGCCGATCAGTCCACCCGGATCGCCGAGCTGTCCGACGCCCTCGCCGCGGCCGGGCGCGGCGATACGGGCCGGTTGAAGGCGCTCGCCGACGCGCAGGAGACGGCCACCGCCGGCGACGGGCAGTTCGTCAACGGCTGCACCGACGCACCGCAGCCGCCGCCCGGACCGCAGGTCACCGACCTCACCGGTATCTGGGCGCAGAAATATCCCGCGTTCGGCCGGGCCGCCGCCCTGTCCATGCTGGTCTGCTCGGCGTGGCCGGTGACCGAGGCGCCGCCCGCGCTGGAGAAACTGGAACTGCCCGTTCTGGTGCTGACCGGCGCCGGAGACCCGGTCACGGGGGCCGCCCAGGCCTCGGTCACCGGCGCTCTGGGCAAAGCCGGTGCGCGGACGGCGACCATGACCTGGCAGGGGTGGGGACATCCGGTCAGCACCCATTCCGGTTGCGCCCAGACCGCACTCGTCGACTACTTCGCCGACGGCCGGCTGCCCGGTGACGGGACCGCCTGCCCGGCGTGATCCGGGCCGGCCGCGCGGCGGTCACGGCGGCCCCGGAGGGGCGTCTGACCGGCGCGTCGAGGGTGGGTCCCGGCAACACCACGGCACCATCCGGTGTACCGTGCCGTGGTGTTCCTTCGACAGCTCGAGCCCCGCACCGCTCGAACCACCGCCGACGTGATCCGGTTCGCGCTCTGGCCGCTGGCGGTCATGACCGTGCTGAACCGGGTGTTCATCAAGGCTGTCAACGGTTTCGTGACCGACGACTACAAGCCCGTCTACCAGGCCTCGCTGGATTTCCTCAACGGGCGCGAGGTGTACACGGCGAATTTCGAATCGGTCGATCCGCACTATCTGTACCCGCCCAGCGGGACCCTGCTGATCGCTCCGATCGCGGTGATCGACTACGAGAAGTCGCGCTGGCTGTTCATCCTGCTCAACGCGGTGGCGATCCTGCTCGCCTGGTATCTGCTGCTGCGGTTGTTCAACTACACGCTGCGTTCGATCGCGGCCCCGGTGCTGCTGCTGGCGATGTTCATGTCCGAGACGGTGATAAACACACTGGTGTTCACCAATGTCAACGGCTGCCTGTTGCTCGCGGAGATGCTGTTCCTGATCCTGCTACTGCAACGAAGAGACCTGTGGGCCGGTGTGGTGCTGGGCCTGAGTATCGCGGTCAAACCGACACTGGCCCCGCTGATATTGATCGCGCTGGTCCGTAAGCAGTGGAACGTGGTCACCACGGCGGTCGCCGTGCCCGTCCTGCTCACCGCGGCCGCCTGGCCGCTGTCGAAGGATCCGGAACGGTTCTTCACCCGGACCCTGCCGTACCTGTTCGAAACGCGCGACTACTTCAACAGCGCGATTCCCGGTAACGCCGAGTACTACGGCCTGCCGCCCTGGCTCACCTGGGGGATCCGGCTCTCGATGGCGGTGCTGGTGCTGGTGTCGCTGTGGATCCTGTACCGGTACTACCGCGAGGACGAGCTGTTCTTCGTGACCACCGCCTCGGGCATCCTGCTCACCGCGTCGTGGCTGCTGGCCTCGCTGGGCCAGATGTACTACTCGATGATGCTGTTCCCGTTCCTGATGTCGGTGGTGCTGCGCAACTCCGTGCTGCGCAACTGGCCGGCCTGGCTGGCGATATTCGGGTTCCTGTCCTACGACAAATGGCTGTCGGACCGCTGGCCCGATATCGGGCGCAACCTGGAATACCTGCGCATCACCTTCGGCTGGGGTCTGCTGCTGATCGTGGTGTTCTGTGTCCTGGGCGACCGGTACCTGAGCGCCCGGCGCGAGGGCCGGCTGCCGAATCTGGACCCGGTCTGGATGGCCTCGGCGCCGGACTCGCGCGATACCGGCACCGGTATCGCGGAACCCGCGACCACGCCCGTCCCGCCGCCCGCGCCCGAACCCGATCGCACCCCGGAACCCGCCGGCGCCCGCATCGCCGAGACGCAGGTGGTGCGTAGCTGATACGCGACGGAACACCCGGAACGTATTAGCGTGGAGGCATGAGTTCCGAGACGGACGCGACCCATACCTCCCTGCCTGCCCCGAAGATCCAGCTCACCCCGCAGGAATGGCGGGCGAAACTGGACCCCCGGGAATACGCGGTGCTCCGTGAAGCGGGCACCGAGCGGCCGTTCACCGGCGAGTACACCGATACGAAGACCGAGGGCGTCTACAGCTGCCGGGCCTGCGGCGCGGAACTGTTCCGCAGTTCGGAGAAGTTCGAATCGCACTGCGGGTGGCCGTCGTTCTTCGACCCGGCGGACTCGGACGCGGTGATCCTGCGTGCCGACGATTCGCTGGGGATGCGGCGGGTCGAAGTGCTGTGCGCGAATTGCCACAGCCACCTCGGCCACGTCTTCGAGGGCGAGGGGTATCCGACGCCCACGGACAAGCGGTACTGCATCAACTCGATCTCACTGCGGCTGCACCCCTCGACCAGCTCAGCGGAGTGAGTCCTCCGTTCGCCGAGCGGTACGTTACATAAAGACCGCCCGGTATGCATGCCCCGATTTCCGGGGGTTGCCTACCGGGCGGATACCTGTTCCCGTTTCTCAGGGCAGCGCGGCGACCAGCTGATCGATATCGACCCGCGGGCCGGTGTAGAACGGCGTCTCCTCCCGGACGTGCATCCGGGCCTCGGTGGCACGCAGATCACGCATCAGATCCACGATCCGGTGCAGTTCCGGCGCCTCGAACGCGAGAATCCACTCGTAGTCGCCGAGGGCGAAGGAGGCGACGGTGTTGGCGCGGACATCCGCATAGCCGCGCGCCTGCTTGCCGTGGTCGGCGAGCATCTTGCGCCGCTCGTCGTCGGGCAGCAGATACCACTCGTAGGACCGCACGAACGGATACACGCAGATGTAGTTGCCGGGGTCCTCCCCCGCCAGGAACGCCGGGACATGGCTCTTGTTGAACTCCGCCGGACGGTGCAGCGCCACATTGCTCCACACCGGTTCGGTCGCCCGGCCCAGTTCGGTGGTCCGCCGGAAATCGGCGTACGCGGCCTGCAGATCCTCCACCCGTTCCGCGTGGGTCCACACCATGAAATCGGCGTCGGCCCGCATCCCCGCCACGTCGTAGACGCCGCGCACCACCACGTCCCGGTCGGCGAGCCCGTCGAAGAACGCCTTCGCCTCCTTGATCGCCGCCGCCCGGTCGTCACCGAGCACACCGGGCCGCACCCGGTAGACCGAGAACATCAGATAGCGAATGGTGGAGTTGAGAGCCTGGTAATCGAGTCGCGCCATGCTCCCATCGTGCCACTCGCCCGGTGCGACCGATCCGGAGGTCGGGCAACCCGGTGCGCGGGAAACCGGGCCGGTGCGGCTCAGGCCCGCGTCGTGGCCGCGGCCGCGATCCGGCCGGCGGCCGCACTCGCCGACGCGACGCAGGCCGGCACCCCGACACCGTGGAGGTACGCGCCGGTGACCGCGAGGTCCTCGATATCGCCCAGCGCGGTCTCGATGGCGGCGACCCGCTCGGTATGGCCCGGGGCGTACTGGGCCAGACCGCCCGGCCAGCGCTGGACCACGGCCGACAACGGCTCGATCGGCGTATCGGTGACGGTGGCCAGATCGGCGGTGGCCGCGGCGACGAGTTCGGCGTCGGCCCGGCGCAGCGTGGAATCGTCGCCGAACCGCCCGAACGACACCCGTACCAATGCCGTCCCGCGCGCCGCCAGATGCGTCCATTTACGGCTGGACAGCGTGAACGCCTTGGCGCGCAACTCCTCTCCGGTGGCCACCAGGATCCCGGAGTTCTCCGGCAACGCCGTATCCTTCGGCAGTTCCAGGGCGACCAGCGCCGAGGACGAGAGTTCGATCGCCCCGGCCGCGGCCGCCGCGGCGGGCGCGATATCGGCCAGCAGCCGGGCCGTCACCGGCGCCGGAGTGGCCAGGACCACGGCGTCGAATTCGCCGACCGGATCGACTCGCCACCCGCCGGGGATCCGGTGCAGGGCGGTCACCGGGGTATCGCGCACGGTCTCGGCCTCCGCACCCGCGGCCAGTGCGCGCAGCAGGGCACCGTAGCCGTCCCGGAGCGCGCCGAACACCGGGGCGTCCGAGGGCGGTGGCAGTACGGCCGATACCGCGGCGGTGAGGCTGGTGGCGCCCCGGTCCAGGGCCGCCGCCACCGTGGGCAGGGCCGCCCGCAGACCGATCGACCGGGCGCTGCTCGCGTACACGCCGCCCAGCAGCGGATCGACGCTGCGCGCCACCGTCTGGGCCCCGAACCGGTCGGCGACCAGGGATTGGACGTCGATATCGGCGCCGGGCCGCCAGTCCAGGGGCCGGGTGGGTTCGGCCGCGATCCGCGCGAGAGTGTCCGCGTCGACCAGCCCGGCGACCGAATCGGGTCCGGTGGGGATACCCATCAGCGTCCGCTCCGGCAGCGGATGCGCCCGGCCGCCGGCCCAGAGCAGCGGGCGCAATCCGGCGGGATGCACGAGTTGATCGGCGATTCCGAGTTCGCGCAGCAGCGCCGGAACCTCGGGCCGCCGCCCGACGAACGCCTCGGCGCCCAGATCGACCGGCTCCCCCGCGATCGGCACCGTGTGCAGGACACCGCCGACCCGGTCGCGGCCCTCGATCACCGTCGGGCGGACCCGTTCGCCGAGCAGCCGGCGCAGCCGGTACGCCGTGACGAGTCCGCTGATACCCCCGCCGACCACCGCGATTCTCATACCCCGACCGTATCCCCGGCCGGCCGGGGCGCGGCCGCGGGAGTGCGCTCAGAGTTCGTGGATGAGTTCCACCAGGGCCGTGAGCACACCCGGATCGGTCTCGGGCAGGACTCCGTGCCCGAGGTTGAAGATATGCCCGGTCGCTCC
Source organism: Nocardia sp. NPDC049935 (assembly GCF_055586645.1). Classification (NCBI taxonomy): domain Bacteria; kingdom Bacillati; phylum Actinomycetota; class Actinomycetes; order Mycobacteriales; family Nocardiaceae; genus Nocardia; species Nocardia sp. NPDC049935. The sequence goes on along the minus strand of NZ_JBVJHV010000001.1, from coordinate 239,156 downwards.
CAGGGTGAGTGCGTCGTCGGCCTCCCCGGCGATCCGCCGCGCCTCGGCCTCCACCACCGCGCTCCCCGCGAAGAGTACGGCGGGATCGAGATTGCCCTGCAACGCCTTTCCGGGACCGACCCGGCGGACGGCCTCGGTGAGCGGTACCCGCCAGTCCACCCCGACCACATCGGCGCCGGCCTCGCCCATCGCGCCCAGCAGTTCCCCGGTGCCGACCCCGAAATGGATGCGGGGAACTCCGGAATCGGCGACCTCGGCGAATACCCGCTCGGAATGGGGCAGCACGTAGCGCCGGTAATCGGCCAGCGACAGCGCACCTGCCCAGGAATCGAACAGCTGGACGGCGTCCACGCCGGCCTCGAGCTGCGCGCGCAGGAAGACGATGGTGATATCGGTGAGCGCACCGAGCAGCGCGTGCCAGGCGTCCGGATCGCCGTACATCATGGCCTTGGTGCGCTCGTGGTGCTTACTGGGCCCGCCTTCGACCAGATAGGACGCCAGCGTGAACGGCGCGCCCGCGAATCCGATGAGCGGCGTCTGCCCGAGTTCGTCCACCAGCAGCCGCACCCCGTCGGTCACCGCGCCCACTTCCTCGGGGCGCAGCCGCGGCAGCGCGGCGACATCGGCGGCGGTACGGATCGGGGAGGCGATCACCGGCCCCACCCCGGGAGCGATATCGAGATCGATCCCGGCCGCCTTGAGCGGGACGACGATATCGGAGAACAGGATCGCGGCGTCGACACCGTGGCGGCGCACGGGTTGCAGCGTGATCTCACAGAGCAGTTCCGGATCGAAACACGACTGCAGCATGCCGATCCCGGCCCGGAGCTCCCGGTACTCCGGCAACGACCGCCCGGCCTGGCGCATGAACCACACCGGCCGCCGGGCCGGGGTGGCGCCGGAGGCGGCGGCCAGGAACGGGGCATCGGACAACCGGCGGCGCGTATAAGTGCTCATCACCAGCCATCGTATGCGGCGCCGGCGGGCACGGCGCGCACGCCCGGCGCCACCTCACGGGCGATCCGGCGGCCGCCGGCGGCGGGTTGCGCGGTGTTTACCACGACGGGACCCGATCATCCAGCAACAACGGTCGCCCGGCGCGCCTCCGCGCTCCCCGGGTGCGACAGGTCTACCGTCATTCCCCGTGACACCGCTCGATATCCGCGACGGCGCACCGGACGATGGGCCCGGCGACGAACCCGCATCGTTTCGTGCCGCCGTTTCGGCGATGGGCGCCGCGTCTGTGCACCCGCGGATCGAGCTGGCCCCGATCCGGCCGCCGCAGCGCCTCGCGCCCTACTCGTACGCACTCGGCGCCGAGGTGATCCACGAGGACTCCTCGGTGGTGCCGATCGATTCCGACGGTGACGCGTTCGGACGGCTGATCCTCTTACACGACCCCAACGGCGACGAGGCCTGGCACGGGGTGTTCCGCCTGGTCGCCTATATCCAGGCCGATATCGACGGTGCGCTGGCGGCCGATCCGCTGCTGCCGGAGGTCGCGTGGAGCTGGCTGGCCGACGCGCTGGAGTCGCGGGAGGTGCCGTTCACGGCACTCGGCGGCACGGTGACCTCCACCAGTTCGGTGCGCTACGGCGATATCGCGGGTCCGCCCCGGGCGCACCAGCTGGAGTTGCGCGCCTCCTGGACGGCCCGCAGCACCGAGATGGGTCCCCATGTGGAGGCGTTCGGCGAAGTGCTGGCCTATGCGGCGGGCCTGCCACCTGCGGGTATCACCGATCTACGACCCTCGGAGTCCACCAGGACCGACCGTGGTTGACCGTCGGCGCTAGCTCCGGCCACGTAGAGTGGCCCTTTATGCCGGTAGTAGAGGAGCCCGACCACCTGTCCGGTGGTCACCCGGACCGCGGCACCGCCGCGGCCGACCAGGGCACACGGGGCGCGCAGGCGGACCCCGTGCCCGATACCGGCGACCCCGCGGTACCCGACGCGGTCCCGCTGCTGGCTCCGGCCGAGGGCATTCCCCCGGTCTGCCGGACGCCGGACGAGGTGGCCGCCGCCGCGGCGCGGCTGGCGGCCGGTACCGGCCCACTCGCTGTCGACGCCGAACGGGCGTCGGGTTTCCGGTATTCGCCCCGGGCCTATCTGATCCAGCTGCGGCGGGTGGGCGCCGGAACCGTCCTGATCGACCCGATCCCGGTGACCGATGCCCTGGAACCGCTGGCGGCCGTGATCAATTCCCTCGAATGGATTCTGCATTCCGCGGATCAGGATCTGCCCGGGCTGGCCGAACTCGGGCTGCGTCCGGCGACCCTGTTCGATACCGAACTGGGCGGCCGGCTCGCCGGCTTCCCCCGGGTCGGCCTGGCCGCGATGGTGGAGCAACTGCTCGGCCGGGCGCTGCGCAAGGGGCACGGCGCCGCCGACTGGTCCACCCGGCCGCTACCCGAGGCCTGGCTCAACTACGCGGCGCTGGATGTCGAACTCCTGCCCGAGCTACGCGACGCCGTCGCCGCCTCGCTGGCCGACCAGGGCAAAACCGAATGGGCCGCCCAGGAATTCGAACATATCCGCCGCGCCGAGCCGTCGGCGCCGAAACCGGACCGCTGGCGGCGCACCTCCGGGATCCACACGCTGCGCAAGGCCCGTCAGCTGGCGACCGTGCGGGAACTGTGGACCACCCGCGACGCCCTGGCCCGCAGCCGGGATATCGCCCCGTCCCGCATCCTGCCCGATTCCGCGATCGTCGCCGCCGCCGGCGCCGATCCGAAATCCCTCGGACAACTGCGCGAGTTACCGGTGTTCGGGGGACCTCGCCAGCGCCGGTACTCGCGGGAATGGCTCGGCGCGGTGGAACGCGCCCGCGCTCTGCCCGATGACGAGCTGCCGCGGATGAGCCAGCCCTATGACGGGCCGCCGCCGGTGAACCGCTGGGAACGGCGGGATCCGGTGGCCGCGGCCCGGCTGTCGCGAGCGCGCGCGGTGATGGCGCAGATCTCCGAGAAGGTGAACATCCCGGTGGAGAATCTGCTCGCGCCCGACCTGGTACGCCGCCTGTGCTGGGACGGCCTGCCCGACTACGGCCCCGGACCGGACGACGCGCCGGAATCGGCCGCCGCGGTGGAGACATTCCTCGAAGCGCACGGAGCCCGGCCCTGGCAGCGCGAACTCACCGCCGGTCCGCTGGCCGCGGCGCTACCCGACCCTCCGGCCGGATAGCGCCGCGACGGTCAGCGGGCGTCGAGCCAGCCGGTGATGCGGCGGGCGATATCGGGGGCCGTCAGCCCGAGTTCCTGGCGGACCTGCGGAATACTGCCGTGGTCGAGGAACTCCTGCGGGATACCGATATCCCGGGTCGGCGTATCCAGTCCGGCGCCGCGCAGCCGGGCCGAGACCGAGGAGCCGATCCCGCCGTGCAGACCGCTGTCCTCGAGCGTGACCACCAGCCGGTAGTTCTCCGCCAGTTTGACGATGGTGTCCGAAACCGGCAGCACCCAGCGCGGATCGATGACGGTGGCGGTGATCTGTTCGGCCTCCAGTAGTTCCGCGGCCTGCAGCGCGGCCGGCACGAGCGCGCCGACCGCCACGATCAGCACATCCCCGTGCTGCGTACGCGCCGACGGACCCTCGCGGTCCGGCAGCCACAGGACATCCACCCCGTCCAGCCGTTCCAGCGCCCGGATATCCGCGCCCACACTGTCCTTCGGGAACCGCAGGGCCGTCGGCCCGTCGTTCACCGCGAGCGCCTCGGACAGTTCCTCGGCGAGCGTGGTCGCGTCCCGGGGGGCGGCCACCCGCATCCCGGGCACGATGCCGAGCAGCGACAGATCCCACATACCGTTGTGGCTGGCGCCGTCGGCGCCCGTGATCCCGGCGCGGTCCAGGACCAGGGTGACCGGCTGCTTCAGCAGCGCCACATCCATCAGCAGCTGGTCGAACGCGCGGTTGAGGAAGGTCGAGTAGATCGCCACCACGGGATGCAGCCCGCCCAGCGCCAGCCCGGACGCCGAGGCCAGGGCGTGCTGTTCGGCGATACCCACATCGAACAACCGGTCCGGGAATCGCTCGCCGAAGGCGGACAGCCCGGTGGGCCCGGGCATGGCGGCGGTGATCGCGACGATATCGTCGCGGCGTTCGGCGTGGGCGATGAGCTCGGCGGAGAACACCGAGGTCCAGCTCGCCGCACCGCCCTTGCTCACGGATTCACCGGTGAGAGGGTCGATGGGGCCGCAGGCGTGCATCTGATCGGCCACATGGTTCTCGGCCGGTTCGTAGCCGTGGCCCTTCTGCGTGACCGCGTGCACCACCACCGGCCCGCCGAAATCCTTGGCGTGGCGCAGTGCCGATTCCAGGGCCACCGGATCGTGGCCGTCCACCGGCCCGACGTATTTGAGCCCGAGATCGCTGAACAGTTCCTGCGGGCTCACCGCGTCCTTGATGCCCGCCTTCACGGCGTGGACCATCGAATACGCGGAATCGCCGACGCGCGGAATGCTTTTCAGGATCCGGCGGCCGGTGTCGAGCATATGTTCGTAGGCGGGCTGGGTCCGCAGCGCGGTGAGCCGCTCGGCCAGGCCACCGATGGTCGGCGCGTAGGAGCGGCCGTTGTCGTTGACCACGATCACCACCGACCGGTCGGGACCGGCGGCGATATTGTTCAGCGCCTCCCAGCACATCCCACCGGTGAGCGCGCCGTCGCCGACCACCGCGACGACATGGCGGTCCTGCCCGGTCAGCGCGAAAGCCTTGGCCAGGCCGTCGGCATAGGACAGCGACGCCGACGCGTGTGAGGATTCGACCCAGTCGTGCTCGCTCTCGGCACGGCTGGGATAACCGGACAGCCCGTCCTTGCGGCGCAGGGTGTCGAACTGGTCCTTGCGACCGGTCACGATCTTGTGGACATAGGCCTGGTGCCCGGTGTCGAAGATCAACGGGTCGGCGGGTGAATCGAAAACCCGGTGCAACGCCAGGGTGAGTTCCACCACTCCGAGGTTGGGTCCCAGGTGCCCACCGGTGACGGCCACCTTGTGCACCAGGAACTCGCGGATCTCGGCCGCCAGTTCCCGCAGTTGCGGTACCGACAGCCGACGCACGTCTTCGGGCGTATCGACCCGGGAAAGCACTCCCACCTGATTCGCTCCCTCCGGATAGCGCAGTTGATCCGACCAGTCTATGAGCCGCGGCCGACTGCACCACCCGGGCGGCGTGCGATGGACACCACCCGAGTGGTGTGCGATGGATACCGCCGCCGCGGGCCGGATCCGCGGTCCGGTGTATCGCTCCAGCCTAAGGTGAGTGGCGGGCGCCGCGCGAACCGTGTTCCCCGGCCGCCCGGCGCGGCGGCGCATCGGCGCACGCCGTGACAACGACGCGAGGAGGTCCGGATGGGCGGGCAGCAGACCGCGACGGTGACCGTGTTCGGCGAGGGTACGGTACGTGCGACCCCGGACAGGCTGGTGGTGTCCATCGGGGTGGAATGCCGGGCGAGCACGGTCGGACTGGCCTACGAACAGGCCGGGCGGCGGGTGGTGGCGATCACGGCCGCCCTGCGCGGCGACGGGGTGCCCGATACCGATATCGCCACCGGCGTGCTGTCGGTGCGCTCGGATACGGCGTGGCAGGACGGCGTCTCCCGGATCACCGGCTATATCGCGACCACCGCCCTCGACCTCACGCTCCCCCAGCGACCGCCCGGCACACCGGACACCGCGGGCACCGACCCCGCCGAGGTGATCGCGCACGCCGTGGCCGCCGGGGGCGACGACGCCCGCCTCGGCGGGTTGCGCCACACCTTCGCCGACCGGGAACGCGTGCTGACCCGGGCCCGCGACGCGGCCTGGGACCACGCCCTGGACAAGGCCCGCCAGTACGCCCGCCGGGCCGCCCGCGACCTCGGTCCCGTGCTGGAGATCACGGAGAACACCGCCGGACCCGCGTACCGGCCCCCGGAATCGGGCGGCGTCCGGATGGTGGCGGCGTCGGCGCCCGCGGCGGTACCGGTCGAACCAGGCGAACAGGAAGTCGCAGCGACCCTGCGGGTCACCTGGCAACTGGACTGATCCGGGGCGCCTCACGGCTCAGCGTTGCAGCAGCGCCACACATTCGACGTGATGGGTCGCCGGGAACGCGTCGAAGGCCCGTAATCCGCCCAGGTGATAGCCGGCGTCGAGGTATAACCGCAGATCGCGGGCGAAGGCGGCCGGATCGCAGCCGATATGCACGATCCGATCCGGCCCGGCGGCCGTCACCGCCCCGACCACGGGCTTTCCGGCACCCGCGCGAGGCGGGTCGAGCACCACGACCTGGGGCCGCGGACCGTGCTGCTGCGCCGTCCAGCGCTCCACGCGGCCACCGCGCAGAGTCAGCCAGGGCAGATCGGTCAGCGCGGCATGACCGTCGGCCACCGCGCCGGCCGCGGATTCGACGGCCAGGACCGAGCCCGCGGGGCCGGTCCGCTCGGCCAGGCGGGCGGCGAACACCCCGGCACCGGCGTACAGATCCCAGGCGGAGGCGCCCGCGTCGGGCCGCGCCCAGTGCGCGACCAGATCCGAATAGCATTGCGCGGCGCCGCGATGCGCCTGCCAGAACCCCGCGGCCGAGACCTCCCAGCGACGACCGGCCACGGTCTGCACCGCGCGGCCGCTGCCCTCGATCACCCATTCGTCGCGGGCGGTATGCGACGCCGCGCGGCGCGCCGCGGTACGGCGGCGCTGGGTATCGGCGCCCCGGGCTTCGTTCTCGTCGCGGTCCACGCCGGCGCCGGCCGTCGCGCGCGGTCCGCGGGCGGCGGTGGGCCGGCCTCCGGGACGCCCGTCGGGCCCGCGGCGGCGGCCGCCGCCGGAACGGTCCGCGCGCGGCGTGGTGCCGGCGACCGGGGGCGCGAGTTCGACGATATGCCGGGTGCCCTCGTCGTCGACCGCGATCACCAGATCGGCGCCGGGGGTCCAGCGACGCTGCGCGATACCGTCCAGCGCGCCGGCCACCGGTTGCGGGCAACGCAGATCGGCCACGATCCCGGCACTGCGGTAGCGGTGCACGCCGGCCCGGCCGTCGGCGTCCACGACCAGCCGGATCCTGGTCCGCCAGCCACCGGCGGCGCCGTCGGACCCCGGAATGGGCTCGACCTCGACCTCGCGCTCGATCCCGGCGATACGCCGCAGTTGCTCCGCGACCACCAGGGCCTTCATATTCCGTTGCGCCGCGGGAGTGGCGAAGGCGAAATCACAGCAACCCGCCCCGCCGGGCCCCGAGACGGGGCACGCCGACGGCACCCGGTCCGGTGACGCCTCCACGATCTCCACCGCGTCCGCACGGCAGAAGGCTCCGCCGCGATCCTCGGTCACCCGGGCCAGGACCAGCTCACCGGGCAGACCGTGGCGGACGAACACCACCCGCCCCTCGTACCGGGCCACACAGAAGCCACCGTGGCCCGGAGCACCCAGCCGGACCTCGAGCGTCCGGTCCCGCCACGACGTCATCGGCGGCCGCCTCGGGCACACCGGCGGGCGGGCAATCCGGCGCTACCCATTGTCGCCGTACCCACGGCGTACCGCGCCCGGAGCCGCGGGCTCACCCGCCGCGCGGGCCCCGGCCGAGGAACTCAGCTGCCACGGCACGCTGGTCACCATGACCCCCGGTTCGAACAGCAACCGGCCCTTCAGCCGCAGCGCGCTCTGATTGTGCAGGACCTGCTCCCACCAGTGACCGACCACGTATTCGGGAATGAACACGGTCACCACATCGCGGGGGGCGTCCTTGCGCACCCGTTTCACGTAGTCGAGCACCGGTTTGGTGATCTCGCGGTAGGGCGATTCGATCACCTTCAACGGAACCGGGGTGTCACTGTTCTCCCAGTCCCGGACCAGGGCGCGGGTATCGTCCTCGTCGACGTTCACAGTGATCGCCTCCAGCGTGTCCGGGCGGCCCGCCCGCGCGTAGGCCAGCGCCCGCCGGGTCGGCAGATGCAGCTTCGACACCAGCACGATCGAATGGGTCCGGCTCGGCAGCACCCCGTCCCATTCGTGCTCTTCCAGCTCCCGGGCCACCGAGTTGTAGTGGTGGTGGATCATCTTCATGATCACGAAGATCACCGCCATGGTGACGATGGCGATCCAGGCGCCCGCGAAGAATTTCGTGATCAGCACGATCACCAGCACCGCCCCGGTGGCCACCAGTCCGAGCGCGTTGATCGCGCGCGAGCGCATCATCCGCCGCCGTTCGCCCGGATCGGTCTCCTGCCGCAGCAGCCGGCTCCAATGCCGCAGCATGCCGGTCTGGCTCAGGGTGAACGAGACGAACACGCCGATGATGTAGAGCTGGATCAGCCGGGTCACCTCGGCGTCGAACGCCACCACGAAGGCGATCGCGCCGACGGCCAGGAACAGGATCCCGTTGCTGAACGCGAGCCGGTCGCCGCGGGTGTGCAGCTGCCGGGGCAGGAACCGCGCCTGGGCCAGCACCGAGCCCAGCACCGGGAAGCCGTTGAACGCGGTGTTGGCGGCGAGCACGAGGATTACCGCGGTCACGACCGCGACGAAGTAGAACCCGGGCGTGAATCCGCTGAACACGGCGTGCGCAATCTGGGCGATGAGGGTTTTCTGGTGATATCCCTCGGGCGCGCCGACGAGCTGTTCGGGATGTTCGGCGAACACCACGTGCGCCTGCCGGGCGAGCACGATCATGCCGAGCAGCAGCACGATGGCGATCGCGCCCAGCATCAGCAGCGTCGTCGCGGCATTGCGTGATTTGGGTTTGCGGAAGGCCGGGACGCCGTTGCTTATCGCCTCGACGCCGGTGAGCGCCGCGCAGCCGGAGGAGAAGGCGCGGGCGAGCAGGAAGATCAGCGCCAGCCCCGCCAGATGCTCCTCCTCGGCGCGCAGTTCGAAGGACGCCGATTCCGCGCGCACCTCGTCGCCCAGCACGAAGATCCGGATGAGACCCCACGCGAGCATGGTGAACATGCCGAACAGGAAGGCGTAGGACAGCAGCGCGAACATCCGGCCCGACTCCCGCACCCCGCGCAGGTTCATCGCGGTGATGAGCGCGATCGCGGCGACCGCGAACAGCACCTTGTGGGTGGCGATGAACGGGATCGCGGAGCCGATGGTGGACGCGGCCGACGAGATCGAGACCGCCACCGTGAGCACGTAGTCGACCAGCAGCGCGCTGCCCACCGTCAACCCGGCGGTGGGGCCGAGGTTCGTGGTGACCACCTCGAAATCGCCGCCGCCCGACGGATAGGCGTGCACGTTCTGCCGGTAGCTCGTGACCACGATGACCAGGACGACCGCGACGGCCAGGCCGAGCCAGGGGGCGTAGGCGTAACCGGCCAATCCCGATACCGACAGCACGAGGAAGATCTCCTCGGGCGCGTAGGCGACCGAGGACATCGCATCCGATGCGAACACCGGCAGGGCGATCCGCTTGGGCAGCAGAGTGTGGCCCAGCGAATCACTACGGAATGGCCGCCCCAGCACCAGGCGCTTGGTGGCGGTCGTCAACTTCGACACCGGACGGAGCATAAGCCCCCGGGTCCCGCCGCGCTGCGAGGCGTCACCTCGAGCCGGGGTTTGACCGCACCTACTGGGGGGAACGTGGCTGAGGGCGAGGACCAGCGGGTACGGTTCGCTTTCGCGACGGCCACACGGCTGTTTCACTTGCCCTAGGGCACACCGAGTCAGGAGCGAGGTTCGCGGTGTACGTGGTGATCATGGGATGCGGGCGCGTGGGCGCGTCGCTGGCCCGCGCCCTGGTCCGGATAGGTCATGAGGTCGCCGTGATCGACCGGAATCCGGACGCGTTCCGGCGGTTGGGTACCGATTTCCCCGGTACGAAGGTCGTGGGCGTCGGATTCGACCGCGATGTGCTGCGCCGGGCGGGAATCGAGCGGGCCGGGGCCTTCGCGGCGGTGTCGTCCGGGGACAACTCCAACATCATCTCCGCCCGGGTGGCCCGGGAGATGTTCGGGATCGAGCGGGTCGTGGCGCGTATCTACGACGCCAAACGCGCCGCCGTCTACGAGCGGCTGGGCATCCCCACCATCGCCACCGTGCCCTGGACCACCGACCGGTTCCTGCACACCCTCATCGGCGATGCCGGTACCACCACCTGGCGCGATCCCACCGGAACGGTCGCGGTCGCCCAGTTGATCCTGCACGAGGACTGGTACGGGCGCACGGTCGAAGACCTCGAGAGCGCCACCGGCGCCCGTGTGGCATTTGTCATCAGATTCGGGCAGGGCGTATTACCCGATGCCCGAACCGTGGTGCAGGCCGACGACATCGTCTATGTGGCCGCGACCTCGGGTTCGGCCGGCGAAGCGGTCGCGCTGGCCGCCAAACCCCCCGCGAGCAAGGACTGATCATGAAAGTGGCCATCGCCGGAGCCGGGGCCGTCGGCCGCTCCATCGCCCGCGAACTGTTGCGGTCCGGGCACGACATCATGCTCCTCGAACGCCAGCTCGACCATATCGACCGCGATTCGGTGCCGGACGCGATCTGGGTGCATGCCGACGCGTGCGAGCTGCAGTTGCTCGAGGACGCCGGTCTGCAGGACTACGAGGTCGTCATCGCCGCCACCGGCGACGACAAGGCCAACCTGGTGCACAGCCTGCTGGCGAAAACCGAGTTCGGGGTCCGGCGGGTGGTGGCCCGGGTGAACGATCCCCGCAACGAATGGCTGTTCGACGAATCCTGGGGTGTCGATGTGGCGGTCTCCACCCCGCGCCTGCTCGCCTCACTGGTGGAGGAAGCCGTCACGGTGGGCGACCTGGTGCGGCTGATGACGCTGCGGCAGGGCCAGGCGAATCTGGTCGAGGTCACCCTGCCGCCGGACACCACGCTGGCCGGAAAACCCGTCCGCAACCTCACCCTCCCCCGCGATACGGCGCTGGTCACCATCCTGCGCGGCGGCCGGGTCATCGTGCCGCAGCCCGACGACCCGTTCGAAGGCGACGACGAACTGCTGTTCGTCGCGTCCAGCGAAGCCGAGGAGGAACTCCGCGTGATCCTCGCCCGGCACGGTACGGTCCCGCCGGCGGCGCCCACTCCGGGGCTCACGCCGTCACAGGACGCCGAATACTGACCCTCCGACAGCACCCGGCAGATCCGTCACCCGGTGCGCTCACGCGGCGACGGGCTGCTCGGCCCGCGCCCGCGCCCGCAGCTTGTTCAGCGCCCGGTACTGCATGACCCGGACGACGCCGGCACTGGTGCCGATCGCGGCCGCGGTTTCGGCGGCGCTCCAGCCGAGCACGATCCGCATCACCAGGACCTCGCGGTGCACCGGGTTCAGCTGCTGCATCAGTTCGCGGGCCACGGCCCCCCGTTCCGCGGCCAGCGCCCACTCCTCCGGGCCCGCCGCGGTGCTGACCGGTTCCGGGACCTCGGCCATCGGGTACGCGAAATCGGCCTGCGCGCCGCGGAAGGCGTCGGAGACCTTGTTGGCCGCGATCCCGTACACGAACGCCAGGAACGATTTGCCCTGATCGCGATAGCGCGGAATGGCGTTCACGGTCGCGATCAGCACCTCCTGCGCGACATCGTCGGCGGTGACGTGCAGATGGGCGGTGTTCCCGAGCCGGGTGCGGCAGTACCGCTGGACCAGCGGCTGCACCAGCCGCAGGATTTCGGACACCGCCGCGCGATCACCCGCGGCCGCCGGGCCCACCAGGGTGTCGAGTTCGGCGCAGACGCGGCGGCTCTGGGACAACACCGGGTTGTCACGGCCCCGCTCGGCCCGGGCGTGGGTGTGGGTATCGGTTCGCATTCGCCAGTCCTCTCGGAAGATCGTCTTCGTACAACGATCGTCCGATGAACGGCGGCGCGGTGATAGACACCAAAGGGTGGGTCATTTCCCACCCTGGCGCCCACGGGGTCAGGCGGATTCGGCGGAGTGCCGGCCGCCGGAACGGGCCGGCAGATGCCCCGCCCGGCGCACCGCCCAGACCGTCACCACCAGCGCCAGCGCGGTGAGCGGCCAGCCCATCCCGATACGGGCGGCGGCCAGCCAGCCGGTGCTGTCGGTGTCGTAGAGATGATTCTGGACCAGGTAGCGGGCGCCGAAGACCAGCACCCAGGCCACGGTGGCCACATCGTAGAGACGGACCACCCGGGGGTCCTCACGCCAGTCGCCGCCGTGCCCGTTGAGGAATCCCCACACCACACCGACCAGCGGCCGCCGGACCAGGATGGAGATGAGGAACGCGGCCCCGTAGATCAGGCTCGTGTAGATCCCGAACAGGAAGAAACCCTTGGCCTCGCCGACCCGCCAGGCGATGAGCGCGCAGATCCCCACACCCACGAACCCGGAGACGGCCGGCTGGATGGGTTCGCGCCGCACCAGGCGCCAGAGCAGGATCGCGGCCGCCACGCCGAGCGCCGACCAGATCGCGGCCGCCAGGCCGAACAGGGTGTTGACGGGCACGAAGACCAGGACGGGCAGCGTCGAGTAGATCAGCCCCGAGAAACCACCCAGTTGTTCCAGCATGGTCCGCTCGGCGGGTTCGGGGCGTTCCTCGTCGGCGGTATCGGGGTCGGCGGGGGCGTCACCGGCCGTCCGCTCCGGAACGGTCGCGGCGCGCGGCAGCGGCCGGGTTACGTACTCGTCGCTCGATGGCATACGTCAGCTGTTTCCGCGCAATTCGTAGTAGGGGTTGAAGATCACCTTACGGCCTTCGCGCTCACCGATGCGCCCGCGAACCATGATGCGCCGTCCCGATTCGATACCGGGAATCCGCCGCCGGCCGATCCACACCAGTGTGATGGCGTCGGTCCCGTCGAAGAACTCCGCCTGCACGCTCGCGCCCGCCGACTGCGTACACGAGTCGACACTGCGCAACCGGCCCAGCATCGTCGCTTCTTCGCCGCGACGGCAGTCCGAGACCCGGCAGGCGCCCGAGGCGTCGGCCTTCTCCGCCAGCTCCTCGGCGTCGAGCTGATCGATATCCTCGGTCAGCCTGCGACCGAGCCGGCGAAAATATCCGGTTGCGGACTTGTCGCCCGCTTTTCTTCCTGCCGAGGAAGACATCGCTTGCTCTCCTGTGCGCGGACGATATGGATCACATACCGTCCGAAGTTCCTTGCCACGACCCGGCTGTGGCCGTACCCGCCACTGTAGATGGGTACCGGCGGCACCGCTACGCTCGGTCCGGTGTTCGATTCCCCACCCCCGGCCGTTGTCGTCGCCCTGCCCGGGACCGGCTCGGATGCGCATTTCGCCCGCCGCGCGTTCGGCCCCGCCTGTACCGCGCTGGAGCTGGATCTGATCGCCGTGGACCCCGATCCCGCCGGGGTGATCGACAGCTGCCGCGCGGCGCTGGACGCGGCCCTGGCACGGGGGCCGGTACTGGCTGCCGGGATCTCCCTGGGCGCCGCGGTGGCCGTCGAATGGGCGGCCGGCCGGGATCGGTCCGAGGTGAGCGGCGTGGTCGCCGCGCTACCGGCCTGGACGGGTCCCGATATCGCGCACTGCCCCGCGACCCTCAGCGCCTCGGTGACGGCGGCGCAGCTGCGCGCGGAGGGCCTGGAACCGGTGATCGAGCGGATGCGCGGCAGCAGCCCGGGCTGGCTCGCCGACGCGCTGACCAGGTCCTGGCGCGGACAGTGGCCGGGACTGCCGGCCGCCCTGGAGGAGGCCGCGCAGTACAAATGGCCCGACGCGGCGGTGCTGGAGTCGCTGGCGGCCCCGCTCGCCGTCATCGCGGCCATCGACGATCCGGTGCATCCGGTCGCGGTGGGACGGGAATGGGCGGGGCGGGCGCCGCACTCGGTGCTCACCGAGATCACGCTCGACGAGCTCGGCGCCGATCCGGGCGTCATAGGACGGCTGGGGCTGCGCTAGACCGGCCACCGTGGTCGCCCACCCGGATGGCGGGCGACCACGGTCGCGGTCCGTGACCGATATCGCCCCGCCCGGGGGCTCAGCCCCGGCCCAGTTGCTGCATCGCCGACCCCTCGGCACCACGGCGGGGCTGCTGCGGCTGCTGGGGCGGCAGCACCGCGGGCGTCTGCATCGGCCGGGGCGGCTGCGAGGCGGTGGCCTGCTGCTGGGCCTGCTGTTGTTGCTGCTGCTGGTGCGCGGCGGTCAGCTGATCGGCCAACTGCTGGGGCAGCACCACCGGCAACGGTTCCCGTACCGGGAGCGCGTCGGTACCGCGGCGGATGATCGTCTCGCTCAGGACCTGGCGCGCCGCGGCGACCAGCGGGCTGCCCGCCGCCGTGGAACCCGAAGGCCCCGCCGCGACCAGCCGGATCATCCAGCGATAGCCGTCCACCCCGATGAAACGCAGATCGGCGCCCTCGGTGGCCGCCACCAGTTCCCGGCCCCACGGACCCTTCTCGACCGAGACCCGGGCGTTGTCCTTGCGCAGCGATTCCGCGAGGTCGGCGGCGACGGTGCGCCACTGTCCCTTGGATTTCGGCGCGGCGTAGGCGGCGACGGTGATCCGCCCGTGCTCGGTGGCCAGATGGACCGCCTGCGGGGTGCCCTGCGGGGTCATCTCCACCTGCAGCTGCCCACCCGGCGGCACCGGGACGATCACCGAGCCCAGATCGAGGCGGGTATCGGTGAAATTCTCCAGGACCTCGGCCACATCGTCGTAGTCGTAGGGACCGCGCCGATGCGGTTCGGTATCGGGATCGTCGATGGCCGCGTCGTAGGCGTCGCTGTAGGCCGCGCCGCCGTATCCGTCGTCGTAGCTCTCGTCGTAGTCGACGGCATACGCCTGGTCCTCGTAGGACTCGTCGTATTCCGCCCGGTGATATCCGCCCTCGTCGTATTCCTCGTACTCACCGGTGCGGTACTCACCGGTGTCGTACCGATCCTCGTCGGATCTGCGCCCGCCCGATTTCCGTCGTCCGAACATGTCAGGCCTCCTTGCCGTCCGCGGTGTCCGCACCGCCCGGCGTCAAACTCGCGTGTCCCCCACTGGATCCGTGACCGCCGGCGCCGCGGTCCGAATCGTCGAGCCGGTCCACCTCCACGAAATCGACCAGCTCCACCCGCTGCACCAGCAGCTGCGCGATCCGGTCGCCGCGGCGCAGTTCGATCGCCGTGCGCGGATCGTGGTTGATCAGGCAGACCTTGATCTCACCCCGGTACCCGGCGTCGATGGTTCCCGGTGCGTTCACCACGGAGAGGCCGGCCTTCGCGGCCAGCCCGGACCGTGGATGGACGAGACCGACGGTGCCGACCGGCAGCGCGACCGCGATACCGGTGCCGACCAGGACTCGTTCCCCCGGTTCCAGGACCACGTCCTCGGCGGTGCACAGATCCACGCCCGCATCGCCGTCGTGGGCGCGCGTCGGCACGGGGATTCCGGGGTCCAGCCGGAGCAGTGGTATCGGTGAGAGTGCGTTCACGTCCGACCAGCCTACGCGCAGGCGCGAGCCGGGTGTCGCTTAGTGTTGAGTCGTGTCCGACCAGCCCCGAAACAGCGAAACCGAGTCCCGCGTCCGGCCCGAGCCGACCGCGTATCGCGAGCGCCTCTGGGTGCCGCTGTGGTGGTGGCCGGTGGGTTTCGCGCTCGCCGGTCTGCTCGCCGCGGAGATCCATATGGGAGCTCCGGGGCTGCGGGCCTGGCTGCCCTATGTGCTGCTGTTCCCGGTGCCGGTCTGGGTGCTGTTCTGGATGAGCCGGCACCGCGTCGAGGTCGCGCCGGATACCTCCGGCACTCCCGAACTGCGGGTGGACCGCGCCCATCTACCGGTGTCGTTCGTCGCCCGGGCGACGGTCGTCGGCCGGGGCGCCAAGAGCGCGGCGCTGGGCCGCCAGCTCGATCCCGCGGCCTACGTCCAGCATCGGCCGTGGATCGGGACCATGGTGCTGCTGGTGCTCGACGATCCCGATGACCCGACGCCGTACTGGCTGGTCAGTACGCGCCGGCCCAGGGAGGTCCTGGCCGCGCTCGGGATCCCGAGCGCGGAATGACCTCACGCGCCGCTCAGGCCGCGCAGTCCATGCAGATCATCCGACCGCCGGCCTCACTGGCCAGACGGCTGCGGTGATGTACGAGGAAGCAGCTCGAACAGGTGAACTCGTCGGCCTGTTTCGGGATCACCCGAACGCTGAGCACTTCCTCGGACAGGTCCGCGCCGGGGAGTTCGAACGACTCCGCGGTATCGGATTCGTCGACATCCACGACGGCGGACTGGGCTTCGTTGCGACGCGCCTTCAGCTCCTCCAGCGAATCCTCCGACACATCGTCGGATTCGGTACGCCTCGGTGCGTCATAGTCGGTTGCCATGTCGTCTTCCCCTCGTCCTTACTCCGTATATCCGGATCGGCGCACGCCGTCTGGTTCGACCGCGGCCGCCGCCCCGCCGGTGGTGCACTTCACACCCGCACCGGTCCTCTATCAGCGCGAATCCTGGGGACTCATCGCCGTTAGCGTCCGGACAACGCGTGAGTTGCCCTGCTTGTTCCCGCGACCGAACGCCGATTTACTCATGGATGTTTCGGTCTGGGCGGGCAGACAATAGCGGACGGTGTGGAAAATGTCGCAATCGAAACCCGCCCGTGTCGAAACCGCCCGCAAATCGATACGTGTCGTCCCACCCACCGCAACCGCCCGGACAACGCGGCCGGAGCCGACCGGGTAATGCGCGCGCCACCGGCTCGGTTCCGTACAGTGTCGACGTGGTTTCTCTGATCACCGAAGGCAGCCGGACGGACGACAACGGCCGTCCCTTTCCGCGCCGACGGATGCGCCCCTGGCTGATCTTGGTCGTTGTGCTCGCCGTGCTCTGTGGCGGGCTCTGGATCAAGGCGCTGACCACCAACGACGACGATTACACGCCGATGGCCTGCAATTCGCCGAGCCCGGCCACCGATCCGAAGGCGGGCCCGCAGCCGCTGCCGGGCCAGCGGGTGGGATCGAGCCGGTTCGAGGATGTGGAGCCCGCGGCGATGGCCGATACCGCGGTCCGGGTGCTCAACGCCAACGGCCAGCGCGGGCAGGCCGCACATGTGGCGGCGCAGCTCGGCGACCTCGGTTTCGGCAGTGCGCCCGGCGAACCGTTCGGTAACGATCCGGTATACGCCAACGGCGATCTCGAATGCACCGGGCAGATCCGGTTCGGCGAGAACGGGCGCTCGGTCGCCGCCGCCGTCCAGCTGGCCATGCCGTGCGCGGAGCTCGTCGAGGACAAACGCGAGGACGACACCGTCGACCTGGTGCTCGGTTCGCTGTTCGGCGGCGATCTGGCGCCCAACAACGACGGCGAAGAAGTCCTGCGGTCGCTGCGCAACCCGGTGAGCGGGGAGAACCCCGATATCGACATCGATATGCTCGAGGCCGCCCGCGTCGCCCGCTGCTGACGCGAGTTCCCGGCGCACCGGACCCGGGGACCGGGTCTCAGGGCTCAGGGCTCGGGGATCGGCTCCGACACGCCGAGGCGGTCCAGGAGCGCGAACAGCTCCGCCCCGATCCCCGGCGCCGCCGCCACCACGAGCGTGCCCGCGGCGCCGGTATCCGACATCGGCGGTAGCCGCACCATCGCGCCCGCCTCGGCGGCGATCAGCGCCCCGGCCGCCCAGTCCCAGGGGTTGAGACCGTGCTCGTAGTGGGCGTCCACCCGGCCCTCGGCGACCATGCAGAGATCCAGCGCCGCCGCGCCGATACGGCGGATATCGCGGATATGCGGCAGCAGCTCGGCGACACACGCCGCCTGCCGGGTGCGGCGCTGCACGCCGTACCCGAAACCGGTGGCGACCAGGGCCAGGCCCGCGTCCCGCACGGGATTGCACCGCAGCGCCACATCCCGGCCCGACGGGCCGATACGGGCGGCCCCGAGACCGGAACCCGCGGCGTACAGCGTCGAGGCGGCCACATCGGCCACCGCGCCCGCCACCGGCCGTCCACCGCGCACCGCGGCCACCGACACCGCGTAGGCGGGGATCCCGTAGAGGAAATTCACCGTGCCGTCGATGGGGTCCACCACCCACACCACCTCGTCGTCGCCGGCCGCGGTGAGATCGCCGCCGCCCTCCTCGCCGAGGATGTGATCACCGGGCCGCAGCCGGGCCAGTTCGTCGCGGATCATCTGCTCGGTCTCGGTATCGACCACGGTCACCGGATCGGTCGGGGTGCTCTTGGTGCGGACCGCCCGGTCGCCGGCGCCGTCCGGGCCGAACACCTCGGGGCGCCGCGCCCGCACATGGGCGGCGGCTGTTCCGGCCAGATGGGTCGAGATGCGGCGCAGCAGCGCGGCGTCGGCGGGAGCGGGTTCAGAGGCAGCGGTGAGGGACCACGTCGATTCCGGCACATCTCCCATCGCAGCACAGATCCTGCGATCGGGGTGGCCGGGCCCGGCCATTACGCTTGTCGTGCACACCACACCGGCGGGCCGTGCCCCGGGCCGGCCGCGCGAAACCGGGTGGGAGGCAACAGCGTCGTTTCGGCACATCTCGCGCGGCCCCGGCCGCCGCGACCCGGCGAACCGGCGTACGACGACATCAGGCCAGCACAGGGAACGAGGGAACCCGCATGTCCGGTGGACGGCACGCGTTCGGTATCGATATCGGCGGCAGCGGCGTCAAGGGCGCCGCGGTCGATCTGGACACCGGAGAGCTCGTCTACGAGCGCATCAAGATCGCGACCCCGCGACCGTCCACACCGGACGCGGTCGCCGCGGCGGCGGCGGAGCTCGTGACGCAGGCGGGGTGGGACGGGCCCGTGGGCGTCACCCTGCCGTGCGTGGTCCTGGACGGGGTCGCCCATACCGCGGCCAACGTCGACAAATCCTGGATCGGCACCGACGCCCGGGCGCTGTTCGCCGCGGCGCTGGGCGGCCGGGACGTCACCGTGCTCAACGACGCCGACGCGGCCGGGCTGGCCGAGGACCGGTACGGGGCGGCGGCCCATATCCACGGGCTGGTGCTGCTGCTGACCTTCGGGACCGGTATCGGATCGGCGCTGCTCAACAACGGCTCGCTGGTACCCAACACCGAACTCGGGCATCTCGAGATCGGCGGAATGGAGACCGAGCACCGCGCGGCCGCCTCGATCAAGGAACGCGAGGATCTGACCTATCCGGAGTGGGCGGCCCGGGTCAGCACCGTGCTCTCGGGCCTGGAGGACCTGTTCTGGCCGACCGTGTTCGTCGCCGGCGGCGGGATCAGCCGCGACGCCGACCAGTGGATTCCGCTGCTCACCAACCGCACCCGCGTGGTCCCCGCGACCTTGAAGAACACGGCGGGTATCGTGGGCGCCGCCATGGCTGTCGACGCCGGAATCACCCCCTGAGGTTCTCCGCGCCACGGGCAAGGGCACACTGGTCGGATCGTTACAATGGAAGGACCCGGCGGTGAGCCGGACACCCGACCGGCGTTTTAGCCGGTAAACCCGACAGACCGCTCCGCCGGAATACTACTCTGGCGTGACGCCGCACGAGACCGTCACGAAAGGGCGTACGTGGTAGCCACGAATACCCGTCAGACAGCCGAATCGGCCGACGCCGAGGCCACGGAAGTTCCCGCGGCACGCCCGGCCCGGAAAGCCGCTGCCAAAAAGGCTCCGGCGAAGAAGGCCGCTGCCAAAAAGGCTCCGGCCAAGAAGGCCACCGCCAAAAAGGCCCCGGCCAAGAAAGCTCCGGCCAAGAAGGCGGGCAGCGCCGGCGCCCCAGGTTCGGGCGAAGAGCAGCTCGACGAGGATTCGCTGGATGTCGCGGACCTCGGCGATCTGGAGGTCTCCGAGGACGATCTCACCGACGAAGGCGACGAACTGGTCGCCGACGCCGAGGTCGCCGAGGAGCCAGAGGCCGAGGGCGAGGCCGCCGACGGCACCTCCGAGCCGACCGCGGCGGACAAGGCCTCCGGCGATTTCGTCTGGGACGAAGAAGAGTCCGAGGCGCTGCGGCAGGCCCGTAAGGACGCCGAACTCACCGCCTCCGCCGATTCGGTGCGCGCCTACCTCAAGCAGATCGGCAAGGTCGCGCTGCTCAACGCCGAGGAGGAGGTGGAGCTCGCCAAGCGGATCGAGGCCGGGCTCTACGCCGCCGAGAAGATGCGTGAGTTCACCGAGGCCGGCGAGAAGCTTCCGGTCGCCACCCGCCGCGATTTCAACTGGATCATCCGCGACGGCAACCGCGCCAAGAATCATCTGCTCGAGGCGAACCTGCGGCTCGTGGTGTCGCTGGCCAAGCGCTACACCGGCCGCGGAATGGCGTTCCTGGACCTCATCCAGGAAGGCAACCTCGGCCTGATCCGCGCGGTCGAGAAGTTCGACTACACCAAGGGCTACAAGTTCTCCACCTACGCCACCTGGTGGATCCGGCAGGCCATCACCCGGGCCATGGCCGACCAGGCCCGCACCATCCGGATCCCGGTGCATATGGTCGAGGTCATCAACAAGCTGGGCCGGATACAGCGTGAGCTGCTCCAGGACCTGGGCCGTGAGCCCACCCCGGAAGAGCTGGCCAAGGAAATGGACATCACCCCGGAGAAGGTGCTGGAGATCCAGCAGTACGCCCGGGAGCCCATTTCGCTGGATCAGACCATCGGCGACGAGGGCGACAGCCAGCTCGGCGATTTCATCGAGGATTCCGAGGCCGTCGTCGCGGTCGACGCGGTGAGCTTCACCCTGCTGCAGGATCAGTTGCAGTCGGTGCTGGAGACCCTGTCCGAACGTGAGGCGGGCGTGGTGCGGCTGCGGTTCGGGCTCACCGACGGCCAGCCGCGCACCCTGGACGAGATCGGCCAGGTGTACGGGGTCACCCGCGAACGGATCCGCCAGATCGAATCCAAGACGATGAGCAAACTGCGCCATCCCAGCCGGTCGCAGGTTCTGCGCGACTATCTCGACTAGAGGTCCCGCGTTCGCGCCACGGCCCCTGCACATATCCGGATCCCCGCGGATCCCGAGGTGTGCAGGGGCCGTGGCGCGTCCGGCCGGGCCCCACCGGCAGCGGCCGCGGCGCCGGACCGGAATCCGGGCGGCGGCCTCATCATTTCGATGGACGCCGGCCCGCCGGACGTGTGCTGAGATGGGGTGATGCAGCGGTGGTCGGCGTTATCGGCGACGGCGCGCGATGCCGTCGTCGCGGCCGGATGGTTCCTGTTCGGCACGCTGCTGTACCTGGCCGGGTTCCATATGCTGTTCGTCTCCGACGACACGCCGTCGGTCCCGATCCCGGTCCGGCTGGTGGTGCTCGCGCTGGCCTGCGCGGTGCTGTTCATCCGCCGCCGCGCCCCGGTGGCGGCCATGCTCGCCGGTCTGCTGCCGCTGGCACTGGATCTGTCGCTGGGGCCCACCCTGCCGGTCTGGCTCGTCTACACCGATCTGATCTATGCCGCCGTCGTCTACGGCACCCGGCGGCAGATGCAGGGGGCGGTGGTCGCCTGGTTGACGCTGTCCGCGATCGTGGCCGGAGTGGCACTGGCGATCACCGGTAGCTGGCGCGTGATGATCCTGGCGCTCGTCATGGCCGCGGCCTTCGTCGGCACGTCGCTGTGGTGGGGTCTGACGGTGCGCGCCCACAAGGAGACCGCGGAGGCCGAACGGGCCCGTGGCCGGGCCCTGTCCCTGGTGGCACAGCTGGACCGCCGGGCGGCGGTGGCCGACGAACGCAAGGCCATGGCCCGCGATCTGCACGATGTCATCGCCGGGCATCTGTCCGCCATCGCCCTGCAGTCGGAGGCGGCCCTGGCCGGGGTCGACGGCTCGGGCACCGATCCGCGTCTCACCGGGATCCTCACCTCGATCCGCGCCAACAGCGTCGACGCCCTCCAGGAGATGCGCACCATGATCGGCCTGCTGCGCCGCGACGACGATGCCGCCGACACCACCGCACCCGGGCGGCTCGCCCAGCTGTCCCGGCTGGTCACCGCCGCCCGCCAGGCCGGCGTCCAGGTCCGGTTCCATCAGGACACCGGCCCCGGCGCCCCACCGGGAGCCATCGATCAGGCCGCCTACCGGATCATCCAGGAGGCGGTGACCAACGCGATGAAGCACGCGCCGGGTGCGGAGGTGGGGATCGATGTGACCACCGAGGCCGGGGAACTCGTTCTCGCGGTACGCAATACGCTCCCGGCCACCCCGGCCGCGCCCGATCCCGGCGCCGGTTCCCGCCGGGGGCTGGCCAATATGGGCGAACGGGCGGCGGCATTGGGCGGCACTTTCCGGGCCGGGCCGGAATCGGGCACCTGGTGGGTGCGGGCGCGACTGCCGCTCGCCGTCGCCGCGGGAGAGACGCGATGACGATACGGGTGCTGATCGCCGACGATCACGCCGCCATCAGGGCCGGACTGCGGATGATCCTGGAAACCACCGGCGATATCGAGGTCGTCGGTGAGGCGGCCGACGGCGAGGTCGCCCTGGCCCAGACGCGGGCCCTGCGGCCGGATGTGGTCCTGATGGATGTCCGGATGCCCGGCGTCGACGGTATCACCGCCACCGGGCGGATCACCGGCGGCGATCTGGCCCGGGTGCTGGTGCTCACCACATTCGACCTCGATGAATACGTTTTCGGCAGCCTCCGGGCCGGAGCCGCCGGATTCGTGCTGAAATCGGCCTCCGGACCGGCCCTGATCGCCGCGGTCCGCGCGGTGGCCGCCGGCGAGGGGGTGCTCGCCCCGGAAGTCACCCGCGCGGTGATCGACGCATTCGCCGGAACCGGCGCGACCGCCCGGCCCGCGCCGCCCAGCGGCCTGGCCGACCTCACCGCCCGGGAACGAGAGGTATTCGACTGCCTGGGCGGCGGCCTGTCCAACGCCCAGATCGCCGGCCGCCTGTTCATCAGCGAGACCACGGTGAAAACACACGTCTCGCGGGTGCTGACGAAACTCGGCATCCGGTCCCGCGTCCAGGCCGCCATCCTCGCCCGCGAACTGGAGGACCGGCGCGAGGAGACGCCCGGCGGGCGATAGGCTCGGTTCAGTCCGCAAGCGCGGCGTAGCGCCCGTCGGGGCCCGGCCGGTAGTCGTGCACGGCCAGGACGGCCGCGACCGGCAGCGGGCCGTACAGATGGGGAAAACGCATATCGGGATCGTCGCCCGGCACCCCGGGCTCCCACCGGACCGGCGCACCGAGCCGGGTGGGGTCCAGGCGCAGCAGCACCATATCGTCGCGGTCCGCGTACAGCCGGTTGGCGGGCAGGTGCACCTGCCGCGGGGTCGACAGGTGCACGAACCCCTGCGATACCAGCGACGACGGGCGATGGGCGCCCAGTTGTTGTGCTGTAGCCCACTCACCGGGAGTACAGAGGTGAACAAGGGTGTGAGTGTCACTGGGCACGGGTAACCTCCGATACACAACTCGACAGCCGGTTCGGTAGCGGAGGCGGTGGTATCCCCCACCCGGCCCGCGGTGTTCGCCACAGGCGGAAACCGCTGGTCGTGTTAGGGAAAACACACCGATTCCCCAACGGGAACAAAGCCGATGCTCCGAACGTCTGACAGAGTAGTTACACCACTGCTGGGAAGTAGCGGAAGCGAGCCCGCGGAGTGACCACGGGCCTCACACCAGGTGAACGGTCTTGTGCCGGAAGCCAGGACGGAGGAGTCATGCCAGGAACCCTGACCAGCACCCCACTGACCGCGGTCGATCGCTGCGATCGTTGCGGGGCGGCTGCGCGTGTTCGTGCTGTTCTGCCCGCAGGTGGCGAGTTGCTCTTCTGCCAGCATCACGCGAACGAACATATGGACCGACTGCGTGAGCTCGACGCCGTCATCGATACGGAGTCCGCTCCCGCCCTCTGACCCGTCCAGGCGTCCGACACAACAGAATCGAACAACTGAATCCGCTTTCTGGCGGGCGACCGGTCTCCGGTCGCCCGCCACTTTCGTCGCGCCCGGCGCCTCAGTGACCGGTCGGCGGCGGACCGGGCAGAATCGCCGCGATCAGGCGTTCGAGGCCGTACTCGAACTCACCGTCGGGATCGCCCGGCGCCTGGTAGAGCTCTCCCACCACGGCCCCCACCCGGGAGGCGAGCGGGAAATCGGCGGCGGGCATGACACGGGTCAGCAGCGGGCCGTAGGTCTCCCACCATTCGGCGTCGGACTGTTCCCGGGCGCTGCGCGCGGCGGCGAGCGCGGTGCGCGCGTTACCGGTCGCGAACTGCGTCAGTACGGCGAGCGCCCGGTCCATATCCGGATCGTCGAGGCCGATCCCCTCGACGGCCGCCAGCTGGCGTTCGTAGCGGCGCATCCGGCCGGGTCCGAGCACCATCCGCCAGGCGGGCACCTCGAACAGCCAGGGATGGGTCAGGTACTCGTCGCGGACCTGCCGCGCCACGGCCGCCAGGCGGTCCCGGGCAGGTGCGGGCGCCGTGGGCAACGCGGCGTCGTCCTCGGCCACGGCATCCACCATCAGGGCCGTGAGGGCCTCCTTGGTGGGGACATAGGTGTAGAGGCTCATCGGCCGCAAACCGAGTTCGGCGGCGACCGCGCGCACCGAGACTCCCGCGTAGCCCTCGCGGTCGGCCAGCCCGATCGCGGCCGCGACCACCGCGTCCACGCTCACCGTCTGCCGCGGGCCGCGCGCAGGGCGGCGCGGGGGCAGTTCGTGGCGCCACAGCAGTTCGAGGAGTGCGCGCGCGGGATCGCCGTCCCGGCTCACCGGAGGCCACCGGAGACCGCGCCGTCCCCGCGGACGGCGGGATCCGATCCCGGCCGCTCGATCCGGGTTGTATCGGGGTCCGACGACCTCGGAAGCAACCGGCCGCGGCGATATCGGCCGTCGATCATGGGTCTCCCTCCGGTTCCGCGTGAGACGGCCCGGAACAAATCCGGTACCGTACGCGTTCGAATATTACTCCGTACGCCATACGATATTCCTGAGGGGTGCACCCTGCCGACCACCGAGACCACCTATCTGCCCGACCGGCATATGTTCGCATTGTGGACCTGGTCCGGCCGGGAACCGGGCCCGGCGCCGCACGGGGCCGGTGTCCCGGCCACCGTGCCACTCGTCGTACCGGGCGGCACACTCGCCCAACTCCGTACCGGCAGTGCCGGCCTGCGAGTCGCCGATGTCGCCTGCGCGCTGGTGACGCCCGACGATTTCGCCGGGCTGCCGGTGGCCGATCCCGGAAACTCCACCCTCGCTTGGCGCCGGGTGCTCGACGGCGAACCGGGACCGTTGCCGGTGGCCGCCCACGCGGTCCCGAACGCCCAGGGCACGGCGGTGCTCGCCGGCGACCACGTGCTCTCGGTGCTCGGGGACACCACCGAGGTCGCGGCCGGCCTGCGCACCGGGTTACACGCCGACCTGCGCCCCTACCAGGCTCGCGGGATCGGCTGGCTGCGCGCGACAGTGGCACGGCACGGCGGCGCCGTACTGGCCGATGAGATGGGTCTGGGTAAAACGGTGCAGGCCATCGGACTGCTGCTCGGCAGAGCGGAGCACGGGCCGCAACTCGTGGTGTGCCCGACCTCGCTGGTGGGCAACTGGGTTCGCGAGATCTCCCGCTTCGCTCCGGGCCTGCGCGCGGTGGCGTGGCGCGGCGGCGACCTCGACACCGGCCCCGCGACGGTGGTCGTCACCGGCTATCCGACCCTGCGACTGCACGGCGCGCTGCTGAAGGACACCACCTGGACCACCGTGGTCTGCGACGAAGCACAGGCGCTGAAGAATCCGCGCACCCAGGTCTCGGCGGCGGCGCGAGCGTTGTCCGCGAATGCCGTGGTCGCGCTCACCGGGACACCGGTGGAGAACCATCTCGACGAGCTGTGGGCGTTGCTGCACTTCGTGGCGCCCGCGATCTTCGGGCACCGCGCCCAATTCCGCCGCCGCTTCGTCAAACCCATCGAACAGGGCTCGGCCGCGGCGGCGGCCCGGCTGCGCGACGCCGTCGAACCGGTTCTGCTGGCACGCCGTAAAACCCAGGTCGCCGCCTCGCTTCCGCCGAAGATCCACACCGATCTGCTGTGCGATCTCACCACGGAGCAGGAGCGGCTCTACGACCGGCTGCTCGAGCGGCCGGCGCAGGAGGGCTTCGGTTCCGGCGCGCAACGCCAGGCCCGCGTGCTGGCGGCGCTGACCGCGCTCAAACAGGTGTGCAATCACCCGGGTCTCATCGACGGGGAGGACCTCGGCGAACTCGCCGGTCGCTCCGGCAAACTCGATCTGTGCGCCGATATCGTGGCCGGCAACCTCGACAACGAATCGCCGACCCTGATCTTCACCCAGTACCGGGCCACCGGTGAACTGCTCGTACGCCATCTCTCCGAACGGTTCGGGCTCACCACCCCGTTCTTCCACGGCGGGCTCACTCCCACCGAACGCACGGCGATCGTCGACGATTTCCAATCCCCCGGCGGCCCCCCGGTACTGGTGCTCAGCCTGCGTGCCGCCGGAACCGGGCTCACACTCACCCGCGCCGCGGATGTGATCCATTTCGATCGCTGGTGGAACCCGGCCGTCGAAGCGCAGGCCTCCGACCGGGTGCACCGGATCGGGCAGACCCGGACCGTCACGGTCACCACCCTCACCTCGGCCACCACCGTGGAGGAACATATCGCCGCCATGCAGCGGCGGAAATCGGCGCTCACCGATCTCGGCGACGGCAACGGGATCGCCGAACTGGCCCGCCTGGACGACGAGCGGCTGCTGGAGGTCCTGCGCCGCAAGAGGGGGAACTGATGGCGGACAACGAATTCGGTTACACCCGGTGGGGTATGGATTGGGTCCGGCTGGCCGAGCCGATCCGCCGCACCCGCCCCGAACCACTACTGCCCCGGGCGCGCAGTATCGCCCGCAACAACGGTGTCCGGGCCGAGACGGAGGGCACGATCGTGAAGGCGCATATCCACCGCGGCGGGCACGCCTCGGTGACCCATATCGAATTCACGCCCTTCGACCGGACGGTGGTCACCGCGCTCACCACACTCCTCGGCGGCGATCCGGCCGCACTCACCGACGAGATGCACGCCGCGGCAGTGGCCGAGGGGATACCGGTGGCGCCGCGCCCCGGCGCGATCGACTGCTCGTGCACCGCGCGCAGCGCGCACTGCGTCCACGTGCTGGCCACCTTCTACGAACTCGCGCGCCGGGTCGACGAGAATCCGCACTTCGGGCTCGATCTCCAGGGCTATCGATCGCGCCCGGCCGCCGCGGTGGATGACCCGGCCGAAGCGCCGCGCTGGATACCGCTCGAAGCCGTCGACCCCGCCTGGTATTTCGAGATCTGACCGGCGCTAGGTCTGCGCCGCGAACAAGGCGCCGAGAGCGGCCGCCGCCTGCAGCAGCGCCCGGGACCGGGCGTCGATCCCGGCGTCGCGGGCGGTCAGGGCGGCCTCGATCCCGGCCCAGCCGGGCGCGCCGGCGAGTTGCGGGATCAGATCGCGCAGGGTCTCGATCCCGTAGCCCGCCTGCCGCAGCGCGCGGACCAGACGGGCGAGCCGGACCTCGCCGGGCAGATAGTGGCGTGCCCGGCCCGGGGCGGCGCGCCGGGCGACGACCAGGCCCACGGCGTCCCAGTGCCGCAGCGTCGAGGTACGTACCCCGAGGGCCTGCGCCAGCTCGGAGATGGTCATCGAATCCGCGGCCCGGATCGCGCCGACCTGTTCGCCGGCGATGGCCCGGGCCGCGGCGCGGGCGGCCGCGGTATCGCGACGTTCCCGGTCCAGTCCGGCGTGGGCGGCGTCGAACAGCGCCGGTAGCAGGGACGGGTCCTCGGCCCAGACCGCACGCATGATCGTCTTGGCCCGCACCGGATCGGTACCGGCCGCCAGGGCCCGGTACGCGCGGGCCGCCCACACATGCGCCTGCCGGTAGACGCGGTAGCCCGAGTCCGTCCGCGGCGCCTGGGGCAGGACACCGTCGCGTTCGAGATTGCGGATCTGCTGCACCGAGTACCCGCTCAGCCGCGCCACCTCCGCGGTCCGCAGTACCGCCGAGTTGCGACTTCTAGAAGCCTCATCGGGGCCGGAATGGGTAGAAGTCTCCACAAGCACTTCAATGTAACGCTGGAACCCATGACCATCGACGAAATCATCGAATACCTCGACGGCCTCGACGGCGTACTCGTCCAGCGTCCCGGCCCCGGCGACGGCACCCCGGAACTCGCCTGGGGTGACGTGTTCTGCTACTACTCCCCCGGCGGCGCGATCCCCGCCGGCACCCAGCCCTTCGCCACCGTCGTCACCAAGAACTACCCCGGCGACGAACGATCGGACCTGGACCGGCCGGGCGCCTTCCGGGTGAACATCGCCGCAGGCGCCGAGGTCTTCACCGAATGGACGGGCCGGGCGCCCCGGGAGGCGGGCGACGACGATTTCGCTCGGATCGATACGGTGCTGGCCCACCCGGTGTACGGGAGCCTGGGCTGGCTCGCGGTGGTGGAACCCGGGCCACGGACGGCGGAGACGGTGCGGGGCCTGCTGCGCGGCGCCTACGAGCGCGCCCGCTCCCGAGCCCGGCGCCGGGCGTCGCGAACCGGCCGCCCCGATAGCGGCGGGTAACCCTGCGGGGCGGCGCACACCGCACCGGAAGCGCCGGATCGTGGCCGGTCCCATGGTATTCGTCCGGACGGCTACATCCGGCGCAGGGCCGCGATCCGGTCGCCCAGCTGATCGGCCGTGGCCAGCGCGGTGGGCGGACCTCCGCACTGCCGGCGCAACTCCCCGTGGATCACCCCGTGCGGTTTACCCGTGCGGTGGTGGTGCATGGCGACCAGGCTGTTCAGTTCGCGGCGCAACTCGCCGAGCTTATCGGCGGCCGCGACCCGCTCGGCGGCACCGCCGGCCGCCGCCGGGGGCGGTACGGGAGCCGGATCCGGGGCGGACCGGTCGGCGATCTGGCGGGCCTGCCGTTCCCGCAGCAGCGCGCGCATCTGCTCGGCATCGAGCAGACCGGGAATGCCGAGGTAGTCGGCCTCTTCCGCACTACCGGCGAAGGTCGCGGTACCGAAGGACGAACCGTCGTAGATCACCTGATCCAGTTCGGCGTCGGCGGCCAGCGGGACGAACCGCTTCTCCTCCTCGCCGGGCTCGTCCTGCTGTTTGTTGGCCTCGTTCAGCAGCTCGTCGTCGAGCCCGTCCTTCTCCCGGTGCGGTTTACCGATCACATGATCGCGCTGCAGTTCGAGCTGAGCGGCCAGATCCAGCAGCACCGGAACCGACGGCAGGAATACGCTGGCGGTCTCCCCGGGCCGCCGCGCGCGCACGAAACGGCCGATGACCTGGGCGAAATACAGCGGCGTCGAGGCGCTGGTGGCGTACACCCCGACCGCCAGCCGCGGCACGTCCACGCCCTCGGAGACCATCCGCACCGCGACCATCCACGGCTGGTTCCCGGTGCTGAACTCCGCGATCCGCGCCGAGGAGGTGGGATCGTCGGACAACACCACCACCGGTTTGTTCCCGGTCAGATGTTCGATCAACTCCGCGTAGGCACGGGCGCGCTCCTGATCGGAGGCGATCACCAGCCCTCCGGCATCGGGCATACCGGCCTCACGCAACTGCGCCAGCCGCATATCGGCCGCGCGCAGTACCGCGTAGATCCAGTCCCCCGCCGGGTCGAGCGCGGTGCGCCAGGCCCGCGCCGTCTGTTCGGCGTTCAGCGGCTCACCCAGGCGGGCGGTGTACTCCTCGCCCGCGCTGTCGCGCCAGTGCGCCTCACCCGAATACGCCAGGAACACCACCGGCCGCACCACACCGTCGGCGAGTGCCTCGGAATAGCCGTAGCTGTGATCGGCGCGCGAACGCGGCAGACCGGCTTCGTCCGGTTCGTAGGTGATGAACGGTATCTGGCTGTCGTCGCTGCGGAACGGCGTACCGGTCAGCGCGAGGCGCCGGGTGGCGTCGCCGAACGCCTCCGCCACGGCGTCGCCCCAGCTCTTGGCATCGCCGGCGTGATGGATCTCGTCCAGGATCACCAGGGTGCGCCGGTTCTCGGTCCGCACCCGGTGTTTGAACGGATGCGCGGCCACCTGGGCGTAGGTGACGACCACACCGTGATAATCACCGGAGGTCCCCCCGGTGCTGTTGGAGAAGTTGGAGTCCAGCGCGATACCCGACCGCGCCCCCGACTGCGCCCACTGGTGTTTCAGGTGTTCGGTGGGGGCCACCACGGTGATCTGATCGACGGTGCGGTCGGCCAGCAATTCCGCGGCCACCCGCAGCGCGAAGGTGGTCTTACCGGCGCCAGGGGTCGCCACAGCGAGGAAATCGCGGGGTTTGGTCGCCAGGTAACGGGTGATCGCGCGGCGCTGCCAGGCGCGCAGCGCAGCGCCCGGAACCTCCGTCGCAATGGCACCGCTCGCATCGGTCACGGAGACAAACACTAGCGGCCGTGGCGGCGCTCGCGCCAAACCGGCGCGGCCGTCGCGACGGGTGTCACACCCCCGGCGTGGGCGGCCGGATAACCCGGGATTCACCTGTCGCCCGCCGACACGTTGCCCCTTGCCTCGGCGCTCGGTGCCCGGGTGCGCGATGCTGGACACATCATGCACAGCTACGGACGTGAACCCGGCACGGACCCGTCGGGTTCGGCGTGGCCCCGGCGCGCCCTGCGACGGACCTGGGCCCTGATCGTCCGGGTCGCCGTCAAATCCTGGGGCGACTCGATTTTCGGCAAATCCGCGGCAGCCGCGTTCTGGCAGACATTGTCGCTGGTACCGCTACTTTTCGGATTGCTCGGCGGGCTCGGCTACGCCGGGCGGCTGTTCGGGCCCGACACCGTCGAGATCGTCGAAGCGAAAACCCTGACCTTCAGCCGGAACCTGTTCAGTTCCAGCGTGGTCACCGATCTCATCCAGCCGACGGTCCAGGACGTCCTCGGGCAGGGCCGCGCCGCGATCGTCTCGGTGGGTTTCGTCTTGTCGCTGTGGGCCGGTTCCTCGGCGATGGCGACCTTCGTGGACGCGATCGTGGAGGCCCACGATCAGCAGGACGCGCGCAATCCGGTCTGGCAGCGGGTGTTCGCGTTACTGCTCTACATCCAGTTCCTGATCGCGGCGGTGTTCATCCTGCCGCTGGTCGCGCTGGGTCCGGTGCTCATCGGCCGGATCCTCCCGGAAGGCTGGCGCGAACCCGGGCTGCGGTTGATCGATACGTTCTACTACCCGGCCGTGGGTCTGCTGCTCATCGTCGCGCTGGCGATGCTGTACAAGCTGGCGCTGCACAGTTCGCTGCCCTACCACCGGCTGTTCTGGGGGGCGCTGCTGGCGGGCGTGTTCTTCATGGCGGCCAGCGAGATCCTGCGGCGGTATCTGGCGCTGGTGACCCGGACGGGCGTCGGTTACGGCGCGCTGGCCACGCCGATCGCATTTCTGCTGTTCACGTTCTTCCTGGGCTTCGCGGTGATCCTGGGCGCCGAGTTCAACGCCGCGGTGCAGGAGTTCTGGCCGGCCCGGGCCACCCGGTTCGAGCAGTTCAAGGCCTGGCTGGCGAAACGCCGCAGCACACCGGAGAGCGACGAGGACGGCGAGCCGCCCGAGAGCGGCGCGCACCGGATCCCTCCGCATCGCCACGGCAGGACCCGCGGTATGGGCACACGCGGCGACGGCACCGGTGGTACGCCGGTGCCGCTACCCCGGAATTGACCGCCCGGCGGGGGCGGGGTGTTCAGTCGCCCTTGCGGAGCTGCTCGTAGACCTTCTTGCACTCCGGGCACACCGGCGAACCCGGTTTGGCCGAGCGGGTCACCGGGAAGACCTCACCGCACAGCGCGACCACCATCGTGCCCATCACGGCACTCTCGGCGATCTTGTCCTTCTTCACATAGTGGAAGAACTTCGGGGTGTCGTCACCGGTCGTCTCGTCGGTGGTCGTATCGGGGCGAACCAGAGTATCGGTACTCACGCGTTCCATGATGCCCCATCGCGCCGTCGCGCCCGCGAGATCACCCGCCCGCGAGCCCGGACCGGGGTGTGCGCCGGGGACCGGGGAGTGCAAGACTCGAAGGTATGCAGCAGCACGGCGAAGACTCCGGGCGCGGCCCGGAGCACCTCGACGCCGGTGCGAGCGATCTCGGTGCACAGCAGCGAACACCGCGGCCGGCCCGCTCCTCCGCGCGCGGTTATTTCCCCGGTGACGACGCCAGGCACGCGGCCCTCATCACCGAGGCCGCCCCGTCGTTCCAAGATCAGCACCGGGCCCGGGTGCGGCGGTACACGATCATCATGGCCTTCCGCATCCCGGCGCTGATCCTGGCCGGCGTGGCCTATTCGGTGTTCGGGAACGGCCTGGTCGCCCTCCTGATCATGGCGGCGTCGGTACCGCTGCCCTGGGTCGCGGTCCTCATCGCCAACGACCGCCCACCGCGTGACAAGAACGAGCCCAGCCGCTGGGACCGGCCACGTCCCGCACTCGAGCAACGCCGCAACGACACCATCGACGGTTGAGGGCTCCGATCCACCCACGGGCGTACGGGGCGCAGCGCCCCTGCCACCGGTACGGGACAGCGGACCCCCGGCCACGAGGTGGCAGAGTACGGCTGTGCCCGCCTACGGATCGACCACCGTCTCCCCGCTCACCGCACTCTGCCCGGCGCTGCGCACCGCGCTGACCAGGGTGGGCTACGACACCGACTCCCTGCTCGAGGCGCTCGGTCCCGACGCGCACAGCGCACTGGGCCGCGGCGAACCGGTCCCCGCCCGCCGGGCCGCCCGTTCGGCCGGCGATCTCGGAATCCTGATCCGCCTGCTGCTCCTCGGCGACGCCCTCGGCGAATCCGAGGTCACCGCGGCACTCGCCCCGGTAGAGATCGACGACGCGGTGGCCGCCGGGCTGCTCGCCCGCGACGGCGGCCGGCTCCGCGCCGCGCTCGATCTGCGACCCGTCGATATCGGCGCCGGTACCCGCTGGATCCTGTCCGACCTCGACGATTCGATGCAGCGGCGAGTATTGACCGAGGACCATGTGCTCGGTGTGGGGCACGCGTCCCTCTCGCTGTTGCGCGCGACCCCCACCGGCCGGACCGGTTCGGTGCTGGATCTCGGCACCGGCTGCGGTGTCCAGGCCGTGCACGCCGCGTCCTACGCCGATACGGTGACCGCCACGGACGTCAATCCCCGGGCTCTGTGGCTGGCGCAGGCCACCGCCGCCCTCAACGACCTGGAGATCGAACTGGTCGAAGGATCGTGGTTCGAGCCGGTGGCCGGGCGCCGTTTCGATCGAGTGGTGGCCAACCCGCCGTTCGTCGTCGGACCGGCCCGTATCGAACACACCTACCGCGATTCCGGCCTGGCCCTCGACGGCGCCAGCGAGCTCGTGATCTCGCGCACACCGGAGCTGCTGGCCCCCGGCGGCACCGCCGCGATGCTCGCCGCGTGGGTGCACCTGGAGGACCAGGACTGGCGGCAGCGGGTCTCGGGATGGCTGCCGGACCACGGGGTGGACGCCTGGGTCGTCCAGCGTGATGTCGCCGACCCCGCGCTCTATGTCGGCACCTGGCTGCGCGACGCCGGCGCCGATCCGCGCAGTCCGGACTCCCAGGACCGGGCGGAAACCTGGTTACGGGCCTTCGACGAGGAAGGGGTCACCGGTATCGGGTTCGGGTTCGTGTACCTGCGCGCCCACGACGGGCCCACGGAACTGCTGGCCGAAGACCTCACCCACGGTTTCGACGATCCGCTCGGCGCGGAGGCCCTCGACTATTTCGAGCGTTCCGCCTGGTTACGCCGGGTCGCGGCGGATCCGTCGGTGGCCTTCGGCTCCCGCTACCGGGTGGATCCGGCGACCGCGCTCGAACGGGTCTCGCTGCCGGGCGAGCGGGGCTGGGACCAGCGGATCGCCCGCCTCCACCGCGGTGACGGACCGCGCTGGCAGCACGAGGTGGACGAGACCACCGTCTCCCTGCTGGCGGGAATGCGGCCGGACGGGCTGCCGTTGTACGAACTGATCGAACTGCTGGCACTGTCCCAGGGATCCGACGAGGCGGATCCGGAGTTCGCCGAGGCGGCGCTGGGGGTGGTCACCGGTCTCGTACGGCACGGGCTGGTGCGTCCCGCCTAGGAGCCGACCGCGCGACACCCGGGTTTCCGGGTCGGTGGATGGGTTCTCGTTCTCAGGAACTTCTCAGAACGCCATGGCGATAACCGCAGTTCAGAGCGGTTTATCCGCGCCCGGCGAGGGAACTTTCCCTATGTCGGGTCCGTTGTTCGGAGTGAGACACCACCGACAGGAGGCAAGTCATGACAAGCCCCGCCACCACTCGTGTGCGCCCCAGTGATACGGACCTCGACGCTCAGAGCCCCGCCGCCGACCTGGTACGCGTGTACCTGAACGGGATCGGACGGACCGCACTGCTCACGGCTGCCGACGAAGTCGAACTGGCCAAGCGCATCGAGGCGGGTCTCTATGCCCAGCACCTGCTGGAAACCGGCAAGCGACTGTCGGCGACCCGCAAGCGTGATCTGGCGATCGTCGTCCGCGAGGGCCAAGCGGCGCGATCGCACCTGCTGGAGGCCAACCTGCGCCTGGTCGTCTCGCTCGCCAAGCGGTACACGGGCCGCGGTATGCCCCTGCTGGATCTCATCCAGGAGGGAAATCTGGGTCTCATCCGGGCGATGGAGAAGTTCGACTACGCCAAGGGCTTCAAGTTCTCCACCTATGCCACCTGGTGGATCCGCCAGGCGATCACCCGCGGTATGGCCGATCAGAGCCGCACCATCCGGCTCCCCGTCCACCTCGTGGAGCAGGTGAACAAGCTGGCCCGGATCAAGCGGGAGCTGCATCAGCAGCTGGGCCGGGAAGCCACCGACGAGGAACTCGCGCGGGAATCCGGTATCGCGGTGGAGAAGATCGCCGACCTCTTGGACCACAGCCGCGATCCGGTGAGCCTGGATATGCCGGTGGGCAACGACGAAGAGGCCCCGCTGGGCGATTTCATCGAGGACTCCGAGGCCACCTCGGCCGAGAGCGCCGTGATCGCCGGCCTGCTGCACCACGATGTGCGCAGTGTGCTGAACACCCTCGACGAGCGCGAACAGCAGGTCATCCGGCTGCGGTTCGGACTCGACGACGGGCAGCCGCGCACACTGGACCAGATCGGCAAGCTGTTCGGTCTGTCCCGCGAACGAGTCCGCCAGATCGAGCGCGAGGTCATGTCCAAGCTCCGCAAGGGCGAGCGGGCCGACCGCCTGCGCGCCTACGCCAGCTGATCCCACCCGCTACCCCGAGAGCCGCCCGTCGCCGAGCGGGCGGCGCGCTGTCCGCCACGACCGCGGATCGCGCCGATATCGGCCATGCCCCGGGTGGGCATCGGCGGCAGGAGCTTCGCCCGGCCGCCGCATCATCCGAAACCCCCTGAACCGGTGACCTTTCCGGGTCACCCTCGCCGGTCGGCCGGCGCGCCCGTCCCTCATCCGGGCAGCGCCGCCGGCCGGCGTCCACGTCTCGGCACCCCTGTGCGACACCGTTTCCGGCCTTGCCCACCCGACAGGCTCCGGAGGCGCGCGCCGCCGCTCACCCGAGGCGGCGCGGCCCGGTGTCGAAACGGCTCGGCTGCGGGCCTATCCGGGCTCGTGCGTACAGGATCGCGGCCGATTCCGGTGCCGCCAGGACGGGTTCACAGGCCAGTTCCCGCAAATCGGGCAGATCGTCGAACATGGCCGAAATACGTTGCGTCAGTTCGATGAGGGCGTCCTTGTCCACCCGCGGGCTCGCCGGGGTACCGCTCAGCAGCGGCGCGGCGCGGGGCGCGTCGATCAGCGCGGCGGCCTCACGCCGCGAGAGCGGTAGCGCTCGATAGGCGCGGTCGCCGAGCAATTCGATGATCGGCCCGGAGAGCCCGAATTCGATCACCGAGCCGAACGCCGGATCGTCCTGCACCTTCACCACACAACCGACGCCTTTCGGCGCCATCCGCTGGATATGCAGCAGCGGATCCCCGCACAGCTCCACCAGATCCCGGTAGGCCTGCCGTACCGCCTCGGGTCGCCACAGATCCAGGCGTACCCAGCTCATATCCGGGCGGCGCCGCCAGGCTTCGTTCGTCGCCTTCGCCGCCACCGGGTATCCGAGTTCCTCGGCCGCGGCCACCGCGGCCTCGGCATCGTGGACCGCGCGGAACTCCACCACCGAGATGCCGTAGCAGCCGAGCAGGGCGACGGTTTCGTCGTCACTGAGGCGGCGACCGGCCGGATCGGACGACCACTGCCCCATCAGCGCGACCGCGCGAGCCGTATCGATACCCGCGGGCCGCCCGTGTTCCTGCGCCCCGTCGCCGGTCACGGATACCGGAAGGTCCCGCCAGCGGGCGTACCGGTGCACCCGGGCCAGTGCCCGGACCGCGCGGGCCGGATCGGGAAACGACGGGATGGACCCGCGGACGGCCGCCGCGCCCGGCCCGCGCACGGCCAGCAGGTTCGGGATACCGTCGCCGCTGGCGAAGGTGGTGAGTACCGGTTTGGGCTCCTCGACCGAGGCCACGGCCGCCCGGATCGCTTCCGCGTACCCCGTCTGCGGGAGCGGGATGGGTGGCGCGAAGATGACGATCACCGCGTCGCTGTCCTCGGACCGCAGCGCGGCCGTCACCGCGGTGAGGTAGTCCGCGGGCGTGGCCTGCGGGCCCAGATCAACCGGTTCCAGCACGCTCAGGCCTTCGCTGCGCGCGGCGTCCGAGGTGAGCCAGTTTAGTGCCGTGCTGTTGCCGACCACCGCGGGCCGCGGGCCCCGGGGCAGCGGCTGATAACCCAGCAGCGCCGCGCAGTCGAACATCTCCGAGATCGAATCCGCCTGGACGATGCCGGATTGGGCGAACAGATCCCGGACGATGGACCGATCCAGTTCACCGGCCGAGACCCCGCGGGCGGCGAGCCGGCTCGGGCTGACCGCGACGATCGGCTTGTGCCGGGCCACCCGGCGAGCGATACGCGAGAATTTCCGCGGGTTACCGAAGCTCTCCAGGTACAGCAGGATCACATCGGTGGCCGGATCGGTATCCCAGTACTGCAGCAGGTCGTTACCGGAGACATCGGCACGGTTACCGGCGGAGACGAACGTCGACAGTCCCAGGTTGCGGGCCGCCGCCTCCGCCAGGATCGCCACCCCGAGCGGGCCCGACTGGCAGAAGAAGCCGATCCGTCCGCGGCCCGGCAGCAGCGTGGCCAGGGTCGCGTTGAGCCCGACCGCCGGATCGGTGTTGGCGATTCCCAGCGCACTGGGCCCCACGACCCGCATCCCGTGCCCCCGGGCCGCGGCGACGAGATCGGCCTCGGCCACCAGCCCGGGTTCCCCGGTCTCACCGAATCCGGCCGACAGTACGAGCAGGCCCTTGACGCCTTTGGCCATGCAATCGTCGAGAACCGATCCGATCGCGTCCGCGGGTACGGCGACCACCGCCAGATCCACCTCGTCGGGGATATCGCGCACGGTGGAGTAGGCGTGCACTCCGCGAACCGAGCGGCGACCCGGGTTCACCGGGTACACCGCACCCTGGAACGACCCGTCCAGCAGATTGGCCAGCACCACACCGCCGACCCGGCCGGTGCTGGGCGTGGCACCGATCACCGCCACCGAATCGGGAGCCAGCAGGTTCCCCACGCTGCGCGCCTCGGAGGCACGTTCGCGGGCATCGCGGACCGAACGCAGCGCCTCGGTCGGATCGATGGCGAACTCCAGGTGCAGCACCGATCCGTCCCGGCTGCGTTCCACCTGGTAACCGGCCTCCCGGAACACCGTCACCATGACGACGTTCTCGGCCAGCACCTCCGCGACGAAGGTCTCGATCCGGTTCTCCGCCGCGGCGCCGGCCAGATGTTCGAGCAGGATCGAGCCCAGCCCGCGGCCCTGGTGTTCGTCGGCGACCACGAAGGCGACCTCGGCCGCGCGGGAACCGGTCCGGTCGAGCAGTTCGTAGCGGCCCACGGCGATGATCGAATCCCCCAGCACGATCGCCAGGCCCACCCGGTCGCGATAGTCGAGATGGGTGGTGCGGTACAGATCCTTGGGCGATATCCGCGGGTAGGGGCCGAAATAGCGGAGATACCGGGTGCGCTCGGACAGGGCGGTGTGGAACCGCTGCAGTTCGTCGGCGTCGGCCGGAGTGAGGGGGCGCAACCGGACCACGCCGCCATCGGAGGCCAGGACATCGGCGTGCCAGTGCTGGGGCGCGGGCGCCGGATCGTCGGGGACGCTGTCGGCCGGTTCAGTCACGCGGGTCCTCCGAGTCGAGGCCGAGCGGGCCGAAGCATGCCCGGCGGGTGGCGAGAACGGCCGTATCGATCGCGCGCTGGGCACGGTCGAATCGGGCATCCCCGGTGTCCGCGGTGCCGCCCGGACCGTCCCAGCGCCGGAACGTGATGTCCACACCGTCGCCCATCGTGCGTGGTGGCGATACCCGCGGTCTGTCGGTCTGCACGAGATCGATCCAATCCTGCGGTATCGGGGTCGCCGGGTCCACCGGGCGGTCCAGGGCGACGGCCAGCAGATGGGTCCAGGCTCTGGGCACCACCCGGACCAGCCCGTACCCGCCGCCGCCCACGGCCAGCCACCGGCCCTCGGCACAGCGGTCGGCCAGATCGCGCATCGCCGCGAACGCGGCCCGCTGCCCCTCGATCCCGAGTTCGAGATCGGCGAGCGGATCCTCGCGATGGGTGTCCACCCCGCACTGGCTGATCACCACCTGCGGCCGGAACGCCTCGACCGCACCGGGCACCACCGCGTGGAAGGCGCGCAGCCACTGCGGGTCCCGGGTGCCGGGCAATACCGGCAGATTGATCGCCGTCCCGTCGCCGGGCCCGCTGCCGGTCTCCTCGGGCCATCCGGTGTTCGGCCACAACGTCGCCGGATGCTGGTGAATCGAAACGGTCAGGACCCGCGGGTCACGGTAGAAGGCGTGCTGGACACCGTCGCCGTGGTGGACATCCACGTCGATATAGGCAATCCGGTCGAAACCGTGGTCCAGCAGCCACGAGATGGCCACCGCGACGTCGTTGTACACGCAGAAACCGGCGGCCCGTCCGGGCATGGCGTGATGCATACCACCGCCGATACTCACCGCCCGGCGGGTCGCTCCGGAGGCGATGGCCCGCGCCCCGGCCAGGGTGCCGCCCACGATCACCGACGCGGCCTCGTGCATCCGCGGGAACACCGGATTGTCCGCGGACCCCAGCCCGTAGGGCGGGTCGGCGGGCGGCTCGCCCGGAAGACGCGGCGGTTCGGCGTGCCGGACCGCGTCGATGTAGTCGGCGGTGTGCACGCGCAGCAACTCGGCATCGCCGGCGGGATCGGGCCGCAGCGGCTCCACGCCGTCGAGTACCCCCAGCGCATTCGCCAGGGCCATGGTGTAGCTCAGCCGCACCGGTTTCATCGGATGCTCGGGGGTCCAGGAGTAGTCCAGGAACCGTTCCGTCCACACAACGCTGCCCGCGTGTCCGGAATCGGGATTTCGCTCCGGTGGTGAAGTGGCCATGATCGCAACCGTAACGGGAAGGGTGACACCCCATCGGACGTTGTCATGCAGTAGAAATACATGTATGTGCGAAGCGGCGCCGGGCCGCGCGCCAACAGTATTCCCAACGCGTCACGCGACTCGCTCCGTCCGACCGGGGTCGCTGGTGCGCAGGTAGAATTCGTGCCGACGAAGGGGCAACAGTGAAGGATCTGGTCGACACCACGGAGATGTATCTCCGTACCATCTACGACCTCGAGGAGGAGGGCGTGGTGCCCCTGCGCGCCCGGATCGCCGAGCGTCTCGAGCAGAGCGGGCCCACTGTCAGCCAGACCGTGGCACGGATG
This sequence comes from Nocardia sp. NPDC049935, assembly GCF_055586645.1. Taxonomy (NCBI): domain Bacteria; kingdom Bacillati; phylum Actinomycetota; class Actinomycetes; order Mycobacteriales; family Nocardiaceae; genus Nocardia; species Nocardia sp. NPDC049935. The sequence continues at coordinate 199,574 of NZ_JBVJHV010000001.1, read as the reverse complement.
GAGCGCGACGGCCTGCTGCTGGTTGCGGGCGACCGGCACCTCGAACTCACCGAGAAGGGCCGCAGCATGGCGGTGGCGGTGATGCGCAAACATCGCCTGGCCGAGCGGCTGCTGGTCGATATCATCGGGCTGGACTGGCAGAACGTGCACGCCGAGGCCTGCCGCTGGGAACATGTGATGAGCGAGGATGTGGAGCGGCGCCTGGTCGAGGTGCTCAACCACCCCACCACCTCCCCCTACGGCAACCCCATCCCCGGCCTCGACGAACTGGGGATCTCCGCCTCCGGTCTGCTCGAGGAGCCGTTGAAGCGGTTGTCCGAGCTGCCCCAGGGCCGCACCCACGCGGTGGTCGTCCGCCGGCTGGCGGAACATATCCAGACCGATCCCGAGGTGATCGGGCGGCTGCGGGAGGCCGGTGTGGTGCCGGACGCCAGGGTGACCGTGGAGAGCAAACCGGGCACCGTGGTCATCACCGTGCCGGGCCACTCGGGGGGTTTCGAACTGCCCGACGAAATGGCCCACGCCGTCCAGGTCAAGCTGGTCTGAGCCGTGAAACTTCTGGTGACCGGCGGAGCCGGATATGTCGGCGGGGTATGCGCGCTGGTGCTGCGTGAGCAGGGCCATGAGGTGGTGGTCCTCGACGACCTCTCGACCGGCAACGCCGACGGAGTGCCCGCGGGCGTCGAATTCGTCGAAGGCGATATCGCCGATACCGCACCGGGCCTGTTGCGCGGGCGGAAATTCGACGGCGTTCTGCATTTCGCCGCGCAATCGCTGGTCGGTGAATCCGTCCAGCGGCCCGAGAAATACTGGCACGGCAATGTGGTGAAAACACTCACGCTGCTCGAGGCGATGCGCGAGACCGGGACGCCACGGCTCGTGTTCTCCTCCACCGCGGCGGTCTACGGCGAACCGGAACAGGTCCCGATCACCGAGGACGCGCCGGCGCGCCCCACCAACCCCTACGGCGCCTCGAAACTGGCGATCGACCACGCGATCACGTCGTATTCGGTCGCGCACGGCCTGGCGGCCACCAGCCTGCGGTACTTCAACGTCGCGGGCGCCTACGGCGGGCTCGGTGAGAACCGGGTGGTGGAAACCCATCTGATCCCGCTGGTACTCCAGGTCGCCGCCGGACATCGGGATTCCATCTCGGTATTCGGCACCGATTGGCCGACCCCGGACGGCACCGCGGTGCGCGACTACATCCATATCCTGGATCTCGCCCAGGCTCATCTGCTGGCGCTGGAATCCGCGGAGGCGGGCACCCACCGGGTGTTCAACCTCGGCAGCGGTACGGGCTTCTCGGTACGCGAGGTGATCTCGGCGTGCGAACGGGTCACCGGCGGGCCCATCGCCGCGGTGGACGCGCCACGCCGTGCGGGTGATCCGGCCGTGCTGATCGCGTCCAGCCGGCGCGCCGTCGACGACCTCGGCTGGCGACCCAAGCACAACGATCTCGACGAGATCGTCTCCACGGCCTGGAGCTATCTGCAGGGTCTCGGGTCCCGCGCGCACAGCGCCCGCTGACCCGGCGGCATCGGAGCTCACCACAGCGACTCCAGATCCACACCGAGATCGGCGGCGGTATCGCGGCCGCAGCGCGCGAGATCGCGCAATCGCTGCGGCCGCATACCCGCTTCCAGCGCGGTATGCAGCAGCGTCGCCATCGGATGGCGGGGATCGGCGTCCACGGCGGCGTCGAGGGCTATCCCGGCGAACGGCCCGTCCCCGCGCACGTAGGCGAAATACCCCAGCAGGGTGGCCGATTCGGCGCGGTCGGCGCTTTCGAGGCCCCGCGTCAACCGGATCCACACCTGTTCGGCCGCATCGGCGTGGACGGTTGCGGCGAGGGCGAACATGCAGTCGCGTATCCGGGTGTCCCGCAACGCCACCGCGATATCCGCGAGCTCCCGGGCATCCGGTTGCTCCCCGGACTCGGCCTGGGAGATCAACCACAGGACCGTGCTCAGTTCACCGCGCAGGAAACCCGCCGGATCCTCGCGCCGCGCCGCCGCCGCGAACCGGTCCTTGGCACGTGACCTGGCCCCGGGAAGTTCCACCGAGACCAGTTCCCGCAATACGGCGTCCGCACTGATCAGCGCGCTGAGTTCGGCCCGGCTGCCCCGGATGGGACGCCCGCCGAACACCCGGTCCAGGGTGAGGACCGAGGTAGCCGGATCCGCGACCCGGCCCCGGTCCGGTCCCGTCAGACTCCACCACGGTTCACCGGCACGGATCGCCCGGACCGCCCAGGAGCCCCGGATCGGCACGGCGTGGGCGGCCAGGCGCCCTTCCAGCTCGTCGAGGACCGCGATCCGGTGCCGGCGCGCAGCCTCGGGTGGCGCGACCTGGTCGTCTACGACCACGGCCAGCGCCCCGGTCACACCGGGACGGGCACAGACCCGGGCCGCCGCGGCGGCCACGGTCTCGGAGTCACAGGGTTCGCCCGGCCGTTCGGGGTGCCGGAGATCGAAGCGCACGACGAGGTCGACGACGGAATTCGCGGGAGAGCCCGGCGCGGTGCACAGGACTGCCACGACGAGGGAACGTTGCGGTTCGAATCCCAGCATGGCGGGCACGGCGGCGATGAGATCACCGGGATCGTCGAGGCGGGTGGACCCCGGCCGTTCGTAGCCGCTCCCGGCCCGATCGGCGCAGCGCGGCAGCGCCGGGCGGGCGGCGGCCGCGGGCCTGCTTCCGGTCCCGGACGGTACGGGCGGCGCCGCCGGGGGCGACGTCCCGGCTCTCAGCGCCCGCAGGGTCGGGCAGGGGCGTCCCGCCGAGGTGGGAGCGGTCCGGCGGGGTACGGGAGAGGAGATTTCGCCGGACCCGGACCGGGTGTCGGCGGCGAGATCGGGGCGAGCGGACGGCGCAGCGGGTGTCATGGCGCCAGCATGCGCTGCCGGGGCACCCGCAGCTGTGCGGTGAACAGGGCAAACGCCGGCGTGCGACAAGTCTGTGGATAACCGTGAAACTGTGGATGGGATCGGGTACTCCGGAAGGTGAGGCCGATACCGTGCCCCCCGGCCGGAGAAATTCCGGTACATCGGATCCATACCTGTGCCAGACTCCCGGTGCATACCGACGGACCGCGTACCACCCCGCCGCTGTACGCGGACCGGCCGGACCGGGAATTCGGTACCGGTGACCGCTGTTGACACGACAGAGAGCCGATGCGCGGCCGCGTGTGGCCGTTCTTCGTCATGGGGGACAATGGAGTGTGATTCGCGGCTCGCGGCGCGGCAGTGACAAGCAGTGTTGCTCGATCGGCCCGCCGACGGATCGCGCAGGAAGGAGTACGCGATGGACTACGAGTCGCGAATGTACGAACTGGAGTTCCCCGCTCCGCAGTTGTCGTCCGACGACGGCTCGGGGCCGGTCCTGGTACACGGTCTGGAGGGCTACTCCGATGCCGGGCACGCCGTGCGATTGGCCACCGAGCACCTGCGCGAAAGCCTGGAGGGCGAGCTGGTCGCCTCGTTCGACGTCGACGAACTGCTCGACTACCGCTCCCGCCGGCCGCTGATGACGTTCAAATCCGATCATTTCTCCGACTACGCCGAGCCCGAGTTGAACCTGTGGGCGCTGCGCGATACGGCGGGAACGCCGTTCCTGCTGCTCGCCGGGACCGAACCCGATCTGCGCTGGGAGAAATTCACCACCGCGGTGCGGTTGCTGTCCGAACAGCTCGGCGTGCGCCGCAGTATCGGCCTGAGCGCCATCCCCATGGCCATCCCGCACACCCGCCCGCTGGGGGTGACGGCCCATTCCTCGAATCGTGACCTGATCCCGGACAATCAGCGCTGGCCGGGTGAGCTGCAGGTACCCGCCAGCGCCTCGACCCTGCTGGAATACCGGATGGCGCAGCACGGTCACGAATCACTCGGATTCTCGGTGCACGTCCCGCACTACCTGGCGCAGACCTCGTATCCGGAGGCCGCGCAGACCCTGCTCGAACATCTCGGTGAGAACGCCGGGCTCGAACTGCCGCTGGCCGCGCTCGGTGAGGCCGCTGCCCGGGTCCGGGAGCAGGTCAACGAGCACATCGCGGGCAATGCCGAGGTCGAGACCGTGGTGCATGCGCTGGAGCGTCAGTACGACACCTTCGTCACCGCCCAGGAGCGCCAGTCCAGCCTGCTGGTCGGCGAGGGCGAACTGCCCAGCGGCGACGAACTCGGTGCCGAGTTCGAACGGTTCCTGGCCGAACAGGGCGGCTACTCCGGCGACGACGACGAGCGCGGCTGAGCGAGTCCCCGCGCGGCGCGGTCGCACCGTGCCGGTGCTCCGCGCCGGGCACGACGTAGGGTGTCCGGGGTGGATCTGACCGAACTGCTCGAGATACCGGGAACCGACGCCGACGCACTGTACGAGTCGTTCGGAGCATGGGCCGCCGAGCAGGGAACGCCGCTGTATCCGGCGCAGGACGAGGCGCTCATGGAGCTGGCCTCCGGATCGCACGTCATCCTGTCCACCCCCACCGGTTCGGGAAAATCCCTGGTCGCGGTGGGGGCTCATCTGTTCGCGCTCACCTCGGGCCGCCGCACCTACTACACCGCGCCGATCAAGGCGCTGGTCAGTGAGAAGTTCTTCGCTCTCTGCGATGTGTTCGGGGCCGAGCGGGTCGGCATGGTCACCGGCGACGCCGCGGTGAATCCGACCGCGCCGATCATCTGCGCCACCGCCGAGATCCTGGCCAACCTCGCCCTGCGCGAGGGCCCGGCGGCCGATATCGGGCAGGTGGTGATGGACGAGTTCCATTTCTACGCCGACCCCGACCGCGGCTGGGCCTGGCAGGTTCCCCTGCTCGAACTGCCCGGGGCGCAATTCCTGCTCATGTCGGCGACTCTCGGCGAAGTCGACTTCTTCGCCGCGGATCTGCGGCGGCGCACCGGCCGGGCCGCCGCGGTGGTGGCGGGTACCGAACGTCCGGTGCCGCTGAACTTCTCCTACGTGCGGACGCCGATCACCGAGACTCTGACCGAACTGGTGACCACCCATCAGGCCCCGGTGTACGTCGTGCATTTCACCCAGGCCGCGGCGCTGGAACGAGCGCAGGCGCTCACCAGCGCGAATTTCGCGAGTCGCGCGGAGAAGGACGCGATCGCCGAGGCCATCGGGGAATTCCGTTTCACCTCGGGCTTCGGCCGGACCCTGTCGCGTCTGATCCGGCACGGGATCGGTGTGCACCACGCCGGGATGCTGCCGAAATACCGGCGGCTCGTGGAGCGCCTCGCCCAGGACGGCCTGCTGAAAGTGGTGTGCGGTACCGATACGCTCGGTGTCGGGATCAATGTCCCGATCCGGACCGTGCTGCTGACCGGGCTCACCAAATTCGACGGTGTGCGCACCCGCCGGCTCAAGGCCCGTGAGTTCCACCAGATCGCCGGACGCGCCGGGCGGGCCGGTTACGACACCATGGGAACCGTGGTGGTGCAGGCGCCCGAGCACGAGGTCGAGAATGCCCGGTTGCTGGCCAAGGCCGGTGACGACCCGAAGAAGCAGCGGAAAGTGCAGCGGCGCAAACCACCCGAGGGATTCGTCTCCTGGAGCGAGGAGACCTTCGACCGGCTGGTGACCGCCGCACCGGAGCCGATGGTGTCGCGATTCGCGGTGACCAACGCCATGCTGCTCAATGTGATCGCCCGCCCGGGCAACTGTTTCACCGCGATGCGGCATCTGCTCGAGGACAACCACGAACCGCGCCCCGCCCAGCGCCGCCACATCGTGCGAGCGGTCCGCCTCTACCGCGCCCTCCGTGACGCCGGGGTGGTCCAGCAACTGGCCGAACCCGATGATCAGGGCCGCTACGCCCGGCTGACCGTCGATCTCCAGCGTGATTTCGCACTGGATCAGCCGCTGTCGCCGTTCGCGCTGGCTGCGTTCGAACTGCTCGATATCGACGCTCCCGGCTACGCGCTCGATATGGTGTCGCTGATCGAGGCGACCCTCGAGGATCCCCGGCAACTGCTGATGGCCCAGCAGCACAAGGCCCGCGGCGAGGCCGTCGCCGAGATGAAGGCCGAGGGAATCGAATACGACGAGCGGATGGAACGGCTCGAGGAGATCACCTGGCCGAAACCGCTGGCGGAGCTGATCGAGGGCGCCTACGAAACCTATCGTGCCGGGCACCCCTGGCTGTCGGAGTTCTCGCCCGCGCCGAAATCGGTGGTCCGCGACATGGTCGAACGCGCGATGACCTTCACCGAGCTGATCTCCTACTACGAGCTGGCCCGCTCGGAGGGCGTGGTGCTGCGCTACCTCGCCGACGCCTACCGGGCACTGCGTCGCACCGTGCCCGAGGCGGCCCGCACCGAGGAACTCGACGATCTCACCGAATGGCTCGGGGAACTCGTCCGGCAGGTGGATTCCAGCCTGCTCGACGAATGGGAGCAGCTCACCGGGGCCGGCGCGGAATCCGACCAGGAGCAGGTCGCCTTCGGCGCCGAGAGTGTCCGGCCGATCACCGCCAACGAGCGCGCGTTCCGGGTCACTGTGCGCAATGCGCTGTTCCGGCGGGTGGAACTGGCGGCGCGGCGCCGCTGGGACGATCTGGCGGAGCTGTCGCCGGGGCCGGACTGGGAAGCCGACCTCGCACCGTACTTCGATGAATACGACACGATCGGCACCGGACCCGACGCCCGCGGACCGCAACTGTTCCGGGTGGAACCGCGTCCCGGTTTCTGGCAGGTCCGCCAGGTCCTCGACGATCCGGCCGGTGACCACGGGTGGGCGATACTGGCGACAGTGGATCTCGCCGAATCCGATGCGGCCGGCGAAGTGGTGTTCGACGAAGTCACGGTGATCTCGGGATGAGCGCCGCGGCGATGAGCGAGGGTGGGGTCGTGACAGCGGAGTTCTCCGGTCGGCATGTGCTGGCCGAATTCGGCGGCGTGGACAGTGCGCTGTGCGACGATCTCGAGCGCCTGGAGGCCGCGCTGCGTACGGCGCTGACCGGCGCGGGGGTGACACTGTGCGAGATGGTGAGCAAACGGTTCGAACCGCACGGGGTCACGGTGCTGGCGCTGCTGGCCGAATCGCATGCCTCACTGCACACCTATCCGGAATCCGGTGACATCTTCGTCGATGTGTTCACCTGCGGCGCCGCGGCCGACAGCGCCGCCGCGGTGGCCGAGTCGCTGCGTGCGGCTCTCGGCCCACGCGAGGTGCGGATCTCGACGGTGCACCGCGGGCGGGTCCCGGGCGCCACCGCCCGGACTCAGGCCGCGACGGCGACGAAAACCATATAGGCCATCCCCAGGTCCATCACCAGATGCGGCAGCACCGCGACCGGCGAACCGCCCCGGGTGGCGGGATGGGCGGGCCATCCGCGGTCACCGTGGGCCGCCACGACCACGAGCACCGCGTCGATCAGGAAAACAGCGACGAAGATCAGCTGCCACCCGGCGGCGTGACCTTCGCCGTGCCCCGCCGCGGAGTGGCCGGACATGGCGGACAGCATCACCAGCACGGCGACCAGGTGATACCCCAGGGCCGCGATCCGGACCCCCGGTTCACCCACCCGGCACCGGCGCGCCACCCGGTCGAGCAGCAGGACCCCGAATACCAGGGTCATCGCGAGCAGCACACCCTGCATCGCATGCGCGTTCATCTGCTGCGGGAACAGAAGCATGACCACCATCACCGCGCACATGAGCAGATGCGCCGCGTCGGATTCGTGATCACCGCTGTCGGCGCAGGCCGTTGCGCGGGCCCGCCCGGGCGCCGGGACCGGCTGCGATACTCCGACCCGGGTCAGTACAACCACTGCCGCGACCACGAAGGCGGCCGCGACCAGAGCCCGGACCGCCGCCTGGTCCACGTCGAATCCGGCCATGCCACACAGCCTTTCGCGGAAGGACGCAACCCCACCATCCTCGCACGAGTCGTGCCGCGCCGCCGTCGCTTCGCCCCGCGGCGCGGTGGCGCCGAGGTCCCCCTCCGCGGATCGGCCCAGGCCGGAACCCGGATGAGGTCCGGCTTTCGTTAGGCTGGTCGACGCAATGACCAGGACCGCAGTCACCCACCGGGAGCTCCGCGACCGGCTGGCCTCTCTCACCCTCCGCGACGAACACCGGCTCGGCCGGCAGCTGGATCGGGAGCGCGGTGGCGACCTGACCCGGATCGAATCCGAGATCACCGCCGCCGAGGCCCGTATCGCGGCACGCCGCGCCGCGGTACCGGCGATCACCTACCCCGAGCAACTGCCCGTAACGGGCCGCCGCGACGATATCGCCGCGGCCATCGCTGCCCACCAGGTGGTGATCGTCGCCGGCGAGACCGGATCGGGTAAGACCACCCAGATTCCCAAGATCTGCCTCGAACTGGGCCGGGGAATCCGTGGCGCGATCGGCCACACCCAGCCGCGCCGGCTGGCCGCGCGCACCGTCGCGGAACGGATCGCCACGGAACTGGACACCGAACTGGGCGACGCCGTCGGATACACGGTGCGCTTCACCGATCATGCCGCCGAGCACACCCTGGTCAAACTGATGACCGACGGCATCCTGCTGGCCGAGATCCAGCGCGACCGGCTGCTGCGCGCCTACGACACGATCATCATCGACGAGGCGCACGAACGCAGTCTCAATATCGACTTCCTGCTGGGCTACCTCAGGCAGTTGCTGCCGCGCCGGCCGGATCTCAAGATCGTCATCACCTCCGCGACCATCGACCCGGAACTGTTCGCCCGGCATTTCGCCGACGCGGCGGGCGAGCCCGCGCCGATCGTCGAGGTATCGGGCCGGTCCTATCCGGTCGAACTCCGCTACCGCCCGCTGGCGCTCCCGGCGCCCGGCGTCGAGGACGACGAGGACGACGAGGACGAACGCGTCGTGGACCGGGATCCGGTGGACGCCATCTGCGCCGCGGTGACCGAACTGTTCGCCGAGGGTGACGGCGATGTACTGGTCTTCCTGTCCGGCGAGCGGGAGATCCGCGATACCGCCGACGCGCTCGCCGACCTGAAACTGCCGCGCACCGAGATCCTGCCGCTGTACGCGCGGCTCTCGGCCGCCGAACAGCACCGGGTGTTCGCCCCGCACACCGGTCGGCGCGTGGTGCTGGCCACCAATGTCGCCGAAACCTCGCTCACCGTGCCGGGTATCCGCTACGTCGTCGATCCCGGCACCGCCCGGATCTCCCGGTACTCCATGCGGACCAAGGTGCAGCGGCTGCCGATCGAACCGATCTCGCAGGCCTCGGCCCGGCAGCGGTCCGGCCGGTGCGGCCGCGTGGCGGACGGTATCTGTATCCGCCTCTACTCCGAGGACGACTTCGACAGCCGTCCGGCGTTCACCGACCCCGAGATCCTGCGCACCAACCTCGCGGCGGTGATCCTGCAGATGACCGCGCTGGGTCTGGGCGAGATCGAGCGGTTCCCCTTCGTCGAGGCGCCCGACAACCGGGCCGTTCGCGACGGTGTGGCATTGCTCGAGGAACTGGGCGCACTGGCCTGCCGCGCGGCCGCCGCGGAACCCGGGCCGGCGGGAACCGACGAGCCCGGCACGGACGGGCCTGCGGGCGAGGAGCAGGCGCCGGCACCCGGGCAGGGCAGGCGGCGGGGCGCGAATTCCGGGCATACGCTCACCCCTGCCGGCCGGGAGATGGCCCGGCTGCCGGTGGATCCACGGATGGGGCGGATGCTGGTCGAAGCGCATCGCACCGGCTGCCTGGCCGATGTGCTGGTGATCGTGGCCGCCCTGTCGATCCAGGACGTCCGGGAACGCCCCGCCGATCAGCAACAGGCGGCCGACGCCCGGCACGCCCGGTTCGTCGTACCCCACTCGGACTTCCTGGCCTATCTGCGATTGTGGGAGTACCTGTCCGGGCAGCGGCAGGCGCTGTCGGCCAATCGTTTCCGGCGGATGTGCCGCGAGGAATTCCTGCACTACCTGCGGATCCGCGAATGGCAGGATCTCTACGGTCAGCTCCGCACCATCACCAAGGGCATGGGCTGGTCGCTGCACGAGGCCGGGGCGGGACCCACCTCCACGCCGGACACCGGCTCCGATACCGCGCCGCCCGCGCCGCGCCGCCGCCGGGGCCGCGGTCCGGCCCGTGCGCAGCCGGACGGCGGCAGCACGCCCCCGCGCCGCGCCACCCCCCGGCCGGTCGAGGAGATGACCCCCGATACCGACCCGTGGGACGCCACGGCGATCCACCAGGCGCTGCTCTCGGGCATGCTCTCGCATATCGGGGTCCGGGAGGCGGAATCCCGTGAGTTCCTGGGGGCGCGCAACGCGAAGTTCATGATCTTCCCGGGCTCCGCGCTGGCCAAGAAACCGCCGCGCTGGGTGATGGCGGCCGAACTCGTGGAGACCTCGCGGCTCTGGGGCCGGATGGCGGCCCGGATCGAACCCGAATGGGCGGAGCGGCTCGCCGGCGATCTGGTCAAACGCGTGTACTCCGAACCCCATTGGTCGGCCAAGCGCGGCGCCGCGCGCGCCTACGAGCGGGTGACGCTCTACGGCGTACCGCTGGTGACCGGGCGGCCGGTGGACTACGGCGCCATCGATCCGGAAACGTCGCGCGAGTTGTTTCTGCGGCATGCCCTGGTACAGGGCGAGTGGCAGACGCGGCACGATTTCTTCCACCACAATCGCGCGCTGCTCGACGATATCGCCGACCTCGAGCATCGTGCCCGCCGCCGCGACATCCTGGTCGACGACGAGGTGCTCTTCGAGTTCTACGACCGCCGGGTGCCCGCCGGGATCGTCTCGGTCCGCCATTTCGACAGCTGGTGGAAGACCGCCCGCCGCCAGGACCCGCACCAGCTCGACTTCACCACCGAGACCGTCGTCAACGACGGCGCGGGCGGTCTGGATCCCGCGGCGTTCCCCGATACTTGGCGCCAGGGCGAACTCTCGTTCCCGCTCACCTATCAGTTCGAGCCCGGGCAGGCCGACGACGGTGTGACGGTGCGTATTCCGGTCGCCCAGCTCGCTCATGTCAAAGCCGTCGGATTCGACTGGCTGGTGCCCGGTCTGCGCGCCGAACTGGCGGCGGCCCTGATCAAGACCCTGCCCAAGCAGGTGCGGCGGGCGGTGGTCCCGGCACCGGACTTCGCGGCGGCGGCACTGCGGACGCTCACCCCGCGGGCGGAACCGTTACGAACCGGGCTGGCCCGGGAACTGACCCGCCTCGCGGCCACTCCGATCGCGCCCGGGGATCTGGATCCGGCCGCGCTCCCGGACCATCTGCGGATGACCTTCGCCGTGATCGGTGAGGACGATCGGGTGCTGGCCACCGGCAAAAGTCTCGCCCAGCTGCGAACCCGGCTGTCGGACCAGGTCTCGGCGTCGGTCGCGGCGGCCACCGCGGGCGCCGAGCGGGCCCCGGCCACGGTCTGGACCTCCGAATCTCTGGGCAGCCTGGCCCCGGCGGTGCGCCGGGAGGTCGGCGGACAGACCATCACGGGTTATCCGGCGCTGGTCCCGGAGAGCGGCGGTGTGGCGGTCCGGGTGCTGAAATCACCCGCCGAGCAGGCGCGCGCCATGCGGGCCGGCACCCGCGCCCTCGTGCTGGCGGCTGTGCCCACCTCGGTACGCGCGGTCACCGCGACCTTGTCCCCGGCCGACCGGCTGGTGCTGAGCCAGAACCCGTACGGCTCGGTGGACGCGCTGATCGAGGACTGCCGGGCCGCCGCCGCCGATCAGCTGATCACCGCGGCGGGCGGGCCGGTGCGCGAGCCCGCCGAGTTCGCGCGCCTGGTGGAGAAGGTGCGACCGAAATTCAACGACGTGGTCGTCCGGATCCTGCGCCTGGTGGTGCCGGCCCTCGCCGCCGCCCACGAGGTGTCCTCCGCGCTGACACGGACCCGGGAAGCCGATATCGCCGAAGACGTACGCGAGCAGATCACGGACCTCGTCTTCGACGGTTTCGTCTCCGCATGGGGACCGGCGCGTCTGCGCGAACTACCGCGCTATCTCCGCGCGGCGGCGGCCCGGCTCGCGGCCCTGCCCGGCTCGGCGACCCGTGACCGGCAGGCCATGGTCGAGGTCGACGCCGCGGCGGCCGCCTACGACCGGCTGCTCTCCGCTGTGCCCGACTCGCGGCGGCGGGCACCGGATATCACCGAGATCTGGTGGATGCTGCAGGAATTACGGGTGAGCCTGTTCGCCCAGAAGCTGGGCACACCGCAGCCCGTCTCGCGGAAGCGGATCGAGAAGGCGATCGCCGCCATCCGCAGGTGATCACGCGGGGGCGGGCGGAAGTGGATCGGGCGCCCGGTCACCGGGTCCGGAGGAGGCGACCGGATCCGCGCTCAGTCGCCGGCGCCGACGGCGGCGCGGGCCTGCCGCATATCCTGGATCTCGCGTTCGAAATCCGCTGCCGAGGTGAACGATCGATACACCGACGCGAAACGCAGGTACGCCACCTCGTCCAGTTCGCGTAGCGGGCCGAGGATCGCCAGCCCGACCTCATGGCTGGGCACCTCGGGCGCCCCCTTCGCCCGGACCGCGTCCTCCACCTGCTGCGCGAGCAGGTTCAGCGCGTCGTCGTCGACCTCCCGGCCCTGACAGGCCCGGCGGACCCCACGGATGACCTTCTCCCGGCTGAACGGTTCGGTCACCCCGCTGCGTTTGACCACCGACAGAATGGCCGTCTCCACCGTGGTGAACCGCCGCCCGCATTCCGGGCAGGCGCGTCTGCGGCGAATGGCGGCGCCCTCGTCGGCCAGTCGCGAATCGACGACCCGCGAGTCGGGGTGTCGGCAGTACGGGCAGTGCATCCGGGGTCCTTCGTCGCTGCGAACGCTCGCGGCCGAACCTGCGCCGGTCGCGGGTCCGGCGAGCGCGGGTACCGGGTGGGCCGGTACCGGATGAACCGGCGGCGGGCACCGGCTCCTGTGCATAACACGTCGAGGATACCGGCACGGGGTGTGCGGTGGTTGCCCTCACCCCTGGTCCGGGCGCGGCGGCGGCCGCCACGTCATCGGCTCCCGGGTCCGCCGGCCGCTCCGGGCGGCACCTCGGCGGCCGGAATTCCGGGCGGGACCGGGACCGGAGCCGGCGGTTCGGGCGCTCGCAGGTGGGCCAGGGCGAGGAACAGCACGACCACCGCCGCGGTGAGGACCGCGGTGGACGCGACCGCCGCCCACCCGACCCGCGCCCGCTCGACCCATTCGTCGGGCGACGGACGGTACGAGTGCGGATCGACCGCCGGACCCCGGCGCGGCGCGATATCCCGGACCGGTACGGCCCGCCGGACGCCGCGCTCGGTGGCCCGCGACACCGTGGCGGTGCAGGGGCCGGGAGCGCGACGTCGCGGCGGGGCCGGCACCGGCAGCCCGCCGTCGCCCGGACATCCCGTTCCGGTCTCCCCCGGCGGGATCGGAACAGGTGTTGTCCGGGCGGCGGCGTCTTCCCACGCGCCGGTGCGGTTCGGGCTGATCGCAGTGTTCATCGGTGGGACCTCCGTGCTGGTCGGTCGCGGTAATGGACGGTCGCGGAAACCAAGGGCGGCTTCGATACCGGGGCGTTCGGCGTTCCGGTATTCGATCAAATGTTCGACGAACTGATGTTCGATTTCTACCACGCGAGAGGGATAATGTCAGTAGCAACGCCGGACATACCTCGAACAGATGTTTGATAGATCGGGAACGGCCGACTAGATTCACTGCACGACACGACGTTCGGGCAGGGCAGGTCAGGGCGCCTTCGGGCGAATGGACGGCACTGCCCGGATCGCCCGGGCGGCGTGGCCGGATACCGACGAGAAAGGCGGATGTGGTGAGCCGATCAGACGATACGGGTGACGGGGCCGGTCCCGGCACCGAATCGGTGGCAGGCGGTGCGGATCTCACCGTGCGCCAGCGCAAGGTGCTCGATGTCATCCGGTCGTCGGTGAGCCTGCGCGGCTACCCGCCGAGCATCCGTGAGATCGGCGACGCGGTGGGCCTGAACTCCACCTCGTCGGTGGCCCATCAATTGCGCACTCTCGAGCGCAAGGGGTATCTACGCCGTGACCCCAACCGGCCCCGCGCCGTGGATGTCCGGGGCATGGACGAGGCGGTGCGCTCGGTCACCACCCTGGCCCCCGCCGACGGTGCCGACGCCGGTGACGCCACCCCCGAGACCGATCAGCCCGTACCCACCTATGTGCCGGTGCTGGGACGGATCGCGGCCGGTGGGCCGATCCTGGCCGAGCAGGCCGTCGAGGATGTGTTCCCGCTCCCCCGTGAACTCGTCGGCGACGGATCACTGTTCCTGTTGAAGGTCGTCGGCGAGTCGATGGTCGACGCGGCGATCTGCGACGGCGACTGGGTGGTCGTACGCCAGCAGAATGTGGCGGACAACGGCGATATCGTGGCGGCCATGCTGGACGGCGAGGCGACCGTGAAAACGTTCAAGCGCAGCGGCGGCGATGTCTGGCTGATGCCGCACAATCCGCTCTTCGAACCGATCCCCGGTAACGACGCGCGCATTCTCGGCAAGGTCGTCACGGTGATCCGCAAGATCTGAGCGGTGCCCGCGGGCACGGCCGGATTCCGGTTCGGGACGGGGAAACCATGGTCGCCTACGACGAGCGGAGATCCTCGCGGCGCACGTCCACGACCGCCGCGGGCCCGGAGCTGGTGTGGTACGCGGCGTACGGCTCCAACGCGAACCCCGAACGCCTGCGTTGTTACGTCGACGGCACCGTCCCCGCGACGGCCGCGGGAACCCACCCGGCCCCGCCACCACACGCCGCCCGGCCCGGACCGGGCGGCGGGGCTGCCGCGAGCGGATTCCGGGACCGGACCCCGCCCGCCCGGTCGGTCGCGCTCACTGTGCCGGGGCTGCTCTATTTCGCCACGGAATCCGCGATCTGGACCGGCGGCCGCGCGTTCTACGATCCCGGCGTTCCCGCCCGCACCCCGGTGCGCGGGTACCTGCTCACCCGTGCCCAGTTCGGCGATCTCCTCGCGCAGGAGATGTATCGCGCCCCGGGAGCGGATCCGGATCTCACCGAGGCCGTGCGCACCGGCCGCAGCCGGCTGGGGCCCGGCCGTTACGAAACCCTGATCTGCCCGGGAGTCTTCGAGGACATTCCCATCCTGACCTTCACCGCGCCCTGGGGGTGGCGCGATCTGCGCGGGAATCCGCCCGCCCCCGCCTATCTCCGCCAGATCGCGACAGGTTTGCGCGGGGCCCACGGCTTTTCGCTGCGGGAGGTCGCGGGCTACCTCGCCAGTCGTCCGGGTGCGTCCGGGTACTGGACACCCGATTCGCTGGCCGCCGAACTCCGCGCACCCGGATCGGAATGACGGGTCCTCACCCCCGACTGCAGGGCGGCCGAGATCGCCTGCGCACCGGTGCGGACGATCTCGATATAGCGCGCCCGGTCCGCGGGCCCGACCTCCGCGCGTAGCGGCCCGAGCTGTAATTCATAGGGTGCGTCGGGCCCGTCGAACACGGGCGCGGACACATAACTGACCGGCAGCGGATACGGTGCCTCGATCTCGGCCGCGGTGTACGCGCGCGAGGTGAGCCGTCCCAGCTGACGCAGCACCTTGGCGCGCAACGCGGGTTGCAGTAGTTCGGCGCCCAGTGCGCCCAGCAATTCGGTGAGCACATCGACCAGGCCGGCATCGTCGTCCCCGGGCCGGAACATGGCGAAACCGCGCGTGGCGACGAAATCGAGTAGCTCCTCCGCACCGGCACCCCGGTCGTCCGATCCCAGCCAGCGTGCGCGCTCGGCGGGTTCGCGGAACGCCATGACCGCGGCCCCGGCGGGATAGGACAGCGGGATCGATTGGCCGACCGGGAGTCCGGGGATGATCCGTTCTTTCGCGTAGTGCTTCGCGACGACCGTGAGTCTGCCGTCGGCCACCCTGCTCAGCGTCGCGCCGCAGCCCGCGGCCTCGCCCAGTGCGGACAGTTCGGCGCCCGCCGCCGGCACGGCCCCGAACGCGGCGATATCGGCGAGCCGGTTCAGCGCCGGCCCGCGTCCGTAGCCGAGCCCGGCGTCGCGGACCAGCCATTCCGTCGCGCACAGTTCGTGGAGTACCGCGGTTACCGTCGCCCGGGCCAGCGACAGCCGGTCCGCGATCTCCGACACGGTCAGCGGCCGGTCGGATCCCGCGATCAGTTCGACCACCGAGACGACCCGGCGGGTCGGCGGGGATCCCGATTTCGTCATCTTCGGCACCTCCCTTGTCGGCCGCGCCACCGGCACCTACACTGCATCGACTATTCGTTGAAATCTCGTCGAATAGTCGACACGAGCATAGACGACGTCAGGAGAACCATGATTCTGGACCGGTTCCGCCTCGATGACCGGGTCGCCGTGGTCACGGGCGCCGGACGCGGCCTCGGCGCCGCGATCGCCGTCGGATTCGCGGAGGCGGGTGCGGATGTCCTCATCGCGGCCCGCACCGAATCCGACCTCGAGAAGGTCGCCCAGCAGATCCGGGACCTGGGCCGGCGCGCCCATATCGTGGTCGCCGATCTCGCCGACGCCGAGGCCTGTGCCGCGCTGGCGGCGACCGCGGTCGCGGAACTGGGCCGCCTCGACATCGTGGTGAACAATGTGGGCGGCGCCATGCCCACCCCGCTGCTGGACGCCTCACCCCGCCGCCTGACCGACGCGTTCGGCTTCAACGTCGCCAACGCGCACGCGCTGATCCGCGCCGCGGTGCCGTTGATGCTGGAGACCGCCGGCGGCGGTTCGATCATCAACATCACCTCGGCCGTGGGCCGGATGCCGGGCCGCGGGTTCGCCGCCTACGGCACCGCCAAGGCGGCACTGGCGCACTACACCCGGCTGGCGGCCATGGATCTCTCGCCCCGGATCCGGGTGAACGCCATCGCGCCGGGCTCGATCGCGACCTCCGCGCTCGAGATCGTCGCCGGCGACGAGGCCATGCGCACCGCTGTGGAACAGGCGACTCCGCTGCGCCGGCTCGGGGACCCGGCCGAGATCGCGGCCGCCGCGCTGTTCCTCGCCTCCCCCGCCGGGGGCTACCTCACCGGCAAGGTGATCGAGGTCGACGGCGGCCTCATCGCTCCGAATCTCGATATCCCGATCCCGGATCTGTGAGGAGACAACCATGACCTACCGTGTCGTGCACTGGGGCACCGGCAATGTCGGCGTCCATGCCCTGGCCGGGATCATCGGCGATCCCCGGCTGGAACTCGTCGGCGTGAAGGTGTCCAACCCGGACAAAGAAGGCCGCGACGCGGGCGAACTCGCCGGACTCGATACCCGGACCGGTATCGCCGCCACCACCGACAGCGCCGCACTGCTCGCGCTGCGACCGGACTGTGTGGTGTACACCGCGATGGCCGACAACCGGCTCATGGAGGCCCTCGCCGATCTGCGCGAGATCCTGGGCGCCGGGGTGAACGTGGCGGCCAGCGCGCCGGTGTTCCTGCAGTATCCCTGGCAGGTGCTGCCGGCCGATCTCCTCGACCCGATCGAGGAGGCCGCGGAGGCGGGCGGCGCGTCGATTTTCGTCAACGGCATCGATCCCGGATTCGCCAACGATCTGCTTCCGCTCGCGCTGGCGGGCACCTGCGCGCGGGTCGACGAGATCCGCTGTATGGAAATCCTCGACTACGCGACCTACGACAACGCGGCCGTCATGTTCGACATCATGGGCTTCGGCAAACCGCTGGACGAGACGCCGATGCTGCTACAGCCCGGGGTGCTCTCGCTCGCGTGGGGCAGTGTGGTGCGCCAGCTGGCGGCCGGGCTCGGTATCGAGCTCGACGCGGTGACCGAGACCCACGAACGGATCCCGGCACCGGAGGATTTCGAGATCGCGGCGGGCCCGATCGCGGCCGGGACCACCGCCGGGGTGCGGTTCGAGGTGCGCGGGATGGTCGGCGACCGGGTGGTCACCGTCCTCGAGCACATCACCCGGCTGCGCGCCGATATGGCGCCGCACTGGCCGCAACCGGCCCAGGAGGGCGGGTCCTACCGGGTGAAGATCACCGGGGAACCGAACTACGCCCTGGATCTGTGTCTTTCCAGCGATAACGGGGATCACAATCACGCGGGACTGGTAGCCACGGCGATGCGGGTGG
This sequence comes from Nocardia sp. NPDC049935, assembly GCF_055586645.1. Taxonomy (NCBI): domain Bacteria; kingdom Bacillati; phylum Actinomycetota; class Actinomycetes; order Mycobacteriales; family Nocardiaceae; genus Nocardia; species Nocardia sp. NPDC049935. The sequence continues at coordinate 181,560 of NZ_JBVJHV010000001.1, read as the reverse complement.
TCAACGCGGTACCCGCGGTCATCGCGGCGAAGCCGGGTATCCGGACCACCCTCGACCTGCCGCTCGTCACCGGTCCCGGCACGGTGTGACCGGCGCGGGCGTCCGGCCGCCGGACGCCCGCCGACGGTTTGCCCGGTCTCACCACACCACGGGGTGTGCCGGAGGGTCTGACATATCCGTCAGAATCTACGGAGGTGGCTCATCGCACATGTTCCCGGCGGTGGTGGTTGAATGCCAACCGGAATGTCACCGGCACCCCCGCCGGTGACCCGGAGACCGCGGGGCCGCGCCGGCTGCGGTCCGTACCTGAGGCGGTTTTTTCCCTATGGACGAGTTCCTCGGCAGCGCCAGTGATTTCATCTGGGGCCCCTGGTTGCTTATCCCGTTGCTCCTGCTGACCGGTCTGTATCTGACCGCGTTACTGCGCGGTATACAGTTCCGCAGATTCGCGCTGGCATTCCGGCTCGGCTTCCTCGATCGCAGTGATGCCGACGCCGAAGGCGATATCTCCCACTACCAGGCGCTGTCCACCGCGCTGGCCGCCACCGTGGGTGTCGGCAATATCGCCGGTGTCGCCACCGCGATCTCACTCGGTGGACCCGGCGCGGTGTTCTGGATGTGGGTGACCGGCCTGGTCGGTATGGCCACCAAGTACAGCGAGGCCTTCCTCGGTGTGCGCTTCCGCAAGACCGACGCCGACGGTAAGCAGGCCGGCGGTCCCATGCACTATCTGCGGCAGGGCATCAAGGGCCCGGTCGGAATCTTCCTGGGTGGTTTCTTCGCCGTCGCCGGTGTGATCGCGTCGTTCGGTATCGGCAATATGACGCAGGCCAACACCGTGGCGATGAATGTCGAATCCGAATGGGGTCTGCAGACCTGGATCACCGGACTCATCATCACCGTACTGGCCGCGGCGGTCATCCTCGGTGGGATCAAGGGCATCGGCCGGGTCGCCAGTATCTTCGTCCCGGTCATGATCGTGCTCTACATCCTGGGCGCGCTCGCGGTGCTGATCTTCCGGATCGATGATCTACCCGCCGCGATCGGCGAGATCGTGGGCGACGCGTTCACCGGCACCGCCGCAACCGGCGGTTTCGTCGGCGCGGGCGTGGCCGCGGCGATTCAGTACGGTGTGGCCCGCGGGATCTTCTCCAACGAGTCGGGCCTGGGCACCGGTGGTATCGCCGCCGCGGCCGCGTCCACCAGCCATCCGGTGCGGCAGGCGCTGGTGTCCATGACCCAGACCTTCATCGACACACTGGTGGTGGTGTCGTTCACAGGCCTGGTCATCGTGACCACCGGTGTGTGGAAAACCGACGCGTCTCCGGCCACCTACACCGCGAACGCCTTCGCCGAGGCGCTCCCCGGCACCTGGGGCAGCGTCATCGTCACGATCAGCGTCATCTTCTTCGCGTTCTCGACGGTGCTGGGGTGGTCCTACTACGGCGACCGCTGTATCGAGTTCCTGTTCGGCACCGCCCTGGTGCTGCCGTACCGGATCGTGTTCATCGCCGTCGTCTACCTGGGCGCCACCACCGAACTCGACACCGTCTGGACCTTCTCCGATGTCGCCAACGGGCTCATGGCATTGCCGAACCTCATCGGCCTGCTGATCCTTTCTCCGCTGGTGTACCGCGAAACGCGCGCGTATTTCGATCGCAAGCAGACCGAGGATTTCCGGGTCAACGCCTGATCCGGCGCGCACCGCGCCACCTCGGGACAGGGGCACGTTCCACCGGGAACGTGCCCCTGTCCGTGTCTCCGGGTCACGGACGGCCGGTAGCGCGACCCGGTTGCCGGGCGCCGCGCGCTGTTCGGCGGGTTCAGTCGACCGCGGACACCGCTGCCACGATGGTGTCGGCTACCGGATCGGGCTGCGATACCGGCGAGGCGTGCGAGGCCGGGATCTCCCGGGTGGTCCCCGCCGCGGCCCGCGCCGCCATGAACCGCTGGGCGGCGGCCGGAATGACATTGTCCTGACCGGAGACCAGGTACCAGCTCGGTCGCCGCGCCCAGGACGGCGGGCCCGACGGTTCCAGATTGGCGACCAGCGCCGCCGACCGCTGGTGCCGGAACATCTGCGCCGCTGTCGCCGGGTCGACATCCTGAGCGAAGATATCGCGGAAATAGGGTTCGGCGATGTAGCCGTCCACATTCCGCCCGGCCGGTCCGGCCGGTTCGTCGACCACCCGCAGTTGCAGTGCCGGCGGCAGCAGCCGGCTTCCGGGGAACTGCAGCGGATTCAGCAGCCCCTGGACGAACTCGCCCTCATCGGGCGCGAAGGCGGCGATGTAGACGTTGGCCCGAACCTTCTCATCGTGGACGTTGGTGATCACCACACCGCCGTAACTGTGCCCGACCAGCACCACGGGCCCGTCGATTCCGCCCAGCGCGCTGCTCACGGCGGCAGCGTCGTGGCGTGGACCGCGCAGCGGGTTGTCCACCGCCACCACCGGGTAACCGCGTGAGCGCAGCTCCGCGGCGACCGCGTCCCAGCTGGTGGCATCGGCGAACGCGCCGTGCACCAGCACGATCGTGGGCGAAGACGGATCCGCGGCGGCCACGGCCGGGACGAGCATCCCGCAAGCGAGGGCCGCGCTCACCAGAGCGCGATTCAGCCGGGAGCGTGGCTGGTTCTTCGACATCGGAGGTCTCCTGTTGTGATGGTCGGTGGTCAATCGACGGGGGTGGAACTCGTGGCCGCGGCCCGCAGCGCCCACTCCAGGGCGTAGTCGGCGACGGCTTCCCAGCCCGGTTCGGCGCAGGTCCAGTGCGAACGTCCGGGAAACTCGTGAAAATCCGTGCGGGCCGGAGATTTCCGGTACTTCTTGGCGTTGGCCCGGTTGACCGAGGGCGGCATGATGTGGTCCGCACCGCCGGCCACGAACAGCAGCGGCGCGCGGTCGGCCGAATAGTCGACCCAGGTCTCTTGATGTCCCGGAGTGAAATTGGCGAAGACGCCGTAGGACCAGACCCAGTTACCGGGCGCGGGAATGTGATAGCGGTCGTGGATCCGGTCGGATTCGGCGCGGTCGAGGGTGTTGGTGAACGAGTAGTGCCATTCCTCCGGTGTGAACCCGGCCGCACGGTGCCGGTTCGACCAGTGTTTGAGAATGGGGAACAGCGATTTCAGCTGCGACGGCGGATTGACCAGCACGCCCTCGGTGGGCGCGGAATCGACCACGACTCCGGCCGCGCCGAGGCCGCGGGCCAGCAGCAACTGGGTCAGCGTGCCGCCGAAGGAATGTCCCATGATGATCGGCGGCCGCGGCAGCGCCTCGATCACCGCCGCCAGGTGGTCGACGGTCTGCGGGACGGTGAGATTCGCGATGATCTCCGGCCGCGCGCGCAGTTCCTCGACCTCGATCTCGAAACCCGGATATCCCGGGGCGAGCACGGTGAAGCCCTTCTCGGTGTAGTAACGCACCCAGTTCTCCCAGCTGCGTGGAGTGACCCACAGGCCGTGGACCAGAACGATGGTGTCGGGGGCGGAAGTCCGGTTCATGGTGTTGTCCTCGTTGTCGGGTCCGGCGGGCGGTCAGGAGTCGATGAAGGCGAACAGGTCGGCGTGCAGGCGCCGGCGTTCGGTATCGGGCAGGCCGTGGGCTCCGCCCTCGTAGCGGATGAGCGCCGCGCCCGGAACCAGGGCGGCGGTGCGCTGCCCGCCGACGGCGAAGGGCACGATCTGGTCGTCGTCGCCGTGGATCACCAGGGTCGGCACGTCGATCGCGGCGAGGTCGGCGTGGAAATCGGTGGCGGAGAACGCGGCGATACATTCGAACGCGGCGTGATGCCCGCAGGCCATTCCCTGCTGCCAGAACGCGTCCCGCACGCCCTGCGAGATATCGCCGCGCCGGTTGTGTCCGAAGAAGGGGCCGTCGGCCAGATCCCGGTACAGCTGGGCCCGGTCGGCCGCTTCGCCGGCCCGCAATTCGTCGAAGACCGCCGCCGGCAGACCGCCGGGATTGTCGGCGGTGCGAAGCATGAACGGTGGCACCGCGGACACCAGCACCAGCGCCGCCACCCGCTCCCCGCCGTGCCGTGACAGATAGCGCACGATCTCGCCGCCACCGGTGGAGTGCCCGACCAGGGTGACGCCGGTCAGGTCCAGGGCTTCGATCAGGGTGGCGAGGTCGTCGGCGTAGGTGTCCATCTCGTTGCCGTGCCAGGGTTGCGACGATCGCCCGTGCCCGCGGCGGTCGTGGGCGACCACGCGGTGGTCACGGGCGGCCAGCGCGCGAGCGGTCGCGTCCCAGGCGTCGGCGTTGAGCGGCCAGCCGTGGCTGAGCAGCACTGGCGCACCGCCGACCGGACCCCAGTCCTTGTAGTGGATCCGGGTGCCGTCCTCGGTGGTCACATAGGGCACCGTGGTCTCCTCTCGCCGGGCTCGCACCCTCTACGGTGCGCGATCCCGGCCCGCGGCGGACCACGTGCGGCACGTAGTCCCTACCGCCGGACCTCTCGGCCACCGGCGGAATCTCCCGGGCCGCCTCCGGCGGGGCCGTCCCGCAGCTGCCGCCGCGAGGTGATCCCCAGCTTCCGGAAGACCTTGCGCAGGTGGTAATCCACGGTGTTGGGGCTGATGAACAGCGCCGCGCCGATCTCGGCGTTGGTGCGCCCCGCCGCCGCCAGCGCGGCCACCTCGGCTTCCTGCGGCGTCAGCGATACTCCGGCGGCCACGGGTTCCACGGGTGTCTCACCGAGCGCCGCCAGCTCGCGCCGGGCGCGTTCGGCGAAGGCGAGGGCGCCGGTGCGGACGAAACCCTGATGCGCGGTATGCAACTGTTCGCGGGCGTCACGCCGCCTGCGGCGCCGGCGGAGCCATTCGCCGTACAGGAGATGGGCACGGTAGAGGTCGATCGGCGATTCGGCGCCGGCGAGCGTCTGTACGGCCGCGGTGTAGTGGGATTCGGCGGCGGAATCGGGTGCGAGCAGCGCCCGGCAGCGAGCCGTCACCCCCACCGCCCAGCCGGTGCCGCCCGCCGCGGCGATCACGCCCAGCCGCGCGGTGGCGCGTTCGGCATCGGCCATCCGGTCGCTGCGCACCGCCGCCTCGACGAAATCGGGGAGCTGATGCGGACCGACCTGCAGCCAGCCGTCGGCCTCGAACGGAACGAGCCGCGCGAACGCCGCGTCGTAGCGCCCCTCGGCGTTGTCCCGGCTCGCCAATGCGGTGATCGTGGAAGTGTGCACTCCCGCGAACCCGGCCGCCCAGCCGGCCTCGGCGACGAATTCGACGGTATCGACCGCTGCCCCGGTCCAGGCCAGATAGGCCCCGTTGACCACATGCTCGGCCGGGTAGCCGAGGGCCTGCCGGGATTCGCGGACCCACTCGATCATCCGGCCGGCCGCGGTCACATCACCACCGTCGAGCTCGGTCAGCGAGCGCACCCACAGGACGCTGTCCAGTGTCCGGAGCGCCCCGAGCCGCACGGCCACGCGCGCGCAGCGCTCGAGCCAGCGGTTGCGGGCCCGGTCGTCCCAGAGCGCGGTCGCGAGGATCACACCGGATGTCCCGAACCGTGGCACCTGAGCGTCGTCGAGGGCGCCGAGGGCCTCGACGGCCGCGCGCATCGGCGCCACCGCATCCGGATAGGGATCGAGTACGAGCGCCGCCATGGCGGCGAGAACGCGATCGGCGATCTCGTCTCCCGGCCCCACCGCCAGCCGCGCGCGCCGGCCGAGTTCGGGCACGGTGATCCCGCGGATGAGCCGCTCGGTGCTCTGCATCACGTCGAGAGCCCGCACCAGCGCCAGTTTTTCGCGGACCGGGTCGCGCCCACGGAACAGATCCGCCGCGGCGGCCAGTTGCGCGGGCGCCAGCGGTATGCCTTCGGCATCGGCGAGGAACTCGGCCAGCGAGGCCCGCAACGCCAGCGCCCGGCCGGCCGGTACGGGATCGAGCCGATCGGGTTCGGAGATCCGGCCGAGCAGATCCAGCGCGAACCGGCCGGCCCCGGCTTCGGCGGCGTCCTCGGCCGCGTCCAGCAGCCGGCTGTCGCGCACCGCGGGCTCCTCGGTGAGTGTCGCCGATTGCGACAGCAGGCCCGCCCGCGACAGCAGTCCGCCGCGCAGGCCGGCCCGGGTCGCCGCGTCGTAGAGGCGTTGTGCCACCGCCGAATCCGGACGGGTGATGGCCTGCGCCGCGTGCAGCGCTTCGAGGTCGGGCAGGGCCAGCGCATCGGCGGCCCGGGCCAGCGCCGCGTGCACCCGCCGCCGGGCCGCCGGTGGCGCGGCCCCGTAGACCGCGGCCCGTACCAGCGGATGCCGGAACGAGACACCGCCCTCGACCACCACCAGTCCCGCCAGATCCGCCGCCTCACCGGCCCGGGCCTCCACGTCGAGAACAGCCGCGGCGCGATCGACCAGGGTGAGGTCACCGGTGGACTCCGCGGCCGCGATCAACAGCCACTGCCGGGCGTCGTCGGGTAACGCGTCCACCCGGCGCCGGTACAGTCGCTCCAGATGCCGGCCGGCGGGCAGGCGGGTGGCGATCATCGACGAATCGGTGAGCTTGCGGGCGCCCAGTTCGTGCGCGAGATCCGCGAGAGCCAGCGGGTTTCCGCCGATCATATCCACGACCTGGGCCGCCGTGCGCGGATCCAGCGGCGCGTCGAGCCGGGTGGTGAGCAGTTCGATGGCGGCCGGACGCTCGAGTTCCTCGACCCGGGTCACCGGTATTCCGGCGAGGTGCACATCGACCTCGTCGTCGTCGCGGGCCGCGAACACCATGAGAACCGCCTCGGCGTGCAACCTGCGCGCCACGAATCCCAGCACGGTCAGCGTCTCCCGGTCCATCCACTGCGCGTCGTCGACCGCGCACAGCACCGGCTGCTCCGCGCTCACCGCCGCCAGGAGCCCGAGGACCGCGAGCCCGACCAGGAACAGATCCGGCGGTGCCCCCGCCTGTGCTCCGACGGCGACCCGCAACGCCTCCTGCTGCGGCTCCGGCAGTTGCTTCGACTCGGCCTCGCAATGGCGCAGCAGCCGGTGCAGACCCGCGTACGGCAGTGACCGCTCCGCCTCGAAACCGGGCGACCGCAGCACGCGGAAATCGTGCGCCGCCCCGGCGGTGGCCTGAACGAGGACTGTTTTCCCGATACCCGGATCGCCCTGCAGCAGCATCGCCTTGCCCAGCCCGTTGCGGACCCCCGCGACCAGCCCGCGCAACCGGTTCAGCTCATCCGATCGACCGACGATCCACCGGTCGGGTCCCCTTGCCATAGCGCAGACAGTAGCGCTGCCCGGGCCGCCGCGGCGGTCGAAAGAAACACTACTCGGTCACATCCGGCCGCACCCGGACACTGCGGCTCCCCCGCGGACACCACGGGCGGGACATCCGCTCGGGATGCCCCGCCCGTGGCGAGATCTCGGAATGCTCGATCAGGACAGCTTCAGGCTGCGCCCGATGATCTCCTTCATGATCTCGGTGGTACCGCCGTAGATGGTCTGCACCCGCGCGTCGAGATAGGCCTGCGCGATCGGGTATTCACGCATGTAGCCGTAGCCGCCGTGCAGCTGCAGGCAGCGGTCGATCAGGTCGACCTGTTCCTCGGTGCTCCACCATTTGGCCATGGCCGCGTCCTCGGCGGTCAGGGTGCCGGCGTTGAGCTCGGAGATGCAGCGGTCGACCAGCACCCGCACGGCGGTGGTCTTGGTGGCCAGTTCGGCCAGCACGAAACGCGTGTTCTGCAGAGCGCCGATCGGTTTGCCGAAAGCCTTGCGGTCGCGCACGTACTGACAGGTGGTGTCCAGGCAGGACTCCATCGCGGCGGCGGCCATCACGGCGATGGACAGCCGCTCCTGCGGCAGGTTCTGCATCAGGTGGATGAAGCCCTTGCCCTCCTCGCCGAGCAGGTTGGCGGCGGGCACCCGGACATCGGTGAAGCTGAGTTCGGCGGTGTCCTGCGCCTTCAGGCCCAGCTTGTCGAGGTTGCGGCCGCGTTCGAACCCGGGCATTCCCCGCTCGACGACCAGCAGGCTGAAACCCAGTGCGCCGGCATCGGGGTCGGTCTGGGCGACCACGATCACGATATCGGAGTTGATGCCGTTGGTGATGAAGGTCTTGGCGCCGTTGAGGACCCAGTCGTCGCCGTCGCGCACCGCGCGGGTCTTGATGCCCTGCAGATCCGAACCGGTCCCCGGTTCGGTCATCGCGATGGCGGTGATGAGCTCACCGGAACAGAACTTCGGGAGCCAGCGCTGCTTCTGCTCGTCGTTGGCCAGTTCCAGCAGGTACGGCGCGATGACATCGTTGTGCAGGCTGAAACCCAGACCCGAGTACTGACCGCGCACGGCCTCCTCGTTGATGATGGCGTTGTAGCGGAAATCCCGCACCCCGCCGCCGCCGTACTCCTCCGGCATCTGCATACCGAGGAAGCCCTGTTTACCGGCCTCGGTCCAGACGGCACGGTCGACGACGCCCTGCTCCGCCCACTGGTCGTGGAACGGCGCCACGTTCGTCGCGAGAAACTTGCGGTACGACTCCCGGAACAGCTCGTGCTCGGGTTCGAACAGTGTGCGCTCCACACCAACCTCCTAGTGAACACTTCGGACGGGGCCGCGCCGGCCCGCCGCTGTGACCCACCGTACCCGGCGTGCGAATCCTTGTTCACTTCACACCGGGAATTGGCTGGTGTTCCTATTCTGGACGACGCATCGACACTGCCTGGCCATTCACCGTCGCCGTGGTGGCCCGCTCAGACCGGGAGCAGTTCGCGCAGCCGGCCCGAGAGCGTGCGGCCGCGGTCGCGGTCCCGTTCGGCGAAGAGATAGGTCAGTTCCTCGCGCAGCGCCTTCTCCACCACCTGCGCGAACTGGCCCGAGGCCTCGTCGATATCGGTGGTATCGCGCCACGGCTCCGGGTCGATCGGGGCTCCGGCCGAGAAATAGAACCGTTCGGGTCGCGGGATCGGCGTGAGACCCACGCCGCGCACCAGCGGCGGTGTGAGTTCGGTGTGGATCCCCAGCGCCTCGACCAGCGCGCGCAGCGGGCGCAGCAGCACATCGTCCTTATCCGCGACGATGTCGTAGGCGTCGTCGATGCCGATCATGGCCACCGGTACGACGGGGGCACCGCATTCGATCGCCATCCTGGCGAAACCCGTGCGACCCTCCCAGCGCAGCGCGTACTTCTCGCCCTTACGGCGGATCGCCTCGCGGCCGCCGCCGGGGAACACCAGCACCACCTCACCCCGCTCGAGCAGGGTCCGGCAGTTCTCGCGCGTGCCGCGCACCGAACCGTAGTAGTGCAGGAAATGCCGCACCCCGGGAACCCGGATGAGCAGGTTCTCGGCCAGCCCGCGGATCAGCCGCCCGCGGCTGCGCAGGACCTCCGGCAACAACAGGGGCGCGTCGATCAGGCCGAGCAGATTGTGGTTCGCGACCAGGAGCACGGGGCCGGAGTCCGGAATATTGTCCAGACCGAAGAACCGGGGGTCGCTCCAGGTGCGGAGCGGGGCCAACGCCGCTTCGAGGACCCGTAGATCGACCGGGCCGAGCCGCACCTCCAGGGGTGCGCCGTCGCTCAGCTCGATCCGATCCGGCAGATCCCTGCGCTGCCGATCGGGATCGACGGTGGGGCGGTCGCCCGAATGTGACATAAAACCCTCCTGTAGTCGATTCATTCCAATTGTGAATCGAACCGAAGGAATGCAACACCGGGTTATGCGAAGTCCCACACTTTTGCGACCAGTGTTAGCCCCGCCGAATTGTGCCGGTAACCGCTACGCCTCGACCGCTCCCGCGTGGGCGTATGCGGCCAGCGCCGCCGCCAGCGACCGGGGCACCCGCGCGTGAACCCGGGTTCCGCTCTCGGTGTGCTCGGATTGCGAGATCCGGCCGTCGGCGTGGATACGGGCGAGCAGATCGCCACGGGTGTACGGCAGCAGCACGCTCACCTCGACGTCCAGGCCGCCGAGCACCTCGTCGAGCCGCGTGCGCAACCGATCGATCCCGAGATCCTTGTGGGCGGAGACGAATTCCGCGTCCGGCAGCAGCGCGCGCAACCGGGTCAGCTCCACCGGATCGATCTCGTCGATCTTGTTGACGACCAGGAGTTCGGGCGGCGCCGGGGCTCCGGATTCACGCACCACATCGGTGATCACCTCGCGCACCGCCTTGATCTGCTCGGCGGGCAGGGCATCGGTGCCGTCCACCACGTGCAGCAGCAGATCGGCTCCGGTGACCTCCTCCAGGGTGGAGCGGAACGCCTCGACCAGCTGCGTCGGCAGATGCCGGACGAACCCGACGGTATCGGTGAACACCACTTCCCGGCCGTCCTCGAGTTCGGCCCGGCGGGTGGTGGGGTCCAGGGTGGCGAACAGGGCGTCCTGCACCAGCACCCCGGAGCCGGTGAGCGCGTTCATCAGGCTCGATTTACCGGCGTTGGTGTACCCGACGATCGCGACCGCCGGCACTCCGCTGGAGGTGCGGCGCGCGCGTTTGGTGTCGCGGGCGGTTTTCATCTCGCGGATCTCACGCCGCAGTTTGGCCATCCGCTCGCGGATCCGGCGACGGTCGGTCTCGATCTTGGTCTCACCCGGTCCGCGCAGACCCACACCGCCGTTGCTGCCCGCCCGGCCACCGGCCTGCCGCGACATCGACTCACCCCAGCCGCGCAGCCGCGGCAGCATGTACTCCATCTGCGCCAGCGCGACCTGCGCCTTGCCCTCACGGGAGGTGGCGTGCTGGGCGAAGATATCGAGGATGAGCGCGGTCCGGTCGACCACCTTGACCTTGACGACCTTCTCCAGCGCGGTCAGCTGCGCGGGTGTGAGCTCACCGTCGCAGATGACGGTATCCGCACCGGTGGACAGCACCACCGCACGCAACTCCTCGGCCTTGCCGGACCCGATATAGGTCGCCGGGTCGGGGCGGTCGCGGCGCTGGATGAGCGCCTCGAGCACCTCCGAACCCGCGGTCTCGGCGAGCCGGGCCAATTCGGCCATACTCGCCTCGGCGCGCGCCACGCTGCCCTCGGTCCAGACGCCCACGAGTACCACCCGCTCCAGGCGCAGCTGCCGGTACTCGACCTCGGTGATATCGGTGAGCTCGGTGGACAGACCGGCGATACGGCGCAGTGCGCTGCGGTCGTCGAGCTGGAGTTCACCGGTGGTGGGATCGGAGGACCAGCCGCCGCGGCGCACGAGGGGGCCGGTTCCGTTCGCGGCGCGCCTCCCGGTGGCCGCGAAGGTATCGTCGGCGCCGTCGAAGGAATCGGTATCGGACGATTCCGTATCGAACGATTCGGCGTCGAACGATTCGGGGGACCGTTCGCCGGTCCCGGAAATGTCAGTTTTTCTCATACACCATCCATGCTGCCACCGATGCGCTGGTCGGCGCATGTGAATTTCCCGCTCGCGGCCTTATCCGGCGTTCCACCAGTCGGCCGCGAGACTGCCGTCGGCCACCAGTTCGGACGGGCCGCGCAACCAGGCCGCGCCCGCGCTCAACCCCACCCGGACCTGTCCGCCGGGAACCCGGACCGTCACCTCACCGGTGCCCGTCGCCAGCGGGAAACCGGTCGCGGCCAGCGCGGCGGCCGCCGCGGCGACCGTCCCGGTCCCGCACGAGCGGGTCTCCCCGACACCGCGTTCGTACACCCGCATATCCACCGCGCCGTCGGCGTCGAGACCGGTGAGGATCTCGACGTTGACCCCACGCGGGAACATATCGGGGTCGAAGCCGGGCGGGACCGTCAGATCGAGTTTGCCCAGCGATTCCGCCGTGAGCGTGCTGTCCACACAGGCCAGATGCGGATTGCCGACATCGATCCCCAGTCCCGGATGACCCCATCCGGCCAGCGTCGCGGTGGATTCGCCCAGCACCCGCACCGGTCCCATATCCACGGTGACCTCCCCGTGCACCTGCCCGGCGGAGTGCACCACGACCGGGCGGCCGCCGGCGCGGCTGCCCACCACGAACCGGTCCTCGGCGGTGAGACCGCGGGCCCGCAGGTAGTGGGCGAACACGCGGACACCGTTCCCGCACATCTCGGCGATCGACCCGTCGGCGTTGCGGTAGTCCATGAACCAATCGCCGGAGCCCACGCCCGCGGGCAGCCCGGGCAGGACCCCGGCGTCGACCAGCGCACCGGCCCGCGCCACTCGCAGCACACCGTCGGCGCCCAGGCCGCGGCGCCGGTCACACAGCGCGGCCACCCGGGACGCGGTCAGCTCGAGCCGGACCCCGGGGTCGGCAAGCAGCACGAAATCGTTCTGGGTGCCGTGACCCTTGGTGAATTCGACCGCTGTCTCGGTACTGGTGCCCGCCAAGTCCTCGCTCTTCCGTCTGGGGCCGGCCGCGCGGCGCGGCCGGGCTCGTCTCATCTGGCAAACGTCCGGCGCTGCCGGGAAATTTCGTAGAGCGCCACCGCCGCCGCCGAGGGCGCGCCCAGCGAACTGGCGCTGCCTCCCATCGGGACGGTGACCGTCTCATCGCAGGCCGCGAGCCACGCGGCACTCATCCCGGCGGTCTCGTTGCCGACCACCAGAATCGTGGCATCGATCAGATCATGATCGAAGATCGCCCGGGCGCCCCGTTCGTCGGTACCGACCACCTGTGTCGGAATACCCCGGGCGACCTGCCGGTCGCGGAAGGCCAGCACCTCGTCGGGTCCGGCCGCCCGCAGAACCGGTACCGCGAACAGCGATCCGGTCGAGGCCCGCACGCACCGCGGGTCGTACTGGTCGGCCCCGTGCCCGGTGACCACCACCGCCGACGCGCCGAACGCGTCCGCGGAGCGGATCAGCGTGCCCAGATTGCCCGGCGAATTCGGGCGATCGAACACCACCACGACCGGAGCCTCTCCCGGCTCACCGGCCTCGTAGGCCGCCAGATCCGCGGCACCGTGTTCGGCGACCGCCACCAGTTCGGGCGCACCGCCGGTCTTCTCCCCCAGATCCGCCATCAACTCCGGCGCCAGCCCGACCGCCGGGACCTCCGCCGTATCGAGGATTTCGCGCGCCCAGCCGGACAGTTCCGGCTCACCCAGCCGGTACAGCAGGGTCTCCAGCGGCCATCCGTGGGCCAGGGCCTGGGTGATCGGGCGGACTCCGTGCACCAGGAACCGCCGGTCGCGGTGCCGTTTGGTGCGGTTGTCCAGATAGGCCGTCCATACCTGGACGGCGGCATTGCGACTGTGGATCTGCCGGGTCACGGCCGGGTTCGCTCCTTCGCTGCGGGACCGGGCAGGAGCGGGCCGGACTCGTCGGTGAGCAGCGACAGCGCGATGCGGGCCGCGTCCGGGGCGGCACCGTCGACCCAGCGCACCCGCCGGTCGCGCCGGAACCAGGAGCGCTGCCGTCGCACGTACCGGCGCGTCCCGATGAATGTCCGCTCCTGTGCTTCCGGCAGACCGTACTCGTCGTCGAGGTGCGCGAGCACCTGGGCGTACCCGATCGCCCGCCGCGCGGTCTGCCCACGGCGCAGCCCCTGGTCGATCAGCGCGCGGACCTCCCCCACCAGCCCGGCGCCGAACATCGCCTCGGTGCGCGCGGCGATCCGCCGGTCCAGGTCGTCGGTATCGCGATCCACGCCGAGAATACGGGTTCCCCAGCGCGGCTCACCGATCACCGGGGCGGACGCGGCGAAGGGTTTCCCGGTGAGTTCGACGACCTCCAGCGCCCGCACCATCCGCCGGCCGTCGGTCGGCAGGATGGTGGCCGCGGCGACCGGATCGGCCCGGCGCAGCGCCTCGTGCACCGCCGCGACACCCCGACCGGCCAGCAGTTCCTCCCAGCGCGCCCGGACCAGCGGATCGGTCGCCGGGAACTCCCAGTCGTCGAGGAGGGCCTGGACGTACATCATCGAACCGCCGACCACGACCGGTACCCGCCCACGGGCCATGATCGCCTCGACATCCCGCGAGGCGGCGGCCTGATAGGCCGCGACGGTGGCGGTCTCGGTGACCGCCAGGACGTCGAGCTGATGATGGGGGATCCCGCGCCGCTGCTCCGGCGCCAGCTTCGCGGTCCCGATATCCATCCCCCGGTAGAGCTGCATCGCGTCGATGTTCACGATCTCGCCGTCGAGATGCTCGGCCAGATCGAGGGCGAGATCCGATTTGCCGGTGGCCGTGGGCCCGACCACCGCGACCGGGCGGAGCGGCCCGGTCACCGCTGTCCGCCCCCGGGCCGCCACAGCCCGGCGTAGTAGCCGACACCGAACGGCGCGTCGCGGTAGCGCTCGACCACCGCGGGCGCCGCGGTATCGGCGGCGAAGAAACCGGCCAGTGCCTGATACGCGGCCCGGCCGGACACCATGAGATCGGCGCAGAGATCGGGATCGAGTGCCAGCAGGGCGGCGTGGTCACCGGCGGCGAGCGCCCGCTCGAGTTCGGACTGGGTGGCCGCCGCTCGCGGGTCGAAGTACCCCGGCGCGGCCTGCGACAGGGTCGCGGCGCCGTCGGCGACGACGAGCACACCCTGGGGTTCGTCCACCGCGTCGAGTTCGGCCCGCAGTTTCGCGCCGATCTCGGCGCAGTGCTGCGCCGGGCCGCCGGCCGCGATCACCTGGGCACGGGCCGTCGCGTGCGGCGCCACCGCGCCCCGCAACCAGCCCGCGACCAGCACCGCCAGCGGTACCTCCGGATCCGGACGTCTCGATCCGGTCCCCGGACCGCCCAGCGATACCGTCACATCGCGGCCGAATCCCCGGAAGGTGCCCACGGTATCGGCGTCGTAGACCCGATCGGACCCGCCGACACCCAGCACGGTCCACTCCGACGCCGCCTCGGCCAGCGCCGCGCCCACCCCGAGTACCTCCGACCGCAGCGCGCTGAGGGTCGCCTCCGGCGCGGAATCCACGCCCGCCGCCGAGCCGCACAGCTCGGGAACCAGAACGGGCGGCGAGGGGACGAGGGCCGCAAGACAGAACACGCAGTCAACCGTAGCCCGTGACCGCCCGGCCCGGACCCGGCCGGTACGCCCGCCGGCGTCGCCGTCGTGGACGAGCTACGAGTGTCTCTCCCGGAAACCGGGTCGCAATTGCTAGGGTGCGAAGTACCCGGACCAGGTCGCAGCGGGTCCGGAACCGCAGGTCCGGCCCTATGCCACCCGTTCGGTAGCGGGTACGCCCGGATCGCGGCGGTACCGCCACCGGAGGGCGTTCGCGGCGGCCGGCTCGGCGGGTACGGCGGTGAACAGGTTGGTCAGAACGGGCAGACGTAGCCAGAATGAGCGGGCGTAGCCAGAATGAGCAGAGCATAGCCAGAATGCGCAGCGCGTAAACCAGGCAGCCGTGACGCGCGGCAGGGACGAGGAGCAATGACCCACAGCAACGGAACCGCCAAACCCGGCCCGGGGACTCCCGGTCGCCCGTCCACCGCTCCGAAACCCCGTAACCGTCCCAAACCCGGCGATATGCACCCCTCCCCCGCGGCGATGAAATCGGCGACTCCGGCCACCGAGCATCCGCATCCCGTGGTGGTACCCACCGCCACCGACCCCGCTCGGTGGGGCCGCGTCGACGAGGACGGCACGGCCTGGGTGAAAACGGCCGACGGCGAACGGGTCGTCGGATCCTGGCAGGCCGGGGACGCCGCGGAGGGCCTGGCCCATTTCGGCCGCCGGTTCGACGATCTGGCCACCGAGGTCGCGCTGCTCGAGGCCCGGCTCGCCGCCGGGACCGATGCCCGCAAGACCAAGGCCGCCGCGGTCGCGCTCGCCGAAACGCTGCCCACCGCGGCGGTGATCGGCGATATCGATGGGCTGACCACCCGGCTGCGCGCCATCGCCGAACATTCCGACGAAGCGGCCGCGCACGCGAAAGAGGAGAAGGAGCGCACCCGGCACGAGCACACCGAGCGTAAGGAGACGCTCGCCGCCGAAGCCGAGGAGATCGCCGCCGAATCCACCCAGTGGAAGGCCGCGGGCGACCGGTTGCGCGAGATCCTCGACGAGTGGAAGACGATCCGCGGGGTCGATCGGAAGGTCGACGACGCCCTGTGGCGGCGCTATTCCAAGGCCCGCGAGGCCTTCAACCGGCGGCGCGGAGCCCATTTCGCCGAACTCGACCGGGAGCGCGCGGCCGCCAAGGTCCGCAAGGAAGAACTGTGCGTCCGGGCCGAGGAACTCTCCGGATCCACCGATTGGCCCGGTACCGCCGCGGTGTTCCGGGAACTGCTGGTCGAGTGGAAGAACGCCGGCCGCGCCCCGCGCGAAGCCGACGAGGCGCTGTGGCGCCGGTTCAAGAGCGCCCAGGACGTCTTCTTCGCGGCCCGCAACGCCGCCGCTTCCGAACGCGACGCGGAGTTCGCCGATAACGCGACGGCCAAAGAGGAACTGCTCGGCAGCTACGAATCCGCCATCGACCCGGATTCCGATCTCGAGGGCGCCCGCGCGGCACTGCGTGACCTGCAGGAACGCTGGGACGCGATCGGTAAGGTCCCGCGCGAGCGGATGCACGACCTGGAGGCGCGGCTGCGCGCGGTGGAGAAGCGGGTGCGCCAGGCCGCCGACGCCCAGTGGCGCCGCACCGACCCCGAGGCGCTGGCCCGCGCCGCGCAGTTCCGCGAACGGGTCGCCCAGTTCGAGGAGCAGGCGGCCAAGGCCACCGCGGCCGGGAAGACCCGGGACGCGGAACGCGCCCTCGAACAGGCGAAACAGTGGCGGGAGTGGGCCGAGGCCGCGGAGGGCGCGGTCAGCAACCTCTGAGCGCCGGTTCCGCCTGCCGCGGGTGCCCCCGGTGGCAGGCGCCGATCAGTCCTCGCCGAGCCGATGGCGGCGCTGTCGCTCTTCCTCCCGAGCGGCAGCGATTCGCCGCTGTTCCTCGGCGGCCAGCTGGACCGCGGTACGACTCCACACCACCTTCACCCAGTGGAAGGTGAGCACCATGATCGCGAGGGTGCCGAGTACGAGACCGATTCCCGGACCCGCACCGATGTAGTTGTTGAGGCCGGGGGTCTGCCGATGCCAGATCGAGAAGACTCCGAAGGCGCTCGCGATCGCCGAGCCCGCGACCGCGATCC
Organism: Nocardia sp. NPDC049935; assembly: GCF_055586645.1. Taxonomy (NCBI): domain Bacteria; kingdom Bacillati; phylum Actinomycetota; class Actinomycetes; order Mycobacteriales; family Nocardiaceae; genus Nocardia; species Nocardia sp. NPDC049935. The sequence goes on along the minus strand of NZ_JBVJHV010000001.1, from coordinate 164,591 downwards.
AGGCCAGTACCCAGCGCCGGGTCATCAGCGCCAGCAGCGAGAACCCGATTCCGAACAGCAGTACGAACCAGACGAATATCCGCGACGGCAGACCGATGTGCTCGGCGGTGGCCGCCTCCGATCCGAGCAGCACGTCGAATCCCCGGGCGCCGCCGGCATGGGGCAGGACCAGCGAGAGCAGCAGCACGAACACCGCACCCGCCACCACCATGGCCCGCACTCCGGGATCGATCTCACCCGCGATCCGGCGCTCCACCGCGTCCAGATCGTCGCGGAACTCCTCGAATTTCTCGGTGGCCTCGGCCGGGTTCACATCGTCCTCGTTTCCATCGGCTGATTCGTTCGCGCGGTCTCCCGCGGCTGATCCGGCACCGCTGCTCCCGCCGGCCGATGCCGGACCGGCGGCCGCGCGCCCACCGGCGGGGGAGTCTGTCGCACCCGGGTCCGCCGCGTTCTCGGCTTCCGGATCGTGCTCGGGCTCGCGGTCCGCACTGTCCCCCGCGGGGGTCGTCATATCCCGCATCCCGAAGCGCACCCCGAGGCCGCGACCGGCTCCGGTTCGGGCGCTCCGATCCGCGGCAGACCGAGCCCCACGCCGATGGGAGCGGTTTTCGGGGTGGTTCCGGCCTCGTGCGCGTCACCGGCCCGGGTACGCCGGTGCGCGCGGACGCCGGAGTCGGCGACCAGGTGATGCGGCGCGGCGCCGGTCACCCGCACCGTCACCAGATCGCCGGGCCGGATCGCCTCGGCGGCGCCCTCGGGCCGGAAATGCACCAGCCGGCCGTCGCGGGCGCGCCCGCTCATCCGGGCCGTGGCGGCGTTCTTCTTCCCGGCGCCCGCGGCCACCAGCAGTTCCACCTCGGCGCCCACCAGATCGTGGTTGGCGTCCAGGCAGATCTGCTCCTGCAGGGCGATCAGCCGGTCGTAGCGCTGCTGAACGACCTCCTTGGGCACCTGATCGGCCATCTCGGCCGCCGGTGTCCCGGGCCGGGGTGAGTACTGGAAGGTGAAGGCGCTGGTGAACCGGGCCTGCCGCACCACGTCCAGGGTGTCCTGGAAATCCTCCTCGGTCTCGCCCGGAAAGCCGACGATGATATCGGTGGTGATCGCCGCATGCGGCATGGCCGCCCGGACCTTCTCGATGATGCCCAGGAAGCGGGCCTTGCGGTACGAGCGGCGCATCGCTTTCAGCACCCGGTCCGAACCGGACTGCAGCGGCATATGCAGTTGCGGGCAGACATTGGGGGTCTGCGCCATCGCCTCGATGACATCGTCGGTGAACTCGGCCGGATGCGGCGAGGTGAAGCGGACCCGTTCCAGCCCGTCGATCCCGCCGCAGGCGCGCAGCAGTTTCGCGAAGGCGCCGCGGTCGCGTGGCTGATCGGGATCGGCGAACGACGCCCCGTAGGCGTTGACGTTCTGCCCCAGCAGCGTGACCTCCACAACGCCCTGCTCCACCAGGGCCTGTACCTCGGCGAGAATATCGCCGGGACGCCGATCGACCTCTTTTCCGCGCAGCGACGGCACGATGCAGAAGGTGCACGTGTTGTTGCAGCCGACCGAGATCGACACCCAGCCCGCGTACGCCGACTCCCGCCGGGCGGGCAGGGTCGAGGGGAACGCCTCCAGCGACTCGAGGATCTCGACCTGCGCCTCGTCGTTGTGACGGGCCCGCTCCAGCAGTACCGGCAGCGCACCGAGATTGTGCGTCCCGAACACCACGTCCACCCACGGCGCCTTGCGCACCACGGTGTCGCGGTCCTTCTGCGCCAGGCAGCCGCCGACAGCGATCTGCATACCCGGCCGCGACGCCTTGACCGGCGCGAGGTGGCCCAGGGTGCCGTACAACTTGTTGTCGGCGTTCTCCCGCACCGCGCAGGTGTTGAAGACGACCAGGTCGGCCGTCGCCCCGGGCGCGGCCCTCGTATAGCCCGCATCCTCGAGCAGGCCGGACAAGCGTTCGGAATCGTGCACGTTCATCTGGCAACCGAAGGTGCGGACCTCGTAACTGCGCGCGCCGGCCGGCTCGAACCGAATGGGCGACGCTACCTGTCCGATCGAATCCACGCGTCCAGGGTACGGGCCGCCGTCCGGACCGGTTCCGGCAGATCGGCGCTCCCGGGTACCCGCCGCGACCTGGGCCGCGTCGTGTCTGTGCGCCCCGTCACTCGGCGAACGGCTATCCTACGGTTTTCGGTGCCGCGATCCGGCGCCGCCGGGGAATACCCCGAAAGCGGGCAAATCGCATCGGAGCGAACCCGTTACGCTAAATGATCATCGGGTTAAACCCGGATATCCGTGCGGTGTGGCGTATAGGCGTGTCGCCGGAAGGTCCGCAAATCCGGGAAAACCGGCATAAGGTTTGGTTCATGATCGACGCCACCGATGCCGACGCGCCCGAAGCAGCCGGCAATAACGCCGTGCCACCGATGATCTCTGTACGCGCCGTCGACAAACACTTCGGTGCCCTGCATGTACTGCGCGATATCAATCTCGAGGTGCCCCGCGGGCAGGTCGTCATCGTGCTCGGCCCGTCCGGCTCCGGCAAGTCGACGCTGTGCCGCACGATCAACCGTCTCGAACCCATCGACTCCGGGGAAATCCTGGTCGACGGCGTCAAGCTGCCCGCCGAGGGCAAGGCACTGGCCGCCCTGCGCGCCGATGTCGGCATGGTGTTCCAATCGTTCAACCTCTTCGCCCACAAGACGATCGTCGAGAACGTGATGCTCGCGCCGATCAAGGTGCGCGGGACCAAGAAGGACGAGGCCCGGACCCGGGCCATGGAGTTGCTCGACCGGGTCGGTATCGCGAACCAGGCCGACAAGTACCCGGCGCAGCTCTCGGGCGGCCAGCAGCAGCGCGTGGCGATCGCCCGGGCGCTGGCGATGAGCCCGAAGGTGATGCTGTTCGACGAGCCGACCTCGGCCCTCGATCCCGAGATGGTGAACGAGGTCCTCGAGGTCATGGTGTCGCTCGCCAAGGAGGGGATGACCATGCTGGTGGTCACCCACGAGATGGGTTTCGCCCGGCGCGCCGGGGACCGGGTCCTGTTCATGGCCGACGGGCAGGTCGTGGAGGACACCGATCCGGAGACGTTCTTCAGTGCGCCCGAATCCGATCGCGCCAAGGATTTCCTCGGCAAGATCCTGAGCCACTGAGCCGTCGCCCGGCCCGCGACCCCCGGTCGGGCGCCGGCGCATCCGCCCGTCCGGGCACAGGCACACGCGATGGCACAGCGCCATCGAGATGAGGGAAGGAAATCGATGAGGATCAACCGAGCATTCCGCCTCGCGGTCGGTGCGGTCGCCGTAGTCGCCACCGTGGCCACCACCGCGGCCTGCGGCGGAGGTAGCGATAAGACCGCGCTGGAGAACGCCCAGGAGGGCGAGCTCACCATCGGCATCAAATACGATCAGCCCGGGCTGGGCCTGCGTAACACCGACAACACCTACAGCGGGTTCGATGTCGAGGTGGCCAAATACGTGGCTTCCAAACTCGGCGTCCAGCCCGATGCCATCACCTTCAAGGAAGCTCCGTCCGCGCAGCGCGAAACCCTGATCGAGAACGGTCAGGTCGATTTCGTCGTCGCCACCTATTCGATCACCGACTCCCGTAAGGAGAAGGTCGATTTCGCCGGGCCGTACTACGTCGCCGGGCAGAGCCTGCTCGTCCGTGCCGACAACAACGAGATCAAGGGTCCGGACGATCTGGCCGGGAAGACCGTCTGCTCGGTGACCGGCTCGACGCCCGCGCAGAACATCCAGAAGAAGTACCCCGACACCCAGCTGCAGACCTACGACACCTACTCGCTGTGCCTCGAGGGCCTCAACAGCGGCGCGGTGGCGGCCGTGACGACCGACGACATCATCCTCGCCGGTTACGCCTCGCAGTCCCCCGGCAAGTACAAGGTCGTGGGCGAGCCGTTCACCACGGAGAACTACGGCATCGGCGTGAAGAAGGGTGATAAGGAGACCCGCGACAAGATCAACGACGCGATCGAGGAGATGATCTCCTCGGGCGCCTGGGCGACCGCCTTCCAGGACGTGGTCGGCAAGGCCGCGAGCTACGAGACCCCGGAGGCCCCGAAGGTGGACCGGTACTGACCCACCGCACCGCGGGTCCGGGCCGGATACCGGCCCGGACCCGCGATCGGCCCAATCCGCCAATCGGAGGCGCGTAACCACTGTGTTCGATTTGATCTCGGAATACGACACCCAGTTGCTCGAGGCATTCTGGATGACCATCAAACTCACCCTGCTGTCCACGCTGGGGGCGCTCGTGCTGGGCACGATCGTGGCAGGGATGCGGGTCTCGCCGGTTCCGGTGGCGCGGTGGGCCGGCACGGCCTATGTCACCGTGTTCCGCAATACCCCGCTCACCCTGATCCTGGTGTTCTGCTCGCTGGGTCTGTACTCCACGCTCGGGATGAATCTGGCCTCCGAAGGTCCGACGTCGCTGGCCGACAACAACTTCCGCTGGGCGGTCATCGGATTGAGCGTGTACACGGCGGCCTTCGTCTGTGAATCACTACGCGCCGGCATCAACACCGTACCGCTGGGACAATCCGAGGCGGGACGGTCGCTGGGTCTCAGCTTCCTGCAGAACCTGCGGATCATCGTGCTGCCCCAGGCATTCCGCTCCGTGATCGCCCCGCTGGGCAGCGTGTTCATCGCGCTGACCAAGAACACGACGGTCGCCTCCGCGATCAGCGTGGCCGAGGCCTCGTTCCTGATGAAGAACATGATCGAGACCGAGGCGGCGCTGCTGTCCATCGGCGCCATCTTCACGCTCGGTTTCGTGATCCTGACGCTGCCGGCCGGACTGCTGTTCGGCTCCCTGGCCAAACGATTCGAGGTGGCACGATGACGCGCGAGGCATCTGTTCTCTACGACGCGCCCGGCCCGGTCGCCAAGATCCGCAATCTGATCTACTCGGTCGTCATCCTGGTCGCGGCGATCGCCGCCGGGTGGTTCGTCTACCGCGGGTTCGCGGACAAGGGCCAGTTCACCGCCGAGAAATGGGAACCCTTCCTGGACGGCGCGGTCTGGAGCACCTATATCCTGCCGGGTCTGCGCGGCACGATCGTCGCGGCCGTGCTGTCGATCGTCTTCGCGCTGATCCTGGGTATGGCCTTCGGTATCGCGCGGCTGTCGGACCACGCGTGGGTGCGCTGGACGGCCGGTACCGTCGTCGAGGTCGCCCGCGCCATTCCGGTGCTGATCCTGATGATCTTCCTGTTCGCGCTGTATTCCGAATACGACCTGTTCGATTCGGAGTATCTGGCGCTGGCCGCGGTGGTGACCGCGCTGACGATCTACAACGGATCGGTGATCGCCGAGATCGTGCGTGCCGGGATCCTGTCGCTGCCGAAAGGGCAGACCGAGGCGGGTGTGGCGCTGGGGTTGCGCAAGGGCCAGCTGATGCGGCTCATCCTGCTCCCCCAGGCGATCACCGCCATGCTGCCGGCGCTCATCTCGCAGATGGTGGTGGCCCTGAAGGATTCGGCGCTCGGTTACGTGATCACCTACGAGGAGGTCGTGCGCAGTGCCCAGCAGCTCGGCGCCGCCGAATCGAACACCATCCCGGCGCTCATCGTGGTCGCGATCATCATGATCGTGCTCAACGTGCTGCTCTCCACGACCGCCACCTGGCTGGAGAAGCGGCTGCGCGCCGGTCGCCGCAAACGCGGCGGTGCGGTGGTGGCGGCGGATTCGGTCGTCGCCGATGCCGCGCCCGGCCTGGATCTGCGCAAGTAGGTCCGGCGGGTAGTCCACACAGCACGGTGGCCCGGAGCAGTCGCTCCGGGCCACTGTGCTGTCCGGACGCCGGGCTCCCGGCTGCCGACGCGATCGGCCGCACGGATATCGACGGTGCCGGGCAAAGTCGACGGCCGAAGGCGCTGCTCACTCACCCCGGGGCTGCCGGACGAGGTCTTCCGGAGAGATACCGTCAGTCGACGGGGGGAGGTTCGTCGACGGTGGCGCCGGGATTCGCCGCGTCCCACTCGGTCGTGACCACCGAATACGCCACCTGATGGCCGTAGCCGCGGCGAGCGAGCATACCGACGAGCCGGCGCAGCGCCTTCTCCCGGTCCAGGCCCGCGGGCAGGGTCCGCAGTTTGCGCCGGACCAGTTCGGTGGCGCGGTCGTACTCGTCATCCGGTGTGACGGTGTCCAGCGCGGCCTCGGCGTCCTCAGGGGCCACACCTTTGCGGCGCAGCTCCTGGGCCAGCGCCCGTTTACCCTTCCCGGAGAAACCGTGCCGCTCCCGCACCCACTGCCGGGCGAAATCGGCGTCGTCGATCAGACCGACCTCGGCCAATCGTTCGAGGGCCCCCTCGGCCACATCGGCCGAGTAGCCCTTCGTGACCAACCGCTGGGCGAGCTCGGCCCGGCTCCGCGCCCGGACCGCCAGTAACCGCAGGCACGCCTCCTTGGCCTGCTCGACGGTTCCGCCCGGCTCCTCGCCACTCGGACCGCCCACGCCCCGCTGCCGGCGGGCAGGCCGTCCGCTTCCCGAACCGGAATCCGTTTCCCGGGCGCCGGCCGGACGAGTCCGCTGCGGATCGGACTCGTCCGGCCGGGTACCCCGGGCGGTACCGGTAACTCTCCCACCGGCGGCCAGGAGTTCCTCGAGACGCCGCCGCACCTGCGCCACCGGATCGGGCTCGCCGGGGCGGGCGGCTGCGCGTTCGTTCACCGGGTCAGAAATCGGCCGGGGTCTCCTCCGTCGCGGTCACATCCGCGCCGATCCCCAGCTTCTCCTTGATCTTCTTCTCGACCTCATCCCGGATATCGATGTTCTCCAGCAGGAATTTGCGAGCGTTCTCCTTACCCTGCCCGAGCTGATCGCCCTCGTAGGTGTACCAGGAGCCGGACTTGCGAATGAACCCGTGCTCCACACCCATATCGATCAGCGACCCCTCCTTGGAGATGCCGTGGCCGTAGAGGATATCGAACTCGGCCTGTTTGAACGGCGGCGAAACCTTGTTCTTCACCACCTTGACCCGGGTCCGGTTGCCCACCGCGTCACTGCCGTCCTTCAGCGTCTCGATCCGGCGCACATCCAGCCGCACGGACGCGTAGAACTTCAGCGCCTTACCACCGGTGGTGGTTTCGGGGGAACCGAACATGACGCCGATCTTCTCGCGCAACTGGTTGATGAAGATGGCGGTGGTACCGGAGTTGTTCAGGGCACTGGTCATCTTCCGCAGCGCCTGGCTCATCAGGCGGGCCTGCAGGCCGACATGGCTGTCGCCCATCTCGCCCTCGATCTCGGCGCGGGGCACCAGGGCGGCAACCGAGTCGATGACGATGATGTCGATGGCGCCGGAGCGCACGAGCATATCGGCGATCTCCAGGGCCTGCTCACCGGTATCCGGCTGGGAGACCAGCAGGGCATCGGTATCGACACCGAGTTTGGCGGCGTAGTCGGGATCGAGGGCGTGCTCGGCATCGATGAACGCGGCCACGCCGCCGAGCGCCTGCGCGTTGGCGACCGCGTGCAGCGCGACGGTGGTCTTACCCGAGGATTCCGGGCCGTAGACCTCCACGATCCGGCCGCGGGGCAGACCGCCGATACCGAGAGCGACATCGAGGGCGATGGAACCGGTCGGGATCACCGATACCGGCTGGCGGGCCTCTTCCCCGAGGCGCATCACCGCGCCCTTGCCGAAACTCTTCTCGACCTGCGCGAGCGCGAGTTCGAGGGCCTTGTCGCGGTCGTAGGGCTGTGGCGCCATTGTGTCTCCCCTTTTCACCGGGTGGGTGGTTGGTGTGGTTGGCGCCCACAGTAGAGGGCGGCACCGACAAGTTCGGGCCTCAGCCTAGACGAACAGGTGTTCGAGTCAAGCCACGCGCCCGCGCGTCGCCGAGGCCGCGCCCCACCAGGAGCGCCGAGGCTGAACCGCCCGGCTCACCACCGCGAACGCGGGACGTCGAATTCGGCGCACAGCGCGCGCCAGACCTCGCGCGGATCCACCCCGGCTTCGATTGCGGCAGCACCGGTCCGGCTGTCGAGAGCGAGGATGACGTGATCGCTGAGCAGAGTGTCACCCCGCGCCACGCCGAATTCGGTGTGCAAGAGTTCCTGGAATTCCGTCAACCGCACCGTGCACAAGATACCCGCCCCACCGTGACCCGGGGCGGCGCGGTCAGTGCGCCCGCACCGAGTCCAGCACACGATGGCAGATCGCCACCGGATCGGCCGAACCCGCGAGCCCCGCGGCCGCCGAGCGCGCCGCCGCCGTGAACCCGGGCTCGTCCAGCACCCGCAGGACCGCGTCGCGAACCGACTCCGCGGTCAGCGGGCGGACCAGCAGCGACGATCCCTGACGGGCCGCGCGATTGGCCAGTTCCCACTGGTCGCCACCGCCGGGCACAGTGACCACCGGCACCCCGGCGGACAGTGATTTCGCCAGCAGGCCGTGCCCACCGCCACCGACCACCACGGCGGCGTGCCGCAGCAGTTCGTCCTGGCGCCCGAGTCCCGCGGTCGCCCACGGCGGCAAAGGATCCGGCGGTTCATCGAGCATCGACACCGCCGCCCGGACCCCGGTGCCCTCCAAGGCGGTCAGCACCGTCTCGGCCATTCCCGCCACCCCCGTATGAGCGGTGGACGGCGCCACCATCACCAGCGGTCCGTCGCCGGGCGGCAATGCCAGCCGCCGATCGGTGGGCTCCCACAGCAGCGGCCCGATCACCTCGGCCTCCACCGGCCAATCCGGGCGGTCCACCTCCAATGCGGGCAGGGTCGCGATGAGCCGGGCGGCCGGTCCCGGATCCGCCGCGGGCAAACCCACACCGGCCCGCGCCATCTCCCGTTGCCGCTCCCCGGTGCGCACCGCCCGCGCGGTGAAGGTCCGCAGCACCGAATCCCGGACCCGGCCCCGCACCCCGGTCCCCGGCGCCAGCCCGCTCCCGATGGGCGGCAGGCCCTTCGACGGGAGATAGAGCGGATGGGGAGACAGCTCCACCCACGGCACCCGCAACCGTTCGGCGGCCATCCCGCCACCGGCGGTGAGCACATCCGAGACAACCAGTTCCGGCAGCATCGCGCCGAGTTCGGGAAGGATCTCGGTCGAGATATACGCGGCCCGTTGATGAATCCGCGCTCCCGCGTCGGCGTCGTCGTCGATCGGCCGCGGCGCCAGCCCCTTCAGCCGGCGCACCCCGATCCCCGCCGCCCGCGCGGCATCGAACCAGCGGGGACCGGTGAACAGGACCGGCTCGTCGCCCGCCTCCAGAAACCGCAGGCACAGCGCGATAGCGGGAAAGGCATGACCCGGATCGGGACCGGCGACGACAGCCACTCGCATCCGCTCAGCCTGCCACGCACCCCGCACGCACGCGCACACCGGGCTCGAATCTTGGAGCAGCTCCGCTGCTCGAGGTTCGGCCCTCCTGAGCGTCTGCTGTCAGCGCTCGAGACTCGTGGCTTCGCCACATGCGCTTCGAGCGCTGACAGCAGACGCGGGCCGAACCCTTTCCGGGCCTCGCGGGACTCGGGACCGAGGGGTGGCCCATCCACTGGATGCGCCCGGTCCGGATCGGAACCCGGTGGTGACGCCGGCACCGGACCGTGGCTACGGCCTGCGGGTGCCTCATGCGGGGATCCCGCGTCCTTATCCCGATGGTCGCATCCCGCCCCGGTGGGGCCCGCCCGGTTCTGGAGCGACCAGAGGGAGGGAGCGCAGCGACCGACCGCCGGGAGTGAAGAACCGGGATGTCAGGGCCCCACCCTCGAGGCGCGGAGCGCCTCCAAAATCTCAGAACGTGAAGAGCTCGAATCCGACCGCTCGTGCGGCGGGGAAACCGGTGACCGGCGCGGTGGTCATCTCGACCACCGCCCGCGCCTGGTCCGCCACGGGTTCCGGGCTCAGGACCTCCAGGTATCGGCGATGTTCGGCCAGTGACGCCTGTGCCCGGTCGACGGTATCGGTGACATCCACGCCGTGAGTGGCTCCCGTGGGTACCGCGACGGCGGCCCAGCGCGCCGTCCACGGCGCGAGATCGGCGATCTCGGGGAAGATCCATTCGTTGCCCGCGTCGGAGACCGCGTCGAGCCCGGCCCGGCCGACCGCGCGGTGGTCGGCACTGTTGACGAAGCCGGGCGCCCAGGTGGGCCCGAAATGGGCCAGTACCACCAGTTCCGGGCGATGCCGGCGGATCGCGGCGGCCAGATCGCGGCGCAGTGGCAGGCCGGCTTCGATCCGCCCGTCCGGATAGCCGAGGAATTCGACCTCGCGTACGCCCACGACCGCCGCCGACGCGCGTTCCTCGGCTTCCCGCAGCGGCCCGGATTCGGCGGGCGGCAGTCCGGCGATACCGGCCTCCCCGGAGGTGGCCAGTACGTACCGGACGTCTTTGCCCTGGCCGGTCCAGCGGGCCACCGCCGCGGCGACCCCGTACTCGATATCGTCGGGGTGCGCGACGATGACCAGCGCGCGCTGCCAGTCCTCGGGAAGATGCGGCATGCTCGTCATGCGATCATCGTGGCGCACCCGGCGCCCGAGGGGAAGCATGCCCGCATCGCGGCGCGGTCAGACCTTGGTGACGGTGTTGTCGTCCGAACCCGAAATCGCCTTGTAGAGCAGATACAGGCCGAAGACGACGGCACTGATCACGAGGATCGGGAACAGGCCTTTGATCAGGGCGCCGATCACTGCCAGTGCGATCCAGACGACGGCGACGACGCCGATGATCTTCCACAGCATTTTGCCTCCCAGCGGTTGTGCCTGCTTCGAGCATGACACCGCCGCATCGGGAAATCACCAGGTGAGAAGCGATATCCGGGGAAGATCAGGGTTATCCCCGAGACGTCAGGAACGAGCCTGACGGCGCACGGCCTCCGGTATCGGTTGCGGCCACTGCGTGCGGCCGGCGGCCGGTGGGAGCAGCCCCTCGGGGGCGCGGTCGGCGAGTTCGGTGAGCGCCTGGGCCCAGCCGTCCATCCGATCCGCGGCATGGCGGAGATCGGCGACGATACCGTCGAACCGGTAGCGCAGCGCACCCGTTTCGTCGACGGCCAGCACCCGGGTGGCCGCGGCCACCACCTGTTCGTATTCGGTGACGCCGCTGTCGAGCCGGGCCACGATCGACCTCAGGTTCTCATCGAGCCGGTGGACGTCGGCGGTATCGGCGAGATCGGCCGCGCCACCGCTCAGCGCCCGGATGGCGCCCTCCATGGTGGCGATATCGGTGGCCAGGGCGGTGAGTGCGGCGGAGCCCGACGCGGCGGTGGCCACCAGGTCCTCGAGTTCGTCGGCGGGGAGCCGGCGCGAACGCGCGATCTGACCGGCCACCTCGTGCAGCGCGCGTTCCGCCCGGGCCAGCCGTGCCATGGCGGGACGGGCGGCCGACCGGGCGGCGGGGAGTTTGCGGGGCATATGACCGGCCATGGGCAGCGGGGCGCGGCGCAATTGCAGATAGCGCCGGGTACTCAGGGCCGCGCCGGTGACCAGGGCGACCGCACCCCCGCCGAGAACCAGTACCGCCCAGGCGGGAGCGGACAGGATCACCAGGCCGACGGCGCCGGCGGTCGTGAGCCCGGAGGCGGTGCCCAGCCCGATACTGCGCCGCCGGGCGCGACGGCGCCTGCGGAGTTCACGTTCGCGCGGGTCCGCCCACCGGCGGACCGCGACGAGGGCGTTCTCCCCGGCTTCGCGCAGAGTTCCGGCGACGGCGGCCGCCTGGGGCGGCAGATCCGTCCAGGCCTGGGTGAATTCCCGGGACCCGGTCGGGAATCGGGGCCTGTCAGACTTCATCGCTGTCCTCGCCGAACTCTTGTGGAGCCGCTACTGCTGTGCGGTCTGGCCTTTGTTCATCTGGGGTTGGGGCTGGGCCGGTTCGGCCGCGGATTTACCGGCGTCGATGGCGGAGTTGTCACTACCGGCGGGCAGCGAATCGCCGCGCATGGAGGCCCGGATCTGCTCGAGCCGGCTGTGCCCGGCCATCTGGACGCTGGCCTGCTGGACCTCCAGCATGCGCCCCTGGACGGTGTTCTGGGCGAGTTCGGCCGATCCCAGCGCGGTGGCGTAGCGGCGTTCGATCTTCTCCCGCACCGCGTCCAGGCTCGGGACGCTGCCCGGTGCGGACAGGGTGCTGTCCATCTGCTGCAGGGAGGCGCTGACCTGCTCCTGCATCTTGGCCTGTTCGAGCTGGCTGAGCAGTTTGGTGCGCTCGGCGACCTTCTGCTGCAGCAGCATGGCGTTCTGCTCGACCGCCTTCTTGGCCTGGGAGGCGGCCTGCAGCGACTGGTCGTGCAGAACCTTGAGGTCTTCCACCGACTGTTCGGCGGTCACCAGCTGCGCGGCGAAGGCCTCGGCGGCGTTCGTGTACTGGATCGCCTTCTCGGTATCGCCGGCCGCGTTGGCCTGGTCGGCGAGGACGACGGCCTGGCGCGCGTTGGCGTTGAGCTTCTCGACCTCGTCGAGTTGCCGGTTGAGTTTCATCTCCAGCTGACGCTGGTTCCCGATCACCGAGGCGGCCTGCTGGGACAGGGCCTGGTGCTGGCGCTGAGCTTCTTCGATAGCCTGCTGAATCTGGACCTTCGGATCCGCGTGCTCCTCGATCTTGGAGTCGAAGAGGGCCATCAGATATTTCCAGGCCTTCGTAAACGGATTAGCCATCGGTTGATCCCGCCTCCATCTGCTGTGCCGCCTGGGCGACTCGGAGTGCGCGACCGTCACGCACTCGTATATGCCTATCCTCCACCATGCGACGCCCGGCACCGGCTACCGAACGACGCCGCGTCTCGCCCGGGGGCGGCCCGCGCCGACGCACGACGCACGGCCGGAGCGGACGTGGAGGTACGCCTCCTACGAATCTATCCGCTCCGGCGCGTCACGCGCATTGTCACGATCCGGTATACGCCGGCTATCACCGATCAGGCCGCTTCGACCAGCACCAACGGACCGTTCTTGGGCGCGGGGATGACGATCCGCGTATCCCCGTCCACCTGGGTCCGCGCGGACGCGGACGCCACGGCGGCGGCGGGTTCGGCAGGCGCCGCCGGTTCGGCCGGGGCGGGAGCGGGTTCGGCGGCCGCGGGAGCGGGAGCGCCCGTCACCGCGGGATCCTCGGCGGCGATGGCGGTGCCGACATCCCACAGCACCCGCGCGAGCGGGACATCGAGGGCTTCGCAGATGGCTGCCAGCAATTCGCTGGAGGCCTCCTTGCGTCCCCGCTCGACCTCGGAGAGGTAACCCAGGCTGACCCGGGCCGAGGTGGATACTTCGCGTAGGGTCCGGCTCTGGGCGAGGCGCGCACGCCGCAGACTGTCCCCGATCGCTTCTCGCAGCAGCGTCATCGAGTTCTCCTTCTCCCGGTAGGCTCGTCGCCCTGGTATGCCGCAGCCCACGGCACGCACGCGGTTCTCTCTTCGCACAACGTCGGAACCCGCCCCGGAGGTTCCCGGGCCGGACGCGGAATCGCTCACCCGGTGGGTGTTACGCCCCGCACGCACCGCAGCAGTTCCTGTACCGCGGTCCGCGTCGCTGTGAACCTGATATTCCACCGGTCGCCGGTGAGTTTCAACCGCATCACCTCGGTATGGCCGGGACCGGCCAGCCCGAGGAACACCGTGCCGACCTCGATCCCGTCCTGCGGATCGGGACCGGCGACCCCGGTGAGCGCCAGACCCCAGTCGGCGATACAGCGCGACCGCGCTCCCACCGCGAGCTGCTCGGCGGTGCTCGCCGCCACGGGGCCCTCGGCCGCCAGCACCTGCTCGTCGACCCCGGCGAGGCGATGTTTGAGATCGGTCGCGTAGACGACCAGTCCCCCGCGCAACACCGTGCTCGCGCCGGGCACCCCGGCGATCGTGGCCGAGACCAGCCCCGCCGTGAGCGATTCCGCGGTCGCCACCGTCTGCCCGCATTCGCGCAGCGCGGCCACCAGTTCGGCCGCGGCCGTCGGCGCGGTCAGCGGGCCGGCGTGGTCGCCGGTCATCCGCGGTTGCGGTGTGGTCCGGCGAGCCAGAGCCGGGCGGCCTGGCCCACGTAGTCCAATCCGGTGACCACGGTGAGCACCAACGCGATCCACATCAGCACCATTCCCGCGGTCGCGAACCCGCCGGACAACGGGAGCAGCAGCACACCGATCGCCACCGACTGCACCAGTGTCTTGACCTTGCCGCCCCGTCCGGCCGGGATCACCCCGCGGCGCACCACCGCCAGCCGCAACAGCGTGACACCGATCTCGCGGGCACAGATGACCACCGTCATCCACCACGGCAGGTCACCGAGCAGCGATAGCCCGATCAGGGCGGACCCGATCAGCGCCTTGTCGGCGATGGGGTCGGCCAGTTTGCCGAAATCGGTGACCAGCCCGTATTTGCGGGCGAGCTGACCGTCGAACCGGTCGGTCACGGCCGCGACCGCGAACAACGCGGTCGCGGCGATCCGCCACCCGGTCTGGTGCCCGCCGCCGGCGAAGAGCGCCAGGACGAACAGCGGCACCAGCGCGATCCGGACCATGGTGAGGATATTGGCGATATTGAGCAGCGGGACCGCCGATTCCGCCGGTGCCGGGGCCAGGCCGCCGCGTAACGACGCGGGCGCGGCCAATCGCCGGTCCATCTCCTCGGGGTGCACGCTCATGGCCGCCTCTGCGCCGACGCGCGGCGACGGGCGCGCGGGGTCGAGCGGGAGAACGGGATGTGCGGCACACACTCAGCCTATCGGTAGCGCGGCCGACTACTGTGCACCCCATGACCTCACGGGGACCAGTGGGTGGTCCGACCAGCGCAGCGCCCGGTACGCAGACCGCCGCCGTGCGGGTGCGACGCGCCCGCACCTCCGACGTTCCGGCGATCAAATCGCTGGTCGACGTGTACGCCGGTCGCATCCTGCTGGAGAAGAACCTCGTCAACCTGTACGAATCGGTGCAGGAGTTCTGGATCGCCGAACTGGGCGACCGGGTCGTGGGCTGTGGTGCGCTGCATGTGCTGTGGGCCGACCTCGGCGAGGTGCGCACGGTGGCGGTGCTGCCGGATGTGAAGGGTCACGGTGTGGGCAAGCTCATCGTCGAGCATCTCGTCGAAGTGGCCCGGGAGCTGGAGCTGAGCCGGCTGTTCGTACTGACCTTCGAGGTGGAGTTCTTCGCCCGGCACGGATTCGCCGAGATCGACGGCACCCCGGTGACCGCCGAGGTGTACGCGGAGATGTGCCGGTCCTACGACACCGGTGTCGCCGAGTTCCTCGATCTCAGTTATGTGAAACCGAACACTCTCGGCAACACCAGGATGCTGCTCACCCTCTGATCCCATCCCGGGAATCGCGGCCGTCCCCTGGCGCACCGGCCGCGGCGATCCGCGCACTAGAGTCGTCCCGTGCCGATCTTCGCAGTCCACTACACCTATTCCGACGTCACGATCACCGAGCGCGACGCCCACCGCCCGCGGCATCGGGCCTGGCTGGCCGAGCGCCTCGCGGCCGGGCAACTGCTCAGTAGCGGACCGTACCCGGACGGTTCCGGCGCCCTGCTGCTTTTCCGGGCCCCGGACGCCGGGGATCTCGACGACCTGCTGCGCCGGGATCCGTTCGCCGAAGAGGGCCTCATCGACGCGGTCCGGGCGGTCGCGTGGCAACCCGTGATGGGCGCCTTCAGCGACTGACCGGCGCGGGTACCGGCCGGGCGCGGCCCGGCCGGTACCGCCGGCTCACTCCTGCGGGCCGGACGCGGGCTCCGGCTTGGCGCGGCCGCGGGTCTTCAGCAGGCTGGCCACCGTCGCGACGACCAGGATGCCGAGGATCACCGACAGCGACAGACCGGTCGAGATCTCCGGGACGCTCACATGTTCGCCGCCGTTGATGAACGGCAGGGTGTTCTCGTGCAGGGCGTGCAGGACGAGTTTCACGCCGATGAAGGCCAGGATCGCGGCCAATCCGTAGGACAGGTACACCAGGCGGTCCAGCAGCCCGCCGATCAGGAAGTACAGCTGGCGCAGCCCCATCAACGCGAAGGCGTTGGCGGTGAAGACGATGTAGGGCTCCTCGGTGAGGCCGTAGATCGCCGGAATCGAATCGAGCGCGAACAGCAGATCGGCGAAGCCGATGGCCAGCAGGGCCAGCAGCATCGGGGTCACCGCGCGCCGGCCGTCGATACGGGTGATCAGTTTGTCGCCGTCGTAGGTCTCGGTCGTCGGCACCAGCCGCTTGGTGAGCCGGACGATACGACTGTCGCGTTTCTGCTCCTCCTCGACCTCGTGGCCGCTCTCCCGCAGCAGTTTCACCGCGGTGTAGACCAGGAACAGGCCGAACAGATAGAACACCCAGCTGAAGGCGCTGATCGCCGCGGCGCCCACGGCGATGAACACGCCGCGCATCGCCAGCGCCACCACGATGCCGATCAGCAGCACCTTCTGCTGGTAGATCCGGGGCACCGCGAAGGTGGACATGATGATCAGGAAGATGAACAGGTTGTCCACCGAGAGCGCTTTCTCGGTGACGAAACCGGCGTAGTACTCGCCGGCGAAGGTTCCGCCCCAGTTCCAGGCGATCACACCACCGAAGGCCAGGGCCAGGCCGATGTACACCGCGGACCAGAAGCCGGACTCACGGAACGTGGGCTCGTGCGGTGTCCGCACATGGGCGAAGAAGTCGAAAACGAACAGGCCGAGGATCACCACGATGGTGATCCCCCACACGAGAGCGCTTACCTGCATGCGGCGTTCCGATCAGCAGTACGAGTCATGCTCCTAATCATGCCCGATATGCCCGATTCCTTCGGGCCGCGGGGGTGGTCGCCGAACATCGTCGCATATCCGGGCCTCGCCCGGCCGCCTCCCGAGTGCCGCGCGTCACGCTCCGCCGGATTCGGGCGGCGGTTCGTCCCCGCCGCCGCGGATCGACCACAGCAGACCGTCCAGCTCGTCGGGTTTGATCAGCACATCGCGCGCCTTGGACCCCTCGCTGGGCCCCACGACGCCGCGCGTCTCCATCAGATCCATCAGCCTCCCGGCCTTGGCGAACCCGACCCGCAGTTTGCGCTGCAGCATCGAGGTCGACCCGAACTGCGAGGTGACCACGAGTTCCACGGCCTGCAGGAAAACGTCCAGGTCTTCGCCGATATCCGGATCGACATCCTTCTTCTCCCCGGCCTTGGCGGCGGTGACACCCTCGGTGTAGTCCGGTTCGGCCTGGTTCTTGGTGAACTCGACCACTCCGTGGATCTCGTCGTCGCCGATGAACGCGCCCTGCAGCCGGGTCGGTTTACCCGCGCCCATCGGCAGGAAGAGGCCGTCGCCCATTCCGATGAGCTTCTCGGCGCCGGGCTGATCGAGGATCACGCGGGAGTCGGTGAGCGAGGAGGTCGCGAAGGCCAGGCGGGAGGGCACATTGGTCTTGATCAGCCCGGTCACCACATCCACCGACGGCCGCTGGGTCGCCAGCACCAGGTGGATACCGGCGGCGCGCGCCTTCTGGGTGATCCGGACGATGGCGTCCTCGACATCGCGCGGCGCGGTCATCATGAGATCGGCGAGTTCGTCGACGATGGCCAGGATGTAGGGATAGGGACGGTAGACCCGCTCGCTGCCCAGCGGCGTGGTGATGGCCCCGGATTTCACCTTCCGGTTGAAATCGTCGATATGGCGGACCTTGCTGGCCTGCATGTCCTGGTACCGCTGTTCCATCTCCTCGACCAGCCAGGACAGCGCCGCGGCGGCCTTCTTCGGCTGGGTGATGATGGGCGTGATGAGATGCGGGATGCCCTCGTAGGGGGTCAGCTCCACCATCTTCGGATCGATCAGGATCATCCGGACCTCGTCCGGCGTGGCCCGCTGCAGCAGCGAGACCAGCATCGAGTTCACGAAACTCGATTTACCGGAACCGGTGGAACCGGCCACCAGCAGATGCGGCATCTTGGCCAGATTCGCCGCGACGAATTCGCCCTCGATGTTCTTGCCGAGCCCGATCACCAGCGGATGGTGGTCGTTACGAGTGGCCGGAGCCTTGAGTACGTCGGCCAGCCGCACCAGTTCGCGATCGGAGTTGGGCACCTCGATACCGACCGCGGATTTCCCCGGGATCGGCGCAAGCAAGCGCACGTTCTCGGTGGCCACGGCATAGGCGATATTGCGGGTCAGCGCGGTGATCTTCTCGACCTTCACCCCGGGCCCGAGCTCCACCTCGTAGCGGGTGACCGTCGGGCCCCGCACGAATCCGGTCACCGCCGCGTCGATTTTGAACTGCACCAGGACCTCGGTGATCGCCTCGATCATCGATTCGTTGGCGGCGCTGCGTTTACGCGGCGGATCGCCGTCGACGAGCAGGTTCATCGGCGGCAAGGTGTAGTCGCCCTCGGGGGCGCGGTCGGCGACGAACTCCGGTTCCGGCGGGGGCGGCGGAGTCTGATCGATCGGCGCGGGAGCGGCGGATTTGCGGGCACGCCGGGCCGGCGGGCCCTCGGGTTCGGGCGCCGCGGCGATCGGTTTGGCCTCGCGCAGGGGCGGCTCGCCCGGACCGCCGTCCGCGCCGGGCCCGCCGAACTCGTCGGCCGGGTAGTTCTCCGCCGGCGACCGTCTACGCCGGCGTGACCTGGTCGGCGAAGCACCGGACCCGGAATCGAATTCGTCCACGGGGTCGTAGCCGTCGCGATAGTCCGGATCGTCGGCGAGGGGCGGCGCACCGAAGAACTCGCGCAGCCGCTGCGGTGCCTCCCGCACCGTGGTGCCGGTGACCAGCAGCAGACCGAACACCATCGCCAACAGCAGAATCGGTACCGACAGCCACGCCGTGAGCCCGTCGGTGAGTGGGCCGCCCAGCACGAAACCGGTGAAACCCGCGGCGTCGGCGCGGCCCGCGGCATCCGACGGCGCGCCGTCGGCGATATGCCAGAGCCCGAGGAAGGGCAGGCCCATGAGCAGACCGCCGAGCACCAGCCGGGGCCTGATCTCGGGATCGGGTTCGGTGCGCATCAGCACCACCGCGATCCCGGAGGCCACGAACGGCAGCACCGCCGACGCCGACCCGGTGATCGCCCGGATGATGCCCTCCACCCAGTGCCCGATCGGTCCCCCGGCCGACAGCCAGACCGCGGCCGCGATCACCGCGCTCGCCGCGATCAGGCCGAGGGCGATCCCGTCCCGCCGGTGCCCGTGCTCGATATCCCCGGCCCGGCTCAGGGCCCGGGTGGTGGCGCCGAGCCCGCGCGCGGCCATCGTCCAGCCGCCGGTGACCATCCGGCCGAAGACGGCCAGGGGTGCGGTATCGGAGCGCCGGGCCGGCGCGGGCCGCCGGGCCGGGCGCCGGGCCCGGGCCCCCGCCGCGGGCCCGGGGGCCGCTTTCCGGGTGGTCTTGCGGGGCGCACCACCTGCCCGTGCCGAACTCGCCGCCTGGCGCGAACTGCCCGAACGAGAACGCGCCGCGGTCGTCCGCCCCCGAGCCGATCCCGCCCGCGCACCCGGTGTGGTCGTGCCGCGGGACTTACCTGCCATGGGCTCAGGCTAGCCGCAACAACCCCATCAGGACCATCCGCAACACTGGTACCGGCCGTGACGATGGCCCGAATCGCCGCCGTCCACGAGTCCGGAACCGGCCCGGCGGAGCCCGCCCGGGCTCAGATCGAACGGTCGAGTTCGAGCACCGTGCGCACCGCATCGGGATCGCCGGCGCTCTCGATCCGGACCTGCTCGCGTCCGAAGGCGTGCAGCAGTAATTCGGCGGGAGGCCCGGTCAGGGTCACCGCCGGACCGTCGCCGCCGCCGACCCGCACGCTGTCGCCGTCCGGTGTCGTGAGTTCCACCGGGACCGGCGATTTGCGGTACGCCAGCTTGGCCATCCGCCGCAGTGTCGCCCACAGGCTGCGCTGGTCCTCGGCGGACAGCTCCCGCGGCTCCCAGCCGGGCCGCGCGCGGCGCACATCCTCGTGGTGGACGAACATCTCGCTCAGATTGGCGACGGCGTCCACCGGACGCAGCGGCGACCACCACGGTGGACCGGTGCGCACCTGTTCGAGCAGATCGGGAAACGGCCGCTGCGCGGCCTTGTTCTGCACTCTCTCGAGATATCCGGCGAACGCACGCACCATGATGCCCGGAGCGGCGTCGGGACGACGCTCCCGTACCACCAGATGCGCGGCCAGATCTCGTACCGTCCACTGCCCGCACAGGGTGCCGGCCTCGGGGCCGGCGTCCCGCATCGATTCGACCAGTGCACGGCGTTCACGCTGAGCCATGTTCACACGATGAATCTAGCCGAGACCCGGCCGCAGGGGAGGCGCCGAACACCGAACCGGTTGCTCTGCGACAGAAGTGCTCTGTACTTTGTCACTCGGTCCATAGGGTCGTGGACCTAAAATCACAGATGGGAACACCTTTGAAGAAGATGCTCACCGTTGCCGCCGTTCTGGTGGCGACCATCGGTTCGTTGCTCGCCGCCTCGGTGACACCCGCGCACGCCCAGTACAACAGCTACTACGGCGCTATCGCGGTCTCGGTGTCGACCGGCAACTACGGGTGGTCCTACGACTACGACAGCTACTCCGAGGCCGAGCAGGCCGCGGTGGACAGCTGCGCGGCGGGCGATTGCGTCGCCAAGATCTCCTGGCGCAACGGCTGTGGCGCACTGGCGGTTTCGGACAACTGGCTCAGCTACGGCTCCGGCGCCACTCGGTCGGCGGCGCGTTCGGAGGCGCTGGCCAACAACCCGGGCAACGCCTACATCGAACACTGGAACTGCACTTCCGGCTACGACCTGTGAGTTCGTACCGTCCAGACCGACCGGCCGGCGCCGAATTCGCCGACAACACTCGTAGGGGAATCAGAACTGTGAAAATCCGTCCAATCCGGGTCGTGGCCGCCGTGACGATGGCCGCCGCCGCCCTCACCTTCACCGCCTGCTCGTCCACCGAGGAGACCTCGACCGGCTCCGCCACCACCACCGAGGCGGCCGCGGAGTTCGAATCGGGGAAGACCCAGGACGGCCGGGAAGAGGGCAAGGCGCCCACCACCACTCCGGCGCCGAACCTGCCCAAGCCCACCGCCGAGGAACTCAACGACAAGATCAACCGGGCACTCGACGGCTCGGTCGGCGAGGACGAGAAGCTGGCCTGGATCGAAGACGCCGAACAGGATCCGCAGCTGGTCGACAAGCTGGTCGAGGCGGCGAAGAAGAACGAGGTCACCGTCAAGATCACCAATGTCGGCGATCCCGTCGACGGCAAGGTGACCGCCGACGCCGATGTCACCATCGGCGGCGCCCCGGTGGAGAACGCGACGGTCGACTTCGTGGCCGAGGGCGATCAGTGGAAGATCGCGCACGGATTCGCCTGCAATATCGTGAAATCCGCGCAGCTGGATTCGGCGGCCTGCCAGGCCGACTCCTGATCCACGCGTAGGCACCGAGAGAACCGCCGGCGGGCCCGAAGGCCCGCCGGCGGTTCTTTTTCGTCTCCGGGCCGAGTGGTTTCCCCCGCGGACCGGCAGGTGTCAGACGCCGAGCACGGTCGGCACGATCATGGGCCGGCGACGGTAGGTCTCGGCGACCCAGCGGCCCACCATGCGCCGGACGGCCTGCGCGATGCGATGGGTATCGGTGACGCCCTCGCCGGCCAGCCGCAGCAGTTCGGCCTCCACGAGTTCGGCCGCCGCCGCCAGCGCGGTGGGGTCGTCGGAGAACCCACGACCGCTCACCTCCGGCGGGCTCACCGCCTTACCGGTGGTGGTGTCGATGGCGACGGTGATGGCGATGAACCCGCCCTCGCCCAGCACCAGCCGGTCCGACAGCGTGGACTCGCCGACATCGCCGACCGAGAGACCGTCGACATACACATGGCCGACCGGCACCCGTCCGACGATCGAGGCGATTCCGTCGACCAGATCCACCACCACACCGTCTTCGGCGAGCACCACCCGGTCCTCGGGCACGCCGGTGGCGACCGCCAGGGCCGCGTTGGCGCGCAGATGCCGCCATTCGCCGTGGACGGGCATGGCGTTGGTCGGGCGGACCGCGTTGTACAGGTAGAGCAGTTCCCCGGCCGAGGCGTGCCCGGAGACGTGGACCTTCGCGTTCTGCTGGGTGATCACCGTGGCGCCCAGCCGGGCGAGCCCGTTGACGACGGTGAACACCGAGTTCTCGTTACCCGGGATGAGCGAGGACGCCAGCACCACGAGATCGTCGGCGCGGATATGGATCTGGCGGTGATCGCCGCGCGCCATCCGCGACAGCGCCGAGAGCGGTTCGCCCTGCGAGCCGGTGGAGATGAGCACCAGTTTGTCGCCGGGCAGGGTGGCGGCCTGGTCGAGATCGACCACCAGCCCGTCCGGCACCGTCAGGTATCCCAGATCCTGGGCGATCTGCATATTGCGCACCATGGACCGGCCGACGAAGCACACCCGGCGGCCGTACTTCTGCGCCACATCCACGACCTGCTGGATCCGGTGCACATGGCTGGCGAACGAGGCGACGATGACCCTGTTGCGGGCCTTGCCGATCACGGTGTCCAGGACGCCGCCGATCTCCCGCTCCGGGGTGACGAAACCGGGTACCTCGGCATTGGTGGAGTCCACCAGGAACAGGTCCACACCCTCGTCACCGAGACGCGAGAAACCGGCGAGGTCGGTGAGGCGGCCGTCGAGCGGCAGCTGGTCGAGTTTGATGTCGCCGGTGTGCAGCACGGTTCCGGCCGGGGTGCGGATGGCCACCGCCAGCGCATCGGGAATCGAGTGGTTGACCGCGAAGTACTCGCAGTCGAACGGACCGTGCTCGGTGCGCTCCCCCTCGGTGACCTCGATCAGGCGCGGATGCAGCCGGTGTTCCCGGCATTTCGCGGCGACCAGCGCGAGCGTGAATTTGGAGCCGACCACGGGGATATCGGGGCGCAGCCGCAGCAGGAACGGCACGGCGCCGATATGGTCCTCGTGCCCGTGGGTGAGGACCACCGCGGCCACATCGTCGATGCGGTCCTCGATCGGCCGGAAATCGGGCAGGATCAGGTCCACACCGGGCTGCTGGTCCTCCGGGAACAGCACCCCGCAGTCGACGACGAGCAGTTTCCCGCCGAACTCGAACACGGTCATATTGCGGCCGATTTCGCCGATACCACCGAGCGCGAAAACCCGGAGACCCTGGCGGGGGAGTTTCGGCGGTAGCCCGAGCCGGTCCTGGGCCACGGATTCCGGGGTGACCGCGGGCGCCGAGCGCGCGGATTCCGCCCGGCCACGACCGCCCTGACGGCCACCACGGCCGCGGCGCGGACGTTCCTTGGCGGCGCGATTCTCCGGGGCGGCAGCGGTTTCCACGGCCGGTTCCGGAGCGGGCGGCGCGGCGGCCTCGACCGGGGGGCGCACCGGTTCGGCGGCCGGCGGCGGTGCCGGTTCGGCCTGCGGCTCGGGTGCGGGAGCGGGAGCTCCGGCGTCGCGGCGCGCGGAGCGGCGGGGACGGCGGGCAGTGGGTTCGCTCATTCGAGAACCCCGGCGGCACGCAGATCGGCGGCCAGATCCTCGAGTTGTTCGGGACTCGGCATCACCTGCGGCAACCGCGGTTCGCCGACCTCCACACCGAGCAACCGCAGACCGCCCTTCGTCATCGCGACGCCACCGAGCCGGGCCATCGCGGCATTGAGCCACAGCAGGCTGGTGTTGATATCGCGGGCGCGCACCACATCACCGGCGGTGTAGGCGTCGACCATCTCGCGCAGCCGCTCGGGCACCAGATGCCCGATCACGCTGATGAATCCGACGGCACCCATCGCCAGCCACGGCAGGTTCAACATATCGTCGCCGGAGTAGAAGGCGAGATCGGTTTCGGCGATGAGCGCCGCGCCCGCGTTCAGATCGCCTTTGGCGTCCTTCACGGCGACGATGCGCGGATGCTCGGCGAGGCGCCGGATCGTATCGGAGGCGATCGGGACCACCGATCTGGGTGGGATGTCGTAGAGGGTCACCGGGAGGTCGGTGGCGTCGGCGACCGCCGTGAAGTGGGCGAACAACCCTTCCTGGGTGGGCCGCGAGTAGTACGGGGTGACGACCAGCAGGCCGTGCGCGCCCGCGCGCTGGGCGTTGCGGGCCAGTTCGATGGAGTGGGCGGTGTCGTAGGTGCCGGCGCCGGCGATCACGGTGGCGCGGTTGCCGACCGCGTCGACGACGGCGCGCAGCAGGTCCGCCTTCTCCGATTCGGTGGTGGTGGGCGATTCGCCGGTGGTGCCGGAGATCGCCAGCAGGTCGACTCCCCGGTCGACCAGACGGTGTGCCAGGGCGACGCCGGTGTCTATGTCGAGCTTGCCCTCGGCGCTGAAGGGGGTCACCATCGCGACACCTACTGTGCCGGACGCGCTCGAGACCGGAGGCATCGATTCACCGTTCGTCATGGTCAGAAAGGCTACCCGGTCACGGGGCGTGCCTCGACACCCTCGTCTGTGTTCTCCGCCGCCGGAAGCGGCCCAGACGTCACGATTACTTCATTCCGGTGTCAACAATTCCTTGAAAGACGTCAGATCTGACGCCACACTGATGCCATGGACTTGAACCGCTATACCGACCGGATCCGCGCCGACCTGGTGTCCGCCGCAGCGCTCGGCGACGAGAAAACGCAGGCCACGGCCGAGGCGCTCGCGACCGCCGTGGAGAACTCGGCCCGGCTGGCCCTGCTCTCGGCACTGACCGAACTCGCCGATGCCGTCACCGCCGAACTCGGCGACCGCACCGTGCGTGTCTCACTGCACGGGACGGAGGCGACCGTCGACGTGAGCCGGGCCGCCTCCGGCGACACCCCCAGTTTCGAGGAGATGACCGGCGATATCAGCCGCGTCACCCTGCGATTGGTCGAACAGGTGAAATCGCGGGCCGAGGAGGCCGCGGCGCAGAGCGGGCAATCGCTGAACTCGTGGATGTCGGGCGTCGTCTCCGGGGCACTGCGCGATCAGATGCGCGGCGGCTACGGCGGCTACAGCGGCGGCCGGAGTGGCGGCTACGGCGGTAAGGGCGGCGAGCACGGCGGCACGGCGAAGGGCGACGAGTCGGTCTGACCGCTCCCCCGGCTCAGACCGACACCAGAACCTCACCGGTGGCGGTGATCTCGATACGCCGGTCGCCGCCGGGACCGCTGGCCAGCACGGTCGCGATATACCGCCGGCCGGGAGGCAGCACCCGCACCGTGACCGCGCCGGCGTTGGCGGCATCCAGTTCGCGGGCGGCGAGCCGCACCACCTCCGCGCGAACGGCGGCGGTGGCCCCGGCGAAGCCACCGTCGTCCAGCAGCAGCACCTCCACGCCCCGCGAGCGTGCGCCGCGGGCCGCACTGCCGAGCTGATCGGTGACCAGTTGCGGCGCGCGCAGGCCGTCCCGCAGTTCGGCCTCGAGCAACCGGCACTCCTCCCGTTCGGCCGGGGTGAGTTCGACACCGCGCGCGATCCGTTCGAGCATCGGCCGGGCCACCTTGTCCAGCCGGGCCAGCTGACGGATCCGCTCGGCATGTTCGGCGTCCATGGTGGCCTCGGCGGCCGCGCGCATGGCGGCCTCGTCGTGCAGCCAGCGCAGGGAACGCTGGGTCGGTCGCAGGATCAGCGCGCACACCGAGGCCCCGACCAGTGTGGCCAGCGCGATGATCGAGACGAATACCGATCCCAGCGCGATCCCCAGGACGATATCGACGACCGCGAGGGTCGCGGTGACGGCCGCGGCCCCGGCCCAGGCCGCGCCGATCCGCCCGCGCAGGACCAGCACCCCCAGCACATACGACGCGGCGAAGGCCGCCCACGGCTGCCGCAGGGCGTCGTCGGCGAAGTTCAGGTGGGTCAGCACCACCGAGAGCGGTCCCGCCGCGAGCACCGCCGCCGTGGCGGGCCAGGGCAGCGGATCACCCGGGACCAGCAGCAGGATCGCACCGGCGCCCAGGACGAGCGCGAACGCGACGGCCGCCTGCGCGGTCGGCACATCGTGGAACGGCGGAACCATGTACAGCGTGATCGTCGCGGCGAGTCCCGCCATGAACACCCAGCCGGCCCGGCCACGCATACCCAGCAGCGCCCGCAGCTCGATATCGGCGTCGTCGTCAGGCATGGCCACCTCCCCCGGCACTGCCCCACATCAGCGTGACCGTCGTACCCTCCCCCGGTTCCGATTCCACGAAACCGGCGCCGCCGGGCAGTTGCCGCATCCGGCCCAGAATGCTCACCGCGATCCCGAGCCGGTCGGCCGGCACCGCCGCGCGGTCGAATCCGGCGCCGTCGTCACGCATCACCACCCGCAGACCACCCGCTCCCACCGTCACCGTCACCACCCGCCGTACCGGGCGTCCCGGAACGCAGGCGTGGCGCAGGCTGTTCCGGGCGGCCTCGGCCAGCGCCGCGGCCAGGGTGCCGGCCGCTTCCACCGGCATCCGGAGATCACCGCCGTTCCCGTCGCGGCGGGCCGCGAACTCGATACCGGTGTTCACCTCGTGCACCGCCGACCGCAGGAACCCGATCACCGAACGCGCGTCCAGGTGGTCGGTGTCGCTGTCGGCGACCCGGGTGGCGTCCAGCCGGTCCAGCGTGCGTCCGGCCTGTTCGCGCAGGACCGGTGAGGCGGCGGCGCCCCGGGAGGCGTCGAGCAGTGTCGAGAGCACCGCGTCGTGGATGAGCGCGGCGAAACGGGCCCGCTCCCGTTCCCGCGCGGCCGTTCCCGCCACCGCCGCCGCGCGTTCACCCTCGATCGCCGACTCCCGGTCCACCCGGACGCCCGCCGCCCGGGCGTAGACGACGCACCAGAGGAACAGCACACACAGTCCGGCGTGCCGGGCGAAATTGTCCACGGCATGGAACAGGGAGGTGTCATCGAACATGACGAAGAGGGCGGCGCCGGGAATCGCGCAGGCCACCACGAGATAGATACCGGCCGGCCACGGCCGCCAGCCCAGCGCCGCGGCCAGCACCCCCACGGTGATCAGCCGATGCGCCCAGATCGGCCCGGGCGCCTCCGCCACCTCGTAGTAGAACACCATCACCAGCGCCATCGCGGTGAGATAGCCCAGCGCGGCCGCCGCGGCGACGGCCCGGATCAACCGAGGCCCCGCGACCAGCGACACGACGGCCAGGACCGGCAGCATGCCGAAGGCCACCGGCACGGTGATCAGTGTCCACACCAACGGGATATGGCGGTGCTGGATGACGATCTCCGGCAGTTCCAGCACCCCGGCGCTGGTCCCCACCAGCCCGATGACCAGCCCGAACCGGCGGACGATCCGGTCGGCGGCCGATTCGGGGCCGGAGTCGCGGTACCGGACGGCCCGGATCCGGGACCACCGCGGCAGCGGCCGCCGCACGGCCGCGGCGAGCCGCGACGCCGGCCCGGCCACCGTGTCCGCGGCTCCCGCCACAGACGTCGCGTTCATGACCGGCGATGTTCGGGCACGGGCAGCCAGCCGTCCTCGACCGCCCGCTTGTACAGATCGGTTTTGGTGGGCGCCGGGCGTCCGGCATCGGAGTACTTCTGCCGGATCCGGCCCAGATAGTCGTTGACGGTCTGCTCGGACAGACCGGTCAGCCGCGCGACCCGCGACGCCTTCTCCCCCGACGCGTACAGGGTGAGCACCTCTTCCTGCCGCGGACTCAGCCCCACCCTGGACAATTGGGGATCACCGTCGATCGCGGCGGCCCAATCGGTGGTCACCACCTGTTCCCCGGATGCCGCGGAACGCACCGCGGCGACCACCGCGGCCACATCCTCCGATTTCCGCACCACGCCCAGGACGCCGGCCCGGGCCGCGGAACGCACCAGGTAGGCGTTCTCGGCGCCGGTGAACACCAGGACCTCGATCCCGTTGTCGCGCAGGGTCCGCACATTGTCCTCGGGGGCGGAATCATCGGCGAGCCGAAGATCGAGCACCGCCAGATCCAGGGCCGGTACACCGTCGACACGGCAATCCGGGTGCGCCAGTAGCTCGGCGACCGTCCCCGCGGTCGCCACCAGATTCAGGTCGGTCTGCGGCCCGAGCATCGCGGCCACTCCCATCGCCACCGATTCGTGGTCCTCCACCAGCCCGATCCGGCGGGGCACACCCATCTCCGCGACGCTCTCGGTCACCTCACAACTCCCCTCGGGCACAACCAATCTCTGCCCACAGAGTATGGCGGGCCGCGGACGCGATGGTCAGCCCCTGATTCCGGGGTGGCGACGGGTGGCGGAAACGGCCAGCGTGGTGTAGCTCATCGAGAAGGAGCCGCCCAGCGCGTCGATGGCGTCCCCGGTCGCGTCCAGGATCTCGGCCAGCTGGTCGGGCCGGAGGCGGGTGAGTCCGCCGGTGGTGGGAAGCAGTTCGAGCCATCGGTCGCGCGTATAGGACCGCTGCCAGTCGAATCGCCGGTGCTCGGGCTCGTCGAACAGCCCGGTCTCGCGGATCCGCTCGGCGAATCTCTCGTATCCCGCCCGGTAGAGCGCGAGTGGACGCCGAGCCGGTTGGCCGCTGAACGGGGAGTCCGGCGCCGCCCGCTCGAAGGCGGCCGCGAACGGCTCCGCCACCTCGGGCGGCGGCTCGTAGACGTGGCCGAAGATCGCCAGCCGGCCCCCGGGGCGCAGCAGTCCGGCCGCCTTCGCGGTGCCGGCGACCGGATCCACCCAATGCCACGACTGGGCGGCGACGACCACATCGAACATCCGGTCGCCCGGCTCCCACGCCTCGAAGGTCGCCACCTCGACCTCCACGCCGCTGTCCCGCGCGAACCCGGCCATCCGCGCATCGGGTTCGACGCCGAGCACCGCGCATCCCGCGGCCCGCAGCTGCCGGGCCGCGATACCGGTACCGCAGCCGATGTCGAGCACCTCCGCCGCCGGAGCGCCGGCGAGGATCCCTGCGATCAGCGCGTCGGGATAGCCGGGTCGCGCCCGGTCGTAGCGCTGCGCGTCCACACCGAACGCCGTGGCCATCTGCTCGGACCCCGGACGCGCGGGGGTGGGATCCGACTGCTCACGCGGTAAAATGGGCATGCGCCCACTGTAATGGGCGCTTGCCCACTGCGCAAAGATCACAGTGGATCACGCGGGAAAGGATGTGCGAGTGCCGACCGGTGTACACCTGCACGACGCGCGGCAGCAGCTGTTCGACGCCGCCGACCGCGTCCTGCTGCGCGACGGCCCGAACGGGCTGACCAGCCGGGCCGTCACCGAGGAGGCCGGCTGCGCCAAAGGTGTTCTGCACCGGCATTTCACCGATTTCGACGCCTTCCTCGCCGAGCTCGTACTCGATCGGGCCGCGCAACTCGCGGCGCAGGCGAGCGCGCTGGATGCCGCCGCCGGCAGCGAGACGGTGGCCGCCAACCTGACCCGCGCGCTCACCGGGTTGTTCGGTCCGGTCCCGCTGGCGATCATCCCGCTCATCACCTTCCGCGACGAGTTGCGCGCCCGGCTGCGGCAGGCCCGCCCCGGCGGCGGGATGGCGATCCTCGCCGAGGCGACGACCGCGATCTCGACCTATCTGACCACCGAGCGCGAGCTCGGCCGCCTCGCCGCGGATGCGGATATCGAATCGCTCACCCTCTCGCTGGTCGGTGGCGGGCATCTCCTGTTCACCGACCGCGACCCCGGGCCGCCGACCGCGGCGGCAGTCGAGAAGTTCGTGACGTCGGTGGTCGCCGACGCCGTGCAGCGACGACCGGTCTGACGGCTCACCCGTACCGCCGACCGCGGCCGCGCGCTACGGCATCAGCTGTGCGGCCACGGTCGCGCCGAGTTCCCAGCAGGCTTCGAGGTCGTCCTTGGCCGGGCCGGCCGAAACCGTCACGTAGTCGGCCGCCTTCACCCACCCCAGCCCGGTCGTAATGGCGGTGACGCCCTTCTCCGCGCCCTCGGTGCCCTCGTTACCGTGCAGGTACAGGCCGAACGGACGCCCGCGCGTCGAATCGAGGCAGGGGTAGTAGACGAGATCGAACGCATGCTTGAGGGCGCCGCTCATGTACCCGAGATTCGCCGGGGAGCCGAGGACGTACCCGTCGGCCTCCAGCACATCGGCCGGCGTGACGGCCAGCGCCGCGCGGCGCACGACCTCCACACCCTCGATCTCGGGGTCGGTCGCACCGGACAGCACGGCCTCGAACATCGCCTGCATGAACGGCGACGGCGTGTGATGGATGATCAGCAACCTGGGCACAGCGCCGAGCCTAACCCCGCTCGTGCCGCTCCAGCTCCACCGCGCGACGCATCGTCTCCCGCGCCCGGCCCCGGTCGCCCGCGTAATCGTAGGCGCGGGCCAGCCGGTAGGAGACCCGCCAGTTGTCCGGATCGGCCTCCCATTCCGCGCGCACCGTCGCGAACAGCTCATCGGCCGCGGCCCGCTCGATCCGCCCGGACGGCCGGCGAGGCAGCCCGGAAACGTCCAATTCCAGGCCCTCGTCGCGGATCCGGCGGGACAGCCGCTGATGGTCCAGCGCCGAACGGATGGTGGACCACACCATCCACACTCCGAGCAGCGGCAGGATCAGCACCCCGATCCCGAGACCGATCGCCGCGAGGTCACCGGAGATGATCAGGGCGACGGCGATCCGGCCCAGCCACAGAAAGTAGAAGATCAGCGCCAGGACCAGCGCGGCCACCAGCGCGATGATCTTCAGCGACGACCGGTCCTGCTCCGGCTCGCCCGCTCCGCCCGCGGATTCGTTCACAGATCGAGGAACGGGTCGAGTCCGACGGTCAGTCCCGGCACCTGCCCGATGCGGCGCACTCCGAGCAGAACTCCCGGCGCGAACGACGAGCGGTCGATCGAATCGTGCCGGATGGTGAGCGTTTCGCCCTGGGTGCCGAACAGCACCTCCTGATGGGCGACCAGTCCGGCCAGCCGTATCGAATGCACCCGCACACCGTCGACCTCGGCGCCGCGGGCCCCCTCGAGTTCGGTACTGGTGGCGTCCGGGATCGGCCCGGCCCCGGCCTGCTTACGCGCCTCGGCGATGAGGCCCGCCGTCCGGTAGGCGGTACCCGACGGCGCGTCGGCCTTGTTCGGATGATGCAGCTCGATCACCTCGACCGATTCGAAGAAGCGCGCCGCCTGTTCGGCGAACCGCATCGACAGCACCGCGCCGATCGCGAAGTTCGGCGCGATCAGCACCCCGGCCTCCGGCCGGTCCGCGAGCCAGCCCCGCACCTGGTCCAGCCGGGAATCGTCGAACCCGGTGGTACCGACGACCGCGTGGATCCCGTTCTCCACCAGGAAGCGCAGATTGCCCATCACCACATCCGGATGGGTGAAATCGACGACCACCTGGGTTCCGGACTCGGTGAAACCGGTCAGCGGATCGTCCTTGTCCACCGCCGCCACCAACTCCAGATCGGAAGCCGCCTCGACCGCCGCGCAGATGGCCTGCCCGACCTTGCCCCGCGCCCCCAGCACACCAACCCGAATCGGCGCCGTCACCACACCACTCCTACCTGTCGCCGGATGATCGGAACCGAGCCTAACCCCCGCACCCCCATCACCACGCGAGGGCCGGACAAGCACCTGAAAGGGTTCGGCCCGCGTCTGCTGTCGGCCCTCGAAGCGCATGCGCGCAGCCGCGAGTCTCGAGGGCCGACAGCAGACGCACAAGAGGGCCGAACCTCGAGCAGCGGAGCTGCTCCAATATTTCAAAAGATGATGACCTGCCGTAGCGCGTGCCCCGCCGCCAATCGATCCATCGCGTCGTTGATCTGCTCCAGCCCGATATGCGACGAGATCAGCTTCTCCACCGGCAATCGCCCGTCCCGCCACATCCGGACATATTCGGGGATATCCCGCGAGGGAACCGCCGAGCCGAGGTAGCTCCCGACGATCGAACGGCCCTGCGCGACCAGCCCGAGTGGCGAGATACTCGCCCGGGCCTCGGGTGCGGGCAGTCCGACCGTCACCGTGGTCCCGCCCGGCGCCGTGGCCGCCACCGCGCTCTCGAACGCGCGCGCCGAACCCACGGCCTCGACCACCACCTCCGCCGCGATACCGTGCTCGGCGATATCACCCGGGGTGAAGGCGCCGGTCGCGCCGAGTTCCCGGGCGAGCGTCAGCTTTTCGGGGACGGTATCGACGGCGATCACCTCGCGCACACCGAGTGACACCGCCACCAGCACCGCCGCCATGCCCACACCGCCGAGGCCGACGACCATCACCCGGTCGGTGGCGGCGGGCCGGGCCGAGTTGAGCAGCGCCCCGCCGCCGGTGAGTACGGCGCAGCCGAGCACGGCCGCGATCTCCGGCGGTACATCGTCGTCGACGGGGACGACCGAGCGCCGGTCCACGACGGCGTGGGTGGCGAATCCGGACACTCCGAGGTGGTGATGGACCTCGCCGCCGTCGCGGCGCAGCCGGCGCCCGCCGCCGAGCAGTTCGCCCTCGTTGTTGGCGGCGCTGCCGGGTACGCAGGGGGTGCGGCCGCCCGAGGCGCAGCCGGGGCAGTCGCCGCACCGGGGCAGGAAGGTCATCACCACGCGTTGGCCGACCGGCAGATCGGTGCCCGGACCGGCCTGTTCGACCCTCCCGGCGGCTTCGTGGCCGAGCAGCATCGGCACCGGCCGGACCCGGTTGCCGTCGACGACGGACAGGTCGGAGTGGCACAGTCCGGCGGCTTCGATCCGTACGAGCAGTTCGCCGGGGCCGGGGTCGGCGAGTTCGAGTTCACCGATGGTGATCGGCGCTGATTCGGCGTACGGCGCCGGCGCGCCGATCCGTTCCAGGACTGCTCCACGGATTCTCATGCCGACCACGCTATGCCCACCACGGAACGCGGGCATGATCCGGATCGGACTATGCTGGTTCGCCGTGACGGTGCTCCCGTTGGCCGCCTTGTACCGAGCCCGGGGTCGGGACCGTCACGATCCGAGGAGATATTCCTTTGTCCATCCAGTTCAACCACACCATTGTCGGCTGTCGTGACAACCGGGAATCGGCCGAGTTCTGGGCCGATATCCTGGGCGTGGAACCGGGCGCCCCGTGGGGACCGTTCATTCCGCTGCCCACCGCGAACGGGGTCACCTTCGATTTCGCGAACGTCCCCCCGCATATCACCGAGATCCAGGGCCAGCACTACGCCTTCCTGGTCTCGGAGGCCGAGTTCGATGCCGCGTACGCCAAGATCCAGCGCTACGGAATCGAGCACTGGGCCGATCCGCAGCAGCGCGCCGCGGGCGAGATCAATCACAACGACGGCGGCCGCGGGGTGTACTTCCTCGACCCCAGCGGTCATTACATGGAGTTGATCACCGTCCCCTATGGGGGTTGGCCGCAGTGACGCGTCCGGGTGGCGGAGCGATCCGCCACCCGGCCCGGTTCAGGCCCGGGCCGCACCGGCCGGGGCGCCCCGGCGCAGGCCGAGTCCGGCGGCAGTGAGGCACGAGAACGCCACCGCGCCGATGAACCACGGGAATACCGTGCTCAGGCCCCAGGTCGTGGCGGCCCAGCCGGCGATCACCGTGGGCAACGCCATCGCCGTGTAGGCGGCCAGGTAGTACGCCGACATCGTCTCCCCGCGCTTGTGTTCGGGGACCACATTCGACAGGTGGCGCAGCGATCCGCCGAAGCCGAGCCCGAAGGTGGCGCCGAGGACGACACCGATGCCCACGACAGCGATCCAGCTGTGGGTGGCCAGCGCCGGAATGGTGAGCAGCAGGGCGATGGCCATCCCGATATCGCCGAGGATCGCGGCGGTCCGGGCCGGGATCCGGGTCGCGAACAGTTGCACCAGCGCCGCCGACAATGCCGTGGACGCGACGACCACACCGCCGAAGACGAGGTTGTGGATACCGGTCTGCTCCGCGGCCAGCGACGGATAGAGGGAGAGCAGTACACCGAGGACCGACCAGGCCGCCATCACGCCGAGGGCGGAGAACCAGAAGTCACCGCGGATCTCGGCGGGGACCGCCGGTCGGGCGATCTTGATCCGGCCGGCGACCCGGGCGGCGTGCGGCTCCCGCAGGGCGAGGACCGCGGCGCCCACGATCAGGCAGATCACGCTGATGACGACGTAGGGCGTGCGCAGCGGATCGGGCGCGTACTGGGCGAGCAGGGCCGACCCCAGAATCGCCACCGCCATCCCGACATTGAAGGCGACACCGGTGAGCTGACCCGATCGCGCGCCCCGTTCGGGTCGCAGGTCCAGCAGGGCCGCGGCGCCCGCCACGACGGTGGCCCCGACCGCCAGGCCGTGCATGGCCCGCGCCAATACCAGCATGGGCACCGTTTCGGCGAAGACGAAGACGACCAGCCCCGCGATCATCGTGGCGAAGGCGCCCAGTAGCACCGGTTTACGGCCGACCACGTCGGAGATTCGGCCGGAGACCAGCACCGCCACCAGCGCCGCGACGGCGTAGACCGCGAAGACGACGGTGGTGGTGAGCGGCGAGAGATGCCATTCTCGTTCGTAGATGCCGTACAGCGGGGCCGGGACGCCCGAGACCCCGAGCGCGACGCCGGTGGCCGCCAGTACCAAGGCGTATGCCCAGGACTGCACGGTTCGGTCCGGTACTGCCACAGTCGCTGTCATCCGCGCCCCGATCAGGTAGGTTTGATGAGTATCCAACCGGATCGACGGTATCGCACGGTACGACGAACATCAAACCCGAACGAGGCACTATGACGGACACCACCGCCACCGAGGTGTTTCCCGTGGCCGCACTCCCCGCCGTTCTCGCCGCGCTCCACGACCCCGTACGCCTGGAGATGGTGCGCCGGCTGAGCAACGCCGGTACCGCGGTACGCTGCGCCGCGCTCTACGACGGCGTCAACAAGTCCACGGCCACCCACCATTTCAAGATCCTGCGGGAGGCCGGCGTCACCGAGCGGCTGATGATCGAGGGCCAGACCTGCCAGCGCCTGCGCGCCGCCGAACTCGACGACGCGCTACCCGGCCTGCTGCCCTCGATCGTCGACGCCGCGAACCGGGCCCACCGGGACTGAGCGCCCCGCCCGGCCCACAGCATCTCCCGGCCGGGCCCGGCGTCCCGGATCAGGCGCCGACCAGCCGGCCCACCGCGGCGGGCAGATCACGACGACGCCGGTACGGTCCGGCGACCGAGGCCGCGAACGGGCGCGCCAGCAGTGAGCGCGCGATCTCGCCGACCTCGTCGGTGGTGACCGCGTCGATCCGGGCCAGGGTCTCCGACACCGACCGGTGGTTGCCGTAGCTGAGTTCGCTGCGGCCGATCCGGTTCATCCGGGACGCCGAATCCTCGAGCCCCAGCACGAGTCCGCCGCGTAACGAGCCCTTGGCCCGGGCGCATTCGGCATCGGTGATGCCGTCGGCGGCGACCTCCTCGAGCACCCCGCGCGCCAGCTCCGTCACCTCGTTGAGGTTCTCCGGCTGGCAACCCAGATACACCGAGAAGGCACCGGTATCGGCGAAGGTGTCCACGCTCGAGTACACCGAATAGGCCAGTCCGCGTTCCTCCCGGATCCGCTGGAACAGCCGCGAACTCAGCCCACCGCCGATCACCGTGTTCAGCACCGAGAGCGGCCAGCGGCGCTGCCCCTCGTGCCGGCCGTAGGCGCGCACCCCGAAGACCAGATGCGCCTGTTCGCTGTCGCGGTGGCTCCAGCTCAGCTCCGGAGCGCTCCGGGTACGGAACCGGCCCTCCCGGCGCGGGGCGGGCAAGGCCACGGGGTCGAGCCGGTCGGCGACCGCCCGGTGCACGAGTTCGACGGTGTGCTCGTGCTCGATGTTCCCGGCGACCGCCACCACCATCCGGTCGGGCGTGTAGCGGCGCTGGTGGAACGACCGCAACTGTCCCGCGCGCATCCCCTCGATGGATTCGACGGAACCGATGATGGGTCGCCCGATCGGATGGTCGCCGAACAGGGCGGTGAGGAACGCGTCGCCGACCAGATCCTCCGGATCGTCGTCGCGCATCGCGATCTCCTCGAGCACCACCTGGCGTTCGACGTCCACGTCCACCGCGCGGCACAGCCCGTTGAGCACCACATCGGAGACCAGGTCCACCGCCAGCGGTAGATCCTCGTCCACCACATGTGCGTAGTAGCAGGTCTGCTCCTTGGCGGTGAACGCGTTGAGTTCACCGCCGACGGCGTCCATGGCCTCGGCGATATCCAGGGCCGAACGGGTCGGCGTGGCCTTGAACAGCAGATGCTCCAGGAAATGCGCCGCGCCGGCCACGGTCGGCCCCTCGTCACGAGAACCGACCCCGACCCACACACCCACGGATGCCGACCGCACCCCCGGGACCTGCTCGGTCACCACGCGCAGACCGCCGGGCAGGACGGTGCGCCGCACCCCGTTGTCGATATCGACGGTTTCGCCGATCCGCCACTGCGATGACGAACCCCCCTGGCCGCTCGGGCGCAGGGGGGCCGTCGTGTTCTGCTCCGTCACACAGACCAGTACTACTCGGTCGCCGCGGCGTCCGCAGCGGCGGGCGCGTTGTCGGTCTTCTCTTCGGCGCTCTCGTCGACCGGAACCAGCGAGATCTTGCCGCGGTTGTCGATATCGGCGATCTCGACCCGCAGTTTGTCGCCGACGTTCACCACGTCCTCCACCTTGGCGACGCGCTTGCCGTTGCCGAGCTTGGAGATGTGGACCAGACCGTCGCGACCCGGCAGCAGCGAGACGAACGCGCCGAAGGCGGTGGTCTTGACCACGGTGCCCAGGAAACGCTCGCCCACCTTGGGCAGCTGCGGGTTGGCGATGGCGTTGATCGCGTCGATCGCGGCCTGCGCGGACGGTCCGTCGGTGGCCCCGACGAACACGGTGCCGTCGTCCTCGATGGAGATATTGGCGCCGGTGTCCTCGGTGATCTGGTTGATGACCTTGCCCTTGGGCCCGATCACCTCGCCGATCTTGTCGACCGGGATCTTGATCGCGGTGACCCGCGGCGCGTACGGGCTCATCTCGTCCGGGGTGGCGATGGCCTCGGCCATCACGTCCAGGATGGTGGTCCGGGCGTCGTGGGCCTGGCCGAGCGCACCCGCCAGCACCTGCGACGGAATACCGTCGAGCTTGGTGTCCAGCTGCAGCGCGGTGACGAACTCACGGGTGCCGGCGACCTTGAAGTCCATATCGCCGAACGCGTCCTCGGCGCCGAGGATATCGGTCAGCGCCACGTAGCGGACCTCTTCGGCGCCCGCCTCGTTGGTGACGGTGTCCGACACCAGGCCCATCGCGATACCCGCGACCGGCGCCTTCAGCGGCACACCGGCGTTGAGCAGCGACAGGGTGGACGCGCAGACCGACCCCATGGAGGTGGAACCGTTGGAGCCCAACGCCTCGGACACCTGGCGGATCGCGTAGGGGAACTCCTCCTGGCTCGGCAGCACCGGAACCAGCGCCCGCTCGGCCAGCGCGCCGTGGCCGATCTCGCGGCGCTTGGGCGAACCGACCCGGCCGGTCTCACCGGTCGAGTACGGCGGGAAGTTGTAGTGGTGCATATAGCGCTTGGAGGTTTCCGGGCCGAGCGAGTCGACCTGCTGCGCCATCTTCACCATATCGAGGGTGGTCACGCCCATGATCTGGGTTTCGCCACGCTCGAACAGCGCCGAACCGTGCGCCCGCGGCACCACGGCGACCTCGGCGGACAGGGCCCGGATATCGGCCAGCCCGCGACCGTCGATACGGAAGCCGTCGGTGAGGATGCGCTGACGGACCAGCTTCTTGGTGACCGACCGGAACGCCGCGCCCAGTTCCTTC
Source organism: Nocardia sp. NPDC049935 (assembly GCF_055586645.1). Taxonomy (NCBI): domain Bacteria; kingdom Bacillati; phylum Actinomycetota; class Actinomycetes; order Mycobacteriales; family Nocardiaceae; genus Nocardia; species Nocardia sp. NPDC049935. The sequence continues at coordinate 127,023 of NZ_JBVJHV010000001.1, read as the reverse complement.
TCGCGGCCTTCGAACGAGGCGCCCAGACGCGAGAGCACATCGAGCTTGATCTCGTCGATCTTCTCCTCGCGCTCCTGCTTACCGGCGATGCTCAGCGCCTCCGACAGCGGAGCCTTGGCGGCCTCCTCGACGGCGGCGTAGGCGTCCTCGGCGTACGGCGGGAAGAGGGGGAAGTCCTCGGTGGGCTTGGCGGCCAGTTCGGCCAGATCCTGCTGCGCGCGGCAGAGCCGGGCGATGAACGGCTTGGCGGCCTCGAGGCCCTCGGCCACGACCGCCTCGGTGGGCGCCTGCGCACCGGCGTCGAGGTGTTCGAGCACGTTCTCGGTGGCCTCGGCCTCGACCATCATGATCGCGACGTCACCGCTGTCGGTGACCCGGCCGGCCACGACCATATCGAAGACGGCCTTCTCCAGCTGGTCGTTGGTCGGGAACGCGACCCACTGGCCACCCGCCGGGGTGCCGACCGCCGGATCGTTGATCAGCGCGACCCGCACACCGCCGACCGGGCCGGAGAACGGCAGGCCGGCGAACTGGGTGGAGGCCGAGGCCGCGTTGATCGCGACCACGTCGTAGAGATCCTTGGGATCCAGGCTCAGCACCGTCACCACGACCTGGATCTCGTTGCGCAGCCCGTCGACGAACGAGGGACGCAGCGGCCGGTCGATCAGGCGGCAGGTCAGGATGGCGTCGGTGGAGGGGCGGCCCTCCCGGCGGAAGAAGGAGCCCGGGATCCGGCCCGCGGCGTACATACGCTCTTCCACGTCCACGGTGAGCGGGAAGAAGTCGAACTGGTCCTTCGGGTGCTTACCGGCGGTGGTCGCCGACAGCAGCATGGTCTCGTCGTCCAGATAGGCGACGACCGAACCCGCGGCCTGTTTCGCGAGCCGGCCCGTTTCGAAACGAATGGTGCGGGTGCCGAACGCGCCGTTGTCGATCAGCGCGACGGATTCGAAAACACCCGGTTCGACCTCGATGGCCGAGCTCTTCGAGCGTTCGGTGGTTTCTGTCATTCTCTGTTCTCAACCTCTCGTCTCGCCGGACCGCCGCGACGATGGCGCGATCCGGCTGCGTCAGCCGTACCAGGTATGGACGCGGCGCGAGGGCGGAACCGCGGTGACCGGCGTGGGTCAGCGGTGTCCGTATTCGAGCTGCGGCGCGTACACCCGGCCGGAATCCCCTTGGATCCGGCGACGACGCGGAGGCGGTCATCGATCGAAGCTCTCCGGCGGTGTCGTCCGGGCCGAAAAGCCACTACCGAAGACCGACGCCACGAGCGCGGGTGGTTACGGCTGTTGTGTCGACCTCGTGCACCGGTCTCCCCCGTACACGAAAATGCCGACGAGGCGATTGTATGCGCCCCGCCGGCATGCCTGCCGCCCGGCTCACGGAACCGGGCGTGTTCACGATGTCAGCGCCGCAGGCCCAGGCGTTCGATCAGGCTGCGGTACCGGTTGATGTCCTTGGCCGCGAGGTACTTCGACAGCCGCTTGCGGCGGCCGATCAGCGCCATCAGGCCGTGACGGGTGTGGTGATCGTGCTTGTGCTGCTTGAGATGCTCGGTGATATCGGAGATCCGCTTGGTCAGCAGCGCGATCTGCGCCTCCGGCGAACCGGTGTCGGTCTCGTGCAGACCGTATTCGGCGAGAATCGTCTTCTTCTGATCGGTGGTCAGCGCCATGGGGCATCCACTCCTGTTTCTCAGTTCCGCGCGTAAGGTGCCCGGACGGCCGGGAACACCGGAGATTCGCCGAACAGCGGGGAAATCCGATGATCACGCCGGGTGATCCGGGGTGGGCGCCGCCGCGGACCGCAGCAGACCCGGGGAGACACCTTACCCGACCTGTTCCCGCACCCTCGGGCGGGGGAACTAGCGTCCGGTATCGAGGACCTTGCGGGCGGCGTCCACATCCCGGCCCATGGCGCCGATCAGATCGTCGATCGAATCGAACTTCTGCATTCCGCGCAGGTGGTCCACGAAATCCACCGCGACGTGCTGGCCGTACAGATCGGCCTCGCGGTCCAGGACGTAGGCCTCCACGGTTCGGGCGCGGCCCGAGAAGGTCGGATTGGTGCCGACCGATATCGCGGCCATGGCCGGTTCGCCCGGGGTGACGGTGCCGATACTCGGCCCGGGTCCGAGCACGGTGAACCAGCCCGCGTAGACCCCGTCGGCGGGGATCGCGGCATGCATCGGCGGCGCGACGTTGGCGGTGGGGAAACCCAGCGCCTTACCGCGCCCGTCGCCGTGCACCACGACACCCTCGACCCGGTGCGGCCGGCCCAGCGCGTCCGCCGCGGCGGCCATATCACCGGCATCGACACAGGCCCGGATATAGGTGGAGGAGAACGTGACCGCGTGCTCACCGAGCAGGGTCACCGCGTCGACCTCGAAACCGAATCGCCCGCCCAGTTCCCGCATGGTGGCCACGGTGCCCGCGGCCTTCTTGCCGAAGGTGAAGTTGTCGCCGACGACCACCTCGGAGACGTGCAGCCGTTCCACCAGGAGGTTGTGCACGTACTCGGAAGGCGTCAGCTTCATGAAATCGTGGGTGAAGGGCATCACGCAGAAGACATCGACGCCGAGTTGCTCGGCGAGCTCGGCGCGCCGGGTGAGCGTGGTGAGCTGCGCGGGATGCGAACCGGGCCGGATCACCTCCATCGGATGCGGATCGAAGGTCATCAGCACGGCCGGGACGTCACGCGCGGCAGCCGACTTCACCGCCCGGCTTATCAATTGCGCGTGCCCGCGATGAACACCGTCGAACACGCCGATCGTGAGAACGCACCGCCCCCAGTCCGCGGGTACGTCGTCGAGACTTCGCCACCTCTGCACAGACGACAAGCCTACGCAAACAAGCGCCCGCACCGTATTCGGGTGGGATCGGTGAGCCGGGGCGCTACGAAGTGGAGAACACCGGGTTTCCCCGAGGTGGCGCGATATGTGGATCGCCACGCGAATGCCTAAGCTCGTGGATGTGCCCGGAAAACGAGATGTCACCACCCGACGGGAACTCGCCGACCCCGGGGAATCCGCCGCTCCGGGCCTGTCATCGGTGGCCCAGGACTATCTGAAGGTCATCTGGACAGCGCAGGAGTGGTCACAGGAACGGGTGAGCACCAAACTCCTGGCCGAGCGGATCGGCGTTTCGGCCTCCACGGTGTCGGAGGCGGTCCGCAAACTGTCGGACCAGGGCCTGGTGGAACATGCTCGCTACGGCTCGATCACCTTGACCGAGGAGGGCCGCCGCGCCGCGATCGCGATGGTGCGCCGGCACCGGCTGATCGAGACGTTCCTGGTGAGCGAACTCGGGTACGGCTGGGACGAGGTGCACGACGAGGCGGAGATCCTCGAACACGCGGTCTCGGATCTGCTGATGGCGCGGATCGACGCGAAACTCGGCTTCCCGGATCGCGATCCGCACGGTGATCCGATCCCCTCGGTGGACGGCGCGGTACCCACCCCGGAAGCGCGCCGGCTGATCGATTTCGATGCCGGGGACACCGGCCGGGTGGCCCGGATCTCCGATTCCGATCCGGAGATGCTGCGCTATTTCGATTCGGTGGGAATCGCCCTGGACACCCAGATCGTGGTGGTGGAGCGCCGCGATTTCGCCGGCACCATCGCGGTCCGGATCGGCCGTGACGACGTCTCGACGGATCTGGGCAGTATCGCCGCCGAGGCCATCTGGCTGCGGTACTGAGCCGTCCGCCCGCGGCACCGGCCGGACCCGCGCGGGCGATTCCCGGCCGGACGCGCCGGAGTAGCGGTGTGGGGCATTGCCCGGACCCGGGCCGACGTGCTATCTATATTGTCAACAATCCGACAATTTGATTGCTCGATTCCGCATACTCGTCGGTCCGCATCGCCGCACCGACCGTCCCGGGAGGCGCACCCCATGGCCGAACTTTCCCCGCTCCTGAAGCAGGCCACCCCGGTCACCGTGGATCACGGCTCCGGCTGCTATCTCTACGACGTCGACGGCCGCCGGTACCTCGACTTCACCGCCGGCATCGGCGTGACCAGCACCGGTCACTGCCATCCCCGGGTGGTCGAGGCCGCCCAGGCGCAGGTCGCGAAACTGATCCACGGCCAGTACACGACGGTGATGCACAAGCCGATGCTGGAACTGACCGAACGGCTCGGCACGGTCTTGCCCGAAGGGCTGGATTCGGTGTTCTACGCCAACTCCGGCAGTGAGGCGGTGGAGGCGTCGCTGCGGCTGGCCCGGCAGGCCACCGGACGGCCCAATGTGATCGTCTTCCACGGCGGATTCCACGGACGCACCGTCGCCGCCGCCACCATGACCACGTCCGGCACCCGTTTCTCGGCCGGTTTCAGCCCGCTGATGGGCGGCGTGCACGTGGCGCCCTTCCCCACCGCCTACCGCTACGGCTGGACCGAGGCCGAGGCGACCTCCTTCGCGCTGCGCGAACTGGACTACATCTTCGCCACCCTCACCTCCCCCGCGGAAACCGCCGCCTTCATCGTGGAACCGCTGCTCGGCGAGGGCGGCTACATCCCCGGCAACACGACGTTCTTCCAGGGCCTGCGCGAACGCGCCGACCGGCACGGCATCGTGCTGATCTTCGACGAGATCCAGACCGGATTCGGCCGCACCGGTAAGTACTTCGGCCACCAGCATTTCGATGTCCGGCCGGATGTGATCACCATGGCCAAGGGCTTGGCCAGCGGTTTCCCGATCTCCGGTATCGCGGCGTCGGCCGAGCTGATGAGCCGCGCCTGGCCCGGTTCGCAGGGCGGCACCTACGGCGGTAACGCCGTGGCCTGCGCGGCCGCTCTCGCCACACTGGACGTCATCGAATCCGAGGGGCTGGTCGAGAACGCCCGGGTCCGCGGTGAGCAGCTGCTGGCCGGCGTCCGGGCCGCGGAATCCAAGGCCATCGGCGACACCCGGGGCCTGGGACTGCTGGTCGGCGCCGAATTCACCACCCCGGACGGCGAGGCCGACCGTGAGACCGCCACCGCGGCCCAGCAACTCGCGGCCGCCAAGGGTCTGCTGCTGCTGACCTGCGGCGCGCATATGAACACGGTGCGGATGATCCCGCCGCTCGTCGTCTCCGAAACCCAGGTCGCCGATGCCCTGGCCATCTGGTCGGAGGTGCTCGCGGAACTGGGGCAGTGATCCCGGCCCCGCGACTCCCGGCCACCCTCGGGCGACCGGCGGATCACGCCGGTCGCCCCCGTACGACCACCAGGACGGATACATGGCCCGCTATATGACGATCACCCTCACCAAGGCCGGTATCACCTGCCGGGCCCGCCTGCTCGACGAGCAGGCCCCCGGCACCTGCGCCGCGGTCTGGGACGCCCTCCCCCAGGAGGGCGACGCCTTCCACGCCAAATACGCCCGCAACGAGCTCTACACCCTCGTACCCCGGATCACCGCCGCCCCGCACCGGGAGAACCCCACCGTGACCCCGATCCCCGGCGACGTGTGCCTGTTCGATTTCGAACCGTGGGAGATCGGCAACCCGGCCTACGGCTACGAACCCGGCTCGGCCGCCCATCACGCCCAGGGCGCCACCGATCTGGCGCTGTTCTACGGTCGCAACAACCTGCTTCTCAACGGCGATGTGGGCTGGGTTCCCGGCAATGTCTTCGCCACCATCGAGGACGGTCTCGACGAACTCGCCACCGCCTGCAACACGCTGTGGATCCACGGCGTCGCCGGAGAGACCCTGGCCTTCGCCCGCGCCTGATCCGCTCAGCCGAGGAAGCCGGCCAGCACCGCGGCCACCTCGGCGGGTATCAGCGACGGCGCGAAATGCGACTGGCCGGGGAAGGTGCGCAGGGTCGCGCGCGGCAGCACCGTCGCGAGCCGTTCGACGGTCTCCGGCATCGGTTCCCAGGTGTCGGCGCCGCGCATGAGCAGCGTCGGCGTCGTCACCGCGGACCACCGGTCGAGATAGGTGGTATCGGCGATCATGGATTCGAGGTCGCGGCTCCAGCCGTAGGAATCGTCGGGTTCGTCCGCGGGCGGTTCGGCGTCGCCGGCCGCGTCCAGCATCGCGGCCGGCACCCGCGCCACCTTCTCGGCCAGCAACCGCGTCGCCCGCCCCCGGTCGCCGTTCCCGGCCAGTTCCTCGAACCGCCTCAGCACCGGCGCGAGCTCGGTCCCCGCCGCGTACAGCGGCGGCTCCCACAGCGCCAGCGACCGGACCGGCACCCCGCTCGCGGCCGCGTGCAGGGCGACCGTGGCGCCGTAGGACATCCCGACCAGATGCGCCGGCAACCCGATCAGCTCGATGAGCGCCCCGAGATCACGGACCTCGTCGGAGTAATGCTTGGGCGAGCGCCCGGGCCCGCTGGGCGCGTAGCCGCGCCGCGCCGGCAACCACAACTCGAACCGCTCCGCGAGCCGCTCGGCGACCGGTTCCCAGGAATGCAGTCCGCCGCCGGACCCGTGGACCATGATCACCGGAGCACCCGCCCCGACCCGCCGGTACCGGATCGTGGTTCCGTCGAACGAGACGAACGACGCGGGCGCTTCACTGGTGAACAGGGCCATGCACCCAACTCTTGCAGAACCCCGGGCCGCCCCTCCACCGAAATCCGCGTGTCGCGGCACGCCCGCCCGCCCCTGCTCACCGGGGCTCGGGCCCGCACTGTGGAGACGCCTCCCCGGCTCCGGACTACCGGCCGACCCGATCAGCCCGTACCGGCGGATTCGTTACCGCGTATCCCGGCGCCGATGCCGATCAAAGCGAGCGCGCCCACCACCGCCACCAGCCAGGGCGCCGCGGCCCAGAGCCGGGCGTCGAGCGCATGGGCGGCGACGGCCACGGAGACGGCGCTGATTCCTATCGCCTGACCGAGCTGGCGGGCCGCCGAGGCGAACGCGCCCGCCCGCCCGGAATGCGCCGGCGCGAGCCCGGTCATGGAGATCAGGTTGGTGGCACTGTTGCCCACACCCATGCCGACACCGGCTACGCCGAGCGCGAGGGCGGTGATCACCGGCAGCACACCGGGATCCAGCAGGACGGTCCCGGTCCAGCCCGTCAGAGCACCCACGGTGATGGCGGCACCGGCGAAGACCAGGGCCCCGCCGGGCGTGCCCACGACCAGGATCCGGGTGGACAACCAGCCGCCCACGGAGGTGGCGACTGCCAGCGTGACGATCACCGAACCGGCGGCGACCGCGGACAGGCCGCCGTAATCCTGCAGCAGGATCGAGGCGGCGAGGATCATCGCGCCGAGGCACGCGTAGTTGGCCACGCCGCTGGTCAGCCCGAGCCGGTAGCGAGGCGACCGCCGCGCCGCCGTGGGCACGACCGGATCGGCGGATCGGCGCAGGTGGACGGCGAGACCGACCACGGTCGGCACGAAGACCGCGAAACCGGCCGCACAGCCGACCGGATCCCCGCGACCGCCCGCGGTGGCCCCGTACACGAAGCCCACCATGGCGGCGCCGAGCAGCAGTTGCCCACGCAGATCGACGGACGCCGTACCGTCGCCGCGCGCCGCGGGCAGCAGCGCGGTACCGGCGACCAGGAACACGATGCCGAGTGCGGCACTGAGCACGGGAATGAGCTGCCACGTTCCGAAGGTGACGGCCGCTCCGCCGATCAGCGGCCCGCAGGCCATTCCCAGTCCGACGACCGCACCCCACAGCGCGGTGTTCGCGCGTAACCGTTCCGGGGTGGCGGAGAGTTCCCGGACAAGTGCCAACCCCATCGGAACCAGTGCGGCGGCGCCCAGACCCGCGAGGACCCGCGAGGCGATGAAGAGTTCGGCGGTAGTGGACGCGCCCGTGCAGATACTGCCCACCACGTAGATACCCAGGCCGCCGAGCAGCACATATTTCTTCGAATACCGGTCGCCCAGCGCACCGGCGAGCGTCACACCGGCCGCGAGGGTCAGGACATAGGCGGTGACGAACCATGTGGCCCGGCCCGGTGTCGCGCTCAGGTCCCGGGCGACCGCCGGTAGCGCGACACCGAACGAGGTGTTGTCGACGTTCACCAGAAACGTCGCCGACGTGCAGGTGAGGACGGCAGCCCTGCGGTGCCCCTGCCGGGTCATATCGCTCCCCCATCGAACCGATCCGGCCCCACCGTAACCCGGAATCGACGGGGCGGCGATCCGGTTTCGGGCCGCCTGCCGCAGTCCCGGTCAGCGGGCGGCCAGGACCGCCTCCGCGAAACGACCGACCGCCAGGACGAGGTCGTCGGAATGGCGCGGGCCGATGATCTGCAACCCCACCGGCAACCCTTCGCCGGTGACTCCGGCCGGGATGCTCAGGGCCGGCTGCTGGGTGAGGTTGAACGGGTAGGTGTAGGGCGTCCATTCCGGCCAGCCGCTCATCCCGCTGCCGGGCGGGACGTCATATCCGGCGGCGAAGGCGGGAATCGGGACCGTGGGGGTGATGAGCAGGTCGTAGGCGGTGTGGAAGGTGCCCATGGTGATACCGACCTGGGCGGCGACGGCACGGGCGTCGAGGTATTCCGTGGCGCTCACCGTCTCGCCGTACTCCCAGACCTGCCGCAGCCCGGGATCGGCCTTTTCGCGGGAGCCGGGCGGGAAGGCCGCGAGCATGGCGGCCGCCCCGGCCGCCCACAGGACGTCGAAGGCCGCACGCGGATCGGCGAATCCCGGGTCGGCGGCGGAGATCCGCAGCCCCGCCGCGTCCAGGGCTTCCACCGCCGCGGACACCAGGGCTTCGACCTCGGGATCGGGTGTCACGAAGCCCAGGGTCGGCGAATAGGCCGCCGTCACGCCGCGGACCTCGCGCTGCATCTCGCCCCGGAAGGTGGTCGGGGTGGGCGCGAGCGAGGTGGGGTCGCGGGGATCGGGCAGGGCGAGGATATCCATCAGCAGCGCGGCGTCCTCGACGGTCCGCGTCATCGGCCCGGCATGCGCCAGCGGCCCGAACGGGCTGGCCGGGTACAGCGGGATCCGGCCGTGGGTGGGCTTGAATCCGACGATGCCGCAGAAGGACGCGGGAATCCGGATACTGCCGCCACCGTCGGTTCCGACCGATACCGGGCCCATTCCGGCCGCCACCGCCGCCGCACTGCCGCCGGAGGAGCCGCCCGCCGTCCGGGTGGGGTCGACCGGATTGCGCGTGACCCCGGTGAGCGGGCTGTCGGTGACCGCCTTCCAGGCGATTTCGGGGGTGGTGGTCTTACCGACCATCACCATCCCGTCCTCCCGGACCCGGGCGGCGACCGGGCTGTCCACCGGCCAGGGCCCGTCGGGGTCGATACTGAGCGAACCGCGCCGGGTGGGCCAGTCCTCGGTGAGGAAGATGTCCTTGATCGAGATCGGCACACCGTCGAGCAGGCCGCGGACATGACCGGACTGCCAGCGCGCCTCGGAATCCTTGGCCTGCACCAGTGCCCGATCGGGGTCCACCAGGCAGAAGGCGTTGACATCGCCGTCGCGCGCGGTGATGGCCTCGAGCACCGCCTCGGTCGCCTCGACCGGGGACAGCGTCCCGGCGGCGTAGGCGGACACGAGCTCGACCGCGGTCATGGCGGCCGGGTCGGTGGTCTGCGGGGTCTCTGGCTGGTTCATCTGCGGCCCTCCTTCAGCGGGGCACGTACCCCAGCGTCTTGTCGACGACGTTGTCCAGCGGCCGGCCGGCCAGCCAGTGGTCGAAATTGGTGGTGAATGTGGTGACGATATCGGCCCGCCAGCCGGCGAAGTCACCCGAATTATGCGGGGTGATATGCGCGTTCGGCAGCCCCCACAGCGGATGGCCGGGCGGTAGCGGTTCCGGATCCACCACATCGAGCGCCGCGCCCGCGATCGATCCGGACTCCAGCGCGGTGACGAGATCGTCGGTGACCACCAGCTCACCGCGGCCGACATTGATGAACCGGGCATGGGGTTTCATGGCCCCGAATGCCTCGGCGCCGAACATATGCCGGGTCCGGTCGGTGAGCGGGGCGATCGCGACCACGTAGTCGGCGCCGGGGAGTTCGGCGTGCAGATCGGTGGCGACCGTACCGAAATCGGGGTCGCCGGTGCGGGCCCGGCGGCCGATCGCCCGGACCTGCATACCCGCGGCGCGCAGCAGACCGGCGACGGCACGGCCGATCGATCCGGTGCCGACGATGAGCGCGGTGGCGCCCGCGATCCGCTCGGATTCGCGGTGCCGCCAGATCCGCTGCTGTTGCAGCCGGGTGGATCCGGTGAAATCCTTGGCGAAATCCAAAATCTGGCCGAGGACGTATTCGGCGATGGCGGTATCGAAGACACCGCGGGTGTTGGTGAGTACCACCTCGGCGGCGCGCAGTTCGGGAAACATCACCGAATCCACGCCGGTGGCGCCGATATGCACCCAGCGCACCGAGTCCGCGGCGTACCAGGCGCCGGGAACCGCGTCGCTGTGGAAGTCGTAGACGAACAGCACATCCGCGCCCGGGAGCGCTGCCGCCAGACCGGCGGAATCCGTATACCGCACCGTGGCCCGCGCACTGACCGGCGACATGAGCGCCGGATCGGGCAGCTGGTCACTGTGCAGCACGGTGACAATGGGGCCCGATTTCATATTGACACAGTATGATCACATCGTATGATTGTCAACAATCCGATCGTTCTCGGAGGTCTTCCCGGCTGAGTGCGAGAGGGGCCACAGTGGAGTTCGATTTTCCCGATATGGAGGGTCCGGTAGCCCAACGGGGCATCGGTGTCATCGCACCGTTCGACCTGGCTCTGGAGCGCGAGCTCTGGCGCTGGGTACCGCTCGAGGTGAGCCTGCATCTGGCGCGCACACCCTATGAGCCCGTACCGGTATCGCTGGCCATGGCCGAACTGGTTTCCGATGCGGTACACCTCACCGCCGCGACCCGCAATGTGCTGCATGTGGAACCCGAGGTCGTCGCGTATCTCTGCAACTCCGGCAGTTTCATCAAAGGTATCGAGTACGAGCGATCGCTGTGCGACACCATCTGCCGGGCCGGCGCCGCGAACGCCGTCACCACCTCCGGCGCACTGCTCGAGGCGGTCCGGCATCTCAATATCGAGCGCATCTCGGTGATGACGCCCTACGACGAACTGCTCACCGGCAAATTGCGCGACTTCCTCGATGAAGCGGGCTGCACGGTGGTCCGGTCCGAGCATCTGGGTCTGGGCGGCGGTATCTGGAAGGTGAACTACCGCACCATCGCCGAACGCATCCTGGGCGCCGACGATCCCAGCGCCGAGGCGATCTTCGTCAGCTGCACCAACCTGCCCACCTACGACATCATCGAACCGCTGGAGAAGATGCTGGGCAAACCGATCCTGACGGCCAACCAGCTCACCATGTGGGCCTGTCTGGGGCGGATGAAACTGCCCATGATGGGCCCCGGCCGGTGGCTGCTGGAGGTGTTCTGAGATATGAAGTCCCCCAACGACACCCAGTACGGAAACGGAGCGCCCATGCCGGTACCGACCATCGGTTTCATCTACCCCGACCACGCGGCCGAGGACGACTACCCGCGGGCCGAGGCGCTGCTCGGCGCCCGGCTGCCGGTGACCCATATCTACGGCACCGATCTGCACGCCGTCCCGGAACTCCTGGATCTGGGCAGCCCGGAGAAGCTGCGCCTGGGCGCCACGCAACTGGCCCCGCAGTCCCCCGACGCGGTGGTGTGGGCCTGTACCTCGGGGAGTTTCGTCTACGGCCCCGAGGGCGCCCGCGAACAGGTCCGGGGGTTGTCCGAGGCCGCCGGAGTCCCGGCGTCGAGTACGAGTTTCGCCTTCGTGGCCGCGGCTCGTGCCCTGGGCGTACGGCGGGTGGCCGTGGCCGCCAGCTATCCCGAGGATGTGGCCCGCCTGTTCGCCGATTTCCTCACCGACGCCGGTATCTCGGTGGTGGCGTTCCGCAGCGCCGGTATCGATACGGCCGCCGAGGTCGGCACCCTGAACCCCGAGCAGGTGCTGGAACTCGCGATCGCCAACGACCATCCCGATGCCGAGGCCCTGCTGATCCCCGATACCGCCATGCACACCCTCGAGGTACTGCCCCGGCTGGAGGCGGCACTGGGCAAACCCGTTCTCACCGCCAACCAGGTCACCATCTGGGAGGGGTTGCGGCTGGTCGGCGCCACCCCGGCGGTACCGGCGCTGGGGGCGCTGTTCGCGGAAAGGTTCCAGCATGTCGGTAGTTGATTTCGAACCGGTCAATCAACGCTCCACCGCCGAGATGATCGCGGATTCGCTGCGCGAGGCGATCATGCGCGGTGGGCTGGAACCCGGCGCCCAGCTGGGTGAGGCGGATCTGGCGGCACAGTTCGGGGTCTCGCGCGGCCCGGTCCGCGAGGCCATGCAGCGGCTGGTATCGGAAGGACTGCTGCACAGCATCCGCAATCGCGGCATCTTCGTCATCGAGCTCACCCTGGCCGATGTCGTCGATATCTACCGCGCCCGGACCGCGATCGAGGGCGGCGCGCTGGCGCTGATCCTCGACGGCCGCCGCGAAATCGCCTACGAGGCGCTGGGTCCCGGCGTCACCGCGATGCAGGAACACGCCCTCGCGGGTGACGCGGTCGGGGTCTCCGACGCCGACCAGAAGTTCCACGAAGCCCTGGTGGCCTCGGCGGGCAGCGCGCGGCTGGTGCGGGCGGCGCGGACCCTGCTGATCGAGACCCGGATGTGCCTGGGCGCCCTGCAGACCACCTATCCCGATCTGCGGGTCCAGGCCGACGAACACGTCGCGCTGCGCGAAGCGATCGGCGCGGCCGCGCCGCATCGGGCACACACCCTGCTGCGCGACCATATGACCGACGCGGTACAGCGCCTGAGCGCCCGTTTCGCGGAGGAACCCGTGTCCGGCTGATCAGTCGATGAGACCGCGCGGCCGCACCACCAGCACCGGCGCCGCGCGGTTGCCCTTCTCCTGTAACAGGGCGATCGCCTGCCCGCCTTCGGTCAGCGCCCCGTACACACCCGAGAACCCGGCCGGTTCCAGCCAGCGTCCGTCCCGGAGTGCGGCGGCCTCGGCGGAATCGATGGTCCGGGACGGGAAGCACAACCGGATCGCGCTGTCGATATCCAGGCTCGGCGCCGGATTTTCGGCGAGTTCGTCGAGCGTGCGCGCATGGTCGAGAGTGAAGGGACCCACCCGGGTCCGCCGCAGCGCGGTCAGATGGCCGCCCACCCCGAGCGCCGCGCCCAGATCCCGGGCCAGCGCGCGCACATAGGTCCCCGAGGAGCATTCGACCACCACGTCCAGGTCGACCATTCCCTCTTCGGGGAGATCCCGCCTGGCCAGGACATCGAACCGCGACACCGTCACCGGGCGCGCCGCGAGTTTCACTTCCTCGCCCGCGCGATGCCGGGCGTAGGCGCGTTCGCCGTCGACCTTGATGGCGCTCACGGTCGCCGGTACCTGCTGGATCTCACCGGTGAGCGCGGCGACCCCGGCGGCGATCTCCGTATCGGTGATATGCCCGGCCGCGGTGGTGGCCAGTTCCTCGCCCTCGGCGTCGTCGGTGGTGGTGGACCGGCCCAGCCGGATGGTCGCGGTATAGGACTTGGTGGTCAGGGTCAGCAGCCCCAGCAGTTTGGTGGCGCGTTCCACGCCGAGCACCAGCACCCCGGTCGCCATCGGATCCAGGGTTCCGGCATGGCCGACCTTCTTCGTACGCAGCAGTTTCCGGGCCCGCGAGACCATATCGTGGCTGGTCGGGCCGCCCGGTTTGTCGACGATCAGCAGACCGCCCAGGATATCGCCCATCAGCCGTGCGCGATCGCGGTGAGGATGAATCCGCCGGTGATCAGCCAGCGGCCGTCGAAGGAGGTCAGCGGGAGACCGCCGTCCTCGGTGTGCCCGGGCACCAGCAGCTCGGACCGGAAGGTGCCCGCACCGGTTCCGGCACCGGACTCCTCGACGGTGAAGGTGATGTGCGCGTCCTCGAAACCGAGCCAGCGCGCGGTCAACGGGAACCACGCCTTGTAGGTGGCCTCCTTGGCACAGAACAGCAACCGGTCCAGATGCAGGCCGGAATCGCCGGTGCGCAGCCATTCCCGTTCGGCGGGCAGGCTCACCGAATCCAGGACCCCCTCCGGCAGCGTGTCGTGCGGTTCGGCGTCGATTCCGATCGACCGGTACCGCAGCCGGTGCGCCAGCGCCGCGCCGCGGAAGCCGTCGCAGTGGGTGAGGCTGCCGACGATCCCGCGCGGCCAGACCGGTGCGCCCCGCTCGCCCTTGCCGATCGCCACCACCGGCTCCCCGAGCTGGGTGAGCGCCTGCCGGGCGCAGTGCCGGGCGCCGATGAAGTCGCGCCGCCGCTTCTCCACCGATTTCGCGATCAGGTGTTCCTCCGCGGGGTGCGGTAACAAGTCCTCCGGGTAGTCGAGCAACTCGGCGGAGGCGACGTCGGCGGGCAGGATTGTCTCGATCATCGTCGCCGAGCCTACTGGGTGCCCACGCACGCGACCTCAGCCGATCCCGCGGCGGCGCTCCGCCTTGGCGCGCATCTCGGCGGCGGCCGCGGCCATCTCGGGAGTCACCTCGAAATGCCCGCCCCATTCGTTCAGGTCGCCGGGCGCGTACTGGGGGTCGGGCAGGATCTGGCGCAGCAGCCGGTCGGGTTTGCCACGCTTCTGCCATTCACGCGGATAGCCCAGCGAGACCTCCTCGAACCGGACGTCGTCGTAGTAGGTGGTACGCGGAATGTGCAGATGACCGTAGACGGCGCAGACCGTGCGGTAGCGGGTGTGCCAATCGGCGGTGTGCTCGGTACCGCACCACAGCGCGAACTCCGGGTACCAGAGCATCTCGGTGGGTTCGCGGACCAGCGGGAAGTGGTTGATCAGGACCAGCGGGGTGTTCTCGGGCAGACTGTCGAGCCGGCGCCGGGTGTAGCGCAGCCGCGCCTCGCACCAGGCGTCGCGGGTCAGGTAGGGGTCCGGGGACAGCAGGAACTCGTCGGTCGCCACGACATTGCGGTCGCGGGCGATGGCCAGGCCCTCGGCCTTGGTCCGCGCCTCCGGCGGCCGGAAGGTGTAGTCGTAGAGCAGGAACAGCGGGGCCAGGGTCACCGCGCCGCCGTACGCCTCGGCGCCCGCGCCGGTCCACACCGGGAACGGGTCCTCGGGTGTCACCACATCGAGGTCACGGCACAGCGACACCAGATAGTCGTAGCGCGCGACCCCGTGCATCTGCACCGGATCCTTGGACGTGGTCCACAGCTCGTGGTTACCGGGCACCCAGATCACATTGGCGAACCGCTCGCGCAGCAGCTTCAGCGCCCACCGGATATCGTCGCTGCGTTCGGCGACGTCACCGGCCACGATCAGCCAGTCCTCCGGGGAATCGGGGTGGATATCCTCGACCACCGGCTTGTTGCCCTGGTGACCGACGTGGATATCGCTCACCGCCATCAGTTTGGGAATCACCACACCCACCTTCGCATATCGTGTGCCGTATCCGGCACGGACGTACCGCGCGGCGCCGGACCCGGCGCGGTCAGGCCGGGATATCGGCCCCGGTCCGGACCCAGCGCCCCGACAGCGCCCGGCCGCTCACCGCCGCCAGGCGCAACAGCATGAACGCGATCAACCCGCACCAGATTCCGCCGATACCCCAGTCGAAGGCCAGCGAGAGCCAGATCGCGGGCAGGAAGCCCAGCAGCGCCGCGCCCAGCGTGGTGGTCCGCAGATAGGCCGCGTCACCGGCGCCGAGCAGAACCCCGTCCAGCGCGAAAACCACACCGGCCACCGGGATCATCGCGACGAAGAACCACCACACGACCCCGGTCCGGTCGAGGACGGCCGCGTCCTGGGTGAACAGGGGCGGGATCACCGTCGCACCGGCCGCGAACACCGCGGCCAGCCCCAGCGCGAAAACCTCCGACCACGCCGTCACCCGGCGCGCCAGCGCCCGGGCCCCGGTACCGTCGCGAGCGCCCAGCGCCGCTCCCACCAGCGTCTGTGCCGCGATGGCCAGCGAATCCAGTGTGAGTGTGAGGAAGTTCCACAGCTGCAGTACCAGCTGATGCGCGGCCACCGACGGCGCGCCGAACCGCGACGCCACCGCCGCGGCCGAAACGAAACAGGTCTGGAAGGCGAGACTGCGCACGATCAGATCCCGGCCGAGCACCAGTTGCGCCTTCATCACCGGCAGCCGCGGTGCCAGCGGCACCCGCGCCCGCACCAGCGCGGTCAGGAAGAGCGCCCCGGTCACCGCCTGACCCACCACATTCGCCACCGCCGACCCCGGCAGACCCATCCGCGGCATTCCGGCCAGGCCGTGGACCAGCAGCGGGCACAGCACCGCCGACAGCGCCAGCCCGGCCACCACGTAGGCCAGCGGCCGCCGCGTCTGCTGCACACCGCGCATCCAGCCGTTACCCGCCATCGACAGCAGGATCAACGGCACACCGAACAGCGCGATCCGGACCCAGGCCAGCGCCTCCGCCGCGATCTCGGCGTCACCGGCGATCGCACCCGTGATCGGCACCGCCGCGATCTGCACGACCAGGACGATCACGATCCCGATCCCGCCCGCGAGCCAGCTCGCCTGCACCCCCTCCTCGACCGCGGCCGCATCGTCGCCCGCGCCGTGGCGGCGCGACGAACGCGCGGTGGTGCCGTAGGCGAGGAACGTCAGTTGCGAGCTGACCTGGGCCAGGATCAATCCGCCGACGGCCAGTCCGGCCAGCGCGAGCGCACCGAGCCGGCCGACCACCGCGAGGTCGAACAGCAGATAGATGGGCTCGGCGACCAGGACGCCGAGCGTCGGTAGCGCGATACCCAGAATCCGGCGCGGACCCGCCTCGACCGCCGGCGCCGCCGTCACCTTCGTGGGCACCCCGTACACTCCGTTCTCACCACCGCGGCCGGATCTCCCGCCCGGCCGGCACGCTATCCGAGGGCCGCCCGCAACTGCGCCAGGATTTCCTCCGGCTCCCCGAACGTGGTGTACCCGGCCGCATAGCGATGCCCACCACCGCCCAGGCCCGTCGCGACCTCCGCGACATCGGCGCCGTCGTCGGTGCCCGGACCGCTGTCCTTGGAACGCAGCGATACCGTCCAGCGCCGGCGCTCGTCGGTGGGCCTGGCCTCCTTGAACACCGCCGCGATACCCGCCTCCGCGGTCGCGCGCACGATATCGACGACGCTTTCCGCCTCTTCCTGGCGCACTCCGGCCAGATCGCTGGCCAGCACGAACGCGGCCACCAGCCCGGTGCCGTCGTGTGCCTCCCGGTCCAGCCGGGCCGACGCCAGCACCGTCGACAGCATCCGCAGCCAGGCGAACGGATGGGTGTCCATCAGGGTCCGGGTGATGGCGGCGCCGTCGATACCGGTGGCCAGCAGCCGCTCGGCCAGCGCGTGCGTACCCGGAGTGACCCAGCGGAAGGATCCGCTGTCGGTGGCCAGGCCCGCGAACAGGCAGTGCGCGATATCGGCGTCGATCGGTTCCCCCCACGCGTCCAGCAGGGCGGTGATCACGCTGGCGGTCGACACCGCGTCCGGATCGATCAGGTTGATCGCACCGAACCGGGTGTTGGACCGATGGTGGTCGATCACGAGAGTGGTCGCGGCCCCGGCGAGGCGGTCGGCGAGCCCGCCCAGCCGGCCGGTACTGCCGCAATCCACGGTCACCAGCAGATCGACCTCGGCGGGCACCCGATCCGGCGGCACCAGATAGTGCGTTCCGGGCAAGGTGCGTAGCCCGGCGGCCGGTTCGGCCGGGTCGGCGAACGACACCCGCACCGGAACGCCGCGCCGGTGGAGAACCTGAGCCAGGGCCAGCCCGCTACCGAGGGTGTCGGCGTCGGGCTGGACGTGGCAGAGGATGGTCACCGAGCGGGCAGCGTCGAGCGCCCGTACAGCCGAGGTGTACTCCACCGCGGCACCGGTTGTGGTCATAGCGGCCGCGGCTCAGTCGTCTTCGTCGCGGGTCTTGTACGGATCCGCCTCGCCCGCCGGAGTGGCGGTGGCGGCCACCCGGGCGACCTCGTCGTCGGCGGCCCGGGCCCGGGCCAGCAGATCCTCCATCTGACGGGCCGCGTCGGGCACGGTATCGAGGACGAAGGACAGCGTGGGGGTGAACTTCACACCCGTCCCGGCCCCGACCTTCGACCGCAGTACCCCCTTGGCCTTCTCCAGACCGGCGGCCGCGGCGGCGTAGTCGGGGTCCGCTTCGACGGTTTCCCCCATCACCGTGTAGTAGATGGTCGCGTCGTGCAGATCGCCGGTCACCTTCGCATCGGTGACGGTGACGAAACGCAACCGCGGATCCTTGATCTCGTATTCGATCGCGGTGGCCACGATCGCCGAGATTCGTTTGGCGAGCCGGCGTGCCCTGGCTTGATCCACCATGGCCGCTCCTTTCCCTGTTCAGCGACGGTGGGCGGTTCACGGAATCCATGCGCAGTGCGAACCGGGCCACCGCTGATATCACTCGCGGCCGGTCAGTCCTCGGGTCCGAAGACGCGCCGGCGTACTGCCAGCAACTGTAACTCCGGACGCGCGGCGACGTGCCGTTCGCATCGATCGAGCACGGTGGTCAGATGGTCCATTCCGGCCGACACCATGGCCACACCCAGCAGCGTGCGGCGGTAGCGGTCGTGATCACCCGCCTCGGCGGTGCTCACCCCGAAGCGCTGGAGTTCGGCCAGGATCGGCTTGATCACCGAGCGCTTCTCCTTCAACGAGTGCACGTCACCCAGCAGGATGTCGAATTCGAGTGCACCCAGGTACACGCAACCTCCCAGTTGGCACGGCGGCACGATCCGGCCGGGCCGCCGCTGACGGCGACCCGGGGCCGGTCGTCCCGGAACCGTTGATCGGGCCGGGCGGTGATCCGCCCGGCCCGGGCACGAATCAGTCGCGCGGCTTCTCGCGCAACTCGTAGGCCTCGATGATGTCGCCTTCCTTGATATCGGAGTAGGTCAGCGTCATACCGCATTCGAAGCCTTCGCGGACCTCGGTGGCGTCGTCCTTCTCCCGGCGCAGCGAGTTGATCGTCGTGGATTCGGCGACCACCACGTTGTCGCGCAGCAGGCGGGCCTTGGCATTGCGTTTGACGATGCCCGAGGTCACCATGCAACCGGCGATGAGACCGATCTTCGACGAACGGAAGATCGCCCGGATCTCGGCGCGGCCCAGCTCCACCTCTTCGTAGACCGGCTTGAGCATGCCCTTGAGCGCGCTCTCGATCTCGTCGATGGCCTGGTAGATCACCGAGTAGTACCGGATGTCCACGCCTTCGCGGTTGGCCAGCTCGGTCGCCTTGCCCTCCGCGCGGACGTTGAACCCGATGATGATCGCGTTCGAGGCCGAGGCCAGGTTGACGTTGGTCTCGGTGACACCACCGACACCGCGGTCGATGACCCGCAGGCGCACCTCGTCGTCGACCTGGATTCCGAGCAGGGCCTCTTCCAGCGCCTCGACGGTACCGGAGTTGTCGCCCTTGAGGATCAGGTTGAGTTCGCTGGTCTCCTTGAGCGCGGCATCCAGATCTTCCAGGCTGATCCGCTTCCGGCTGCGCGCGGCCAGCGCGTTGCGCTTGCGCGCGTTGCGCCGGTCTGCGATCTGACGGGCGATCCGGTCCTCGTCGACCACGAGCAGGTTGTCACCGGCACCGGGTACCGAGGTGAAACCGATCACCTGCACCGGCCGCGACGGCAGTGCCGCCTCGACATCGGCGCCGTGCTCGTCGACCATCCGGCGGACACGACCGTAGGCGTCGCCCGCCACGATCGAATCGCCGACCCGCAGCGTGCCGCGCTGGATGAGCACCGTGGCGACCGGGCCGCGACCGCGGTCCAGATGCGCTTCGATGGCCACACCCTGCGCGTCCTGCTCCGGATTGGCCCGCAGGTCCAGGGCGGCGTCCGCGGTGAGCAGCACGGCCTCGAGCAGGGCGTCGATATTGGTGCCCTGTTTGGCGGAGATGTCGACGAACATGGTGTCGCCGCCGTACTCCTCGGCCACCAGGTTGTATTCGGTCAGCTGCTGCCGGATCTTCTCCGGGTTCGCGCCTTCCTTGTCGATCTTGTTGACCGCCACCACGATCGGCACGTCGGCCGCCTGCGCGTGGTTGATGGCCTCCACCGTCTGCGGCATGACGCCGTCGTCGGCGGCGACCACCAGGATCGCGATATCGGTGGCCTTCGCACCACGGGCACGCATGGCGGTGAACGCCTCGTGACCCGGGGTGTCGATGAAGGTGATCAGGCGTTCCTGGTCACCGAGGTGCGTCGGCACCTGGTAGGCGCCGATGTGCTGGGTGATACCGCCGGCCTCGCCCTCGCGGACGTTGGCCTTACGGATGGTGTCCAGCAGTCGGGTCTTACCGTGGTCGACGTGGCCCATGACGGTGACCACCGGCGGACGCTGTTCGAGGTCTTCCTCGCCGCCCTCGTCCTCACCGTAGGTCAGGTCGAAGGATTCCAGCAGCTCACGGTCCTCGTCCTCGGGGCTGACCACGTGCACGACGTAGTTCATCTCGCCGCCGAGCAGCTCCAGGGTCTCGTCGTTGACCGACTGGGTCGCGGTGACCATTTCACCCAGGTTGAACAGGGCCTGTACCAAGGCGGCCGGGTTCGCGTCGATCTTCTCCGCGAAATCGGACAGCGACGCGCCACGGGCGAGGCGGATCACCTCACCGTTGCCGCGGGGCAGCCGCACGCCGCCGACCGACGGGGCCTGCATCGAATCGTATTCCTGGCGCTTCTGCCGCTTCGACTTGCGACCACGCCGGGGCGCACCACCGGGACGACCGAACGCACCGGCCGCGCCACCGCGGCCACCGGGACCACCCGGACGACCGCCGCCACCGGGACGACCCCGGAAACCGCCGCCACCGGCGGGAGCTCCGGTACCCGCGGGTGCGCCACCGCCACCGCGGTAGCCGCCACCGCCGCCACCGGGACGACCGCCGCCACCGGGACCGCCACCGGGACGACCCGGACGACCGCCACCGGCGGCCGGGCCCGGACGGGCCGAACGCTGCGGCATCGCGCCGGGGGTCGGACGCGGCGGCATCGAGTTCGGGCTCGGCCGCGGGCCACCGGGACGGGGACCGCCCTGCGCGGCCGCGGGCCGGGGACCACCCGGGCCGGGACGCGGAGCGTTCTGGCCGGGACGCGGGGCACCGCCCTGACCGGGACGGGGACCGCCCTGGGCCGGACCCGGGCGGGGACCGCCCTGACCGGGAGTCGGACGGGGGCCGGGCTGCGGGCGCGGGCTCGGCCGCTCACGCTCGGGCGCCGACGAGAAGGGGTTGTTACCGACGCGCGGGGTCTTGGGACCGGGCTTGGGACCGGGACGGGCCGGAGCCTGGCCGGGTGCGCCCGCCCGGGGCTGACCCGGACGCGGGGCGCCGGGGCCGGGGCGCGCACCGGGGGTGGCCGGTTTGGCCGCGGGCGCCTGCGCCGCTTCCCGGGCCGGGGCCGGGGCCGGACCGGGCTTCGCCGCGGGACCCGGGCGCGGACCGGCGGATTTGGCGACGTCGGACGCCGGTGCGGCGGCCTCGGCGGCCGGAGCGGATTCCGCGGGTGCCGGGGTACGGGGGCCGGGACGCGGCCCCGGGACGCCGGGTTTGGCGGCGGTCGCCGGGCCCGGACGGGCCGCGGGTTTACCGCCGTTGGACCGGTCGGATTTCGCCGGCGCGGATTTCGGCGCCAATGATTCGCGGAGCCGGCGCGCGACGGGTGCCTCCACCGTCGACGAAGCCGACTTCACGAACTCGCCCTGCTCCTTGAGCTTCGCGAGTAGTTCTTTGCTCGTGACACCGAGTTCTTTGGCCAACTCGTGCACGCGGGCCTTGCCTGCCACTGCTCTCCTCACTGAGAGGTCGAGCAGTGCCTCCCGTCTGCTGACGGGGACCCGCACGACCTCGGGTTAACTCCGATGGACGTTCATCGTTGGTACTTCACGGTGTGCTCATGAGTGCTCGTGCCTGTTCTCGAGGTGTTGCTCCACGGCTGAGATATCCAGATGTCCGGACACTCGTAGTGCTCTGCCGATCGCTCGGCGCCGGACCGCAGTGCGCAGACAAGCCGATAGGGGGTGCAGCCAGGCACCCCGTCCGGGAAGTCTGCGCCGCGGGTCGGGAACGATCGCTACGGCGTCCGCACCGTCACCGGTGGTTCGCCCGCACGCCACGATCCGCAGCAGTTCGGTGGCCGGTTCTCGTTTCCGGCATCCGACACACGTCCGCAGTGGCATCACCCGGCGCCGCGGCGCCGCGGATTCACCACCGCGATCGTGTCCGGTGACCGAAGACTCGTACCGAACCTCACACCACTCTACCGCTGACCGCTCGGTGCGCTCCAACCCCGCCCCCGATGACGGCGCCGGAGCCGAGTCGGCGCGGCGTGTTCGCTGGTCGCGGGGCGACGCGGCGGCGCGGACCGGAAACGGGACACGGCTCAACGGCGGTGCACCTCCGTCCGGACCGGGCCCCCGGCATCGGGCGCGGCGTCGCTGCGGATATCGATGCGCCAGCCGGTCAGCCGGGCCGCGAGGCGCGCGTTCTGCCCCTCCTTGCCGATGGCCAGCGAGAGCTGAAAATCGGGCACGATCACCCGGGCCGCGCGCGCGTCCGGATCCACCACTGTGACCGATACCACCTTCGACGGCGACAGGGCATTGCCCACGAAGGTCGCCGGATCGTCGGCGTAGTCGATGATGTCGATCTTCTCGCCGGCCAGCTCGCTCATCACATTGCGCACCCGCTGCCCCATCGGGCCGATACAGGCGCCCTTCGCGTTGACCCCGGGCACGGTGGACCGCACCGCGATCTTGGAGCGGTGCCCGGCCTCGCGGGCGACCGCCACGATCTCCACCGAACCGTCCGCGATCTCGGGGACCTCGAGGGCGAACAGCCGGCGCACCAGATTGGGATGGGTACGCGACAGGGTGATCTGCGGACCGCGCTGCCCCCGGGAGACCCCGACCACGTAACACTTGATCCGGTCGCCGTGTTCGTAGTTCTCCCCCGGCACCTGCTCCGCCGACGGGATCAGCCCCTCGGCGCCGTGCAGTTCGCTGCCGATCCGCACCACCACGGTGCCCCGGGCGTTGGCGCGCGCGTCGCGCTGCACCACGCCGCCGACGATATCGCCCTCGTGGGTCGAGAACTCACCGAAGGATTTCTCGTTCTCCGCGTCGCGCAGCCGCTGCAGCACCACCTGGCGGGCGGTGGTGGCGGCGATCCGGCCGAAGCCCTCCGGGGTGTCGTCCCATTCGGAGACCACCGCGCCCTCGGCGTCGAGTTCGGTGGCCATCACCCGCACCACACCGGTGCGCTGATCGATTTCGACCCGGGCGTTGGGCTGATGGCCGTCGGTGTGCTTGTAGGCGGTGAGCAGCGCGGATTCGATTGCGGAGATCACGGTCTCGATCGAGATCCCTTTATCCGCGACGATAGCGCGCAGGGCTTCGATTTCGATGTTCATTCCATGGTCCCTTCGGTCGAATCGGACGCGGCGACGGTGGTTCCGGTGGGTTCGGCGGCGCCGGGGGCGTCCGCTCCCGCGGGTGGGCGTCCGGGGGCAACCCCTCCGGAGAGTTCGAGTTCACGGGCGCCGGGCGGGGAGAACTCCACCTCGACCACGGCGCGGTCGATATCCCGCAGGGCGACGGCGACCGGGTGCGGCGCGCGTTTACCGCCGAGCACCAGCGTGATCCGCTCCCCCTCGAGTACGCCGACGCGTGCCTCATACGGCGTCGGCAGGCCGGGTTCGGGCGGCGCGACACCCGCGCGCGGCGTGATCTTGACCTTGCGGCCGCGGGCCCGCCGCCAGTGCCGGTCCGCGGTGAGCGGACGGTCGGTTCCGGGGGTCGTCACCTCGAGCAGGTACCGGGTGGCACCGAATTCGTCGTCCGCGTCGTCCAGGCATTCCGACACCTGCGAACTCAGCTCGGCGATACTGTCCAGGTCCGCGGTCTCATCGCTGTCCACGATCACCCGCACCCGGGTCTGCCCCGCCGCGGTGGAAACCTCGACACCCTCGAGATCGAATCCTCGACCGGCGACGAGTCCGGCGACGAGCCGGCTCACCCTCTCCTCGGTCGGCATCGGCATATGGGCAGCTCCTGGTTCAGTTGTTACGCGGACGGAAATAATCGGTGCCGGTGACCAAGCCTAACGCGCGGCGAGGAGGTAAACGTCCAGCGGTCGGCGGTAAGTTCCCGCGAACGGTGCCCGTACCGGGGCGGGACCGGGAATCTGGCACGATGTCCCGGTGACCGAGCGCGTTACCCACCGGCCCGCGGCCGGGTGTTCCCGCGACCCCCTGCCCGACCGAGACATTTCCCGTCCCCACCGCCTGAACCGTCGTGCGGCGCTGCGCGTCGCGGGCGGCGGCGCGATGGGACTGCTGGCGATCCCCGCGCTCGCCGCCTGCGCCGAGGACCCGATCACCGAACCGGATGTCCTGGCCGCCCAGGAGTACTCGGCACGGTCGGATGCCGCGGCGGCCACCGCCGCGATCACCATCGACCCCGCGCGCGGGCCCGCCCTGACCACGATCGCCGCGGAACGCACGGCGCACGCCGACGCGCTGCGCACCGAGATCGACCGGGCCATCGGGGTCTACGGCGACGGCACCACACCGCTGGTGCAGACCCCCGCGCCCACGACCACCCCGGCCCCGGCCGCCCCGCCGAGTATCGACGCTCTACGCGATCAGCTCGGCTCGTCGCAGCGGGCGGCCGCGGACCTGGCCGTCACGCAGTCCGGCTACCGCGCGGGCCTGCTCGCCTCGATCAGCGCCGCGTGCGCGGTGCAGGTGGGGGTGCTGCTGGTATGAGCACCGAACGACAGGCGCTGACCGACGCCCTGACCGCCGAATACGCGGCGGTGTACGCCTACGGCGTGATCGCCGCCCACACCGGCCCCGAGCTGCGCCGGCTCGTTTCCCAGCACACCGCGGCGCATCGCGCCCGGCGGGACGCGACGGCCGACGCGCTCACCGCCTCCGGCGGTACCGCTCCGCCGCCGGAACCCGCCTACACCGCGCCGCTGGAGGTCACCGATTCCGATTCGGCCGCGCGCCTGGCCGTCATCGTCGAGACCGACGGCACGGTGGCGTGGCGCGCGGTGGTCGAGCGGGCCGAGCGGGAGGCCACCCGCCGGATCGCGGTCGACGCACTCACCGAGAGCGCGGGGCGGCGCGCGGCCTGGCAGTCCGTGCGCGGCACCCAGCCGGCCACCGTCGCGTTTCCGGGGCAGCCCTGACGCGAGCCGGAGCGGCCATGGGTCGTCAATCGGGCCGGCCCGCCCGTTCCTCGGCCCGTGGCCGCGGGAATACGGTGCCCTCCGGATTCCGCTCGGCACGTCCCCGCGACCAGGGCGCGCTGCCCCGTGGCGGCCGTTCCTGCGGGGTCAGCGAACCCAGCCCGCCCGGCATACCGGGGAGATAGGGCATACCGGAACCGGATGAGCCGGCACCGGCGTTCCACGGCGTAGAACCGGAGGGCTGCCCGGCGCTCGGGTCGGCGCCGGCGAGCATCTGACCGGCCGTCCACGGGGTCTGGCCGGCCACCGCGGACCCCGCGCTCGAATCGGACACCCGGGAGTCGGAGAGGTCCGGGTGCGGGGTATCGGGTGGCGGGGGTGGATCCGCCGGCAATCCTGGGCCGGGCGGGGGTGCCGGAGCCGCGGAAGAACCCGGCGGAGTCGTCGCCGGCGCGGCGGCCTCGGGCAACGGCGCGGCCGGGGTGCCGGCGGCCTCGGGCGACGGCGGGGCCGGGGATTCGGGGGTCGCCGGCGCGGGTCCGGGTTCATCGGGACCCGCACCCGTCGCCGCCGGCTTGTCCACTCCGCCTTCATGGGTGACTTCGGGTGGCGGCGCGGACGGGGGCGGATCGCCGGGCGCCGGACCGGTCGCGGACACCTCGGACCCGCCCGCGGAGGCCGGCTCCGGACCCGGAGGCGGGGCGGAGTCGGTCACCGGCTCGCGAGGAGCCCGGTCCCCGGAGCCCGGGTGATCGGCGCCGAGGGTTCCGGCGACATAGTCCGCCCGGGCATCGCCGCCGGTGCTCTCGATCCGGCGGGCGCCGTCGGCGTCGGATTCCACCAGCAGCGCGATCGTCTCGGCTCCCCCGGCCGCGCCCCGGACCTTGCGCCGCAACACTTCTCCGGCGCTCTCGCCGGCCACTCCCAGCCGGGCCGCGAGCTGTCCGGTCACCGAATCCACGGTCGCGCCCTCGGCGGGATACGCACCACCGGAATAGTCTTCGGACATCGGCACCGCCTCACCGTTCCCGCCGGGAGCACCGGCCGCCACACCCATCCATCACGCCGGATTCGGGGACCGGCACCGGCGCCGCGGCGGTCTCGTGGCGCGGACCCGGACACCACCTCGACACCGTGACAGGTAACCACCGCCGTCGCGCCCGGCGTATCACCGCATCTGGGAAGCGCCCTTCCGGGACGTCCGGGTCGCTTCAGTCGTGGGAGGCGACACCGACCGGACCGGTGCCGATACACGCCTGCAGACCCGGAGTGCGGTTGTCCACCAGCAACTCCGAACCGCTGCCGACGATCCGCGCGTACACCGTGTTCAGACCGGCCCGCAGCGGCACCGCGGCCTTGTGCCCGCTGTCGAAGCCGACCGCGATCTCCCCGTCCCGGTCGGCGAAGTAGTTGAGTTGCGCGGTCCATTCGTGGGCGATCATCGGACCGTCCAGCGCGAGGCGCACCGGCGTACCACCGGAGATCCGGTACCCGCAGCCGGGATCCGGCCCGGGCCGGATCCCGCGGTTCCACCAGACCCGCGCCTCGGCGAATCGGCCGGTGTCGGTGATCATCCGGAGATGGTCGGTCGCCTCGGCGAATGCCCCCGGCGGCGCCACCGGCGAGAGCACCCGGCTCGCCTCGTTGTCGGGATAGGCGGTGGGGTTCAGCACGGTCCACGGCACCTCCTGTGCCAGCAGGGGCGTGCCGTCCCAGTGTGCGAATTCCGCTGTCGCGTTCGTGAGATAGGTTCTCGTCGGATTCTCCGACCAGATCCGGGTGAACGACCAGGTCGACCACAGACTGCTGACCACGAACACCACCGCCACCACGGCCACGGAAACCGGCCCCCGCCCACGCCGCGCCGGGGCGTCGGCCACCGGCACGGCGCCCTCGCGCTCCGGCGGCCCCGCGCTCCCGGACCCCGACACCTCCTCCGCGTCCCGGCCCGTCGTGCCCGGGGCCGCGAAAGCGCGCAGTATCAGCGCTCCGGCCGCGGTGAGCACCACCGAGGCGTCGGCGAGGTAGCGCAGCGACATCATGAGTTCGTCGACCGTGTTCGGCCCGGCCCGCATCAGCACCACCGGGATCTGCACGGCGGGCAGATACACCGCCGCCGCCACCCACACCGGCCAGACCACACGGCGCGCGCGGACGGTGAGCACCACCGCCACCGCCAACAGCGCCCACGCCACCCACACGGTCAGGTCCGGCGCGACCGCCCACGGCGCCGAGGGGACCCAGCGCTCCCAGCCCCACGGTCCGCCGAGCAGGGCGGTCACGACTCCCGCCCAGGCCGCTCGCGGCAGCATGGAGGCGATATCGGCCGAACCGCCCTCCCCGTGGGTGAGGCCGACCACGGCGTAGTAGGTCACCGCCCAACCGGCCAGGACGACGCCCGCACCGGCCCACAGCACCGCCCCGCGCCGCAGCACCGCCCCGAATCCGGGGCCGCGCCCGTCCACGTACCGGCACAGCACGACGACGGCGAAGGCCACGAACGGCACCACCACCGCCTTCTCGAAGAACAGCAGGGCCACGGCCGAGACGAGGATTCCCGAGACCGCGTATCGGCGCGCACCGGTGCGATCCAGGCGCAGTGCGTCGGCGGCCACCCAGGCGAGAGCGAACTGCAGCGGCAGGGCATTGAGGGCCGCCGACCACCACGCGAAGGCGGGCAGGGTGAGCGGACCGAAGAGATAGAAGATCAGCGGGACGATCAGCGCCCGGCGTGGTCCCAGCAGCGTCAGCAACAACCGCAGAACCGCCAGTGACGCCGCCGCCTGCATGAGCAGCGTCACCGCCGCCGCCATCCCCCATTCCAGCGGCGCGACCGCGGTGACCAGCCAGGACACCGCGAAGGCCAGCGGCATGAAATGCCCGTCGTGCTCGTGCAGGAGCAGCTCCGGAGCGTACAGCGGCAGGGTCCCGGCGCGGCCGGCCAGTATCAGATCGTCCCAGTAGAAGTACCCGTTCGCGAGTACCAGCCCGCGGACGACGAGTTGCGCGGCGATCGCGGCCAGCGCGATCACGAGGACGGCGCGCCCCGGGTGATCCGCCCACCTGCGCGTCAGCTCACCGAGCCGGCCGGCACGCGCCGCGGACCCGGTTCCGGGGACAGACGTTCGTTCCGGTGTGACGGCCGGAGCGGTTCCCATGGCCGTCCACCCTACGGCTACCGTTCGGTATCGGCGGCCGCCGCCTCCTCGGTTCCGAGATCGAAATCGCTCAGGTCCACGGCATCGGTGCGTTCGTCCCCGATATCGAGCAACTGCGCGACGGCATCGGAGTCACCGTGCGCGGCGCGCTCGCGTAGTTCGGACAGGTTCGGCTCACGGTGGCCGGACCGGTCGGGCTCATACATTCAGCGCAACCTTCCCTGGTATCGGCGCCGAGCCGAGGCTCGGCCGCTCCGCCATCCGAGCTTAGGCGCGGCCTGCGACCGGCGCCGAATCCGCGGGCGGATGCGCCGCGGTCAGTCCGCGAGGGTGAGCCCGGGCCCGGTGTACATCGGCAGGTCAGCGGTGGTGCGGATACCGGGTTCGGCCGCGATCACGGCAGGTATGGCATTGACCACCCGGCCCACTCCGGCCAGGATCGCGGCGTAGTTGTGATCGCCGTTGCGGCTGGTGGGGCAGATATCCACGGCGTAGGACGGCTCCCCGGTGATCTCCACCCGGTAGGAGCCCCCGGCCTGCGCCGGTCGCGGCCAGTCGGGCCGCAGATCGTCGCGCAGGCGGGTGATGTGTTCCACCACGATCGCCGGCCGCCCGGCCACATGACCGGTGATCTCGAAGCGCAGCGCCGCCTGGCTGCCCTTGGGCACCTCCCCGACCGCGATCTCGAAGCTCTCCGGAGCCGGTTCACGTTCGCAGGTCTCGGTGATCTCGTCGATCTCGACCCCCAGCCCGGCCGCCAGCGCCCGCATCCCGGGCCCCCACGCGATCCCCAGGACGCCGGGCTGCAGCAGCATGGGCGTCTGGTCGAGCGGTAGCCCGAACCCCATCACATCGAACATGACGGTGGACCCGTCGTAGGTCGCGTAGTCGGCGATCTCCAGGCATCGCACCTGTTCGACGCGCTGACAGGTCGAGGCCAGGGCGAAGGGGATCAGATCGTTGACGAAGCCGGGATCGACACCGTTGACGAACAGGCTCGCGTTACCGGCCGTGGCGGCTGCCTCCACCCGGGCGAACAGTTTCGACGGCAGCGTCCCCCACGGGTACATGAGCAGGCCGGGCGCGGTGCCGACGACGTTCACCCCGGCCTCCAGGAAGCGCTGGATATCGCCCATCGCCTCCATCAGCCGGGTATCGCCCATCGCGCAGTACACGACGCAGTCCGGTTTCGTGGCCAGCAGCGCATCGAGATCGCCGACAGCGGTGATCCCGGTGGTGACGGAGAGCCCGGCCAGTTCACCGGCGTCCACGCCGACCTTCTCCGGGGTGGATACGCCCACCCCCACCAGTTCGAACCTGGGGTCGCCGATCAGCTGGGTCAGGGCGATCCGTCCGGCATTACCGGTGCCGACGAGGACGACGCGTTGGACCATGATTCTCCTAGGTAAAGGCCGGGAGCGGCGAAAACCCTGTTCCGCCGCCACCTTCCGGCACCGAGCACTCTTCCGGAACAGTGTCTAGAACGTGTTCCAGTTTCATGGTAGCGTCACCGCCATGGGACGTGTAGACGGCAAAGTTGCCCTCATCAGCGGCGGCGCGCGGGGCATGGGCGCCGCCGATGCGAAACTGCTGGTGGCCGAGGGCGCGAAAGTGGTCATCGGCGATGTGCTCCACGACGAGGGCAAGGCACTCGCCGATGAACTCGGCAGCGCCGCCCGCTACGTGCCGCTGGACGTGACCCAGCCCGACCAGTGGGAGGCCGCCGTCGCCACCGCCACCGGGGAGTTCGGGAAACTCGACGTCCTGGTGAACAACGCGGGCATCGTCAACGGCGCGCCGCTGCAGAAACTCTCGCTCGAGAAGTTCCGCGCCGTACTCGACGTCAACCTCGTCGGCACCTTCCTGGGTATGCGGGTGGCCGTCGAACCGATGATCGCCGCCGGCGGCGGGTCGATCATCAATGTCTCGTCGATCGAGGGCCTGCGGGGCGCCCCGTTCGCGCACGGCTACGTCGCCTCGAAATGGGGCGTGCGCGGCCTGGCGAAATCCGCCGCGCTGGAACTGGCCCCGCACGGAATCCGGGTGAACTCGGTCCATCCGGGCCTCATCCGCACGCCGATGACCGAGGGCATTCCCGACGATCTGGTGACCATTCCGATGGGCCGCCCCGCCGCGCCGGAAGAGGTGGCGACCTTCATCCTCTTCCTGGCCAGCGACGAATCGTCCTATTCCACCGGCAGCGAGTTCGTGGTCGACGGCGGTCTGGTCACCGGGGTGCCCCACAAGTAGTACATCCGAAGGGGTCGATCCCGCCCCACAGAAGCCCGGTCGCCGTACTCTCGGCGGCCGGGCTTCTTCCGGCTTCCGGACCGCCCCGCTCAGGCAGGGGCCGCGCCGACGGCGGCGGCACCCCCACACCGCCGGACACCCCCGGAAGTCCGTTCCACCGACCGCTCCGGCGCGCTTCCGCCCGCCCACCGCGGACCGCGGCGGGAACCGCTCCCGGCCGGCACTCCGTGCCGGATTCCGTTCGCCATGTGCACGCCCCGCGCGAAATCACGAACCCATTCCGGAACGACCCGGCCGAGGCGCTGTATCGGTCGTCGCATGATCCACCTCCACTACACAGACCTGTAAAGTACCTCACTCGCTAGAATAGGTACACAGGTCTGTGAATGCAAGGAGGTGCGGATGTCCGCCACCGCGTACGACGAGAACACGCTGACGCCCGCCGCTCAGCGCATCCTGGACACCGCGGCCGAGCTCTTCTACACGCGCGGTATCCACGCGGTCGGTGTGGATACGATCGCCGCCGAATCCGGGGTCACCAAACGGACCCTCTACGACCGTTTCGGCTCCAAGGACGGTCTACTGGTCACCTATCTGGAACGCCGCGATCAGCGCTGGCGCGCACTGATCGGCACCCGGCTCGCCGAACGCGCCGACCCGGCCGAACGAGTGCTGGTCCCGTTCGACGTCCTGCCCGAATGGCTACCGGACAGCAGCCGGGGATGCAGTTTCATCAATGCCTTCGCCGAACTCCCCGAACCCGACCATCCGGGCCGCAAGGTGATCGTCGCCGAAAAGCAGTGGCTGCTGGATCTGTTCGACGAACTGCTGACCGCGGCCGGAGTCGACGCGCACGAGAAGGTCGCGGTACAACTGCTGAGCCTGCACGAGGGTGCGATCGTCGCCTACTCCATCACCGGCGCGACCGAATCGCCCACCGCGGTCCGTGACGCGGCCCGGCAGCTGATCGAGGCAGCGCTGCCCTGACGCCCGCCGATCATTCCGCTCATCCGTGAACGGCCGGTGGTCGAGGCGAGGCCCGGAAGTCGCTACACCGGCGGCGGACCCGTTCCCGGCTGCCGAGGTGGACCGAGGCGAACCCGGGGGCGTCAGCCGCGAAGCCGCGCGACGACCTCCGATACCGCGTCGCCGGCCGGAATCTCCGTGGTCGCACCGCTGAACCGGTCCCGCAGTTCGACCGTGCCCTCGGCCCAGCCGCGGCCGATCACCAGTACATAGGGCATACCGAGCAGTTCGGCGTCCTTGAACTTGACGCCCGGCGAGGCGGTGCGGTCGTCGAAGAGCACATCCAGGCCCTGCGCGTGCAGGCCGGAGACCACCTGCTCGGCGCCCTCCCGCGCGGCGGCGTCCTTGTTCGCGATCACCACGTGCACGTCGTAGGGCGCGACCTCGGCGGGCCAGCGCAGACCCTTGTCGTCGTGCTGCTGCTCGGCGATCACCGCGACCATCCGGGAGACGCCGACACCGTAGGAGCCCATGACCAGGCGGACCGGTTTGCCGTTCTCGCCGAGTACGTCGACCTCGAAGGCATCGGTGTACTTGTAGCCGAGCTGGAAGATATGGCCGATCTCGATACCGCGCGCCGACACCAGGGTGCCGCGGCCGTCCGGCGAGGGATCGCCGTCGCGGACCTGCGCGGCCTCGATGGTGCCGTCGGGGGTGAAATCACGACCGGCGACCAGGCCGACCACATGTTTACCCGGGGCGTCGGCGCCGGTGATCCAGGCGGTTCCGGTGACCACCCGCGGGTCGGCCAGATAGCGGACGCCGTTGGCCTGCAGCCCCTTCGGGCCGATGTAGCCCTTCACCAGGAAGGGGTTGGCGGCGAAATCGGCGTCGGTGAGCAATTCGACCTCGGCGGGTTCCACCGAGGCACCCAGCCGTTTGTCGTCCACCTCACGGTCGCCGGGGACACCGATACCGACGATCTCGGTCTTGCCGTCGGGGTGACGCAGTTTGACCATCACGTTCTTCAGGGTGTCCGCCGCGGTGACCGGGCGGCCGTAGCGTTCGGCGATACCGGCCTCGTTCGCCCAGTCCACCAGGGTGGCGATGGTCGGGGTGTCGGGGGTGTCGTGGACGACGGCCTCCGGCTGTCCCTCGATCGGGAGGGGCTCGGGCGCCGGGGTCACCACCGCCTCGACGTTCGCCGCGTATCCGGATTCGAGGCAGCGGACGTAGGTGTCCTCACCGACCGGGCTGTCGGCCAGGAATTCCTCGGAAGCGCTACCGCCCATGGCGCCCGAGGTCGCCGCGACGATCACGTACTTCACACCGAGCCGGTCGAAAATTCGCTGGTAGGCCTCGCGGTGCGCGTTGTAGCTGGCCTTCAGGCCGTCCTCGTCGAGGTCGAAGGAATAGGAGTCCTTCATGATGAATTCGCGGCCCCGCAGAATGCCGGCCCGGGGCCGTTCCTCGTCGCGGTATTTGGCCTGGATCTGGTAGAGCGTGACCGGCAGGTCCTTGTAGGAGTTGTATTCGCCCTTCACGGTGAGCGCGAACAGTTCCTCGTGGGTGGGGCCGAGGAGATAGTCCGCGCCCTTGCGGTCCTGCAGCCGGAACAGGGCATCGCCGTATTCGGTCCAGCGGTTGGTGGCCTCGTACGGATCACGCGGCAGCAGCGCGGGTAGCGAGATCTCCTGCGCGCCGATGGCGTTCATCTCCTCGCGCACCACCTCCTCCACCTTGTGCAGCACCCGCAGGCCCAGCGGCAGCCACGAGTACACACCCGGCGCGATACGGCGCACATAGCCGGCGCGCACCAGCAGCTTGTGGCTGGGCACCTCGGCGTCGGCGGGATCGTCGCGCAACGTACGGAGGAAAAGTCGGGACAGGCGGGTGATCACGGTTGCTCAGCGTAGCCCCTGCCGGGTCGCGGTCGCCATCGCGTTCCCGGCAACACGCCCGGCGGGGTGTCGGCACCGGTCGGAGGCGTTTTCCGGCCGGTCCGGGAAGCGGCACGGCGCCTGCCGCCAATAACAGAACAAACACGTAATCATAACAATCTTATCAATGTATTTTGAACTTCTGTTTGCGAATTCATTTCGGCGCCGATAGTCGCACCGTGGCGCCGATACAGTCGGCTCACCGGGATTCTCCGATATCCCGGGCAAACTGAAAAAGGATGCTGACCTGCGTGTATAGATGAGGAATCGCTCGGGACAGGTGCCCGGCACTCGAGTCAGCGCCCTCGTGGAAAGGTCGGCCGTGGTGGGAACCAAGAAATCAAGGGCGCGCAGTACAGCATTGTTCGCGGGAGCCGTGCTGGTCGCGGCGACGCTGGCCGGATGCACCAAGACCGATACGACCCCCAGCGGCGAACTCCTGCAGTCCTTGAAGGACAAGGGGACCGTCACCGTCGGATTCGCGGGCGAGGCGCCCTACTCGTTCGAGGAGAACGGTCAGCTCACCGGTGCGACGGTGGCACTGCACCGGGAGATCT
Organism: Nocardia sp. NPDC049935; assembly: GCF_055586645.1. Lineage (NCBI taxonomy): Bacteria > Bacillati > Actinomycetota > Actinomycetes > Mycobacteriales > Nocardiaceae > Nocardia > Nocardia sp. NPDC049935. The sequence continues at coordinate 93,001 of NZ_JBVJHV010000001.1, read as the reverse complement.
TCCGCAATCTCGGCATCCAGACGGTCGAAGGCGTCCAGACCGATTTCGGCGCCCTGATCCCGGGCCTGCAGGCGCAGCGGTTCGACGCGGTGAGCGCCGGGATGTCGATCCTGCCGCAGCGCTGCGAACAGGCGGCGTTCAGCGAACCGGAGTTCATGTACACCACGGCGCTGATGGTGAAGAAGGGCAACCCGCTCGGCCTCACCGATATGCAGTCCATCAAGGACAAGGGCGCGAAGATGGCGTCCATGACCGGCGCGATCGAATCCGACTACGCGCAATCCCTCGGTATCCAGGCCACCCAGGTCGCGACCCCGCAGGACGGGATGGACGCGGTGACCTCCGGCCGTTCCGATGTCTTCGCGCTCACCGCGATCTCGCTGAACTGGCTGGCCGATCACAACCCCGACGCCGGGGTGGAGGTCACCAAATCGTTCGTCGCCGAGATCGACGGCAAACCGCAGATCGGCGCGGGCGGCACGGTGTTCCGCACCGACGACAAGGATCTGCTCGACGCCTACAACGCGGAGCTGCGCAAGATCACCTCGGATAAGGACAAGTACCTGTCGATCGTGGGTGACTACGGCTTCACCGAAGAGGAACTGCCCGATCCGAACCTGACCACCGCCAAGCTGTGCGCAGGCGATATCTGATCGTGCCGGAACACAATTCGACAGCGGCGGATCTCCTTCCCGGTCCGACCGGACCGGTGGGGAGACGCCGCCGGTGAGTAATCTCGACGCCCTCACCGACGCGCTGCCCCGGATCCGCGACGGAATCCTGGTCACCCTCGAACTCACCGCCGGCGGGGCGCTGCTGGCCTTCGCGCTCGCGCTGGCGCTGGGTACGACGGCCCGGGCGCACAGCCTCGCGGTCCGCGGGCCCGCCCGGGTGCTGATCGAATTCTTCCGGGGGACCTCACTGCTGGTGCAGATCTTCTGGTTGTTCTATGTGCTGCCACTGCTGGGCTATCAACTCGATCCGGTGTTCTGCGGCATCCTGGCGCTCGGGCTGAACTACGGCGCCTACGGCGCGGAAGTGGTCCGGGGCGCGCTGAACTCGGTACCGCGCGCCCAGACCGAAGCCGCCGTGGCACTGGGATTCAGTTCGTGGCAGCGGCTGCGCCGGGTGCTGTTCCCGCAGGCCTGGGCCCTGATGCTGCCGCCGCTGGCGAATCTGCTGGTCCATCTGCTCAAAGGCACCGCGCTCGCCTCCTACATCACGCTGCAGGACCTGACCTTCGAGATCGGGAAGCTGCGGCAGAGCACCGGCGACACACTGTTCGCCTTCGGTATCGGGCTGCTGATCTACTTCGTGATCGCCTATCTGCTGACGCTCGGGATGAACCTGCTCGAAGCGCGCGCCAAGCACAAACTGGGACGCGGCCCCTCGATGCGCGAAGTGTTGCGACTGGCACCGGATAAATCGCTGGATACGGTGGCCGCGCCCGACCGGCGGAAGGTGGCGCCATGATGCGATACCTCCGGCTACGCTCCGGCCTCCGCGGACGGCATGCACCGGCACCGAAGGAGGCACCATGAGTGTGGAATGGAGCTGGGAGCGGGCCGCGGAGGCACTGCCCGTGCTCTGGGACGGTTTCCGGATCACGCTGCTCGCGACGGTGCTCGGATTCGCGATCGCGGCGGCGCTGGGATTGCTGGTGGCGATAGTCCGGCGGTCGGCGCCGCGCTGGATCGCCGCACCGGTGCACGGGGTGAGCGAGTTCATCCGGTTCACTCCGCTGGTGGTGCAGTTGCTGTTCGCCTACAGCCTGCTGCCGCAGTTCTCGGCCCTGCAGATCGGAGTCGTGGTACTCGGCATCCACTACGCCGGATATCTGGCCGAGGTGTACCGGGCCGGTATCGAATCGGTGCCGCCCGGCCAATGGGAGGCGGCCCGCGCGCTCTCGCTGCCCCCGGCCCGCACCTGGCGGGCGGTGATCCTGCCGCAGGCGATCCGGGCGAGCCTGCCCGCGCTGGGCACCAACGCGGTGTCGATGTTCAAGGACACCCCGTTCCTGTTCGCCATCACCGTGGTCGAACTGGTCACCGCCGCGCAGCAGTTCGGCGCCCGGCACTACGCGTATCTCGAGGCGATGACGCTGGCCGGCGTGTTCTTCCTGGTGGCCAGCTATCCGACCTCGGTGCTGATCAGAAGACTGGAGAAGCGACTTGCCTACTACTGACCCGGTCCCGGGCGAACCGGCCGGCGAGACCACCGGCGATGCCGCACCGATGATCGAATTCGACGGCGTGGTCAAACGCTTCGGCGATCTGGTGGTGCTCGACGATCTCGACTTCACGGTCCGGCGCGGCGAGAAGGTGACGCTGATCGGGCCGTCGGGGTCCGGGAAGACGACCATCCTGCGGCTGCTGATGACCCTGGAATCCGTCAGCGGCGGCACCATCCGGGTCGACGGTGAGCTGCTCACGCACGAACAGCGCGGCGCGAAACTGGTGCCCGCGCGGGAGAAACATCTGCGTGAGGTGCGCAAACAGGTCGGAATGGTATTCCAGCAGTTCAATCTGTTCCCGAATATGAACGTGCTGGAGAACATCACCGAGGCCCCGATCCATGTCCTGGGGAAATCCCGGGACGAGGCGAACCGGCGCGCCCTGGACCTGCTGGAGATGGTCGGCCTCTCGGACAAGGCGAAAGCCCATCCCTCCCAGCTGTCGGGCGGCCAGCAGCAGCGGGTGGCGATCGCGCGCTGCTGCGCCATGGATCCGAAGGTCATGCTGCTCGACGAGGTGACCTCCGCGCTGGACCCGGAACTGGTCGGCGGGGTGCTCGATGTGCTGCGCGAACTCGCGGAGACGACCGATATCACCATGCTCATCGTGACCCACGAGATGGGTTTCGCCCGCGATGTCTCCGACCGGGTGCTGATGTTCGACCACGGCCGGATCCTGGAGGAGGGCCCGCCCGAGCAGATCTTCACCGCGCCCGAACACGAGCGCACCCGGACCTTCCTCGACGCGGTCCGCTGACCCGGGCGGCCCGCGGCCCGGTAGCGTAACCGCTCGTGCTGGTGCTGTTACCTCCCTCCGAGACCAAATCCGACGGCGGTACCGGCGGCCCGCTCGATCTGGGGGCGCTGGCGTTCGGCTCGCTCACCGAGATCCGGGACGGGCTGGTGGACGATCTGACGAAGCTGTCGGCGGATCCGGCCGCCGCACGGGCGGCGCTCGGGCTGGGCAAGAACGCCGAACCGGAACTGGCGCGCAATGCCGCGCTGCGCACCGCGCCCACGCGGCCCGCGCTGCAGCGCTACACCGGAGTGCTCTACGACGCCCTCGACGCCGCCTCCTTCACGCGGGCGCAGCGCGCGAAGGCGGACGCGCGGCTGGCCATCGGATCGGCGCTGTTCGGCGTGGTCCGGGCCGCTGACCCCATTCCCGCGTACCGGCTGTCGGGCGGCTCGAAACTTCCCGGCCGCCCCACCCTGGCCGCCGTCTGGCGCGACCGGCTGATCCCGGCACTGTGTGAGGCCACCGCCGGTGACCTGGTGGTGGATCTGCGGTCGGGGACCTATCAGCAACTCGGCCGGATCCCGGGCGCGATCACCGCGACCGTGCTCACCGAACACGAGGACGGTTCACGGACCGTGGTGAGCCATTTCAACAAACATCACAAAGGATTGCTGGCCCGCGCCCTGGTGCTGACCCGGGCCGAACCGGGTGACGTGCGTGCCCTGGCGCGGGTCGCCGGGAAGTCGGGCCTGCGGGTGGAAGTGGCGTCCGACACCGAATTGATCGTGCTGACCTGACACCGGCGGGCGGGTGGGCTCGGCGCCTCACCCGGAACGTAGGCTCCAGCCTTGTGCCGAACACGTCAGCCGATACCGACAACCTCGCCGCCGGGGATTCGAACTACCTGGTGGGACTCGACCTGAACGGACGACGGGTCGTCGTCGTCGGGGGCGGCAGCGTGGCGCAGCGCCGCCTGGGCCTGCTCATCGCCTCGGGCGCCGAGGTGACGGTGATCGCCCGGGAGGCCACCCCCGCGGTCGAGGGGATGGCCACGGGCGGGCAGATCTCGCTGGTCCTGCGGGATTACACCGACGGGGACCTCGACGCGGCCTGGTACGCGATCGCCTGCACCGATGAACCGGAGACCAACGCCGCCGTGGTCGCGGAGGCCACCCGGCGGCGGATCTTCTGTGTCCGCGCCGATCACGCCCAATCCGGAACCGCGGTCACTCCGGCCACCGCGCGCTACGACGGGATGAGCCTCGGCGTCCTGGCCGGTGGACGGCACCGGCGGTCCGCCGCCGTCCGCACCGCGCTGCTGGAGGCGTTGCAGTCGGGCGTGGTCACCGACGACGCGACCCCGATGACACCGGGTGTGGCGCTGGTCGGTGGCGGGCCGGGCGACCCGGACCTGATCACCGTGCGCGGTCGGCGGCTGCTGGCCCGCGCCGATCTGGTCGTCGCCGATCGGCTGGCGCCGCCGGAGCTGCTGGCCGAACTCGGGCCCGATGTGGAGGTCGTGGACGCGGCCAAGATCCCGTACGGCCGCGCCATGGCGCAGGAAGCGATCAACGAGGCGCTGGTCGCCGGTGCGCGGGCGGGTAAGTTCGTGGTCCGGCTCAAGGGTGGCGACCCTTACGTCTTCGGCCGGGGTTACGAGGAACTCGAAGCCTGCGTGGACGCCGGGGTTCCGGTGACGGTCGTGCCCGGTATCACCAGCCCCATCTCGGTTCCGGCGGCGGCGGGAATTCCGGTCACCCATCGCGGGGTGACCCATGAATTCGTGGTGGTGAGCGGGCATATCCCCCCGGATCACCCGGATTCGCTGGTCGACTGGCCCGCGCTGGCGAAACTGCGCGGCACCCTGGTGCTGATGATGGCGGTGGAACGGATCGAGCAGTTCGCGACGGCGCTGCGCGACGGCGGCCGGCCCGCCGAAACCCCCGCCACGGTGATCCAGGAGGGAACCCTGCGTGGCCAGCGGGTCGTCCGCGCGACCCTGGCCGATGTGGCCGAGCGGGTGCGCGCCGAGGGCATCCGGCCGCCGGCGATCGTAGTGATCGGCCCCACAGCGGGGTTCACCGCCGCCCCCGTGACAGCGGGCGACGGTCGGTTACAGTGACCCACTGTGCTCGATAACCCACCAGCCGTGCAGTATCCAGTGACGAAGCGGGCCTTCGGCCTGGCCATCCTCGTGCTGAGTGGATTACAGCTGATGGTGGTGCTGGACGGCACCGTGGTCATCCTGGCGCTGCCCCGGTTGCAGGAGGAGATGGGCCTGTCCAGTTCGGGCAGCGCCTGGACCATCACCGCCTACGGGCTGCCCTTCGCGGGCCTCATGCTGCTCGGTGGCCGTATCGGGGATTCCTTCGGGCGCCGCCGCATGTTCGTGCTCGGCGTCGGATTGTTCACGCTGGCCTCGCTGCTGTGCGGGCTGGCGCAGGGCGAGCAGATGCTCGTCGCCGCCCGGGCCTTCCAGGGCACCGGCGCCGCGCTCGCCGCCCCCACCGCGTTCGCACTGGTCGCCAGCACCTTCGCCCCGGGCAAAGTCCGTAACCAGGCCTTCGCGATCTTCGGTTCGATGGTCGCGCTGGGCTCGGTGGGCGGGCTGGTGATCGGCGGCGCGCTCACCGAAGCCAGCTGGCGATGGATCTTCCTGATCAATGTGCCCATCGGCATCCTGATCGTCGCCGGCGCGCTGTTCGCGCTGCGCGATACCGACCATCACCGGCTCACCCTGGATGTACGCGGCGCGTTCCTCGGCACCCTGGCCTGCGCCCTGATCGTCTGGGGCGCCACCGAGGGACCGGAACTGGGCTGGAGCAGCCCGCTGGTCTACGGCACCCTGATCGCGGGCGCGATCCTGCTGCCGGTGTTCGTGCTGTCCGAACGCTATGTGGACAATCCCCTGCTGCCGTGGTCACTGTTCGACAGCCGCGACCGCGTGGCCACCTTCGTGGTGATCCTGCTCGCCAGTGGCGTCCTGGGCGCCACCACCTATTTCGCGGGCCTCTTCGTCCAGAACGTGGTGGGTTACAGCCCGCTGGTCGCCGGGGTGTCGTTCATCCCGTTCACCGTCGGCGTCGGGGTGGGCAGCGCGATCACCACCCGGCTCGCCCTGCATATCGCCCCTCGGGGGCTGCTGGTGGGCGCCGCCGTGGTGCTGGTGGCGGGCCTGGGCTACGGCTCCACACTCGATGCCGACGTCGGCTACTGGACCACGCTGCTGCCGCTGTTCCTGGTGATCGGTTTCGGTATCGGTATCGCCATGGTGCTGATCCCGCTGTGCGTGCTGGTCGGGGTGCCGCCGGACGAGATCGGCCCGCTGTCGGCGATCGGCCAGATGTTCCTGAACCTGGGCACCCCCATCGCGATCGGCGTACTCACTCCGCTGGCGGCCTCACGCACCCTCTCCGAGGGCGGTACGAACCGCAAACCCGCGGAGATGACGGCGGCCGAGATCACCGCGCTCGGCGACGGGTACACGCTCGCCCTGCTGGTGGCGGCCGGAGGCGCGCTGCTGGTGGGCCTGATCGCGCTCACCCTGCGCTATACCGCCCAGGAGGTGGCCCGGGCCCAGCACGCGCAGGACGAGGCCCAGGCCGCCTGACGGAGGCGCTACAACCGTCCGGTGATCTTGGACGGGGTTATCCGCACTACCACCCGGGGGCCGTCGTGCACCGACGCGGGATTGAATTCGGCGTAGGGCTTGCCCGTGTATTTGAGCGAGATCCGGTTCCCGACAGCCAGATCGGGGTCGGGGGTGAGCGTGGCGGTGCCCTTGATCTCGGCGTAGACGTACGGATTGTCCGGCGGGCTGATCAGCACCGAGATCCGCGGGTCACGGGCGAGGTTCTTACCCTGCACCCGATCGGTGGTGGTGGAGTAGAGCAACTCGTCTCCGTCGCGGTCGATCCAGGTGACCGTCAGATGCGGGGCGCCGTCGCGGCCCAGGGTGCCGACGGTGACGAACACACGAGTGTCGAGAAGGGTCTTCAAGGTATCGGGTAGCACGATCCGGCTCATTCTCGGAGCAACCCGCCCGCCGCCGTGATCATTCCGCTCAACCCGGCGCGGGCGCACCGACTTCGGCCAGCAGCAGTGCCATCAGCCCGGCCTCCTGGGTCTGACTCGTGATCATCTCCCGCGCGATCTGTTTCACCGCGCCGCCGGTGAGCAGCGCGTCGGCCGCCCGGGCCATGGCGATACCGCCCTCGTGGTGCCGCTGCATCAGCTGCAGGAACAGCACCGACGCGAACCGGCCGCGCGCGGCGGACAGGGAGTCGAGTTCGTCCTGGGTCGCCATCCCGGGCATGAGCGGCGCCGCCGGGGCGGGCGCGGAGTGGTGATCGTGCGCGCCGGCCGGCATCCAGTCCATCGGATCGGAATTCGCCGCCGGAGCCCCGGCCAGCCGCAGCCACCCGAGCAGGGTGCCGATCTCGGCGCGCTGGGTGTCGTCGATCTGCTGGGCCAGCCGCACCACCGCCGGATCCGCGCCGGGGTCGAGGCGTTGCGCCATCATCAGCGCCTGGTGGTGGTGGGCGGCCATATCCTGCACGAACCCGGTTTCGACCGCTGTGAGCACGGGCGGCGGAGCGGGGTCGTCGAGGAACAGCGGCCGGATCGCGGCACCCAGCACCAGGAACAGCACGGCCGCGGCGGTGTAGGCGAGAACCTCGCGCAGACGGTTCATATCCGGCGCCGGGGATCGTCGCCGGACCGCGCCGCGAGGTGCCGGCCGGATATCTCGGACATGTACCGACCTCCCGCGAAACTCCCGGCCGCGCCGTCACCCGGCCGTGCCGAGGATTATGGTCGCCGCGACCGGCCCGCGCGGCGATACGCCGATTCCGGAGCCCGCACAGTGGGCCGAATCGACTCCGCCGCGGACTGAAACGCGTTACAGTCTGCGACACGCGGCGGCCCTGCCACCAGCGCTCCCTGCTGCCGGAGGCCACCGCGCCGAGGCCGGATGGCGTCAGGAGGACGATGATGCCCGACGAAGTAGACCACACCGAACATATGCGGCTCACCACCAGTGAACGCGACCTGGACACGCTCGCGGTGCAGCTCTCGGAGTGGCTGGGCACCCGGGTGGGCGCCGACGAACCACCGGTGATCAGTGCGCTGCAGCGCCCCGAGGCCGGCGGTCTGTCCAGCGCCACGGTGCTCTTCGACGCGCAGTGGGTGGTGGGCGGTACGCCGGACCGGGGATCGTTCGTCGCCCGGATGCCGCCCGAGCAGGACGCGTTCCCGGTTTTCGAGACCTACGATCTGGCGCAGCAGTACCGGATCATCGACGAGATCGCCACGGCCACCGATGTACCCGTTCCGCGGCTGCGGTGGATGGAGCACGGGACCGCGGTGGGCGGTACGCCGTTCTTCGTCATGGACCGGGTGGACGGGCGCATCCCCGGCGACAACCCGCCCTACGTGTTCGCCGGCTGGCTCTACGACGCCACGCCCGGCGAGCGCGCCGAACTGACCCGCAACACCGTCGATATCCTGGCCCGTATCCACGCCGTTCCCACACCGGCACAGCGCTTTCCGGAGCTGGACGGTCCGGGTACCGCGCTGCGCCGCCATCTCGACGCCCAGCGGGCCTGGTACGCCTGGGCGCTCGCGGACGACGGTTTCGAGATCCCGCTCATCGACCGGGCCTTCGCCTGGCTGGAGGACAACTTTCCCCGCGATCCCGGCCCGGATGTGCTGAGCTGGGGCGACGCCCGGCCCGGCAATATCATCTACGACGGCTTCACCCCGATCGCCGTCCTGGACTGGGAGATGGCCGCGCTGGGCCCGCGCGAACTCGATCTGGCCTGGATGATCTTCCTGCACAGGTTCTTCCAGGACATCGCGACCGGTTTCGATTTCCCGGGTCTCCCGGATTTCCTGCGCCGCGACGAGGTCGTGGCGGAGTACGAGCGGATCAGCGGGCATACCGTGCGCGATCTGGATTTCCATCTGACCTACGCGGCCCTGCGGCACGCCATCGTGATGGCCCGGATCAAACGCCGCATGATCCATATGGGCGAGGACACCGCCCCGGCCGACCGCGACGACTACATCATGCATCGGGCCACCCTGGAGGCCATGCTCGACGGCACCTACCGATGGGATTGACATGAGCGATATCACCGGCAACCGCCCCGCGACCGCACCGGGTCCGCTGGACGAGTATCCGATCCACCAGACACCGCTGCCCATCGCCCGGGCCGCGTCCAGTGACCGTAACTTCTACGACCGCAGCTATTTCAACGCGCACAACCGCGACGGCGCGCTCATGCTGGTGACCGGATTCGGGGTCTACCCGAACCTCGGTGTGGTCGACGCCTACGCGGCACTGCGCCGCGGCGACGAGATCACCTCGGTGCGCTTCTCCGACGCCCGCACCGACCGCGGCCTGGACATGGCGGTCGGCGGCTACCGGATCGAGGTCGTGGAACCGCTGCGCCGGGTCCGGGTGGTGTGCGACCACGAAGACCTGGGGCTGGACATCACCTGGACCGGGGCGTTCCCGGCTGTCCAGGAACAGCCGCACGTCATGCTCGCCGGTAACAGACCTACCCTGGACGCCTCCCGCTTCGCGCAGGTCGGCGCCTGGGAGGGCACGATCGCGCTGCGCGGCGAGGACATCGCGGTCGATCCGGCGATCTGGACGGGTACCCGGGATCGGTCCTGGGGTATCCGCCCGGTCGGCGAGGCCGAACCGCCCGGCCGTGCGGCCGCCGAGGGCGCCGGCGGGTTCTGGTGGCTGTACGTCCCGCTGCGCTTCGACGATTTCGCGGTGGTGGTGATCATCCAGGAGAGCCCGGACGGGTACCGCAGCCTCAACGATGCCGTCCGGGTGTTCCCGGACGGTTCGGTCGAACAGCTGGGCTGGCCGCGGATCACCATCGACTACCGTTCCGGCACCCGCCATCCCGAGACCGCGAGCCTGGAACTGCGTACCCCGGACGGCAAACCGCTGACCATCGATATCCGCACGGTCACCGGAATTCCGCTGCATATCGGCTGCGGTTACGGCGGCGACCCGGACTGGCAGCACGGGCAGTGGAAGGGCCGGGACTGGTCGTGGGCCAACAGCTACGACCTCACCGATCCGGCGATCGGCGGGCGGATCCCGTGGGGTGTCACCGACCATATCGCGCACGCCCGCTGCGGCGACGCCGAAGGCTGGGGCCTGTTCGAGCACGCCAGCGTCGGACGGCACGACCCGACCGGTTTCGCGGACCTGCTGTCGGTCGCGCCCTGATCCGGTGGCCGGGCCCGGCTACCGGGCCCGGCGCTCCGCGGCCGCGGCGATCACCACGCCCGCGACCACCCGGCGCGAGACGAGCAGCGGCCCGGTTCCGGCCAGCAGCGCGGCGGCCTCGGCGACGCCGGGCACGCCCAGCGCCTCCCGGACCCGTTCCGACGGATTCGGCACCGTGACCGCCGCGAGTTCCGCGGCCGAAAACCCGTGCAGCGCCACACCCAACCGGGCGGCGGCGTGACGCGGGCCGGGTTCAACGGCGCGCCGGTCGAGGGTCGCCAAACACGAGATCCGGTGCCCGGCCAGTGCTTCGGACAGGGCGGCGAGGATCTGCTCACCCGCGGTGCCGGGTCGCAAGCCGAGCCCCACCGCGAGTCCCTCCGGCGGACGGGGCGCGGGCCCGGGTCCGCTCACCGGGTAGGGACACCCGTGATCCGGCCGCCCTGATAGGCGCGGACCGCCGCCACGAACCGGTTCGCCGCCGCCGGGTTTCCGGCGGGATGGGTGTGCAGATAGGAGGCGTGGACCCGATACGCCAGGGCGCCCTCGCGTACCTGCCCCCCGGCGGTGCGCCATGCCCAGGCGGGAGCACGGGTACCCGCTTCGCGCAGGCGGGTCCGGTGGAATTCGTGCCCGGGCACCCGTTCGCCGGCCCGCCACAGCACCGAATCGGCGAGGGCGACCGCTTCCCGATAGCCCAGGGTGAGCCGGGGGCCGAACTCGGCGACGGCATCCACCACCCCGGCCATCGGATGACCGTCCAGGGATTTCGTGAGGTACAGCAGCCCGGCGCATTCCGCGTGGATCGGCAACCCCTGCCGCGCCTGCTCCGCCACCGCACTGCGCAGGGCGGTATTGGCCGCCAGGGTTTCCGCGTGTTCTTCCGGGAACCCGCCCGGCAGCACCAGCCCGGCGGTCCCGGGTGGCAGGCCGTCGTCGAGTGGGTCGAACACCGCGACCTCGGCACCCGCGGCCGTGAGCAGTTCGCGATGCTCGGCGTAGCCGAAGGTGAAGGCGGGGCCACCGGCCATAGCGATCACGGGCCGGGACCCGCCCCACGCTTTTCCCTCGGATTCTGCCGCAGCGGAATCTATTTCGGCGTCGGCGTCCCACACCGGCCCGGCGGTGGGCGGCACCGCGAGTGCGGCGACCGCGGCGAGGTCGATATGACGGGCCACCAGATCGGTCATCGCCTCGACCGCTCGCACCGCCGCGATACCGTGCTCCACCGCCGGGACCAGGCCCAGATGGCGCGACGGCACCTCGAGTTCGGCCAGCCGCGGCAGCGCCCCCAGGACCGGCAGCCCGACCCTGTCACAGGCCGCCCGCAACACCTGCTCGTGGCGCGGACTGCCGACCCGGTTCAGCACGACTCCGCCGAGCCGAACGCCGGAGTCGAAGGTGGCGAAACCGTGTAGCAGCGCCGCCAGGCTCTGGCTGTGGCCGCGGGCATCGACCACCAGGACGACGGGCAGGCCCAGCAGACCGGCGACCTGCGCGGTGGACCCCTCGGCGACCGGGTCGGCGCTGTGTTCGTCGATCCGGCCGTCGAACAGGCCCATGACCCCTTCGACCACCGCGAGATCACAGTCGCGGGCGCCGTGCCGGTACAGCGGAGCGATCCGCTCCCGGCCCACCAGGACGGTGTCGAGGTTGCGGCCGGGCCGGCCGGCGGCCAGCCCGTGATAGCCGGGGTCGATATAGTCCGGCCCCACTTTGAACGGCGCGACCCTATGACCTGCCCGCCGCAGCGCGCCGATCAGACCGGTCGCGAGCGTGGTCTTACCGCTTCCGGACGCGGGCGCGGCCAGGACGATACCGGGAGCGGTGGCGGTCATCGCCCGACGTCCGGACGACTACCCACCCGATGAGAAAAGGCTTCTCGCCGAGGATCTCCGGACCCGGGCCTCACCATTCGATCCCCCGCTGGCCCTTGCGCCCGGCATCCATGGGGTGGCGGACCTTGGTCATCTCGGTGACCAGATCGGCCGCCTCGACCAGGGCGGCGGGCGCGTCGCGCCCGGTGATGACCACATGCTGGTTACCGGGCCGGTCGCGCAGGGTCTCGACGACCTCGTCGATATCCACCCACCCCCACTTCAGTGGATAGGTGAACTCGTCCAGCACATAGAAGCGGTGCTCCTGCGCCTCGAGGCGGCGGGCGATCTCCCGCCAGCCCGCCAGCGCGGCGACCGCGTGGTCCTCGTCGGAGCCCTGTTTCCGGGTCCACGACCAGCCCTCGCCCATCTTGTGCCACTGCACGGGCGCGCCGACTCCGGTATCCGCGTGCAACCGGCCGAGTTCCCGGAACGCGGCCTCCTCCCCCACCTTCCATTTCGCGCTCTTGACGAATTGGAACACCGCGAGATCGAACCCCTGGTTCCAGGCCCGCAACGCCATCCCGAACGCGGCGGTGGACTTTCCCTTACCCGGGCCGGTATGGACGGCGAGCACCGGCTGATTACGCCGCTGACGCGTGGTGAGCCCGTCCTCGGGCACATTCTCCGGCACCCCTTTGGGCATCTGGGTTCTCCTCGGTTCTCGAACGATTCGCCGCGGGCCGGGTCAGGCTGCCCGCGCGCCACCACCGGGCGCACCGGTCCGGACCACATCCGCCACCGCAGCACCGGTCAGCTCGGCCAGCCGGACCACCGGAGCGCGCAGCGCCCCCGCCAGTTCACCGGCCAGTCCCAGCCGGATCATGCCGCGCTCACAATCGACGACGACGGAGGTGACGCCGTCGGCGGCGAGCCCGGCGGCGGCGAACCGGGCGCGGGGCACCGGATCGGTTCCACCGGTGGCGCGGCCGTCGGTGAGCAGGACCAGCATCGGGCGCCGTTGCGGATCGCGGACCCGCTCCCGCCGGACCACATCGCGGGCCTTGCGCAACCCCGCCGCCAGCGGGGTCTTCCCACCGGTGCGCAGCCCGGCCAGCCGCCGGACCGCGATATCGGTCGAGGAAGTGGGCGGCAGCACCAGTTCGGCCTCGCTGCCGCGCACCGAGATCACCGCGACCTTGTCGCGGCGCTGGTAGGCGTCACGCAGCAGGGTGACGATCGCCGAGGTCACCGCCGAGAGCCGGTCGCGGGCCGCCATCGATCCGGAGGTGTCCACCACGAAGACGACCAGATTCCCCTCGCGCCCTTCGCGATACGCCCCGCGCAGATCCTGCGCGGCCAGGCGCAGCGGCCCCGAACTACGGCCGCGGGCCGACTGCTGCGGCGCGGCCGCCCGCAGGGTGCCGAGTAGATACAGCCCGGTGGACGGATCAGCGGTCGTGTTCACCACCCGGCCCTGCCGGGTCTGCGCGCGGGAACGCCGCCCGGGCGCGCCTTCGCCGACGCCCGGAACCTCCCACCGCGGCGGCGCCACCGGCGATGCCGCGGGCGCCGAGGTCCGGCCGGTGCCCCCGGACCCTTCGGAGTCGCGGGCGTTCCCGGTATCTCCGCCGTCCGGTTCGGGCACCCCGCCGCCGGGGCCGTCGGGGTCGTCGTCGGGGCCGTCGTCGCCGGGCGCGGCATCGGACTCGGCGCGGTCGTCCGCCGCCGGCGGCTCCGGGGATTCGGCGTGATCACCGGCCTGCTCGGCCGCATCGTTCATGGCGTCGTGGAGTTGTTCCGGAGTGATCCCCGGTTCGTCGAAGGGGTCGCGCCGGCGCCGGTGCGGCAGCGCGAGTTCGGCGGCGACGCGGACGTCCTCGGCGGTGACCGCGTTGCGCCCGCACCAGGCGGCGTACGCGGTGGCGGTGCGGGCCACCACCAGATCGCCGCGCATCCCGTCCACATCGAAGGCGGCGCAGACCGCGGCGATCCGCCGCAATTCCACATCGTCGAGCCCGACGCCGGGCAGCCGGTCCCGCGCGCCCAGGATCTGCTCGGCGATCTCGGCGTCGGCGGGCGCGTAGGCGGCCGCGAAACCGGCCGGGTCGGCTTCGTAGTCGAGGCGGCGGCGCACCACCGCCATCCGGACGTCGACGTCACGCGAGGCGGCCACGTCCACGGTCAGGCCGAATCGGTCGAGCAGCTGGGGCCGCAGTTCCCCCTCTTCGGGGTTCATCGTCCCCACCAGGACGAACCGCGCCGGATGCGAATGCGAGATACCGTCGCGTTCGATATGCACCCGCCCCATCGCGGCGGCGTCCAGCAGCACATCCACCAGATGGTCGTGCAGCAGATTCACTTCGTCCACGTACAGGACGCCGTGGTGGGCCGCGGCGAGCAGGCCCGGCCGGAATGCCTGTTCACCGTCGCGTAGCACCCGTTCCAGGTCCAACGATCCGACGACCCGGTCCTCGGTGGCGCCGACCGGCAGTTCCACCAGGCGCGCGGGCCGGGCGCCGGATTCGTCCAGCACGGGCGGCAGCAACCGGGCCAGAGCGCGCACCACGGTCGATTTCGCGGTCCCCTTCTCACCGCGGACCAGGACACCGCCGATACCGGGGTGCACCGCGCACAGGATCAGTGCCAGCTGCAGCCGCTCCTGCCCCACCACCGCCGAAAACGGGAACCCTGCCTCGGCGTTCTCGGATGCGGGCGGGCGGTGCGCGGGCCGGGCGATTTCGGTAGAGGACACGGACCCACTCTAGGACGTGGCGGGCGGAGGTCCGGCCGACCCCCGCCGTCGTCCGGTGCCGGACGATTCCCGGTCAGCCCCGCCGCATCGGCACGTGGGCCACACCGTCCTCGATGAACTCCGCCCCGTCGACCTCGAACCCGTGCTTGGTGTACAGGTCGATCAGGTAGGTCTGCGCGTTCAGGCGGACCGTATGCGATCCGGTCTCCGCCAGCGCGGCCTGCAGTAACCGCGTGGTGTATCCGTGGCCCCGGGCCTCCACCGCGGTACACAGCCGGCCGATCCGGAAGGATTTCACCCCGTCGTCGTGCTCCTCGAGCAGTCGCAGGGTGGCGATCACCTCGCCCTCGTCGTCCAGCCACAGATGCCGGGTCTCCGGCAGCAGATCCTGCCCGTCCAGCTCCGGGTACGCGCATTTCTGCTCGACCACGAACACCTCCACCCGCAGCTTCAGCAGCTCGTAGAGGGTCGGGGTGTCGAGATCCTGCGCCCATGACCGTCGGAGTGCAACCGTAGACATCATCGGGCTTTGCTATCACACCTCGGCGCGAGATGCACGCGCACCCGCGTCATCCCTCCCACAGGCCGGAACACGCCGCGACGGCCCGCGGGAGAACTCCCGCGGGCCGTCGGTGTGAGGTGTCGTCAGGCGCCGGCCCCGACGGTGGCGTGCGCACCGGTCTCGGTGAGCTGCAGCGCCTTTCCGGTCCAGTCCCAGACCTCGGCGAACAGTCCCTGGTTCTCCGAGAGCTTCACACCCAGCGACGGAACCATTTCCTTCAGCTTCGGGGTCCACGCCGCGTACTCGGCCGGGAAACAGCGTTCCAGCACATCGAGCATGGCGGTAACGCAGGTCGAGGCGCCCGGCGAGGCGCCCAGCAGACCCGCGATGGATCCGTCCTCCGCCGCGATGACAGCGGTACCCAGTTCCAGCACCCCGCCCGCGCCCTTACGGCGGATCACCTGCACCCGCTGTCCGGCGGTGATGAGCTCCCAGTCACGGCCCTCGGCGCGCGGGATGAAGTCCTCCATGGTGTACACCCGGCCGGCCTGCGATTTCATCAGCTCGGTGACCAGGTACTTGACCAGTCCCATCTCGGTGACGCCGACACCCAGCATCGGCAGCAGGTTGCCGGGTTTGATCGATTTGAACAGATCGGCGTTGCTGCCGTCCTTGAGGAACTTCGGGGTCCAGCCGGCGTACGGGCCGAACAGCAGCCCGGGCTTGCCCTTGATGACGCGGGTGTCCAGATGGGGTACCGACATCGGCGGTGCGCCGACCGCGGCCTTGCCGTACACCTTGGCTTCGTGGCGGCCGATCAGGTCCGGGTTGGTACAGCGCAGGAACTGGCCCGATACCGGGAACCCGGCGAATCCGCGGATCTCCTTGATACCGGCCTTCTGCAGCAGCGGCAGCGCGCCACCACCGGCGCCGACGAAGACGAACTTGCTCTCCAGGGTGCGGGTCCGGCCGGTACGGGTGTTGCGCACCGTGACCTTCCAGCTGCCGTCACGCTGTTTGCTCAGATTGCGGACCTCGGTCCCGAAGGCGATCTCCCCGCCCGAGTAGCCGATATAGGCGAGCAGTTCCTTGGTGAGCGAACCGAAATCGATATCGGTGCCCGCGTCGGTCCAGTTGAGGGCGACGGGATCGGAGAAATCCCGGCCGCGGGCCATCAGCGGCAGCCGGCGCGCGAACTCGTCGGGGCTGTCGATGTACTCCATCCCGGCGAACAGCGGATGCCGCGACAGCGCCTCGTAGCGCTTGCGCAGGTACTCCACATCGTCGGCGCCGTGCACGAAGCTGACGTGCGGGATGGGGTTGATGAACCGGGACGGGTCGCCCAGGATGCCGTTCTCCACCGCGTAGGCCCAGAACTGCCGCGAGACCTGGAACCGCTCGTTGATATCGACCGCCTTGCCGATATCGACCGAACCGTCCGGCTTCTGCGGGCTGTAGTTCAGTTCGCACAGCGCGGAATGCCCGGTACCGGCGTTGTTCCACGGGTCGCTGCTCTCCGCCGCGGCGGCGTCGAGCCGCTCGAACACCGTGATCGACCAGTCCGGCTGCAGCTGGCGCAGCAGCGCGCCGAGAGTGGCGCTCATGATGCCGGCACCGATGAGGACTACATCGGTCTTTTCAGTCTGGGCAGCGTTCGGCACGGGTGTTCGACTTCCTTGTCCTGGTGCGCGGCCGGGGTATCCGGCGATGGATACGGACCGCTGGGGCACGGGCGCGTGTGCAGTTGTGTACGGGCGGCGGATGAGCCCGGGCGGGCTCGGCCGAATGTAGGTTACCCGTCGTTCACTACTGCCAATTGTGCACCTCGACACGCGCGGAATCCGCAGCCAGGGCGGCGATTGTGACGTAGATTCCTCCGCTGGAGCAGTCTCGTCCGTCACATCCCGCCCCGCCCGGAGGCCCGCGGTCGCCTAGATTGGACGGCGTGACGAACGAATCCCGGGCCGATACCCGCGCGCCGGAGCAGGCCGGGGACTGGCAACCGGACGTCCTCGGCGACGGGTACGAATACCGGGTCCTGGAGCTCGGGCCCGATCCCGACGGCGAGGGCGAGGCCGTCGCCACCCTGGTCCGGCATCTACCGGCGGACACCGCGCGCACCGGGGACGCGGTGCTGTACCTGCACGGGTTCACCGACTACTTCTTCCAGCGGCATGTGGCCGCGCACTTCACCGCCCGCGGACACCACTTCTACGCCTTGGACCTGCGTAAATGCGGCCGGTCCCTGCGGCCCGGGCAGACCCCGCACTTCATCAGCGATCTGGCGCTCTACGACCGGGAGCTGGACGAGTCGCTGCGGCTGATCCGCGCGGAGACCGGCGCGAATGTGCTGGTCGTGGCCCATTCGACCGGGGGTCTGGTGGCCTCGCTGTGGCTGGACCGCCTGCAGCGCGCCCGCGGCGCCGCGGCGGCCGGGATCAGCGGGCTGATCCTGAACAGCCCCTGGTTCGATCTGCAGGGACCCGCGTATTTCCGCACCGTCGGTACCCAGGTGATCAAAACCGTCGGCCGGTTCCGGGCCAAGTCCGCGCTGCCGCTCGGGAAATCCAGCGCCTACGGCGACAGCCTGCACCAGAGCCTGGCCGGGGAATGGGACTACGACCTGGACTGGAAGCCGCGCCAGGGCTTCCCCGTGCGGGTCGGCTGGCTGCGGGCCATCCGGCTGGGGCAGGCGCGGCTGCATCGCGGACTGGATATCGGCGTTCCCGCGCTGCTGCTGCGTTCCAAACTCACCAGGTTCGCCCGCGAATACGGTCCCGCGGTCGATGTAGCCGACGCCGTGCTCGACGTCGCGCAGATCCAGCGCTGGTCGGGATGCCTGGGCGATCGCACGAATATCGTGCCCATCGACGGCGCCCGCCACGATGTGTTCCTCTCCGCGGAGGGCCCACGCACCGAGGCGTTCCAAGAGCTCGACAACTGGCTGGACTGGCTGGGCAGCGGCCCCGCGCGGCCGCAGTGACCCGGCCGCCGGAGGCTCACCACATACTCGTGCGCAGCACGATCTCGGTGGCGAACTCCTGATCGGCCTCGGCCGCGACATTGTCGACGTCGATATCCACCACCCGGAACTCGCCGTACACATGACGCCCGGAGGTATCGGCGACCTGCCGTGACAGGCCCTTGGTCACCAGCACGGTGGTGGGCAGTTCCACCGCCGGGCAGCCGGGTTCCAGTACCGCGCCGGAGTCGTCGGGTACCGCCGGATGACCGCGATCGGCCACGACGAGGCTGACGAACCGGCCGAAGCCGGTCGCGCAGACCTGCCAGGCGACGCTGGATCCGGCCCCGCGGCCCGCGACGTTCACCCAGGACACCCCGAGTTCGTCCAGCACGGCGTACACACCCGCAGTATCGAGACCGTCCGCGGTCTCGAAAGCGATGGTCCGCAGGTCGGAGCTGTGCAGACGGGCACAGACCCGGTCGTACACATCCGGCGGGTCGCCGGAATCGGGGAGCAGCAACACACTGTGCTGGGTCACCGGCCCGTCCACCCGCACCGTCCAGCCCCGGTCACCGAAGGCGATGCGCCGAGATTCCATGGCGCTTGACGCTACACCGCCGACCCACGGCGTGGGTCTGCCGCCGGCAAACCGCCCGGCGATCGTGACCCGGACGGTCTCGTCCCGGTATCACCCGCCCGGCGCATCCGGTCAGCGCACCCCGGACAGCGCGGTGACAGTGGAGGTCACGACCGGCAGGCCCGCCGGTGCGCCCGCGCCGAGCAGCCGTTCCAGCCCGGCCACGTCGAGATGGGCCGTCACCAGATCGGCGAGCAGATCGAGCTGGGCGGCCCGGATCGCCGCGACCCGGGTCCCGGGGGCGACGGTGAACCCGGTGCGCCCCGCGCGCTGGGCGACCTCGGTGAGCCAGGTGCGGCGGAATTCATCGGATTCCAGGAGTCCGTGCAGGTGGGTGCCCCAGATCGCATCGCGGACGCTGCCCTCGTCGGCCGGGCCGTCCGCCACAGGGCCGGGCGCCGCCGCACCCGGTTCCGGCGCGGCCCGGCCGGTGATACGCAGCCACGCCGGTTCGGCGGTACGCCGCACCAGGCCGTGATGGATTTCATATCCGGCCGCCGCGATATCCGCGGTACCAGTGCCGGGCGCCCCGACGGCCGTGCTGCGGCACAGGGTCTTGCGGGCCGCGAATTCGATCTCGAGGTCCAGCAACCCCAGCCCGGCGACCGCACCGGCCCCGGATTCCACCGGGTCCACGATCCGGCGGCCCAGCATCTGGTAGCCGCCGCAGATCCCGAGGATCGGCCGGCCCCGCTCCGCCCGCCGCAGCAGCGCGTCGGCCATCCCGGTGCGCCGCAGCCAGGCCAGATCGTCCACGGTCGCCTTACTCCCGGGCAGCACCACCAGATCGGCATCCGCCAGCCGCGACGGATCGCTCACCCAGCGCACCGCCACACCCGGTTCGCAGGCCAGCGCCTCCACATCGGTCGAATTGGAGATCCGCGGCAGCCGCACGGCCGCCACGGAGAGCCATTCCCCGCCCACCGGCGGGGCGGGACGGCCCACCTGGGCGCCGGCGACGGTACCGAGCGAATCCTCGGCGTCGAGCCACAGATCGTCGCGGAACGGGAGGACACCGAGGGTGGGGCGGCCGGTGAGCGCGGTCAGCCGGTCCAATCCGGGCCGCAGCAATTCGACATCACCCCGGAACTTGTTGACCACGAATCCGGCGATCAGCCGCTGATCCTCCGGTTCGAGGACCGCGAGCGTGCCGAACAGATGCGCCAGGACCCCACCCCGGTCGATATCGCCGACCACCAGCACCGGCAGATCCGCGGCCCGTGCCAGGCCCATATTCGCGAGATCCGTCGCGCGCAGATTGATCTCGGCGGGCGAACCGGCGCCTTCGCAGATCACCACATCGAATTCGTCGCGCAAGGCGGCCAGATCGGCGGCCACGACCTCGCGTAGCCGGGTGCGATGCGTGAAATAGTCCGCGGCGCCGACGGTATCCACCACCCGGCCGCGCACCACCAGCTGCGACCGGCGATCACTACCCGGTTTCAGCAGGATCGGGTTGAACCGGACGCTCGGCTCCAGTCCGCAGGCCTGTGCCTGCAGTGCCTGGGCCCGGCCGATCTCCCCGCCGTCCAGCGTGACGACCGAGTTGTTCGACATGTTCTGCGCCTTGAACGGCGCCACCCGCACCCCCCGCCGCGCCAGCATGCGGCAGATACCGGCGACCAGGACGCTCTTACCGGCGTCGGAGGTCGTTCCGGCGACCAGCAGCGCGCCGCCGGGCCGGGTCACGGCAGCGTCAGGATTTCGGCCCCGCTGTCGGTGACCACCAGCGTGTGCTCGAATTGGGCGGTCCATGCGCGGTCCTTGGTGACCACGGTCCAGCCGTCGTCCCAGATCTCGTAGTCGATCCCGCCCAGGTTGATCATCGGTTCGATGGTGAAGGTCATACCCGGTTCGATGACCGAATCGACCGCGGGCTGGTCGTAGTGCAGGATCACCAGACCGCTGTGGAAGGTCGGGCCCACTCCGTGGCCGGTGAAGTCGCGGACGACCCCGTAGCCGAAGCGGTTGGCATAGGACTCGATCACCCGGCCGATCACATTGAGCGCGCGCCCCGGCCGGACGGCCTTGATGGCCCGGGCGGTCGCCTCCCGCGTACGTTCCACCAGCAGGCGGACCTCTTCGTCGACCTCACCGGCGAGGAAGGTGGCGTTGGTATCGCCGTGCACCCCGTGGATATAGGCGGTGACATCGATATTGACGATGTCACCGTCCTCGATCACGGTGCTGTCCGGGATACCGTGGCAGATCACCTCGTTGAGCGAGGTGCAGCACGATTTCGGGAATCCCTTGTAGCCGAGCGTCGAGGGATAGGCGCCGTGATCGCACATGTACTCGTGGGCGATCCGGTCCAGTTCGTCGGTGCTCACACCGGGCGCCACCGCCTTACCGGCCTCGGCCAGCGCCTGCGCGGCGATCTTCCCGGCGATCCGCATCTTCTCGATGGTCTCGGGGGTCTGCACCCAGGGCTCGGAACCCTCCTGGGCCGTCTTCTTCCAGACGTACTCCGGCCGTTCGATCGCGCGGGGGACCTCACGGATCGGGGTGGGAGTTCCGGGGAGCAGCGGCTGGCGGGTACGCACGGACATGGGTCCAGAGTAGTCGGCGCCGTCGGGTGGGTCGCCGGGAACGTGCCGCTCGGGGCCCGCATCCCGACCCGGCACGAGGGTTCGCGCCGCGCCGGGTGTCTCCGCTCAGCGCCGGCGGCCGGCGGTGCTCACCTCGAAGGCGACCCGGTCGCCGCGATAGAGCGCGGCCACCCGTTCGATGGGCCGGCCCTCGGTGTCGATACCCCGGCGGACCACTCGGAACAGTGGCACCGACGGCCGGCATCTCAGCAGACCCGCTTCCCGCGGCGCGGCCAGTACGGTCTCGATCCGTTCGGTGGAGCCGCCGTATTCGACACCCGATCCGCCGATGGTCGCCGACAGCGATCCGACCGGATCGAAACCCGCGCGCAGCCATCCGAAACGGTCCAGGGACAGATCGATGCGTTCCAGCGCGATCGGTTCCCCGTCGGCGTGCAGCAACCGTTCCAGGGTCATGATCGGGGTATGCGGCGGCAGATCGAGATCGCGGGCGACCTCCGCGTCCGCCAGACCGTCCACCCAGGACAGCAGGCTGCGGACCACGCCCGCGCCTTCTTCGCCGGTGGGTTCGGGCGCGAGCGGGCGGACCACCTTCGGCCGCGCCAGTACGGTGCCGCGGCCCTGCCGGCGGATCCGGCCCTCCACGGCCAGATCCCGGAGCGCGTGGCGCACGGTTTCCCGGGCGACCCCGAAACGTCCGGCCAGTTCGCGTTCGGCGGGGACCCGGTCGCCGGGCCGTAGCTCGCCGAGCATGGTGTCGATCTCGGCGCGGACCCGGTAGACCTTCGACAGCGCCTGGGCCCCGCCCATCGCCGGAGGCCCGGTCTGACCCGGAGCCCCGGACAACACCGCCGATACCGCGCCGTAGTCGTCGCGCGTCGATACGGTACTTCCGCTGCCATCCCGCTGCCCCATGGCAGAACTACCTCCCATTGGCCCGAACCATATCGTTAACCGAGCGTTCGCCATCGGGTCACACTATGGTCCGGTCCATTCGACATCCTGTGGTCGCTCCCGGCGGGTTCCGGAGCGTCCGCGTCCAGTGGACTGAACACTCCGCCGGGTACGCGAACCCTTACTGCACCGGTAGCCGGCGCCGACCGCCCGCCACCTCGGCGATCAAATCGGTGTAGCCGTCGACGAGTTCGGCCAGGTGGTACCAGTGCCGATGCGTGCGGTCACTCCGCACTCCGTCGTCCTCGATCGCCCGATTGGCCGCGACCCAGCTGTTCGCCATCCGATCGATGACCGCGCCCAGACTCTCGGTGTGCAGCGACGCACCGTTGCGGTGCTGCGGCATCTTCCGGGTTATCCAGGCGTTGATATCTTCCACGAGTTCGCTTCGGCGACTGTCTATCTCGGCGATCTCCGCCATATCCCGAACCTGCGCGCGGCGCTTGTGTAGTTCGACCAGCGCGTGCGCGAAGCGCAGCAGTACACGCTCCTGCACCCGTCGTCCCTGGAATGCGCACAGCAGTTGCGGCGCGGTCGGCAGGCTCCCCAGAGTGGGCGCACTCATCGGCACCCCTCGAACTCACCCGGCACCATCACACTCTGCACCAACATGATCGGCTCTCGATTCGGTTTTCCCGGACATCGGATCGTTGTTCACAACAAGGCTAGCTGGATCATGCTCTTACAGATGCAAGAACACAAGACTTCGGTACGCAATGTTGCGAACAGCGTCATGCGCAAGCCTAACGACCCTTTTCACGGAACCACGGCGCGGTCCCGCCGAAAACGCGTACCCGCCAAGCTCGTTCCCGACGGCGGTCCGAATCCGCGCCGCGCCGAACGATACCCGCCACAACCTGCGAACCCGGCGCGACGACGCCTTACGCGACCACATCGAAACCGGGCCGAGACCAACCCGCGCCGCACCCGCGGAACCATACCGAACACTATGGTCCACCGGGATATCCGCCCCGGCGCCCGCACCGCCCGCCACGAGAAGCCGAACCCGGCCCGGCCCGAACGCGTTTCGCGCCACCCGTCCGGCTGGCCGGGAGGCGCCGGGCCGCGACACCGGCACCCCGGATCGGATTGCCGAAAGTTTGCCACGTGTCCCGGATGGACTGCACTCCCGTCGTTTCCGGTCCCGCCCGCGTGCCCGTGCACGCGCACGGACGGTGACCGGGTGCGGCCCGTGCCCTGTCATGGGGTATGGATTCTGTGCAGGAATGCCGACAAGGATGTGGACTCATGAGCACTGACGCCGACCCCCGGACCGCCGCCGCGCGACGGGCCGCCGCGCTCACCGGCCCGGGCGGGCCGTTCGAGATGTCGGCCGAAGAGGTGCTGGGGTCCGCACTCCCCGTTTTCCGGCACCGGCGCCGATCGCTGCGTGAACTTCTCGACGCCTCGCGGGCCTGGGGTGATCGCGACTACCTGGTCACCGAGCGGACCCGGCTCTCCTTCGCCGAGCACGCGGGTGCCGCCGAGTCCCTGGCACTGGCGCTGGCGCGGCAGTACGGGATCGGGCGGGGCGACCGGATCGGCATTCTCGCCGCCAACACCCCGGAGTGGGTGATCACCTTCTGGGCGGCACAGTGCCTCGGCGCGGTCGCCGTCGCCTACAACGCCTGGTGGGCTGCCCCGGAAATCGCCTACGGGCTCGAGCACACCGAACCCGCGGTCCTGGTCGCCGACGCCCGGCGGGCCGCGCTCGCGGCGGACACCGGGACCTCCGTGCCGATACTCACCATGGAGGAGGACCTGCCCCGCCTGATCGAGGCCCACCGCGGCCCGGCTCCGATCGTGCCGGTCGGCGAGGACGACCCGGCCGTGGTGCTCTACACCAGCGGCACCACCGGCCGGCCCAAGGGCGTCGTGCACACCCACCGGAACCTGCTCTCCATCACCGATTACCACCGCTGCACCGACGCGCTGGGCGCCCTCGCCGCGGGTCGCGAGCCGGGTGAGCCGAGCGGCAAGCGGTTCCTGCTCACCTCACCGCTGTTCCATATCGCCAGCCTGCACAATCTGGTCGTCCCCCGGCTCGCCAGCGGCGCCGCCGTGATCATGCACACCGGTGCGTTCGATCCCGACCGGGTGCTGAGATCGATGGCGCGCGAGCGGGTCACCAACTGGGGTGCGGTACCGACGCTGGCGGCCCGGCTGCTGGACACGGACCTGTCCGGCTACGATCTGTCGGCCCTCGGCTCGCTCTCGCTCAACGCCGCCCCGTCCTCCCCCGCCCTCCAGGAGCGGCTGCGGGCCCGGCTGCCCGGTACCGGAGTCGCCCTGACCACCAGTTACGGCCTCACCGAAAGCGGTACGGCGGCCACCGTGGCCACACCGGCCGAACTGGCCGCCGATCCCGAAACGGTCGGCCATCCGATCCTCGGTGTCGCGGTGGAGATCCGCGATCCGGACGGTCGGCCGGTCCCCGACGGCACCGAGGGCGAGATCTGGGTACGCAGTCCGTACGTGATGCTCGGCTACTGGCGCGACGAGGCGGCCACTGCCGCCGCCCTCGACGGCGAACGCTGGTTGCGGACCGGCGATTTCGGCACCCTGGGCGACGGCTGCCTGCGAATGGCCGGACGCCGTAGCGATCTCATCCTGCGAGGCGGAGAGAACGTGTACCCCACCGAGATCGAGAACGTCCTGGACGCGCATCCGGCCGTGCGCGAATCCGCGGTGATCGGCATACCCGACGACGACCTCGGGCAACGGGTCGCCGCGGTGGTGGTGACCGGCGCCGCGGTCGACGCCGAGGAACTCCGGGCGTTCACCGCGCAGCGGCTCGCCTACTTCAAGGTCCCGGAACGGTGGACGCTCACCGAAGAGCCGCTCCCGCGCAACGCCACCGGTAAGGTCCTGCGCCGCGAGATCACTCCCTGAGAAGGGCTCCCGCCGGCTCGGGGCACTCCCTCGCCGGTACCGCCGCCATCTGGTTATGGTTGCTCGACAGGCTCGCGGCCGCGGGGCAGCGCGAGCACCGCTATCGGCGCCGTGCGCCGGCGAAGGGGCTGACATGGCAGGCAAACGCACCGTCCTCACCGCTGGTCTGCGCCGGCTCTCGGTGCTGCTGCTGGAAATGCGGGAGGACGCCGAACTCAGCAAGGAGGAGGTCAGCGCCCGCACCGGTATCAATGTCACCACCCTCTACCGGATCGAGACGGCGCAGGCCCGCCCCCAGCGACGCACCCTGATGACGATGCTGGACCTCTACGGAGTGGAGGCGACCCGGCGCCAGGAAGCCCTCGAGCTACTCTCCGACGCCCAGAAACCCGGGATGTCGCGGCCCTACGAGGCCAGCCTCTCCGAGGTCTACGCCGCCTATATCAACTTCGAATCGGTGGCGCTGTCGGCGCGCCACTACCAGACCTCGTTCATTCCCGGACTGCTGCAGACCGAGCAGTACGCCATGGCCGTGATCGACACCTGTATGCCGAAACTGGAGGCCTCCGATCTGGAGCGCCGGGCGCGCGCCCGGATGGACCGCGCGGCGGTGCTGGCCAAGGAGGAACCGCTGGAGCTGTGGGTGGTACTCGACGAGGCCGCCATCCGGCGGGTCGTCGGCGGCCCGGAGGTCATGAGCGGTCAGCTCCGGCAGCTGGGCGAGGCCACCAAACGCAAGAACGTGATCCTGCAGATCCTGCCTTTCGACGCCGGCGCGCATCCCGGTATGGCGGGCTCCTTCACGATTCTCGATTTCCCCGACCCCACCGACCCGGAACTGGTGTATGTCGAGGGCATCTCCGGTGACGCGCTGGTGGAGGGGCATTCGGAGATCCGCCGCTTCGGGGTGATGTTCGACCAGCTGCGCGCGATGGCCCTGAGCCCGCGTGATTCCGCGGAGGTCATCGCGGCGGCCGCCGAATCGATGTGCTGACACGCGGATCCGGCGCGGACGGTCCGTAATCAGGAGTTCATACCGGGCCGAATGGGTATAAAGAGCGAACCTGTCCGATCACGGCACGCACCGGCCAGCGCGGAAGTGAGGGGTTCCCTTGGCAGAAGTCAGCGCCCGGACCGACCCGGAGCAGCAGCCCGAACTGAAACGGGTCATGGGCCCCTGGCTGCTCCTGCTGTTCATCATCGGCGATATCCTCGGCACCGGTATCTACGCGCTCACCGGCCGGGTCGCCGGTGAGGTCGGCGGTGCGGTGTGGGTCCCGTTCCTGGTCGCGTTCGGCGTCGCCATGATCACCGGTTTCAGCTATCTCGAGCTCGTCACCAAGTATCCGCAGGCCGCCGGGGCGGCGCTCTATACCCACAAGGCATTCGGGATCCATTTCCTGACCTTCATGGTGACCTTCGCGGTGATGTGTTCCGGAATCACCTCCGCGGCCACCGCGGCCAAGGCGTTCGCGGCGAATTTCGCCGAGGCCTTCGAATTCGAGGGAGTGGGCGACGGGCTGATACTCACCCTCATCGCGCTCGCGTTCATGGCGGCGGTCGCCGCGATCAACCTGCGCGGCGTGGGCGAGAGCGTCAAGGCCAACGTCCTGCTCACCTGTGTGGAACTGTCCGGCCTGCTGATCGTGATCTGTATCGGGTTGTGGGCGCTCGGCTTCGGCAACGGCGATTTCGGCCGGGTCCTCGAATTCGACACCGGCGACCGGTCGGCCTTCGGCGGGGTCATCGCGGCGACGACCCTGGCCTTCTACGCCATGGTCGGGTTCGAGGATTCGGTGAACATGGCGGAGGAGACCAAGGAGCCGAGCCGGATCTTTCCCAGGATCCTGCTCACCGGGCTCCTGGTCACCGGCGCCATCTACGTGGTGGTCTCGATCACCGCCGTGGCACTGGTCCCGCCGGACGAACTCGCCGAGGGCGATACCCCGCTGCTGCACGTGGTCGAGATCGGCGCACCCGGCTTCCCCACCCAGATCTTCGCGTTCATCACCATGTTCGCCGTCGCCAATTCGGCGCTGATCAATATGCTCATGGCCAGTCGCCTGCTGTACGGCATGGCCAAGCAGAAGGTGGTGCCGCGCGCCCTCGGCCGGGTGAATCTCGCGCGCCGCACACCGCATGTCGCGATCCTGTTCACCACGGTGCTGGCGCTGGGCCTGCTGCTGGTGGTCGACGAGGTCCCCGAATTGGGCGGCACCACCGCACTGCTGTTGCTGGTGGTCTTCACCATCGTCAATATCGCGGTCCTGGTGCTGCGGCGCGACGAGGTGGATCACCATCATTTCCGCACCCCGACCGCGCTACCGGTGCTCGGCGCGCTGTGCTGCGCGTATCTGGCCACGCCGTTCACCGACCGCAACCCGCAGCAGTACGTCATCGCCGGTGTGCTGCTGGCCGTCGGAGTGGTGCTGTGGGCCTTCACCGCGCTCTGGAACAAACCGCACAACGTCAAACCCCTGCGCCCGGGGAGCGACTTCTAGCGGCGCCCCGGTGGACCGGTCCGCCGCCGTGTTCCCCGGCGGCGACCGGGAATTCGTGGAAGTGACGAGCGCCCGTGGGATCGGTAACGTATGCGCCGATGACAAGCATGGACGCCAGGTTCGGCGATGCTGCTGGGTCGGTGCCCCTGCCCAGCCCGTGGGACCTCAACGCCTACCTCGCCGAGGTGGCCGCACACCGCAAGCGGCCGATCTCACTGCAGCCGGCACACCGGTCGGCCCTGGCCGACCTGGGCTGCGGCGGCAACGGTCTGTGGATCGCCCGCAAATACGACGATATCGTCGTCTACGACGCGTCGGCGTCCGGCCGCAACGCCGATCACATCGTGTTGCACGCGATCGGTCATATGCTGCTCGGTCACGGCGGACCGGGTGCCGAGGACCCCGACACCACCCGGATCTCGATCAGCGCCCTCAACCCCGCCCTGCTCGACGCCCTCGCGACCATCGCCCCCGGGTCGATCACCCAGATCCTGGGCCGCGACGATTTCGGCGCCGACCGCGAACGCGAAGCGGGTGTGTTCGCCGAGATGACGATGGTCTACGCGGCGCTGCCCCGGCGGCGCAGCCGCTCGTTCTGGCCCTTCGGCCGCCGGAAGAACAAATAGGCGCGCCGCGCGGACGAGCGGCCGGAAATTCCGGATCGGTGCCCGAGGGGCTACGCTTGTGCGCCGTGGCCGAAGAGCAGAATCCCGCCATGCTGCATCCCGCGATCGCGTCGTTGAGCGGTCTGCTGGGCACTTGGCGCGGCGCGGGGCAGGGCGATTACCCGACGATCGAGCCGTTCGGCTACCTCGAGGAGATCGTGGTGGGGCATATCGGCCGGCCCTTCCTCACCTACCGCCAGCACACCCGGCACGCCGACGACAACCGTCCGCTGCATGTGGAGACCGGCTATCTGCGCTGTCCCGGCCCCGACCGGGTGGAACTGATCCTCTCCCACCCCACCGGCATCACCGAGATCTGCGAGGGCAAGCTGACCCTGGGCGAGGAGGAGGTACGGCTCGAACTCGAGTCGACCGCCGTCGGGCTCAGCAGTACCGCCAAATCGGTGACCGCCCTCAGCCGCACCATCCATATGCACGGCCGGACCATCGACTACACCCTGCAGATGGGCGCGGTGGGCCTGCCGCTACAGCATCACCTCACCGCGAGCCTGCAGAAGATCTGAACGGCCCGTAACGAAAGAATCACGGATCTCGGGGGGCGGGTCACGATTTGCTCGTCATCGATTTTCCTCAGCTTTCCATCTTGTCTCGGCACGCGCCCCCGGCTTAGGTTGACCTGAGCAGCAAATCATCAGACAACTCTTCCGCAGAGCCCGGTCGCGCAGGAGCCTCCCGAGCTCGTTATCTGTCGAACCTCTGATTCGGAGGGAGCCGGAAATGAAGCGTTCCACCGTTGCTCTCATCACCGCCGGGATGATTCTCGGCGGCACCGGGGTGGTCGAAATCCTCGGAACGGATACCGCCTCGTCCGCCCCGGTCGCGGACCGGACCGTCTCGGTCGTCGCGCCGGCCCGCGTCAGCGATGCGGTGACCACCGATACCGGTATCCCCTATATCGGCCACCGTTTCGCGACCGCGTCCGCGGCCACCGGCACCGGCCCCTGACCCACAGCGTTCACCCGCCGCCGGCGAGAGCGGCCAGCATATCCCGGGTCACGGCCACCGCGTTATCGGAACTTCCGCCCTCGACCAGCAGCGTCGCGAACGCCAGATCGCCGCGGTATCCGACGAACCAGGAATGGGAACCGCCGTCCACCTCGGCCTCACCGGTCTTCCCGTACACCTCGCCCTGATCGGCGATCCGGTTCGCGGTCCCGGAGACCACCACCTCCCGCATCATGGTTCGCAGGCCCCGCACCACCTCCGGATCGAGGGCGGGCCGCTCCCCGTTCACCACGGCGGGCTGGCCGGCGATCAGGAATGGCGTGGGAGCACTGCCCTGCGCGATCGTCGCGGCCATCAGCGCCATACCGAAGGGGCTGGTGACGACCCGGCCCTGGCCGATACCGTCCTCGGTGCGCTGTGTGCGGTCCTCGGCGGCGGGCACCGATCCGGAGAACGCGGGCAGGCCGGGAATCGTGTATTCCGGCCCGATGCCGAATTCCGCCGCTTGCTCGGACAGAGCGTCGCCGGGCAACCGGCTGGCCAATTTCGCGAAGGACGTATTGCACGAGCGCGCGTAGGCGGTGGTCATCGGTACGTCGCCGACCGTGAATCCGTTGTAGTTCGGGATCATCCGCTCGCCGATGGTGATCGAACTCGGGCACGCCAGCACGGTATCGGGGGTGGCCAGACCTTCGGATATCGCGGCGGCGGCGGTCACCGTCTTGAACACCGACCCCGGCGGATACTGGCCGATGGTGGCCACCGGCCCGTCCCTGTCGGCGGCCGCGTTCTGCGCGACCGCGAGAATGCCGCCGGTGGAGGGTTCGATCACCACCATCATGGTCTGCTCGCGGCGGCCGTCGACCGCGCGCTGGGCCGCGTTCTGCACCCGCCGGTCCACACTCAGCGCGAACGACGGCGCGGGCCGGGCCGCCACCTCGTAGAGCACCCCGGTCTCGGCGCCGTTCGCGTTGCGCGCCACCACCTGCCAGCCGGCGCGCCCGTCCACGTCGTCGATCACCGTCCGCCGGATCTGGGTCATCAGATCGGGGGCGAACGCGCGGTCGGTGGGCGTCATATCCCATTCCTGGGTGATCCGTACTCCCGGGAGCCCGATGAGCTGCGGGCCGGTCCGGCCGAATTCGGTTTCGTTCAGCACGATCACCGTGTACGCGCCCTCCGCGCCGCGCGCCGAATCCAGAATCCGCTCCGGCGTGAGCCGTTCGTCGATATCGCCGAGCGCCGCGGCGAGCGCGGCCGCCACCCGTTGCGGATCGGGGCTGTCCGCGGCGTCGAAGGTCACCCGGGAGACCGTGCCCGGGACCAGCACATCGCTGCCGGACTGCTCGTTCACCCGCGCCTGCGGGGCGGGCCGGATGGACAGCGCCATGGTCTGGGTGTCGCCGAGCCGGGGATGCACGGCCGATCCGCTCCAGCGCACGGTCCAGGCGCCGCCGGTGCGCACCAGCGGCAGCTGCCCGGAGTAGGTCCAGACGCGGTCGCCCGGCAACCGCCATTCGTAGGTGTAGTCGACGGTGGCCGTATCACCGGTGATCCGGGCGGCGCCGGTCTTCGGACGCAGTTCCTCGGCGGCCAGTTCCTCCCAGACCGAAGTCAGCGCGGCGGCGGCCTTCTCGGGCCGGTTGGTCCGCGCGGCAGCGGCGTCGGCATCGCGGGCGCCGAATGCCTCGACGAAGGCCCGTGCGGCGGTGATCGGCCCGTGGGCGCCCATACCGCAGGCCGTCACCGCGGAGGCCAGGGCAGCGACCGCGAGCACGATTACGACTACCGGACGGATCGTCATCGGCCCCGATGGTAATCACAC
This sequence comes from Nocardia sp. NPDC049935, assembly GCF_055586645.1. Lineage (NCBI taxonomy): Bacteria > Bacillati > Actinomycetota > Actinomycetes > Mycobacteriales > Nocardiaceae > Nocardia > Nocardia sp. NPDC049935. The sequence goes on along the minus strand of NZ_JBVJHV010000001.1, from coordinate 61,746 downwards.
AACACCGGTGATCACCTGCGGCGCACCGGATCCTGCTCCGATCAGTCCAGCAGAACGGTGGTGAAGGTCGCGATCTGCCGGAATCCGACCGCCCGATAGGCGCGCCGGGCGATCTCGTTGTAGTCGTTGACGTAGAGGCTGGCTGTCCGGCCTGTCGCGAGCACCGCGTTCGCCACCGCGGCCGTCCCGGCGGTCCCCAGGCCCTGCCCACGGTGGTCCGGATGTACCCAGACGCCCTGGATCTGACCGGTGCGCGTGGACATCGCACCCACCTCGGCCTTGTAGGCGACCTCCCCATCGATGAACCGCGCCCAGGCCCGGCCCGCCTCGATCAGCCCGGCGACCCGGCGCCGGTAGCCGCGACCGCCGTCGCCCGCCCGCGGATCCACCCCGACCTCTTCGATGAACATGGCGATGGCGGCGGTGAGATACCGGTCGAGTTCCTCGGGCCGGACCGGCCGCACCGCGGAGTCGGCCGCGGACAACGCGGTATCGGTGAGCGCCAGCAGGGGCTGAGTGGCGCGTAGTTCCCGTTCCGGACCCCAGTGGTCGGCGAGCATCTCCCACAGCGGCAGCGCGAGTTCCCGGCGGCCCACCACGGAGGAACACAGGCGCGGCCACCGGATCGCCCGGTCGGCGAAGGCGCGCAGGGCGTCGCGGCCACCGCGCAGCGGGATGAGATTCACCCCGGAGAAGCACAGCGATTCGGCCGGACCGCCGTGGCTCCACAGTTCACCGTGGCCGTACCGGTTGTCCAGACCGTATTCCTGTAGCCGGGCAGCGACCATGCAGGCGGCCACCGGATCGTCGTCGAGCACCCGCAGCACCTGCGCCAGGTCCCGCTTGGCGAGCTGACGCGCGGGAACGGTTTTCGCGCGCCGGGTCGGCTCCAGCAGACTCCGCACCTACAACAGCCTGCCATGAACCGCGCCCGCGCGGAACGGATATCCGGAAAGCGCACGCCGCCCGGCGCGAACGGGCGCGGCGCGCGTTCGCCCGCGGTACCCGCGGGCGAACGTATCCGGACCGTCAGCCGACGCTGACGACCGGTTCCCCGGTTCCCGCGTCCGCACCCATCTCCTCGGCGATACGCATGGCCTCTTCGATCAGAGTTTCCACGATCTGCGCCTCGGGAACGGTCTTGATCACCTCGCCCTTGACGAAGATCTGACCCTTCCCGTTGCCGGAGGCGACACCGAGGTCGGCTTCACGCGCCTCCCCAGGACCGTTCACCACACAACCCATGACCGCCACCCGCAGCGGAACCTCGAGCCCGTCCAGACCCGCGGTGACCTCGTTGGCGAGGGTGTAGACGTCGACCTGGGCACGACCGCAGGAGGGGCAGGACACGATCTCGAGCTTGCGCGGGCGCAGGTTGAGCGACTGCAGGATCTGGTCGCCGACCTTCACCTCCTCGGCCGGCGGCGCGGACAGCGAGACCCGGACGGTATCGCCGATGCCCTCGCTGAGCAGCGCACCGAAGGCCACCGCGGATTTCACGGTGCCCTGGAACGCCGGGCCCGCCTCGGTGACGCCCAGATGCAGCGGATAGTCGCTCTGCGCGGCGAGCTGCCGGTATGCCTCGACCATCACGACCGGGTCGTTGTGCTTGACCGAGATCTTGATATCGCCGAAGCCGTGCTCCTCGAACAGGCCCGCCTCCCACAGCGCGGATTCCACCAGCGCCTCCGGGGTTGCCTTGCCGTATTTGGCCAGCATCCGCTTGTCCAGGGATCCGGCGTTCACGCCGATCCGGATCGGGATCCCGGCGGCGCCGGCCGCCTTGGCGACCTCGGCCACCCGGCCGTCGAATTCCTTGATATTGCCCGGGTTCACCCGCACCGCCGCGCAACCCGCGTCGATCGCGGCGAAGATATAGCGCGGCTGGAAATGGATATCGGCGATCACCGGGATCTGCGATTTCTTCGCGATCAGGGGTAGCGCGTCGGCATCTTCCTGCCGCGGGCACGCCACACGCACGATATCGCAGCCCGACGCGGTGAGCTCCGCGATCTGCTGCAACGTCGCGTTGACATCGTGGGTCTTGGTCGTCGTCATCGACTGCACCGAGATCGGGTGGTCGCTGCCGACACCGACACCGCCCACCATCAGCTGACGGGTCTTGCGCCGCGGTGCGAGCACCGCAGCAGGTGCGGTCGGCATCCCCAATCCGACTGTGCTGGTCACTTTCGGCTGCCTACTTTCGTACTGGTCCGGCCGGTCGCTGCCGAGTCTAGTCCGGCCGCGACGGGGCGCCGCCGAGACATGGGCAACAGCGGCGACCGCCACCCGCACGTCACCGGGGCGTAACCCACCGGACGCCCGGGACAGTAGGCGCGATCAGAGAAATCGCAGATCAGCGCGGTTTACGCCGGTAGATCACGTCGTAGATCAGGATTCCGGCCAGGGCGGCGGCGAAGCCGACCAGGTAGAGATCCTCGACCTTGCCCGAATGATTGCCGATCAGCATGCCGAGCAGGATGACGATCACGACCACCGCCGCGACCCGGAAGGTCTTGTGCGATTCACCGCTCCAGCCCCAGGCGGCCGACGGAACCTCTGCGGGGTCCACCTTGGTGATGACCTTGTCGGTGGTGGGCTCGATTTCCGTGGCGGCCACGATCGCTCCTCCTCGAGAGAACGGATACTGCGGATATCGTGGCATACGACCGCCCGTCGTAGCCAGCAGGGGCGGGGTCGGCGACAATGGGCGGGTGTCAGATCTCCGCAGAGTCCTCCTGCTCGGCAGCACCGGTTCCATCGGCACCCAGGCGCTCGAGGTGATCGCCGCCAACCCGGACAGATTCGAGATCGTCGGACTGGCCGCCGGCGGTGGCAACACCGAACTGCTGGCCGCGCAGATGGCCGCCACCGGCACCACCAACGTCGCCGTCGCCGACCCCGCCGCCGCGACCGCGCTCGGAGTGCCCTTCGCCGGTCCGGGCGCGGCGACCGAACTGGTCCGTCGCACCGAGGCCGATGTGGTGCTCAACGCGCTGGTGGGGTCACTCGGGTTGGAGCCCACACTGGCCGCGCTCGAATCGGGCGCGACGCTCGCGCTGGCGAACAAGGAATCACTGGTCGCGGGCGGTTCGCTGGTCACCCGGGCCGCGAAACCCGGGCAGCTCGTACCCGTGGACTCCGAGCATTCGGCGCTGGCGCAGTGCCTGCGCGGCGGTCGCGCCGACGAGGTCGACCGGTTGATCCTCACCGCTTCCGGCGGCCCGTTCCGCGGCTGGACCACCGAGATGCTGGACGGGGTGAACCCGGCCGAGGCGAAAACCCACCCGACCTGGTCGATGGGGCCGATGAACACCCTGAACTCGGCATCGCTGGTGAACAAGGGCCTCGAACTCATCGAAACGCATCTGCTGTTCGGTATCCCCTACGACCGCATCGAGGTCACCGTGCACCCGCAGTCGATCGTGCACTCCATGGTCACCTTCACCGACGGCTCCACCCTGGCCCAGGCCAGCCCGCCCGATATGAAACTGCCCATCGCGCTGGCGCTGGGCTGGCCGGACCGGGTTCCCGGAGCCGCCGCCGCCTGCGATTTCGGCACCGCCGCGACCTGGACCTTCGAACCCGTCGACAGCACGGTGTTCCCAGCGGTGGAGCTGGCCCGCGAGGCCGGTACCGCGGGCGGCTGTGTGACCGCCGTCTACAACGCCGCCAACGAGGTCGCGGTCGCCGCGTTCCTCGATGGCCGGATCCGCTTCCCGCAGATCGTGCGCACCGTGGCACAGGCCGTCCGCGACGCCGGGCAATGGCGCGCCGAACCCACCGAACTCGCCGAGGTCCTCGCCGCCGACGAATGGGCGCGTGACCGGGCCCGCACCCTCATCGGCCGGTAATCCGTGTCCCAGATGGTCGAGGGAGTCCGCGCGGGCGGTTACTGTGGTTACGTGCTCGCGGCCGCTGGGGTCTTCGTGCGGGCCGGGATCACTGATCTGCGCACCGCAGGAGGGCTGTAGACCACATGCTGTTCGTGTTGGGGTTCGTGCTGTTCGCCCTCGGCATCACGATTTCGATCGCACTGCACGAATGCGGGCATATGTGGACCGCGCAGGCGACCGGGATGAAGGTGCGCCGGTACTTCATCGGCTTCGGTCCCAAGATGTTCTCGTTCCGCCGCGGCGAAACCGAGTACGGCGTCAAATGGCTCCCGCTCGGCGGGTTCTGCGATATCGCGGGGATGACCGCGCTCGACGAACTCGAACCCGAGGAAGTCGATCGCGCGATGTACCGGCAGGCCACCTGGAAACGCCTGGTGGTGATGTCCGGCGGTATCGCGATGAACTTCGTGCTGGGCTTCCTGCTGATCGTTGTGCTGGCGGTCGGCTGGGGCCTGCCCGATCTGAACCAGCCGGCCACCGCCCTGGGAAATATGAGCTGCGTGGCCACTCAGCACCCCGACGGCACCCTCGATGCCTGCACCGGCCCCGGCCCGGCACAACGGGCCGGTCTCCAGCGTGGTGATGTGGTCACCGCGGTCAACGGCGTGGAGGTAAGCGCCTGGGACGAGTTCCAGAGCCGCACGCAGGAACAAACCGGGCCGTTCACCTACACCGTCGAGCGTGATGGACAGTCGATGGATATCGAGGTCGTTCCCGAACGCGCGATGCGGTACCCGAAAGACGGTGGCCCCGGTCGAGAGGTCAGCGTGGTCGGCGTGGGCCAAGACTACAAAGAACCCACCCAGTATGGTCTGATCTCCGCGATTCCGGCATCGGCCGCATTCACCGGCGAGATGTTCATTCGTACCTTCCAGTCGCTGGCCCAGATGCCTGCAAAGGTCGCGGATCTGTGGGAGGCGGTTACCGGCGGCGAACGCGATGACGAAACTCCGGTGAGCATCTACGGCGCCAGCAAGATCGGTGGCGAGACCGCCGAGCGCGGGTACTGGAACGTTTTCATCATGGTGCTGGCCAGCTTGAATTTCTTCTTGGGCGCATTCAATCTGCTACCACTTCTCCCGCTCGACGGTGGCCATATCGCTGTGGTGCTCTACGAAAAGCTCCGGAACACCGTACGCGGATGGAAGGGGCAGGCACCCGGAGCTCCGGTCGACTATCTGAAGCTCCTACCGCTCACCTATGTCGCGGTGGTCATCGGTGGCGCCTACATGATGCTCACCCTGGCCGCCGACATCATCAATCCGATCCAGCTTTTTCCCTGATGGTTATTCGGCCGGGAAAGAGATCCGGCCGGCGCCAACCTTTCCCGTGGTGCGGCGGTACGAAATCGGCACCCGCTCAGCCTCCGTCGAGGAGGTGTCGCAGGTAGTGCTCGGGCCGGGCCAGAAACTCCCGGGTCAGGCTCACCGGCGATGCCTCGCTGAAAGCTACGGTCTCGATCGAACCTTCCTCGTCGATCTGGTAGATCGTCGCCTCGGGCAGAGCCAGCAGGATTGGCGAATGGGTTGCCACCACGAACTGGGCCCCCTGCCTCACCAGCTCCGACATGCGGACGAGAACGGTCATGCAACCTCGAGGCGAGAGCGCGGCCTCGGGTTCGTCCATCAGGTACAGCCCACCCGCAACGAACCGATGACGCAGCAGTTCCACGAATGATTCGCCATGCGAACGGTCGTGCAGCGAACGCCCGCCGATCGCGGCAATCTGCTCCGGTCCCAACCGCTCGGTTTCGGTGGCGACATTGTAAAACGACTCGGCGCGTAGGAAGAAACGGCTGCGAGGTTTGGTGGTACCCCACTGCAGTATGAGGTGCTCACCCAAATCGGATTCGGTGGATCGGGTGGCGAACCGGTAATTTTGACTGCCGCCCTCGGGATTGAGCCCTGCCGCCACGGCAATGGCCTCGAGCAGTGTGGACTTTCCACTACCGTTCTCGCCGACCAGAAAGGTCACCCCTGGTTCCAGCGGCAGACCTCCGGCGCGCATCAGCCAGCGCACAGCGGGGAGATCGAATGGATAACCATGATTCGTGTGGGCACCGAGACGGATCCCACGGAGGTAGTGAGCCAACCTGCTGTCGCAGACCATGAATTCGACCCTATCAGCGAATCTCCCGCGACCGATCGCGATGCGCCGCCCTCGGCAGGCGAGCGATACCACCACCATGCGCAGCATTTGGGGGCGATTCCCTACAATGCCGCGCAGGGACCGACGATCGATCAGGCGGTGGGTGGCCGGCCGACCAAAGCCGTGACACCGGTGTCCAACGGAACGCAAGCCGCATTCGGCCCGAAATCACCGGTATCCAGGGCGTGCTTGCATTCTTGGTACGAGTTGTACAACCGGAGCACCTCGTCTTCCCAGCCTGTGTCGACCGGCGCTGAAACGACCGACTGATCGTGGGGCCCGACCGACGGGATGTGTGCCGCGGCAGTCGTTTCCGTAGCCAATGATCCGAGAACGGATACGAACCCACACAGGACAGAGGTAAATACGGCTCTACTGAACATTTTTCCCCTCCCGGAAAAGCACCCACTCCCCGTAAGTACTGGTCCGAATCATCCGCCACCTCGGACTTCGTGTCAACCGCGATACCGTTTCGAAAGTGGCAGTGTGCAGGGAATGCAGCATCGGGCAGCTTGTCAGCGCGCTGTGGTGTTCCTGCCCTCGATGACGTCGACCACGTATTCGGCGATGGCGAGCGACGAGGTCGCCGCGGGTGAGGGTGCGTTGCGGACCGCGGTGACCGGGCCGAGGCGGTCGATCCGGAAATCGTCGACCAGGGTCCCGTCGGCATCGAGAGCCTGCGCCCGCACCCCGCTGCCACCGCGCACCACATCCGCGGCGCCGATATCCGGAATATAGCGCTGCGCCCGGCGCATATACGCCGACTTCGACAGCGAGCCGTACACCTCCTCGATCCCGGTCCGCCAATGCTGCCGGGCCATCCGCCGGAAACCGGGCCAGCGCAACGTATCCGCGAGATCGCGGGCCGAGAACTGCCCGCGCCGATACCCCTCCCGCGCGAACGCCAGGACCGCGTTGGGCCCCACCTCCACGGTGCCCGAGACCCGTCGCGTGAAATGCACGCCCAGGAACGGATACCGCGGGTCCGGTACCGGATACACCAGCCCCCGCACCCGCTCCGCCTTCGCGGGAACGACGTTCATGTACTCACCGCGGAACGGCACGATCCGGGGACCGCGTTCGGCGCCGGCCAGACCGGCCACGGTATCGGCGTGCAATCCGGCGCAGAGGATCACCCGGTCGGCGCGTACCCGCTCGTCGCCCAGGGCGATCTCGACTCCCGAGGAGTGCGGGGTGATCCCGTCGACCGCACTGGCGAATCGCACCTCACCACCGGATTCCACCAGATCCGCCGCGAAGGATTCCGCGATACCGCGGAAATCGGTGATCGCGGTCCGCGGCGAATACAGGGCCGCGATGCCCTCCGCGAACGGTTCGATCTCCCGGATCCCGTTCCGGTCCACCCGGCGCAATCCCGGGACCGCGTTCTCGCCCGCGCGCGCTTCCAGCGCTTCCAGCCGCGGTAGCTCGTCCTCGTCGACCGCGATCACGAGTTTGCCGCATTCGTCGTAGGCCAGGCTCCGCTCGATGCAGTACTCCCGCAGCAGCGACCGTCCCCGCGTGCACAGCGCGGCCTTCAAACTTCCCGGCTGGTAATAGATCCCGGCGTGCACCACGCCGGAGTTGTGCCCGGTCTGATGGGCACCGACGTGATCCTCCTTCTCCAGCACCACGATCCGGTCCCCCGGGCGGCGGCGGGCCAGCTCCCGCCCGATCGCCAGCCCCACGATTCCCGCCCCCACGATCGCGACGACACGGTCGGCCATCCGTCGTTCTCCTATCCGGACCGGGCCGGCCGCAGGCCTACGGCTGCGCCGGCGCGTCGAACGGTGTGGTCACCTCGACGGGACCACCCCAGCGATTCGTTCCGCTCAGCCCTCGGCGGCGAGCTGGCCGCAGGCGGCCGCGATCTCCTGGCCGCGGGTATCGCGGACCGTGCAGGGCACGCCCTGTGCCTCCACCCGGCGGACGAATTCCCGTTCCACCGGCTTCGGGCTGGCGTCCCATTTGCTGCCCGGGGTGGGGTTGAGGGGGATGACGTTGACATGTACCCGCGAGCCGAGCGCCTTGTGCAGCTTCGACCCGAGCATGTCCGCCCGCCACGGCTGATCGTTGATATCGCGGATGAGCGCGTACTCGATGGATATCCGGCGACCGGACTTGTCGGCGTAGTAGCGGGCGGCGTCGAGGACCTCGCGCACCGGCCATCGGTTGTTCACCGGAACCAGCGTGTCGCGGAGTTCGTCGTCGGGTGTGTGCAGGGAGACCGCGAGGGTCACCGACAGATCCTCGTCGGCGAGTTTACGGATCGCCGGGGCCAGGCCGACGGTGGACACCACCACATTGCGCTGGGAGATACCGAGACCGTCCGGCGCGGGCGAGGTGATGCGGCGGACCGCGTTCACCACCCGCTTGTAGTTGGCCAGCGGCTCCCCCATCCCCATGAAGACGATATTGGACAGCCGTCCCGGCCCACCCGCTACCGCGCCGTCGCGCAGGTCCGCGGCGGCGGCACGGACCTGGTCGACGATCTCGGCGGTGGACAGGTTGCGGTTCAGCCCACCCTGCCCGGTCGCGCAGAACGGGCACGCCATCCCGCAACCGGCCTGGCTCGAGATACACAGCGTGGCGCGGTCGGGGTAACGCATCAGCACGCTTTCCAGCAGGGTGCCGTCACCGGCACGCCAGAGCGTCTTGCGTGTTTCCCCGGCATCGCAGACCACCTGCCGCAGCGGGGTGAGCAGGGGCGGGAACAAGGTCTCGGCGATCGTGTCGCGGACCGCCGCGGGCAGATCGGTCATCCGGGCCGGATCGGCCTGCAGCCGCCCGTAGTACTGGCGGGCGATCTGATCGGCGCGGAACTTCGGCAGACCCAGCTCCGCCATCGCGGCCCGGCGACCGTCGGCGTCGAGGTCGGCGAGATGGCGGGGCGGCATACCGCGGCGCGGGGCGTCGAATACCAGGGGCAGGGGGGCGGTCATAGTGCTTCCAGTGTGTCATCTCGGCGGATGTGATCCACGCCGAGCCGACCGAACCGGCCCCGGACGCCCTCGCGGCGACGGGCTGACCGGAAATCCGTGCGGGGACGATAGCTGTCGGCAATCATCGACATATGGCGACCTCTGACGACCGAACCCACGACACCGGCGCGCTGCCGAAGAACCAGCCGCCGGACGTACCGGACTTCCCCGGCTCCACCGATCCTGCCGCGATCGGGGGTGAGCCCGCCTCCCACGAACCCTATGAGCTGGGGCGTTCCCGCGTCGGCATCACCTGGATCGCGCTGATCGTCGCGGCCCTGCTCGGTATCGTGCTGCTGATCTTCATCATCCAGAACTCCGAGAGCACCGAGGTGGAGATGCTGTTCTGGAGCTTCTCGCTCCCCCTGGGCGTGACGATCCTGCTCTCGGTGATCGCCGGAGCCCTGGTGATGGCGCTGGTGGGTGGTGTGCGGATCATCCAGTTGCGGCGGGCGGTCCACCGCGACTGATCCACTGCCCCGGGCTCAGATCAGGGTGCTGAGCACCAGCCAGGACACGAAGGCCGACGGCAGCATGGAATCGAGCCGGTCCATGATTCCGCCGTGGCCGGGCAGCATGGTGCCCATATCCTTGATCCCCAGCTCGCGTTTGATCTGCGATTCGATGAGGTCGCCGAGAGTCGCGATGACCACCAGGCCGACACCGAGCACGACACCGATCATCGAGTTGGCCTCGAGCAGCAGGGTCACGGTGAGCAGACCACCGATGATGGCGAAGACCAGCGATCCGCAGAAGCCCTCCCAGGACTTCTTCGGGCTGATCGAGGGCACCATGGGATGGCGCCCGAACAGCACGCCGGCGACGTAGCCGCCCACATCGGAGCACACCACCAGGATCATGAACGTCAGCACCCGCAGGTTGCCGTCGGGATCCTCGAGCAGCAGCAGAACCGCGAACGAGGCCAGCAGCGGAATCCAGGCCAGGGTGAACACGGTGATGGCGGTATCGCGCAGGAAGTTGCGCGGCGCGGTCCGCAGACCGTGATCGAACAGCCGCCACACCATGCAGGTCAGCGCCGTCGCGGCGAAGGACCCGGCGACTCCTCCCGCCCCGAACGGCCAGCCCAGCCAGAACACCGCCTGACCGCCGACGATCAACGGAACGCGGGGAACCAGCACATCGGCTTCCCGCAGCCGTTTGGCGACCTCCCAGGTCGCGATGCCGACGGCGACACCGGCGACACCGATGAACACCTTGGGAACGAACAGCAGGATGGCGATCAGCGAGATGCCGAGCGTCAGCCCCACCGCGAGTGCGGCGGGGAGGTTACGTCCGGCGCGCGACCCCCGGCCTCCGCCGCCCGCCGCGGCCGCGGCGGAGGTCTCCGCGGGGGCATCAGCCGGTGCGGTACCTGCGGAGACACCGGTCGGTTGCGTCTCCGCGGGGGCATCGGCCGATGCGGCGCCCGCGGGCGCACCGGTCGGTGCCGGTGTCGGTTCGGATATGCCCTCGGCCGGCGGCTGCGGTCGGGCCGCACCGGTCGCGGCGGCTTTCTCGGCCACGATTGTCCCGTCGCTCAACTCGTCGTCGTTCCGTTCGTTCCCCACCCGAAAGCGGGCGTTGTCCGCTGTTCTCATTGTGCGGCATCCACCGACCTCGCCGAGTCACGTGAACCGCCGACCGGTGCCCCTGCGAATCGGCACCGTATTCCGCCCGGCACCTACCGCTCGTGCCGCCGGACCCTCCTGCGCGTCCCGGCCGGACCCCGCGCGCCTGCGCAAGGTACCACCACCGGTACCGCCGATATACCCGAGATCCTGCTCAGATCTCGAGCAGCTCGCCTTCCTTGTGCTTCACCAGTTCGTCGACCTGGCCGACGTAGCGCGCGGTGGTCTTGTCGAGTTCCTTCTCGGCCCGCCCGACCTCGTCCTCGCCCGCCTCGCCGTCCTTCTGGATGCGGCCCAGTTCCTCCATCGCCTTACGACGCACGTTGCGGATGGCGACCTTGGCGTCCTCGCCCTTCTGCCTGGCCTGTTTGGCCAGTTCCCGGCGCCGCTCCTCGGTGAGCTGCGGGATGGAGATACGGAGAATATCGCCGTTGTTGGTCGGGTTCACACCCAGATCGGAGTTGCGGATCGCGGTTTCGATGGGCCCCAGCTGCGCCTGCTCGTAGGGTTTGACCACCACCATCCGCGGTTCCGGCACGGTGATACTCGACATCTGGGTGATCGGGGTCGGCGCTCCGTAATAGTCGACCACGACCCGGGCGAACATACCCGGATTCGCGCGCCCGGTACGGATTCTGCCGAGATCGTCCTTCGCCACCGAGACGGCCTTCTCCATCTTCTCCTCGGCGTCGAAGAGCGCTTCATCAATCACGACCGTTTCCTCCACTGCGTCGTCATCGTCATGACCCGCGGGCCCGCGGTATCAGGATCGAACCAATGTGCCGATCTTCTCACCGGCCACCGCCCGGGCGATATTGCCCTTGGTCAACAAATTGAACACCAGCATCGGCATCTGGTTGTCCATGCACAAACTGAACGCCGTCGCATCGGCGACCTTCAGATCGCGTTCGATCACTTCCTTGTGGGTGACCTCGTGGTACATCGTGGCGTCGGGGTCCAGACGCGGGTCGGCGGTGAACACACCGTCGACCGCCTTCGCCATCAGCACCACCTCGGCGCCGATCTCGAGTGCCCGCTGCGCGGCGGTCGTATCGGTCGAGAAGTACGGCATACCCATCCCCGCGCCGAAGATGACGACCCGGCCCTTCTCCAGATGCCGTTTGGCGCGCAGTGGCAGATACGGTTCGGCGACCTGTCCCATGGTGATCGCGGTCTGCACCCGGGTGTCCACACCCTGCTGCTGCAGGAAATCCTGGAGCGCCAGGCTGTTCATCACGGTGCCGAGCATGCCCATGTAATCAGAACGGGCGCGTTCCATACCGCGTTCCTCGAGTTCGGCGCCGCGGAAGAAGTTGCCGCCGCCGATCACCACCGCCACCTGTACGCCGGTGGAGACGACCTCCGCGATCTGTTCCGCCACCGTCTGCACCACATCGGGATCCAGGCCCACCATGCCGCCGCCGAACATCTCACCGCCGAGTTTCAGCAGTACCCGGCGATATCCTGGGCGGTCGGTCCCCGGGTGCGTCATCGGCTGGCGTCTCCTTCGGCGGTCGGTATCGATTCGTGGTGCTGTCGCGCCTGTGGGGCCGCCGCTGCGGCTACCCGGTTCCGCGGCCCCTCGCGGTACGCCGCGGCGGGCGAGGCGAACAGAAAGCGGCTTCTATCCTGCCCTACCGCCGTCGGGGCCCGAGGGCGGGGGCACCGCGCCGGCCGGTGGACCGGCCGCGCAGAAGTAAACCCCCGTCGCGGCGCTCGCGGCGGGGGTTCACAGGGTGGCAGGTCAGGCCTGGCCGACCTCGAAGCGGGCGAACTTGGTGACGGTGACACCGGCCTCGTCCAGCAGCGCCTTGACGGTCTTCTTGTTATCGGTGACCGACGGCTGCTCCAGCAGGACGACGTCCTTGAAGAATCCGTTGACCCGGCCCTCGGTGATCTTCGGGAGCGCGGCCTCGGGCTTACCCTCTTCGCGGGCGGTCTGCTCGGCGATACGACGCTCGTTCTCGACGATATCGGCGGGCACCTCGTCGCGGGTCACGTACTTGGCCTTGAGCGCGGCGACCTGCATGGCGGCGGCACGGGCGGCCTCGGCGGCCGCGTCACCGGAGCCGGTGTACTCGATCAGCACGCCGACGGCCGGCGGCAGATCCGACGCCCGCTTGTGCAGGTAGGTCGCGACCGGGCCGTCCAGGGAGACGACGCGGCGCAGTTCCAGCTTCTCGCCGATCTTGGCGGCCAGCGCCTGCAGCGCCTCGTCGACGGTCCCGCCGTCGAGGGCCACGGCCTTGAGGGCATCCACATCGGCGGGCTTGGCCGCGGCGGCGGCCGCCGCGATCTTATCGGCCAGCGCCTGGAACTCGGCGTTCTTGGCGACGAAGTCGGTTTCGGAGTTGATCTCGACCATCACGCCGTCCTTGGCGATGACCAGGCCCTCCGCGGTCGTGCGCTCGGCCCGCTTGCCGACATCCTTGGCGCCCTTGATGCGCAGCAGCTCGACGGCCTTGTCGAAATCGCCCTCGGTCTCGACCAGCGCGTTCTTACAATCCATCATTCCGGAGCCGGTGAGCTCCCGCAGCCGCTTCACGTCAGCGGCGGTGTAGTTCGCCATCGGGGGCGAGCCTCCTTCGAGAAAGTCTGATACCGGGCAGTGGTGGGGGACGCAGCCCCAGTGGGGTTCACCACAGTGGTTTTGTTTGCCCCCCGCGGGGGCGGCCCAAGGAGTGTGGCGGGGTCGGCCGCCCCAACACCGG
>NZ_JBVJHV010000001.1:0-48372 GCF_055586645.1 Nocardia sp. NPDC049935 | reverse complement strand
CTTCCCGTCGGGGGGGTTTTTTTTCGCCGGGGGGGCCGCGCTCGATTCTTTATAGTAGTTTCGGGTGTTGTGGTTGCCTCCCCCCCCCGTGTCCCCCCCACCACTGTGGAAGGGTTCCGCCCGGGCGGCGCTCACCTTGGCAGTGGCCGGTGAGCGCCGCCCGAACGCGAGGTTACGACTCAGGCCTCGGCCGGGGTCTCCGCCGGAGCTTCGGCAGGGGTCTCGGCGGCGGCGGGGGCGTCGGCGCTCGGCGCGGCCTGCGCCAGCAGCTCCTGCTCCCACTCCGGCAGCGGCTCGGCGCCCGCCTCGGGCTTGTCGTCGCCCGCGGAACGGCCGGCCCGGGCCTGCACGCCCTCGGCCACCGCGGAGGCGACGACCTTGGTGAGCAGCGCGGCCGAACGGATCGCGTCGTCGTTACCCGGGATCGGGTAGTCGACCAGGTCCGGATCGCAGTTGGTGTCCAGGATCGCGATGACCGGGATGTTCAGCTTGCGGGCCTCGCCGACGGCGATGTGCTCCTTGTTGGTGTCGACGACCCAGATGGCCGAGGGCACCTTCTGCATATCCCGGATACCGCCGAGGGTGCGGTCCAGCTTGTTCATCTCACGCGTGAGCATGAGGATTTCCTTCTTGGTGCGACCCTCGAAGCCACCGGTCTGCTCCATGGCCTCGAGTTCCTTGAGGCGCTGCAGGCGCTTGTGCACGGTGGAGAAGTTGGTGAGCATGCCGCCCAGCCAGCGCTGGTTCACGTACGGCATACCGACCCGGGTGGCCTCGGCCGCGATGGACTCCTGGGCCTGCTTCTTGGTGCCGACGAAGAGGACGGTGCCGCCGTGGGCGACGGTCTCCTTGACGAACTCGTAGGCCTTGTCGATGTAGGTCAGCGTCTGCTGCAGATCGATGATGTAGATGCCGTTGCGGTCGGTGAAGATGAACCGCTTCATCTTCGGGTTCCAGCGACGGGTCTGGTGCCCGAAATGCGCGCCGCTGTCGAGCAGCTGCTTCATGGTTACGACAGCCATGGCTCTCGTACTCTCTTTCGTTGCCGGTTGTCGCAGCAGGCCGGCGGCCCACTGCCCTGGCACCACCGAACGCTCGGACCCGATGTGGATCGGGACCAGCCGAGACGTTCCCTGTTCCGGAATTGCGCCGACGACCTTCGGCTCCGCGGGGAGCACGAGGCGAGCAGCGCCGTGATGAACAAGCACGGTGGTGCGCGAAGTCGGCCGGTGCGAACACGAACGTCGTGCCGACACCGAAGTGCGAACACGAATACAGTGCGAACACAGACCGCCCGGCCAGTTTACGACCTGCGCTGCGAGAACCGGAAATCGGCCGATCGGAACGGCCGTCGGTGACCTGCCGGAAGACCTCCAGTGAAACGTTGATTATTCACAGCTTCGAGTAATCCACAGATGCCGGATTCCGGGTTCCGGGCCGCTCGGGACCCCGGCAGGCTCGGCATATGACCTGTGATGACACCACCGGGACGGGGCCTGCCACCACGGCGCCCGGCGACCGTCCGCCCGCGCCGGCGCACTGGCCGCATACCACCCTCCGGCGCCCGGCCACCTCCTCCGGAGAACTCGCGACCCCGCCTCCACCAGCCGGGTGGCCCCGGCGAAAGGCGGAGCATCGGGCCAACCTCCGCGGCCGCCCGTACCGGCGCCCGGCATCGACCCGGGACGCCCCCGTTCCGGGTCGGGGTATCGTCGGCGGCCCTCCTGTGCGCCGCTGTTCCACGCCCGCCCGAACCTCGGCGGAGCACCGTCACGAGCCGGGAGCGGCCGCCCCGGGAGGACCGAGCGAGGTCGAGCGCCGGGCCCGCCGCTACGAGCGCAGAATGGATCACGCGGGCTCTCGATCCGGCCACACCGATGCGGCGGCCCGGCCCGCGAGACCGGAATTCTCCGATACCGGACCGGCGTGGAGAGCGGATCCGATCCTCTCCGGGCCCCGCACCGGGTTTCCCGGAATATCACCCCACACCACCCTGTGGCCCGGGTGTATCCCTGCGCGGAGCGATCCGGACCGCTTCGTCGGGCGCTCACCGGGCCGGAATCCGGCCCGGCTTCACGAGCCGCCGAGCCCGGGACCGGCTTGCCGGGTGCGGCACCGGATTCCCGGCCCGGGACGGCGATATTCGGTGCGCCGGTATCCCGGGCTCCTGTGGGGCGCGGTCTTCACCACGGTGTTCCTCGCGCTCCCACTGGGCCCGGGGACCACCCTCGCCGCCCACGCGGCACACCCCGGACCGGCCCCGGCCGCCGGACCGGCCACCCCACTCGCCGAGAGCGGTGGCCAGGCCCCGCGTGTGGTCAGGGTGCAGGCGGTCCGAGGAACGACGGGGGCGGTGCCACCACCGGCCGCTTCCGATCCCACCTCGGGCACGGTCGCCGGCGACACCGCGAAGAAGGGGCCACTCCGGCTTCCCGGTAGCGGACGAGGCGGGACATCGACAGGGTCCGCCGGATGCGGCCTCGGCGTCGGCCACGGCTCCGCGACCGGCTCGCTCTGCGGGGTTCTCCCGCTGCTGACCGATATGGTGCGTGCGCTGATCCGGCTCGCTCCGCGCGCCACGGCGCCCTGTGCGTGCCCGGCACGTATCCGATGACCTTCCCGCGGTCCGGCCGGGCGAAGGGAGGGGGTTCGCCCGGCCGGACATTCGCGGTAAAGGCCGCGCTGACGCCGGCCTTGTTCGCGATTCTTCCGCTCGGGACGGCGACCGCGGCCCCGGACGGAACCTTCGACTGGCCGCTCCGGCCGCGCCCGGCGCTCGTGCGGCCGTTCGACCCACCCGAGCACGACTGGCTGCCCGGGCATCGCGGGGTCGATCTCGCCGGTTCGCCGGGACAGACCGTGTATGCCGCGGGTCCGGGTGTCGTCGTCTTCGCCGGCGAGGTGGCCGGGAAGCCGGTGGTGTCGATCGCCCACGACGGCGGCCTGCGCACCACATACGAACCGGTGGAAGCAGAGGTGACAGTGGGCCGGCGGGTGAGTCGCGGAACGCCGGTGGGGGCACTCGCCGGAGGGCACGAGGGCTGCGGCGCGGCGGCCTGCCTGCACTGGGGGCTGCGCCGGGAACGCACCGAGCACGGTGACCGGGAATATCTCGATCCGCTCGGGCTGCTCCTGCTCGCCCCGATCCGGCTGAAACCGGTGGAAGCACCGGCCCGATGAGCGCGGGCAGGTCACCGGACGCCGGCGCGTCCGTCCCTGCTCGCGGTGGGCGCTGATTCCTGCTCGTGGACAGATCACGCGGGAGGACGGATACGCGTCCTCTTCCGGCTCTCCGGCTACGCGTGCCGCCGGATCCAAAGCACGGCCGCGAGACCTGGGATCATAGGAAGGTGGCGAGCATGGCGGCGTCGGCGCGAAGCGCGGCCGCCCGGTCGGCGCGACCCGCGCGGTCGTTCTCGCCCGCCGCGGTCAGGCGGTCGGCGATCTCGGATCGCACGATGGCGGCGAGATCGGTGTCGGTGAGGCGCCGGCGCGGGGCCTCCGCGGCGGCCGGGCGACCTGTCGACAGCGCGTCCGGCGGCGAGGCCGGGTGTTCGCCGAGTGCCAGGGCCTCGGTGTTGTCGATGGCCACGAGCGTCGCGCGCAGCAGCGCGGCCGACCTCCGATCGCCGTCTCGCGATGCCGCGGTCAGTGCGGCACCCAGCCGGGCGCGCAGCGAGGTTCCCTCCGCGGATACCGGCGTTCGGGCGGCCACCACCGGGCGAGGGGTCGCGTTCGGTGGCGCTGTCCAGCGCATATCCCGGTGCGGCGGACCGGCCGTGGTGGCCACGAAACCGAGAGTGACCAGGGCCGCCACCACCACGGCCACGGTCACCCAGCGGATCGTCGGTCCCGCCGCACCGGCCTCGGCATGACGGAGCAGAAGATTGCGCCGGTAACCCAGCGCGGCCACCGAGAGCAGGATCAGGCACGCGATACCGGGGGCCAGCGCGGCCGGGCTCCAGCCCGATTCGACAACCGCGCGCAGCAGCAGGAGTCCGACGGCGACCGCGCCCAGGCAGGTCCGCCGCCACGACAACGCGGTGCGCTCGGCGGCCAGCCGTAGTTCGAGAGGATCGGCCATCGGCGCCGGCCTCAGTGCAGCAGGACGGCGAGGCAGGCCAGGGCCGCCACGAAGGCGGTCCCGGCGGACAGCAGGGGCACGAGCACGGTTCCCGGCAGCGGCCGGCCCGCATCCATCGCGACGCGAATCCGCCGCCAATGCAGATAGGCACCCGAGGCGACCAGCAACGAGAGCAGCAGGCAGCTCACCGCCAGTGCCGTCCGGAAATTCCCCTCCCATTGCTCGAGGACGACGGCGTGCACGGCGACCCCACCCGCCAGTAGTCCCAGCGCGGTACGAATCCAGGACAGGAAGGTGCGTTCGTTGGCGAGAGTGAACCGATAGTCCACGGGTGCCGTGCGCTCGGCCGGCGGCCCACCGGGGCCGGGGTCCGAAGATCGTGTTTCCCGCGGGCTCATCCGGCGCCCGCGCCGATCGTGGTCTGCACGCTCACCTCCCGGGCCACCGGCCGGTCACAGTTGACGGATCCGCCGGTCAGCGTAACGCCACCGCGAGCCACCGTCATAGGCCGCCGAGTGCGCGCCGCGATCCGCCGTACCGGATATCGACCGGCGGCCGGAACGTCGGTGTTCACGCCCGGGGATGGGCCTGGTCGTGTGCCGCTCTCAGGCGGTCGACGGACACGTGGGTGTAGAGCTGTGTGGTCGCCAGACTGGCGTGCCCGAGCAACTCCTGCACGATCCGCAGATCGGCGCCGCCTTCCAGCAGATGGGTCGCCGCGGTGTGCCGGAGCCCGTGCGGACCCATATCCGCCGTACCCGGTACCGCCGATACCGCCGCATGGACCACGCTGCGGGCCTGCCGCTGATCCAGTCTCCGCCCACGCCGCCCCAGCAGCAGCGCCCGCCCGGAATCCGGACGGGCCAGCAGCGGACGGCCGTAGGTCAGCCATTCCTGGATGGCGTGGTCGGCGGGCCCCCCGAACGGCGCGGACCGCTCCTTGTTGCCTTTGCCGAGCACCCGGACAAGATGCCGCTCCCGATCGAGATCGTCGATATCCAGCCCGCACAGCTCGCTGACCCGGATTCCGGTGGCGTACAGCAGCTCGATGACGAGCCGGTCCCGCAGGGCCATCGGGTCCCGTTGCGCGGCCCCCGATTCCACCGCTCCCAGCACGCGCCCGGCCTGTTCCTGCCCCAGCACGGCGGGCAGGCTCCGATGGGCCTTCGGCGCTGCCAGCCGCAGCCCCGGGTCCACGGTGAGGCGGCCGGTGCGGGTGAGCCACGCGGTGAAGGCCCGGACCGCCGACGCCCGGCGCGCGGTGGTCGTCCGGGCGGCTCCTCGATCGGCGTGCACTGCCAGCCAGGCACGCAGGGTGGTGAGATCGAGTTCGGCGACCGAGGCGTCGGGACTGTGCCCGACCAGATGCGCCAGCAGCGATCGCGCGTCACCCAGATAGGCCCGGACCGTATGCGCCGACCGGTTCCGCCCGAGCCGCAAGTGCCTGCCGTACTCGGTGAGCAATGCCTCCAGGTCCTGGGGTAACTCCGCCACGGCTCAACCGTCACCCGCCGCCTGCGGTACCGCAAGCCCCCGCGCGGATATCACCGGGAAACCCGGCGCACCGAACCCGCCGGACACCGCGCACACGACCCCTCGCCACCGCCTACCGCGAGTTCCCCGGAGGAGCCGCCGTGGCGGGTGCGGTCCGGAACCACCCCTCTCCCCCGCAGCGTGCGGAATCCGAGAGATCGAGCGCGGCCAGCGCCGCCCGGACCTCGCCCGGCGCCAATCCCGTATCCACGCAGAGTTGGTGCGGCCATCTGCCGCCCGTCGCGGGCAGCGCCGCGTAGACGCGGTTCTCGGCCGCCCCGAGCCCGCCCGGCATCCAGCCCTGCGGCCCCGCCGCGAGCGGCAGATGCAGCGGCGCGGCTTCGGCGACGACATCGTTGACGCCGCCGACCAGAACGGCTTCCCCGTCGCGGATCATCCGGTGGCAGCCCGCCGAGGCCGCCGAATCCACCGACCCCGGTACCGCCAACGCCGGCCGGCCGATCCGCCGTGCCCATTTCACCGTGTTGCGGGCACCGCTGCGCACTCCGGCCTCCACCACCAGTACGGCATCGGCGAGCGCCGCGACCAGGCGGTTACGCGCGAGGAAATGATGTTTGCGGGCCGCCGTTCCGGGTGGATACTCGCTGACGACCAGCCCGGTTTCGGCGATCCGGGCGATGAGGCGGTCGTGCTGCGCGGGGTACGGCCGGTCGGCGCCACAGGCCAGTACGGCGAGGGTGGCGCCGCCCACGGCCAGCGCCGCGCGATGGGCCATACCGTCGATTCCGAATGCCGCACCGGAGACGATCGTCCACCCGTTGGCCGCCAGTTCGCCGCTGATCGTGCCGGTCACCCGGTCGCCGTATGCGGTGCTGCAGCGCGCCCCGACCACGGCCACCGCCCGTTCGGTGAGTTCGGCGAGACTGCGGTTGCCCCGCACCCAGAACACCAGCGGTACGGCGCCGTCCGGGTCGCGGCCGGGCGTGAGCTGTGCGAGGCCGAGCACCCGCCAGGCGGGCCATTCCGGATCGTCCGGGGTCACCAGGCGCCCGCCGAGACCGTGCATCGTCTCGATATCGCGGGCGGCCAGATCGAGTTCGCGGCGTTGTGCGGTCGGCGCGCGCAGCACCTCCGGTAGCGCGCTCTCCCGGACCGCCCGGGCGGCTTCCCGCACTCCCACCGCATCGATCAACGCGCTCAGCGCGGGACACGGTCCGAGCACCACCCGGGACAGGTAGGCCCAGGCGAGCTGCCGTTCCTCGGACTCGCCGGCGGCCCCCTGCGCCCCCGGCGATCCGACGGCGGCGCTCATTGCGTACCCCGCTGCCGGAAGTTCAGCGCCTGCATCACATCGTGCGCTGTCGGTTCATCGCCGCCCCGCAGATCACAGACAGTCCACGCGACCCGCAGCGCGCGGTCGGCGCCGCGTGCCGAGATGCGGCCCATGCGCAGGGCCGCCTCCACCAGGGCCGTGGTCGCGCTCGGCAGCGGGAACCGGCGGCGCAGGGCATGGCCCGGGACCTCGGCATTGGTGCGCCACCCGTGTTCGTGCCACCGGGCGGCGGCCGCGGCCCGGGCCGCGGTGACCCGTTCGCGCACGGCGGCGCTGTTCTCCGAATCCCCCGCTGCCAATCCGGGGCCCGCCGGGTGCATCTGCATCCAGATATCGATCCGGTCCATCAATGGACCGGACAGTTTGCCGAGATAGCGCCGCCGGGCCAGGGGCGCGCAGATACAGTCCACGTCCCGCGCCGGTGCGCAGGGACACGGATTGGCCGCCAGCATCAGCTGGAATCGAGCCGGATACCGGGCGACCCCGTCGCGCCGGGCGATCCGCACCTCGCCCTCCTCGAGAGGTGTCCGCAGAGCTTCCAGGACCTTCGCCCCGACCTCGGCGCATTCGTCCAGGAACAGCACTCCGCGATGCGCGCGGCTCACCGCGCCGGGCCGGGCCGCGCCCGAACCGCCGCCCACCATCGCGCTCACCGAGGTCGAATGATGCGGCGCGACGAACGGCGGGGTGGTGATCAGGGGCCGGTCGTCGGACAGGGTGCCCGCCACCGAATGGACGGCCGTGACCTCCAGCGCCTCGTCCTCCGACAGCGGCGGCAGCACACCCGGCAACCGCTGCGCGAGCATGGTCTTCCCGATGCCCGGCGCTCCCGTGAACAGCAGGTGGTGTCCGCCCGCGGCCGCCACCTCCAGCGCCCACCGGGCCTCCTGCTGGCCCGCGACATCGGCGAGATCGCCGGCCACGGGTGCCTGCCGGACGACCGCGGCGCCGGATTCGGCGAGTTCGCCCTCGCCGCGCAACCAGTCGAGCACCGCGCGCAGGGTCGGCGCGCCCAGGACCCGGATACCTGTCACCAGCCCGGCTTCCGGCAGGGCCTCCACCGGCACCACCGCCACCTTGCGCCCCGCGCTGCGTGCCGCCAGCACCGCGGGCAGGATGCCACGGACCCGCCGCAGCCGGCCGTCGAGGGCCAGTTCCCCCAGTAGAACCGTCCCGGCGAGCCGGGCGGAGGGCACGATATCGGCGGCATCGAGCACGGCCACGGCGAGCGCCAGGTCATAGACCGAGCCGACCTTCGGCAGGGTCGCCGGGGACAGGGCCAGGATCACCCGGCCGTCGGGCCATTTCTCGCCGGTGTTGGCGACCGCCGCGCGCACTCTGTCCCGGGATTCCTGCAGCGAGGCATCCGGCAGACCGACCAGATGCACCGAGGGCAACCCCTGCCCGATATCGGCCTCGATCTCCACCACCTGCCCGTCGATCCCGCGGACCGCGATCGAGCAGGCTCGTCCGAGCGGCATCAGAACACCGCCCGCAGATGCTCGATCTCCGGTTCGCCGCCGCGCGGTAGCAGCACCGACACCACATCGAAGCGGATCCGCTGCCAGGGGCCCTCCTGTTCGGCGAGCCACAGCAGGGCGAGGCGGCGGATACGCTGCCGCTTCCGGAAGGTGACGGCCTCGGCGGGGAGGCCGAAGCCGACCCCCGACCGGGTTTTCACCTCGACGAACGCGGTGGTTCCCGCGTCGCGGACGATCAGGTCCAGTTCGCCGTACCGGCAGCGCCAGTTACGGGCGACGATCTCCATACCGGCGGATCGCAGAAAATGCGCCGCCAGTCCCTCCCCTTGTGCGCCGAGCGCCGTGTTGTGTGCCACCCGCCCAGCATCTGCCGGTCATCGAGCAGGCCGCACGATACGACCTGCGGAAACGACAACCCTGTGGATAACCCGGGCCCTGTGGACAACGGCTCCGGCGGGACGCCTATTCGGGCAGGCGGAGATCGGGCTTCTCCAGCTCCTCGATATTGACGTCCTTGAAGGTGATCACCCGGACATGCTTCACGAAGCGCGCCGGCCGGTACATATCCCAGACCCAGGCATCACTCATCCGGACTTCGAAGTAGACCTCGCCGTCGGCGTTCTGCGGCCGCAGTTCCACCGAATTGGCCAGATAGAAGCGACGTTCGGTTTCCACCACATACGAGAACTGACCGACGATGTCCTTGTACTCCCGGTAGAGGGAGAGCTCCATCTCGGTTTCGTACTTCTCGAGGTCCTCGGCGCTCATCGGGTGGAACGTCCTCCTTCTCGCCACCTTGCGTGTGTTGACATCATCGCTCATACCGCCCGGGCGTGTCACCGTGGGCTGCGCCGCGGCCGGTCACCACACCGGCGGGCCGCCGGTCCGGACCCGTCAGGCCGCGCCGCCCGATCCGGCGGTGACCTCCGCCAGCAGTTGCGCGGCCGTCGGCGCCGCGACGGCGCACTCCCGGACATTGCGCCAGGACCGGCGGTGTTCCGGGCACGGCCCGAGCCGGCGCAGCGCCTCCTCGTGCCGTGGTGTGTTGTAACCCTTGTGCTCGGCGAACCCGTATCCGGGCCGCCGCCGATCGAGCTCGACCATCATCCGGTCCCGGGTGACCTTGGCCAGGACGCTCGCCGCCGCGATACACGCCGCGCTCGCGTCCCCGCCGATCACCGGTAGCGAGGGCACCGGCAGTCCGGGCACCCGGAAACCGTCGGTGAGCACATAACCCGGCGCGAGGCCGAGTCCGGCGACGGCGCGCCGCATACCCTCGATATTGGCCACGTGAATACCGATGGCGTCGATCTCCGCCGCCGGGACCACCACCACCGACCAGGCCACGGCCAGCCGGGTGATCACCGGATAGAGCGCCTCACGGGTGGCCTCGGCCAGTTTCTTGGAGTCGTCGAGTCCGGCCAGCGAATTGTGGGCCTTCGACCCGAGCACGCACGCGGCGACCACCAGTGGTCCGGCGCTGGGTCCGCGACCCGCCTCGTCCACCCCGGCGACCGGCCCGAGCCCGCTGCGATGCAGCGCCGACTCCAGCGTGCGCAGACCACCCGCGCGGCGCATCACCACCCGCGGCGGCCAGTTCCCGTCCCGTATCGGTTTCGTTCGCACATTCGTACCCACTCGATGCGCCCCCGGCTCACTTCTCCTGCGGATCCACTCCGTCGATCGGCCCGATCCGGCCCGGCGGCCAGATCTTGAACACCGCTTTGCCGCGGACGTTGGCCACCGGCACGGTGCCCTGCAGTTCGTCCCCGACGTGGGCCCGCGAATCGGCGGATTCGTTGCGGTTGTCGCCCATCACCCACAGATTGCCCTCGGGCACGGTCACCGGTCCGAAGACCCGGCCCACGGGATAGGAGGCGTTCTGCTGGCCCGGCATCCACGGGTAGTCGTCCTCGACATACGGCTCGTTGAGCGGTTCCCCGTCGACCATGACCCGGCCCTGGTCGTCGCAGCATTCGACCGTTTGCCCGCCCACCGCGATCACGCGTTTCACCAGGTCGTTCTCATCGGGGGGGACGAGACCGAAATACGAGAAGAAATTCTGTACCCCGCGCACCACCGGATTGTCCGAGCGGATCGAGCGGTAGTGGCCGTTCCACGACGGCGGGCCGACGAAGACCACCACGTCGCCGGGTTTCGGATCGCTCCAGTAGTAGCTCACCTTCTGCACGTAGATGCGGTCACCGGTGCAGCCGGCGCAGCCGTGCAGAGTGGGTTCCATCGATTGGGAGGGGATCACGTAGGGCCGCCCGACGAAGGTGACCATGAGGGCCGCGATGATGGCCGCGATGACGAGCAGAATGGGCAGCTCCTGCCAGAACGGCCGCTGCTTCTTCGCTTTGACGGGCCGTCGCGCCCGACGTCTCCCCGGCTGCCTGTCCGCCGATTCGGACCCCGACACCGACCACCTATCGTCTGCCACGCGAACAGCGTAGCCCGGCGCCGCAACGGATACGCGGCACCGGGCTACAAGTGCAATTCGCCGAGGTCATCGCCGTGCATCGTGGCACGCGAACCGTGGCGGGGAAGAGCAGGTCAGCGCTTTTCTTTGATCTTGGCGGCCTTGCCCCGCAGCTCCCGCAGGTAGTACAGCTTCGCGCGGCGGACGTCGCCACGGGTCACCACATCGATGTGATCGATGGTGGGGCTGTGCACGGGGAAGGTGCGCTCGACACCGACACCGAAGGACACCTTGCGGACGGTGAAGGTCTCGCGGATGCCGCCGCCCTGGCGCCGGATGACGACGCCCTTGAAGACCTGGATACGTTCCTTGGAGCCCTCGATGACCTTCACGTGCACATTGAGGGTGTCGCCCGGCCGGAAGTCGGGTACATCGCTGCGCAGCGAGCTCTCGTCGACGAAATCAAGGGTGTTCATGATCATCCTTCTGATGGTCGCGCGAACAGAGGAACCTGGCGGCGCTACCGCTCGACCGGTTCGTGCTCCGAATGTGGGATGCGCCGGGGCCTGATACATGCCCAGGGCAACCCGAGCATTGTGCCAGATCAGCGCTCGCTTCCGGAAACCGGCCCCGTCCGTTCGCCCGCGTTCTCGGTGGCCGGCGCCGTATCGGCGGCCTCGTCGTGCGACCACAGGTGCAGATGCAATTCGTGCAGCAGCGGGTGGTGCCGGGCCGGGGCGGGCGGCGCGGGTACCACCCGGCGGGCCAGTTCCTCTTCCGCCGCCGACCGTACATGCTCGACATCCGGTTTTCCGGCGATCAGATCCTGCACGAAGATCTTGGCCCGGATGACCGGACGGCGGTAGCGGCGTTCGCGCACGATCGCGCGGTACATCAGCCGCCGCCTGCTCGGACCGTAACGCCAGCGCGCCCAGGGCGCCCCCGGACGGCTCAACCGCAAGGCCCCGACCACCAGCAGCGGCAGGAAGAACATGCCGAACAGCCCGGTCCAGATCTTGCCCTTGGCGATGACCACGGCGGCCAGCGCGAGGTTCACCAGGGCGAACACCACGACCACCACCCGGACCCAGGCGCCGGGCTGATCGCGCAGCCCGTTGATCTCCAGCAGCCACAGCGGATGGAATCCGAGCAGCAGCAGGCCGGTCACCGCGAGCGCGACGAAAACCGCGTCCACCGAGGTGCGGCCCTGTTTCTCCCAGTACACATCGCGCAGGTAGTACAGCAGCGCGAACTCGTCGAGCACGAGCGCGGCACCCACCCCGAACGCGGCCGCCAGCCCGGAGGCGACCGCGGTACCGCTGTCACCGCCGTCGGCGATCATCCCGATACCGGAGATCAGGACCAGGATTACGCCGAACACCATGTGGTGGATATGGACGCCGCCGGATTTCAGGTTTCCCGGCCACCAGCGCACCTGGGCCCGGATCAGCCGGACGCTGACCCGGATCACCAGGAATCCGATGATGAACCCGAACAGGAAGCACAGCAGAGGGAGCCGGCCCGCGGCGATCACGTCCTCGGACAACCACTCCCGCATTTCCCGGCCCCCCTTCGGATCGCAGCCGCTATTTACCGAATCCCGCCCGGCGCAGCGCGTCGGCCATGGCGCCGTTCACAGGTGCATTATCCCGCCGTCCGTCACGTCCCTGACCGCGATTGCGCGACTGGCCTCCGCCGCGCGCGCCGCCGTTGCCCTGACCGCTGTTGCCCTGGCCACCGCCGGCCTGGCCACCGCCGGCCTGGCCACCGGCGCCCTGACCGCCCCGGCCCTGGCCACCGCGGCCCTTCGCGCCCCGGCCCTGGCCCGGCCTGCCGCGGTCACCGCCCCGGCCGCCGTCGGAACCACCCTGCCCGCGCCCGCGGTCGCCGGGGCCGCGCTCGGGCTTTCCGGCGCCGGGCTCGTCGTCGAGGCGCAGCGACAATCCGATGCGCTGGCGCGCGATATCGACCTCGAGCACCTTCACCTTGACCACGTCGCCGGATTTGACCACTTCGCGGGGATCACGCACGAAATTCTTCGACATCGCCGACACGTGGACCAGACCGTCCTGGTGGACGCCCACGTCGACGAAGGCGCCGAACGCCGCGACATTGGTGACCACGCCCTCGAGCACCATCCCCGGCTGCAGATCGGCGACCTTCTCGATACCGGCGGCGAATTCGGCGGTCTTGAATTCCGGGCGCGGGTCCCGGCCGGGTTTCTCCAGTTCGCTGATGATATCGGTCACCGTCGGGACACCGAAGGTGTCGTCGGTGAAATCCGCGGGCCGCAGGGCTCGCAATACGGTGCCGTTGCCGATGATCTCGGCGATACCGCCACCGGTGGAGTCCAGGATCCGGCGCACCACGGGATAGGCCTCCGGGTGCACCGCCGAGGTGTCCAGCGGGTCGTCGCCCTCACGGATCCGCAGGAAGCCCGCGCACTGTTCGAAGGCCTTCGGTCCCAGCCGCGGGACATCCAGCAGCGCGGTACGGCTGCGGAACGGCCCGTTGCCGTCGCGATGGGCCACGATGCTCTCCGCGACCGAACCGGTGATCCCCGAGACCCGGGACAGCAGCGGAACCGACGCGGTGTTCACATCGACGCCGACCGCGTTCACGGCGTCCTCCACCACCGCGCCCAGGGAGCGGGCCAGCAGCGTTTCGGAGACATCGTGCTGGTACTGCCCCACACCGATGGATTTCGGTTCGATCTTCACCAGTTCGGCGAGCGGATCCTGCAGGCGCCGGGCGATGGAGACCGCCCCGCGCAGCGAGACATCCAGCTCGGGCAGTTCCTGCGAGGCGTAGGCCGAGGCGGAATACACCGAGGCGCCCGCCTCGGACACCACGATCTTGGTCGGCTTGTTCTCCGGGATCCGGTCGATCAGTTGCGCGGCGAGCGCGTCGGTCTCCCGGGACGCGGTGCCGTTGCCGATGGCGACGAGTTCGACACCGAACCGCTCGACCAGGGCCGCGAGCACCGCCACAGATTTCTCGGTCTGATTCTGTGGTTTGTGCGG
This sequence comes from Nocardia sp. NPDC049935, assembly GCF_055586645.1. Classification (NCBI taxonomy): domain Bacteria; kingdom Bacillati; phylum Actinomycetota; class Actinomycetes; order Mycobacteriales; family Nocardiaceae; genus Nocardia; species Nocardia sp. NPDC049935. The sequence continues at coordinate 34,535 of NZ_JBVJHV010000001.1, read as the reverse complement.
ATAGATCACCTCGGTGGCCACCACTTTTCCGGTGCCGTCGACCACCGCGACCTTCACACCGGTGCGGTAGCCCGGGTCCAGACCCATGGTGGCGCGGGTACCCGCGGGCGCGGCCAGCAGCAGATCCCGCAGGTTGGCCGCGAATACGTCCACCGCATCGCGTTCGGCCGCCTGCCGCAACCGCATCCGGGTATCGATCCCGAGGCTGACCTGCAATTTGGTGCGCCACGCCCAGCGCACGGTGTCGAGCAGCCAGCCGTCGGCCGCGCGGCCCCGATCCGCGATCTCGAACCGCTGGGCGATCCGCGCCTCGTAGACACTGCGTTCGCCCGGGGCGAGTTCGGAATCGGCGGGTTCGGGATCGAGCTGCAGGCTCAGCACCTCTTCCTTCTCACCGCGCAGCAGCGCGAGGATGCGGTGTGAGGGCAGGCCGGCGAATTCCTCGGCGAAATCGAAGTAGTCGGCGAACTTCGCTCCCGCCTCCTCTTTACCGGCACGCACCGCGGCGGTGACCTGGCCCCGGCTCCACATGAGTTCGCGCAGTTCACCCACCAGATCGGCGTCCTCGGCGAACTTCTCGACCAGGATGGCCCGCGCTCCGTCGAGCTGTTCGGCGGAATACCCGGCCGGATCGGTGCCCGGATCACCGAGCAGGGCGTCGGCGACGGGTTCGTGACCGGCCTCCCGCGCGATCTGGGCCTTGGTGCGGCGCTTGGGTTTGTAGGGCAGGTAGATGTCCTCGAGCCGCGCCTTGGTTTCGGCGAGCAGCAGCTGATTGTGCAGGGCGTCGTCGAGTTTGCCCTGGCCGCGGATGGATTCGATGATGGTGGCGCGGCGTTCGTCGAGTTCGCGCAGATAGTGCATGCGTTCCTCGAGGGTCCGCAGCTGCGCGTCGTCCAGACCGCCGGTGACCTCTTTGCGGTAGCGCGCGATGAACGGCACCGTGGACCCGGCGTCGAGCAGTTCGACGGCGGCCCGGACCTGGTTCTCCCGCACCGCCAATTCGTCGGCGATCCGGCGACTCACGGTGGCGGATACCGCCGGGGCGGTACCGGGGGCCGGGGCCGAGTCGGTGTGGGTTGTGTCGGGACCCGAGGTCTCTGGCGCTGTCGTCACGACCCGCACCCTACCGCCGCCGGGTGACAGCGGGTCGGGGCCCAGTACGCCGCGGCGATCACGTGAGCGACCGTGACACCGCGGCGATCACCCTCATACCGCGGTGGCCCGTCCCTGCTGCCGCAGCAGGTATCGCTGCACCTTGCCGCTGGGGGTCTTGGGCAGTTCGGCGACGAAATGCACGCGCCGCGGGTAGGCGTGCGCGGCGAACTTCTTCTTCACCAGCGTCTGCAGTTCCGATTCGAGCGCCTCGGTACCCGCGGTGTCCCCGCGCAGCACCACGAACGCCTCCAGTACCTCGCCGCGCAGTTCGTCGGGCATACCGACGACCGCGGCCTCGGCCACCGCGTCGTGCAGGACGAGCACGCTCTCGACCTCGAACGGCCCGATCCGGTATCCGGCCATGATGACCACATCGTCGTCACGGGCGGAGAAGTGGAAGAAACCCTCCGGGTCGCGGTACCCGGCGTCGCCGGTCAGATACCAGCGGCCGTCCGCGGTGTAGCGCGAGGCGGAGCGTTCGGGTGCGTCCAGATAGCCGAGGAACCAGAGCAGCGCGCTGTGCTCGGTATCGATGGCGAGACGGCCGAGTTGTCCCGCCGGCGCCTCGGTATCGGCGTCGTCGGCGAGCACCGTGCACTCCCACCCGGGCAGCGCCCGGCCCATCGAACCGGCCGGCGCCTCGATATCGAGATCGTCGTGCCAGGCATTGCAGATGACCATGCCGTGTTCGGTCTGGCCGTAGTGATCGCGGACCGCCACCCCGAGCGCGTCGGCCGACCAGGCGACCACTTCCGGCGTCAGCGGTTCTCCCGCGGACGAGGCCCGGCGCAGCCGGATCGGCGCGCCCGCCGGTCCCGCGGCACGTAGCGCCCGGTAGACGGTCGGCGCGGCGGCGAAGTTGGTGACCCCGAAACGCTCCAGAGCTCGCCAGGTGAGCTCCGGTGAGAAGCCCGCGTGCAGCAGCAGGCTGCGGGTTCCGGACGCCAGCGGCCCCAGGACGGCGTAGTAGAGGCCGTAGGCCCAGCCCGGGTCCGCGGCATTCCAGAACACATCGCCGGGCCGCACATCGAGCGCGAACTCCTGGTAGGCGTGGAACGCCGCCAGGGCGCGCACCGGGATCGGCACGCCCTTCGGGGTCCCGGTGGTGCCACTGGTGAACAGCTGGACCAGCAGTCCGTCCCCGCCGACGATGGCGGGCGGCGCGGCGGCGCCGGCGTCGGCGAGCAGGTCGTCGAGGCGCAGGGCCCCGGGTAGGTCGGTAGCGCCGGCGACGATGGTCTGCCAGGGCGGCTCGGCGGGGATATCACCTCCCGGTGCCAGTTTCGCGGCCTGATCCGGATCGGTGACGACGACCGCGGTATCGCTCGCCCGGAGCCGGAAGGAGATCGCGGGCGGCGCGAACGCCGTGAACAGCGGAACGTGCACCGCGCCGCAGCGCCACAGACCCAGCAGCACCACCACCAGATCCGCGGATTTCGCCATCAGTGTGGCCACCCGGTCGCCCGGTCGCACCCCGAGCGCGGCCAGTGCGGCAGCGCATCGCTCCGAACGTTCGCGCAGCTCACCGTAGGTGAGATCGACGGCCGACAGATCGTCGTCGATCACTGTGAACGCTACGGCGCCGGGCGGATGCCGATCGCAGAGCAGATGGGCGGCGCAGGCGTCGGCGTGGTCGTAGGAGTCCAGCAGTTCGCGCACTCGCAGGTTCGGGTGGGCGCCCATCTCATATCTCCTCGATCGTCGGCATCCGGTGTTGCCATAGGATGTAGGTCACACTCGATCCGGCACTACCCCCGAAAAGGGGTGAAACGTTGAGCGCGACCCCCCTGCTGCGTCCCCGCGACGGCGACGCCCTGCGCGCCGAGATCCGGCGCCTGGCCGGGACCATCGGCGTTCCGGTGCTCTTCGGCGGCGAGGTACGCGCCGACACCCTCCGGCTCACGGAGTTCTCCGGGGTGCGCACCCCCGGTTTGCGCGGACTGTCGGTGACCCGCGCGTCCGGATTGGGCGGGCAGGTGCTCGAGAGCCGCCGCCCGGCCTCTGTCGCCGATTACCGCAGCGCGATGTCGATAACCCATCACTACGACGGCCCGGTGCTCGGCGAGGGGATCCGGTCGGTGGTGGCCGTACCGGTGGTGGTCGCGGGCCGGGCCCGGGCGGTGCTGTACGCGGCCAGTCGCGGAGTCGGACCGATCGGCGATCTGGCGGCCGACGCACTGCTGCTCGCGGGCCGGCGCCTGGCCACCGAGATCACGGTTCGCGACGAGGTCGACCGGCGGTTGCGCCTGATGGAGGCGGCTGTCCCGCGGCCCGCGGCCGACGGCGCGACCACCGAGGAGTTACGGGCCGTTCAGGCCGATCTGCGAGCGCTCACGGAGTCCTCGCCCGCCGGGGCACTGCGCGACGAACTGCGTGCGGTCGGTGAGAGATTGACCCGGGCACTGACCGGCGAGCCGGCGTCCGGCGCACCGCGCCTGTCCCGCCGGGAAACCGATGTCCTGCTGCAGATCGCGCTGGGCTGTTCCAATCAGCAGGCCGCGCAACGGCTTTCCGTCGGCGCCGAGACCGTGAAGAGCTACCTGCGCAGCGCCATGCACAAACTCGGCGTCCGCTCCCGGCACGAGGCCGTGGTCGCCGCCCGGCGGCTGGGCCTGATCCCCTGAGCCGACGGCGTCAGTCGTTGTCCGGCACCAGATCCGGCCGGCGTTCGCGGGTCCGGATGAGGGATTGTTCGCGACGCCAGGTGTCGACCTTGGCGTGGTCGCCGGAGAGCAGGATCGGTGGGACATCCAGTCCACGCCAGCTCACCGGACGGGTGTAGCTCGGGCCCTCCAGCAGGCCGTCGGAGAAGGAATCCTGTTCGTGGGACAGCTGATTGCCGAGCACACCGGGGATCAGCCGGACCACGGCCTCGGTCATCACCAGCACCGCCGCCTCGCCACCGATGAGGACATAGTCGCCGATACTGACCTCCTCGACCCGCACCCGCCGCGCCGCGTCGTCGAACACCCGCTGGTCGATTCCCTCGTAGCGTCCGCAGGCGAACACCAGATGCCGCTCCCCGGCCCAGCGCCGGGCCGTGGCCTGGGTGAACGGCACCCCGGCCGGAGTCGGAACCACGAGCAGCGCGTCGTCCGGGCACACCTCGTCGAGGGCGTCGCCCCAGACGGTGGGTTTCATCACCATGCCCGGCCCGCCACCGTACGGGGAATCGTCGACGGATTTGTGCACATCGTGGGTCCAGCGGCGCAGATCGTGCACATCGACCGAGAGCACGCCCTTCTCGACGGCCTTGCCCAGCAGCGCGGTACGCAGCGGGTCCAGGTACTCCGGGAAGATGGTGACCACGTCGATTCTCATGACGCCGACCGCCTCATTCGGGATCGAGTAGTCCAACGGGCGGATCGATGACGATCAGCCGTTCGGCCAGCGATACGGTCGGGACGATGGCGGTGACGAACGGGATCAGGATCTCGCGGCCGTCCGCGGCGGCCCGGACCGAGAGCAGTTCCCCGGCGGCCGAATGCAGGACCTCGGTGACCGTGCCGACCGCTGTACCGTCGGTGAGGGTCACGTTCAGGCCCTCGAGTTCGTGATCGTAGAACTCGTCCGGATCCTGCGACGGACCCAGCTCGGCACTGTCCACCAGGAACAACGCGCCACGCAGGGCGTCCGCGGCGGTGCGGTCGGTGACACCGGCCAGATGCACCAGGAGCCGGCCCGAGTGTTCCCGGGCCGACTCCACGGTGAAGTCACGGACTTCCTTGCCGCGCGGTGCGCGGGCCCGCAGTGTCACCCCCGGCGCGAAACGCGCCTCGGGTTCGTCGGTGCGGACCTCGACGACCAGTTCACCGCGCACACCGTGCGATCTGGCGACCCGGCCCACCACGAGTTCCATCTACTGATCGGTATCGACCACGTCGACCCGGATACCCCGGCCGCCGATTCCGGCGACGAGGGTCCGCAGCGCGGTCGCGGTACGACCGCCGCGGCCGATGACCTTACCGAGATCGTCGGGGTGAACATGCACCTCGACGGTACGTCCGCGGCGGCCGGTGATCAGCTCGACGCGGACATCATCCGGATTGGCGACGATACCGCGGACCAGGTGCTCCACGGCATCGGCGACGACGACGCTCATTACTCGGCGGCCTCGGCGGATTCGGTCGCCTCGGCGGCGTCCTCTTCCTTGTCCTTCTTGGCCTTCTTCTTCGGGGTCACGGCCTCGGCGACCGGCTCGTTGTCGGCGGCGGCCAGCGCGGCGTTGAAGAGATCCAGCTTGGACGGCTTGGGCTCGGCGACCTTCAGGGTGCCCTCGGTGCCCGGCAGGCCCTTGAACTTCTGCCAGTCGCCGGTGATCTCCAGGAGACGCTGCACCGGTTCGGTCGGCTGCGCGCCCACACCCAGCCAGTACTGCGCCCGCTCCGAGTCGATCTCGATCAGCGAGGGCTCTTCCTTGGGGTGGTACTTGCCGATGGACTCGATGGCCCGGCCGTCACGACGGGTGCGGGCGTCCGCGACGACGACGCGGTACTGCGGGTTGCGGATCTTGCCCATACGGGTGAGCTTGATGCGAACAGCCATGCTGCTGATCTGCCTTTCATAGTGGTCACGGCGCAATTCAGCGACTCACGCGGTATCGCGAGCCCGGTTTTGCGAATGAAGTGTGTGACCGCCGCGCGGTACGTGACCGGAGACGGGCTGCACTGTCCGGAAGGACGGTCGATCATTCTGCCAGATGGTCCGCTCACCTCGGAAATCACCTCCCGCAGGGCGCGGCCTCCGGGGCGGCGATCCCGGAGACAACGGTGCCGCGTCCCGCCGACGGGAACCGCTGCGGTTGGCACCGGCTGCGCGGCCTGCGTAGCGTCCGACAGGTTGCGTTGAACACGATGCGACGGAGTTGAACGGGAGTACCGAGGACGTGTCATTTTTCCAACGGGCCCTGGCCACGGTCGCGGCGGGGGTTATCGGCCTGGTCCCGGTGTCCGTCCCGGCGCTCGCCCAGCAGTCTCCCGAATCGCAGACCACCCGGTACGCCCCGACGATGCTGGTGCTGGACGCGTCGGGGTCGATGCTCGCACCCGACCCCACCGGCGGCACCAAAATGGACGCCGCCAAGAACGCCGTCAGATCCTTCGTCGCCGCGGCACCGGACGCCTCGGAAGTAGGGCTCACCGCCTATGGCACCGCCACCGGCAACACCGACGCCGAGAAGGCCGCCGGCTGCCAGGACGTGAGAATCCTGCACCCCGTCGACACCATCGACAAACCCGCACTCACCGCCGCCGCCGACTCCATCACCCCCAGCGGCTACACCCCTATCGGCACCTCACTACGCACCGCCGCCGCCGCGCTGCCGCAGGAAGGCCCGCGCTCGATCGTGCTGGTCTCCGACGGGCTCGATACCTGCGCGCCGCCGGATCCGTGCGACGTCGCCCGCGAGTTGAGCGCCCAGGGCGCCGAGATCGTCGTACATGCCATCGGGTTCGGCGTCGACGACGCCTCCCGGGCCCAGCTGACCTGCATCGCCCACACCACCGGCGGCACCTACACCGATGCGGCCGACGGCAGGACACTCGAACGCGTGCTGCCCCGGGTGACCGCCACCGCGTTACGCACCTACGCCGCGATCGGTACCCCGATCGCCGGGACATCGGAGTACCGGGATGCCCCGATCACGGAGCCGGGCCAGTACCTCGACGTCCTCGACCAGAAGAAAGCGCGCTACTACGCCGTGGATATCCCCGACGGCGCCGCGGCCTACTTCAGTGGCACCGTCTCGTTCCCACGCGGCGGTGACGACGCCGCAACCGCGAACAACCGACTCGATCTGCGCGTATACGGCCGCGACGGTCAGGACTGCTTCGTCTACGAGAACGAACTCGCGACCCGCTCGACCGACGGCGTGGCGCTGACCGTGGCCTCACGATTCGAGGGCGCGGCCGGTACCGCGAACGGTGTCGCCACCCACGACGCATGCGTGGGCGGCGGGCGCTACTACTTCACCCTGGAGTGGGCGCATATCGCCGACGGCGCCCCGAACCGGCTTCCGGCCGAACTGGCGGTCGGTATCGAACCGGCCGTGGCCGAACCCGGCCCCGCGGCCGAACCGACCCCGGTGACCTTCACCGAACCCACCGGTGTGGCGACACCCGTGGTGGGCGGGGGTTCGTTCAATATCGCCGCGACGCTACCGGGATCCGGCCGCTACAGCGATACCCTGCAGCGCGGCGAATTCGTCTTCTACCGGGTGAAACTCGATTGGGGTCAGGGCCTGGCCTATCGGGTGCGCTTCGGGGCGACGCCGGGACAGGGCCTGGCCACCCTGTCCAACATCACGACCACCCTGTACGCGCCGAGCCGCAAGGAACTGGACGACGACTTCACCTCCTACTCCGGACCCGAGATCGTCCTTCCCTCCAACGACCCCGCGCTGGCGACCGCGCCGATCCGGTATCTGAACAGGGAAGCCGACGACAGCCGCATCGCGGAGCAGGCGGTAGCCGGTTACTACTACATCGCCGTCAAGGTCGGCCCGAACAACGAGGGAGTCGCGCCGCCGGTTCCGGTCCAACTGGAGATCTCCGTCGTCGGGGAGCCGGAACCGGGGCCGCGATATCGGGACGACACCGACAGCACGGGGACCTTCGGCGAGAACGCCGAACCGGTCGCCGCGAGCGAGGCCGCCCCGGACGCCGAGGGATCGGGCAGCGGGATCTCGCCACTGGTGTGGGGAGCCGCCGGCGCACTCGTCGCCGCCCTCGTTGTCGTGACCTCGGTCGTCCTGCTCACCCACCGGCGTGGGCGACGCTGAGCGAGTCCCGCCTCGGCGGTGACGCGCCCGCCCGGCCACATCCGATTCGAGTGGAAACAATGCAACGAAGGGGAACCCACCGCGTGTCTTTTTCGATCCGGACCCTGGCGGCCGTCGCGGTGGCGGTGATCGGCCTCATGCCGGCCGCCGCGCCCGCGGTGGCACAGCCGGCGCCGCAGCAGGGAATCGAGTACGCCCCGACCATGCTGGTACTGGATGCGTCGGGCTCGATGCTCGCCCCCGACCCCGGCGGCGGCACCAAGATGGACGCGGCCAAGAACGCCGTCAGGTCGTTCGTCGCCGCCGCACCGGACACCTCGAGAGTCGGCCTCACCGCCTACGGCACCGCCACCGGTAACTCCGACGCGGAGAAAGCCGCCGGCTGCCGGGACGTGAAGGTCCTGCACCCCGCCGGCCCGATCGACAAGCCCGGACTGACCGCCGCCGCGGACTCGATAGCGCCCAGCGGGTACACCCCCATCGGCACCTCCTTGCGCACCGCCGCCGCGGCACTCCCGCAGGAAGGCCCGCGCTCGATCGTGCTCGTCTCCGACGGCCTCGACACCTGCGCGCCACCCGACCCCTGCGACGTCGCCCGCGAACTGAGCGCCCAGGGCGCCGACATCGTCGTACACGCGATCGGCTTCGGCGTCGACGACCCCTCCCGAGCACAACTGACCTGCATCGCCCAGACCACCGGCGGCACCTACACCGACGCCGCCGACGGAAAAACACTCGAACAGGTCCTGCCCCGGGTCAGTGCCGCCGCCCTACGGACCTACGCCGCGGCGGGGATCCCGCTCACCGGTTCCCCGGAGTACCGGGACGCACCGGTCGCCGAACCCGGGCAGTATCTGGATGTGCTGGGCCGCAAGCAGCCGCGGTACTACGCCGTGGACGTGCCCGAGGGCGCGACCGCGTATTTCACCGGGACCGTCTCGTTCCCGCGCGGCAAGGATTCCGTCAGCTCGGTCGACCGGCTCGATCTCCGGGTCTACGGCGCCGACGGGCAGGACTGCCACCACGAGGACAAGGAACTGGCCACCCGGTCCGGCGACGGGGTGGCGCTGACCGTGGGCAGTATCTGGAAGGGCGCGGCCGAACCGGCCTCCGGCGGTTCGGGCGCCGCGGGGTGCGAGGGTGGCGGACGCTACTACTTCGCGCTGGAGTGGGGTGAGGCCTCCGATAACGCGCCGGCGCAGTTGCCGGTGGAGCTGTCGGTGGGAGTCGAACCCGCGGTCACCGACCCCGGCCCGGCCGCCGCGCCCGCGCCCGCGGAGTTCACCGCACCCCAGGGCGCCACGGCGCCGGTCGTGGGCGGCGGATCGTTCAATATGGCGGCGGAGCTGCCCGGGACCGGCCGCTACAGCGATACCCTGCAACGCGGCGAATTCGTTTTCTACCGGGTGAAACTCGACTGGGGACAGAGTCTGGCCTACCGCGTCCGGTTCGCCGGGACCCCGCAGCGGGGCAGTGAGTTCACCTCGAATATCGCCACCGCGCTCTACAACCCGTACCGGGCCGAGCTCGATTCCGACACCATGGCCTACACCGGCAGCGAACAGACACTGCCAACCCACGATCCGGCGATCTCGACCGCCCCGGTCCGGTATCTCAACCGCGAGGCCTCGGACACCGGGGTGGCGGGCCAGGCCGTGGCGGGCTGGTACTACATCGCGGTCAAACTGAGCCCGACCGACGAGGTCGCGCCGGTACCGATCGAGGTGGAGCTGGATATCGCCGGGACGCCGGAGCCCGGGCCCCGGTACGCGGACAACTCCCCCGGCGACGCGACCTTCGGCGGGGATTCGAAGTCGGTCGCGGCGGGAGATACCGGCGAGGGGCCGGAGGGCCCCGCCGACGGCATCTGGACGGTCGCCGGGGTCGCGGTGGGAATTCTCGCGGTGGTCCTGGTCGCCGCCGTGGTCACGGTCGTGCTGATCACACGGCGTCGCAACCGCTGACCGTGCCGGTACCGGCTCCCGCGGATCGTGGGCGCCGGTACCGCCTCCGGCGGTTACTTGTCCGGGAACTTGAACTTGGAGATATCGAAGTTCTCCAGTCCCGGGGGCAGCTGATCCAGGCCGGGCGGCATACCGGACAGGTCCGGCATTCCGCCGCCGCTGCCGGCGGCGGGCAGGCCCGGCATTCCGGGGAATCCGCCGCGCATCTTCGGCTGGGTGGGCCCGCGCCCGCCCTTCTTGCCCTTCTTTCCGCCCTTGCGGTTCTTGCTGCGCCGGTTGCCGCCGGGCATCCCCATCTGCCGGCCCATCGCGGCCATCATCTTGCGGGCCTCGAAGAACCGGTCGACCAGCTGGTTCACATCGGAGACCTGCACCCCCGAGCCGTTGGCGATACGCAGGCGGCGGGAGGCGTTGATGATCTTCGGGTTCTCCCGCTCGGCGGGGGTCATACCGCGGATGATGGCCTGCACCCGGTCGAGCTGTTTATCGTCGACCTGGGCCAGCACATCCTTCATCTGCCCGGCACCGGGCAGCATCCCGAGCAGGTTTCCGATGGGGCCCATCTTGCGGATGGCCAGCATCTGGTCCAGGAAGTCCTCGAGGGTGAGCTCACCGCTGCCGATCTTGCGCGCGGCCTCCTCGGCCTGCTGCGCGTCGTAGACCTGTTCGGCCTGCTCGATCAGGGTGAGGACATCGCCCATACCGAGGATCCGGCTCGCCATCCGGTCGGGATGGAAGACGTCGAAATCCTCGAGCTTCTCACCGGTGGAGGCGAACATGATCGGCGCGCCGGTGACGTTGCGCACGCTGAGCGCGGCGCCACCGCGGGCGTCGCCGTCGAGTTTGGTGAGCACGACACCGGTGAAGCCGACACCGTCGCGGAACGCCTCGGCGGTGGACACCGCGTCCTGGCCGATCATGGCGTCGAGCACGAACAGCGTCTCGTCGGGTTTCACCGCGTCGCGGATTCCGGCGGCCTGCGCCATCAACTCGGCGTCGATACCGAGCCGGCCCGCGGTATCCACGATCACCACGTCGTACTGTTTGGCCCGGGCCTCGGCGATACCGGATTCCGCCACCGCCACCGGATCGGCCGCGGTGATCCCGAGCGCGTTCTCGCCCCCGCCGATCGAGGTGCCCGGATGCGGCGCGAACACCGGGACACCGGCCCGCTCGCCGACCACCTGGAGCTGGGTCACCGCGCCGGGACGCTGCAGGTCGCAGGCCACCAGCAGTGGCTGATGACCCTGGTCACGCAGCCATTTGGCGAGCTTTCCGGCCAGTGTGGTCTTACCGGCGCCCTGCAGACCGGCGAGCATGATCACCGTCGGCGGGGTCTTGGCCAGCGTCAGCCGCCGCGTCTCGCCGCCGAGGATCCCCACGAGTTCCTCGTTGACGATCTTGACGACCTGCTGCGCCGGATTGAGCGCGGCGGAGACCTCCGACCCCTTGGCCCGCTCCTTGATACTGGCGATGAACCCGCGCACCACCGGCAACGCGACATCGGCCTCCAGCAGCGCCAGGCGGATCTCCCGGCAGGTGGCGTCGATATCCGCCGGCGACAGGCGACCCTTACCGCGAAGATCCTTCAGGGCACCGGTCAACCGGTCTGATAGGGATTCGAACACCTGGCAGGCTCCTGATCTCGAGGGACGTCACGTCCCAGGGTAACGGTCCCGTACCAGGTGCCGTGGACGGTCCACCGCTTCCGCTGGGAGTACGCACTCAAGTAGCGGAGAAGCCTCTTTGGTAGTCGTGTTGTTCGACGGCCACCAGGTAGGCCGCCTCCCGGCCGGTGAGGCCGAGCTGGCGGGCCAGGGAATCCAGGCGCGACCAGTCGTCGTCCGGTGGGAGCCCGTTGGAGGCGACGGCGGCGGCCACGTTCATGGCGGCCATCGCCTGGGGTTCGGTGAGCGTGCGCCCGGGCAACCAGGTCACCACCCAGTAGGCGTCGCCCACGCATCGGGCGATATGCGGGGTCATATCGCTTGTCATGATCGACGAAGTCACTACCTGGATTGCCACCGACCTGCTCCCCTCGTGAGCGCGACAGCTGACCTCCGGAATGTTAGGGCCCGGATCGCCCGCCGCTCCCGACCTCACGGCAAACGGTGGGCAATCGACGCGTAACGGTGACCTTCGCGTCGGTCACCGGTCCTTTTCCGCCTCCGGGGGTTTACGCGGCGCGGGTCGCGGCACCTCCTGCAACAGCGCGGATTCCAGTTCCGCGCGCCGCCGCGGGCCGGCCTCTTCGCCCAGGTCGAGGGAGAAGACGTCCACCACGAACGACCCCATGGTGACCACCTTCGCCCAGCGGACATCCGCGCCCGCCCCGGCCAGCACGGCGGCCAGCCGGCACAGCAGCCCGATCCGGTCCTCGGCCCGCAACTGCAGGATCACCTGTCCCGCAACGCCGGTTTCCGCCCAGATGAGCCGGGGTTCGGCCTGCGCGTAGCGGGCGGCGCCCAGGGTTTCGCGTTCTTTGGCGGCCAGCGCCGCCCGGACGTCGAGGTCACCGGCGATGGCCCGTTTCAGTTCCTGCCGCAGCAGTCCGGCATCCGGCGGCCCGCCGAAGGTCGGGGTGACGACGAAGGTGTTGACCGCCGACTCCCCGGCGCCGCCCACCGACGCCGAGAGCACCCGCAGCGAATGCAGGGCCAGCACTCCGGCGGTATTCGACAGCAAACCCGGAGTATCCGGGGCGATAACAGTGGCGATATGGGTGTATTTGCCGTCGCCGGGGGCCAATTCGACGTGCACCCCGCCCGCCGCGGCCCGGGCCAGCAAATCGTCCGGGATGGGTTCGGGCTCGGGCAACTCCTCACCGGCCATCACGGTCCGGCAGCGGCGCACCAGTTCGCCGATCAGCGTCGCCTTCCACTCGCCCCACACCCCCGGACCGGTCGCCAGCGAATCCGCTTCGGCCAGCGCGTGCAGCAGTTCGAGGCGACGCGGGTCGTTGTCCAGGGCGTCGGCGACGTACTGGACGGTGGCGGGATCGTCGATATCGCGGTGGGTGGCGACATCGGGGAGCAACAGGTGATGGCGCACCATCGCGCTGAGAATCTCCACGTCCGACGGCCACAACCCCATCCGGCGGCCGATCTGGGTGGCGAGTTCGGCGCCGACCGCACAGTGGTCCTCGACGCGGCCCTTGCCGATATCGTGCAGCAGCGCCCCGAGGGCCAGCAGATCCGGCCGCGCCACCCGGGTGCTCAGCGCGCTCGCGTAGGCGACGGTCTCCACCGAATGGCGGTCCACCGTCCAGACGTGCACGGCGTCGCGGGGCGGAAGGTCACGGACCGCACCCCATTCGGGTAGCAGCCGGCCCCACAGTCCGGTCCGGTCCAATGCCTCGACGGCGTCGATGACACCGCGTCCGGACCCGAGCAGGACCAGCAGATCGTTCAACGCGTCCTTGGGCCACGGTTCGCGCAGTTCCGGGGCGTCCTCGGACAATCGGTTCAGCGTGGTCGCCGACATCGGCAGACCGGTCTGGGCCGAGGCCGCCGCCACCCGCAGGATCAGGCCCGGATCACGTTGCGGCCGGGCGTCCCGGGCCAGTACGACCTCGCCGCCGTGTTCGACCACGCCTTCGTCCAGGGGCCGCCGCACCGGCATCCGGCGCAGCCGCGCGAGCCCGCGCCGCGGTAGCGCGTTGCCCGCGGTGCGCATCCCGACATCCACCGAGTACACGACCGTGCGGGCGGCGTCGCTGAGCGTGCGGGCCAGATCGAACCGATCGCCGATCCGCAGGGCCGCGCCGATCTCGTCGGCGTCCTGGGCGCGCAGCTGATCCCGGGCCCGGCCCGCCACCCGGTGCAGTTCGGTGCGGACATCGAGCAGTTTGCGATGTGCCTGGGCCAGACCGCCGCCCGGCGCGTCCGGCCCCAACCCGGGCATGGCGTCGGTGAGCTGAGCGATGGCGAGCGCGTCCAGCAGCTGGATATCGCGCAGACCGCCGCGACCGCTCTTCAGATCGGGCTCACTGCGATGGGCCACCTCACCGCTGCGTTCCCACCGGGCCCGCACCCCGGTGACGAGTTCGTCGAACCGGCCGCGGATCCCGCTGCGCCAGTCCTTGCGGATACCGGCGATGATCCGCTCGCTGAGTTCGGGATTGCCCACGATATGTCGGGCGTCGAGCATGCCGAGCGCGGCGACCAGATCGTCGGAGGCCACCTTCAGCGCCTGCGGCACGGTGCGCACACTGTGGTCGAGTTTGATATGCGCGTCCCACAGCGGATACCAGAGCCGGTCGGCGATCTCGGCGACTTTCTTCGGGTCCATGTCCTCGTGCAGCAGGACCAGATCCAGATCGGAATAGGGCAGCATCTCGCGCCGGCCCAGACCGCCCACGGCCATGATCGCCAGCCCACTGTCCGGAGTGATACCGACCTCGGTGCCCTTCCCGGTCAGCCACAGCTCGTACAGGTCGACCAGCGCCTCGCGCAGGGACTCCGCGTCCAGCCGCGGATGGCGGGGCTGCCCGCCGCCGAGCAATTGATCCCGGGCCCGCACCAGATCGGCCGCGCCCTGTGACAGAGCGGCCGCCTTACCAGGCCCGCCCCGCGCCCCCTCGGGCTCCCGTTCCTGCCGGATCTCACCCAACGAAACCACCACCCGTTCACACAGGCGACCCCGCCCCGACCGGTGTCCGGTGGGAGCGGGGCCGCTGTCGTCGTTTACACCCGCCGTCGCGACAACGCGACGCTGTTCTATAGCGCGTCGGTCCCGCGCTCGCCGGTGCGGACCCGGACGATGGTCTCGACCGGAGTCACCCAGACCTTGCCGTCTCCGATCTTGCCGGTCCGCGACGCTTCCACGATCAGATCGACGACCCGGTCGGCCGAACTGTCGTCGACCACGACCTCGACCCGCACCTTCGGGACGAAATCGACCGAGTACTCCGCACCGCGGTACACCTCGGTGTGGCCCTTCTGCCGTCCGTAACCCTGCACCTCGCTCACGGTCATCCCGAAGACGCCCGCCTGTTCCAGACCGGTTTTGACGTCCTCGAGCGTGAACGGTTTGACGATTGCGGTGATCAGTTTCATGGGGTTCATGCCTCCTTGCCGGCCGAACGTGCGGTTCCACCCAGTGCAGCGAAATCGTATGCGGTTTCCGCGTGTTCGGAATCGTCCATCCCGGTGGACTCCGCTTCGGCGTCGGCACGCAGGCCGATGGTGAACTTGATCGCGTACGCGATCACCAGGGCGATCACGAAGGAGTACAGCATCACCGCGACCGCGCCGAGGGTCTGCCGGCCCAGCAGTTCGAGGTCACCGCCGTAGAACAGGCCCTTCGCGGCGGCCGGCGCCTCGGGAGCGGCGAACAGGCCGATCAGCACCGTGCCGAGAATACCGCCGACCATGTGGATACCCACGACATCGAGCGAGTCGTCGTAGCCGAACTTGAACTTCAGGCTCACCGCCAGGGCGCAGACCGCACCGGCGATGGCGCCGATGGCCAGCGCGCCGAGCACGTTCACCGAGGAACAGGAGGGCGTGATGGCGACCAGACCGGCGACGATACCCGAGGCGGCGCCCAGCGAGGTCGGCTTGCCGTCACGGATCTTCTCCACCACCAGCCAGGCGATCATCGCGGCGGCGGTGGCGACCAGGGTGGTGATGAAGGCGGCGCCGGCGACACCGTCGGCGGCCGCCGCGGAACCGGCGTTGAACCCGAACCAGCCGAACCACAGCAGCGCGGCGCCCAGCATCACGAACGGCAGGTTGTGCGGGCGGAACGGGGTTTTCGGCCAGCCCGCGCGCTTACCCACCACGATGGCCAGCGCGAGCGCCGCGGCACCGGAGTTGATGTGGACGGCGGTACCACCGGCGAAGTCGATGGCCTCGACCTTCTCCATGATCCAGCCGCCGCCCCAGACCCAGTGCGCGACCGGGAAGTACACCACGGTGGCCCAGATACCGGAGAACACCAGCCAGGAGGTGAACTTCAGGCGGTCGGCCACCGCGCCGGAGATCAGGGCGACGGTGATGATCGCGAACATCGCCTGGAAGGCGACGAACACGGTCGCCGGGATGTTCCCGATCAGCGGTACGCCGGCGGATTCGTCTCCGAATCCGGCGATCAGGGTCTTGAGGCCGAAGAACTGCCCGGGGTCACCGAGCAGGCCGCCTTTGTCGGTACCGAATGCGACCGAAAAGCCGTACAGCACCCAGAGCACAGTGACCACGGCCATCGCGCTGATGCTCATCATGATCATGTTGAGCACGTTCTTGCCCCGGACCATACCGCCGTAGAAGAACGCCAGGCCGGGTGTCATCAGCAGGACGAGCGCCGCGCTCGTCAGTATCCATGCGGTGTCGCCGGCATTGGGCGCGCCGATCACGGTTTCCACCAGTTTCCTCCCTCATCTTCTGGCCCGCCGTTCGCACAACGTTGGGCCCGCTACTGAAGGGTGCTCATTCGGTGTTTCATCCGTGACGCTCTGGTGTTTCACCTAGGTGAATCGATCGCGCCGAAATGTTTCGGGTATGTTGCTTCCTCCCGAAATGGCGCCCGGTCGGTACGGGGAGACCCCCCGAAACCGACCGGGCCGGCCCCGGCTCAGCCGAGCAGCGCGTCCACGAACGCCGACGGTTCGAAGGGGGCCAGATCGTCGGCGCCCTCACCGAGCCCGACCAGTTTGACCGGGACCCCGAGCTCGTGCTGGATCTGAAAGACGATGCCGCCCTTGGCCGTTCCGTCCAGCTTGGTCAGCACGACGCCTGTGATATCCACCACTTCGGCGAAGATCCGGGCCTGCATGAGACCGTTCTGCCCGACCGTGGCGTCCAGCACCAGCAGCACCTCGTCCACCGAGGCCTTCTTCTCCACCACCCGTTTGACCTTGCCCAGTTCGTCCATGAGCCCGGTCTTGGTGTGCAGGCGGCCGGCGGTGTCGACCAGGACCACATCGACCCCGGTGTCGATACCGGTGGACACCGCGTCGAAGGCCACCGCGGCCGGATCGGCGCCCTCACGCCCGCGCACGGTCTCCGCGCCGACCCGCTCCCCCCAGGTCTGCAACTGGTCGGCCGCGGCGGCGCGGAAGGTATCGGCGGCGCCGAGCAGCACCCGGCGGCCGTCGGCCACCAGCACCCGCGCGAGCTTGCCGGTGGTGGTGGTCTTCCCGGTGCCGTTGACCCCGACCACCAGCAGGATGGACGGGTGATCGGCGTGCGGCAGCGCCCGCACCGAACGATCCAGATCCGGTCGCAGCGATTCGATGAGCACATCGCGCAGTACGGCCCGGGCCTGGTCGGCGGTGCGCACGCTGCGCGCGGCCATCTCCTCGCGCAGCCGCTCCACGATCACCGTGGTGACCGCCGTGCCGATATCGGCCAGGACCAGGGTGTCCTCGACCTCTTCCCAGGAGTCCTCGTCCAGATCGCCGCCGCCCAGCAGGCCCAGCAGGCTCTTACCGACGGCGTTCTGGGACCGCGAGAGCCGCCCGCGCAACCGGGTCAGCCGGCCGGAGGTGGGTTCGATCTCCTCGACCTCGGGCACCAGATGGGCGTCGGCCGCGGTGTCGGGAGCGATCACCGTGGCGCCGGAGGTGTCCGCCTCCGTGGGTTCCGCCGCCGGCGCCTTCGTTTCCGGAGCCGGCGTTTCGGGGGTCGCCGTACCCGTGCCGGATGTGGCGGCTTCGGAGGCCGCGGCCGATTCGGCGGCGGTTTCGGCCGTATCCGCGGTGGCGCCGGGCGCGGTTCCGGTATCGGCGGTGTCCGACTCCCCGGGAGTCGGCGGCGCGGCGGTCTCGGCGGACCCGCCCGCATCCGGTTCGGCGGGGGCGGTGCCCGCGCCGGAATCCACGGTATCGGGCAGTGTGACGTCGGTGATCCCGCGGCGCGGCGCGTCCCGGGGGACGGCCGCGTCGTCCCCGATATGGGGCTGACCCTCGGTATCGGTCCGCTCAGTGGGACTCGGCGGCGCCGGGGTCGCGGTCGCTCCCCGGCCGCCCTGGCTGAAGGAGAAACCACCCGCCGCCTGATATCCACCCGAGCGGTCGGTGAGTTCCTCCTTCCCCGCCGGCGGCGCCAGCGAGACGCGGCCGCGCTTGTACCGGACGAAACCGGCCACGAGCGCGACCAGCAGTACGGCAGCGATCACTGCGATCAGAATCCAGGCTTGCGCACTCACGCCGACCATCCTTGCAGAGGGCCACCGGGCCGCCCGCGACCCGGCCCGGCCCGCGCGGCGGGAGGCCGGAGCAAATGGACGCATCCAGCGCTTTCCCAGCTCAGGGCCCGGAACACGGCCGATGAGATTTCTTGTCCTGCGGAACTTCTCGCGACAGGACAATAGGATCGGCGATGTGACCGATCGAAACGTGCTTGGGGGTCCGCTACAAGAGTGCGGCACCGATCCTCTGACCGGGTTCTACCGGGACGGCTGCTGCAGCACCGGCCCGGAGGATCTGGGCAGCCACACCGTGTGCACGGTCGTCACAGCCGAGTTCCTGGAACACCAGGCGTCCATCGGCAACGATCTGAGCACACCGCGTCCGGAGAACAATTTCCCCGGCCTGCAGCCCGGGGACAGATGGTGTGTGGTGGCGGTGCGCTGGTTGCACGCGCACGAGGACGGTGTCGCCGCGCCGGTGGTGCTGGCGGCGACCCATGAGAATGCCCTGGAAGTGATATCGATGGAGATCCTGCGCAAATACGCGGTGGATGTGCCCGACGACGTCAGCGATCTGCTGTGAACGCCGCGGCCCCGGCGCCGCGGTGTCCCGGCCGCGGTCGCGCGGTCAGCCGGCGGAGCCGGTGGAAGCGAGATCCTGTCCGCGCAGTCGCTGCGAGATGACCTGGGTGATCCCGTCGCCGCGCATACTCACGCCGTAGAGGGCGTCGGCGATCTCCATGGTCGGCTTCTGGTGGGTGATGACGATCAGCTGGCTCTTCTCGCGCAGCTGTTCGAACAACCCGATGAGCCGGCGCAGATTGGTGTCGTCGAGCGCGGCCTCCACCTCGTCCATCACGTAGAACGGCGAGGGCCGGGCCCGGAAGATGGCCACCAGCAGCGCCACGGCGGTCAGCGATTTCTCGCCGCCGGACAGCAGCGACAGACGCTTCACCTTCTTCCCGGGCGGGCGGGCCTCCACCTCGATACCGGTGGTGAGCATATCGCCGGGGTCGGTGAGCAGTAGCCGGCCCTCACCGCCCGGGAACAGCGCCGAGAAGACCTGGACGAACTCCCGCTCCACATCGGCGTAGGCGTCGGTGAACACCTGCAGGATGCGCGCGTCCACCTCCGACACCACGTCGAGCAGATCCTGCCGGGCCTTCTTGACGTCCTCGAGCTGGGTCGCCAGGAAGTTGTAGCGCTCCTCGAGGGCCGCGAACTCCTCCAGCGCCAGCGGATTCACCTTGCCGAGAGTGGTCAGATCCTTTTCTGCGCGTTTGGCGCGCCGCTCCTGCGAGGCGCGATCGAACCGCATCGGCGCGGGCGCGGTGACCGCTTCCCCGCGTTCCTTGGCCTGCTCGTATTCCCGCATCTCGAGTTCGCTGGGCGCCAGCGCGACGTCGGGTCCGTATTCGGCGATCAAATCGTCCAGCGCGATACCGAACTGCTCGGCGATAGTGGTTTCCAGCTGCTCGATCCGCAGCGCGGCCTGCGCCTTGGCGACCTCGTCGCGATGCACCGCGTCGGTGAGCTGCCCGAGTTGGGTGCTCAATGCCCGGACCCGTTCCTTGATCTGGTCCACACCGGTCGCGCATTCGGTACGCCGGCGCACCAGATCGTCGCGCCGGGCGCCCGCCGCGGCCACCACCTGTTCCAGCCGGGTGGCCAGTTCGCCACCGGATTCGGCCACGGCCGCGGCCACCTGCGCGGCCCGGCGCCGGGCCGCCTGGGCGCGTTCGGCCCGGGCCCGCGCGTCGCGTTCGGCCCGGGCGGCGCGGCGCAGCGAATCCGCTTTACCGCGCACCGATTCGGCCCGCTCCTCGGCCGTGCGCACCGCCAGGCGGGCCTCGACCTCCATCGTCCGGGCCTCGGCCAGCGCGGCGGCGGCCTCTTCCCGGGCCAGCGCCGCCGCCTCGGTTCCGGCGGCGCCGGCCTCGTCGCCGCCGGAATCGGCCTGTTCGCGTTCGACGTGGCGCAGCCGCTCCTCGAGTTCGGCAAGCGCGGTGAGCGTCTGCTCCCGGGTGGTTTCGGCGGTGGTCCGCTGACCGATGACCCGTTCGGACTCGGTCTGGGCGGTACGCACCGCCGCGCCCAGCCGCCCGAGCCGCTCGTAGACGGCATTGAGGGTCTGATCGGATTCGTGCAGGGCGAGCAGGGCCTGATCCACCGCGTCCTTGCGGTCGGACTGCTCGTCGAGCGCGCCGGCCAGGCTCGCCTCCAATTCCTCGGCACGGCGCTGCGCGGCGCGCAGTTCCGATTCGGCCGCATCGATCTGCGCCTGCACTTCGAGCCGGCTCGGCGACCGGTCGGACCCGCCGATGAGCCACCCGGTTCCGGCCAGATCTCCGTCACGGGTGACGATCCGCAGTTCCGGGTGGGAGCCGAGGAGGGCGGCGGCCGCGTCCAGATCCGGGACCACCGCCACCCGGTGGGTCAGCGCGGCCACGGCGGCGTGCACGGTATCCGGGCAATCGAGCACATCCCGCAGCCAGCGGGCCGGATCGGGCAGTGCCTCCCCCGGTTCGGCGCCGGGCGAACCGCCGGAACCCGCGTAGACCAGCGCGGCCCGGCCACCGTCGGCCTTACCGAGGGCGCGCAGGGCGCTGCGCGCGGTATCGCCGGTATCGGCGACCAGTGCCTCGGCCACCGGGCCGAAGACCGCGGCGACCGCGGTCTCGTACCCGGTGTGCACCCGCAACTGTTCCGACAGCGGGCCCAGCAATCCGGCCGGATGGTTCTCGGTGAGCCAGGCCGCACCGTCGCGGCTGGCCAGGTTCATGCCGAGTGCCTCGATCCGCGCGGTCAGCGAGGCGACCTTCTTCCCCGCGTCGCGATCCTCGGCACGCAGTTCGGTGACCCGCCGATCGGCCAGTGTCAGCGCTTCCACCGCGTGTTCGTGCTGGGCGTCGAGACCCGCTTCACCCGCGTCCAGTTCGACGAGTTCGTCCTGAACGGAGTCGAACTCGGTCTGCGCCTCGGTGCCCCGCGCCCGCGCCTCGGCGAGTGTGGTCGACAGGCGCACGATCTCGGCATCGGCGGTCTGGGCCTTGGTGCGCAGGTTGTCGACCTGGCCCGACAACCGCACCAGCCCTTCCCGCCGGTCCGCGATCGCCCGGACCGCGGCCAGATGGGCCTGCTCGGCGGCCTTCGCCGCGTGTTCAC
The DNA here is from genome assembly GCF_055586645.1 of Nocardia sp. NPDC049935. Taxonomy (NCBI): domain Bacteria; kingdom Bacillati; phylum Actinomycetota; class Actinomycetes; order Mycobacteriales; family Nocardiaceae; genus Nocardia; species Nocardia sp. NPDC049935. The sequence goes on along the minus strand of NZ_JBVJHV010000001.1, from coordinate 13,340 downwards.
GGTCGGCGAGTCCGTCGCGGGCCGCTTCGAGGGTTTCACCCGCCATCTCCACCGCCTCGCGGAGTTCGGCCTCCTCGGCCTCGACCCGGTCGGCCTCGGCTTCGAGCTGGTCCGGATCACGACCGGTGCCGGTGGGGGCCGCGGTGTCCAGGTGGCGGGCCCGGTCACCGGCGATACGGATGGTCGCGTTCACCCGTTCGGTCAGCGCCGAGAGCTGGAACCACAGCTGCCCGGCCGCCTCGGCGCCGGGAGTCAGCCGGGAGAGTTCGTATTCCTGCTGGGCCAGCGCGGCCTGCGCGGCGTCCAGTTCGCTCTGCACGGTGATCTGCTGTTCGCGCGCGTAGGCCTCTTTGCTCTGCTGGCTCTCCAGTTCGCCGCGGCGGGTCACCAGATCGTCGGCGGCCAGACGTAACCGGGCGTCGCGCAGATCCGCCTGCACCGTCTGCGCGCGGCGCGCGACCTCGGCCTGGCGGCCCAGCGGTTTGAGCTGGCGGCGCAATTCGGCGGTGAGATCGGTGAGGCGGGCCAGGTTGGCCTGCATGGCATCCAGTTTGCGGACGGCCTTTTCTTTGCGTTTGCGGTGTTTGAGCACACCGGCGGCCTCTTCGATGAAGGCGCGGCGGTCTTCCGGCCGCGATTCGAGAATGGCCGACAGCTGCCCCTGGCCGACGATGACATGCATCTCCCGGCCGATACCGGAATCGCTGAGCAGTTCCTGCACGTCCATCAGGCGGCAGGAGTTGCCGTTGATCTCGTATTCGCCGGCGCCGTCCCGGAACATCCGGCGGGTGATGGAGACCTCGGCGTAGTCGATGGGCAGCGCGCCGTCGGAGTTGTCGATGGTCAGCGTGACCTCGGCGCGCCCCAGCGGCGCGCGGCCGGAGGTGCCGGCGAAGATGACATCCTGCATCTTGCCGCCGCGCAGCGCTTTCGCCCCCTGTTCGCCCATCACCCAGGTGAGCGCGTCGACGACATTGGATTTCCCCGACCCGTTGGGGCCCACCACGCAGGTGATGCCGGGTTCGAACCGCAGAGTCGTCGCGGACGCGAAGGATTTGAACCCCTTCAACGTCAAGCTCTTCAGGTGCAACGCCGACGACCCTTTCCGCCTCCATGAACTGTTCGCCTCACCCAGGCCGATCAGTCATCGTATAGGTCCGCGTCGTCATGCCCCCATCCGGCGCACCGGCCGTGGCCGTCCGATTGCCGGAACGGGCGCCGAGGCTACCGGCCGTTATGCCTTACGGCCATGGCAGACACCCGCTTCGAGACCGGTGGCCGCGCGTACCGCCAGCACCGCACCCCACGGCCCGATGACCCAGATGGGCCAGAAGTAGGTGAAGGCTCCGACACCGAGCGAGACGGCGGCCCAGATCACCAGCACCAGCACACTCACCGACAGCCAGGCGCTCGCCTCGATCCGCTGCCAGATCGGGAAACGCCGCCGGCGGCGACTCGGCGCCGGCGCGGGCGCGGCGGGCAGATCCGCCAGGACGGCCCGCAGATCCTCGCGGGTGGTGGTCCGGTAGACCTGCGCGACCCGCTGGTCGTATTCGGTGAGGTCGAGGCGCCCCTCGCCCAGGTGCCGGCCCAGCTCCCCCACGATGCGATCACGTTCGGCGTCGGAGGCCCGGGTTCCCGTCGAGATCTCCATAGCGTTCCCCTTTGAGGTCGACCCACATTCCACTGTGGAACTCAATCCAGGATCCTACTTCCACAATGGAATGTCAAGGGTTCGCGGCCGCCCGCCCCATTGCCCACGGACCCGCGAGCGCGGTGCTCCTCAGCGTTCGACGAACCCCGCGAACCCGCCGCGCGCGGGCTCCCAGGATTCCACCACCAGATCCACCCGGCCGGGCGTCTCTCCCGAGCGGAGCAGTGCCAGCAGCCGGCCCGCCGCGTCGCGTCCGCCCTCCGCGATCACGTGCACCCGGCCGTCCGGGGCATTGGTGGCCTGACCGGTGAGCCCGAGTTCCAGCGCCCGGGACCGGGTCCACCAGCGGAAACCCACACCCTGCACCAGCCCGTGCACCCAGGCGCTCAACCGCACCGGGCTCGTCTCGTCGACGCCGCCGGTCATCTCAGTCGGCGGTATCGATCTCGAAGGACAACGTCACCTTGCTCCCGGCCTTCAGCGTCCGCCCGACCGTGCACACCTTGTCGATGGCCCGCTGCACCGTGACCAGCAACCGTTCCCGGGCCGCTTCGTCGAGTTCGCTGAGGTCCAGTTCGAACACCTCGTCGAGCTGCGGGTAGACCTCGTTCTCGCGGTCGGCCGCGCCGGACACCCGGATGGTGGCGTCGTAGTCGTCACCGAGACGGCGCGACAGCGGGAAATCCGAACTCATCCCGGAGCAGGCGGCCAACGCGATCTTGAGCAGTTCACCGGGTGTGAAGACCCCCGGTACGCCGTCGGAGCCGACCAGCACTTCCGCGCCGCGCGAGCTGCGGCCGGTATAGCGCCGGGTGCCGGTGCGCTCGACCCACAGCGTGGTCGGACCGGGTGCGGCGGCGGGGGACGTATCGCCGGCCGGCGCCGCGGTGGTGTCTTCAGCCATGCTGCGATCCTGCCATCCCCGGCCGCGGGGAACGAACCCGTCCGCCGCCGGTCAGCGCCTGCCCGGCGGGCGCGGTGCCCGGACCGGCACCCGTATCGCGCGGTGTTCCCGGGCCTCCAGCGCCGCCGCGGTCACTCGCAGCAGCAACAGACCGGCGATGAAAACTGCGATCAACGCACACGCCACCACGGACATGCTCGTCCTCTCCCTCACGCATCGCGCGGGACCGGTGTCTCCGGCCGCCACTACGGTGCCGCGCTGTGAAACTACCCGCGTTCCACGGAGCAGAACCGGCCGCTTGCGCGATCTTTACGCCCCCGCCGATGTCGCGTCGCACACGTCGGCGCGGGGCGGCCGCCGCTCAGTCGCCGGGCCGGCACCACGACGGATCCGCGAGTTCGGCACAGGGCAGGTTCCCGTACGACCGGATCACGTCCTGACCGGCCTCGGCGGTGAGGAACCGGAGAAAGCTCGCCCCGAGCGAACCCGGCGCGAAGTCACCCTGGGAGAACGCGTACTCCACACCCCAGAACGGGTAGGCCCGGGCGGCGGCCTCCTCGCGGGTCGCCGGCCGCCCGTCGATCGTGACGCTCACCACGCCCTCGGTGGCTGCGGCGTCGGCACTCTCGCTGTAACCGACCGCACCGCTGGTCTGGGTGACCTCGGCGAGCACATCGGCGGTGGTCAGCGTCTGGCACCGGCCGGACCCGGTGCCGCGCCGCAATTCGTTGCAGGTGATTCCCGCCTCGAACTGCTGCGCCGAGTCGAGCAACCGCGTCTCGAGGTTCCACCGGCTGCCCGACCCCGGATAGCGGTTCACGACGCGTACCGGCCGATCGGCGCCTCCCACCTGCTGCCAATTGGTGACCCGGCCCAGGAACAGATCCCGGATCTGCCCCACCGACAGATCCCGCACGCCGGTATCCGGGTGTACGACCACGCTGAACAGCGAGAGCGCCAGCGGTCGCTGCACCAGTGCGGGGTAGCCGGCGTCCTTGGGCGCGTCACCGATCGCCAGCAGCGTTCCGTCACGGCCCTTTTCATCGGCCACCGCCGCCATACCGCGTTCGCTGCCCTCGAACCCGTATGCGAAGTCCGAACCGGGGCAGGTTCGTTCGTAGAGTTCGCCGGCCTCCCGCAGCACCCGTTCGAACGCGGTGGATCCCACGACCGTGAGCGTGCCGGTGGCGCATCCGGCCGGCGCGGGTTCGGGCTCGACGGCATCGATCACCGTCATCGCGGCGATCACGGTGACCAGGAATCCGACGAGCGCCACCATCAGCATCGAGACACCGGTGCGGCCGCGGGTTTTCGCGACACCGCCCGCGGTCACCACCCCCTGCATGGTGGGTTCGGGATACTCGCCGGTGCCCGCGGTGCGTTCCAGAGTCGCCAGGATCTTGTAGTGCTGCGACCGGTTGAGCGGCACCTTCGGCAGGTCGATCACGCCGATGTGCTGCGATCCGGGCAGTTCCCGGTGCGCGAACCCGGATTCCGGTTCGAAGCACACCGCGAGTCCGTCGTCACTGAGTTCGGTGACCGCCATCCCGATCACCCGGCGGTCGGGAAAGAGCAGATGCAGACCTGCCCGGCCGTCCGCCGCGGTCACGTAGTCGGCGGCGGTGATGGTGGTGGCCCCGCTGTTCTCGATCCGGACCAGGACCACCGACAGATCCTGCAGGTTGCGGTCCGGGCCGTCGTCGGTCTGCCGCAGATGCCGTAAGGCACCGGCGTGCCCCGAATCGGCCTCACCGGTGACCGGGGTGTCCATCTGCACCCGCCAGCCGAGCCGCTTCCGTCCGACGAAGACGAATTCCCAGACGAACGCGCCCACCGGAATGGCGATACCGGCCAGCGGGAGAACGATATTGAACAGCAGTGCACCCACCGGCGGCTACCCTCCCCGAAACATCCCTGTTGCCTTTATCTTTCGACAGTCACCGCCGAAAGCGGCGGCACCCGGCAACTGTTCGGCCATCGTTCACCACCCGGACATCCGCGGCCCGCCCGGGTCACGCTCACTCGTCGAAGACGACCGCGCCGTCCGGGTCCGCGCCCACGAACGCGAGCAGCCGGCGCGCCTCGGTCACGACCTCGTCCCGCGCACCGGCGCCCAGCGGATGCCACGGCTGGATCCGCAGTGTCGTCCCGTCCAGTGCCCATCGGCCGTGCACGAACCCGTCCACCAGATACACCGGCACACCGCCGGATGCCTCGCGCGCGGTGCGCCGCCTGTCCTCCTCGGAGACGATGCGGCGCCGGTCCCGGTAGCCGAGTACGGCGTTGTCGAACGCGGGCAGGAAACGAACCGGGACCACCAGACCGGGATCGGCGAGCGGGGCGTCGGGAAGATCGAAGAGCTCCGCGCCCTCCGGACCGCGCAGCACCCGCAATCGCGGCCGGAGCGGGACGATCACCTCCCCCAGCCGGGTCAGACCCGACCAGGCCTGGATATCGGCGACGGTCGCCGGGCCGAAGGCCGCCAGGTAGCGGACGATGAGCGTGCCCGGATCCGGCGCCGCCAGGGCCGCCCCGATCCATTCGTCGGCCAGGCCGATGGTGACGTAGCGATTGCGCCAGCGCCCCCACTCACCCGATTCGGCGCCGTGCGCCATCGGCACCAGCACCTCCACCGACTCCGCGAGCCGGCGGGTATGCCGCCCCGGGAAGCGTCCGGCCAGTTCGCGGCCCAGGTCCCTGCGCGACAGCTGCCGACCGGCCAGCAGTTCGCGCCCGGCGGCCGCCAGCGCCGGCAGGTCGATACCGTCGATCTCGGTGCGGTAGTACGCGGTGTTGAGGGCTCCGGCCACGAAGGGCTGCACGGTGGGGCGCAGCCAGCGGAAATCCTCGGCCGTACTCAGATGCACGGTGCGCCGCAGGGTGGTCGACCGCACCAGTTTCCGGTCGCGCAGCAGGGCGGCGAGATCGTCGGGCCCGAACCGGGAAAGCCGCGACCACAGCCCGATATAGGGCCAGTTCGGCTCCTGTCCCTGCACCGCCACCAGATGCCGGATCAGATCATGGGGCTCCAGCTCGGCGCGGGCCGTCAGATGCTGGCGCACCAGCAGGGTCCGGTTCAGTGCCCGCAGGGAGAGTTCGCGCATACCGGGCATTATCGGTGGCGGCACCGACAATTCGTCCGGTTCCGAGCCGGGTCAGCCGCCGGAGGCGCGCGTCCACTCCAGGAGTTCGTCCACCGGCCGGGTGTTGATGATCCGGCCGGGGTCGATCCCGCAGGCCGCCGCGCGGGCGCACCCGTAACCCTGCCAGTCCAGCTGGCCCGGGGCGTGCGCATCGGTATCGAGCGCGAAATCGCAGCCCATCTCGGCGGCGAGGCGCAGCAGCCGCGACGGCGGATCCCGGCGTTCGGGACGACTGTTGATCTCGACCGCGGTTCCGTAGCGGCGGCAGGCCTCGAACACGATCTCGGCGTCGAAATCCGATTCCGGCCGCGTCCCGCGTCCGCCCTCGACCAGACGCCCGGTGCAGTGACCGAGCACATCCACCCGCGGGTTCGCCACCGCGTACACCATCCGCCGGGTCATGGTGTCGCGATCGTCGCGCAACCGGGAATGCACGCTGGCCACCACGATATCGAGCTGTTCGAGCAGATCGGCGTCCTGATCCAGCGAGCCGTCGTCGAGGATATCCACCTCGATCCCGGTGAGGATCCGGAAGGGCGCCAGTTCGGCCGCCAGTTCGGCGATCACGTCGAGTTGGCGCCGCAGCCGCTGCGCGGACAATCCGTTGGCGACGGTAAGCCGGGGTGAATGGTCGGTGAGCGCGCAGTACTCGTGGCCCAGGGCCGCGGCACAAACCATCATCTCCGCGATCGGGCTGCCACCGTCGGACCAGTCGGAATGAGTGTGCAGATCACCGCGTAACCGCTGCCGGATCGCCGCACCCTCCGGTCCGATCGGCGTCGCCGCCGCGCGTAGTTCGGCCAGGTAGCGCGGCACCCGGCCCGCGTACGCCTCCTCGATGACCGTGGCGGTCTTGGGCCCGATACCGGGTAGCTCCCGCCAGCTGGTCGCGGCGCGGTGACGATCCAGTTCGTCGGCGCCGAGCCCGGCCAGGGTGTCGGCGGCCCGCCGGTAGGCCTTGACCCGGTAGGTCTGCTCCCGGGCCCGTTCGAGCCAGAACCCGATCTCGCGCAGCGCCGCCACCGGCCCCGGCGCGGATGCCGCGGTGCTGTCCGGTCCGGCGCCGGTCACGGGTCAGCGACTCCGGCCGTACTTCACGAACGCGACACCGTCCTCGAAGACCTGACTGGTGATGGTCCGGAAATGGGCGGGTTCGGGCAGCCGCGGGCCGGTGCCGAACAGCGGCCGGCCCTTCCCGAGCACGATCGGATACAACTTCAGATAGATCTGGTCGATCTCCGGCAGCAGTACCTGGGCCAGCTCCCCGCCGCCGCACAACCAGATGCCGAGCCCTTTCTCCCGTTTGAGCTCCCGGACCCGGGCCAGCGGATCGGCCGCGATCAGTTCCACGGCCGGGTCCGGGGCGCCGGGCAAGGTCGTGGACACCACGAACTGCCGGAGATGGGCGTAAGGGCTGGAGGTGCCGGTACGGACCCCGAAATCATGGGTTTTCCGGCCCATGATCACCGTGTCGAAGTTCGCGTTGGGCCGCTCGATTCCGAGCGTCTCGCGCACTTTCGACGGCAGCGTCTCCGGGTACTGCGCGGTGATGGTGGGCCCGTGATCGCCACCCACCGGGAAGAAATCCACCGACCCGTCCTCGGTGGCGATGAACCCGTCGATGGTGGCGGCGACGTAGTAGGTGAGTTTGCGCATGGCGTCCCTCCCAGACGGACCGGGGTGATCTTGCCCCGGAACAAACCGTAACGCGCGAGGGGCTCCGAGGCGAGAGGCCGGACGAAGACTCCGGGCCGGAGGATCAGCGCCGCCGCGGCGGCGGCTGGCAGCGCGGACACGAGTACGAGGAGCGGTTCATGAACTTCTCCCGCACGATGACCGCCCCGCAGCGCCGGCACGGCCGATCACCGCGACCGTAGACCGCCAGCGCCCGCTCGAAATAGCCGGATTCGCCGTTGACGTTGACATACAGCGCGTCGAAGGAGGTTCCGCCCGCGGCCAGCGCGTCACCCATCACGGCCCGGGCGTCGGCGAGCACGCGCCGCAGCCTGGGTTTGGTCAGGGTGGCGGCGAGGCGGTTGCCGTGTACCTCCGACCGCCACAGCGCCTCGTCGGCGTAGATGTTGCCGATGCCGGAGACCACCGTCTGGTCCAGCAGCACCCGTTTGATCTCGGTGCGTTTGGCCCGCAGGGCGGTGACCACGGCCTCGTCGTCGAAGAACGGGTCCAGCGGGTCCCGCGCGATATGCGCCAGCAGATAGGGCAACCGGGTCCCGTCGACCGAGACCAGCGGGGCCAGCACCCAACCGCCGAAGGTGCGCTGGTCGACGAACCGTAGTTCGCGCCCGTCGTCGAGGGTGGCGCGGATATGCGTGTGCTTCTCCACAGGTGCGTCCGCGGATTGCACCAGCATCTGCCCGCTCATACCCAGATGCACGACCAGCGCGTCCTCGGCCGGATGGCCGCCGGGATCGCGGAAGGTGAGCCACAGATACTTACCGCGGCGTTCGGCGGTGTCCACCGACAGCCCGGTGAGCCGGGCCGCCATATCCGCGGCGCCCGCGATATGGCGGCGCACCGACCGGGGATGGGTGACGGTCACCGATTCGACGGTCCGTCCCGACAGGTGCTGGGTCAGGCCGCGGCGAACCACCTCGACCTCGGGAAGTTCGGGCATTCAGGATTCGCCGGTCAAAGCGCGGTAGGCCGCACCCGCCGCCTTCTGTTCGGCTTCCTTCTTCGAACGCCCGACTCCCTGACCGTAGGCATCACCGGCGATCACGGTGGTCGCGGTGAATTCCTTGTCGTGATCGGGGCCGGTGGAGGTGATCTCGTAGCTGGGCACGCCGAGACCGCGTTCGGCGGTCAGCTCCTGCAGGCTGGTCTTGAAGTCCAGGCCCGCGCCCATCCGCGGTCCGCGCTCGAGCAGATCCGCGAACAGCCGCAGTACGACCTCGCGTGCCACATCGATCCCGTGCTCGAGATGGACGGCGCCGAGCAGCGACTCCATCCCGTCGGCCAGGATGCTGGGCTTGTCACGGCCGCCGGTGAGCTCCTCGCCCTTACCGAGCAGCAGATGCACACCCAGGCCGCCGTCGCCCAGATTCCGGGCCACCTCGGCCAGCGCGTGCATATTCACCACACTGGCGCGCAGCTTGGCCAGCTCACCTTCGGATTTCTCCGGATGCTCGTGATAGAGCCGTTCGGTGATGCTCAGGCCGAGGACCGAATCCCCGAGGAATTCCAGCCGCTCATTGGTCGGCAGCCCACCGTTCTCGTACGCGTACGAGCGATGCGTCAGCGCCAAGCGCAGCAGATCGGGCCGGACCTCGACGCCGAGTGCGGCGAGCAGGTCCGCGTGATCGCTGCGCTCGCCGGATTCGTCCTTGCCCGCGGTCAACGGTAGACCGGGGATCAGACGGCCGAAACGACCTGGCGGCCCTTGTAGGTACCGCAGGACGGGCACGCGATATGCGGCGGGGTCTTCTGGCCGCAGGCCCGGTTCGGGCAGGTGATCAGGGTGGGAGCGGCGGCCTTCCACTGGCTGCGCCGCGACCGGGTATTGGAACGGGACATCCGGCGCTTGGGAACGGCCACGACTACTTCTCCTCTGTACTGTTACGTGCTGTCTCGGTGGAATGATCTCCGGTGGCCGCACCCTCGTCGGGGCTGCCGCTGCCGGGCGATCCGGGGGCGAATTTCGCCAGCCCGGCCCAGCGGGGATCAAGTATCTCATGCCCGTGATCGGATCCCGCAATCGCCATCCGAACACCGCATTCGGGGCACAGTCCCGCGCAATCCGGAGCGCACAGCGGCTGCAGCGGCAGTTCCAGGCCGAGCTGATCCACGACCAGGGGTTCCAGGTCGATCAGGTCATCGCTCATCCGGTAGACCTCGTCGTCCTCGGAGGTCTGATCGGTGGTGCTGTCCGGATAGGCGAACAGCTCGGTCAGCGACAGCTCGAGGCTATCGGTGAACTGCTCCAGGCAGCGCGAGCACTCCCCGGTCAGCGGCGCGGTCAGCGTGCCGGTGACCAGCACTCCTTCGGACACCGACTGCAAACGCAGGTCCAGCTCCACGTCGGAACCGACCGGCACCCCGATCAGGTCCAGTCCGAGGCGTTCGGTCGTGGTGACCGTCCGCGCCAGCTCGCGCATCGATCCCGGGGCGCGACCGAGGCTGCGTACATCCAGCACGAAACCCGCGCCGTGTGCACGTGGTGCACCGGAGCGCGAGCGCGCGGTGGTATCGGCAGGCATCGAAACACTCCACTCGAGTTCGTTCGGATTGTTGGGTTCGTGCCGGAATCGGCAGGCAACCACCCCACAGTACGCGACCCGCCCACCCCCGGTAAAACCACAGCCGCTTCCCGACCGCCGGCTTCACATCAACGCCGGAACTCCGAGGCGTAGTCCGGGACCCCCGACCCGTTGCGCAGCTGCTGCCGGCCACGGCCGACGGTGCGCAGAGCGCCGCCCAGCGTCTCCTCGAATTCGGCGAGTTTGCTGTCCACGTAGTGATCGCAGTCGGCGCGCATCCGGTCGGCGTCGGCGTGGGCGGTATCGATGAGCCGGGCCGATTCCGCGTGCGCGGCGCGGACCACCTCGGTGTCCTCGACGAGCCGCCGCTGCTCGGCCTGACCGTCGGCCACCGAACGATCGAAGGCGGCCTTCCCGGCCTCGACCATCCGATCGGCCTCGACCCGGGCCCGGCCCGTCACCGCTTCGTGTTCGGCCTTGGCGTCGGCGACCAGCCGTTCGGCCTCCGCGCCGGCGGTATCGACCAGCCGGTCGGCGTGGGCGGTGGCCTCCGACACCATGCGGTCGGCGTGTGCCTTCGCTTCGGCGAGGATCCGGTCGGCCTCGGCGCGGGCGTCGGCGACGGTTCCGGCGGCCTGCTCGTCGGCGACCCGGACGGTTTCCTCGGCGAGCCCGCGGGCGTCGTCGACGATCTTGTCCCGGTGGTCGAGCACATCCTGCGCGTCGTCGATCTCGGCAGGCAGCGCGTCGCGTACATCGTCGAGCAGGTCGAGGGTGTCCGGACGCGGGACGATGCAGTTGCGCGTCGCGGGGATCCCGCGTGCTTCCTCGACGATGGCGACCAGTTCGTCGAGCGCCTCGAATACCCGGTACATGCTCACTGTCCTCCTGCTGACGTTCGGCGAGATATCACGCCGTTCCCAGTGTGCCCCGGGCCGGTGGCTGTGCCGAACCTACTTTCGGTGTGTCGCCGGTTCGACGTGATTCAGGCGATTCCGGACAATCAAATGGAGACGCTTTCTCCGCTTGGTGTTAAATTCATAGAACGCCCGCCGCACCACGGCGGGACGGATATCCCTTGCCCGATCGGAACCGCCCATGACCATCCTGCAGCTGCCCTCCCCCCGGGCACTGGACCCCGGGGATCTGGATCTCGAATGGCCGGAACCGTTCGTGCGCGGCGCCTGGCGGCAGCGATTGATGCGGTACCTGCGCGGCGACCGCGCGTTTCCCCAATTGATCCGGTTCGCGCTGGTCGGCGGGCTGAGCAATATCTCCTACGTGCTGCTGTTCCTGAGCCTCACCGGAGCCGGGACGCTGCTCGCCAATATCGTCGGTTCGGTGGTCAGCACCGTTCTGGCCAACGAACTGCATCGCCGGCTCACCTTCCACGCGGCCGAGCGGGTGGGCTGGTTCACCGCGCAGTGGGAGGGCGGCGGCCTGGCACTGCTCGGCCTGGGCATCAGCACCGCGGCACTGGCCACCCTGGAGGTTCTCGCGCCGGATCTGGCCGAACCGGCCCAGGCGGGGGCCGTGCTGGCGATCAGCGCCGCCGTCGGCGGGCTGCGTTTCCTGGCGCTGCGCGGCCTGGTGTTCCGCCCGCTGCGCCGGGTACGGGAAGTGACGGCGCAGCGGGAGCGGGTGGGGTCAGCCGGCGCGCTCGGCGAGCCGGTCGAGTAGCCGTTTGTGCACCAGCGGCGGCAGCATATCGGTGACGTCGCCGCCGAACGCGGCCACTTCCTTGACCAGGGAGCTGGACAGATAACCGAACGCCGGGTTGGTGGCGATGAAGAAGGTGTCCACCCCGGAGAGCTTCTTGTTCATCTGCGCCATCTGGAGTTCGTAGCCGAAGTCCCCGGCGTCGCGCAGACCTTTGACGATGGCGGTGATGCCCTGTTCCCGGGCGAAATCGACCGTCAGACCCTCCCAGGACGCGATCCGCACGTTCGGCAGGTCCGCGGTGGCGTCGCGCAGCAACTCGATCCGCTCGTCGATCGAGAACATGCCCTGTTTCTTCTTGTTGACATTCACGGTGACGACGACCTCGTCGAACTGCTCGGCGACCCGCCGGAACACGTCGAGATGGCCGTTGGTCACCGGATCGAACGACCCCGGGCACATAGCTTTTGCCATGGTTCAGACGCTAGCAGGTTCGCCGGATTCGGCCGGGTCAGCGCCCGGGTACACCGCCGACTCGATCCGGGTCTCCCCGTAGCGGCGCGCGGCGCCGGCCGCGAACCCCGCGGGCCATTCGATTTCGGCCGATCGCGCGGACCGTTCGATCAGCAGTAGCGCGTCGGCGGCGAGCCACCCGTGGGCGGCGAGCGCCACCAGATCGGCCCGGACGGCGTCGGTGGGCAGATCGTAGGGCGGATCGGCGAAGACCAGATCGAAGGCGCCCGCGCCGCCCTGGGCCAGCACCTGCGTCACCGTACCGGCCCGGACCTGCGCACCGGCGAGCCCCAGATCGGCGATATTGCCACGCAGCACCGCGGCCGCGCGCCGGTCGGATTCGACCAGCAGCGCCGCCTCGGCGCCACGCGACAGCGCCTCCAGGCCGAGCGCCCCGGATCCGGCGTAGAGGTCGAGCACCCGCGCGCCGTCGAGGTCCATCCGGGACTCGATCGAGGAGAACAGGGCCTCCCGCACCCGGTCCGAGGTGGGCCGGGTGCCGGCGGGCGGCACCCGCAGGCGCCGTCCGCCGGCCCGTCCGGCGACGATCCGGGTCATTCGGATTCGCGCTCGGTCAGCTCGACCAGCAGGTCACCGCCTTCCACCTGCTGCACCTGGGTGATCGCGACCCGGCCGATGACACCGCCGCGGGGCGCGGTGATGGCCGCTTCCATCTTCATGGCCTCGATGGTGCCGATGGTGTCGCCGTGGGCGACGCTATCGCCCTCGGCGACCGTCAGTGTGACGACACCGGCGAAGGGTGCGGCGATGTGATGCGGGTTGGTGCGGTCGGCTTTCTCCGCGGCCGGGATCTCGCTGGCGATGGACCGGTCGCGTACCGGAACCGGCCGCAACTGGCCGTTGAGGATGCACATGACGGTACGCATCCCGCGTTCATCGGGTTCGGCGATCGCCTCGAGCCCGATGAGCAGGATGACGCCCTTCTCCAGCTGGACCCGGTGTTCCTCGCCGTGACGCAGCCCGTAGAAGAACTGGTTCGCCGACAATCCGGTGGTATCGCCGTACTTCTCGCGGTGGGCCAGGAATTCCGCGGTCGGGCCGGGGAACAGCAGCCGGTTCAGGGTGGCCCGCCGCTGTTCGGAGGTACCGGCCAGCCCGGCCTCGTCCTCGTCGGTCAGCGGGGTCTCCGGTTTCGCGGCGCTGCGGCCGGCGAGCGCCTTCTCCCGGAACGGTTCGGGCCAGCCACCCGCCGGGGTACCGAGTTCACCACGCAGGAAACCGATCACCGA